>NZ_JAFMNX010000001.1 GCF_018457165.1 Tianweitania aestuarii | reverse complement strand
CGGTTCCTGGGAGGAGGATGGATCCGGTCGTATTCGCTGAAACCTGGGAGGAGGTCGGTTCAGCGAAATTCCGTTTTGCGGTTTTCGCACCGCTTGCCGTGCGATCACGGCGAATTCCTGGTCCCAATTGCGACGCCTGCCGAGGGAGGAGGTTCGGCAGGCGTCGTATGGGTGACCGGTTCCTGGGAGGAGGATGGATCCGGTCGTATTCGCTGAAAACCTGGGAGGAGGTAGGCTCAGCGAAAGGGTCGCGGTTTTCACCGCATGCCGCAGAGGCGGCTGAATTCTTGGTTCCAAATGCGACACCTGCCCAGGGAGGAGGTTGGGCAGGTGTCGTTTGGGTGACCGGTTCCTGGGAGGAGGATGGATCCGGTCGTATTCGCTGAAACCTGGGAGGAGGTAGGTTCAGCGAAATTCCGTTTGCGGTTTTCACCGCTTGCCGTGCGATCACGGCGAAATTCTGGTCCTAGATGCGACACCTGCCCAGGGAGGAGGTTGGGCAGGTGTCGTTTAGGTGACCGGTTCCTGGGAGGAGGTAGGTTCCGGTCCTATTCGCTGAGACCTGGGAGGAGGTAGGCTCAGCGAAATCTCATGCGGTCAATTAGACCGTCTTGCGTGCCACGAACGGGATGTCGCCACGGGCGATGCCCAGGTCGGAGAGTTCGCGGTTGGAAAGGCGGCTCAGCTCGGAAACCGTGTCGCGGTAGCGGCGCCAGTTGCGGTAGTTGCGGATGATGTTCATTTGTTTCGTACCCTAGAAGTCTTTTTTTCTTGCTGTCGTCGGCGTCTTGGCTTCGGACAAGGCGGAAGATATGCGTGACCCCGCGTGATTGAAACAGACGATGTTGCATGGCAGCGATGCGCTTTGTGCAACGCAACATTAATGGATTTAAATGGCGCGTTAGCGGGGATGCGCTTTTCCGCGTGACCAAGCTTCAAACGTCCAGGAACAGGGTGCCATGGCTTCCTATGTCAACAACGTCAAAGCTGAGATCACCCGCTGGACGAGCGCGGGGCTGATCGATGCTGAAACCGCGCTGCGTCTTACGAACGATCTCGAAGCACGGCGCGGCAAGGGCATCAGCTTTGGTTCGGTGATCGGCGGGCTCGCGGCCATTTTGCTGGCGGCGGCCATCCTGCTTTTCGTCGCGGCCAACTGGGAAGCAATCCCGCGTCTGGTGCGCGTCGCCCTGCTGTTTGTCTTGATTGCAGCCGGCTATATCGGCGGTGCCGTCACCAAGCTGCGCGGCGCGGTGGTCTGGGGCGAGTCTCTTTATATGATTGCCGCAGCCGCGTTCGGCGCCTCGATCGCGCTGATCGGCCAGATGTACCACATCACCGGTGACGAGGTTCAGGCGATCGCCATCTGGGCGGCAGGCACCGCCTTCGCGTCAGCGATGCTGCGCTCGCCCATCCTGACGGTGGGTAGCGTGATGCTCGCCGCATTCTGGCTGGTGAGCTCCAGCAACGGCATATGGTCGAGCGCGCAGCCTTCGATCTGGTTTCTGCCGGCCGCTCTGGTGCTGTGGGTGCTGAGCTTCTGGACCGGCAGCCCTTATGGTCGCGTGCTCATTGCTCTGTCGCTGCTGCTTTACGGCACGCTGTTGACGATGACGCAGCAGGCATCGCCGATTGTGCCGACCGTCATGGCTTCGCTCTCGGTGGCTGTCTTCGTCTTTGCTGTGTTTCGGCCAGGGCTTGCCGAGCGGGCGGCACGGCTGGGTGCGGCCTTGCCGGTGCTGGGCTTGTTCGGCTTCCTCCTTTCCATGGCGCTGTTGCAGCTGATGAAGTTCGAACAACTCGGAACGGCGTTTTTCTTGGCTGTCGTCGTGTTTGCCGGTGTGATTGCAGCGCTGCTGACCGGAGGGCGGGAAAGCCGTCGGCTGCGGCGGCTCGCTTATGCCGGCTTTGCGGTAGAACTCATTTATCTCTACGCGGTGTATCTCGGCACGATGCTCGACACGGCGAGTTTCTTTCTCGCTTCGGGACTGGTGCTGGCAATCATCGCAGTTGCGATTCGACGCTTCGAAAAGGAGTTTGGCCGCGACGTTACCGAGCCGGCCGACATGAAGGCGGGAGAAACGCCATGAACAGGCGCTCCAAGGTTCTTGTTGCGGCTATTGTCGTTGCGCTGGCGCAGATCGGCTTCTTGTCTTCGGCAATCTACAGCCGCGCGGCCTTGCTGCGAAACGGCGAGGAAGTCACGTTGCGCACGGTCCCTGTCGATCCGCACGATCTCCTGCGCGGCGATTACGTTGCGCTTAGCTATGACATCTCGCGCATACCGGTTGATCGCGTTCGAACGAGCCGCCCGCGGGACAATGACGTGGTCGGCGCGGTTTACGTCAGGCTGAAGCGCGGCGAGAACCATGCGCCGGCGCAGATCGTCGGGGTTGGGCTCGGTGCGCCATTGGATGAGCCGCTCGGGGCGAACGAGATCGACCTGAACGGAACGAGCTTCGATCGCTGGCAGACGGGGCTCGAGACCCTCAACATCCGCTACGGTCTCGAGCGCTTTTATGTGCCCGAAGGCGAGGGGCGCGCGATCGAAAGGCGGCTTGGGGAACGCTCTTTCACGATACGGGTTGCGGTTGGCAAGGAAGGCGATGCGCAGATCAAGGCGCTCTATGATGGCGACGTCGCGCTCTACAGCGAACCGCTTTATTGAGCCGGCGCACTCGCCTTTTGCGGGAAAAGCGGCAAAATGGCCGAAAGAAAAGGCAAATTTCCTTTTGAACGCTGCAATCGCGATGATATAGGAACCCCGCTTCAAGGGGCTGTCCGCTCCGAGGCGGGTGTGGTGGAATTGGCAGACACACTTGGTTTAGGTCCAAGCGCCGCAAGGCATGGGGGTTCAAGTCCCTCCACCCGCACCATCGGTTCCGGCTCCATTTACGGAAACGCCCTGACGGAATTTCGCCGTGCCATCGGTGGCACGCAACGACAAGAAGGTTTCAAGAATGCAGGTTACCGAGACGCTCAACGACGGGCTGAAGCGCGAGATCAAGGTGGTTGTGCCCGCCAGTGACATGGAATCGCGCCTGAACGGCCGTCTTTCCGAAGCGCAGGGCAAGGCACGCATCAACGGCTTCCGTCCCGGCAAGGTGCCGATGCAGCATCTTCGCAAGATGTACGGCAAGTCCTTCATGGCCGAAGTCGTCAACGAGATCCTGAACGACTCCACCCGCTCCATCCTGGCTGACCGTGGCGAAAAGGCCGCGATGCAGCCCGAGGTCAACATGACCGAGGACGAGGCGGAAGCCGACAAGATCCTGGCCGGCAAGAAGGACTTCGAGTTCTCGCTGGCTTACGAGATCATCCCGGCGATCGAGCTGCAGGATTATTCCGGCATCAAGGTCACGCGTCCGGTTTACGACGTGGCCGACGAGGAGATCGAGGAAGGTCTGCAGCGCGTTGCAGAATCCGCCCGCTCCTACGAGACCAAGGACGGCGCCGCCGAAGATGGCGACCGCGTCACGCTCGACTACCTCGGCAAGGTCGATGGCGAAGCCTTCCAGGGCGGCCAGGATTCCGATGCACAGCTCGTGCTCGGCTCCAAGCAGTTCATCCCGGGCTTCGAAGAGCAGCTGGTCGGCCTCAAGGCTGGCGACGAGAAGGTGATCAACGTCACGTTCCCGGCTCAGTACAACGCTTCGCATCTGGCCGGTAAGGACGCGACCTTCGACATCACCGTCAAGGAAGTCGCTGCTCCCGCCAAGATGGAACTGACGGACGAGGTCGCCAAGACCCTCGGCATCGAATCGCTCGAGCGTCTGCGCGAGATCGTGAAGGGTCAGCTCGAAAGCCAGTATGGCCAGATGACCCGCCAGAAGGTGAAGCGCGAGCTGCTCGACGCACTCGACGGCACCTATCAGTTCGAAGCGCCATCCAAGCTCGTGGAAGCCGAGTACGAGAACATCTGGAACCAGGTGCAGCGCGATCTGCAGTCTGCCGGCCAGACGTTCGAAGACGAAGGTACGACCGAGGAAGAGGCTCAGGCCGAATACCGCAAGCTGGCCGAGCGCCGCGTGCGCCTTGGCCTCGTGCTGGCTGAGATCGGTGAGAAGGCCGGCGTGACGATTTCCGACGAGGAAATGCAGCGCGCTTTGTTCGACTTCGTGCGCCGCTATCCCGGCCCGCAGCAGCAGGACGTGTTCGACTTCTACCGCAAGAACCCCAGCGCGCTCGCGTCCATCCGCGCGCCGCTTTACGAGGAGAAGGTGGTTGACCATCTGCTCGGTCAGATCGACGTCACCGACAAGAGCGTTTCCAAGGAAGAGCTGATGTCGGAAGACGAGGCTGGCGCCGAGGGTGAAACCAAGGAAGCCGCTGCGGAAGAAAAGAAGCCGGCCAAGAAGAAGGCTGCGCCGAAGAAGAAGGCCGCCAAGGCCGACAAGGAAGAGGCTGCCACGGAAGTGGAAGAGCCCGCCTCGGAAGCCTGATCGGCTTCATCATGGAACTGAAAAGGCCGCCCTCGAGGCGGCCTTTTTCTTAGCTGTAGTGTCGCGCTGACGGCGCTCCAGGCCTCCCAAAAGAAGCCTCAGATATAGCCCTGGCCGCGCAGGCTGGCGTGGCCGTTGCGGCCGATGATGATGTGGTCGTGAACGACGATGTTGTGGTTCTTGGCGGCGGCGATGATGGCTTTGGTCAGGTCGATGTCGGCGCGGGACGGTTCGGGATCGCCGGATGGATGGTTATGGACCAAGACGATGGCCGTCGCGCCGAGATTGTAGGCGCGGTTGACGACCTTGCTGGGATAGGCCGGCGTGTGGTCGACGATGCCTTCCTGCTGCACCTCGTCGGCGATCAGCAGGTTCTTCTTGTTGAGATACAGAACCCGGAATTTCTCCACGGCATCGAACGCCATGGCAGTACGCAGATATTCGAGGATGAGGTTCCAGGAGGTCAAGGCTTCGCGCTGGATCACCGCGCCGCGTGCGATCCGCTGCGCGACGGCGGCAAGCACCTTGATGTCTGTCGCGGCGTTCGGACCGATGCCCTCCACCTCCTGCAGAAGGTGCTTCGGCGCGCCGACCACTTCGGCAAAGGTGCCGAAGCGTTTCAAGAGGCGCTTGGCGGTGTCCTTTGTGTCGCCGCGTGGGATCACGCCGAAGAGCGCGATCTCCAACAGCTCATAATCCTCGAAAGCTTCGCCGCCGATCTTGTCGAACCGCTTGCGAACGCGGTCGCGATGACCATGATAAAGCGGCACCTCGGCAGCGGGTGCGTTGTCTTCAGGAGGCGTGTCCGTCGCTGCAGCGACGGCCGGCAGGTCGAGAGTGAGTTCCGCCGGTTCGTCGATGAGCGCGTCAGCCTTCTGAGGCTTCTTGGCCGTCGCTTGCTTGTTCGCAGCTTTGGCAGGCTGGGCCGGGAAAGGCGAGCGCGTTGTCAGGCTCTGGAAGAAACTCGCTTCATCGAAGTCCTCTTCCGCGCCAGCCATGGTTCAGACCGCAATGCCCGGAGCGAACAATCCGGCCGGCGAGGCGGTGAAGATCTCGCAGCCATCATCGGTCACGCCGACGCTGTGCTCGTATTGCGCGGACAGGGAACGGTCGCGCGTGACGGCGGTCCAGCCGTCGGACAGCACCTTCACATGCGGTCGGCCGAGATTGATCATGGGCTCGATCGTGAAGATCATGCCCTTGCGCAGCTCGACGCCTTCGCTGGCATTGCCGTAATGTAGGATGTTCGGCGCATCGTGGAAGATCTGGCCGACACCATGGCCGCAGAAGTCGCGCACCACGGAACAGCGCTCGGCTTCGGCATAAGACTGGATGGCATGACCGATGGCACCGGTGCGTGCACCCGGTTTGACCGCGGCAATGCCGCGCATCAGCGATTCGTGGGTGACTTCCAGAAGACGCTCGGCAGCGCGCTTGATCTGCCCGACGGGGTACATGCGGCTGGAATCACCATGCCAACCATCGACGATGAAGGTGACGTCGATATTGACGATGTCGCCTTCGCGCAGCGGCTTGTCATCGGGAAAGCCGTGGCAGACGACATGATTGATCGAGGTGCAGGTCGATTTCTTGAAGCCGCGATAGTTCAGCGTGGCCGGCAGGCCGCCATGATCCATGCCGAACTCGAACACGAAGCGGTCGATCGCGTTTGTGGGCACGCCCGGCTTGACCAGATCCACCAGCGCATCGAGGCACCGCGCCGTCATCTGCGAGGCCTTGCGCATGCCATCGAAGGCGGCTTCATCATAGAGCCGGATCTGGCCGGTGTTGCGCAGGGGTGCGGTGGCAGCGTCGAGATAGGTGACCATGATAACTTCTTTAAATCTGTCAAAGACATCATGTGCCACTCGCACCGCTTGTCTTCAAGCCTGAAGGCGACTTGAAGGACGGCGGCGATTTGCCATATCGGCTGAATGAAGACCGGATACCAGACTGAATGACCGAAACCACCACGCTGGCCCAGCCGCTGTCACGCCGTTTGAAGACCGAAACGCAGGCGGCGCATGAAGGGCTCGACAGCCGCATCATGGAAAGCCGGCCTTTCGCATCGCTCGATCGCTACGCGCTGTTTCTCGGCATGCAGCATCAATTTCATCGGGATATCCAGGCTTTGTATGCCGATCCTCGGCTGGCGCACCTGGTGCCTGATCTTGCCGCGCGCTGCCGCCTTTCGATGATCGAAGCGGATCTGGACGATCTTGACCTCCAGCCCTCCCAAACGATGCCCGCCGTGGACCTGAGCGACGATCTGGCGACGCGCTTTGGCTGGCTTTATGTCGCTGAAGGGTCGAACCTCGGCGCGGCGTTTCTGATCAAGGAAGCCGCCAAGCTTGGTCTTGGCGAGGACTTCGGCGCGCGCCATCTTGCCGCTTCGCCGGAAGGGCGCGGGCGGCAGTGGAAGACGTTCCAGGCGGCCCTGGATGACGCCGACTTCGACGAGGCGGGAGAGGCGCGTGTGATTGCGGGTGCGGTTGCCGCGTTCCAGCGCGTGCAGCGTCTTGCCGAAGATGCGTTTGCGGCGTGATGCAACAGCCGGGCGATCTGCCGCCTGTTGAACACACGTCATCGGGCGGTGCGGAAGCGATCGTGCCCGTCACCAACAAATGGGCGCGCGGGCTTTATCTCACGGCGGGAATGATTCTCACTGGCATCGGCATTCTGGGTGCCTTCCTGCCGCTGTTGCCGACCACGATCTTCCTGATCATGGCTGCGTGGTGTTTCGGTCGTTCGTCGCCCCGTTTTGAGGCCTGGCTCTTGAACCACCCGCATTTCGGCCCGTCCTTGCGGGCATGGCGGGTTTCCGGCGCAGTTCCGCGCCGCGCCAAATATCTGGCATTCACAGGCATGGCAGCCGGCTATGCGATCTTCTACGTGTCCGCCATGCCGCGCTGGCCCACGGCGTTGGCCGTAGGCGTCGCGATGCTGGGATCGGCGCTTTACGTCGGAACGCGGCCGGACGGAGCCTGAGGGCCGCCGGCATTCGGATCGACCGAATCGTTGTCGGCGATGCGAACGGCATGCTTTTCAGCCCATTCGCGCGGGCTGGTGAGCGCTTCGAGGAAGCTTTCCTGCCACGCCTTCACGTCATAGCGGCGAATGCGGTCGAACAGCGCGTGGTGGCGCTCCTTGCGTTCTTCGAGCGGCATGTTGAGCGCCTGATAGAACATTTCGGCCATCTCATCGATGTCGAACGGGTTGACCATCAAAGCTTCGGGCATTTCTTCGGCCGCACCCGCAAAGCGCGACAAAACCAGCACACCGGGGTCTTCAGGATCCTGTGCCGCCACGAACTCCTTGGCGACGAGGTTCATGCCGTCGCGCATGGGCGTCACGAGACCGACCTCGCTCGCCCGCAGCATCGCGGCCAGACGATCGCGCGATACGGAACGGTGGATATAGCGGATCGGGGTCCAGTCGAAATCGGCATGGGTGCCGTTGATCGTTCCCGACAGACGCTCGAGCTCTTCGCGGATTTCGGCATAAGCGCCGATGTCTTCGCGTGAGGGCGGCGCGATCTGCAGGAAGGACACCTTCTTGCTCATCTCCGGATAACGGTTGAGCATCTGCGAGAACGCCTGGAAGCGTGCCGGAATTCCCTTTGAATAATCGAGCCGATCGACGCCGATCATCTGTTTTTCGGCGACGAGGTTCAGTTTGACGCTGTGGATGAAGTCGGCTTCCGCCTTTGACGCCGCCATTTCCTGGAAGGCATCGACATCGATGCCGATCGGGAAGCGTTCGGCAACGCAGGTCCGGTCGTGGAAGCGGATCAGGCCCGTTTCGTCGGTCTCGGCGCTGGTGAATTCCTCGACGCAGCGCTTGAAGTTCGCGACATCGGCCGAGGTCTGAAAGCCGACCACATCATATTGCAGCAGGTCTTCGATGAACCCGGCATGGTTGGGGAGCGCTGCGAGCAGGTCGGGTCCCGGGAAGGGGATGTGCAGGAAATATCCCATGCGCGCATCGCAACCGAGATTGCGCAGATAGGTGCCCATCGAAAGGAAATGATAGTCGTGGATCCAGACGAGATCGTCCGACTTCAGATGCGGCATCAATGCGTTGGCGAACTGCTCGTTCACCCGCAGATAGCCTTCATAAAAGTCTTGCTGGAACCGCACGAGGTCGGAGCGGTAGTGGAACAGCGGCCAGATCACGCTGTTGGCGAAGCCGAGATAAAAGGCTTCGTAGTCGGCTGCCGGGATCGGGTTCAGAATGGTCTGGACGCTCCCGACCGTGTCGATCGTGGCGGATCCGTCGCCACTGTCGTCGGTGACGCCATCCCACCCGAACCAGATGCCGCCACGGCCCTTGATGGCTTCAGAAATGGCAACAGCGAGGCCGCCGGTTTGTGCTGGGTTGCTGAGATTGCCGACCCGGTTTGAAACAACAACGAGCCGGCTCACGCCTGCATTCCCTGAAAAATCTGCATATGTCCCCACGTCCCTTTGGGTGACGAAATCACGACGGTATTACCGTGTCTCACCTGCCTCTAAAACTATAGGGCCGGCACCGCCGACGTCCATGCCTGACAGAGCTGACGCAGCCACTCGTGGAAGTCATCCATCGTGCCGACGCGGTGTGAAGCCGACGTTGTGCCGGCCCCGATCTTGATGCCGATACCGTTGATTCTGGCGACTGCTGCGAAGCCATCTTCGTCGGTCACATCGTCGCCAACGAAGATCGGCAGACGGTCGCGAAATGGTGCTTCGAGCATGAAATCGTCAATGGCATCGCCTTTGGTGCGGTGGCTGGCGCTGAGTTCGGCGACCATCTTGCCGCGCAGAAGGCGGAAGTCTTCATGTTCGGCGGCGATCTCGGACATGAGGCTGAGCGCTTCGCCTTCCAGTTCCGGACGCATGCGATAATGGATCGCGACCGACGCCGATTTCACTTCGCTCACCAGCCCTTCATGTTGGGCAGCAAAGGCATCAAGTTGGCTGGCGATCTCCAGAACCGCTGCGGCATCAAATTCGGGACGATAGATGGCACCTGCGCCATCGCGACGCTCAATGCCATGCACGCCGGCGACGGGCAGAACGAGCGGCGCGAGCATCACGTCGAGCTGCGCGATGGAGCGACCGGAGATGACGGCCAGGGCACCATCAGTGGCGGCATGGAGAATGCGCAGGCACTCCACGATTTCCGGTTCGACCCGGGCAGCGTCGGGCTTGTCGACGATTGAAGCGAGTGTACCGTCGCAATCGAGAAAGAATGCGGTCTTTGCGGGATCAAGGCTGTCCCGCGGCAAAGTTTCAGTCATGAGGTTCCCGCCTGATGATCGAGCGGCAGTGCCGCCTTGCCTTCGATCATCTAGTCAGAAGTCTGTGCGCGGCAACCCGCTTCAGGGCTTCAGGCGGGCAAGGAAGCGTTGTGCGATGGCTTCGTAGTTCCCGTCGAAATGGTGTCCGCCTTCGGTCTTCACCACCGTGACGGCCTTCAAAGCGGGGTCGGGGCAGGCGGCGTCATCTTCTTCTTCGCCGTAAAGGCAGATGACGCGGTCGGCCGGCAGTTTGGCGATGGCCGGCACGATGTCATAGCCGCTGTCATCGATGCCCAGCCAACCCGACACGGTGACCTGGAAGGAGGTGTGCTGGCCAGGCGCCATCAGGGCCAGCACCTTCGTGCGATCCTGAATGTCCTGTGGCAACAGGGGATAAGCGAAGGGGATCGTGTCGGCGCCGAAGGAATAGCCGATCAGCATGATGGGCAGGTCGTGGGTCGGATCGGCTTCGTTGATGATGGCGGCGAGATCGCGCGACAGTTCATTCGGGTTCTTCTTCGCCCAGAAGTAATGCAGCGAATCCAGGCCTACGACATGGATGCTCTGGGTGGATAGATAATCGCCAATCGTCTTGTCGAGATCGCGCCAGCCGCCATCGCCGGACACGAGAATGGCGAGCGCCTTTGGAGTGTCATCGGACGGCAGATCCACGGCCGGCAGATCGCCGAACGGGTGGGCCGCACCGCTGAGTTCGCTGACGGCCTCGACGATCTGTTCGATCGGGTCGTCATCCAGCGCACTGACGGTGATCCTGTCCTGCGCTTCGGCATCCGACTCGATCTGGGCAACATCGGCATCGGCAACGAAAAGATGCGCGTCGTTCGGCAGGGTGCTGTCGAAACCATAGCTGAAGCCGCCGTCTTCGAGGCGCTTCGAGGAGGCGCCGGGACAGAAGGGCAGGCGCAGATTGAGGCGATTGGCGAAGCCGGAGCCGACTGCGCCGCCCAGCGTGTTGACGGGCGAGTCGGCGATGGCCGCATAAGCGAAAGTCGCGCCTTCGCCGGTGCCGACGATCACCGGCTGGCGATAGGTTTGCAGGTTGAGCTGGCGCTGTGCGGCCTGGGCGAGGTCGGTGATTTCGCCCACAACATAAAGGCACTCGCCGTCATCCGCGTCGAGATTGGCGGCATAGTGCGCGAAATCGACGGCCAGTACGGCATCGTCGTTGCCGAGCAGTGCCTGCACCGCCTCGTCGTCCTTCTCGCTCCAGCCTGATTTATCGGAGATGTAAACGACGATCGCCTTGACGCGGCCGGCCGGCCGGTAAACCGGGATCTCTTCCAGCCGGCTTGCTGTCAGCTTGGCAACGGGTGCGGGCAGGGGCGTTGTTTGGGCAAAGGCCGAGCCGCTGCAGCCGCAAAGCAGAGCGAAAACGAGTGTTGCGACCGATTTCATCGTTTGAGGATCCTGATGGGATTTCCGGAGATGAGGCTGGTGACGTCATAAAGAACCTGCGGCATGCGCAGGCCGTTGGGTGATGCGAGATATTGCGGCGTCCAGACCGGATCGAACTTCTGCTTAAAAGCACGCAGGCCCTCGAAGTTGTAGAACTCGTCGCCGCGACGATAGATGAAAGTGCCGAGCCGGTTCCAGGTGGATGCGAGCGGATGGTCGGCGAGACCGGCCAGCGGGGCCGCGCCAAGGTTGAACCACTGGTAGCCCTCCGCCTTGCCGTAGAGCATGAGGTGGGCGAACAGCGCATCCATCAGGATCTTCGACACACCATAGCGATAGCGCATCAGATCCACCGACAATTCGGTCTTGTCACCGCTGCGCCAGAGATTGGCGAAGGCAACGATCGCGCCGTCCTTGCGGATCACCGCGCAATCGAATTCGGCCATGTAACGGTCTTCGAAGCGGCCGAGCGAGAAGCCTTTCTCGTGACCGACTTTCGTCGAAAGCCAGGCGTCCGATACGGATCGAAGTTCGGCCATATGCGCGGGCATCTCGGCCTTCGGGATGATGGAGAATTCGAGGCCTTCCCGTGCAGCGCGCTTGTAGCCATAGCGAAAGTCGGCGCGGGCCTGACCGTCGAGCGTGAAGTTCGGCAGCTCGACACGCGCCACTTCGCCAATCTTGAGGATGGCGAGACCGAGGTCGAGATAGGTGGTCAGCCATTCCGGTGTGACGCCGTAGAACACCGCGCGCCCACCGGCGCGATCCGCAGCCTCGGCAAAGCGCCAGACGAGGCGGCGGCCGGATGCCGGATCGCCGACGGGATCGCCCATGGTAATCCAGCTGCGCCCCGAAACGGCATACATCAGGAAGGCTTTCTCGTCCTCGGACACCAGAAAGGACTTGTCGCCGAGAAGCGCGATGCTGGGCTGTGTGTGAGGCGTCGTCTGCAGGATCGGCCAGACGGCGGGCGGGATCGGCGTGCCGGCCAGTTTCGGCGGATGCGGACGGTTGATGACACCGTCGATGGCGATCGCTGCGGCGACGATGATCAGCGCAAGCGTTGCACGAAGGAAGCGTGAGGCATCGCCATCCCAGGCGAATTGCCACCAGAGTTCCGAATCATAATCGACATGGCGGTAGGCGAGAAAGCCGATCAGCGTCAGCATGGCCAGAACGATGGCCATCAGCGCCAGCACGGTCACGTTGGGCCGGAAGCTGCGC
This sequence comes from Tianweitania aestuarii, assembly GCF_018457165.1. GTDB lineage: Bacteria > Pseudomonadota > Alphaproteobacteria > Rhizobiales > Rhizobiaceae > Tianweitania > Tianweitania aestuarii. The sequence continues at coordinate 1,651,731 of NZ_JAFMNX010000001.1, read as the reverse complement.
CAATCGCCCTTGCGGTAGAACACGGAACGGTAGGCGAAGAGGAGGGCCGCGACCGCCGTCAGGATGATCGCTTCTTCCCAGTCGAGGCCCTTCAACAGCGAGAACACGGCGCCGGCGAGCAGCAGGCCGATTGCCACACTGCGCGCTCGTGCGATGCGCCGATAGAGGCCCCGCGACAGGATGATCAGGAAGAGGCCGACGAGGCTTGCGAGCAGATGCGACGCTTCCGCAAAGGGCAGGGGCAGAACATCGCTCAAGAAGCCGGTGCGATCGCCTTCCGCAGGCAGGTTGCCCGACAAAAGCAGAACGACGCCGCCGAGAAACACCATGACTGCGAGGATCGGCGGCACGATGCGCCGCGACACGCGGTAGGTCTTGTTTGAAGCCGCCAGCACCGAATGGCGCGCGCGGTAGATTTCGAAAACAAGCAGCGCGCCCGCAGCCAGCACAAGCGGCAGCACGTAATAAACGAGGCGGAAGATGATCAGCGCTGCAACCACATCGGGCCGCGTTCCGGCGCCGAGGCCGAGCAGAACGGTCGCTTCCAGAACGCCGATGCCGCCCGGCGCATGGCTGACGATGCCGGCGAGGATCGCGGCGACGAACAACAAGAGGAACACGGCGTAGCCCGGCGCGATGTCGGCCGGCAGCAGCACGTAAAGCGCACCGGCTGCGGCACCGATGTCCACGGCACCAATCACGATCTGCGCCAGTGCGGACTTGGCCGTCGGCAATGGCAGACGCCAGCCGAAGAGGGCGAGCTCACGTGGCGCGCGCGACAACCAAACGATTGCGGCGGCCAGAAGCACGAGGATCCCCGCGCCGAGCAGGCGATCCGTGCCGGGTCCAAGCACATGCAGGAAGGGCAGGCCCGTGCGGTCGAACATCATGGCCGCACCGAGAACGGCGACGATGCCGGATGTAAAGGTCAGAAAGGAAATGCCGACGATGCGCCCGACATCGGCAGCATCCAGTCCCGCGGCCTGATAGATACGGTAGCGCACCGGGCCGCCGACGATGACGTTGAAGCCGATCGCGTTCGAGATGCCGTAGCCGACCAGTCCCGCGAACACGGCAAAGCGCGCCGGAACGCGCTCGGGCGCCACCCGGTGCACGGCCATCACGTCATACATGCCCATGGCCATGAAGCTGAGAAGCGTCAGCGCAAGGGCCGGCGCGATCGTCGGCAAGGTGACGGCGTCCAGCGCCGCCTTGATATCGTTGAGGTGGATCTGGCCGCTGATTGCGTGAATGACGAGCGCTGCAATGACGACGAGGCCGGCGCCGACGGCAGGACCGAGGATGCGCGGTTCCGCCAATCGCCCCACGGCCAGTACGAATTTCCCTCGTGCCGGCTGTGGTTCGGCGGCGGTTTCGATTGTCGACATGGGGTTGGACCTGACTGCGGCCTCGGATGGTTGACGCGTTGAGCCGGGATTTAGGCGCGTTTGTGGCGGTGGTGTGTGGACCGTTCCTCTCGGCTATTGAACGGGCAATGGGATCTTTCGTCAAACTGCCGCATTGCTTCCAGATAAATGCTGCATTGCAACACGACGATGCAGTTTCCAAAGTGCGTAACCGAACGAGGAAGTCGCCATGAACGACATCATCGCGAGGCTCAATTGGCTGCCGGGCTGGGTGGTCGGGATAGGCCTGCTTGTTTTCGCCGCCCTTGTCGCCATCTCGCTGCACGGTCTCGTTCTGCGCGCGATCAGCGCTTTGCTGCCGAATGAGTACCAGTTCGGGCACAGGCTGCTGGCGAAGACCAAGGCTCCGATCCGCTGGGCGCTGATCAACATTGCCGTAGCGATTTCTCTGCCGTTTGCGCCCTTCGACTGGTCGGTCAAGGCGATGATCGGCAAGCTGCTGACCGCCTCTTTCATCTGCCTGGTTGGGCTTGTTGCCATCAAGGCGCTGGATCTTGCCGTTGCACTGCACCTGCGCCGCTATCGCATCGATGTCGAAGATAACCTGCTGGCCCGCAAACACCTGACACAGGCCAACATTCTGCGCCGCGCGCTTGTGTTCGTTCTGGTTGTCGTCACGGCAGCCATCGCGCTGATGACGTTCGAGTCCGTTCGGCAATACGGGGTCAGCCTGCTTGCGGCCGGCGGTGCGGCCGGCGTCATCGTCGGCCTGGCGGCGCAGCCGGTGCTTTCCAACCTCTTTGCCGGCCTCCAACTTGCCGTCACCCAGCCGATCCGCATCGACGATGCGGTCATCGTGGAAGGCGAGTGGGGGACGATCGAGGAGATCACTGCGACCTATGTCGTGGTCAAGGTGTGGGACTGGCGACGCTTGATCGTGCCGCTGCGCTATTTCATCGAGCAGCCCTTTCAGAACTGGACGCGAGAGAACGCCTCCCTGATCGGCGTGGTGATGCTTTACCTCGATTACCAGGCACCGCTCGGGCGCATTCGCGAAAAGCTGACTGAGATCGCGCAGGCGTCGCCGCTTTGGGACAAGCGCGTCATCAATCTCGCAGTGGTGGAAACCACGGAGCGCACGATGCAGGTGCGCGTGCTGGTGAGCGCCCGCAACGCACCCACCGCCTTCGATCTGCGCTGCGAAGTGCGCGAAAAGCTGATCGCCTTTCTTCAGGAAGAAGCGCCGGAAGCCCTGCCGCGACAGCGCAACGACATCACCTTGCCCGCTCGCCAGCGTCAGACATCCGTTCTGGTGGCAGACAAAACGGCAGAAACCCAGCCGGAACAACGTTGGGCTGCCGAGTAGCCATCCTTTTCCTTGGGAGTGCAGCGAGTCGAGTTCAAGACCGTAAGCCAGCTACATTGTTCACGGTAGGGTGCCATACCGTCAAGCAGATCGCTTCTGGTGAAAACAGGGGGGCGAGGCCATTTCTGCATCGTGGCCAGTTGTTGGCCCAATAAGAACAAAGCCTAAGGATATTTTGTTATGAATACCAAGATTTTAGCTATTGCTGCCGCTGCCCTCGCAATTTCCGCTGGTGCAGCTTCCGCCCAGGTTGCCAACACTGCACGCCAGGGCCATGCCGCCCCCTTTGATCAGGGTGGCGTTTTCAATCGTCAGGTGAATGACACCGTTGCACCGGCTTACGGCTCGTATGACCGTATGACCACGGCTTCGACCACGAACAACGAGCCGCGCACGATCCGTTCGTCGACCGACAACCCGACCGGCGTTCCGTCCGACACCCGCAACGAAAGCGGTCTCGGCCTGTTCGATCGCGTTTCGAAGTAAATACGCGTTCACGCGACTGGATCGCGTAGAGCGATCCATTTAATTCAACGGCGGGCACCCAGTGCCCGCCGTTTTTGTTTGTCGATCATTCGTCCGTGCTGCGGCTTGGAACCGTGAGCCCATCAGGCGTGTTGCGTCTGTGGAGGTACAGCCATGAGTGACCACAATCGAAACGACCGCGATCTGCGCGAACCCCAGGCGGAAAAGCTCATGCCGAGCACCGGCAATGACGAGTTCGCGAAATTTCCAGATACCGGCGATCCAGGCGATCGACCGAGGAAGCCTTACGGCCTGACCGAGCCGATGGACAAGACGTCGGAATCGGTACGGACGTCCGAAGGTGTTGCTCCTGTGGATTCGGAGCCGCCGGAAGAAGCGTTTATTGACGAAAAGCTTCAACGCGAGCGCACGCTCTAAGAAGCAGATGAGCAAAAGGCTCCTTGGCCGGTCTGGCGAAGGAGCCCTTTTGCATGTCGCCTGCAAAGCCGACCCATGTCTTAGCGGCGGTTGGCTTTCTTTTTGCCGAGCGGCTGCGGCTTGGGCGAGCCGGTGACGTCTTCATGCAGTTGCGCACTGCCTTCTTCGCCTTCCTGCAGACGGGCATCGTCTTGCGCGGATGAGGCGTTGTGTTGCGCGTGTGAGGCGACAGCGTCGGATTGCGCTGCCGTGCTGGCCAGAGCCGCGCCGGTTTCCTCGTTGCCGCCTTGTTCTGCGGCCTGCGAATCGATCTCGCGCTCGGCGCGCTCCCAATGATCGGCGGATCGCCCTTCCGGTCGACCTTCCTGCTCCCAGATCGCCTGCGCACGCGCCTTGATCTTGTCTTCCCTGTCCATGACCTGCTCCCTGTTCCCGGCCGCCGGGTGGCGTCGGGCTAAAGAAACACGCCATGCTTGAACTATGTTCCGGCAGCGCGACGTGTTTCGGTCAGCCTCGCGTCAGCTGCTGCCGCTGCCAGGCTTTGCCATCTTGCGATGGGCTTCGGCCAGCAAGCCGGAAGGCGTCACGGTGGCGATCGCGCTTTGAAGCTTGTTCTTCCAGCCGCTCACGGTATCGCCGTCGCCGCGCATCATGGCATCATAGCCGGTGCGGGCCACCATGGCCGGATCGTCCTTCTTGGCCTGACCCACAGAGGTGTCCATCATGTCCGCGCGCTCGAAGAACTCGGTATCCGTTGGTCCCGGCATCAGGCATGTGACGGTGACGTCCGTGTCTTTCAATTCGTTGCGCAGGGCAAAGGCGAAGCTGTCCACGAAGGCCTTGGTGGCGTTGTAGACGGCCTGGAAGGCGCCGGGCATGAAGCCGGCGATCGATCCCGTGAACAGGATCTTGCCTTCGTTGCGCGTGCGCATGTCCTTTCCGATCTTGTGAACGAGATAGATCGTGCCGGTCACGTTGGTGTCGACCACATGCTGGATCTCGTTGAAATCCTGATCGAGGAAGCCGTGGCCAAGCCCGCGGCCGGCATTGGCCATCAAGACATCGACGGGACGGCCATCTGCCTTCACGAGCTCATAAAGGCGGTCGACGCCTTCCAGTGTCGCAAGATCTGTTTGCAACGCCTTCACGTCACCGCCCGAGCGCCGGAACTGGTCCGCAGCGTCTTCGATCTGGGCTTCGTCGGCGGCGACGATCAGGTCATAGCCTTCTGCGGCGCAGATCTTGGCGAGTTCGAAGCCGATGCCGGTAGATGCGCCGGTGATCACGGCCAGTTTGTTGCTGCCTGCCATTGTCCTGCTCCTTACGGCTTCAGAACGACTTTGATGCAGCCGTCCTTCTTGTTGTTGAACGTGTCGTACAAAGCAGGCCCTTCTTCGAGGCTGGCCGTGTGCGTAATGACGAAGGAGGGGTCGATCTCGCCGTTTTCGATGCGCTTCATGAGCTGCGGCAAGTAGGACTGCACCGGCGTCTGCGCCATGCGGAAGGTCAGGCCACGATTGATGGCCGAGCCGAACGGGATCTTGTCGAGAAAGCCGCCATAAACGCCGACGATCGACACCGTGCCGAAGTTGCGCGTGCAGTGGATGGCCTGTCGCAGCACATGCGGGCGATCCGTACCCATGAAGGTCGCGACTTTGACGCGATCGATCACCGCATCCAGGCCCGAGCTCATCAGGGGTTCGGTGCCGACAGCGTCGATGCAGGCATCCGCGCCGCGCCCCTTCGTCAGATCCATGATGCGCTCGTAGATGTCTTCCTTGCGGAAATCGAGCGTCTCGGCGCCTCCCTTGCGCGCCATTTCAAGGCGTTCCTCGATCGTGTCGATCGCGATCACACGCTCGGCGCCAAGCAGAAACGCGCTGCGGATCGCCATCTGCCCAACGGGACCGCAGCCCCAGATCGCGATCGTATCGCCCGGCTGGATGTTGCAGAAGTCGGCCGCCATGTAGCCGGTCGGGAAGATGTCGGACAGGAACAGCGCTTGTTCGTCCGTCATGCCGCCGGGCACCTTGATCGGACCGAAATCCGCATAGGGAACGCGAAGATATTCGGCCTGGCCGCCGGCATAGCCACCGAGCAGATGCGAATAGCCGAACAGGCCTGCGGGCGAGTTGCCCCAGATCTTCGAGGCCTTGTCACTGTCGGGGTTTGAGCGTTCGCAGCCCGAGTGAAATCCGCGCTTGCAGAAGAAGCATTCGCCACAGGCGATGGTGAAAGGAACCACGACACGATCGCCGACCTTGAGATCACCAGCCTCGGAGCCCACTTCCACGACCTCGCCCATTGCCTCATGGCCGATGACGTCGCAGCTGTGCATTTCGGGAATGACGCCATTATAGATATGCAGATCCGAGCCGCAGATCGCGCAGGACGTCACCTTGATGATCGCGTCGCGTGGCTGCTCGATCTTCGGGTCCGGCACGCTTTCGCACCGAATGTCGTGTTTGCCGTGCCAGGTAAGAGCCTTCATGGGGTTCAGATCCTTCTGCCGCTGGATGCGAAACCCTCTAAGTCGCCAGCGCGACCACTTGTTCCTCGCCACGGCAGCTGCCCGGCATCGGGCCGGCGATTTTAAAAATCGGGCGCTGTCACTGGAATGTCGTAAAAAGCGACCTATATGGCAGTCATGTCTTCCACTGATGACCGCGGATGTACCGGCATTGGTGTAGAAGCATGGAGAGAAGGTCGGCATTTGCCGACCTTTTTGCTTTTCTCAATATGGATGGAAGAGCGGAACACCGGCGGAAATTCTTAATTTCGATTTTTGATATTCGCCTTGTTCTTGCTTCAATATCTGTCTATAACGGTCAAATCGATCTTGGTTGACGAACTTTGTTGGCGCTTCGGCGCTCCTGACGAAATTCCCTTCGACATCGGTGATGACTACGTTCGGAACACGTGTTCTGAACGAACGCGAACGGGAGATATACCGTCATGACTACTGGAACAGTTAAGTTCTTCAACACCACCAAGGGTTTTGGTTTTATCGCTCCGGACGAGGGCGGCAATGATGTGTTCGTTCACATCTCGGCTGTTGAGCGCGCTGGTATGCGCACGCTCATGGAAGGCCAGAAGGTAAACTTCGAAGCCGTCAACGACCGCCGCACCGGTAAGGTCGCTGCTGACAACCTGTCCGCAGCATAAGGATTGCTTCTGAAGCCTGACCACGGATGTACTGGCAGGTTTTATTGAGGTGATTGACGAGAAGGTCGGGTTCAGCCCGGCCTTTTTTGTTTTCGGCGTCTATTCCTTCGCAAGCAGCCGCTGGCGTTCTTGTTTGTTTTATCTGGCTGAGCGCTGTGGATTAATGTCGGAACCGCTCTAGTTTCTTTTTCAAGAGACACAGGGAGAATTCCATGTCCGAATCCGTTGCCGTCCCGAGAAGCAACGCCTCAAAGGCTGACAAAGCCGAAGCGACAACCAGGGCTGCTAACCAGATCATGTCGGCGGAAGTCGATGCGCGCGAAGCCAAGACACGCAAGCTGCGTGAAGCGCGTATGGCCAAGGAAGCTGCGGAGGCAGAAGTTGCCGTTCCTGCGGCGGCCAAACCGAAGCGCAAGCCGAAAGCCCGCACCAAGGCGGCAGCATCAGCCTCTGCGGCTGCCTAAGCGTCCAAGGTTTTACTCCGAATTGAAAAAGCGAGCTGCTCCGACGAGCTGCTCGCTTTTTTGTTTCTGCCGGGTTTTGGGGAGGCCGCCACCAGAGCCATGAGGATGTGATTGGTGACGCTTGGTGGCGATCGTGATGGGCAAGGGCATGGATGTGAGCGCAGAGCCGCCATCTTGTCATCGCGGCCTGCAGGCCCTGGCTATCCGCCTAAGCGAAGGGATCGCTAAGGTGCCGCTTTACTCTTCCTAGAGAGGCGCCAAGGCTCATCGCATGTTCCGACCTGCCTATCGCGGATCGACGCTGGCCAATGCGCCTGAGTCGCGAAAGCCTTGCTCTAACAAGGCACGGAAATTAGTTTTCGAGGAGCCCAAAGAAGCGAAGCCAAAGCCGTTCGCCGAGGTGGCGTGAAGTGACTGACTGACTGACTGGGAAACGAGAGCGCTCGCATGCCGAAGCAGGAGGGAAGCGCAGGCATGTTTTCAGCGGATGATAGCCGCCGTAGCGACCTGGCCCCTAGAGGGTCGGATACTGATCCGGAAAGCTGCAATCTATCTGTAGGAGAAGCTCCTAAGCCACTGCCTTTTCTAGGAAAAGGAGTGGCACGCCCAACGGGAATCGAACCCGTGTTTCCGCCGTGAAAGGGCGGCGTCCTAGACCGCTAGACGATGGGCGCGGGGAACGAGGTGGCTTATAGTCGGGGTTTTCGAAACCGGCAACCCACCTTTTGACACTTTGAAGAAGTTTTCCCGATTATTTTTTGCGGCTGCAGCGCCAGTTCCAATCACGCTCCGGTCCGACGTCGATATGGACCGAATCCGTGTGGCAATAGGTGCCCACGCCGCCGCGTCCCGGCATCGACCGGACATAGGAAGCGAGTTCCCACTTGCTGACGCCTTCGATCTGCACATCGGCTGCAGCGCAGTACATGTGGAGCGAGTTACGAGCGCCGCGTGCGCGCTTGTTGCGCGATGGATCGCGGTAGCCGGAGGTCACGACGGCCTTCTTGCCGTAATGTTGCTCAACGGTCTTCAACACGCGAACCAGCGATGGCTTCAAGCAGGCCGTATCGACATCGGCCGTCTGCTTCAGCAGGCCGTTGGGTGCGAGACGTGCCATGCCGGCGGCCGATGCCACGCGCACCGGTGATTCTTCGCCTTCATGCACGTCGACGTCGCTGTCGTCGTTGATGCCGGACTTGCGGGAGATCTCGAACAAGGCGCTGGTGCGCACGCCGGGCAGGCTGCCTTCGCTGTCGTTGCGCGTCGAGCCGGTGGCTTCGCTGGGCGAGATCGATGCGAGTTGAACCTTTGGTTCCGCTTTTGCGGGCGAGGCGCTGCTCACGGCTGCTGCCTTCTGCGCGATCATCGGCGCATTGGCCGCTTCGCGGATCGGGGCAGGTGCGTTGTCGGATTTGCTGGAGCTGAAGAAGCCCGACAGGAAGCCGCGCTTCTCGTTGGCAGGCTGAGCCGATGCCATGACGACAGGACGGGCCACCACGGCCGGGCTCGTCGCATGGGCATTGCCGACTCGGTTTTCGATCGATGGGCTGGATTGAGCAGGGGCAGCCTCAGGTGCCGCGGCAGCAACTACCTGAGCGGCGGTCTCTGCGGAAGGTGCCTGTTCAGCGGGAACTTCCGCAGCTTTCGGCTGTTCTTGAACAACAGGCTTCGGCTTGGCCGCCGGGACCGTCAGCGTTGCCGAAGCAAGGCTCGGGATGCCGTCGCTCGTTTGCGCAAAGCCGGCTATGGCAGAGCGCGACAGCGATGTGTCTTCGCCCGCAAAGGCGACCGTTGCGGGAAGCGCGTCGTCCTGGCTCTCGGCCGCAGCGACCGGGCTGGCGGCTGGCTTTGGTGCCGGAGCCGCCGCAGGTTCGGCGGCCTGGATGTAGGCATCCTGCTCGCCAGCGAGCGAGTTGGTTCGCGCCATCGAGTCATCGACCGATGACGTGGCTGCGAGACCAAGTGTGGGATCGCTTGATGTGGCGCTGCATGACGCCATCAAAACGGAAAATAGAAGTGCCGAGACACAACGAATTGGAAGAACAGCCGCGCGTGGCGTCTTAGCTGTCAAAGCGGATTCCTTTCGGTCGATTCCGGCCCGGCATCGGCATGCCCCTGAGACTAACAGCCGATTCCCCTCTCCAGAAGAACCAACCTTGGAAACAACTCCGATCATTCGGCTATTCACGAAATAAGGCGAGATCATGGTTCAGCAAGGTGAGATGATGCTGAAGTTCGATCAATCTTTACCATGAACGTAAGTACCTGGTGCTGCACCTAAGATGGGCGTGCTTGTGCCAGGCTTGCGAGCGGCGACCCGGGCATCGTCGCGCTGCTCGATCCAGGCATGCCAATGCGGCCACCACGAGCCCGCATGCGGCTCGGCACGGGCGACCCAGTCGTCGAAAGCGCCCGCCGGTTTGTCGCCGGTCCAGAACTGGTATTTGTTGGCGGCAGGCGGGTTGACGACGCCCGCGATATGTCCCGAACCCGCCATGACATAATCAACCGGTCCGCCGAAGAACTGCGAGCCTTCGAATACGGAGCGGGCCGGCGCGATGTGGTCTTCGCGCGTCGCCAGATTGTAAACGGGAATGGTGATGTCCTGCAGCGACAGCGTTCGGCCGTTCAGCTTCATCTCGCCGCGCGACAGCCGGTTATCGAGGTAGCAGTTGCGCAAATAAAAGGAATGGTTCGCCGCCGTCATGCGCGTCGAGTCCGAATTCCAATAGAGCAGGTCGAAGGGCAGGGGCTCCTTGCCGCGCAGATAGTTGTTGACGACGTAGGGCCAGATCAGGTCGCCGGCGCGCAGCATGTTGAAGGCGGTCGCCATTTTTGTGCCATCGAGGAAGCCGCGCGCGTTCATCGCGGCTTCAACGGCCATGATCTGCTCGGGATCGACGAAGACCTTGAGGTCTCCTGCATGGGTGAAATCGACCTGCGTGGTGAAGAAGGTGGCCGACCGGATGCGGTTGTCGCCTTCCTGCGCCTGCTGAGCGAGGGCTGCGGCCAGCAGCGTTCCGCCGACGCAATAGCCGATCGCATTCACCTCGCGCTCCCCGGTCGCCTGTTCCACCTGGTCCAGGCCGAGCTGAATGCCGTCGCGGATATAATCCTCCCAGCCAAGCTCGGCGTGGCGCTCGTCCGGATTGACCCAGGAGATCACGAACACCGTATGCCCTTGGCCAATCGCCCAGCGGATGAACGACTTCTGCGGGTTGAGGTCGAGGATGTAGAACTTGTTGATCCAGGGCGGCACGATCAGCAGCGGGCGCTTCAGCACCGTGTCGGTGGAGGGCGCGTACTGGATGATTTCGGCCAGATCGTTGCGCGCGATCACGCTGCCTTCGGTGGTCGCGATGTTTTCGCCGACGCGGAACTGCTTGGCATCGGATTGCCGCAGCTTCAATTCGCCCCTGCCGGCCGCAATGTCTTCGGCCAGCATGCGCATGCCGCGCACCAGGTTCTCGCCGTTGGACGCCACCGTTTCACGGAACAGCTCCGGGTTGGTCAGAACGAAGTTCGACGGCGAAATCGCGCTGGCGATCTGCTTGACGTAGAAGTTGGCCTTCTGTCGCGTTGCCGGATCGAGATCGGCTGCCTGATCCACGAGGTCGGCTGCCCAGCGCGACAGGATGAAATAGGCCTGCTTCAGAAAGTCGAAGAAGGCGTGCCGGCTCCAGTCCGGATCCTGGAAGCGCTTGTCCCTTTCGTCGAGCGGCACGATGTCGGGCGTCGCAGCGTCGTTCAGCTTTTGCAGCGAGTTCGCCCAGATCCCCATGAAGCCGGCGAAAAGCTTCGTCTGTGCTTCAAAGGCGCGCGACGGCTCGGCCAGCCAATATTCCGTTACTTTGGAAAAGGTGCGCACCATGTCAGACATCGGTTCGCCCGAGGCAGGCGGCAGTTCGCCACGCTCGCGCGGACCGGCCCAGGCGGCAGCGGCCTTGCCGGCTTCCTCGATCATGCGCGCGAGATTGAGCGCGAAATGTTCCGGGTTCTTGATGAGAAACGGGTCAACGGAAGCCTGGTCGAAAGGCTTGAACCCGGCTGCACCGCCAGTGTTCTCCGTTTCGCTTCGTTCCGGCCTTTCCGTCATGAGGGCGTGCTCCTCCCGAGCGTCTTCTTGACACATTATCATGGGACGACCATAGCGGTCCAACCAGACCTTGCCCCTGTTAAGGGTGGATGGGGAGATTTCATGACCGTCGGCCGTTCTTTCGCATCCGCTCGTTCCGCTTCCACGGTTTCCATCGCCGTTGCCGCACTGGCGACGCTCGTTCTTGCCGGTTGCACGACCGGCGACGTGACGAATGCGATGGCGCCGGTTGCCCAGCCTGCCGCCTTGCCGCAACCCGGCTCCGCCACGCTTGCGCCGTCGAACACGCAGGATGCGGCGCAGCAAAGGGCTGCACAGGAAGCACGGGCCCGCCGCGCTTCCGTTACCGCGGACTCTGCATCGCAGGTCACCAGCGTTCAGAACACGGGCGCCTTTCCGAACCTGAACCGTCGTCCGACCGCTGCGGCCGCACAGCTTTCGCCGGAAGAAAGCGCCGCCCTGCTTGCCGATCTGCGTTCCACGCAAGGGCGCATGAGCCGCACCAACGCGGCTGCGGCGCGCAGCGTGCCGACGCCCGACGAGCTTCGCCGCATCGGCGCGACCCATGGCAACAACACGCTGCAGGCCATCTCGGCGGAAGCCGCCCAGTAACCTTCCCGCCGCCGTCTTTCCTCGACCCAGCGGTGGATTCGGTATAGAGCCGAAGACATCGCGTTCCTTCGTTTGCGAGATCTACCATGGAAGAGTTCCACAAGGTCCGGCGGCTGCCGCCTTATGTTTTCGAGCAGGTCAACCGACTGAAGGCGGACGCGCGCGCCAAGGGCATCGACATCATCGATCTCGGCATGGGCAATCCCGATCTCCCGACGCCGCAGGCGATCGTCGATAAGCTGGTGGATACGGTGCGCGATCCGCGCACGCATCGCTATTCCTCGTCGCGGGGCATTCCCGGCCTGCGTCGCGCCCAGGCGAACTATTACGCCCGCCGTTTCGGCGTGAAGCTGAACCCGGACACGCAGGTCGTCGCAACGCTTGGCTCGAAGGAAGGCTTCGCCAACATGGCGCAGGCGATCACTGCGCCGGGCGATGTCGTGATCTGCCCGAACCCGACCTATCCGATCCATGCCTTCGGCTTCATCATGTCGGGCGGCGTGATCCGCTCGATCCAGGCGGAGCCCGATGCGAGCTTCATTCCGGCGCTGGAACGCGCGGTGAAGCATTCGATCCCTAAGCCGATCGCGCTGATCCTCAACTATCCGTCGAACCCGACCGCGCATGTCGCGACGCTCGACTTCTACAAGGATGTCGTTGATTTCGCGAAGAAGAACGACCTGATCCTGCTTTCCGATCTGGCCTATGCCGAGATCTTCTTCGACGACACGCCGCCGCCGTCCATCCTGCAGGTGCCGGGTGCGATCGACGTGGCCGTCGAGTTCACCTCGATGTCGAAGACGTTCTCGATGCCGGGCTGGCGCATGGGCTTTGCCGTCGGCAACGAGCGGCTGATTTCGGCTTTGACGCGGGTGAAGTCTTATCTCGATTACGGTGCCTTCACGCCGATCCAGGTCGCGGCCAGTGCCGCGCTGAACGGCGATGGCTCGGACATCGAGGAAGTGCGCTCCATCTATCGCAAGCGTCGTGACGTGATGGTGGAATCCTTCGGTCGCGCCGGCTTCAACGTTCCGCCGCCCGCTGCCACGATGTTTGCTTGGGCGCCGATCCCCGAGCAGTACCGCGCCATGGGTTCGCTGGAATTCTCCAAGCTCCTGATCGAGCATGCCGATGTGGCGGTGGCGCCGGGCATCGGTTTCGGCGAACATGGTGACGATTATGTGCGCTTGGCGCTCGTGGAAAACGAACACCGCATCCGTCAGGCTGCCCGCAACATCAAGCGCTTCCTGCAGGCGAGCGCCGAAGGCCGTTTCGACAATGTGATACCGCTCAGCGCTCGCCGCTGAGCCCCTCTTTTTGGTTTAGGACGTTTTGACATGACGGAAGCATTGCGCGTCGGCATCGCTGGCCTTGGAACTGTGGGTGCCTCGGTTATGCGGGTGCTTTCGGATAAGGCTGCGGAGCTGCAGCGCCAGTGCGGCCGTCCGATCAGCGTGACGGCCGTTTCGGCCCGCAGCAAAGGCCGCGATCGCGGCGTCGATCTGTCCGGTGCCCAATGGTTCGACGATCCGGTCGCGCTGGCCAAGACCGCCGACATCGACGTCTTCGTGGAGCTGATGGGCGGCGACGAGGGGCCGGCGCGCGACGCGATCAAGGCCGCACTCGAGGCCGGCCGCCATGTCGTGACCGCCAACAAGGCGCTTCTAGCGAAGCATGGCGTGAACCTCGCGGAAGCGGCCGAGAAGAAGGGCGTCCTGCTCAACTACGAAGCGGCGGTCGCTGGCGGCATTCCTGTGATCAAGACCATGCGCGAAGCGCTGGCCGGCAACAGCGTGTCGCGCGTGTTCGGCATCATGAACGGCACCTGCAACTACATCCTGACCCGCATGGAAGCCGAAGGCCTGTCGTTCGAGGATTGTCTGGCCGATGCACAGCGCCTTGGCTATGCCGAAGCCGATCCGACCTTCGACATCGAGGGTAACGATACCGCGCACAAGCTGTCGATCCTGACGAGCCTTGCCTTCGGAACCAAGATCGCCTCCGAGGACATCTATCTCGAAGGCATCAGCAATATCAGCCAGGCCGATATTCGCGCTGCCGCCAGCCTCGGTTATCGCATCAAGCTGCTCGGCGTTGCCGTGCGCACCGATAGCGGCATCGAACAGCGCGTCCATCCGACCATGGTGCCGACCCAGTCGGTGATCGCGCAGGTGCATGGCGTCACCAATGCAGTGGCGATCCAGAGCGACATTTTGGGCGATCTTCTGCTGGTTGGTCCCGGCGCCGGCGGCAATGCCACGGCATCGGCCGTGATCGGCGACATTGCCGACATCGCCAAGAGCCAGCCCGGCTTCCAGCACGGACCGGTGTTCGGCCGTCCCGCCAAGGAGCTCAAGCCCTACAAGAAGGCGAAGATGCGCTCGCATGCCGGCGGCTATTTCATCCGCCTGACCGTGCATGATCGCACCGGCGTTTTCGCAGCCATCGCCAAGCGTATGGCCGACGCCGATATTTCGCTGGAATCGATCGTGCAGCAGGCCGACAGCGGTCTCGACAGTGATGTGAAGACGGTGGTTCTGGTGACGCATGAAACCACGGAAGCGGCGGTGCGCCGCGCCGTCGACGGCATTACCAAAGACGGACACCTCACCGACAAGGCGCAGGTGATCCGCATCGAGCGCGCCGAATAAAAAGCCAATCGGCTCAATCGATTAATACTGCATCGCCGCCGCGAAGCGTCCGCTGTCGTCTTGCAGCGGACACAGGGCTGCGCCAAAAGGAAGCCTGACAGCTGCGGTCGGATGGAACCGCACTCAGCTCCTTTGGGAACTCCGCACGATGGCAAAATTCGCCGGCCTCGACCGCATCCTCACTCTGGAACTCGTTCGCGTCACCGAGCGCGCCGCCGTGGCCGCTGCCCGTTTGCGGGGGCGCGGCGATGAAAAGGCTGCCGATCAGGTCGCCGTCGACGCCATGCGCTCCGAGCTCAACCGTCTGCCGATCAAGGGCACGGTGGTGATTGGCGAGGGCGAGCGCGACGAAGCGCCAATGCTTTATATCGGCGAGGAAGTCGGCACGAAGGAAGGTCCGGAAGTCGACATCGCGCTCGACCCGCTCGAAGGCACGACAATTTGCGCCAAGAACCTGCCCAATTCGCTGGCCGTCATCGCCATCGCTGAACGCGGCAGTCTGCTTTATGCGCCCGACGTTTACATGGACAAGATCGCGGTCGGACCCGGCTACCCCCAAGGGATCATCAACATCGATGCGCCGGCGGTCGAGAACATCGAGGCCGTTGCCAGGGCCAAGGGCGTGCCGGTTCATGAAATCACCGCCTGCATTCTCGATCGCCCGCGCCATGCGCGTTTGATCGAAGCGGTGCGCGCAACCGGCGCTTCCATCCGCCTGATCGGCGACGGAGATGTGGCGAGCGTGATCCACACCACCGATCCCGATGAAACCGGCATCGACATCTATCTCGGTTCGGGCGGTGCGCCGGAGGGCGTTCTGGCGGCGGCAGCGTTGCGCTGCATCGGCGGACAGATGCAGGCGCGTTTGTTGTTGAACTCAGAGGAAAAGGTCGCCCGCGCTGCGACGATGGGCATTTCCGATCCGCAGAAGGTCTATCACACGGAAGACATGGCGCGCGGCGACGTGCTGTTCGCAGCAACCGGCGTGACGGACGGCAACCTCCTGTCCGGCGTCAAGTTCGGTCGCGATTCCATCCAGACCCACACGATCGTCATGCGCTCTTCGTCCGGCACGGTACGCGAAATCAAGGCGCGACATCAGGACCTCGACAAATTCTGATCGTGAACGCCTGCGAGGTCTTATATGAACGCGATGATGGACTCGTTGCGTAAAACTCCCAACCGCAGGCACTTTCTGGACGTTCGCCGTTCGATCAACGGCTTGGCCTGGGAACACCGGCTGAACGAAAGGCAAGAAAATCTGGCGCTTGCGATCGCGCAGGGCCATGGGGTGCCGGATCTCGTTGCGCGCGTTCTCGCCGGTCGCGGGGTTACGGCCGAAACCGCGCTCAGCTTCCTTGATCCAACGATCCGCGCCTTGCTGCCCGATCCGGCAAGCTTCACCGACATGGAGCCAGCCGCCGAGCGCATCGCACACGCGATTGAACGGGGCGAACGCGTTGCGATCTTTGGCGACTACGATGTGGACGGCGCGTCGTCCTCGGCGCTGATGAAGCGCTTCCTCGACCATTTCAACATTCCGTCCGAAATCTACATTCCGGACCGCATCTTCGAGGGCTATGGCCCCAATCCCGATGCCATGCGCGAGCTCGTCAGTCGCGGCGCCAAGCTGATCGTCACCGTCGATTGCGGCACCAACAGCGCGCCTTCGATCGAAGCGGCCAATGAAGCCGGCGCGGATGTCGTCGTGCTCGACCACCACCAGGTCGGCGGCGAACTGCCAGCCGGAACGCCGGTGGTGAACCCGAACCGCGAGGACGATCTGTCGGGGCAGGGCCATCTTTGCGCTGCCGGCGTCGTGTTCGTCACGCTGGTGCAGGTCGCCAAGCTTCTGCGTGCCCGCGGCAAGACACCGCCCAATCTCCTCGACATGCTCGACCTCGTGGCGCTCGCCACGATCTGCGATGTGGTGCCGCTGATCGGCGTCAACCGCGCCTTTGTCGCCAAGGGCCTGATCGTCGCGCGGCAGAACCAGAGCTCCGGCCTGTCGATCCTGGCGCGCGTTTCGCGCATCGGCGAACCGCTCAACGTCTTTCATCTCGGCTTTCTGATCGGCCCACGCATCAATGCCGGCGGTCGCATCGGCGATGCCGCGCTCGGCAGCCGGCTGCTGTCCACCGGGGATCCGGTGGAGGCGCAGAAGATCGCCGAAACGCTCGATCGTTTGAACGCCGAACGTCAGGCCATGGAACAGGAGATGCTCGCCCAAGCGCGCGCCGAGGCCGATGCCGAGCTGATCGGCGGCCAGGGTCCGGCCGTTCTGGTGACCGCGAGCGACAAGTGGCATCCGGGCATCGTGGGCCTGATCGCCGCACGCTTGAAGGAACATGCAAGACGGCCGAGTTTCGCCATCCATTTTCATCCGAATGGCGTTGGATCGGGTTCCGGAAGGTCCATTCCGGGCTTCGACATAGGCAAACTGGTCCGCGAAGCGGTCGATTCAGGCATCCTGGTGAAGGGCGGCGGCCACGCGATGGCAGCCGGTTTGACGCTGGAGCGCGCCAAGCTCGGCGAATTGCGGGCCTTCTTCGAAGAGCGCGCCAGCGACGTTCATAGCTTGCGCGCCGACGAAACGCTTGCCGTGGATGGCGCGCTTTCAGCCGAAGGCGCGAACTTCACCATGCTGGATGCGCTTGAAAAGGTTGGGCCTTTCGGTGCCGGCCATGCCAATCCCGTTGTCGTCCTGCCGCGCCATCGCATCGCCGATGTGCGTGAGGTCGGCAATGGCGGACATCTGCGCGTTCAGGTCCGCTCGCAAAGCGGCGGTCAGCTGTCCGGCATGGCCTTCCGCGTTGCGGAAAGCGATCTCGGCATCTTCCTGAAGCGCAGCATCGGCAAGACCATCCATCTAGCCGGTTCTCTGTCAGCCAATTACTGGAACGGCAGCCGCAGCGTTCAATTCCGCATCATGGATGCGGCAGAACCCTCGCTCAAACCATGACACTTTGCAGGCGCAGCAACTCGGTTGCCTGAGCTTTGGCGGTCTCGTAGCCGATCCGGATCGCCTCGTCGGCGCGGTGGAATTCCGACAATCCGATGTGGCCGAGCTTCGGCTGCAAGGAGAGATCCGGCGGATCTCCGGCCAAGCGGGAGCGCGACAGCCGATCCTGAATGATGTTGAACGCTTCAACCATCACGCCGGTGACGCCCAGGCGCGACTCGCGTCCGGTCGGCGGTGTCGCCGCATGCTGCGGACGCGGCGCATCGCGTGCGATCACCAGTTCACCCGCGCTGTGCTTGATCACGGCGGCGCGGCCAAACAGGTCGTAATGCAGGTTCACACCCACCACGAGCGGCTGCTCATAAGCACGGCAGACCGAGACCGGGACGGGATTGACCAGCGCGCCATCCACCAGCACGCGGCCATTGCACGGCACCGGCTCGAACACGCCGGGCAGGGCATAGGATGCCCGCATCGCCGTCACCAGCGAGCCATCGTTGAGCCAGATCTCATGTCCGGTTCGGATTTCGGCCGCAACACACACGAACGGCTTGGTCAGGTCCTTGAACGTCTTGCCGGCGAGATGTTCCTGCAGCCGCGCATCGAGCTTCATGCCGCCGAACAGGCCGTTGCCGCCCAGCCGGAGATCAAGAAGGCCGAAGATGCGGCGTTTGGTCAGGCTGCGCGCGAAGGCTTCCAGCTCGTCCAGCTTGCCGGCGAGATAGCAGCCGCCAACCAGCGCGCCGATCGAGGTGCCGGCGATCATGCCAACCGCAATGCCAGCCTCATCCAGCGCCCGCAGGACGCCGATATGTGCCCACCCACGTGCAGCACCGCCGCCAAGCGCCAGGGCGATGCCTTGCCGCTTCGGGGAAGGAACCTGGATCAGGGCAGCGGGAGGAACGATTTGGTCCATGATCCCACGATTATGCGCAAGCCGTCATGAACATTGCATGAAAACGCTTCGGAGGTGCGGTCAGCCTTCGGTCGAAAAGCGGAGACGCACGCCACGCTCATCGCGGTCTATCGTTCGATAGAAGCAGCTTCGACGATCGGTGTGGCAGGTCAGCCCGTCGCCATCCACCGTCACCCGCAGCCAGAGCGCGTCCTGATCGCAATCGACGCGGATTTCCTTGATCTGCTGCGTGTTGCCGGAGGTCTCGCCCTTTTTCCAAAGCTGATTGCGTGACCGTGACCAGTAATGGGCAATGCCTGTGTCGAGCGTCAGCTGAAGCGCCTGCGGGTTCATATGGGCCACCATCAGAAGGTGGTCGTCACGCGCATCGGTCACAACCGCCGTAACCAAGCCATCGCTGTTGAAGCGCGGCGATAACACCGCGCCTTCTTCCAGTTCGTTCTTGTCGCGGGGTGGGGCGGGAAAAACGGGACCGCTCATCTCAAGCCTTGGTGCTGGTACGCAGCAGGGTCATGAAGCGGATCTGGTCTTCCGGGCTGTCGGCGAACACACCCGTGAAGGTCGATGTCAGCGTGGTCGCGCCCTGCTTGCGGATGCCGCGCATGGCCATGCACATATGCTCGGCTTCCACGATCACCGCGACGCCCTTCGGCTTCAGGATATCCTGGATCGTATTGGCCACCTGTGCGGTCATGGCTTCCTGCGTTTGCAGGCGATGCGCAAAAATATCGACCACGCGCGCCAGTTTCGATAGGCCGACGACCCTGCCTTCCGGCAGATAGCCGACATGGGCACGGCCGATGATCGGCACCATGTGGTGTTCGCAATGCGAGTGGAACAGGATGTCCCGCTCGATCACCATGTCCTTGTAGCCTTCGACCTCCTCGAAGGTGCGGCCGAGCTCTTCGGCCGGATCCTTGTTGTAGCCGTCGAACATCTCCTTATACGCCTTGGCGACGCGCATCGGCGTGTCGAGCAGGCCTTCGCGCTCGGGATTGTCGCCGGTCCAAAGCAGGAGCGTGCGGATCGCTGCTTCGACTTCAGCCTGTGTCGGGCGCTTGAGGTCGCTCGAAGAGCGGATGGGAAGGGATTTCAGAACGGCGTCCATAAGGCGTCTCCCGTAGTCCCTTTCGCGGAAGGGACGAGTTAAACGGATAACTGCCCGAGTTCGGTTATGCGGGAGCAAACACTCCGGCCGAATGCGGCGGTTTGGGTTCGAAAAGCAGCTGATGTCTCTTGTGCTTGCCGCTTTATGAACCGTGCTCCTATATATGGAGGGCCGAACGCGAAAGGAAGGCGTTCGCGCGGCAAACCATGCTCAAGCTGCGCCGCTGCGGAGAAACAACATGATCGATGCAGTCTACAACGAGAAAATCCTGGGTTTCGCCGGCAATATCGGCCGAACGGGTCGCCTTGCCGCGCCGCATGCGACGGCAAAGGCGCATTCGAAACTCTGCGGCTCCACAGTGCTTGTCGACCTTTGCATGGACAATGGCGTCGTTACCGACTTTGCCCATGACGTGAAGGCCTGCGCGCTCGGTCAGGCCTCCTCGGCCATCATGGCGCAGCATGTTGTCGGCTCGACAGCCGAAGAGCTGCGCGTCCTGCGCCAATCCATGCACGCCATGCTGAAGGACAACGGCAGGCCGCCGGAAGGGCGCTTCGAAGATCTGAAATATCTGGAGCCTGTGCGCGACTACAAAGCCCGCCACGCCTCCACCATGCTCACCTTCGATGCCGTTGTCGACGCGATCGACCAGATCGAACGCGCTGAAGCCGGCAAGGCCGCCTGAGGAACCCCGCAATGCGTCCCTCCGAAGCGCTGGCGAAGCATCGGGATCAGGTTCTGGCGATCCTGGCCAAATATCCGGTGAGCAACCCGCGGGTGTTCGGGTCAGTCGCGCGCGGCGAGGACACGGAAGCGAGCGATCTGGATATCGTGGTTTCAGTGGGCGGGGTCATGACTTTGTTCGACATGGCCCAACTCGGCCAGGATCTTGCCGACAAAGTCGGTGCACCTGTGGATGTTCACTCCGAGAAAGATTTTTCCGAGCGCGTCTTCCGCCGTCTTGAGCGATCCTTCAAGCCACTATGAGTGACGGTTTCTTACCAGAAGGACTGGTAGATCGTTTGGTCGGCTTGCACGAAGCCTGCCTGCGCGTTGAGCGTGTCACACAAGAAATGACGTACCAGACCCTGAGCACTGGCGAGATCGAGCAACTCGCACTGTCAAAGGCGATCGAACTCGTCGGTGAGGTATCAAACGGCATTGTGCGGAAGTACCCTGAGTTCGCGGATAGTGCCGACCAACTGAAATTGCGGAAGGCAGTCGGTATCCGCCATATTCTCGTACACGGTTACGAGACCATTTCGCACAAGACGCTGTGGGAAACAGCCACGATGAGCATTCCAGAAATGCGCAGCCAATTAGAGCCGATCCTGATCGATGCCGGCGAGCAGATCCCGTAACTTCTCCGCCCCTTGGCGCCGCACGCCCGGCCGTTTGTTCGGCACCGGCTTTGTGCGCCTTTATCAGCTGACCCTGTCGGGCTTTGTTGGCCATGGCTGCCGGCATTATCCGACCTGTTCGGAATATGCCTATGAAGCCATTGCGCGGCATGGCCTTTGGTCGGGCGGCTGGTTGTCCCTGTTTCGCGTGGTGCGCTGCGGTCCGGGCGGTACGCATGGCATTGATGTTGTGCCGGATGACCTCGGATCGCGCGCCTCTCCATGGACGCCGTGGCGCCTTTGGCGGTTCGGACGCAAGCCGCGCGGGACCGACTAGGCTTTACGCATCCGCTTTCGCCCGCTACATGCGCGCTGCGCCCTGACATGGCGCGCGACCACCCGCGTTCGTATGCGGGACTGGATAGATGGAGAACAGCATGTCCCAGGTTTCCCTTACATTCCCCGACGGCTCCGTGCGCGACTACGACGCTGCGGCGACCGGTGCCGCCTTGGCCGAGTCGATCTCGAAGTCGCTTGCCAAGAAGGCCGTCGCCTATGCCGTCGATGGCACGGTGCGCGATCTCAGCGAACCGCTCGGCTCGTCCGGCAAGATCGAGATCCTGACGCGTGATGATCCACGCGCGCTGGAACTGATCCGCCATGATACCGCGCACGTGCTCGCGGAAGCGGTGCAGGAGCTTTGGCCCGATACGCAGGTGACGATCGGACCGGTGATCGAAAACGGCTTCTATTACGATTTCGCCCGCAAGGAGCCTTTCACGCCCGATGACTTCCCGGTCATCGAGAAGAAGATGCGAGAGATCATCCAGCGCAACAAGCCGTTCACGCGCGAAGTTTGGGATCGTGCCCGCGCCAAGCAGGTCTTTGTCGACAAGGGCGAGGCCTACAAGGTCGAGCTGATTGACGCGATCCCTGAAGGCCAAGACCTCAAGATCTATTATCAGGGCGACTGGTTCGATCTCTGCCGCGGGCCGCACATGGCGTCCACGGGCCAGATCGGCACGGCCTTCAAACTGATGAAGGTCGCCGGTGCTTATTGGCGCGGTGATTCCAACAACCCGATGCTGACGCGCATCTACGGCACGGCTTGGGCGACGCAGGAACAGCTCGACCATTATCTGCATGTGCTGGAAGAAGCCGAAAAGCGCGATCATCGCCGCTTGGGCCGCGAGATGGACCTGTTCCACTTCCAGGAAGAAGGTCCCGGCGTTGTTTTCTGGCACGCCAAGGGCTGGAAGATGTTCCAGAACCTCGTCAGCTATATGCGCCGCCGTTTGGAAGGCGAGTATCAGGAGGTGAACGCGCCGCAGGTGCTCGATCACAGTCTGTGGGAGACCTCCGGCCATTGGGGCTGGTATCGCGACAACATGTTCCAGGTCACGGTCGCGGCTGAAGAAACCGAGGACGAACGCGTCTTCGCCCTCAAGCCGATGAACTGCCCCGGCCATGTGATGATCTTCAAGCACGGCTTGAAGTCCTATCGTGAACTCCCGATCCGGCTTGCGGAATTCGGCGCGGTGCATCGCTACGAGCCATCCGGCGCGCTGCACGGTCTGATGCGCGTGCGCGGCTTCACGCAAGATGACGCACACATCTTCTGCACCGACGAGCAGATGGCGGAAGAGTGCCTGGCGATCAACGACCTGATCCTGTCCGTTTATAAGGATTTCGGCTTCGAAAGCATCACGATCAAGCTCTCGACGCGGCCTGAAAAGCGCGTCGGTTCTGATGCGCTTTGGGATCGCGCCGAAAGCGTGATGATGGATGTGCTCAAGACGATCGAGGCGCAGTCGCCCGAGATCAAGACCGGCATTCTGCCGGGTGAGGGCGCGTTCTATGGACCGAAGTTCGAATACACGCTGAAGGACGCGATCGGCCGCGAATGGCAGTGCGGCACCACGCAGGTCGACTTCAACCTGCCGGAACGCTTCGGCGCCTTCTATATCGGCTCGGATTCCGAGAAGAAGCAGCCGGTGATGATCCATCGCGCGATCTGTGGTTCAATGGAGCGCTTTCTCGGCATCCTGATCGAGAACTTCGCCGGCCATATGCCGCTGTGGTTCGCGCCGGTGCAGGTGGTTGTCGCCACGATCACCTCCGAAGCCGACGATTACGCCCGCGAAGTGCAGAAGGTGCTGAAGAAGGCTGGTCTTCTGACCGAGCTCGATCTGCGCAACGAGAAGATCAACTACAAGGTGCGCGAGCACAGTCTGGCCAAGGTGCCGGTGATCCTCGTTTGCGGTAAGCGCGAAGCCGAAGAGCGGGCGGTGAACATCCGCCGTCTCGGTTCGCGCGATCAGTCGGCGATGTCGCTGGATGAAGCGCTGGCCATGCTGGTTGCCGAAGCCACACCGCCCGACCTCGCACGTCTGGCGGACTAAGGGTCGTCCGACCATCACGCAGGCTTCATAAGCCTGTCCCGGCTGCTGGGCATGAAAGGATCATGCGCAGCAGCCTCGTTACGCTGTTGGCTGTGTCTGTGCTACGCCGTTAAGGCGTGCTTACTCGGTCGCTTCGGCAGGACTTGCCGGCTGGCCTTCGGTGGCCAGCACTTCCACATCCTGATTGCGGCCGGCGACAACCGTGAAGTCGCGGCTGTAGATGCGATCGCGGTTGCGTGCCACGGCCGTATAGGTGCCTTCTGCCAGCACCATCGAAGCGAAGGCGCCGACATTTTCCTGCACGATATCGCCGGAACCGGTGACCACCGACCAAGCCGTGTCGGCAATGGCCTCGCCACCGACTTCGCGCACCAGCTTCATCGTCATCTGCGCCGCCTTGTGCTCGACCGTCGCTTCGGTCAGCTGGCCGCTTTCGACGCGGATGTCCGAGCGGATCACGGCATTCACCGTGCCGTAGGTGGAAACCACGTGATAGGTGCCGGCGTTCAGCCGCACGACGGTGCCCGGGCTGACATCGGGAATGATCAGCGCCCGCTCGCCAGTGGCATCCGAATGGCTGTCGAAGATCGAAAAGCGCAGCTTGTCCGAGGGAATACGCATGCCGCCCGACAACACGGCATCGAGCTTCAAACCGCCCGCATCGAGCACCAGATTTTCGCGCTTCGGCTCGCGGGTCACGGTGATGCGCTTGGTCACGCCTGCGCGGCCGTAGGCTGCGTGAACGAGGTAGCTGCCGGGTTCCAGCTGAAACACGCTCGTGCCGCCTTGTGCCGAAGCAACCATCGGCAGCTTGCCGTCCGCATCGGCGTCGGGCCGAAACACCCGCCACACCAGACCGCGGGGGATTTCCTTGGCGTTCTCGGTCAGCTGCGCTTCCAACGTGATCTCGCCGAGATCACCGGTCGCCAACGGCGTCTGCTGGTTTGCAGGCGCATAATTGTTGATGCCCGGCAGCTTCACATCGGGAAGCACCGCTGCGGGTTCTTCGCCGCCGAATCCTGGCGTGGCCAGCGGCGCGTCGGGAAAGCCATCGGCATCTGAGGGATCTGCAACGGCGTCCGACGCTCCGAACAAAGGTCGACGACCGCTATGACCTTCCGATGGCACGCCGGGGTCGCCGTCGATCTGAGCGCCGCCCGGTTCACCAAGCCCGCCACCTTGCTGCGCAAAGGCGTTGCTCATGACCATAGCCACAAGGGCAACGCCCAGGGTTGTGGAACGCAGTGCTGTTTTCATCATGTCACGACGGTTTGACCCTGATCACCGACCTGCTTTGGACATTGGCGCGGTGGCAATTTCAAGACGATTCCCCTACAGCATGGCCCAGACATTTTGCGGCTGAGGCACGCAGCTCACCTCCCATCGCTTCAGGAGATTTTTTCATGTCTTCCGACATCATCGACTTTCTGTCTACCCGCAAGTCCATTCCGATCAAAGACCTCGCGGAGCCCGCTCCGTCCGACGCCGAGCTCGAAACCATCCTGCGGATCGCCTCGCGCGTGCCAGACCACGGCCGGCTCGCGCCCTGGCGCTTCATTCTGTATCGCGGCCAGGCGCGTGTGGACGTTGGCGAAAAACTGGCGGACCTGGCGGAGCAGCTGGAAGGCCCGCTTGAAGAAGGGCGCCGCAAGCAGGAGCTCAGCCGATTCTCCCGCGCGCCGCTGGTGATCGGCGTCGTGTCGGTGCCCAAGCCGCATCCGAGGATCCCCGATTGGGAGAAGTTCCTGTCTGGCGGTGCTGCGGCGATGAACCTGATTCTGGCAGCCAATGGCCTGGGCTATGCCGCGAACTGGATTTCCAACTGGTATTCCGATCATCCGGAAGGGCGTCGCCTGCTCGGGCTGAAGTCGGACGAGCGCGTCGTCGGCTTCATCCATATCGGCACCTATAAAGGGGAGCTGTCCGATCGCCCGCGGCCAGCCCTCGACGAGATCGTCAGTGATTACGCGGGACCTGCGGAGTAAATCATGTTTTATGAACCTGCCAACGGCCACGGTCTGCCGCATGATCCGTTCAAGGCGATCGTCGCGCCACGGCCGATCGGCTGGATTTCCACGAAGTCGTCCGATGGTCAGGTGAACCTGGCGCCATATTCCTTCTTCAACGCGCTGTCCGGCAATCCTCCGCTGATCTGGTTTTCGTCGGAAGGCGCCAAAGACAGTTCGAGCTTTGCGGAAGACAGCGGTGAGTTCGTCGCCAATCTCGTCAGCCGCGATCTCGTGGAAGCCATGAACCGCAGCTCGGTCGATGCGCCGCGCGGAACCAATGAGTTCGACTATGCCGGCCTGACGATGGCGCCATCCCGGTTCGTCGGTGCGCCGCGCGTGGCGGAAGCGCATGCCGCTCTGGAATGCAAGGTCACGGAAATCTTCCGGCCGAAGACGCTGGATGGCACGATCACCAATTCGCATGTGGTGATCGGTCAGGTGGTCGGCGTTTATCTGGACGATGCCTATCTGACCGATGGCTTGTTCGACATCGTGAAGGCCGGCAGCACGGCACGGCTGGGCTACATGGACTATGCCAGCGTCACCGAAACCTTTGCGCTGCGCCGGCCGCGCTGGGAAGACGATCGCGCTTAACCTGCCGATCCGGCGCGCGCCAGCAGTCGCTGCGCGCGCTTGAGATGCGGACGGTCGAACATCTTGCCGTCGATCCCGACAACACCGGGATTTCCGGCCGCGGCAAAGGCATCGACGATCGCCTGCGCCCGTTCGATTGCCTGCGTATCCGGCGTGAATGCCGCGTTGATCACCGGCACCTGTGCGGGGTGGATCGCCATCTTGCCCGTAAAGCCATCACGAGCGGCTTCGAAGCATTCGCGCCGCAAACCGTCTTCATCGCGAAAATTTACGAAAACCGTATCGAGCGGTGCTGCCTCTGTTGCGGAGGCTGCAAGCACGGTAAGGGCGCGGGCCAGCCGAAACACGTCGGTCAACTCGCCATCGTCCGTGCGCGTCCGTTCCGCGCCGATCTCGGCCGACAGATCTTCCGCACCCCAGGTCAGAGCCGCGAGACGCGGATGGCGCTGCTGCCAGGTGGACGCCGCGAGCACCGCTGCCGGCGTTTCCGTGATCAGCGCGATGATCTTCGTGCTGCCATCAGCCAGATCATGCTCGGCTTCATGCACGCGCAGCTTCGTGGAAAGATGATCGACGTCGCTGCTGGCGGCGGCTTTCGGCAAAAGAATGCCGACGGGCGCGCTTCCCATCACCGCTTCGAGATCATCGTCGATCAGCCCTGAACGCAGATCGTTGGTGCGAACATAAAGCTGCGGCCCGTTCGCGTTGCGGTTGGAAAGAAGGAACTCCGCCGTCAGTTTGCGTGCGGCGTCCTTGTTGGCGAGGCTGACGCTGTCTTCCAGGTCGATCAGGAGCACATCGGCTCCGGACGCAAACCCCTTTTCCAGCTTGCGGGCAGAATCGCCCGGCACAAACAACAGCGAGCGCATCGATCAGGCTTTCGGCGTCTTGAGCATCATGGCCTGCCGCGTGCAACGCGCCACCAGCACGCCGTCCTGGTTGAAGGCGCGATGCTCGAACTCGACGATGCCGCGATCAGGCTTCGAGCGCGACTCACGCACCGACTTGATCTCGGTTTCGCAGCGGATAGTGTCGCCGTGAAAAACGGGATGCGGGAACTCGGTATCCGTCATGCCAAGATTGCCGATCGTGGTGCCGAGCGTCGTGTCGTGAACGGAAATGCCGATCATCAGGCCGAGCGTGAACAGCGAGTTGACCAGCGGGCGGCCCCACTCGCTCTTGGCGGCGAAGTCGAAATCGATATGCAGCGGCTGCGGGTTGAGCGTCATGACCGAGAACAGCATGTTGTCGCTTTCGGTCACGCTCTTCGTCAGCGTATGGCGGATCACCGCGCCCACTTCGAACTGTTCGAGATAAAGCCCAGCCATTCCACGCCTCCCGCATTTATGGTGAACCGTTCGTAAACACTTTTCACCATAAGGTTCAAGCGTGGAAGGTCGGGGCGAAAGCATGGTTGTCGTGGCGCATTTCTTGAGGTGGATCGACACCGCGCGCGTTTGCGAACGCGCCGCTGCCGCTGCCGCCTTGTCGCGCGCTTATATCGATGGAACCCTGGAGTTCGAGGATCGCTGTGCAGCCGAAGCGGCTCTCACGCTGCTTCTTGACGATCCCTCATCCAAGGTGCGCCTCGCCATGGCCGAAGCCCTGTCGATGAGCCGCAAGGCACCGCCACAGATCATCGCCGCTCTGGCTGGCGACCAGATCGAAGTCGCGTCGCTCGTTCTCGGCCGCTCCCCGTTGTTGACGGAAGCCGATCTGATCGACCGCTTCGCGGTTGCGCCGACGCCGGTGCAATGCGTGGTTGCGCGCCGTGCCTGGGTCGGCATCAGCCTTGCCGCAGCCATCGCAGAGGTCGGCGAAGTGGAAGCCTGTGTGGCGCTTCTGGAAAATTCCGGCGCCGACATCGCCGCTGTGAGCTTTCGGCGCATGATCGAGCGGTTCGGTGATCGTGCCGATCTGCGCGAAGCCATGCTGAACCTGGCGGAGCTGCCATCCGACTGCCGCCATCTGCTTCTTGTTCAACTCGGAGAAACGCTGGGACGCTCGCCGTTTCTCCTTGGCATCATGGGCGAGGCGAGGGCGGCCCGCATGGCGCGCGAAGCCTGCACGAAGGCGTCGCTCACCCTAATTGATCGCACCGGGAGCAACGAGCATCCGGCCTTGATCGAGCATCTGCGTCTGCGCGGTGAGCTCACCACCGGCTTTCTTCTCCGCGCCGTTGCCGCCGGCAAGATCGACTTCTTCGGCGCAGCGCTCGTTGCGCTGACGGGCCAAAGCGAGCGGCATGTCGGCGCGCTTTTGGCACGCGGCCGCGATGTGGCGCTTGGTGCCCTGATGCGCTCGGCCGGTTTGCCGGAGAACCTTCAGCCCGTGATCATCAGCGCGCTGTCTCTTTGGCGTGAGGTCGCCAACGGCAAACGCGTTGCCGGAACGCAGGAAGTGACCTGGGCAATGCTGCAGGCGCTGAAGGATGATCCGAGCGGCGAAGTCGCCAGCCTCATTCGCCGCATCCACCTCGAAGCCCTGCGCGAAAACGCCCGCCATCATGCACGGGCAATCGCGGCGGCTTGAACCCGCTCAGATATCAAGCGCCCCGGCGAATTCCGCATTGTCCTGGATGAAGCGGAAACGCAGTTCCGGCTTGGTGCCCATCAGCGCGTCCACAGACGCCTTGGTCGCATCCGCCTCGTCCTGCAGCTGTGGAACCTCGACGCGCAGAAGCGTGCGCTTCTTCGGGTCCATCGTGGTTTCCTTCAGCTGCGATGCCATCATCTCGCCAAGGCCCTTGAAGCGGCCGATCTCGATCTTGCCGCGACCGGTGAACTCCGCCTTGAGAAGCTGATCCTTATGCGCATCGTCGCGCGCATACATGACCTTGCCGCCCTGGCTGATCCGGTAAAGCGGCGGCACGGCCATATAAAGGTGACCGTCGCGGATCAGGTTCGGCATCTCCTGATAAAAGAAGGTGATCAGCAGCGATGCGATATGCGCGCCATCGACGTCGGCATCCGTCATGATGATCACGCGGTCATAGCGCAGATCCTCGTCGCGATATTTCGAGCGCGTGCCGCAGCCCAGCGCCTGGATCAGATCCGAAATCTGCTGGTTGGCGCCGAGCTTTTCCGAACCGGCAGACGCCACGTTGAGGATCTTGCCGCGCAGGGGCAGGATCGCCTGGCTGGCACGGTCGCGCGCCTGCTTGGCGGAGCCACCGGCCGAATCGCCCTCGACGATGAAGAGTTCAGCGCCCTGTGCCGCCGTTTGCGTGCAGTCGGCGAGCTTGCCGGGCAGACGCAGCTTGCGCACCGCGCTCTTGCGGCTGACTTCTTTTTCCTGACGTCGCTTCAAACGCTCGTCGGCGCGCGCGATCACCCAGTCTAGAAGCTTGGAGGCTTCCTGCGGATTGTCCGCCAGCCAGTGATCGAACGGATCGCGGATCGCGTTTTCCACGATGCGCTGCGCTTCCAGCGTCGCCAGCTTGTCCTTAGTTTGGCCGACGAATTCCGGTTCGCGGATGAACACCGACAGCATACCCGCGGCCGAGATCATGACGTCATCGGCGGTGACGATCGAGGCCCGCTTGTTGCCGGTGAGTTCGGCATAGGCCTTCAAGCCGCGCGTCAGCCCCGTGCGAAAGCCGGCTTCATGCGTGCCGCCTTCGGGCGTGGGGATCGTGTTGCAGTAGGAATTGACGTAGCCGTCGCCGCCATACCAGGTGACCGCCCATTCCAGCGCACCGTGGCCGCCCTGCTTTTCCGTCTTGCCGGCAAAGATCTCGCGCGTGACCTGCATCTCGCTGCCGAGCTGCGCGGTGAGATAATCCTTCAAGCCGCCGGGGAAGTGGAACACGGCGCGCTGCGGCGTCTCGTCCTTTTCCTTCAGAAGGGCCGGGTCGCAGGACCAACGGATTTCGACGCCTGCAAACAAGAACGCCTTCGAGCGCGCCATCTTGTAGATGCGCTCGGGCAGGAAATGCGCGCCCTTGCCGAAGATCTGCTCGTCGGGATGAAAGCGCACTTTCGTGCCACGGCGATTATGCACTTCGCCCAGGCTTTCCAGCCCGCCTTGCGCAATGCCGCGCGAGAAGCGCTGGCGCCAAAGCTGGCGGCCGCGTGCGACCTCGACTTCGAGCACGTCGGACAGCGCATTCACGACGGACACGCCGACGCCGTGCAGACCGCCGGATGTTTCATACACCTTGGAATCGAACTTGCCGCCGGCATGCAGCGTGGTCATGATGACCTCGAGCGCCGACTTGTCCTTGAACTTGGGATGCGGATCGACCGGGATGCCGCGGCCGTTGTCGGTGACGCTCAAGAAGCCGTCAGCCGACAGTTCGACCTCGATGAAGGTCGCATGCCCTGCCACCGCTTCGTCCATCGAGTTGTCGATGACTTCGGCGAACAGATGGTGCAGTGCTTTTTCGTCCGTGCCGCCGATATACATGCCCGGGCGGCGGCGCACCGGTTCCAGTCCTTCCAGAACCTCGATGTCAGCGGCGCTATAGCTTTCGGCGACTTCGCGCGGCGGCTGTGTCTTCGGCGTGCGGGGTGCTGGTGCGGGTGCTGGAGCTGCTGGCTCGTTGGGTGTCGCCAGCGGAGCGGTCGCGACGGGCTCAGGCGGTGTTTCGGCTGCTTGTGCTTCGGGTGCTGCGTTCGGCAGGGGCTTTTTCGCGGCGCGTTCGCGCGCGGCCTGCAGAATCGGATCAACCGGCTTCGTTTTTGCCCGCGCTGGCTGCGCATCGAGCATTCCGAAAAGGTCGTTTGTATCGGTCATTCTGAACTCGGTCCCGGTACTGCGAATCAACGCACAATATTGCACGGCTCGCGGACCTATGCGAGTTGTGTTCCGGTTCCGTTCACGATTTCGGGGTGGTCGTCCCCATTATTCGCCGCGTCCACCGTCCAGAACAACGAGGTGGCGGATGCGTCGGCCGGGACCGGAAAACACATCCAACGGGTTGAAGTGGCGGTCGCCGGGCGCAAGCGAAGGCACTTCGATGGCCGGTCGCGATTTCAAGAACACCGGTTCGATCTCCGGATCGATGACGCGCACGGATTGCAGCACATTCTCCCGGATCGGGTCCGCACCCATCCAGAACGGCCGTTCCTTCGTGTTGACGATGCCAAGCGCGCGTAAACTGTCGCGACCACCGTTGAGCGGCAGAAGCAGCAATTCGAACGGATGCTCGCGCTGCGTGTCGCTGATCCCGTGAAAGCTGATCGAAACGACCGTCTTGTCGTGGAAGGCGTTGTTGCACAGGCGTGCCACGACCTTCTGGTCGCGCGGCGTCCACATCGACGCAAAGGCATAGCCTTTCAGTTCACGGCCATAGGTCGCGCAAAGCCGCGTGCCTGCCAGACGAAACACCGGGCCGCCACGCGTATCCAGTTCGAGGATAAAGGTGTCGGCAAGCAGATCCTTGATGTCCGCGGGCTCGATCTCCGAGCGTAGCGGAGCAGGGCGCCCGTCGCGCAGCCGATTCCAGTAATGGAAAAGGTCTATTGAACCCTGCAGTTTCATGAATTCCTGTTCTCCATGATCGCCGGCGGTGTGCCATCGGTGAACAAGTTGGAGCCACCCGACGCTTTTCATGCTGCCCGCAGCAGGAAGCGTGCCAGTCACGCCGTCCTCTTGTTCACGGAGCAGGTCAGTTAAGGTTAACAAAGGGTTTACGTTGCTGAAGCGATTGGATTGGGTCAAAATGGCCGCAACCGCAGAGAAGCGCGGTTACAGTGATGTTTTCGGGGGAGCGTGGGGGCTCGACCAGGCCGTTCGAGGGAAACCTTGAACGGCCTTCTTTTTAGGGCGATCTATGTCCGATGAGCATCCCAGAAGAGAATCAGCGCACCGACGCTGTTGTTGAACCCGGCCCCGCCGCTAGCGCGCCGCGCGAACCCCTGTTCAACATTCCCAGCGCCGTTTTGCTGATGATCGCGCTGTGCGTGGGCGTGCATCTCGTGCGTCTTTATCTCCTGACGGAAGAGCAGGACATCGATCTGATGGTGCGCGCCGCCTTTATCCCGGTGCGCTATTCCGGCGAGTATCTGTTCGACATCTATGCCGTGACGAGCACGGTGACCTACGCTTTCCTACACGGCGGCTGGTCGCACCTGATCGTCAACATGGTCTGGCTCGCCGCTTTCGGTTCGCCGCTCGCCAACCGCATGGGACCATGGCGCTTTTTCGCCTTTTGGCTGGTGACCGCCTGGGGAGCTGTCGCCCTGCATTACGCCTTGCATACCGGCTCGGAGATCCCGCTGGTGGGTGCATCCGGTGCCATTTCCGGGATGATGGGCGCAGCCGCGCGCTTTGGCTTTCAGATCGACCGACGCTGGGGACAAGGGCGCTTTTCCGGCCCGCCGCTGACCATTGCGGAAAGCCTGACCTCGCGCACGGTGATCGTGTTTCTCGTGGTTTGGATGGCCGTGAACCTCATTTCTGGCATGGGCTATCTCACGCCGGAAGACATGGGCGCCGTTGCCTGGGAAGCGCATGTCGGCGGCTTTCTCGTTGGCTTCCTGTTTGTTGGCTTTTTCGGGGAAGTGCGGCCGCGTGCGGTGCGGATGGCGTAATCTTTTCACCTTCCGCCGATGCGATCTGATGGCCTGACCGGCCTCCGAACAGGCTGGATTGCTCGATATGGGATCCGTTCAAATTGTACCGAGTCCCCGGATCGAACAGGTCCCAAGGCTCCGCCTTGCCTTGCGAAGCGCGGCCGATTGCTTTAGCCGATTTGCCAAACAAGATGCGGCTCGCCGCGCGCTTCGACCGGACCTTCATCATGACGCTAGTTGACACCCGCACGCCCGATCCAAAACGCCTGATCTCCGGCGCCACCGGCGATTGGGAAGTGATCATCGGCTTGGAAGTGCATGCCCAGGTGACTTCCGAGGCCAAGCTGTTCTCGGGCGCTTCCACCACCTTTGGTGCTGCACCCAACGAGAATGTCAGCCTCGTGGATGCCGCCATGCCCGGCATGCTGCCGGTGATCAACGAGGAATGCGTGCGTCAGGCCATCCGCACCGGCCTCGGCCTGAAGGCGCAGATCAACCACAAGTCGGTGTTCGACCGGAAGAACTACTTCTATCCGGATCTGCCGCAGGGCTACCAGATCTCCCAGTTCAAGCAGCCGATCGTCGGCGAAGGTCAGATCATCATCTCGGTCGGCCCTGATCGCCAGGGCAACTTCGAGGACATCGAGGTCGGCATTGAGCGCCTGCATCTCGAACAGGACGCCGGCAAGTCGATCCACGACCAGCATCCGACCATGTCCTTCGTGGACCTGAACCGTTCGGGCGTGGCCCTGATGGAAATCGTGTCGAAGCCCGACATGCGCTCGGCCGATGAAGCCAAGGCCTATGTCACCAAGCTGCGCACCATCGTGCGTTATCTCGGCACCTGCGACGGCAACATGGACGAGGGCTCGCTGCGCGCCGACGTCAACGTTTCCGTGCGCAAGCCGGGCGGCGAGTTCGGCACGCGCTGTGAGATCAAGAACGTCAACTCCATTCGCTTCGTGGGCCAGGCCATCGACTACGAGGCGCGCCGCCAGATCGCGATCCTGGAAGATGGCGGCAAGATCGATCAGGAAACGCGGCTGTTCGACCCGAACAAGGGCGAAACGCGCTCCATGCGTTCAAAGGAAGAAGCGCATGATTATCGCTACTTCCCCGATCCCGATCTTCTGCCGCTCGAATTCGACCAGGCCTATGTCGACGCGCTCGCTGCCGATCTTCCGGAACTGCCGGACGACAAGCGCAACCGGCTGGTGAACGATCTAGGCCTCTCGGTTTACGATGCCTCGATCCTCGTTTCGGAAAAGGCGATTGCCGCTTATTTCGAGCAGGTCGCCAAAGGCCGCGACGGCAAGATTTCCGCCAACTGGGTCATCAACGAACTGCTCGGCGCCTTGAACAAGGCAGGCCGCGACATCGAGGATGCGCCCCTGTCGCCGGACCAGCTCGGCGCCATCGTCGATCTCATCAAGAACGGCACCATTTCCGGCAAGATCGCCAAGGACGTGTTCGAGATCGTCTGGAACGAGGGCGGTGATCCCAAGGAGATCGTCGAAACACGCGGTTTGAAGCAGGTCACCGACACCGGCGCGATCGAAAAGGCCGTGGATGACGTGATCGCCGCCAACCCCGACAAGGCCGAGCAGGCACGCGCCAAGCCGAGCATGGCCGGCTGGTTCGTGGGGCAGGTCATGAAGGCCACGGGCGGCAAGGCCGCGCCGCAGGCCGTCAACGACCTCGTGAAGGCGAAACTCGGGATCACCGAGTGAGCGTTTTCGTTCGCACTGCCGGATCGTGGGACATTTCCGCGATTCGTGCGCTGCTCGCCGAAACCTGGCACGCGACCTATGATCCGATCTACGGGCCGGGCATGGTGGAGGAGCTGACGGCGGAATGGCATTCGCCCGAAGCGCTTCAGGCGATGATCGATCGCGACCGCTCAGAATTTCTCGTTGCCGATGATGGCGAGCGGATCTGCGGCTGTGCGTTTGCGGCCGCGACGCTGGATGACATGCGCGTGGTCACGCTGTTTCAGCTCTACGTCTTGCCGGAGCTTCAAGGGCGGGGCATCGGCGGCATGCTTCTGGAAGAAATTGAGCAGTCCTTCTTCGAATCGCAGGTGCTGCGGCTCGAGGTCGAGGAACGCAACAGCCGTGCCGTCGCCTTCTATGAAACGGAAGGCTTCACCCAGGCCGGGCGCGAGGAACATGGCGGCGCAGTGCCGCGAACCGTGCTGATCTACGAGAAGTCACTGGTCTGAGCGGCGCGCCTTCTTGCCAAGCGAGGCACACAGCGCCATAACGCGGCCAACGAACAAGCGGGTAGCCGCTTCCCAAGGGATGACGTGATGTCAAAGTTCTTCACCCAATTCTTCACCTGGTGGAATGGCCAAACGCTCGGCACGCGCTTCTTCACCTGGCGCAAGGGCAAGGCCGTTGGTCAGGATGCGTTGGGCAACACCTATTACGAAGGTGGCATGAGCCCGGATGGTCATCCGCGCCGCTGGGTCGTGTTCAACGGTTATGCCGAAGCGTCTGCTATCCCGCCCGGCTGGCACGGCTGGATGCATCACCGCGTCGACACGCCGCCTTCGGCCGAAACCTATTCTCCGCGCGAATGGGAAAAGGCGCACAAGCCGAACCTCACCGGCACGGCAGGCGCTTATCGTCCGCAGGGTTCGATCCTGAACGAGAAAGAGCGTCCACGGGTCACCGGCGATTACGACGCCTGGACGCCGGGCGGCTGATCGCTTCCGGACGAGCCTCTTAGATTTCTCGCCACAATTCTCCTCTACGCGAGACAGGGAAGTGGCCGTGCCTCGCGGCGGGCGGTAGAATTGGATCGATGATGCTGAGTGTGAACCGGAGCCTGTTTGCTGGTTTGATCGCAATGATGATCATTCCGGCAGCGCATGCTCAGCAAGGCCCACAGGGTTTCGAAGGCATCCAGGGATTCGATACGCCGCAAGCCCAGGGTGCGGCTGACGGAACGGACCCGGAGCAGCCGGCCGTGGCCGCGCAGCGCATCAAGAACCCCGTTGCGGAATTTTCCGGCATCGACAAGATTACCGGCCGCATCATCAATTTCGACGTCTACGTCAATGAGACCGTGCAGTTCGGCGCGCTCCAGGTCACGCCGCGTGTCTGCTATGCCAGCCCTGAAAATCAGGAGCCGAAAACTGACTCCTTCGTGGAAGTCGACGAGATCACGCTCGACCGCAAGATCCGCCGCATCTTCACCGGCTGGATGTTTGCTGAAAGTCCCGGCCTCAATGCTGTGGAGCATCCGGTCTACGATGTGTGGCTGAAGGCCTGCAAGAAGACCTCGGACGTGCCGGCGCCGGAATCGGCCCAGGCAGACTGACGCGCCTCGTGACTTTGACGGTGGGGCTTACTCGCCGTCGTTCAATCTCTGAATTTCACGCCCCAGGCGTTCGATGATCTGGCCGGTATCTTCATGGATGCGGCGCAGGCGCTCGATCTGCGCGGTCAGCGAAGCGAGGGGGTCTGGACCGATCTCGTCGGCCGGCGCATCGCCCACGCCGTGCATCAGCCACATCAGGGTCACGTCGAGCACGCTGGCAACCAGCGTCAGGCGCTCGACGCTCGGCTCCGAGCGGTCGTTTTCCCAATCGATGATGGTCTGCTTTTTTACGCCGACGCGGCGCGCCAAGGTTTGCAGGCTGATCCCGCTTGCATCGCGCGTGCGCGACAAGCGTCCGCCGAGTGTGTCGGTGTCGATCGTGCGTGACGGGAATGCCCGAATAACGGTCAAAGATCCGCTCCTAACCCGTTAGGTCAGCGCGTGACCTAGCATGCGGGCGGGCGAACAGCCGTCGCCCCGCCGTCCTGTCATGACGCGTTTTCGACACTCAGCCGAGCGCGCGGGCGGCTTCCAGGACTTCCTCGGCATGGCCGGGAACGGACACCTTGCGCCAGATCCGCGCGATCTTGCCGTCCTTGTCGATGAGGAAGGTGGAGCGTTCGACGCCCATATATTTGCGCCCATACATGCTCTTTTCCTTCCACACGTCGAGCGCGGTGAGCACGGACTTTTCCTCGTCGGCAACGAGGTCGATGCCGAGCTCGTGCTTGAGCTTGAACTTGTCGTGCTTCTTCACGCTGTCGGGCGAGATGCCGACCACGGTAACGCCGGCCTGCTCGAAGTCGGGCTTCAGGCGCGTGAAGTCGATCGCCTGCGCCGTGCAGCCGCTCGTGTCATCCTTGGGATAGGCGTAGAGCACCACGGGCTTCCCGCGAAGCGATTGCAGCGACATAGTTCCGCCCCCATCGCGTGGGAGTTCAAAATCCGGTGCAATATCGCCGATTTGTAGCTCGTTCTTCGCGTCTGTCATCGCGCCACCTGTTTACGTCCGCATGTGTCTCGCGAAATATAGAGCTCTGCCGGATTCGTCCATCAGCCGATCAGGAACCGTCGACAACGTTGGAAAACGAGCCGCGCGAGCACCAGAGAATCCGCTTCCGGCGCAACGAGATCGCTGATCTCGGCGCCTTGCCCTCTGCTGCGCCGCCGCAGGTGCCGGTGTCTTCCCAGCCCAAACGCCGCAAGCGCCGCTATCTGCATGGGATCGGCGTGTTTTTCAGTCTGGCGATCGGCCTTTTCCTCGCTGCCGTGTTCTTTCTCGCCGTTTACGGCATTCCATCGATCGGCATGGACCGTCTACGTGAACAGGCCGAGCGCACGGGGAGCCGGTTTGCGGGTGAACCGGTCGTCGCGTCGCTCGGCAAGCTGGGCGTGTCCTTCGATGCCTCGCGCTTTTTGTCGCTCAGCCTTGCTGATCTGAAGCTCGGCGCGGTGAACCCAGGCGGGCCGCAGATCTCGGCAGGCGAGGTGCGATTCGGGCTGGCGCCGCTTCAACTCCTCAAAGGCCGTATCCAGATCGGCAATGCCACGCTGGCCGATGCGCGCATCGTCGCCGGCGCCCTGCAGCAGAACGGCGAGCAGGACTGGGCTGCCGGCTTGAAGAACGCGCAGGGCCTCGTTGATCCCGACAAGGTTCTGGCGGCGATCTTCGATGGCCTGCACCGCGCCTTCAACGGGCTGGATGCGGGCCAGACGCGCCGGCTTGCGCTGGAAAATGTCGAGATCGTTCTTCCCGGTCTGGAGAAAACAACGACCTTCGTGATCCGCTCGGCCACGCTTGCACGCGCAGGCGATGCGCTGACGATCAACGCAGAACTTGCCGTCAACGGGCGCACGATCGTTCTGGCCGGCAATGCTGCGCGGCCAGGCGGCACGCAGATTTCGTCGCTGACGGTTGCGCTCGACTCCGATCCCATCGTCCGCGACGATCCCTTCATTGATGACGGCATTGCCGTGGTGGATCCGTCGCTCGGCACGATCGCCATGGACATCGATGGGCGCGAAGGCGTGAACGGCGAACCAAGCACGCTCGCCGCCAGCGCCTCCATGACGGACGCCGCCATCGATCTCGGCAAAAACGGCATCATCGCGGGTGACGCCGAACTCGGAATGGAGTTTCGATCAGGATCGGGCGAACTCGCGATCAAGAAGGCAGCCGTTCAAACCGGCGAAACGATCTTGAGCTTCAGCGGCGGCATCGGCCCGCAGCCTGCAGAGCCGGGAGCACCGAACAGCGCGCGCGCTTATCGCTTCGAACTGGTGAGCGACGAATCCCGTTTGGCGGCCCAGGACCTTGCGGATGCGCCCGTGGAGATCACCTCTCGGCTGGCCGGCAAATATCTGCCCGACCCCACCGAGCTCGTAATCGACGATCTCAAGGTCGGCACGGATGATGGACAATTCGCCGGCCAGGGCGAGATCATCTTCGATGGACGCCGCGCGCCAGGGTTCCGCGCCATTCTCGGCACCACGTCCATGCCCGTCGCCTCGGCCAAGCAGCTATGGCCCTTCATCGTCGCGCCGCAGGCCCGTGAGTGGGTGCATGAGAACGTCACCGCTGGTCGCCTCGTCGAAAGCGAGATCAACCTGTCTCTGGCGCCCGGTCGTCTTGGTGATGGCATTCCCTTCACGGCCAAGGAAGCCAATGGCCGTTTCGTGGTGGAAAATACCAGCCTGCACGTGCTCGACACTTTGCCCATCGTGCAGGACGCGGCCGGCGTCATCACCTTCGGCGGCAACGATGTCGAGATCGCCTTGTCCAAGGGCGAAGCGCGCATGGCCGAGGATCGCAAGGTGACGATCACGGACGGCACGATGCGGATACCCGGCAATCAGGATGGCGGTCCGGTCGGCTTCATGACGCTGGATCTTTCCGGCGACGCAAAGGCGATCGGCGATCTGGCTGCGCGTGAGCCGATCAACGCCATGCGCTTCATCGGCATGGAGCCCAACGATCTCAGCGGCGAGATTTGGGGCACGGTGAATGCCGACATTCCGCTCAATCGCGAGGTCGATCGTTCGCGCGTGCATTGGAGCGTCGATCTCGCCTTCGACAAGCTCAATCTGGCCAAGCCTTTTTCGGGGCAAACGGTCACCGATGCAGCGGGTACGGCGTCGATCGATCAGCGGCGCGCGGAGATCGCAGCCAATGCCAACCTCAACGGCATCCCGGCCCGCCTGAACCTGACGGAGCCTGTCGGCTCTGCGGCGGATGTGACCCGCAAACGCTCCATCCAGCTGACGCTGGACGAGGCCACCCGGCAAAAGCACTTTCCGGCCCTCGATCCCCTGATCTCCGGTCCCATGCTGCTCGATGTGGATGCCGCGCAGGGCGATCAACAGGAGGTCTCGGCCGATCTTACCGGCACGGAAGTGCGCGTGCCGTGGGTCGGCTGGCAGAAGGGTGCCGGCGTTCCGGCAAAACTGCGCTTTCGCCTGAGCGCGCGCGATGGCGTTACCGATCTCACGAACTTCCAGTTGAGCGGCGACAGCTTCGACGTTGCCGGCGATCTGCGGCTGAATTCCGGTGGGCTCGCTTCCGCAAAGCTCGGCACGGTCAAGCTCAACCGCGGCGATGATGCGTCGATCGATCTCGAGCGCAAGGGCAAGACCTACACCGTGCGCGTGCGCGGCAAGCAGTTCGATGCCCGCTCTCTCGTGAAACATTATCTCGCCGAATCCGCCGCCTCAGCATCGGGAACAGGCGAGGCGATGCCGGTGGCGCTCGATGTCACGGTGGATCAGGCCAATGGCTTCTTCAACGAGGTCATCAACAACCTCAAGGTTACCTATGACAGCGGCGCCGGCGCGCTGCGGCTGAGCGGCGTCATGGGCTCGGGGGGAGCCGTTGCCGTGCAAACTGACAATGCGGGAGGCAGCAACGCCCTGCGCGTTCAGTCCACCGATGCCGGCGGCGTGCTGCGCTTTGCCGATGTCTATGAGCATATGTATGGCGGCCGCATCGAACTGGAACTTGCCGGCCGCACCGGAGCCGCAATGGTCGGCGCGGTGGATGCGCGCGATTTCCGAATCGTCAACGAACCCAAGCTGCGATCGCTGGTGGCAAGCCCGCCTCCGGAGGGCAAATCGCTCAACGACACGCTCAACCGCGAGATCGACACCAGCAGCGTTGCCTTCGAGCGCGGCTTCACCCGCATCCAGAAAGGTCCGGGTTCGCTCGTTCTGCGTGAAGGCGTGGTGCGCGGGCCGGTGATCGGCGCGAGCTTTCAGGGCACGTTCTATGATCCGCAGGGCAATATGGACATGACCGGCACCTTCCTGCCGGCCTATGGCGTCAATCGCATCTTCGGCGAGATCCCCATCATCGGCCAGATTCTCGGAAATGGCCGCGACGGCGCGTTGATCGGCATCACCTTCCGACTGGTCGGCAATGCGAAGAAGCCGGACCTTCAGATCAATCCGATCTCGGTCATCGCACCCGGCATTTTCCGCTCGATCTTCGAGTTCTAGCCCATCCCCATCCATTCTCCCGCTGCGTCAGGTTCAACAACATCAAGGGCTTGGCTGCTTTGATGCATGTGTTGCTGTGAGAACACGGCGTTTTTGCCCGCCTTCTGTTAGGTGGAGCGGGTTAGCTTATGAAATAGGAGTCAGATCCATGGTTTTCAGGATCGCAGGAATCACAGCGGCCGCCACGCTTTTCGCGTCGTCCGCTTTCGCCGCCGACATCATCACGGACTATCAGCCGACCGTACCGGTTGCTGTTGAGACCGCGTATGACTGGAGCGGTGTTTATCTCGGTGTTCAGGGCGGTTACGTCTGGACGTCGGTCGACCTTCCCGGCGGCTTCGGCAGCGAAGACTTCGACGGCGCAGCGCTCGGCGGTCTCTTCGGCTGGAACTTCCAGCAGGGCAACGTCGTGTTCGGCGTTGAAGGCGACGTCAGCTACACCTGGAACGAGAACGATTACGGCGTGGGCATCGGTTCGGTCGAGATCGGCACGGATTGGCAGGGTTCGGTTCGCGGCCGCCTCGGCTACGCCTTCGACCGCACGCTGGTTTATGCCACGGGCGGCCTCGCCATCACCAACGCCTATATCGACGGCCTCGGCATCGACGAGTCCGAGACCCTCACGGGCTGGACCGTTGGCGGCGGCGTCGAGCATGCCTTCACCAACAACTGGACCGCACGCGTCGAATATCGCTACTCCGATTACGGCAGCGAAGATTTCGGCCTGGGTCTCGGCGACTTCGACATCGACGAGCACACGGTTCGCGCAGGTCTGAGCTACAAGTTCTGATCCCTGGCACCAGGACGAAGAAAGGCCCGGCTGTTTGCGCAGCCGGGCCTTTTTCTTTGCGGGTGTTTGGGTAGGCAGCGGCCTCGTCAGGCCGGACGCACCAGAATGTGCTTCTTCTTGCCGAGCGACAGCTTGATGACGCCGGCTTCACCGATCTCGCCGGTGCCGACCGATGTGCGCTCGTCGCTTACCGGCTTGTCGTTGATGCGCACGGCGCCGCCCTGAACATGACGGCGGGCTTCACCATTCGATCCGGCGAGCTTCGCCATCACCATCAAGGCCAGCAAGCCGATGCCGCTTTCGAGATCGGCCGCCGGCACGTCGATCGTCGGCAGATCGGCAGCCAATGCGCCTTCCTCGAACGTCTTGCGCGCCGTTTCAGCCGCTTGTTCGGCATTCTCGCGCCCATGCAGCATGGCCGTGATCTCGGTCGCCAGGATCTTCTTGACCTCGTTGATCTCCGAACCGCCCAAAGCCGAAAGCCGTGCGATCTCGTCCATCGGCAGCGTCGTGTAGAGCTTCAGGAAGCGCGACACGT
Source organism: Tianweitania aestuarii (assembly GCF_018457165.1). Lineage (GTDB taxonomy): Bacteria > Pseudomonadota > Alphaproteobacteria > Rhizobiales > Rhizobiaceae > Tianweitania > Tianweitania aestuarii. Next base: position 1,610,115 of record NZ_JAFMNX010000001.1, on the reverse strand, counting down.
CCGCATCCTCGGTGTTGCGCCAGTATTGCCAGAAGTCATAGGCCGACAGCATGTCCGGGTTCAGCCAGACGGCGCCCGACAGCGACTTGCCCATCTTGGCGCCCGACGAGGTCGTCAGCAGCGGCGAGGTCAGGGCGAAGAGCTGCGGCGTATCCATGCGATGGCCGAGATCGATGCCGTTGATGATGTTGCCCCACTGATCCGAACCGCCCATCTGCAGGCGCGTACCGGTGCGCTTGTTGAGCTCCACGAAATCATAGGCCTGCAGGATCATGTAGTTGAATTCGAGGAACGACAGCGACTGCTCGCGATCGAGCCGCGTCTTCACCGAATCGAAGGACAGCATGCGGTTGACCGAGAAATGCCGGCCAACATCGCGCAAGAAGTCGAGGTAGTTGATGCCGAGCAGCCAGTCGGCATTGTTGACCATCAGCGCGTCGCGCGGACCATCGCCGAAGGTCAGGTAGTTGGAAAACACCCTCTTGATGCCATCGATATTCGACTGGATCACGTCCGGCGTCATCAGCTTGCGCGCCTCGTCCTTGAAGGACGGATCGCCCACCATGCCCGTGCCGCCGCCCATCAGCGCGATTGGCCGGTGGCCGGTCTTCTGCATCCAGTGCAGCATCATGATCTGGATCAGCCCGCCTGCATGCAGGCTCGGCGCCGTGGGGTCGAAGCCGATATAGGCCGTCACGATCTCGCGCGAAAAGAGCTCGTCCAGACCAGTCTCGTCGGAGATCTGGTGGATGAAGCCACGCTCTTGGAGCGTGCGCAGGAAATCGGACTTGAAGGCAGGCATGGTTCCAGACTTTCGGGATTGATTGCTCGGCCGTTAAGAAACGGGAAGACAGCGCGGCTTTAGCATCGTGAAACGGGGAATCAAAGGGGAACGGCAATGGCGGCGATGACGACGGCTCTCGGGCTGATGAGCGGCACGTCCATGGACGGCATCGACGTCGCGGCCCTGCGCACCGATGGCGAGACGATCGTGGAGCGCGGCCCGTCTTTGTTCGTGCCCTATGACGACACCTTCCGCGCCCGCATCGAAGCCGCATTGCAGACGGCGAAGGTGATCGAACAACGCGACCAGCGGCCCCATGACCTGGCCGAACTCGAGCGCGATCTCACGCAGCGCCACGCCGAAGCCGTTCATGCATTTCGCGCGAAATTTCCCGACTGGCAACCGGAGCTGATCGGCTTCCACGGCCAGACCGTGCTGCACCGGCCAGCCGAGGGTCTCACCGTCCAGATCGGCGATGGCGCGCTGTTGGCACAACGGACCGGCACGCCCGTCGTCTATAACATGCGTGCAGCCGATATGGTTGCCGGCGGGCAGGGCGCGCCACTGGTGCCGGCCTATCATGTCGCTCTGGCCAAGAGCCTGCCGGAAACCTTCCGCCGCACACCCACCGTTTTCGTCAATATCGGTGGCATCTCCAACGTCACCTATGTTCCGGCGTCCGGTGATCCTGTTGCCTTCGACAGCGGACCCGGCAACCAGCTGATCGATCAATGGATGCAGCGGGAAGGCGGCCTTGCCTTCGATGCCGATGGCGTTGCCGCTGCCAAGGGCAGCGTTCATCAAGCGATCGTTGAAGCCTATCTCCAGCTTCCCTTCTTCGCCCGGCCCGCCCCGAAATCGCTCGATCGCGGCGATTTCGACCTGTCGGGCGTGCAAGGCCTGAACCTCAACGATGGCGCACGCACGCTGGCAGCGCTTGCCGCCGAAGCAGTATTCGCGGCACGCAAACAGATGCCGGAAACGCCGAAGCTTTGGATCCTGTGCGGCGGCGGTCGCAAGAACCCGCATATATCAGGCGACCTCCAAAGGCTCGCAGAGGCCGATGGCGGCGAGGTCGTGGCCGCCGAAGAAGTCGGCCTTGATGGCGATGCAACAGAAGCGGAGGCCTGGGCCTATCTCGCCGTGCGCTCGACCCGCGGTCTGCCACTGACCTGGCCAACAACCACCGGATGCGATCGCCCGGTCACCGGCGGCGTTCTGGCTCAGCCGTAGAAAAGCCCGCTGGATCGCTCCAGCGGGCTTCGCACTTCGAGAACACCCGATCAGGCGGCGAGCGCGGCTTTCGGTTCTGCCAGGTCGTAGCCCAGCGCTTCGGCAACGGCGGCATTGGTGATGCGGCCCTTGTGGACGTTGAGACCGTTGCGCAGATGCGGCATGTCGATCATTGCCTTGATGCCCTTGTCGGCCAGCGCCAGCCCGTAATGCAGCGTGGCATTGTTCAGGGCATGTGCGGAGGTCACCGGCACGGCGCCCGGCATGTTCGCCACGCAGTAATGGATCACGCCCTCGACTTCATAGGTCGGGTCGGCATGCGTGGTGGCGTGGCTCGTTTCGAAGCAGCCGCCCTGGTCGATCGCGACGTCAACGAGCACAGCACCCTTCTTCATGCCGGACAGCATTTCGCGCGACACGAGCTTGGGTGCGGCCGCACCGGGGATCAGCACCGCGCCCACCACGAGGTCGGCCGAGAAGCATTCTTCTTCCAGCGCTTCCACGGTGGAATAGCGCGTGTGCACGCGGCCGTTGAAGATGTCGTCGAGCTGGCGCAGGCGCGGAATGGAGCGGTCGAGGATCGTCACATCGGCACCGAGGCCGACCGCCATCTTTGCGGCATGAAGGCCGACGACACCGCCGCCGATCACGGTGACCTTGCCCGGCAGGACGCCCGGCACGCCGCCCAAAAGCACGCCGCGTCCGCCATTGGCCTTCTGCAACGACGTCGCGCCGGCCTGGATGGCGAGACGCCCGGCCACTTCCGACATCGGCGCCAAAAGCGGCAGGCCGCCGCGCTCGTCGGTCACGGTTTCATAGGCAACAGCCGTCACGCCCGAAGCGAGCAGGCCTTTGGTCTGCTCCGGATCCGGCGCGAGGTGCAGATAGGTATAAAGGATCTGGTTGTCGCGCAGCTGAACCCATTCGTTGGGCTGTGGCTCCTTCACCTTCACGATCATGTCGGACTTGGCGAAAACCTCTTCCGCCGTTTTCGCGATCGTCGCCCCGGCGGCGCGATAAGCGTCATCACCGGCACCGATGCCCGCACCGGCACCCGTTTGCACCAGCACCTGATGCCCGTGCGCAGCATATTCGCGGACCGCACCTGGCGTGAGGCCGACGCGATATTCGTGGTTCTTGATTTCCTTGGGGCAGCCGACGCGCATTGTTTGCACTCCCATTATCTTGGCGTTCCTTAGAACGCGACTGTATGCCCAGGAGGTGTCGCAGGTCTTTGCGATGTCAATTGCTCTGGTACGTCCTCGTGAGATAATCATGCGCGGGAAGGCATCATCTTCGAAGGAATCGCGGATCAATGGCATTGGACAAGATCGATCTTGCGATTTTGACGGCACTCCAGAAGGACGGCCGTATGTCCAACGCGGCGCTTGCCGAAAAGGTCGGGCTGTCGCAGTCCGCCTGTTCGCGCCGGCTTGATATTCTGGAAAAGTCAGGCACGATCCGCGGCTATCACGCCCAGATTGCGGCTGCCGGCCTCGGACGTCCGATGACGGCGATCGTGCATATCTCGCTATCCGGCCAATTCGAGAAGACGCTGTCCGAATTCGAGGCCGCGATCAGGCGCTGCCCGAACGTCCTGTCCTGCCACCTGATGACTGGAGAATATGACTACGTCCTGCGGATCGCCGCGCGCGATCTCGCCGATTACGAGCGCATCCACAAGGATTGGCTGACGGCGATGCCGCATGTCATCAAGATCAACACGTCCTTCGCCATGCGCGAAATCATTGATCGGACGGCGATTGGACTGACCTTTGAGCAAGGCTAGCACCTGAGACGTCCGGTTCCGCGATGTTTTCGGGATCGAAGATCTTCGAACCGATCGGCGGGGAACGAAGAATGACATCGCGAACCGGGAAGGGAATGTCGATGTTGTTGGCCTTGAAGGCATCCCACAGCGCCAGATAGACCTTGCCGCGCACATTGGTGAGACCCTGCTGCGGATCGTGAATCCAGAACCGCAACAGGAAGTCGATCGACGAATCGCCGAAGCCGGTGATCCAGCAAACCGGACGGCGATCGCTTTCCACGCGCGAAACGCTCGAAGCCGCCGCGATCGCTATCTCGGTCACCTTGTGCGGGTCGCTGTTGTAAGAAACGCCGAACTTGATATCGAGCCGCACGAGGTCGTCCGTGAAACTCCAGTTCACGACCCGCTCGGTGATGAAGTCCTCGTTCGGAATGAGATATTCGCGCCCGTCGCGCGTCACGACGGACACGAACCGCGCACGCAGTTCCCGGATCCAGCCGAAGGTTTCGCCGACCGTGATCGTGTCGCCCGGCTTGATCGAGCGGTCCATCAGGATGATGACGCCGGATATGAAGTTCGAAACCACTTTTTGAAGGCCAAAGCCGAGGCCGACGCCGATGGCGCCGGAAAAGATCGTCAGCGTGGTCAGATCGACGCCCGCGGTCGAAATCGCCAGCAGAATGGCGATGATGATCAAGCCGACCTTGGCGATCTTGCCGAACAGAACCCGCATCGACGGGGTCAGCCCTTCGGTCGTGCGCAGCCGGTGATCGAGGAAACTGCCGCCCGCATTGGCAAGCCAGATCGCGACGCCGAGCAGCGCCAGGGTCTTTACGACCGTCAGCAGCGACAGCCGGGTTGCCCCCATCGGCAGGGCGATGCGGTCGAGCAGAATGCCCGCGTCGTCATTCAGTCCGGTGATGAACAAGGCCGCTAGAAGCCAAACGGTCCATGACACGATCTTGGCCAGCAGGCGGTTCCGGATGACCCGCGACAGCACCACCGTCACGAACCAGGTGGCCGAAAGCGCAAGGGCTAGGGACAGCAGAGCAGGCGGGCGAAGCGTATAGGCACGGCTGAAGGTGATCGTGAGAAACAGGAGAACCACGAAAACGGCCCAATGCAGCCGCCGCAGCACCGCCGCCACAACGCGCAGCAGCCCCCGATTGTCGCGGATCCGCCGCGCCCTTGCTTCCAGCTGGTGCTCCAGCCGGCGGCCAACGAGCCGCGCCACGATGTACAGCGCTGCGATGATGCCGAGTTGCAGCGCGAACCACGGCAGAATGCCACTCGCGGCGATCTGCTCGCCTTCACGCGCAACCGTGTCGCCAAATTGTTCGAGTTCGGAAAGCATCAGATATCCCAGGTCGGCGAAGCCGCGCGGCAGCTATGAACAAGCAACGCCGCGCTTCCAAGCAAGTTGCGCATGGTCATGGTGCTGTCGTCAATCTGCTGGACATGCACCGTCGGCGCGGTGACATTGCGCAATCGAGACTCGTTGCAGATCAGGAGCCGTATCATGAACACGCAACTCGCAATGTCCCGCCGCGGCTTTCTGGCTGGAACCGCCGCAACGGCCGGCCTTATCGTGCTGCATCCGTTTTCCGCCCATGCCCAGGCCAACCAGGCGCATCTGCGCATCATGGAAACCACGGACATCCATGTGAACGTGCTTCCTTACGATTATTACGCCGACAAGCCGAACGAAACGATGGGCCTGTCGCGCACGGCGTCGCTCATCAAGGCGGTGCGCGATGAAGCGACCAATTCGATGCTGGTCGACAATGGCGACTTCGTTCAAGGCAGCCCGATGGGCGACTACATCGCCTATGAGCGCGGCATGAAGGAAGGCGACGTTCATCCGGTCATCAAGGCCATGAACACGCTGAGCTATGACTGCTCCACGCTCGGCAATCATGAATTCAACTACGGCCTGTCCTTCATGGACAAGGTTCTGGCCGGCGCGAATTATCCGTTCGTCTGCGCCAACCTGATCCGCGGCACCGAGCTCGCCGCCAATCCACGCGACGACAAGCTTTACCTCAAGCCCTACCTGATCCTCGACAGGACGATCAAAGATGGCGCAGGCGCCGAGCATCCGATCAAGGTCGGCATCATCGGCTTCGTGCCGCCGCAGATCATGGTGTGGGATTCCAAGAACCTCAGCGGCAATGTCGCGACGCGCGACATCGTTCAGGCAGCGGAAGCCTGGGTGCCGCAGATGAAGGAAGAGGGCGCCGACATCGTGATCGCGTTGTCGCATTCCGGCATCGACACCAAGAAAACCGAGATGATGGAGAACGCCTCCTTCTTCCTGGCGGGTGTGGACGGCATCGACGCAATCTTCACCGGCCACCAGCACCTCGTCTTCCCCGGACCCAAGGACTTCCAGGACATGGAAGGCGTCGACACCAAGAAGGGCACGCTGCAAGGCAAGCAGGCCGTCATGGGCGGCTTCTGGGGCTCGCATATGGGTTTGATCGACCTGCTGCTCGAGCGTGACGGCAACACATGGAAGGTCGTGTCCGGCACCTCGGAAGCGCGGCCGATCTTCAAGCGCGAAGACAAGATCGTGGCCACCGTGGCGGACGATCCGAAGGTTGTTCAAGCTGTCGAGACCGAGCACAAGGCGACGCTCGACTATGTCCGCCGTCCGGTCGGCAAGACCTCCGCGCCGCTTTACTCCTACTTCGCGCTGGTGGCCGACGATCCGTCCGTGCAGATCGTGTCCCAGGCGCAGATCTGGTACATCAAGGATCTTCTGAAGGAGACGCAGTGGAAGGACCTGCCGGTGCTCTCGGCGGCCGCGCCCTTCAAGTCGGGCGGGCGCAACGGTGCCGATTATTACACCGACGTTCCGGCCGGCGACATCGCGATCCGCAACGTGGCCGATCTTTATCTTTACCCCAACACCGTGCGCGCGCTCGAAGTCACCGGCGCGCAGGTCAAGGAATGGCTTGAAATGTCGGCCGGCATCTTCCGTCAGGTGGAGCCCGGCAAGGCCGATCAGCCGCTGATCAACACCGACTTCCCGTCCTACAACTTCGACGTCATCGACGGCGTGACCTACAAGATTGATCTGTCTCAGCCCCCGAAATATGGCGCGAAAGGTGAGGTGCTGAATGCCTCGTCCAACCGTATCAAGGACCTGATGTTCGAGGGCAAGCCGATCGATCCGGCCGCCAAGTTCGTGGTGGCTTCGAACAACTATCGCGCTGGCGGCGGCGGCAATTTCCCGGAGATCAACGAGTCCAAAGTGATCTTCGAGGCGCCCGACACCAACCGCGATGTGATCGTGCGCTACATCGTCGATCAGGGCACGATCAACCCGTCGGCCGATGCCAACTGGTCCTTCGCTTCCATGCCCGACACCAGCGTCCTGTTCGAAACCGGACCGAAGGCCAAAGACTTCATCGGCGACGTCAAGGCCGTGAAGATCGAGCCCGCCGGCGAGGGTGAGGGCGGCTTCGCCAAATACCGCATCACGCTTTGACGCAACGAAAAAGGGCCGGTTCTCACCGGCCCTTTCCATATCCATCAAACGTTCCGCTTCGGATCAGAAGTCGCTGAACTCGCCGGCGTCTTCGCCCTTCCACCATTTCAGGCGGTCGGCCTCGACCTTGATCATCACGATGTTCGGCGTATCGATGCCGTCCTCGAACCACTTGTCGAGATCCGGATTCCAGTGCGCCTGGAACTCTTCCTTGTCGCGGATCAGGTCGGCATCGCCGGACACGGCAACGTAGAAGCCGTCGGCGCCGGAGAAGCCGAGCGTCACGGCGGGCTCTTCCTCGATATCGGCGACCATGCGCGATTCTTCATAGGTGAAGTAGTAGGAGTCACCGTCGAAATCGACGTCGCCATTGTTGCTCATCGGGCGGCTTGCCAGGCTTCCGTCTTCGGTGACGGTCGTCAGCATCGCGATGTCGATGCCCTTCATCTTGGCGGCGATCTCTTCGAGCGTCTTCTCGGCCATGACCTGTCTCCTTGTTGGCGGCGCTCAACCGGCAGAAACGGTCTTGGTTCCGAAACGTCTCAATCTTCCTGTTGATTTTCGAGCAGGACGAACGGCGTGCCTGCGAAAGCCTCGGCACCCCGGCCGATGGCGCGGATCGCAGCGATCATCCGACCTTCGCGTCCAAGCAACGCATCGGCCAGCGCGACAATGCGCGGGTTTGGCGTCGCCGAAGGTGAAAGGCGCCGCAACACCTGCGCCAACGCCTGTTCGTCCATACCAGGCCGAAGAGCGGCCGCGATCACGTAAGCCGCCGCCGTCGAGCGGCTGATGCCGGCATAGCAGTGGATCAGGATCGGATCGTCTTCGGTCACCCGCTCGCCGAAAGCCAGGATCGCCGCAACCTGTTCGCGTGACGGCGCGACATAGCCCTCGCGCTCCTCCGCGATGTCATGCATGGCAAGCTGAAGATAATCGTCGGGCTCGATGCCAGCCGGCCGCTCGAACGTCGCTCCGATCGACTGCAGCGAAATAACCCGCCGCGCCTTCGAAGCAGCCAGCGTTTCCGGCAGGTGCGACAGCGGCGTAACGTGGATCATGCCTCGGCTCCAAACGTGGCGAGGGCTGCATCCAGTCGGCTGAACGCACCGTCATCCGCCGGCAATCCGATCCGCAAGACATCGTCGGCAAAGCGGAAGGGTCGCACCAGAATGCCGTGCTCGCCGAGATGACGGTACAAGGCGCTCGCATGGGGACATCGAACAAAGCGGAACAGGCTCGTTCCCCCGACGATCTCCAACCCGCCAGCGCGCAGCACACCGTCGAGCCGCTCTGCTTCGCCCATCAGCTGCCGCCGCATGGCCAACTTCCAGGCGTCGTCGGCCAGCGCCTGCCTGGCAATATGCAGCGTCGGCCCCGCCACCGCCCAAGGTCCAAGCTGCGCGTTCAGCCACGCCGCGCGTTCTTCTTCGGCCAGAACAAACCCCAATCGAACCCCGGCCAACCCATAGAACTTGCCAAAGGAGCGCAGCACCACCAGCCCGCCTTGGCCGACATCGTTAGCCACGCTTTCTCCAGCCGAACCAGCCTCCATGAAGGCCTCGTCCACCACGAGCAAACCGCCTTTGGCATGAAGATGCCGCGCAAGATCGAGCACCTGCGCGCGCGCAACCACACGTCCAGTGGGATTGTTGGGGTTCACGATCACGGCCAGATCGGATTGGTAAAGCTCATCGAGCGTACCGGTTTCTGTGACCTCGTGCCCGACCAGAGCAGCCGCACGCGCATGTTCCGCGTAGGTCGGCGACAGCACCGCCGTGCGACCCGGCTGCACCAGCCGCATCACCAGCGGCAGCATGATCTGCGTGCCCGGACCACAAACAATACAGGCCGGATCGGCCACGCCGAAGGTCTGCGCCGCCAGCTTTGCCAACCCATCCGTTTCAGCCGGCTCCGGCAGGCGCGAGAAGGCGGTGGCGGGCAGGGGCGAAAACGGATAGGCGTGCGGATTGATACCCGTGGACAGGTCGATCCATGGCCGGGCAGCCTGCGGAAACTGCGCTTCGGCGCGCGCCAGGCTGCCGCCATGGTCCGGCACATCCGACACTTCAGCCTGGTTGCGCATGTTTGTCCTGCTCGCCTTTCTTTCTTTGATCCTCGAACTCGCGCTTGGCTATCCCAACCGCCTGTTCGCCGCCATCGGCCATCCCGTGACCTGGATCGGCGCGCTGATCTCGCGGCTGGAACGGATGCTCAACCGGACCGACTTCAGCAATGCCACCCGCAAGACCAATGGCGTGCTGACGCTGGTCCTGTTGCTCATCATTGCCGGCGGCATCGGCTTTGCCATCCAGACCGTGCTCGGCCATGGCTGGGCGCTGCTTCTCACCGCCCTCATCGCCAGCAGCCTCTTGGCGCAGCGCAGCCTCGCGACCCATGTTCAGGCCGTCGCCCAAGCACTGGAAGCCGAAGGCCTGACCGGCGGCCGCCGCGCCGTTTCCATGATCGTCGGTCGCGATCCCGAACAGCTGGACGAACCAGCCGTTTGTCGCGCCGCTATCGAAAGCCTCGCGGAAAACTTTTCCGACGGCATCGTCGCGCCGGCCTTCTGGTTGGCTGTGGGCGGGCTTGCCGGCGGTGCGGCCTATAAGGCCGTCAACACGGCCGACTCCATGATCGGCCACAAGAACGCGCGTTATCAGCACTTCGGCTGGGCATCCGCGCGCTTCGACGACCTGATCAATCTGCCGGCCTCGCGCCTGACCGCGCTTCTGGTGATCGCTGCCGCCGCAATCCTGCCCGGCTGTTCCGCTTGGGGTGCATGGCGTGCGGTGCGGCGCGATTCGGCCAAGCATCGTTCGCCGAATGCCGGCTGGCCGGAAACCGCCTTTGCCGGTGCGTTGGGTCTCGCCTTGAACGGCCCCCGGTCTTACGGCGGGGTTCAGGTCAACGATGCTTTCATGGGTGAGGGTGGCCGTCGCGATGCGACCGCTGCCGACATTCGCCGCGCGCTGCGTCTTTACTGGACCGCCGATCTTCTGATGGTTGCGCTGGCCGGCGTGGTCGCGCTGGCGCTCTTCACCTGGCATGGCTGAGCATCGCATCCAGATCGAGGAAGCGCTCGCAATGCGCCGCCAGTCCATCCAGCACCTGATCGACACCGGCATCGTAATCGGCCAGCTGCGACGTGCCGCCGAGCTTTTCCAGCCACGCCGCGCGCTGCCTGTCATCGGCAAAGAAGCCATGCACATAAGTGCCGGACACCAGTCCATTCGCTGACACCGCGCCGTCCAAACGCCCGTCGCCCAGTCGCGCAAACGGCTTGGCCACGCCCGGACCTTGCGTGCGCCCGACATGCATCTCATAGCCTCGGAAAGAGGTCCCATCGGCCGTTTTGCCGGTCACAGGATGCAGCGCCTTGTCCGATGTCAGCACCGTTTCGACGTCGAGCAATCCGAGCGCTTCCACCGACCCAGCCGGCCCCTCGATGCCATCTGGATCGTTGATCGTGCGGCCCAGCATCTGAAAGCCGCCGCATAGGCCCAGCACATGCCCGCCGCGCCGAATATGCGCCTGCAGATCGATGCCGAACCCGGCCTCCTTGAGCACCTTCAGGTCGGCAATGGTTGCCTTGGATCCCGGCAGAAGCACGAGATCCGCATCGCCGGGCAGGGCCGTTCCCGGCCACACGCGAACGAGCTCCACATCGGGCTCGGCGTCCAGCGGATCGAGATCGTCGAAGTTGGAGATCGAGGGCAGGATCGGCACGGCAATCCGCACTTTGCCGGATGCTGCCTTGCGCGCCGACTTTGCCGTCAGCGCCAGCGCATCTTCCGCCGGCAAACGCCGCGCATCCTCAAAATGCGGCAGCAAGCCAAAGGCGCGCCAGCCCGTTTGCTCGGCAATCGTCACCATGCCGGCATCGAACAGGGTAGGGTCGCCACGAAAGCGGTTCACGAGAAAGCCGCAGATCATCGCGGCATCATGCCCATCGACCACATGCTTCGTGCCCACAAGGCTGGCGATCACCCCGCCGCGATCGATGTCGCCGATCAGCACCACCGGCACATCGGCCGCGCGCGCAAAGCCCATATTGGCGATGTCGTTGGCACGCAGATTGACCTCGGAGGCACTGCCTGCACCTTCCACCAGAACAAGGTCCGCCTCAGCCTTCAAGCGCCCGAAACTCTCCAGAACCTGCGGCATCAAGGCGGCCTTCATGCCCTGATAAGCGCGCGCATCGGCATTGCCGATCACCTTGCCCTGCACCACCACCTGCGCGCCGACCTGGCTTTGCGGCTTGAGCAGGATCGGGTTCATATGGACGGTCAACGGCGTGCGGCAGGCCAGCGCCTGCAGCGCCTGCGCCCGGCCGATCTCGCCGCCATCATCCGTCACCGCAGCATTGTTGGACATGTTCTGCGGCTTGAACGGTCGAACGGTCAGCCCGCGATTAACAAAGGCGCGGCAAAGGCCGGCCACCACCAGCGATTTTCCGACATCGGAGCCGGTGCCCTGGAACATGAGCGCACGCGCGGCCATCGCGCTAGAACTCGATGCCCTGCTGCGCCTTCACGCCGGCCTTGAAGTGGTGCTTCGTGGCCGTCATCTCCGTCACCAGATCCGCCGCTTCAACCAGCGCCGGCTTGGCATTGCGGCCTGTCACCACGACATGCAGGTCAGGACGCCGCGCGCTGAGGGTCGCCACCACCTGTTGGAGATCGAGATACTCGTAGCGCAGCGCGATGTTGAGCTCGTCCAGCACCACCAGCCCGATCGTCGGATCGGCCAGCAGCTCCTCCGCCTTCGCCCAGGCGCGTTCCGCCGCTGCGATGTCGCGCTGGAGATCCTGCGTTTCCCAGGTGAAGCCTTCGCCCATCGTGTGCCACACGACCTGATCGCCGAAGCGCTTGAACGCGTCCATCTCGCCGGTATGCCACGCGCCCTTCACGAACTGCACGACACCGACGCGCTTGTTATAGCCCAGCATCCGCAAGGCCAGTCCGAACGCCGCCGTCGTCTTGCCCTTGCCGGGACCGGTATTGACGATCAGCAGGCCCTTTTCGACCGTCTTTTCGGCTACTTCGGCGTCCTGGACCTGCTTGCGCTTTTCCATCTTCGCCTTGTGGCGGGCGGCTTCTTCAGCGTCGATCTCGGTCATTCACTTCACTTTCATCGGTAGGCCGGCCACCATGAACAGAACCTCGTCGGCCAACGCCGCGATCTTCTGGTTGAGCCGGCCTTGTTCGTCGCGGAAGCGGCGCGCCAGCGCATTTTCCGGGACGATGCTCAGGCCCACTTCGTTGGAAACGGCATACCAGCGGCCCGTCGGCCTTGCCAGAACCCCGCACAATTCGGTCACCGCGGCTTCGACATCGTGGTCAGCCAGCATGACGTTGGTCAGCCACAGCGTCAGGCAATCGAGCAGCACAGGCGCTCCAGCCGGCAAGGCGCGCAGCGTGCCCGCCAAGTCGAGCGGCGCGTTCAGCGTTTGCCAGCCTTGAGCGCGCCGATCCCGATGATGCGCGACCCGCTCGCGCATCTCGTCATCAAAGGCCTGCGCCGTGGCGATGTAGGTCCAGGGCGCGGGCAGGGCTGTGATCAGCCGCTCGGCGTGCAAGCTCTTGCCGGAGCGCGCGCCGCCGAGCAGAAAAGTCAGCCGGTTTTGTGTGGTCTCGTCAGGCAAGCCGCGGCCTTGCAACGACGCTACGGTCCAGCATACGGCCGCGCAGCAGTGCCGTCGCAACCCCAAGCACGGCCCAGAACACCAGGTTCGTCACGGTCACCGCCACCACGAACTGATGATGCAGCCCTTCGGGTACCGGCGAGTCGTGGTTCACCGGCTGCGGTGCGCCGATCAGATGCGGTGCCACTAAAAGCGCGATGCCAATGATCGCCAGCCACGATGCTCGGCCATAAACCACCAGCGCCAATCCGGCCGCCGTTGCCGCCACCGTGCCCGTCCACCACACCTGCCGCGCGGTCAAATCGGCGGCGGGCATCGCCGGCAGTTCCGGTGGAAGACCGAGGCCGGGCGCCAGCGTGAAGATCGCAAAGCCCGCGAAGCCCCAAAGAAGTCCTTGCCGCAGCGTGGTGATGCCGCTTGTGAACTCCGAGGCAACCACCAGAAGCAGCGCGAAGCCGATGCCGGTCACGATGTTGGCGAGCGTCGTATAAGCCGTGCGCTCGAAGCCATCGGCCGGCGCCCAACCATCTTCGTCATGAACATGGGCGGGCGCTCCCGCCGCATGGCTATGTCCGGCGCCAGCCTCGGCTGCACCATGCTCATGCGCTTGCGGTGCAGCACCTTCAAAGGTTTCCGCCTGCAGGATCAGCGGAACGGTGGACGTGATCTGAAGCGCAGTCATCACCAGACCGGCGCATAGTCCGGCCAGCGCCGCGAGAAACACGACGTTACGAAAAAGGGTCATGATGTCATCCCTGGTTAGTGGCAGGGAAAGGCCATGGAATGGCGATAATCGTGGCCGGCATTGTGCACGGCTTCGATATGCGAGAAGCCGACGAAGCCGATCACCAGAAGGCCCAGGAGGGCGGCCATCATCAGGGGCAGGGCCTGGACCTGCGTATGCGTTTGAACCGATGCACCGGCAGGCGCGAGCGTTGTAGTCGTCATGATCATCCTTCCGCCCTCCACCCGAGGGCACGTTGTCATTTCATGTCGGCGGCAGGTTTCCTGGCTCGCGACTCCGGCGCTTTGACCGACCTTCCCGGAGCAGGCTCCAGTGGTGTTTTGGCAAAGCTCGTCGCTTACAGTTGCGGGGGCAGCCGCGGCATCGGAGCAAGTCCTCACCGCGTTCCCTTGATCCCTTGCGGGAACCGTCGACCCGGTCACCATAGAGCTTTCACGATGTCGTGCAATCGGATTCGCGACATGCCCTGGCGGCCTAGTGGCCTGCAAAGTCGTCGCGTTGACAGCCGCTCGCGCCAGGCCGTACAAGCGTGTTCGACGGTCTGCCGGCCGCAACGCCGGGAGCTAAGAGGGAATGCGGTACGCGAAAGCCAATCCGCAGCTGTCCCCGCAACTGTGATCGGGTGAGCGCTTCTTCCGAAAGCCACTGGGCGACAAGCCTGGGAAGGTGGAAGGATCGCGATGATCCGAGAGCCAGGAGACCTGCCGTCCGCATTTTGATCCTGAACATGTCCGGCGGGCGATCCGGGCGAGGAGACTGGAATCTTGGCGGCAGTTCGACCGGCGATCCCAAACGTGCCCGACCCGGCTTGTGAGCCGGCTGCGGTGACCATTGTCGTGTGCCGCTCCTGTCGGTTGCGCGACATGCCGGCGGACGGTGTTCGTCCCGGCGTGCGCCTGCTCGAAGCCGTCAGCGAAGCGGCAAGGAACACCGACATCTCCGTCAAGAGCGCTGGCTGCCTCGGCAATTGCCGGCGCGGCATCAGCGTTGCCATGCTGCGGCCGGGAGGCTGGAGCTACCTGTTCGGCGAACTTGAGGAAACCAGCGCGGATGACATTCTAGCCGGCGCTGCGCTCTTTGCGACGTCATCTGACGGGTTCATGCCGTTTGGCGCCCGTCCAGAAGCCTTGAAGCGCGGTTTGATCGCGCGCATACCCACATTCGACCACCTGAAGGACCTCCCATGAGCGTTTCAGCCGACCGCACTCCCTGCACCGTCGTCACCGGCTTTCTTGGAGCGGGCAAGACCACGCTGCTGCGCTCCATGCTGGAGAAATCCGGCAACAAGCGCATCGCCATCATCGTCAACGAGTTCGGCGATGTCGGCATCGACGGCGAGATCCTCAAGAGCTGCGGTGTCGAGAACTGCCCGGACGAGAACATCGTCGAGCTCGCCAATGGCTGCATCTGCTGCACGGTGGCCGATGATTTCGCGCCAGCGCTCGACCAGATCCTCGCCCTCGAGCCGAAGGTCGATCACATCCTGATCGAGACCTCCGGTCTGGCGCTGCCCAAGCCGCTGATCCAGGCCTTCCAGTGGCCCGCGATCAAAAACCGCGTCACCGTCGATGGCGTCGTGGCCGTGGTGGACGGTCCGGCGCTGGCCGAGGGCAAGGTCGCGTCTGACATGGATGCCCTGCAGGCGCAGCGCGTGGCCGACGAGTCGCTCGACCATGACGATCCGGTGGATGAAGTCTTCAACGACCAGATCGCCTGCGCCGACCTCATCGTTCTGTCGAAGAGTGACCTGCTCGACAGCGACGCGCTCGGCCGCGCCGAAGCCCGCATCGCAGAGCATCTCCCGCGCGCGGTCAAGATCGTGCAGTCCGCGCATGGCCAGATCGATCCGGCTGTGTTTCTCGGCCTCGGCCTTGCGGTGGAAGACGACATCGAAAACCGCAAGACCAGCCATGACGGCCATTTCGATCACGAGCATGACGACTTCGACACCTTCATCGTCGAGCTGCCCGCGATCACCGATCCCGATGCGCTCGCCGCAAAGGTGGCAAAGGCAGCGGAGACGGAAAACGTGCTGCGCCTGAAGGGTTTTGCCGAGGTCTCCGGCAAGCCGATGCGCCTCCTTGTCCAGGCTGTCGGTCCACGCGTCGCGCACTACTATGATCGTCCCTGGAAGTCGGATGAAACGCGCGGCACGCGGCTGGTGGTGATTGGCCTGAAGGGGCTGGATCGTCAGGCGGTCGAGACCATCCTCGCCGCGTAAAAGCTCATGCACATCCTCGCAACCACGACGGCTTCGCTGGACGACCTGATCGAGCCCATCGATCTCGGTCATCAGCCTGCGGACATGGTTGCGCTGTCGTTTTCTGACAGCGATCTGGCCAGCCTTAATCGCGCCGTTCAAGCGGATGCGAGCCTGCCAGACCTGCGGCTTGCCGCCCTGCGCGATCTGCGCCACCCGATGTCGGTCGATCTCTGGGTCGATCGCATCGCGGCCAGCGCCAAGGTTATCGTGGTGCGTGTGCTGGGTGGCTATGACTGGTGGCGCTATGGCTGCGATCGCCTGAGCGAAACCGCGCGCCGTTACAACGTCAAGCTCGCGCTTCTGCCCGGCGAATGCCGCGTCGAGGACGAACGCCTCGCTTCTCTTTCCACGATGGAGCCGTCCGAGCGCCAGGCGCTGCTCGCCTGTTTCCGCGAAGGCGGGCCAGACAACATGCGCCGCGTTGTGGAGCGCATGGCAATGCTGTCGGGCCAGGAGCGCGCGGTGGAAGAAGCCGAGCCGCTTCCGCGCGCCGGCTATTATCGCCCCGACGAGCAGACCACGGGCTCGCCTGTCCTGATCCTGTTCTACCGCTCCATGCTGCTTGCCGAGGATGTCGCGCCCATCGATGCGCTTGCCGACGAGCTGAAAGCACGCGGCCTCAACCCCGTGCCGATCTACGTGTCGAGCCTGCGCGACAGCCAAGTCGAAGCCTTCCTGCGGGAGGCGGTTGCCCAGCATCACCCGTCGGCGATCCTCACCGCCACGGCCTTTGCGAGCGGCGCGGAGCCCGGCGCTGAAACCCTGTTCGATCAGTTCGGCTTGCCAGTGTTCCAGATCGTCACGGCCACGACGCGGCGCGAGGCCTGGGAAAGCGGCCAGCGCGGTTTGGCACCCGCCGATCTCGCCATGCATGTCGTCTTGCCCGAACTCGACGGCCGCATTCTTGCCGGCGCCATCTCCTTCAAGGAGCCCGGCCTGCTGCCTGGTTCGGCACAGATCAACCGCCCTGAACCCGACCGCATCGCCCACGTGGCGACCCGCATCGCCAACTATCTCCACCTGACCCAAACCCCACCGGCCGAACGCAAGATCACGATCCTCCTGCCGGATTATCCCGGTTCCGCCGGCCGCACCGGCTATGCCGTGGGCCTTGATGTTCCAGCCAGTGTGCTGGCTATGCTGGCCGATCTCCTTGCCGCTGGCTACACGGTTGGTGAGGTGCCCGAGCTTCCGCGCGAGTTGATGCGCGATCTGATTAATTCACGAGAAACGCTTGATGTCGCTAGCTATAAGCGGCTTCTTAAAGAACTACCTGAAGGCGCGCAGGCCCAGCTAGCCGAGACCTGGGGTGAACCTGAGACAGACGCTGAGGATGACGGCTTCGGCTTCCGCGCGCTTCGCTTCGGCAATGTCACGATAGCCCTCGCGCCGGACCGCGGTCGCTCTGCCGATCGGCGTGCCGACTACCACGATCCCGCTTTGCCGCCGCGTCATGCGCTTGTCGCCTTCGGCTTCTGGATGCGCGAGATCGTCGGTACCCACGCCATCATCCATGTCGGCGCGCATGGCACGCTGGAATGGTTGCCGGGCAAAACCGCAGCACTGTCGCAGAACTGTTTCCCCGAGATCGTCACCGGCGCGCTGCCGGTGATCTATCCGTTCATCGTCTCCAATCCCGGAGAAGCCGCGCAAGCCAAGCGCCGCATTGCCGCCGTCACGCTCGGCCATCTCACGCCGCCTTTGGAAGGTGCTGGCCTGTCGCCCGAGCAGCAGGAACTCGAACGCCTCGTCGACGAATACAGCCAGGCCGACGGCCTTGATCGCCGTCGCCGTGATCGGCTCGCCAAGCTCATCGTGGAAACGGCGCAGAAAACCGGGCTGGCGGGCGAAGCGGGCGTCGACGCCGCTGACGATCCCGACGCCGCCCTGGTGCGCATTGATGCCTGGCTCTGCGATCTCAAGGATTTCGCGGTCAAGGATGGCCTGCACATCTTCGGCCGCGCGGAAGGTGACGATCCGATGCGTCGCGAATGCGGGGACGCCGAGCGCACCGCATTGCTCGCCGCGCTCGATGGCCGCCATATCCGCCCCGGTCCTGCGGGTGCCCCGGCGCGTGGCCGCACCGATGTTCTGCCTACCGGGCGCAACCTCTTCACTTCCGACCCGCGCACCCTTCCGACGCCCACGGCCTTTGCCCTCGGCGAAAAGGCATCGGCCGAAGTTCTCCGATCCTATATGCAGGAACACGGAGATTGGCCGCGCGCGCTCGTCATAGACCTTTGGGGCAGCGCCTCCCTGCGCACCGGTGGCGAGGAGATCGCGCAGGGACTGGCGCTGATGGGCTGTCGTCCGCAATGGGATCCTGCCACCGGCCGCGTGACCGGCATCGAAGTTCTGCCACCGGCACAGCTCGGACGACCGCGCATCGATGTGACCTGGCGCATATCCGGCCTGTTCCGCGATATGTTCGCCACCCAGATCGCCCTGATCGATGCGGCTGTCGCAGCCGTTGCCGCGCGCGATGAAGCTGAAGGTGACAATCCGCTCGCTGCCGCAAGGCGCGACGGTCAAGTCACCGCCCGCATCTTCGGCTCTGCGCCCGGCACTTACGGCTCCGGCGTGGAAGACAAGCTCGCTTCCGGCGATTGGGACGAACGCGCCGAACTCGGCCGCGCTTATCTCGATGGCGCGTCGCATGCTTTTGGTGGCCATAGCGGCGAGGGCCGTCGGGACGGCAGCTTTGCCGACCGTCTCGTGGAAGCCGATCTTCTCGTTCACAGCGCCGACGATCCCGGCCGCGACATCCTCGAAGGTTCCGCCGACGTGGCCTTCATCGGTGGCTTCGCGGCGGCGGTCAAAGCACTCGGCGGCAAGGCCGATCTCATCGTGCTCGACACGACCAAGGCCGAAACGCCGGAGGCGCGCTCGCTCGCCCAGACCATCACCCGCACCGTGCGCGCTCGTGCTCTCAACCCGCGCTTCATCGCCGGTCAGCTGCGCCATGGTCCGCGCGGCGCTTCCGAGTTTGCCGAAACCGTTGATCGCCTCGTCGGCTTTGCCGAAACCACCGATGCCGTGCCCGGCGCGTTGATCGGCGATCTTCATACGGCTTATCTCGAAGACGACACCGTGCGCGCCTTTCTTCTGCGCGAAAACCCGGCCGCCGCCCGCTTCATCGCCGAACGCTTAGCCTCGGCGCGCAGCCGTGGTCTCTGGCATCCGCTGCGCAATTCGATCGACGACGATCTGTCTGCCCTGATTGCCGAAGCACGGGCCGGCGAGGTGGCCGCATGACCACAACCATCATCCCGCATCGCCAGCGCGGCGAATGCCCGTCTCTGTCCAAGCCGATGCCGACTGGCGACGGCCTGCTCGCGCGCATCAACCCGATCAACGGCGCCATCGCACCGGCTGACCTCTCGGGCGTCGCGCAAGCCGCAAGACGCTGCGGCAACGGTTTGCTCGAGATCACCCTGCGCGGCAGTCTGCAGATCCGCGGTCTGCGCGACGAAACCGTGTCGGACATGAACGCCGCCGTTGAAGCGCTCGGCCTCCTTATCCGCACCGGCCTTCCGCTCGACATCGCGCCGCTCGCCGGCCTTTGCGAACAAGAACACGCCGACCCGCATCCGCTTGCCGCTGCGATCCAGAACCAGACCGCGCCTTTCGCCCCCGAGCTCGGCCCGAAGGTCTCCGTCGTGGTGGATGGTGGTGGTCCATCCATGCTCGCCGGCGTCAAAGCCGATATCCGCCTGACCGCGCTCGATGCGAAGACCTGGCAGGTCGCGCTTGCCGGGGACGCTCAAACGGCTCGCTTCGTCGGCGTTTATGATGCCGAACACGCCATCCAGTCCGCCGTCGCGCTACTGCACACGATCGCTGGAGGTGGCCGCAAGACACGCGGTCGCGATCTGCTGCCGACCTACGACACGGTTCAAGCACCAGCGCAGCCGCAAGAGGGTGACACCGCCCAACTTCATCCGGGAGACATCCTGCCGCTGACCGATGGTCGCGTCGCCGCCGTGATCGCCCTGCCGTTCGGCACGGTCACCGCTGAAGCCTTGATCGGGCTGTGCGGGGAATGGCAGGCGCTCGGCATCGGCGAACTCCGCCTGTCGCCGAACCGCCTGCTGATCCTTCTGTGCGCGGACGCATCCATCGCGGAAAAAGCGATCAATCTATCCACGTCCTTCGATGTCATCACGCGGCCGGATGATCCGCGTTTGCGAATCGTTGCCTGTGCCGGAGCGCCGGCTTGCGCGTCTGGTTATCTGAACACCCATGCCTTGGGAGCCGAACTCGCTGCCAAATGCGCAAATGAAGAGGATTTGCCATTTCTTTTGCATCTTTCGGGGTGCGAAAAGGAATGTGCGAGGCCGAGCGGCACGTTCATTTCTGTGATCGGCGTCCCGGGCTCTCGCAAGATCGTCGCGAACGGGATAGTGCTCCCACCCGATTTCAGCGACAGGCTGATGACGCAAAAACCCATGCAGCGGGCTTCATGACCACGGACTACATCAAATCAGGCGACGCGATTTACGAGAAAAGCTTCGCCATCATCCGCTCCGAAGCCGATCTTTCGTTGTTTACCGAAGCGGAAGCCGATGTTGCCGTGCGCATGATCCATGCCTGCGGCGTGGTGGAAGCTGCCCGGTTCTTCCAGTTTTCTCCCACTTTCGTTGAGGTTGCCCGCGCCGCCCTCCTGAACGGCGCGCCGATCCTGTGCGACGCTGAAATGGTAGCTCAGGGCGTCACAAAAGCCCGGCTTCCCGCCACCAATCCCGTGATCTGCACGCTACGCGATCCCCGTACACCCGAACTCGCCAAGGAACTCGGCAACACCCGATCCGCCGTTGCGCTCGAGCTCTGGCGACCGCAGCTGGAAGGCGCCGTTGTCGCCATCGGCAACGCCCCGACGGCCTTGTTCTACCTCCTCGACATGATCGCCGCCGGCGCCCCGCGGCCTGCCGCCATCATCGGCATGCCGGTCGGTTTCGTCGGCGCCATGGAGTCGAAGGACGCGCTGGCTGAAAGCACATTCGGCATTCCCTTTGCCGTCGTGCGCGGCCGCATGGGTGGAAGCGCCATGACTGCGGCTGCCGTTAACGCCCTGGCGAGGCCCGGCCTATGAGCGCACCGCTTGGCAGATTGATCGGCCTCGGTACCGGCCCAGGCGATCCTGAACTCCTGACGCTGAAGGCCGCGCGCTATCTCGCCGAAGCCGATGTGGTCGCCTATTTCGCCAAGCGCGGAGCCAAGGGCAACGCGCGCACCATCGTCGAGGCGCATATGCGGCCCGGTATCATCGAACTGCCGATGATCTATCCGGTGACCACCGAGGTCCACAAGGATCACGCGGATTACATTAACCCCATCAACGACTTCTACGAAGACATTGCGAAGCAGGTCGAAGATCATCTTCGCGCCGATCGCACGGTCGTCGTCTTGTCGGAAGGCGATCCGCTGTTTTACGGATCCTACATGCATCTGCATGTGAGGCTTGCGCATCGCTACCCCACCGAGGTCGTTCCGGGGATCACCGCCATGTCCGGCTGCTGGTCGGCGACCGGCGTTCCGATCGTGCAGGGCGACGACATCTTGAGCGTTCTGCCGGGCACTCTGGACGAAAACATTCTGGCCGAGAGGCTCGTGGATACGCAGGCCGCCATCATCATGAAGGTCGGACGCAATCTCCCGAAGATCCGCCGTGCGCTGGCTGAAGCCGGCAAGCTCGACCGCGCGATCTATGTCGAGCGCGGCACCATGGCCAACATGGTGATCGCTCCTCTGGCCGACAAAGCCGACGATATCGCCCCATATTTCTCGCTCGTTCTGGTGCCCGGCTGGGCCGCCAAGCCGGGGCAGGATCTGGGTTTTGCCCTGCAGATGACGGAGGGTCTCGTATGAGTGGACGTCTCACCGTGATCGGCACCGGCCCCGGTAATCCCGATCAGATGACGCCGCAGGCGCGCAGCGCGATCGCGCAGGCCAGCGACTTTTTCGGCTACAAGCCTTATCTCGATCGCCTTCAGGTGCGCGCCGACCAGATCCTGCATGCGTCCGATAATCGCGAGGAACTCGACCGCGCCAAGGCTGCGCTGGAACTCGCCGCGTCCGGCAAGCACGTCGCCGTTGTGTCTGGTGGTGATGCCGGTGTGTTCGCCATGGCCGCGGCCATGTGCGAGGCGATCGAGCACGGTCCGGCTGAATGGCGCGACCTCGACTTCTCGGTGGTGCCGGGTGTCACAGCCATGCTCGCCGTCGCCGCCCGCGTCGGCGCGCCGCTTGGCCATGACTTCTGCACGATGTCGCTGTCCGACAATTTGAAGCCCTGGGATCTCATCGAAAACCGGCTTCTTGCCGCGGCATCCGCCGGCTTCGTGATCGCGCTCTACAACCCGATCTCCAAGGCCCGTCCGCTGCAGCTTGGCCGCGCTTTCGAGATCCTGCGCACCGTTTTGCCGCACACCGTGCCTGTGGTCTTCGGTCGCGCTGCCGGTCGTCCCGATGAGCGCATCCGGATCGTGCCGCTCAGCCAAGCCGAGCCTGATATGGCTGATATGGCCACCTGCATCCTGATCGGCTCTCCCGAAACACGGCTGATCGAACGGCCGGGCCGTGAGACGCTGGTTTATGCACCGCGCTCCGCAAAGGCCGCGACATGAGCCTCGATCCAGTCCTCGACCGATTGGACGCCGGAAACGCTCCGCGCGCCGGATGGTTGGGGGCGCTTGACCATGATCACGGGCAGCCCAAGTTTTCGTGCGGCGATGATCTTGCCGTAGGTCGCATCGCCGCCGCTGTTCTTGCTGACGACGACCTCGATGCCATGCGCGCGCATCAGCCTTTCCTCGGCCGCGGCATCGAACGGGCCACGGTCAAGGATGATCGTGGAGTTCGGCAGAACCACATCCGCTGGATCGACGCTTCTGATGATGGTGCGGTGCTGCGGATAAGCGGCAAAGGGGGCGAGCTCCTGCCGGCCGATGGTCAGAAACACCGTTCGGCCTTCACCGCTGATAGCTGCAGCGGCGGCAGCGACGTCATCCACCTCGATCCAATCGTCACCCTCAGCCTTCGTCCAGACAGGACGATCCAAGGCGAGCAACGGCGTTCCAGTCTCTTGCGCGGCTGCAAAGGCATTGGCGCTGATCTGCGCCGCGAAGGGATGGGTTGCATCAACCAGCAAGTCGACGCGCTCGGTTCGAAGAAACTCGGCCAGCCCGGCAGCACCGCCAAAGCCGCCGACACGCGTCGTAACGGCTTGTGGCAGCGGCGTCTTGGTGCGGCCGGCAAGCGACAGGGTCACGCGAAGGTCGGCGCGACCAGCCAAACGCTGCGCCAATTGCCGCGCGTCGCCGGTGCCCCCCAGGATCAAGCAATGCGGTGTGTTCATGCCGCTGCATAATCCGCTTGGGCTGTCGGCAACAGACACGAAATGGCTTTCGGTGGTCGGCATCGGTGAAGATGGCGTCAACGGCCTCTCGCCACGAGCGCGCGATCGCATCGCCCAGGCCGAGATCGTCATGGGCGGCCGTCGCCATCTCGCGCTCGCGCAAAGCCTGATCACGGGCGAGGCGCGCGCCTGGCCCGAACCCTTCGACCCCTCCATGCAGGATCTGATCGCGCTGCAAGGCCGCCAGGTTTGCGTCCTGGCATCCGGCGATCCGTTTTTGTTCGGCGTCGGCGCAACGATCGCGCGGGTGATCGATGCGGAGGAGATCGACGTTCTTCCCGCACCTTCGGCCTTCAGCCTTGCAGCGGCTCGCCTCGGCTGGGCCTTGCAGGACATCGAGACGGTCTCGCTGCATGGCCGGCCGATAGACCTGATCCGGCCGCTGCTGCATCCCGCGCGCCGTGTTCTCGCGCTGACCTCGGATGGGCAAGCGCCTGCCGCGATTGCCGCCTCCTTGCGCGAGCTCGGCTTTGGCGCGTCCCGGCTGCATGTTCTGGAAGCCCTCGGTGGTCCGCAGGAGCGTCTGACATCCTGGACTGCCACCGAACCGCTCCCGTCCTTCGATCCGCTGAATGTCCTCGCCATCGAGGTCACTGCGGGAAATGACGCCCGCATCCTGCCGCTCGGCTTCGGGCTGGCGGACGATCTGTTTGAGCATGACGGCCAGATCACCAAGCGCCCGATCCGCGCCGCAACACTTTCCGCCCTCGCGCCACGGCGGGGCGAGCTCCTGTGGGATGTCGGCGCCGGGTCCGGCTCGGTTGCGATCGAATGGATGCTGGCGCATCCGTCCATGCGCGCGATTGCCGTTGAACATGAGCCCGAGCGCGTTGCCCGCATCCGCTGCAATGCCACCCGCTTCGGCGTTCCCGGCTTGAAACTGGTGGAAGGCCGTGTGCCGGATGCGCTGTCCCACCTGCCGCAACCCGACGCGATCTTCGTTGGCGGCGGCGGTTCGGATGAAGGCACGATGGATGCTGTCGTCGCCGCGCTGAAGCCCGGCGGTCGGCTTGTCGCCAACAGCGTCACGCTTGAAATGGAAGCCGTGCTGCTGGCGCTTCATGCCCGTCTCGGCGGTGATCTCATCCAGGTCTCCGTCGCGCGTGCTTCCAAGATCGGCTCTATGAGCGGCTGGCGCCCGTCTATGCCGGTCATGCAATGGATGTGGGTGAAGCCATGATGGTTGCAGGCGTCGGCTGCACGAAAGATACGCGCGCGATGGTGGTGCTGGCTACGCTCGACACGGCCCTGGATGTCCACGGCTTCACGCGCGACGACCTCGCTCTGCTGGCGACCGTTCCCGGAAAGCGCGATGAAGCCGGTTTGATCGAAGCGGCCGAAATCCTCGGCATTCCCTTGGCCGTTCCTACAGATCAGCAGTTGAAGGCCGCAGACACGCAGGGCCTGACAAAAAGCGAGACCTCGCTTGCAGCGACGGGCCTTGGCTCGGCCAGCGAAGCGGCGGCTCTGGCAGCTTGCGGTCCCGATGCGCGCCTGCTCGGACCGCGCCTGGTACAAGACGGCGTCACCTGCGCGCTCGCCGTCAGCGGAGTGGATTGATGACCGTGCATTTCATCGGCGCCGGCCCCGGCGCGCCGGACCTCATCACGGTACGCGGCCGCGATCTCATCGCGCGCTGCCCAGTCTGCCTTTACGCCGGTTCGATCGTTCCCAGAGCACTGCTCGATTATTGCCCGCAAGATGCCCGCATCGTGGACACGGCGCCGATGTCGCTCGACGAGATCGAAGCCGAATATGCCAGCGCTCAAGCCGCAGGCCACGATGTCGCGCGGCTGCATTCCGGCGATCTGTCGGTATGGAGCGCCGTTGCCGAACAGATCCGCCGCCTCGAAAAGCTCGGCATCGACTACACGCTGACCCCCGGCGTTCCGTCCTTCGCCGCCGCAGCCGCCGCGCTCAAGCGCGAGCTGACGATCCCGGAAGTGGCGCAGAGCCTTGTGCTGACCCGTGTGTCCGGCCGTGCTTCCGCCATGCCGGCCAGCGAAAATCTGGCCGCTTTCGGCGCGACGGGCGCGACACTGGCAATCCACCTGGCCATTCATGCGCTGGATCGCGTCGTTGCAGAACTGACCCCGCTTTATGGTGCCCATTGCCCCGTCGCCATCGTCGTGCGCGCGACCTGGCCGGAAGAACGCATCCTGCGTGGCACGCTCGCCACGATTGAAGCTGAGGTTGCCGCCGATCCGATCGACCGCACGGCGCTGATCTTTGTAGGTCCGGGCCTCGGAGCCGAGGATTTCCGCGAAAGCTCACTCTATGATCCCGCTTACCAGCGCCGCTTCCGGGGCCGCGACAGCCTATGAGCCTTCCTGAAACCCTCGCGCGCCTCGATATACAGATGCCGCCTTTCGAGCCTGGGCATGTCTGGCTCGCCGGCGCGGGTCCCGGCCATCTCGCCGGCCTGACGCTGGAAGTCGTGTCGGCGCTGGGGCAGGCGGATGCGATCGTCTATGACGCGCTGGTGGATGCAGCCGTGCTCAAGGCAGGCCCGCAGGCGCAGGCGCATTATGTCGGCAAGCGCGCGGGACAGCCGTCCGCCAGCCAGACCTTCATCAACGAGCTGATCGTGAAGCTTGCCGGCGAGAACAAACGTGTCCTGCGCTTGAAGGGTGGCGATCCCAATGTGTTCGGGCGTGGCGGTGAAGAAGCCGCAGCGCTGACCGCCGCCGGCATCCCGTTCCGCTTTCTGCCGGGCGTGACCTCCGCCTTTGGTGCGCTCGCCGCTGCCGGCATGCCCGCCACGCTGCGCGGCGTGAACAAGGCGATCATCCTCGCCACCGGGCACGGCATCGATGATCAGGATCATCTGGACTGGGCGTCGCTTGCCCGCACCGGGCAGCCGCTCGTGGTTTATATGGGCATGAGCAATCTGCCGATCATCGCTGCCGGCCTGCGTGACGGCGGGCTTGCCGCAACGACGCCGGTTGCCGTCATCCAGGGCGCGACCACCGTCAAGGAGCGGCTGCTGATCTCCGACCTCGCTCGCGTCGAAGCCGATGTCCGCGCTGCCGGCATCGTGCCGCCGGCCCTAATCGTCGTCGGCGAAATCGTTCTGCAGCGCTACGCCTTGGGTTCGTTGATGCGCGAAGTCATCCTGCCGTGAGCGCGCGTGGCCTGATCATCGGCGCGCCGCGTTCCGGCTCGGGCAAGACCAGCGTCACCATCGGCCTGATGCGCGCATTGGCGCGGCGTGGTTACACGGTGCGCGGCGGCAAGTCGGGCCCGGATTATATCGATCCCGGCTTCCACCACGCCGCCACCGGCCAACCCGGCGTCAATCTCGACAGCTGGTCGATGATCCCTGATCTGCTCGACTATCTCATCAGCGAACAGGCGCAAGCCTCTGATTTCATGATCATCGAGAGCGCGATGGGCCTGTTCGACGGCATCCGCTCGGATCCCGGCCGGTCCGGGGCTGCCGCCGAGCTGGCGCGGCGCTACCGTCTGCCGACGCTCCTTGTGCTCGACATCTCCGGCCAGTCCGTCACGGCCGCTGCGGTCGCGCATGGCTTCGCCACCTTCGATCCTCAAGTGCCGATCGGCGGCGTCGTGCTCAATCAAGTCGCCAGCTCACGGCATGAGGATCAGGCGCGTGCTGCCATCGAAGCGCGCGGCATTCCTGTAGTCGGTGCGGTTTACCGAAACCCGGACATGGCTTTGCCCGAACGCCATCTCGGCCTCGTTCAGGCCAGCGAACATCAGGCGCTCGAGGCCTTTATCGATCGTCTTGCCGACACGATGGAAAAGAGCCTGAACCTCGATGCCGTGATCAAGCTTGCTCAACCGGTGGAAGCCGGCACGGGGTCGATTACCCACGCCTTACCTCCGCCCGGTCAGCGGATCGCGCTTGCCTCGGACGCCGCCTTCACCTTCGTTTATTCGCATGTCTCGCGTTTGTGGCGCGAAGCGGGTGCGGAGATCGTGCCGTTTTCGCCGCTGGCCGATGAGACGCCGGCCGAGGATTGCGACACCTGCTGGCTGCCCGGCGGCTATCCCGAACTCCATGCCGGTCGCCTTGCTGCCGCAGAAAGGTTCAAGACCGGCCTGCGCCGTTTCGCCCAAACGCGACCCGTTCATGGCGAGTGTGGGGGCTTCATGGTCTTGGGGCGGGCGCTGGAAGACGCCGACGGCGTTACCCATGCCATGACGGGCCTGCTCGGCCACGCCACAAGCTATGCCAAGCGCAAACTCAACCTCGGCTACCGACAGGCCGTGCTTGAAGCCGACTGCCCGATCGGACGCGCCGGCGAGACGGTGCGCGGCCACGAGTTTCATTATTCGCGCGTGATCGATCCCGGCAACGATGAGCCGCTGTCGCAACTCGCCGACGGCATCGGCAATGTCCTTGGACCATCGGGGGCACGACGCGGGTTTGTGTCGGGCACCTATTTCCACGCGATCGCCCGCGCATGACGGCGGGACCGGGCAGGGATCGTGACTGGATGGGCGAAATCTTCGCCTGTCTCGGCTTCTTCACGCGCCTGCCGATGCCCGCCTATCGCCTGGCGCCCGACGGGTTCAGCCGCGCTTTATGGGCTGCACCGCTCGCCGGGCTCGTTCCGGCTGTAGCCGCAACCGTCGCGCTGAGCTTCGGCCACGCCGTCGATCTGCCGCCGCTCGCTTCCGCCGGTCTGGCGCTCGTCGTGCTGCTTCTGATCACCGGCGCGCTGCATGAGGACGGCCTGTCCGACGTTGCGGATGGTTTCGGCGGCGGCTCCACGCGGGCGCGCAAGCTGGAGATCATGAAAGACAGCCGCATCGGCACCTATGGGGTCGCAGCGCTCGTTCTGTCGCTTCTCCTGCGGGCCGCGCTCCTGGCTGCGCTCGTGCCGTATGGCTTCGGGATCACGCTCGCCACGCTGATCGCGGCGCATTGTGCCTCGCGCGGCCTGCTTCCTTACACCATGCACACGCTTCCGAACGCCCGCGAAGGTGGTGTGTCCGCCGGCGTTGGGCAGGTGCCGAAAAACAGTGCCATGCTGGCGCTTCTGCTTGGCTTCTTTGCCCTGCTGCCGCTCGGGTTTGGACATGCCATTCTTGCGGCAATCCTGCTTGGCCTGATCGTTGTTTCGCTTCACAGATTGGCGCTCAGGCAGATCGGCGGCCAGACCGGCGATGTGCTTGGCATGGTCCAGCAGGTTGCAGAAGTCGGCGTCCTGATTGTTGCCGTCGCCGCGCTCCGTTAAAGGTTTTCGATGACCCGCTTCACCTCGATCGACCAACTCCGCTCCGCTTGTCGCGACCTGCCGAAGGCGAATGACACCTCAGCCGATCAGGCGCGCGATCGGCAAGGCATTCTCACCAAGCCACCAGGCAGCCTCGGCAGGCTGGAGGATCTCGCGGTTTGGCTGGCTGGCTGGCAGGGGCGGGAAAAACCGAAGCTCGACCGCGTCGAGGTCTTCGTGTTCGCCGGCTCGCACGGCGTCACCAATCGCGGCGTGTCGGCCTTTCCGGCCGAAGTCACCGCGCAGATGGTGGCCAATTTCGAGCATGGCGGTGCAGCCATCAACCAGCTCGCGCGCCAGGTCGGCGCCAATCTGACTGTGATCCCGCTGCACATCGACCAGCCCACGGTGGACTTCACCATTGCGCCCGCCATGGATGAGGACGCCTTTCTCCAAGCCGTCAGTACCGGCTATGAGGCCATCAAGGATCGGCCGGATCTTGTGGTGCTCGGCGAAATGGGCATCGGCAACACCACCGTAGCAGCGGCCTTATGTTGCGCACTGCTTGGCGGCGAGGGTGCGGATTGGGTCGGGCGCGGCACCGGCGTCGATGATGAAGGTCTGTCGCGCAAGGCGTCTGCCGTCGATGACGCCAAGACCTGCCACGGCGAAGCGCTTGGCGATCCGATCGAAGCCCTGCGTCGCGTCGGCGGCCGCGAACTGGCCGCCATGTTCGGCGCGATCCTCGCTGCCCGTCATGCCCAGGTTTCCGTTCTGCTCGATGGTTTCGTCTCCACCGCCGCAGCCCTGCCGCTGGCGAAGCTCGATGCACATGGTCTCGACCATACCTGGTCTGCGCATGTTTCGGCCGAAGCCGGGCATCGTCGCCTGCTGGAAGCCCTGCACCTCACGCCATTGCTCGACCTCAACATGCGGCTTGGCGAAGCGTCCGGCGCCTGCCTGGCGGTCAATATCCTGCGCGGCGCGATCGCCTGCCACAACGGCATGGCGACCTTTGCCGAAGCCGGCGTGTCGGACGGCTGATCCCCATGCGCAAGCTTCTCGTGATCGGCATCGGCACTGGCAATCCCGAACATCTGACCGTGCAGGCGATCAACGCGCTCAACTGCGCCGATGTCGTGCTGATCCCGCGCAAGGGCGAGGCCAAGGATGATCTCGCCGAGGTCCGGCGTCAGATCTGCGTCCGCTTCATCACCAATGCAAAGACACGCATCGTCGAGTTCGACCTGCCGGTGCGCGACCAGTCCGGCGAGTACAGGCAGGGCGTGGACGATTGGCATGAGGCGATCGCCCGAAGCTATGCTGATCTGCTGAAGGCGGAAACGGCGGAAGAGGGCGCTGCAGCTTTCCTCGTCTGGGGCGATCCGTCGCTTTACGACAGCACCTTGCGCATCATAGAGCGGCTGAAGCGCATCGCATCCTTCGAGCTGGCCATTGATGTCATTCCGGGCGTCACCAGCATTCAGCAGCTCTGCGCCAGCCACCGCATCCCCTTGAACAGGATCGGTGATCCCGTCGTCATCACCACAGGTCGGCGTTTGCGCGAAGGCTTTCCAACCGGAGCCGACACGGTTGTCGTCATGCTCGACGGCGAATGCTCCTTCCGCCATCTGGATGCCGACGGCTACCGGATCCACTGGGGCGCGTATCTCGGAACGCCGGATGAGGTTCTGATCGAGGGGCCGCTTGCTGACGTGTCAGACGAGATCGTCACGCGCCGCGAACAAGCCCGCGCGGTGCATGGCTGGATCATGGACACCTACATCATCAGCCGGATTGCCAGCTGACTGTTGGCGGCTTACTTGCCGGATTGCTTCTTCGACCAGCCGTCGCGCTTTGCCAGTTTCGTTGTTTTTCCCAGCGACAGGAGCTTCAGTTCCCGCTTGAAGCGGATGGCCGGCTTGGCGAGAAACAGAAATGAGCCGACGATGAAGAACCAGGTGCCGGCGGTCTGAGTCTTCTCGCTGAGAAACAAGAAGCTGCCGATCACGAAAGCCACGGCTGCACCCACATCGACGATCGTGTAGGCGAGTTCATAGAGAGCGTAGATCCTCTTGTGCTCGTCCGAGCGAACACGTGCATCCGGCTGAAAGAGTTTGGTTTTCATGATGATTGCCTCGGCTGTTTCGTCGGAACGGAGCGCGACAGATCAGCGACGCGTCGGTTGATGCCATGGCAGCGAAGAAGAGCTTCAACTGATCCAGGCTGGTGTGGGCGACGGGAATCGAACCCGTACGATCCAGGATCGAGGGATTTTAAGTCCCTTGCGTCTACCAATTCCGCCACGCCCACATCACCGTCTGGCTAGCCTACCGCCACGCTGCGATCAACTGCAAAAGCCCGTTCGGCGATACGGCGGATGAAGGCGGCGACGCGGTTCGTTTCGGCATATTGCGGCATGTGACCGACGCCATCGATCAGTTCGAGATCGAGGTTCGGCACCTGATCCAGCATCCGCTCGCCATGAATGCGATAATCGAGCACCTGATCGCCTCGGCCATAAAGCACGCCCACCGGCATCTTCAACGATCCGTAGCGTGCCTGCAGTTGCGCGAGATCGAGCGGAATGGCGACGAGGTCGCTCGCCGTCGCGTAGAAATGGCCGGGACGCAGGCTGAGCATCCCGCCGCCTTCGATCGCAAAATCCTCCGGCGGGGTGTTCGGCCCGAACACGAAGCGCATAACCCGATCGCCATTGCGCAACGCCAGCGGCACGGCAAAAGTGTGCGACAGGAAACGGCGGATCAGCGGCGAGGGCAGATACAGCCGCCGGAACTCCGGGTTTAGCGCGTCCATCATCTGCGTCAGTGGCGAAAGCAGAGCGACACCGGATACGCTTTCGGGATAATCCACCGCCGTTTGCAGCGCCACCGCACCGCCGAGCGAATGACCGACCAGCATAGGGCGGTCGAGCTTCATCGCGTCGATGAACGCCTTGATGAGCGCTGCTTGTTCCGGCAGGCGCCCCGTTCGTCCATCGGCGCGCGTGGAATGGCCGGAGCCTTCGCGATCAAGCGCGATCATGCGGTATCCCGGCCCGATCGCCTCCATCAGCGGCTGGCGGAATTGATGGTAATGCCCGCCCAGACCATGGATCATCACGATCGGTTCGCCTTCGCCGACCTCGTAATAATGGATGCGGCTGCCGTTGATCTCGATGAACTTGCCGAGCGGCGGCACCATGCGTTCGGCTTGCGCCGCGATGCGCCGCGTGGACAACCAGCCCCACAGGATGATTCCCACGACTGCGGCCACAAGCACGCCGCCGCAGATCAGGACAAGTGTCAGCACAGGCATCAGGCATTTCCCCAGCGGCTCGGTTCGCGTGTCATGTAAACAGCGGCTCCCCAGCGACAAGGCCGGAAACGAAAACGGGCGGCACATGGCCGCCCGCGTCCGCAATCAGAAGCTGGTCGCTCAGCCGTGCAGCTTGGCGGCGATTTCAGCCACGCGCTTGCCCTGGAACGTTGCGCCTTCCAGTTCCTGCGCCGATGGCATGCGCGAACCGTCGCCATCCGACGTCGTGGTCATGCCGTAAGGCGCGCCGCCACGAACCACGTCGTTGCCGAGCTGACCCTGATAGGCATAGGACAGGGGAACGATGACCATGCCGTGATGCTGGAGATGGATCTGCGTGCTGATCAGCGCGATTTCCGCACCGCCATGCTGCGAAGCGGTCGACACCATCACTGAGCCAACCTTGTTGAGCAGCGCGCCGCGCGCCCAGAGCGGGCCGGTTTGGTCGAAGAAGTTCTTCAGCTGCGCAGCCATTGCGCCGTAGCGCGTCGAAGCGCCGACGATGATCGCGTCGTAGTTTTCCAGTTCGAGCGGATCGGCGATCGGCGCGTCCTGATCGAGCTTGTAATGAGCGGCCTGCGCCACCTCGGTCGGCACCAACTCGGCAACACGCTTGAGCGTGACTTCAGCGCCGGCCTGGCGTGCGCCTTCGGCAGCGGCCTTGGCCATCTGCTCCATGTGGCCCCAGCTCGAGTAATAAAGAACAAGTACCTTTGCCATGATCGGCTCCTTCGCATTCGGCGCCGGCTCGTCCGGCATCGTCAAAGACAATAAGATAAGTTTCTCACCGTTCGATGAAAGCACCCAGTGTGCCGACACATCGTTCACCGGAACAAGCATATTGCGGGCGGCCCGCCACGCGCCTACACCTCTGCCACCAGCCAGGAGAGCGCCCGTATGACCGACCTCGTGACCGCCGCCATGATCGTGATCGGCGATGAAATTCTGTCCGGGCGCACCAAGGACAAGAATATCGGCCATCTCGCCGACATCCTGACGGCGGTCGGCATCGACCTCAAGGAAGTGCGCATCGTGCCCGACGAAGAAGATGAGATCGTTGCCGCCGTGAACGCCTTGCGGGCCCGCTACACCTATCTTTTCACCACCGGCGGCATCGGCCCGACGCATGACGACATCACGGCCGACTCGATCGCCAAGGCGTTCGGCCTGCCGTGCGACTACGACCCGAAGGCATATGCGATGCTCGAAAAGCATTACGCTGCCCGCGGCTTCGAGTTCAGCGAAGCGCGCATGCGGATGGCGCGCATGCCGGTCGGCGCCACGCATATCGATAATCCCGTGTCGCTGGCGCCCGGCTTCATCGTTGAGAACGTGCATGTCATGGCCGGCGTGCCGTCGATCTTCCAGGCCATGCTGGACAATGTGGTCCCGACGCTGAAGACCGGCACCAAGCTCTTGTCAGCCACCGTGCATTGTCCGCTCGGCGAAGGCACGATCGGCGGTCCCTTGGGCGCGATCCAGAAGGCGCATCCCGACACAATCATCGGCTCTTATCCCAAGAGCGGCGAGAATGGCGGCTTCTATACCGAACTGGTGGTGCGTGCGCGCGACGCGGGCGTTCTGGAAACCGTGCGTGCCGAAATCGCCGAAATGGTGGATCAGCTGGTGGCAAAAACAGCCTAGCTCTTGCTTCATCCCGTGTTTTGCGGCTAACCCCGCGCACCCAACTTGCCTGGAGCCCGCGCGCCATGTCCCTGCCGGAAAAAGCCTTCCCCGTTACCTGGGATCAGTTCCACCGTGATGCCCGTGCGCTCGCCTGGCGCTTGTCGGCCCACAAGGATCAGTGGAAGGCCATCGTCTGCATCACGCGCGGCGGTCTCGTGCCGGCGGCGGTGATTGCCCGCGAGCTCGGCATTCGCGTGCTCGAAACGGTCTGCGTGGCATCCTACCACGAATACAAGGACCAGGGCGAAATGCAGGTCCTGAAGGAAATCGCGCCGGAACTGCGCGCCAACGAAGGCGCCGATGTTCTGATCGTTGATGACCTCACCGACACCGGCAAGACCGCAGCCGTTGTGCGCGCCATGCTGCCCAAGGCGCATTTCGCGGCCATGTATGCCAAGCCGATGGGTCGCCCGCTGGTCGATACGTTCGTGACGGAAGTGTCGCAGGACACCTGGATCTTCTTCCCGTGGGATATGGGCTTTACGTTCCAGAAGCCGATCGCCGAAGGCCAGTTCGGCTAAAGTCCTTCAGCGCGGAGCGGCAATGATCACCGCCGCTCCCACCAGGCAGATAGCAGCACCGGCGAGATCGAAGCGGTCGGGCCGGAAGCCTTCCGCCAGCCAAAGCCACATCAACGACGCCGCGATATAGATCCCGCCATAGGCGGCATAGGTGCGCCCGGCAGCCGGGCTGTCAACCAGCGACAGCAAGAGCGCGAACGCGATCAGCGATCCCAGGCCCGGCACGAGCCACAACGCGGACTTGTCCAGCCGCCACCAGGCGAAGAACGCGAAGCAGCCGGCAATCTCGGCTGCAGCAGCCAGGCCGTAAAGCAGGATCGTCGGCATCATCTCTCCCGGTGTGCAGTCACATCAGCCACGCACAAGCTGGCTGCGCCCATCCTCGTGGTCCGCACGCCGTTCATGCGGCACGCCCAGTTGAAACGCCAGATGCAAGGTTCATATCCGAGCCCGAGCGTTCCGCTGAAGCCTGGAAAGAGACAGCAATGCCGGCAGCGAGAGCGAGGCACTTTCTGATGATGCAGTGGCAGCGTTTGTTCGGTGGCCGGGCACACCGGCTTCAGGTCGCAGCCTTGCCGTGGCGTCGCTCAGGTGGCGAAATCGAGATCATGCTGGTCACCAGCCGCGGCTCCGGTCGCTGGATCCTGCCGAAAGGCTGGCCCAAACCCGGCGAAGCCTTGTGCGATGCTGCGGCGCGCGAAGCCGGCGAAGAGGCCGGCATCACCGGCACGATTGCGCAGCAGACACTCGGCTCTTACCGGTATGAGAAGCGATCCGA
Organism: Tianweitania aestuarii; assembly: GCF_018457165.1. Classification (GTDB taxonomy): domain Bacteria; phylum Pseudomonadota; class Alphaproteobacteria; order Rhizobiales; family Rhizobiaceae; genus Tianweitania; species Tianweitania aestuarii. The sequence goes on along the minus strand of NZ_JAFMNX010000001.1, from coordinate 1,575,273 downwards.
CCGCTCCATCTCCTACGAGGTTCAGGTCTATCCGCTCGCCGTGCAGGCCGTCGCCAAGACCTGGCGCGAGCGCAATCAGCGAGAGCGCCGCTGGATGAGCCAAACACAAGCCGCCGCAAACGTCCGCGAACCCGAACTCGCCGCCATGATCCACGCTTTCTCGCCAACAGCGGTTGAGCGCCAAGCAGCCTGAGGCTTCAAGGGCGTGCAGGCTGCACGATGGACCCGAGTGCATCCCAGTTCACGCCGGGATCGTTGCTGCACATGAGGACGGCCTGATCGCGAAGGGTGATCGTGCGGCAGGAGCCGGCTGCGATGGCTTGGGAGATGATGGCGGGCTGTGGGAAGCGTCCGGCATCGGCAAAAGAAACAAGCAAGCGACCGGCAGCGAGTGGCTGTGGCTGGTGATCGACCACCGCTTCGCAGGTGTTGTTTGATCGCGCCAGATAACCGGTGTTGATCGTCGCACCGATCTCACCAGCTAGACGCTGCATGAAGGAATAGGGCTGTTTCGTCAACTCCGGGCAGCCGAACGCCGGGTACACCTCTATCGCTTGAATGGCGGGCAGCGCTGCGCGCCACTGGCTGAAGTCGTACAAGGGTGGCTGGCTGGCATGCGCTTGCACGCTTTGCAGCAGGGATCGCGTATCGACGGCTTGAACAACGACGAGGCCGACCAGCAGGGCCGGCATCCAGCGTCGTCCGCTTCGCGCCAAGGTCGCTACGGCCGTCGCCATCAGGAGCAAGCCGACCGGCCAGAAGAAGCGCCCGGATGAGCGGAACGTCTCCGTCAGCACCGTGGTAGGATAGGGAATCTTGTAGCTCAACAGCTTCCAGTCGCCGAGCCACACCCGGCTCGACAAAGCATAGATCACGAAGCCGATCATGATGCAGGCAAGCGCGGGATGCGCGCGTAACGCTGATCCGGCATGCCGCCATGAGAGGATGCATGCACCAGTGATCGCGATCAGGACCCCCAATCCCAAATAGTTGAAGCCTTCCCGCTGACCACCGGTTGGATCCGGAACGATGCAACGGAGAATGTCGCCGCCGCAAAACGGCGCGAGCAGGTTCATGGAATAGATCTCGAACCCGCCGTCGAGATTGGAGCCAGCGGTGAAATACCCCATCACGAAAGCCAGCGCTGCAAGCCAGACCAGGCTTGCTGCCAAACCGGTCGCCGGCTTCCGCCATTTGCGAATACGCCAACTCCTGTCCACCGCCTCGGCGATCTGGATGGGCAGGATCATGGCCAGAAGATAGGGGTGGACGAGCAGGGCAGCGCTCGTCGTCACAGTGAAGATCGTTGCGGCCTTGAAGACGGACCAGTGACGCGCGCGGAAATAATGCCCGAGCCCAAGCAGAAGCAGCCAATGCGTGCCGAGCGCCGTGTGCTCGATGCGCGCCAGGTTGGCTGGCCAAAGCAGCGCAAGGCCCACGGCCGCAAACGCACTGAGCGCGTCACGCGCGCCGAGAGCGCGGACCAGATAAACCGCTGCCAGGGCTTGCCCGAACCGCAAGCCGACATGCCAAAGCCCAAGATAATGAAAGCCTTCCGGCAGCAGCGGGGCAAAGGGTTTGAACACGAGTGCCGCCAGCGGAATGCTGTCGGTCAGGAAGATCGGCAACCCTTCCGGGGGCGCAAACCTTTGCGTCAGAAGAAGCGGAAAGCGCCAGTCGTCAGCGGCAAACAGCAGCCATCCGCTGACATGTTGAGGCGAATCACCCTGATCGAAGGAGCCGCTTGTGCCGAGCACGAAAGACGCGGGATAAAGGTAGATCACCAGAACGAGCGCCAGCAGAACCGCGATGCCATAGGCCGAGGATCGTTCAACCCGGCTACGGGAGGTTTGGGGGAATGCCGGGTTGTGATTGCATTGGCAAAACATCTTCTGGTTGTGTCCCGGCGAGCCCGTTTTGGGAAGTCGCTCCAGCAAAGATTTGAAGCGGCTGGCTTTTCCCGGCCGCCGGCTTGAGCTGCCGTTGGAGCCAAGCGGGATGGAGCAAGCATCCCCGTTATCCACACTCTTTTGATCAATATCTTGTGCCGGCTATTTGCCGGAAACGAATCGTTGACCGTGCCTGCGAAGGGGGTGCTTAATGATTCATGCGCTTGCGTAAATGGCGTGACTGGCCTCGTTTGTTGGTCCGTCCACAAGTCTGAAATAGCTCATTAGATGGAGCACGGCAGCAACCGTATGGGTAGCAGTACGGTGTATGTTTCGGTGCGTTCAAAGAACCGACGGTAAGTCGCATTTACCAGTTGAAAACACTATATGTGGTGTACTCTGTAGCGATCATCCACTAGATGATCGCCATGGCATCGGTGCCGAGGGGAATCGCTCCCTAGCGCTTGAAAGCCGTGGCTGGTTTGCCAGAGAGTTCAGTTGTGCGCGTGAAGCGAGGCTTCGCGCATTGGGTGAGATGGATCGGCAGCGATGCCGGTTCGGGATCAAAGGGTGGCCTTGATCGTTTGCGGCGCCAAGCCGGACAACGGGCCCCATATCTAGACGACGACGTCGAAGGGACGAACGATGCGCATTGCACGGCATTTCACCAAGCCCGGTCAGTCCGCTTATGCGGAGATCGCGTTCCGCAAAGCGCTTTCGGAAATCAAGAACCCCGATGGTTCGATCGTTTTCCGCCTCGACGACATCGACGTGCCCGCGCAGTTCAGCCAGGTCGCGGCCGACATTCTGGCGCAGAAGTATTTCCGCAAGGCCGGCGTTCCGGCTCGCCTGAAGAAGGTCGAGGAAAACGACGTTCCGTCCTTCTTGTGGCGCTCGACCGCCGATCTCGACGCCTTGGCCGAACTGCCGGAAGACGAGCGTTATGGCTCCGAAACCGATGCGCGCCAGGTGTTCGATCGTCTGGCCGGCACCTGGACCTATTGGGGCTGGAAGGGCGGCTATTTCGCGTCCGAAGACGACGCGGCCACCTTCCGCGATGAACTCGCCTACATGCTCGCCACCCAGCGCGTTGCGCCGAACAGCCCGCAGTGGTTCAACACCGGCTTGCATTGGGCCTATGGCATCGATGGTCCGGGGCAGGGCCATTATTATGTCGACCCGTTCACGGGCAAGCTGACCAAGTCCAAGTCGTCCTACGAACACCCGCAGCCGCATGCCTGCTTCATTCAGGGCGTGGGCGATGATCTCGTCAACGAAGGCGGCATCATGGATCTGTGGGTGCGTGAAGCGCGCCTGTTCAAGTATGGCTCGGGCACTGGCTCGAACTTCTCCCATCTGCGCGGCGAAGGCGAGCGCCTGTCGGGCGGCGGCAAGTCGTCGGGCCTGATGTCCTTCCTCAAGATCGGCGATCGCGCAGCCGGTGCCATCAAGTCGGGCGGCACGACGCGCCGCGCGGCAAAGATGGTGGTTGTTGATGCCGATCACCCCGACATCGAAGCCTATATCGACTGGAAGGTGAACGAGGAGCAGAAGGTCGCGGCGCTCGTGACCGGCTCCAAGATCGTCAAGCGTCACCTCGACGCCATCGTCAAGGCCTGCGTCAACTGCGAAGGTCCGGAAGGCGATTGCTTCGATCCCGCCAAGAACCCCGCGCTCAAGCGCGAGATCAAGGCCGCCAAGAAGAACGCGGTGCCGGAAAACTACGTCAAGCGCGTGATCCAGATGGCGCGCCAGGGCCAGACGGCAATCGACTTCAAGACCTTCGACACCGACTGGGATTCGGAAGCCTACCTCACCGTTTCGGGCCAGAACTCCAACAACTCGGTTTCGCTCAAGGATGATTTCCTGCGCGCCGTTGAAGCCGATGGCGAGTGGAACCTGATCCGCCGCACCGACGGCAAGGTTCATCGCAGCCTCAAGGCCCGCGACCTGTGGGAAAAGATCGGCTACGCCGCCTGGGCGTCGGCTGACCCGGGCCTGCACTTCAACTCGACGATGAACGACTGGCACACCTCGCCGGCGGCTGGTCCGATCCGTGCGTCGAACCCGTGCTCGGAATACATGTTCCTTGATGACACGGCCTGCAATCTGGCCTCCATCAACCTGCTGCAGTACCGCAATTCAGATGGCACGATCGCCGTGCAGGCTTATGAGCACACCGTTCGCTTGTGGACGATGGTGCTCGAAATCTCGGTCATGATGGCGCAGTTTCCGTCGAAGGAGATTGCCCGCCTGTCTTACGAGTACCGCACGCTCGGCCTCGGCTTCGCCAATATCGGCGGCCTGCTGATGACCTCCGGCATTCCCTACGACTCGCCGGAAGGCCGCGCGATCTGCGCTTCGCTGACTTCGATCATGACCGGCGTCGCTTATGAGACTTCGGCCGAGATGGCGCGCGAACTCGGTGCCTTCCCCGATTACGTCCGCAACCGCGAAGCCATGCTGCGCGTCATGCGCAACCATCGCCGCGCCACTTATGGCGAATCCACCGGCTACGAAAAGCTGTCGGTGAACCCGGTTCCGCTGGTTGCCTCCGATCTCAAGCAGACCGAGCTCGCCGAGCGTGCTCGTGACGCCTGGGACCGCGCCATCGCGCTTGGTGAATTCCACGGCTACCGCAACGCCCAGGCAACCGTGATCGCGCCGACCGGCACGATCGGCCTTGTCATGGATTGCGACACCACCGGCATCGAGCCCGATTTCGCGCTCGTGAAGTTCAAGAAGCTCGCCGGCGGCGGTTACTTCAAGATCATCAACCGCGCCGTTCCGGAAGCGCTGCGCACGCTCGGCTATTCGGAAAGCCAGATCGCCGAGATCGAGGCTTATGCGGTCGGCCACGGCAACCTGAACCAGGCGCCCGGCGTGAACCCCGGTTCGCTCAAGGCCAAGGGCTTCACCGACGAGAAGATCGCTGCCGTCAACGCAGCCCTCAAGTCGGCCTTCGACATCAAGTTCGTGTTCAACAAGTGGACGCTCGGCGAAGACTTCTGCAAGGAAGCGCTCGGCTTCACGGATGAGCAGCTCAACGACTTCTCGTTCGAGATGCTTCCGGCGCTGGGCTTTGCCCGCAAGGACATCGAAGCCGCCAACGTTCATGTTTGCGGCGCGATGACCCTCGAGGGAGCACCCTTCCTGAAGGAAGAGCATCTTCCGGTGTTCGATTGCGCCAATCCGTGCGGCAAGATCGGCAAGCGTTATCTCAGCGTGGAAAGCCACATCCGCATGATGGCGGCGGCCCAGCCGTTCATTTCGGGTGCGATCTCCAAGACGATCAACATGCCGAACGACGCCACCGTCGACGATTGCAAGAACGCCTACCTCCTGTCCTGGCAGCTGGCGCTCAAGGCCAACGCGCTTTACCGCGATGGTTCCAAGCTCTCGCAGCCGCTCAACGCGTCCTTGATCTCGGATGACGAGGACGAGGTCGAAGAGCAGATCGAAGCGCTGTTGCAGGCGCCAGCGGCGGCTCAGGCCACGCAGGTCACCGAGAAGATCGTCGAGCGCATCGTCGAGAAGCTGGTGCGCGATCGCGAAAAGATGCCGAACCGTCGCCAGGGCTACACCCAGAAGGCGGTCATCGGTGGCCACAAGGTTTATGTCCACACCGGCGAATACAATGACGGCCGTTTGGGCGAGATCTTCATCGACATGCACAAGGAAGGTGCTGCCTTCCGCGCGATGATGAACAACTTCGCCATCGCGATCTCGATCGGCCTTCAGTATGGCGTGCCGCTGGAAGAATTCGTGGAGGCCTTTACCTTCACGCGCTTCGAGCCGGCCGGCATGGTGCAGGGCAACGACGCGATCAAGAACGCGACGTCGATCCTCGATTACGTGTTCCGCGAGCTGGCGATCTCCTATCTCGGCCGCAACGATCTTGCGCATGTCGACGTGTCGGATTTCTCCAACACCACGCTCGGCAAGGGCATCAACGAGGGCAAGGTGTCGCCTTACTCCCGCGGCCTGATGCGCGGCCACAAGCCGGTTCTGGTTTCGGGTGGCTCGGCTGAGCAGACCGGCGCCAAGGGTTCGGCTTCGGCAGGCTCCAAGGCATCGGTCGGAGCCGGGCAGGGCGCAGTCGGTTCGGCCGCGCCGTCGGCAACGCCTGCTGCCCGCACCGCGCCGGTTGCCGCCAACACGTCCAACGTGCGTGCTATCGGTGCGGCCGTCACGGCGCTGAAGACGCTCGCTCAGGAAGAGCCCTCGGCCTTCCGCCGCGACTACGAAGAGCGTCAGGCTGATCTGGCCGAGCAGATGGAGTTCGAGGAAGAAGCACAGGCGGACATCTCCCCCGCCAGCGCCGCCTTCACCGACGCCGCCGCCAAGGACGCCGCCGACGCCAAAGCGCTCGCCACCGAACGCCGCGCCCAGGCCCTGATGCAAGGCTACACCGGCAACTGCTGCTCGGAATGCCAGAACTTCACGATGGTGCGAAACGGCACCTGCGAAAAGTGCGATACGTGCGGAAGCACGAGCGGCTGCAGCTGAGGCAAAGGAATACTTACGGCCAAGTTTGGCCGTAAGTTGCTTATGGAACAGATCATGATCAAATAAAGGCAGAAAACATGTTGGAAGCAACTTACTCTACTAAGCATGGATCCCCCGAAAAGCCCTTGAGGATCGGGGAGATCCTCATTGAGTGCTACGTACTCGATGATGGTAGACGCGTTCTCCTTTACTCTGACATTCAACGTGCAATCGGCCTTGCTGAAGGCGGGTCGATGGTTGCAGGGAAGACAAGGCTTGAGCACTTTGTTTCCGGAAGTCGCTTAGCGCGAGTCGTAAGCACGCAGGTGCGAGATTTACTCGCAAAGCCAATTCGGTTCAGGAAGCCGGTTACCGGGCACATTGCTTACGGTGTTGAGGCTCAGGCGCTACCTGCCATTTGTGAGGCTGTTGTTAGCGCGGCACGTCTCGGCATTTTGCAAGAACAGCAGCTTTTCATCGCGCATCAATGCGAGGTGATACTCTCCGGTCTAACTGTCGTTGGGATCGTTGCTCTCGTTGACGAAACAACCGGATTTCAGAAAGTTCGGGAAGAGGGTGAATTAAGGCGCATACTTGAAGCCTACGTTCGTGCTGAACATCGTCCGTGGTTAAAGTCAGTGCCGAACGATTTTTTTAAGGAGTTGTTTCGGGTGTATGGCTGGAAGTACACCAGCGGCAGCCGTGGTCCACGTTATGCTGGTAAGCTTGTGCGGCAGCTTATCTACAAGCATCTTCCCAAGCCCGTTTTGCCTGCCTTAGATCAACGGAATCCCGCCGATTCAAATTGGCAGCGAAAACAACGTCACCATCAGCTACTAACTGACGGAATTGGTCTCGAACATTTTAAAGCGCAATTGGTGGGTGTAATGGCCCTATTAAGAGCTTCCAGTAGCAAAGCTGAATTTCTGAGGCTGTACAACAGGGCCTATGGCGCACAGACTGAACTTGATCTGTGACGTGCGCTCGTCCCTTCTCCCCTTGTGGGAGAAGGTGGCTGAGCGCAGCGAAGTCGGATGAGGGGTGTTCCAGCTTGGCTATGCCGGTGGACAAAAACTCATCCGTCTCGCCGCTGACGCGTCGATCCACCTTCTCCCACAAGGGGAGAAGGCCACGCACTCCACCGTCCCACACCTTCGTCATCCTTGGGCGGAGCCGCAGCGCAAGCGGAGGCGCAGACCCGAGGATCCATGCCTGGACCGCTCCCGCATCGCCAACGGTGCCGATCAGCCGTTGCACATGGCTCGTCCTGTTTCGGCATGGATCCTCGGAAACGAGCCCGAGGATGACGAAGCGGGGAAGGTGCGGTTCTTCCCTTCTCCCCTTGTGGGAGAAGGTGGCTGAGCGAAGCGAAGTCGGATGAGGGGTGTTCCAGCTTGGCACCCACACCGCCGCACGCGTGAACCGACCCGCCGCTGACGCGTCGATACACCTTCTCCCACAAGAGGAGAAGGTCACGCCTACATCGTCCCCGTCGCTAAGACTTCAACGTATCAGCTCGTGTTTGAGCAGAGAGCCTGGAAGCCTTTCACCTCCGGCTTACATGGAAAATTACAACATGTAGTAAGGTGCTAGGATAAAATCGCAATTTGTGCCGGATCTGACGCAACTAGTGTGCTTCATCGACGTTCTTCATGTTCATCAAAGGAGATGAAGATGTCTAAGAATGAGCAGACTGGAAAGAAAGCTGGCACCGCGGCCTCAAAGACATTGCGTGACGGCCGTACGTCAGACACCTCGAAGACTGCCGCTGCGTCGGCGTTAGCTCAGCGTCCTGATAAGAAAAAGTGACGCCGTTGAGCGAAGCGAAGTCGGATGAGGGGTGTTCCAGCTTGTCAACGCACCGCCGCACCCCTCAACCGTCCCGCCGCTGACGCGGTGATCCGCCGCCCGGGGCAAGTCACGGGCCTTGCTCGCCCTTCGAGCCCCACACGGGGCAAAGGCCGCGCCTGCATCAGCGTCCCACCCCTTCGTCATCCTTGGGCGCAGCCGCAGCGCATGCGGAGGCGCAGACCCGAGGATCCATGCCTGACTACCCCCCGCATCGCCAACGGTGCCGACCAGCCGTAGCCCTTGGCAACTTGCGTCCGCTTGCCCGAACCATCACCGGCGCAAAGGCGCCAAGCCGTGCCTAAACGCAGCCAACCTGAACACGATAATGTGCATCTCCATCAAACAACCAAAAATGGGGAACCAGAGCGCGCCCGATGTGTTTGCATTTTCATCAACATAGGGAAAACTCATAATGACCAAGATGCTTGCCGCTGCTTTTATCCTCGGTGCAGCTTTCACGAGCGCCGGATGCACCACGACTGAAAAGACGGTCGGCGGCGCAGCGGCTGGCGGTGTTGGTGGCGCAGTCGTCGGCAATGCGATCGGCGGCACGGGCGGCGCGGTGATCGGCGGTGTCGGTGGTGCGGTTGCCGGTGGCGCAATCGGCCGCAACATGTAACCGCAAGCTACAAGCGCGCTTTTGAAAACGGGATGATGAGGCAGGGTCTTGTGCACCCGCCCCATCGTCCCAATATTCGTGTCGTCGGGGTCCGGGCCCCTCTGGTTGCGGTTTTCACACCGCAGCGATGTCGGACCCTCTCACTACACAAGCCGGTGATCCCAGGCTTGCATTGAGAGGAGTTTCGTATGCCTACCATTCAAGACATGATGTTCGGTCAGAAGGGCTTCTTCACAAAGCAGGAGCCGTCGGCCGAAAGCGATGCCGCAGCCATTGCGCGCCTCGATCGTCTGTCCATCATCCTCGACAGCGCCATCCGCGTTCCGATCATCGGCACGCGCATCGGTCTCGATCCCATCCTGAACTTCGTGCCGGTTGCCGGCGTGGTCGTCGCCAAGTCGCTGACGGCCTACATCATCTGGGAAGCCCACCGCCTCGGCGTGCCGAAGCGTGTGCTAGGCCGTATGCTCGCCAATCTCGGCATCGATTTCGGCATCAGCATCGTGCCGCTCGCCGGCTGGGTCGGTGACGCCTTCTTCCGCGCCAACCTGCGCAATGTCGCACTTCTCAAGGCGCATCTGCACGAGCGTTCCGGCACGCATCGCGTCAAGGAAACCGCCGCGCATCATGCGAGCACGCCAATCATCGACGGCGAATGGGTGCGCAACGCCCGCTGACGGCGGGACTTGGCAGGATTGCGGGGAACCGGCGGCACGTTCCAGGCTTGTTCTGACCCAACGGGTACAAGCCAAAGCATGCCGCCCTCTTTATCCGACACGATTGTCGTCATTTCCGATTTCCGCGACGGCTGGCCGCCCGAACTGCTCGGTGGCACGCAAGACGATGCAAAACAGTGCTGGCTTGACGGCCATCGCGCACCGCCTCCGGGGGCGGGCGCAACGCCTGCCCAGCGCGAAAGGCTCGACGTCACCGGCGGCTACCTTGAGCGCCTGCCACTCGCCGCCATCAAGGCCGGCCTCGCAGACCGCGCCGAGATCTGGCACCACTGGCGCCCATCCACGCCGCCGCCCTTCAGCGAAGATCACGCGCTCCTTGCCCGCCGCGCCTTCCACCTCGACGGCGAAGACGCACCCTTCTGCTCCACCGACATGCTCGGCTTCATCGCAGCCTATGGCGCACCGAAGATCCTGTGCGTCTGGGGTCTCGGCGTCGACGAGCGCATCCTCGAAGCCTGCCGCGACAGCTTCAAGATCTACAACTCCATCGACGCCCCCGCCTTCCGCATCCCCGATGATGTCGGCCGCCATTTCGATCTCGTGCTGACCGGCGCCGAATGGCAAAGCGAAGAAGTCCGCGCCAGGCTTCCCGGCATGGAGTGCCTCGTGCTCCCCATCGGCCCCGACTTCGCCGATCCCCAGACCTTCCGCCCATTAGGCACAACCAAGCCCTATGACGTGATCTACGTCGCCGCCGCGCAAGGCTACAAGCGCCACGACATACTGTTCGATGCCCTCCAAAAGCGTCCGGGAACGCGCGCGCTGTGCGTTTTCGGCTATGGCGAAATGGCCGATCATCTGCGCCATCAAGCTGCCGAGCGCGGTTTGGACGTGAGTTTCGTCGGCCCCCCTGGCGTGCCGTTCGACGAGGTCAACCGCCTGATGAACCAGGCTCGCATCGGCGTCGTTTGCGGGATCGATGACGGCGCGCCCGCCATCCTCACCGAATACATGCTGGCCGGTCTGCCCGTTCTCGCCAATGCCGGCCTGCGCTGCGGCCTGCAATACATCACTGCCGACACCGGCATGACCGCCGATCCCGACCGCTTCCACGAGGGCATCGATGCGCTGCTGGCCAAAGCCGACACGATGCAGCCGCGCCCCACCGTGCTTGCCCACTGGACGTGGGATCACTCGATCCAGCATCTGGCAAAGCATCAACGCCCGGAACAAGCCCGGCGCTCGCCGGTTGCGTGACTAGCGGGCAGGTTTTTCGCCCGAAACAAGGAAGGAAACCAACATCATGGCTGGAACCCCTTATTCCCCAGGCAGCACCCCCAACGGCCTCAGCGAAGCCAACAAGGAGGGCGCTGGCGTCAACCTGCAATCCCACGCGCAGGACGCAAAGCCCAACGCCGCGTCACAGCCTGGCGACGCCAAAGGCAACGGCGACACCGCCGTTGAAGGCGACGCGCGCGGTCAGTTCGTTCATTCAAAGGAAGGACGCGAAAACAACGGCGTCACCAGCGCCAGCCCCCGCGTCACCACCGGCACGGACGACGCGACGTTCGAGAACGATCCGGGCAACTAGGGTCTAGTCGTCGGGTTGATCGAATTCGAGGAGATCGGTGTTGCCGGTACAGGTGGCGGCGATCTCCTGCAGCCGCGTTTGCTGCGTCGCGTCACCGGCGTTTCGATCAAGCCCGGCAATGCCGCCGGGCATCGTTTCCACGCCTTCCATCACGCAGCCGCAATAGCGCGTGCAGAAGGCCTGATCCCGCACCTCCACGCATTGCCGCTCGCACGCCTGACTGAACCCGACGCGCGGATCCGGCGCAGGTGGCGGTGCGATCTGCGCGGCCAGCCAGACGAGCGAAATCAGAAGCGGCTGGTGGATGAGGTAGAAAGCCAGGCTGTGCCGGCCGCCAGCTTCCAGAACTCGCAGCGGCCGAGCCGGCGTCCATGAGCGCATGCGATCGAAGATGCCGAAATGCTGCGCCGTCTTTGCCGCCGCCATTCCCAAAAGCACGGCGCCGAACCAGGGAAACAGCGGCACGTAGTCATTGGAGTGCGGGTTCACCGTCGACAAACCCACCCACCACAGCCAGGGCGTGTCGAAGAGTGCCGAACGCAGGAAAAACGGTCCCGCAATCATCAAGGCCGCGATCCCGGCCAGCATCCATGCCGGGAAGCGCAAAAACAGCACACCCAGCAGGCTCGCCAGCGCGATCTGGTGAAGGATGCCGAAGAAGATGAAGCCGCCTGGCACCGCGAACCAGGTGACGAGCGAGATCGCAGCGGCTGCCAGCGCCACCTGCCCAAGGCGGATCAGGAAGGGTCGCCAGCGCACCCCGCGGGCATGCGCCAGAACGAGGCTGACCCCGACCAGGAACAGGAAGCTCGACGCGATGCAGCGCGCAAAGATCTTCCAGCCACCGAAGGCCGTGAGACCGGGCTCGACATAGCCGAAGAATTCGAGGTCCCAGGTGAAGTGGTAGATGGCCATCGCAACCAGCGCGATTCCACGCGCTACATCGATGGCGCGGATGCGGCTGGAAGCGGGGCGTGGTGCAGGAACGGGTTCGACCATGATGGGTCCCTTCTGCCGCAAGCGTGGTCGCGAAGATAGCGGCATCATGGTTCGCCCTGCGCTTCGGGATCTTTTTTGCTGACGACCGAACGTTTTTGTTCCATGGGCGTTTGTGGCTGCCAGGGGATCGCTGACCACATGACATTTCCGCAAATCTGCTCATTTGCCGTCATCGCTTTGATGATGGTCGCTTTCGTGTGGGGTCGCTTCCGCTACGACCTCGTGGCTGCTGTGGCGCTGTTGGCGTCGATCGCGGTGGGTATCGTCAAGCCGGAAGATGCCTTCTCAGGCTTCAGCGACGACATCGTCATTATTGTCGGCAGCGCGCTGCTTGTGAGTGCCGGTGTCGCTCGTTCGGGCATCATGGAATTGCTGATCCAGCGCTATTTCCCGAAGATCTCGACGGTTCGATTGCAGCTCGTCATGCTCGTCGTGATCGTCACCGTTCTGTCGGCCTTTGTGAAGAACATCGGCGCGCTGGCCATCATGATCCCGATTGCGTTTCAGTTCGCCAAGCGCAGCAAGGTCTCGCCCTCGGTGTTCCTGATGCCAATGGCTTTCGGTTCGCTGCTTGGCGGTCTGATGACGCAGATCGGCACGTCGCCCAACATCATCGTGTCGCGACTTCGGGAGGAGATCACCGGCACGCCCTTCACCATGTTCGATTTCACCCCCGTGGGTGGTGCGCTTGCTCTTGTCGGCGTCATTTTCTTGGCTTTCGGATACAAGCTCTTGCCCCAGCGCACCCGCGAAACGGCGAGCCTGGACGAGGCGATCGACATCAAGAACTATGTTTCGGAAGCCCGCATCACGCAGAAGTCTGCCTTGCTCGGCAAGACGATCGCGGACCTACTGAACGCTGCCGCCGGCGGCGCGACGGTGACCTCGATCCTGCGGGCAAAAGGCACCCGTGTCACCCCGCTGCCGGACGTCGTGCTGCGCGATGGCGACATCGTGGTTCTGGAAGGCGATCCCGAAGCCCTCGATCGTCTGGTGGCGCAGGAAGGTCTTTCCGTAACCGGCGACCGCGACGTGAAAGGCGCCAAGCCTGCCTCGGAAATCACGGCCATCGAAGCGGTGGTTGGTGAAAACTCGCCGCTCATCGGCTGGTCGGCGAAACAGCTTTCGCTGTTTGACCGCTACAACACCAATCTGCTTGCCGTCAGCCGTAAGGGCAGCCGCATCACCGAGCGTTTGAACGAGGTCAAGTTCCGCATTGGCGATGTGATCGTGCTTCAAGGCGAGCGTGACGCGATCCCCGGCATGCTGCGTGAATTCGGCTGCTTGCCTCTCGCCGAACGCTCGATCCTTCTCGGCAGCGTACGGCGCGGCTTGGTTCCGCTGGCAATCCTGATGCTGGCGATGGGAGCAACCGCAACCGGAGCTCTGCCGGTCGCAGTCGCTTTCTTTGCCGCCGCTGTCGGCATGGTGCTGTTCAAGGTCGTGCCGACACGCGAAGTCTATGGCGCGATGGATGGCCCGATCCTCGTCATGCTTGCCGCCCTGATCCCGGTCTCGGAATCGCTGAGCGCAACCGGCGCGACCGACCTGATCGCTAGCGGCCTGGTCGTGATCGGCTCCATGCTCCCGCCTTATGGCGCGCTCGGTCTGGTGATCATTGCCGCGATGGCCGTGACGCCATTCCTGAACAATGCAGCGACCGTGCTCGTGATGGCCCCGATCGCCGCCAGCTATGCGAGCGGCCTCGGCTTCAAGCCCGATGCCTTCCTGATGGCGGTCGCCATCGGTGCCGGCTGTGATTTCCTCACGCCGATCGGCCACCAGTGCAACACGCTGGTGATGGGGCCGGGTGGTTACAGGTTCAGCGACTATCCGCGCCTGGGATTGCCGCTGTCGATCATCGTGGTGGTAGTCGCCGTGCCGGTTCTGATGATCGTCTGGCCGCTGAACTGATCCTTCAGAAGCAACATCCCGCTCAAAGCGGGATGTTGTCGTGCTTCTTCCAGGGGTTCGTCAGGTCCTTGTTGCGCAGCATGCGCAACGCCCGCGCAATCCGCTTGCGGGTCGAGTGCGGCATGATCACTTCGTCGATATAGCCACGCTCGGCTGCCACGAAGGGCGACAGAAAGCGATCTTCATAGCCCTTGGTATGTGCGGCGATCTTGTCTGCGTCGCCGATATCCTTGCGATAGATGATCTCCACCGCACCCTTGGCGCCCATCACAGCGATCTGGGCCGTCGGCCATGCATAGTTCATGTCGCCGCGCAGATGCTTCGACGCCATGACGTCATAAGCACCACCATAGGCTTTGCGGGTGATGACCGTGATCTTCGGCACGGTGGCTTCGGCATAAGCGAAGAGCAGCTTAGCGCCATGCTTGATGAGGCCGCCATATTCCTGCGCCGTACCCGGCAAAAAGCCCGGCACATCCACGAAGGTCACCAGCGGGATATTGAAGCAATCGCAGAAGCGCACGAAGCGCGCGGCCTTCCGGCTGGCATCGGAATCGAGCACGCCCGCAAGCACCATCGGCTGGTTGGCGACGAAGCCGACCGTGCGGCCTTCCACGCGGCCGAAGCCGGTGACGATGTTCTTGGCAAAGCTTTCCTGGATTTCGAAGAAGTCGCCTTCATCGATCGTCTTCAGGATCAGCTCCTTGATGTCGTAGGGTTTGTTCGCATTGTCCGGGATCAGCCGGTCGAGCGACAGGTCGATCTCATCGACAGGCTGGAAGGTTTCGATTTCCGGCACGGGGCTGGTATTCGACTGCGGCAGGAGATCGATGAAGCGGCGCATCTGCAGCAGCGCTTCGACATCGTTGTCGTAGGCGCCATCGGCGATGGAAGACTTGGTGGTGTGAACCGACGCGCCGCCGAGCTGTTCGGCCGTGACCGTCTCGTTCGTGACGGTTTTCACGACATCCGGTCCGGTCACGAACATGTAGGACGTGTCGCGCACCATGAAGATGAAGTCGGTCATCGCCGGCGAATACACGTCGCCGCCAGCGCACGGTCCCATGATTACGGAGATCTGCGGAATGACGCCGGATGCCAGTACATTGCGCTGGAAGATCTCGGCATAACCGCCGAGTGCTGCGACGCCTTCCTGAATGCGCGCGCCACCAGCATCGTAAAGGCCGATGATCGGCGCGCGGTTGCGCAGCGCCATTTCCTGGACCTTGATCACCTTCTCGGCATGCGCCTCCGAAAGCGAGCCGCCGAACACGGTGAAATCCTTGGCGAACAGAAAGACAGTTCGGCCGTTGATCGTGCCCCAGCCGGTGACGACGCCATCGCCGGCATATTTGGTCTTTTCCATCCCGAAGTCAGTGGAGCGATGCTCCACGAACATGTCGAACTCTTCGAAAGAGCCTTCGTCGAGAAAGATCTCGATCCGTTCGCGTGCTGTCAGCTTGCCGCGCTTGTGTTGCGCGGCAATGCGATCTTCGCCGCCGCCGGCTCGTGCCGTGGCGCGGCGGCGTTCCAGTTCCACCAGCACGTCCTTCATTCCGGATCTCCCAAACCCATCAGCCAAACGTTTGTTCGGCTGCTAGTTAGCTGTGTCTCGGTGGGAGATCAACCGGAAGAAGAACGGTGTGGCTTTGTTGCCGGGTGCCCTGTTACCAGGTGCCGGTGTTTTCCATGGAAGCCCAGGGTTCAGCCTTCTCCAGCGCCGGGCCCTTCTGAAGCAGCTCGATCGAAATGCCGTCCGGCGACTTGATGAAGGCCATGTTGCCATCGCGCGGCGGGCGGTTGATGGTGATGCCGCTGTCCATCAGGCGCTGGCAGGTGTCGTAGATATTGTCGACTTCATAGGCGAGGTGGCCGAAGTTGCGACCGCCGGCATAATCCTCGGCATCCCAGTTGTAGGTCAGCTCGAGCAGCGGCGCCTTTTCCGTGACACCGCGGTGTTCGTCTTCCGGTGCGGCCAGGAAGATCAGGGTGAAGCGGCCCTGCTGGTTTTCCATGCGACGGACTTCCACCAGCCCGAACTTCTTGACGAAGAAATCGAGTGACGCGTCGATGTCGCGGATGCGGATCATGGTGTGGAGGTAACGCATGGGGTTTATCCCGGTTGTGGTGAGGAAAGGGTGATATGGCGTCGGTCCTGCGCGATGCAAGGCGGCCGGGCGAATCCAACCTGTTGTCGATAGTACACAGCTGGTCATTCCCGCTTGTAAGCAAGTGTTAAAAAGTGGTGTGCGGGTCTTGCGCAAGCATGAGTCACCGATGCTATCTTGCCCTCGGAATCAGTGATTTGGTGTTGCGAAGGGGCTCGCGAAAATGGGGCAAAAGGCCATATCCGACCGGCATGAAGCCGGCATGGCTGACGCCGACAGCGGAGCTTCGATCGACACCATCGAAAGCACGGATGTGCTGGAGGTAGCTGGTTCGATCAAATGGTTCGATGTCGCGAAAGGCTTCGGCTTCATTCTGCCGGATCAACCCGGTCTTGGTGACGTGCTTTTGCATGTGACGTGCCTGCGCCGCGACGGCTTCCAGACGGCGCTTGAGGGCGCGCGCGTGGTTTGCCTGGTCAAGCAGGGCGAGCGCGGACTGCAGGCGTTCAAGGTCGTGTCGATCGATCTGTCGACCGCCG
Organism: Tianweitania aestuarii; assembly: GCF_018457165.1. Lineage (GTDB taxonomy): Bacteria > Pseudomonadota > Alphaproteobacteria > Rhizobiales > Rhizobiaceae > Tianweitania > Tianweitania aestuarii. The sequence continues at coordinate 1,558,598 of NZ_JAFMNX010000001.1, read as the reverse complement.
TTCATCCGTCTGAGCAGCCGGCACAGCGTACCCACAACGTGGTTGCCGCCGAAAGCGGGATCGAGCGCGCTTTGGTGAAGTGGTTCAACCGCACCAAGGGCTTCGGCTTTCTGACGCGCGGCGAGGGCACGGAAGACATTTTCGTTCACATGGAAACCCTGCGCCATTACGGCCTGACCGAGCTGCGGCCGGGGCAGGTGGTGCTGGTTCGCTTCGGGCGTAGCGGCAAGGGCTTGATGGCGGCTGAAATTCATCCTGATGTGGGAACTTTGCCGGTCGCGCACTAGATAATCGCGGGACGAACCCAGCGAGGTCCAGCGTGAGCATTTCCCGATCCACTTTCCGCGCCATTGGTCTGGCGCTCGCCTTGACCGGCGCAATTGCCAGCGTGTCCAGCGTTGCGCTGGCGCAAGATGGTCAGGCGATGATGCTGCCCGTCGACAAGGCGCCGCTTGTGGCGACCACGGCGTCCGGCAAGCAGAGTTTCACCATCGAGATCGCCGATGACGGCAACGAGCGCGAGCGCGGCCTGATGTTCCGCACGGACATGCCGGATGATCGCGGCATGTTGTTCGTGTTCGACACCAGCCGTCCGGTGGGCTTCTGGATGAAGAACACGCCCATGCCGCTCGACATGGTGTTCATTCGCGCAAACGGCACGGTCGCATCCATCCAACAGGCCGAGCCGTTTTCGGAGGCTGTGGTCTCGACCCCCGCACCGATCCGCTTCGTGTTGGAGCTGAAAGCCGGCACTGCGGCCAAGCGCGGGCTGAAGGAAGGCGACCTCCTCAGCCATCCCGTGATCGACGCGATCGCCGCCAAGAACTGAGTTTTCGACGATATGACCCAGACCTTCTTCCACAACGGCTTCGACCTTTCCTATCTGGATGAGGGCGAGGGCGATCCTGTTCTGCTGTTGCATGGTTTTGCATCCAGCATGGCGGTGAACTGGATCAACCCGGGCTGGGTCAAGACGCTGCGCGACGCCGGCTACCGCGTGCTGGCTTTCGATCACCGCGGCCACGGCAAGTCCACCAAGAGCTATGATGTCGATGCCTATCATCCGGATGCCATGGCGTCGGATGCCGTGGCGCTGCTCGATCATCTCGGGCTCGAACGGGCTCATGTGATCGGCTATTCGATGGGCGCCCGCGTGTCAGCCTTTCTCGCGCTGCAGGCGCCCGACCGCGTGGCGACGCTCGTGTTCGGCGGTCTTGGTGCCGGCATGGTGGATGGTGTAGGCGACTGGGATCCGATCGCAGAAGCCCTGGCGACCGATGATCCGGCCACGATCACTCATCCGCGCGGCAAGATGTTCCGCGCCTTTGCCGATCAAACCCGCAGCGACCGCAAGGCGCTGGCTGCCTGCATCGCACAGTCGCGCGCCGAACTCAGCCAGGCTGACATGGCGCGGATCGATCAGCCGACGCTCGTTGCCGTTGGTACTAACGACGACATCGGCGGCTCACCCGAGCGTCTCGCGGCCATGATGCCGCATGGCGAAGCCTTCGCCATCGAAGGCCGTGACCATATGCTGTCGGTCGGCGACCGCACCTTCAAGGCGCGGGTGCTCGACTTCCTCCGTGCGCATCCGCTCTGAACCGCGTCAGCGGCCCGTGAAAACCGGCTTGCGCTTTTCGCGGAAGGCACGACGCCCTTCCGCATAGTCCTCGCTGTCGAAGGTCATGTCTCCGAGCCGCTCCGCTTCCCGCATCATGGCCGGATTGTCGGACAGAAGTGCGTTGATTGCCTGCTTGGTGGCGCGGTTGGTCAAAGGAGCCGTGGCGGCAATCGAAGCGGCAAGCGCCTCCACCCGCGTATCCAGCGCTTCATCTTCGATTATCTCCAGCAGCAAGCCGGTATCGAGCGCCTGCGCGGCCGAAATCTGCTGGCCGGAATGAACGAGATAGCGCGCCAGCTGCGGCCCGGCCGCCCAAACGATGTGGCGGATGCCGTCTGCGGGATAAGCCAGCCCGAGCTTGGCTGCGGGAATGGAAAAACGCGCATCGGGCGCGGCGAGCCGCAGATCGCAGGAGATCGCCAGACCGAAGCCGCCGCCGAGACATGCGCCGCGGATCACGGCCAGCGTCGGCACCTGCGCATTGCGAAAGGCCGCAAACGCCCGCGCATTCAGCGCCTCGTAGCTGCGCGCCGTTTCGGCATCGCGCCGCACCGTTTCGAACTCGGCAATGTCGGCACCGGCCGAGAAATCGGCGCCCGCGCCGCGCAGAACCAGAAGCCGCGCATCCGCCATCGCGTCGACCTGTGCGACCGCATCGATCAGCGCGCTCCACATCGCTGCAGTGATCGCGTTCTTCTTGGCCGGGCGGTCGATGGTGATCGTCGCAACGCCCGCTCGGACGGTGAGCGAGATCGGCTGCGTTCCAACTTCTGCTTGATCTTCCATTCATTGGTTCCAATTGAAGCTGTGTTGCCGAAAATTCATTTCGGTCGGATAGGCTTTTGGCATAGGTTCCAGCATCGACCAAGCAGGGGCATTGTAGCTCCACCGGGTCGCCCTCGGAGTAGATGACATGAATATTCGCAGCGCGATCCGCCCCAGCGTGGTTGCCCCTGTCGATCCGATCTGGAATTCCGTGTGCGAGGAAGCCGCGGATGCCGTCGAGCGCGATCCGCTGCTGGCTGCCTTTTTGTTCGCGACCATTCTCAACCAGCCTTCGCTCGAGGAAGCGGTCATTCACCGTCTGTCCGAGCTGCTGAACCATCAGGATCTCGGCGCGGATCTGATTCGTCAGACCTTTATCCAGATGAACCGCGAAAATCCGGAATGGAGCGAGATCGTTCGCACCGATATTCAGGCCTATTACGATCGCGATCCGGCCTGCGACCGTTTTCTGATGCCGATCCTGTACTTCAAGGGCTTCCACGCCGTGCAGACCCATCGTCTGGCGCATTGGCTGTGGACGCAAGGGCGCAAGGACTTCGCGCTTTACCTGCAAAGCCGCTCGTCTGCGGTGTTCTCCACCGACATTCATCCCGCCGCCCGGTTCGGCCGCGGCATCTTTCTTGATCATGCAACCGGCCTGGTGGTTGGCGAAACCGCGATGGTCGAAGACAACGTCTCCCTGCTCCATGCCGTCACCCTCGGCGGCACGGGCAAGGAAGGAGGCGATCGTCACCCGAAGATCCGCCACGGCGTCCTCATCGGCGCAGGCGCCAAGATCCTCGGCAATATCGAGATCGGGCACTGCTCGCGGGTTGCGGCGGGATCGGTCGTCCTTCAATCCGTCGCGCATAACAAGACCGTGGCCGGCGTGCCGGCGCGGATCGTCGGTGAAGCGGGCTGTGCCCAACCGGCGCGGGCCATGGATCAGGCCCTGCATCCTGTTTCGCTGGACCACGTTCAGACATTCGACATCTAACGACGCATCGTCACTGCCCTATATGGGTTTACGCGCTTCCGGCTGCGTGTCAGAAGCGCGTTCCTTATTCGAAAGCCTCAGGAGTAACCGCAAATGAAACCCGACGAGATCAAGAAGCTCGACGCTTATTTCAAGCGGGTCTTCCAGAATCCCGGCCTTCAGGTGAAGGCGCGTCCGCGCAAGGACGACTCCGCCGAAGTTTATATCGGCGACGAGTTCCTCGGCATCGTCTTCAAGGACGAGGAAGAAGGCGAACTGTCCTACAACTTCTCGATGGCCATTCTCGACATCGATCTGTGATCAAGGCTTCTCCCGAAGCTCAAAAGCTGATCCGTTGATCAGCTCGGCGTGCGCAGGAATGACTGCGCTCGCTTTTTTACGGCCTCATCCAGCGCGCTCCATTGTTCAAGCAGTCCGCGCGGAAAGCGGTAGGTCAGGCTGAGCTCTTCACCCATGCGCAGGTCGCGCTCACAGGGTGCAAGCGCGGTCTCGGCAGCTTGTCCGGTCAGACAGCGCGCCACGAACGGCGTTGCGCCCGGCCCCACGACCAGCTCTTCGTTCGTATAACCCGACGTTTCCGTAAATTCGTATGCGGTCAGACCACCGTCTGTTGCGCGACCTTCCTGTTCAATGAGCTGCCGGTAGATCGGCTCAAGCCGTCCGGTCATGTCGCGCGACATGGTTGCTTCCTCGAAGGTGAGGAACAGGATGCGCTTCTCAGGTTCCGCATTGTTGAACGCATCGCGCGTTCCCGCCGTATACCCGTCCAGCTCAGGCCAGTGCAGATAAAGGTCGAGCCGATCGGTCACGCCATCGACGCGCGCTTCATCGAAGCGGATGGTGTTGGAAGGAACGGCAAGCACATTGTTGCCGATCACGATCTCGCGCAAGGTTTGGTCTTCCGTATGGCCCGACAGCGCGAGAAGAGGGCCGAGCCAGCTACCCGCCACGCTGATAAGCGCAGTCACGACAGCGACGCTGATCGCCACCGCAACGAGCCGCTTGCTCGCTCTTGTGTCGAAGAGACTGCGGCTGATGGGCGTGTGGCTGTTCATGGTGCCTGTGGCGTCCGGCTGATCGGCACGACGCGATCTTTCTCCGGCGACCATGGCTGGTTTATGGTAAAGGCAGGGTAAATGCAGTGCGGGAGGACAGCTTGCCAATCTACCAACTCGACACCACCTCGCCGGAAATCAACGACACCGCATGGATTGCGGACAATGCCGTGGTGCTCGGCAAGGTCCATCTCGGCAGCAATGTCGGCATCTGGTTCGGCGCGGTGCTGCGTGGCGACAATGAGCTCATCACGGTGGGCGATGGCTCCAATGTCCAGGAGCACACGATGATGCATACCGATATGGGTTTTCCGCTGACCGTCGGAGAGAATTGCACGATCGGTCATCGCGCGATCCTTCATGGCTGCACCATCGGAAACAACAGTCTCGTGGGCATGGGCGCCATCGTGTTGAACGGCGCCGTGATCGGCGAGAACAGTCTGGTCGGCGCGGGCGCGCTCGTGACGGAAGGCAAGGTGTTTCCGCCCAATTCCCTGATTGTCGGTTCGCCGGCCAAGGTTGTGCGCCAACTGAGCGCAGAGCAGATCGAGGGGATGCGCCAGGGTGCGCTGAACTATCAGCAGAATGCCCGTCGCTTTGCGTCGGGGCTGAAAGAAACAAGTCTAGCCTGAAAAGCAGCGGAGCCGACCCTCGGGGGAAGGGCCGGCTCCTGAACCCGGTCGTCGGGGACGGGGAGGTGGGGACTCGACCGGGTTGTGGCGCGACCCTACTGCTTCAAGCTACCAACCAGCAGGTCGCGGCCATCTTCGATGGAGACCCAGATGCCGGCATGGCGTTCGGACTGGCGTTTCAGATAGACATAATCGGTCTGATCCCAGGACAGGACGCGCGCTTCGAGATTGTCGAGCACGAAGTCGCCATGGGATGTGCGCACCGTTAGCACGGCGTGGCCGGCGCCGTTCTTCTGGCGAACCACCGTCATCAGAAGGTTGGACGACGGAATGCCGCGGTTGATCAGCATGCGGCGCTTTTCCAGCGCGTAATCCTCGCAGTCACCAACGCCTGCAGTCGGATAGGACCAGACTTCCTCGCGACCCCAGATCTCCAGATCCGTCATGGGCGTCACCATCGTGTTGACGGCGTTGTTGACGTCGATGATCGCCGACCAGACATCGCGGGTCAGCGGAACAGGTCCGGCATAGGACGTCTGCTTGGCGCACTCGTCGGCGTGGGTCTGGCAGAACTCGTAGTGACCGATCGGCTGTGTCGAGCGACCGGCCACCGGCATGAAGGACCCGGCTTCAGCCGAGCTCACTGCGGTATTCAGTCCACTCAGTAATCCTGCGGCAAGGATGAATGCCTTCCAGAATGTCATGTTTTCGTATCCCCGTTGGGAGAAACAATGACATTGACGAATTGACCGTGATCAAAGTTCGGCGGCCGCTTTTAAGCGAATTGGGTTGGAAACTGTAAAGCTTTCATTGGGCCGCTGTTTACCATTCCGACGCCGACACTTGCAGTTGCGGGCTTTTCGCCTCGATTGCCGATAATCGTCTGAAAAACAGCTTCAGAGATCGTTAGCCAAGTCGTCGGTTTGCCATTCTTCGGAGTGAGGCTGCTGCAGGTTCGCGAACTCCACGGCGACGCCGTCTTCAAGGTGACGCACGACCTGGCCGCGCATCGTTCCCAGCATGACCTGAATGCCGACAGCCGGCTTCACATTGATCTCGACCGCCGCACCGGAGAGGGAAAGATCGATGATGCGGCACTGATACTCGCGGCCATCGCTCAGCTTGAGGAAAGTCACCGGGCTTTCCGGCGTTTCACGCTCATGACGACGGTCTTCCGGCAGATCCAGTTCGTGGCGGTTCGCCAGCCAGGTCAGCTGCGCCGCCAATCTGTCGCGCTTGCGATCGGACGCAACGACGGCCATCGCGAAGCCGTCTGGAAGCGTGCGGATCACGACACCTTCGACGCGCCCGACATGATCGATGTAGACGATGACCTTTTCGCCGGGCTCGCCAGGATGGTCGCAGCGAAGGGCTGCGTCACCCGGGGACATATCCATGATCTGGCAGGGATATTCGGAATGGTCTTCCAGCATGTAACGCCCGTAGAGCTTGACGTTCATGCGCTGGAAATTACGGCGTTCGCCATCATATAGCGCCGCCCCCTCGATCGCCGCTGAGCTCATGATCGCCCTTCCCAAAGGCTTATCTTCTGATGTGAAGATGAAAGATAGAAACCTATGAGAGCATACATTAATATGCCGTAAGTTTAAAACAACGCTTTTCGCCTATCACCAGCGTTCATCTGCTTTGATGCAAGGTGAGCGGAAGACGTTCGCAGTGTTCAGAACTGCGCCGGCTCGTGTTCCAGCGCTTTTTCAAGCAGCCTTTCGTAACGTGCCCGCGGCACATCGATCGCGCCGAAGCGTTTCAGATGATCCGTGTTGAACTGCGTATCCAGAAGCTCGAAGCCGCGGTCGACCAGATGGGCCACGAGATGCGCGAGGCACACCTTGGACGCATCCGTTTCGCGCGAAAACATGCTTTCGCCGAAGAAGGCGCGGCCGAGCGTGACGCCATACAAGCCGCCCACGAGCTCGCCCTCGCGCCAGGCTTCAACCGTATGACAATGGCCGCGCGCGAAGAGTTCGCCATAGGCTTCGCGGATCGGCCCGTTGATCCAGGTCTTGTCGCGCCCTTCGCTGCTTTCGGCGCAGCCATCGATCACGCCGTTGAAGGTCGTGTCGCGGCGCACGTCGAAGCGCTCTTGCCGGATGACCTTGCGCAGGCTCTTGGGGATGTGAAAGGCGTCGAGCGGGATGATGCCGCGCTCTTCCGGCCGAACCCAGAACACTTCGGGGTCGTCGGCTTCTTCCGCCATGGGGAACACCCCGGATGCGTATGCGCGCAACAGGAGGTCGGGCGGAATCCGGTGGCCAGGTGCAAAGGGTCGGGCCACCGGACTGGTCTCAGTGATCGGCTGCGAGGTGCTTTTCGAGCCAGTGGATGTCGTAGTCGCCATTGGCGATGTCCGGATTGCCCACCAGATCGCGGAACAGCGGCAGTGTCGTGTTGATGCCGTCCACCACGAACTCGTCGAGCGCACGGCGCAGGCGCATCATGCATTCCACGCGATTACGGCCATGCACGATCAGCTTGCCGATCAGGCTGTCGTAATAAGGCGGAATGCGATAGCCGCTGTAAACGCCCGAATCGACGCGAATGCCGAGGCCGCCCGGCGTATGGAAATGCGTGATCAAACCGGGCGAGGGCACGAAGGTGCGCGCGTCTTCGGCGTTGATGCGGCATTCGATGGCATGGCCGGAAAAGCGGACTTCATCCTGCGTCAGCGAAAGCCCGCCGCCGCCGGCCACGCGGATCTGCTCATGCACGAGATCGAGGCCGGTGATCGCTTCCGTGACCGGATGCTCGACCTGCAAACGCGTGTTCATCTCGATGAAATAGAACTCGCCGTTTTCATACAGGAACTCGATCGTGCCCGCGCCGGAATAACCGAGATCGGCAATGGCGTTGGCGCAGATCATGCCGATGCGATCACGCTGCTCGGCGTTGAGAGCCGGCGAGTTGGCTTCTTCCCAGACCTTCTGGTGGCGGCGCTGCAACGAGCAGTCGCGCTCGCCGAGATGGATCGCCTTGCCCCGGCCGTCGCCCATGACCTGGACTTCGATATGGCGCGGCTTTTCCAGATACTTCTCGAGGTAAACGGCGTCGTCACCAAAGGCCGCGCCGGCTTCGGAGCGCGCGGTCGACAGCGCTTCCGACAGATCGGCTTCCGTGCGTGCGACCTTCATGCCGCGACCGCCGCCGCCGGCCGAAGCCTTGATCAGAACGGGATAGCCAATTTCGGCCGCCACGCGCTTGGCTTCCACCTCGTCGGTGATGGCGCCATCGGAGCCCGGCACGACCGGAATGCCGAGGCGCTTTGCGGTGCGCTTGGCTTCGATCTTGTCGCCCATGGTGCGGATGTGGTCACCCGAGGGGCCGATGAAGGTGATGTTGTGGGCGGCCAGAATGTCAGCGAACTTGGCGTTCTCCGACAGGAAGCCGTAGCCCGGATGGATCGCGTCGGCGCCCGTGATTTCGCAGGCAGCGACGATCTGGTGGATGTTCAGATAGCTGTCGCGGGCCGGCGGCGGTCCGATGCAGACGCTTTCATCGGCCAGGCGCACATGCATGGCGTCGGCGTCGGCCGTGGAATGCACGGCAACCGTCTGGATGCCGAGTTCCTTCGCCGCGCGCAAAACGCGAAGCGCGATCTCGCCACGGTTTGCGATGAGGATTTTCTGGAACATGGGTTTACTCGATCACCACCAGCGGCTCACCGAATTCAACCGGCTGTGCGTCTTCGCACATGATGGACACCACCGTGCCCGAGCGCGGCGCCGGGATCTGGTTCATCGTCTTCATGGCTTCGATGATGAGGAGCGTCTGGCCCTCGCGCACGGTCTGGCCGACTTCCACGAAGGGGCGGGCGCCTGGTGCGGGGGAGAGATATGCGGTGCCGACCATGGGCGACTTCACGGCGTTCTTGAGCGAATCGGCCGTTGATGCCGGTGCAGCGGCTGGTGCTGCAGATGCCGCAGCCGGAGCTGGTGCGGCTGCCATCGGTGCCGGTGCATAGGCCTGCACGGCCTGCGTCTGGCGTGCCACGCGCATTTTCAGATCACCGAATTCGACTTCGATCTCGGTGAGATTCGTGTCGTTCAGGATGCCGGCCAGATCGCGGATGAGTTGCTGATCGATGCCGTTTGGCTTGGTCGCCATGTCCGTTGTGTCCTTTGTGATAGTCTCTGCGTCGCTCATAGCCGTGCCGCCAAGGCCCGGAGCGCCAGCAGATAGCCGATCGGTCCGAGACCGCAGATAACACCCGCAACAACCAGCGACACCATGGAAGTGTGCCGGAAAGCTTCGCGGGCATGGATGTTGGAAAGATGGACCTCCACCACCGGAAGCGAGCCGATCGAGCGGAGCGCATCGTGGATGGCAATGGAAGTATGACTATAGGCGCCCGGATTGATCACGATGCCGGCGGCTTGGTCGCCGGCTTCCTGAATCCAATCGACCAGAACGCCTTCGTGGTTCGTTTGTCGAAAATCGACTTCGAGGCCGAGCGCCTGCGCTTCAGCGCTGCAATCGGCTTCGATCGCACCCAGGGTCTTGCCGCCATAGATGCCGGGCTCGCGCTTACCCAGCATGTTGAGGTTCGGACCGTTGAGAACAAAGATCGGCTTCGACATCACGTTTCCCGGTGCCCGCGTTTGCAGGCACAACCGCGCCCTCTATAAGGGCGTCAGCTTCGAACGAAAAGAGCGAACCGGGCTTTTTCCCGTGCCAGAGCGATCCCTTAGTTGACGGCGCTGACCGCTTCCACCTTGCTCTTGAGCGCATCCGCACCGATCGCACCCGAAACGACTTCGTCGCCGATGACGTAAGCGGGCGTTCCGCTGATGGCAAGCTTGTTGGCGAGTTCAAAGGTCTGCGTGAACTCTTCGACGATGGCCGGATCCTTCATGGCCTGGCGCAAGGCCGCTTCTTCCACGCCCATGCTGGCGGCAAGACGCAGTGCCGACGCTTCGCTGGCGCGACCGCTGCCGCCGAGAAGACGGATATGGAACTCGGCATATTTGTCCGCTGCGACGCGCTTGAACGCGGCAGCCACCATATGGGCCTGTTGCGAATCCGGTCCGAGGATCGGGAATTCCTTCATGATGAAGCGCAGGTCCGGATCGTCCTGTACCATCGCCTGCATGTCGGCGAGCGCGTGCTTGCAGTAGCCGCAATTGTAATCGAAGAACTCGACGACTGTCTTGCTGCCCTCCGGATTGCCGATGATCGCATCATTGGCGGACTGGTAGATCGCGGCCTTTTCGTTCTGCAGAACTTCCGCCTGCTGTTTCTGCTGCGCTTCCTGGTCGCGCGCGGTCAGGGCGGTCTGAACCTCGATCAGGATTTCTGGGTTGGACAAGAGATAGTCGCGGATGATCGATTCGGTTTCGGCCCGATCGGTGGCCTGAGCGACTTGGGGAGTGGCTTCCGGGCTCGGATCGGCATTGACCCGGCCAGCCGCATAGCCGCCGCCAAGAAGGGCAAGCGCCATGACAGTGCCTGTCAGTCCCAGGAGTATCTTTTTCATAGTCTGCGCCTTCACGGTGTTTGGTTGGGGTGTAAGCCCCTTACTTCTTCAGCTTCGTGCGTGAGGAGATGATGTCTTGCGCGCGCACCCAGCCAGGCGATCCGCGCTTCAAGCGCTGTTGCGCGCGGGCGGCGAAGATCATCGCGTCCTTGTAGTTTCCGGAATAATAGTGCCCCTCGGCCGTCGCCAGTTCGGCTTCGCCGATGGAGCCTGCCTGTCCGTAGGCTTGAGCTAGAAACTTGTAGCCGTTGATATATTCGCGGTCACGCGCAAGACCCTGCTGCAAGGCAACCGTGGCCTGCTTCAGCGCAGCCGGCTTGCCCGTCGCAAGAAGCGCCTGACCGTAAGCGACCTGAAGAATGCCGGACCGGTTGGGGTCGAGTTTCACCGCAGTGGCAAACGCATTGGCCGCTTCCGCCGGGCGGTTCCCGCGCATCAGCACTTCGCCGCGCAACTCATACAGATACGGGTTCTTCGGCATCGTCTTGATGAGCGCATCGACCTTCTGCAGCGCGGCGGCCGGGTTGCCATAAAGAAAGGTTGTGAAAGCATCGCCATAGGCCGCTGCCGGGTTGCTGCGATCGTTCCGGAACAAGCGGCTCGCTGCCCGCTGGTCTTGCGTATAAGCAGCGATCTTGGCGCGCATGCGGTCATGCCGCTGCTGCAGCTCCGCCGGATCCTTCTGGTTATAGTGAGGGCTGGATTGAGCGAGCTCTGTCAGATTGGCGATACGCTCGCGCGGCATTGGATGGCTGATCTGGTAGGGATCGACACGCGTGCCGGCCAGAGCCAGACCGCTCTGGAAACGCTGAAACGTCGCCAGCATGCCCTTGCCGGATTGCCCGGTCGCTTCAAGGTAGCGCATGGCCGAGCGGTCGGCGGTGATCTCTTCCGTGCGCTGATAACCGAGCACGCTGCGGCGAGCCACTTCGGAACTCCCCATGGCCATGCCCATGCCGGCCTGACCGAGCCCGTTCGTTCCCGACGCCGCGCCACCAACGGCAGCGCCCATGCCGAGCAGACCGGCGACCACGGCTGCCGTCTGCGCGCGGGCAATTTGGTCACGCAGCCGCTGCTGGTGACCGCCGGCGATGTGGCCGGATTCATGCGCGAGCACGCCGATGATTTCGTTCGGCGTTTCCGCCGTCATCAGCGCGCCGGTGTTGACGAAGATTCGGTTACCGGCAACAAACGCATTGAAGCTCGGATCATTCACCAGAACGATGCGGATGCCGGAATTGCCCAGACCGGCCGCCTTAAGGATCGGCCTGGCATATTCGGTAACCAGCGCCTCGATCTCGGCATCGCGCACGATCGGAACGCTTCGGCCTTGCGCGGCAGCGGGAGCGATCGCTGGTAGAACCAGCGCAACACTCAAGACGCTCGCAATGGCCGCGCGTTTAGCAGACTTCAATCGCTGGAAACTGGCTCTGATCATGACCGGAGTTGGTAACGAAGGATGCGGTGGAAAGAAAGGCACGCTGTTCTCACTCGTAAACTTGTGATCCTCATACCATTCCGGCATTTGTGCGGCATCATGACTGAGTCACCCAAGCCCTTTGTTCGCCAGCCCTCGCTCCGCAGTGCCGTGGAGCCCTTCCACGCCATGGATGTTCTCGCCGAAGCGAACCGTCTGCGTGCAGCCGGAGCGTCCGTGATTTCGCTTGCGGTGGGGCAACCGTCCGATCCGGCACCGGAGATCGTGCGCGAGGCTGCGGCCCGCGCGTTGAAGGAAGGCCGCATAGGCTATACCGACGCCCTTGGTTTGCGCGATCTGCGCGAGGGTCTCAGCCGGCATTATGCCGAGCATTATGGTGTGTCCGTTCCGGTGGAGCGTATCGCCGTCACCACCGGGTCATCGGCCGGCTTCAACCTGGCGTTTCTCGCGATGTTTGATCCCGGCGACCGTGTCGCCATCACAGCACCCGGCTATCCCGCTTATCGAAACATCCTCAAGGCGCTTGGTCTCGAGGTCGTCGAGATCCCATTGGATCATGAACCCTATCTCACGGCTGAAAGGCTGCGTGCGGTTCATGACGAAGGACGGCTCGACGGTCTGCTGTTTGCGAGTCCGGCCAATCCCACCGGTGCCGTGATTCCTGCCGATGCTCTGCGCGATCTGGTTCAAACGGCAAGCGAACTCGGCATCTCGACGATCTCCGACGAGATCTATCACGGCCTTTGTTATACCGGCCCGGATGTGACGGCGCTTGCCTTCGATCCGAACGTCACCGTCATCAACTCCTTTTCCAAATACTACTGCATGACCGGCTGGCGCATCGGCTGGATGGTGCTGCCGGAGCGGATGGTGCGGCCCATCGAGCGCATCGGCCAGAGCCTATATATTTCGGCGCCCGAACTGTCGCAGATCGCCGCCGTCGCCGCTCTGACGGCTAGGCAAGTCCTGGAGCCCATCAAGGCGCGCTACGAAGCCAACCGCGCTTATCTCCTCCAGCGCCTGCCACAACTCGGCTTCGGCATCGCCGCTCCGCCTGATGGTGCTTTCTATGCCTATTGCGACGTGACACGTCACAGCAATGACAGCATGGAGTTCGCCAAGGCCATGCTCGCGCAAGCTCATGTCGCCGCCACACCCGGCATCGACTTCGACACGGGTGAGGGACATCGCACGATGCGATTCTCCTATGCCGGCAGCATGAACGAGATGGTTGAGGCGACCGACCGCATCGAACGTTGGCTGGCCACCCGCGCAAGTCGATAGTGTCATCGAAGTTGCTGTGATTCGGTCCGGATCCTGATGCGGGATCGTGGGAGACGTGCATCGATTTATTCGTTGCACTTTGCCGATCTGCCTGACTGCGATGACGATGATATGAGACGCGGCTGACGAGAGCGTCTCGTTCCGTGTCGATGTCAAGTTCGCTGATGTCTTCTTCTTAGAAGTGCCTAATGCATCAAACTTGATCGTCTTTGTTTTTGGCGGGGATCAACTGGCAAGCCCAGTCATCACCAAGCCAGCGCGACCAAGTCCCGTTTTCGCCGCAAAACGCTCAGCCAAATGCGCAAATGGCCGGGAAATGCCCCGGCCATTTGCTTATTCTGCGTTACAGAACGCGCGTTCCACGCTGCCAGATGCTTAGAAAAAGCTCTTGCGCTGCCACCAGCCACCCTTGCGCGGTGCCGGTGCTTCGTCCGCAGTCTCGCTTGGACCCGTGGACGTAACCACCGGTTCAACCGGCTCTTCCGTGCCCGTTGTGCGACGGCGCGACCGACGAGCCGGCTCTTCCGTGGGCTCTTCAACCTGAACCGAAGCTTCCGGTTCTGCGGCCTGCTCGGATGGAGCGGGCTGGGCCTCCGGTGCTTCTTCTGCAGTTGGCGTCGACGCATTTTCAGCGGCAGGTTCTGCAGCGTTCTCAACGACTTCCGCCGCTGCTGCCGCTGCAGCCTCTTCCGCAGCAATCGCCTTCTTGCTGCGCCTTGCACGCGGCCGCTTGGCCGGAGCAGGGGCCTCTTCAGGAGCCGCAACCGCGTCGCCCGTCATGGCTTCAGCAGCGGCCTGTTCCGTCGGCAGATCAACCGCAAGTGCCTGATCTTCCGGCGAATTCTGGGCCGTCTCAGGCTTTGCTTCTTCGGCAGACTGAACTTCGGCAGTCGAATCGATCCCAGCTACCGCTTCAGCCGCTACAGCCGCTTCATCGGTCTGCTGAACATCCGACACCGCAGCCTTCTCAGCCTCGCCACCATCCTGCGCCGCAACGCTTTCATCGCCGTCTTCACGACGATTGCGACGACCACCACGCTTGCCACGCCGGCGCTTCTTGTTGTCGCCGTCAGCATCCGCTTCCGGCTCAACAGGTTCGGCACCAACGGCGGCATCCTCATCGGCAGCCGGAGCTTCATCGGCGTTGGACGCCAGGCCGTGATCGCCAGTAGATGCAGGCGTTACAGCATTTTCAGCGTCGCGATCGCGTCCACCACGACGGCGACGACGGCGCTTGCGCTTACGATCGTTGTCACGCTCGCCTTCTTTCGCTTCGCCTTCATCGCGGCTCTCCGCCTCGGTTTCTACAACCTCATCTTCGACTTCGTCGAAAGGCTGCATCGGCTCGTCATCGAGTTCGTCGACCACCGGTTCGTAGCTCGGCGGTGCAATGATCACCGGGTTCTCTACGGCCGCACCGCGGGTGATCGCATAGTGCTGCGAGCCCAGGGTTTCATCGGCCTCAACCTCAATGGTGACACCGAAGCGCTTCTCCATGTCTACAAGGGTCGAGCGCTTGTGGTTCAGCACATAGAGCGCCGTCGATGCAGGCGTGCGAACCGTGATGTGCGAGCGATTGTCCTTGAGGAGGTACTCCTCGATGCCGCGGATCACATGCAGCCCGACAGAGGATTCGGAGCGGATGTGACCGGTGCCGCCGCAATGCGGACAGGTCTGCGTCGTGGATTCCAGCACGCTGGCGCGGATGCGCTGACGCGACATTTCCAGCAAGCCGAAATGCGAGATGCGACCAACCTGAATGCGCGCGCGGTCGTTCTTCAGCGCATCTTTCATGCGCTTTTCAACGGCTCGGTTGTTGCGGTTCTCCTCCATGTCGATGAAGTCGACAACGATCAAACCGGCGAGATCGCGCAAACGAAGCTGACGTGCGACTTCGTCCGCTGCTTCCAGATTGGTCTGCAGCGCCGTGTCTTCGATCGAATGCTCCTTCGTAGAGCGACCCGAGTTCACGTCGATCGCAACCAGCGCTTCCGTCTGGTTGATGATGATGTAGCCGCCCGACTTCAGGTTCACCTGCGGCTGCAGCATGCGATCGAGCTGTGCTTCGATGCCGTTGCGGGCGAAAATCTGGACCGTGTCGCGATAAGGCTGAACCACCTTGGCGTGGCTCGGCATCAGCATGCGCATGAAGTCCTTGGCCTCGCGATATCCTTCTTCGCCGGCCACCTGAATTTCACTGATGTCCTTGTTATAGAGATCGCGCACCGATCGCTTGATCAGAGAGCCTTCCTCGTAAACGAGGGCAGGGGCCGTTGACTGCAGCGTGAGCGTGCGGACGTTCTCCCACATGCGCATCAGATATTCATAGTCACGGCGAATCTCGGCCTTCGTTCGGCTTTCGCCGGCCGTACGGAGGATCACACCCATGCCCTGCGGCACTTCGAGCTCCTTCACGACATCCTTAAGGCGCTTGCGATCCTGGATGTTGGTGATCTTGCGCGAGATACCACCGCCGCGTGCCGTATTCGGCATCAGAACGGAATAGCGGCCGGCCAGCGACAGGTAGGTGGTGAGAGCAGCACCCTTGTTGCCGCGCTCTTCCTTGACGACCTGAACCAGCAGGATCTGGCGGCGCTTGATAACTTCCTGGATCTTGTACTGACGGCGGTTGGCGCGGCGACGCGGCTGCGCTTCCTCGATGGCGTCTTCCGCGCCGACCGACTCAACATCGTCGTCGCCTTCCGAGTCGTCGTCATCGTGGCTGTGATCATCGGCGGAAGAACCGTTGGACGTCCGACCATGGCGTTTGCCAGAGGTGCCCTCAGACGCGTCCGTTACATCTTCCGAAACGACGTCGCCTTCGATGGCAGACGGCATAGCCGGACCGGAGCCGCCGGATGACGAGTTCGTCTCGTCTTCGTCTTCTGCGCTCTGGGATTCGTCGTTTGCAACGGAGACGTCGTTGCTGCGATCGGCATCCTGGCTGTTGCGTTCCGCATTGTCCTGCGCGTCAGCGCGCTGTTCGTCAGATGCATCGCCGTGACGTTCGTCAGCGGCAGCGTTCTTCTCAGCTTCCGCCAGTGCTGCCGGGCTGAAGGAATTCGACAGGAAAGACGCGCTTTCCAGCATCTCGATCTCGGCGAGCGAGCCGCCGTTCTCGACCGTTGGATCCTGATTTTCGTCCTTGTCTTTCTCGGACTCATTGGACGAGGCTTTACGATCGTCATCGCGATGACGATTCTTGCCGTTGCGGCTGCGACGACGACGTCCGCCGGAGCGCTCTTCCTCGTCTTCCTTTTCCTCAGCTTCTGCTTCTTCCGCGTCAGCGCGCAGAAGAGCCTGACGATCTGCAAGCGGGATCTGGTAATAGTCAGGGTGGATTTCGCTGAAGGCGAGGAAGCCGTGGCGATTGCCGCCATATTCCACGAAGGCCGCCTGGAGCGACGGCTCAACCCGCGTCACGCGGGCGAGATAGATGTTTCCGCGAAGCTGTTTCTTATCCTGCGATTCGAAGTCGAACTCTTCGATCCGATTACCGCGGGTGACGACGACCCGTGTTTCCTCCGGGTGGGAGGCGTCGATCAGCATCTTGTTGGGCATAGTTAAAGATCTCCCCGGCAGCCGGCCACCGGGACGCCCTCAAAGGCGGATCTTCCTGGCTGGACGGCACGCGTGTGCCGGATATTGTCACGTCCACGATCACCAATCGGTACGCATGGTCGGCTCCAACCGCAGCCAAAGTGGCGCGGTTTTCAACGGAGGGGACCTGGTATGCGCAGACCAATCGCGTTCCTCGCGAAAAGATTAAATCGAGCCCGACAGGGTGTCGGACCAGCTTGTTCGCTCTAAAGAGCCGGCTCAGAAAAACTCCAGCCGTTTTCCTCAAACCCGGCCTCATGAAATCGAGATGCCGAGCCGAAATACGTTGGGGCAAAAACGACGCCTATTGCCCGCCTTGCGGCGTGGCTCACGGCGTACGACGGATGCGTGTACGTCACGCGAACCTAGCTTGCAGGCGATCCAAAACAGGACCGACATAGCTGTTACCCAGCTTCGCTTGTATGGTTTGGGTTATCCTAAAGCAACCTTTTTTGCCGACCTGTTTCATATGGGTACGCCTGTATGGTGAGGCAACGCTTGCTTAACCAGCTTGAATTACCTGTGCTTAACTATCGACGGCTGGGTGGCGGCCCAAACTGTGCCGTTTTCGTGCTCGACGAGAGCTTGAACTTCACCTGCGGCAGGCGACGAGGGGCGTATGAACTTCCGCATTTCCGAGAACGTCCGCACCATGGCCGCCCGGGCAATGATAGCTGCTGGGCTCACGCTTTCCTTGCTTATGGGCCAGCCGGCGGCAGCCAAGCCGCTGGAGTTGCGGGATTTGGCCATTGCCGGCGATTCGCTGAAGACGCGGATGCTGTTCAGCCTGGATGTCGAAGCCGAACCCAAGCTCATGCTGCTGCGTTCGCCCCATCGCCTCGTCATCGACCTTCCCGAAGCGCGCTTTCGCTTCGAAGAGAAAGCTCTGAAGCCGCGTGGCCTGATCACCGGCATCAAGTATGGTTCGATCGGCGAGGGCATGTCGCGGATCGTGGTCAGCGCCAAGGGCCCGTTCACGATTGCCGACTTCAACCTGCTTGCGAATGACAAGAAGGCCGGCAATCGCCTGGTGCTCGACCTAGAAGCGGCTTCGGAACAGCTCTTTGACGCGGCTCTCGCCGAACAGGCGACATCAACCGGGTCAACGACGCCTTCACAGCCGAAGAACGCCGAAGGCCAAACAGCGCAGACAAGTGAAAAACGTTTCACGGTGGTTGTTGATCCCGGTCATGGTGGCATCGATGGCGGGGCGAATGGTTTGTCCGGCACGGTTGAAAAGGACATCACACTCGCCTTTTCCCGAGAGCTGCGCGACCAGCTTTCCAAAGCCGGCAACCTTGATGTCATCCTCACGCGTGACGACGACCGGTTCCTGCGACTGGATGAGCGGGTGCGCTTCGCCCGCGAAAAGAACGCCGATCTGTTCATCTCCATTCACGCTGACACCATTCGCTTGAAAGGCATCAGCGGCGCCACCGTCTACACCGTTTCAGATCGCGCTTCGGATGCGGCCTCAGCGGCTCTTGCGACACGCGAAAACCTTTCGGACCAGCTTGCTGGCATCAACATCGAGGATGAGGATCACCAGATCGCGGATATTCTGGTTGATCTGATCCGGCGCGAAACGCACTCCTTCTCGATGAGCTTCGCCAAAACACTGGTCGGTGAGCTCAAGCGCTCGGTGACGATGATCAACAACCCGCACCGTATGGCCGGATTCCGGGTCTTGCGCGCGCCGGATGTGCCTTCCGTGCTGATCGAACTCGGCTATCTGTCGAATGAAGGCGACGAAAAACATCTGCTCGACAGCGCTTGGCGGGCCAAGGCCGCCGGCGGCATTGTGGATGCCGTGATCCAGTTTGCGGGTCCTCGCATCGGTAGCCGAGGTTAATTATCCCTCAGAATGTGCTATGAGGGCGCTCGAAGCGCTTTGTCCCGATTTTGCCTAGAACTCAGCGGCAGCATTGAGTTTGCCGTATTTTGCCCATATCGGCGGGGTTAATCGGCGCACCGAGCGTTGCGTGGCATGATTCTGCTCGGCTCGTGCCGGTGCGCTTCATGGTTTCCTTGGACTGGAGTGGGAATGATTAGGCTGATCGGCTACTTCTTTGGTGTAGGCGTAGCGCTGGCTTTGCTGGCTGCTGGAGGCGTGGCCCTCTACATCACGAGCCTCACCAAGGATCTGCCAGACTACGAGGTGCTCGCGAAATACGAACCGCCCGTTACCACGCGCGTGCATGCCTCGGATGGTGCTCTGATGGCTGAGTTTGCTCGCCAGCGCCGTCTTTATCTTCCGATCCAGGCCATTCCGGACCGGGTCAAGGCTGCGTTCCTGTCTGCCGAAGACAAGAACTTCTACAATCATCCGGGCATCGACATCGAAGGCGTTGGTCGTGCCGTGTTGGTCGCCATGAAAGGTGGCCCGACCCAGGGTGGCTCGACGATCACGCAGCAGGTTGCCAAGAACTTCCTTCTGACGAACGAGCAGACGATCGAGCGCAAAGTGAAAGAGGCGGTGCTCTCCTTCCGCATCGAGCAGGCTTATTCGAAGGATCGCATTCTTGAGCTCTACCTCAACGAGATTTTCTTCGGCCTCGGCTCCTACGGTATTGCCGGAGCGGCACTGACTTACTTCGACAAGTCGGTGAATGAGCTGACTGTCGCAGAAGCTGCTTATCTGGCCGCCTTGCCGAAGGGGCCGACCAATTATCACCCGTTCCGCCACACCGAGCGTGCGCTTGAGCGCCGCAACTGGGTCATCGATCAGATGGTCGAAAATGGCTACGTCTCGCGGGAAGACGGTGACAAGGCCAAGGCGACCGATCTCGGCGTCACGCCACGTCGCGGTGGCACCTACATCTTTGCTGGCGAATATTTCACGGAAGAAGTCCGCCGTCAGATCATCGCCAAGTATGGCGAAGACACTCTGTATGAAGGCGGTCTATCCGTTCGTACCACACTTGATCCCACCATGCAGCGTATGGCGCGCGGTGCGCTTCAGCATGGCCTGATCAAGTACGACACGCTCCGCGGCTATCGCGGTCCGATTACCTCGATCGACATCGCAGGTGACTGGGGCAAGCCGCTTGGGGAGGTGAAGGGTCTGAGCGACGTGCCTGAATGGCAGCCGGCTGTTGTTCTCGAAGCAAACAAGGACGGCCTGAAAGTCGGCATGAGGCCCGGTCGGGAGGTGTCTGGTGAGCTGAAGGCCGAGCGAGACGAGGGCTTCGTTGCTGCTGCCGACATGAAGTGGGCGATGCGCCATGTCGTCAACGGTAAGCGTTTGACTGCAAAGTCCCCGGCGGATGTCGTTAAGCCCGGCGACGTGGTGTATGTTGAGCCTCAGGACGGCGACATCAAGAAGCTGATTTTGCGACAGCCGCCGCAGATCGAAGGCGGCATGGTTGCCATGGATCCGCATACGGGTCGTGTGCTCGCCATGGTCGGCGGTTTCTCCTATGCCAAGTCCGTGTTCAACCGCGCCACGCAGGCGATGCGTCAGCCCGGCTCGTCTTTCAAGCCGATCGTTTACTCGGCTGCCCTCGACAACGGCTACACGCCGGCGTCCGTGGTGATGGATGGGCCGATCAGCATCAAGATCGGCACCTCCGTTTGGGAGCCGAAGAACTATGGTGGTGGCTTCGGCGGTCCATCAACCTTGCGCACAGGTATCGAAAAATCGCGCAACCTCATGACCGTGCGGCTGGCCAACGACATGGGCATGGATCTCGTCGCTGAGTATGCCGAGCGCTTCGGCGTCTACGACAAGATGGCGCCACACATCTCGAACTCGCTGGGATCGGGCGAAACCACCGTCATGCGCATGGTTTCAGCCTATTCGGTGATGGCGAATGGCGGCAAGTCGATCAAGCCGTCGCTGATCGACCGTATTCAGGACCGTTACGGGCACACCATCTTCCGGCACGAAGAGCGTACTTGTGAAAACTGTAACGCCCAGCAGTGGGATAATCAGCCGGAGCCGACGATCATCGACAATTCCGAGCAGGTGCTCGATCCGATGACGGCCTACCAGATCACGTCAATGATGGAAGGTGTGGTTCAGCGCGGCACGGCGACAACGATCTCCGAGCTTGGCCGTCCGCTTGCAGGCAAGACGGGTACGACGAACGATGAGCGGGATGCCTGGTTCGTGGGCTATTCACCTGATCTCGTTGTGGGCCTCTACATGGGCTACGACACGCCGCGCCCGATGGGCAAAGGCGCGACTGGCAGCGGCCTCGCGGCTCCGATCTTCAAGGAGTTCATGGCCGAGGCGTTGAAAGATCAGCCGATCGTCGATTTTCGCGTACCGGAAGGCATGAAGTTGATCGCCATCGATCGTAAGACCGGTATGCGCGCGACCGAAGGTCAGCAGGGTACGATCATGGAAGCTTTCAAACCCGGTACCGGACCGGCCGATAGCTACTGGGTCATTGGCATGGACGAGAGTGGGGCGGAGCAGTCACGCGAAACGATCTCGCCGTCCGCCAACCGTGCCATCACATCCGGTGCTGGCGGCCTTTACTGAGGCCACTCGATCAACCGAATGCAGGCGCGCCGCTCATCCGGCGCGCCTTTTTCTTTACAGGCGCGGGACGCCTCCCTATGTTCCGGCCTAACCATTCCCGAACGATTTGCAGGTGGAACTATATGCGTGCGGAAACGCAATCGATTGTCGACGAAATCAAGCAGGGCATTGGCCTGCTGAGGAGGCATCTTTGACTGGGATCAGGGCCTCAAGCGTTTAGACTACCTCAACATGCGCGCCGAAGATCCGGCGCTGTGGAACGATCCGCAGGAAGCGCAGAAGCTGATGCGTGAGCGCCAGTCGCTCGACGACAGCATCAAGGCGGTTCGCAGCCTGAACCAGGGTCTGGAAGACAATATCGGCTTGATCGAGCTTGGCGAGGAAGAGGGCGACCAGTCGGTTATCGAAGAAGCTGAGGCTGCCATTCGTTCGCTCAAGGGCGAGATCGCCGCGCGCCAGATCGAGACGCTTTTGTCCGGCGAGGCAGACTCGAACGACACCTATCTCGAAGTGCATTCGGGCGCCGGTGGCACGGAAAGCCAGGACTGGGCGTCCATCCTCATGCGCATGTATACGCGTTGGGCAGAGCGTCGAGGGTTCAAGGTCGAGATCCTCGAGCTGCATGATGGCGAAGAAGCCGGCATCAAGTCGGTGACCCTGCTGATCAAGGGGCACAACGCCTTCGGCTGGGCGAAGACGGAATCGGGCGTTCACCGTCTCGTGCGCATCTCGCCTTATGACAGCAATGCGCGTCGCCACACGTCCTTCGCGAGCGTCTGGGTGTATCCGGTGATTGACGATTCGATCGAGATCCAGGTGAGCGAGTCGGATGTTCGCATCGACACCTATCGCTCATCGGGCGCGGGCGGTCAGCACGTCAACACGACCGACTCGGCCGTGCGTATCACGCATCTCGCGACCGGCATTGCTGTTGCCTGTCAGGCGGGGCGTTCACAGCACCAGAACCGCGCCAAGGCCTGGGAAATGCTGCGCTCACGCTTGTATGAGGAGGAGCTGAAGAAGCGCGAAGCAGCGGCGAATGCCACTGAGTCGTCAAAGACGGAGATCGGCTGGGGTCACCAGATCCGCTCCTATGTCTTGCAGCCGTATCAGCTGGTGAAAGATCTTCGCACCGGCCACGAGAGCACCAGTCCATCCGACGTTCTCGACGGCGATTTGGACGACTTCATGGAAGCCTCGCTCTCGGCCAAGATCAATGGCGGTGCAGCAGAACCGGTTGCCGACATCGACTAAGTCGGCTTGCAGTTTTCGATATCTATTGAATGGCGGCTTCGGCCGCCATTTTCATAGGTAGGATTGGATCTGCCTCCCGGCCGTTATGAAACGCAGCGGGTCAAGCGCAGTGCCGTTCTTGCGCACTTCATAGTGGAGATGCGGTCCCGTCGATCGGCCGGAGCTCCCGGTTTTGCCCACGATCATGCCGCGCTCGATCTTCTCTCCCGGTACAACCAGAATCTCACTCATATGGGCGTAGCGGGTGGTAAAACCCTGGCCGTGCTCGACTTCCACCATGCGGCCGTAGCCACCGGACCAGCCGGCGCTGACAACGGTTCCAGATGCAGTCGCACGAATTGGTGTGCCGGTACCGGTACGAAAATCCATGCCGGAATGAAGGGCGGCAGTGCCGATGATCGGGTCGCGCCGGACGCCGAAGCTCGATGAAACCGGCCGTCCAGGAGCGGGATTGGCAACAGGTAGGCTGCGGGCCTGGTCCTTCACTGTGTCAAGCATACGGAAGGCGGCGTTCAGCTCCCGCACTCGCGTGTCAAACACCTGAGATTTGTCAATCTCGATCAAAGGTCCGCCGACATTCGCTTTGTCGTAATCGACATCGATGACCAGTCCAGCTGAAGCGAGGGCTTGAGAGATCTTGTCTGCCGTCTGGTAGGCGTCGTCAGCGAGGCTTTCTAGACGTTTCAGCTGATCGTCCTCGACATGGCGCAGCGACTTGGTAATCGTCGAGAATGCCAGATCAGCTTTTTCGGCAGGCGTTTTGTTCAAGCTTTCAGTGCGTGTCTTCCACAGAGCGGCGATCTGCGAGGCCTTGAAGCCAGATTGATCTGGCGACACCGTGCCAAGCTGGGGCTTCTTCTCGATCCGTTCAGATTCTTCTCCGGTAGGCGCTGTGTTTACCCGCTCCACAATGGGCGCGATGACATTCTGCCGCTCGGTCAAAGCTGTTTGCCGCTCGATTAACTCGTTGACCTTCTGTTCCATCAGCTGCTGATCCAGGAGCTGACGGCTGGTGATGCGATCGATTTGGGAGCGCAACGTGGCAATACGGTCTTCATAGGCCTGCTGCATGCGCGCCTGCCATGCGACACTTGCGCCGATCAGGTCGTCACGAAGAACCAGATAGGTGGTAGCGAGAAGATACCCTGCGGCAATGACTGCTACACAGCAGACGAGGAGGGTGGCGACCCACGGCCGGATCGTAAAATGCCGCACTGCGTCGCCCCGAGCGATGATGATGGTGTGCGGTTCTTTACGTCGCCCAAGTACGGCTGAATGAGATGTGCTTTGCACGAGCCAGGCACCTGTCGAGATCACGAAGGAAGATGATCGTGATAAGACATGGTTAAGGTTAAGGAACCTTTCACTTGGAGCGTTCGGGTGATGCACGAAATGAAAAGGGCCGGCACACGGCCAGCCCTTTGTCGGTGCGCAACGGATAAATTTAGCGCAGGAAGATCAGCAGCAGAATGATGATCGGGATCGGAATTCCCAGCATCCAAAGCGCGATACCACGAAACATAGCGATTTCCTCTTGAGCGGATCAGTCGTGTCGTTTGTAGAACGTGCTGACCGCGCAGCGGTTCCCTGAGAAGGTTACAAGCTTCTAAACTGTTAGTCTTTGCGCATGCCAACGCAGATGATCGTCCATGAACGTAGAGATGAAATAATAGGAGTGGTCGTATCCCTCGCGCATGTTGAGCGTGAGTGGAATACCGGCTTCCTTGCAGGCTTTTTCCAACAGCCAGGGTTGGAGACCGTTGTCGAGGAAGCCGTCGGCTGATCCTTGATCCACCAGAAACTCTGCAAAACGCTTGCCGTCCTCGATCAGCGATACGGCATCATAGGCCCGCCAGCTGGACTGATCGTGACCGAGGTATTTGGTGAAAGCATCAGTCGACCAATGGGCGGTGCTAGGATGAACGATAGGTGCGAAGGCTGAGCAGCTGCGAAAACGATCAGCGTTCTTCAAAGCGAGGGTGAGGGCCCCGTGGCCGCCCATCGAATGTCCAAAGACGGCTTGCCGCTTCATGTCCGCCGGGAACTCGGCTGCAATCAGCGCGGGAAGCTCTTCGGTCAGGTAGGTGTACATACGGTAGTTGGCATCGAACGGTGCTTGCGTGGCGTCAAGATAGAACCCTGCACCGCAGCCGAACTGCCAGTTGTCCTGCTCATCCGGGACGGTCTCCCCACGTGGGCTTGTGTCCGGGCACACGATGATCAGTCCAAGTTCGGACGCGAGTCGGCGATACTCGCCTTTGTCCATAACGTTCTGATGGGTACAGGTCAGGCCGGATAGATACCACAGCACCGGAAGCGGCTTCGTGCCTGATCTCGGCGGCACGAAGACGGCGAATGTCATTTCGCAAGCGCAGGCGGCGGAGTGGTGGGAGTAAACGCCCTGCGTGCCGCCGTGCGACTTGGCTGTTGAAACGGTTTTCATCTGATTGCTTCCGTCGGTGGTTTGGCGGGTGACGCCGCTGCTTAGCATGTCGATCGAAACGAACAAACGAAGCTAGCGCTTCACGGCTCTGCGCATAGTGAGATCGAGCGCGCTCAGGAAGGCTGAGCGGTCGCGTGCCGAAAAGCCGGGATTGAAGCCACGGATTTCGCCGGTTTCGCGCAGATGCTGTTTGAGATCGCGCATCGCAACAGCCATGCCAATCGTCTCAGGCGTAAAAGGCCTGCCCGTGGGCGCCAGCGTGTGAACGTGCTTTTCCACGCAACGTGCTGCCAGTGGCACGTCGGAGGTAATGACGATGTCCCCGGCCGCGCTGTTCTCGACAATCCAGTCATCTGCTGCGTCGGCACTTTTCGGCACAACGACATGCCGGATCATCGGATCGCGCGACGGACGAAGTCCGCCATTGGAGACGAAGGTCACGACGAGGTCATGGCGTTCTGCAACGCGCACCACCTCGTCTTTGACTGGGCAGGCATCGGCATCGACAAAGATGGCCGGTCCAACCGGATCGGTCATGCAGAGGTTACTCCGGCAGATGACAACGGATCAGCGGCGTAGCACGTGATCCAGTGCCGATGCGTAGGGTATCGGGTGAAGGAAGGTTCAGCACGATGTCGCGCGGCGCTTCTTCACCATCTGCATAGCAGGACGCCTGAGCCGTTGCCTTGCCGTCGGTCAACGACGGGCTCGCCATGTTGCAGACCCTATCTACCTGGCGAATGGTGGTGGGCGTGATCACGGCAAAATCGGTGGCGTCTTTCTGATCGATCTGGGCGCAAGCCGCCGGTGACTTCGCCCAAACGCCGACATAGTCCGGCACCGTATCGGCAGGCCGGGGCATAGCGGCGGCGCGTGTGTCCGTGTTGAGTTGGTCTACTGGCGGAAGAGTTGCCTGAACGTCGCTCGGCTGCTCGACCGGTGTGCCTGTGGCGGAACGGATGCGCTCGTCGAGATCCTGCGCAGCAGCACTGAGGTCGCGTGCAGCTTGTTCGGCGGAGTCCTGCAGATTGTCGCGGAGCTGGTTGGCCATGTCGCGCGCTTTGTCGACGAGCGGGCCGGCGTCGTCCATGGCTTCCTGAGCGCGTTGTCGAAGCTTGACGGCTTCCTCACGGGCTGCATCGCCCGCAAGATCGGTCGCTTCCTTCAGGCGACCCCAGGCGCGCTCAAGCGTGCTGGGCTCTGTTTCTGTCTGGGCCACGACCGCGCTCGTCGATGCGGCATAGGCGGCGGTGCAGCCAAGGAGGAGGGTCAGGGCGGTAGCGGTGCGGATGAGCTTGGTCATAAATGGCATTTGGTGCCTTATGACCAAGCGTCAAGAGATGGTGCTCAGTACACCACGACCGAGCGGATGCTTTCGCCGGCATGCATGAGATCGAAACCCTTGTTGATCTCTTCGAGGCTCAGCGTGTGGGTGATCATCGGATCGATCTGGATTTTGCCCTCCATATACCAGTCGACGATCTTCGGCACGTCGGTACGACCACGCGCGCCGCCGAAAGCCGTGCCTTTCCAGGTTCGACCGGTGACCAGCTGGAAAGGACGAGTCGAGATTTCCTGCCCTGCGCCCGCGACACCGATGACGATCGACTCGCCCCAGCCGCGATGCGCGCTCTCAAGAGCCTGGCGCATGACCTTCACGTTGCCCGTGCAGTCGAACGTGTAGTCTGCGCCGCCGATCTGATCTGCGCCACGCTTCGTCATGTTGACGAGGTAAGGCACGATGTCTCCATCGACTTCCTTCGGATTGACGAAATGGGTCATGCCGAAGCGCTCGCCCCATTCCTTCTTGTCGTTGTTAAGGTCAACGCCGATGATCATGTCGGCCCCGGCAAGCCGAAGCCCTTGAATGACGTTGAGGCCGATCCCGCCAAGACCGAAAACGATGGCCGTAGCGCCGATTTCGACCTTGGCCGTGTTGATCACCGCGCCGATACCGGTGGTGACGCCGCAGCCGATGTAGCAGATCTTATCGAACGGCGCGTCCGGGTTGACCTTGGCCAGTGCGATCTCCGGCAGAACCGTATGGTTCGCGAAGGTCGAGCAGCCCATGTAGTGAAAGATCTTGTCTTTGCCGATCGAGAAGCGCGACGTGCCGTCTGGCATCAGGCCTTGGCCCTGCGTGGAGCGGATGGCGGTGCATAGATTGGTCTTGCGGCTGAGGCAGGATGGGCACTGACGGCATTCCGGCGTGTAGAGCGGAATGACGTGGTCGCCCTTCTTCAGCGAGGTGACGCCAGGACCGACATCCACAACCACACCCGCGCCTTCATGGCCGAGAATGGCGGGGAAGATGCCTTCTGGATCAGCGCCGGAGAGGGTGAATTCATCGGTGTGACAAATGCCGGTCGCCTTCACTTCGATGAGGACTTCGCCCTCGCGCGGACCTTCCAGATCCACTTCCATGATTTCGAGCGGTTTGCCGGCGGCAACGGCTACGGCGGCGCGGGTTTTCATGAGGATATCTCCGAACGTTTCTTGAAGTCAGAGGTCTCAGGTTTCGGGATCGGGATCAAGCCCGGGAATGCCCTTGCCTTTCTCCTCTGCGTCAAGCCGAGAGCTTATGGGTGAAGCAAACATTCGTTAGGTTGCTTGACGAGCGTGATGGAGTTCATAAAAGAGGGATCAGGAGGACCTAACAAGTGTTCGACAAAATTCTGATCGCAAATCGCGGCGAAATCGCCTGCCGTGTCATCAAGTCCGCACGCAAGATGGGCATCAAGACCGTCGCGGTTTATTCAGACGCGGACCGTGATGCCATGCATGTCGAGATGGCTGATGAGGCTGTTCACATTGGGCCTGCGCCTGCCGCTCAAAGCTATCTCGTCGCCGACAAGATCATTGCAGCCTGCAAGCAGACTGGCGCTCAGGCTGTGCATCCTGGTTACGGCTTCCTGTCCGAGCGAGCCTCCTTTTGCGAAGCGCTGGAGAAGGAAGGCATCACCTTCATCGGACCCAAGCCGAAGGCCATCAAAGCCATGGGCGACAAGATCGAATCGAAGAAGTTCGCCAACACCGCCAAGGTGAGCACCGTGCCGGGCTACCTTGGCGAGATCCGTGATGCTGATCATGCGGTCGAGATCGCGGGCGAGATCGGCTATCCGGTGATGATCAAGGCATCGGCCGGCGGTGGCGGCAAGGGAATGCGCATCGCCTGGAACGAGGCTGAAACACGCGAAGGTTTCCAGTCCTCGCAGAACGAAGCCAAAAGCTCCTTCGGCGATGACCGCATCTTCATCGAGAAGTTCGTGGTCGATCCACGGCACATCGAGATCCAGGTCCTTGGCGATGCGCATGGCAACGTCATTTACCTCGGCGAACGTGAGTGCTCGATTCAACGCCGCAACCAGAAGGTCGTGGAAGAAGCGCCGTCACCATTCCTGGATGAAGACACTCGTCGCGCGATGGGCGAGCAGTCCGTCGCGTTGGCCAAGGCCGTCGATTATCAGAGTGCAGGTACGGTCGAGTTCATCGTCGACAAGAACAAGAACTTCTATTTCCTGGAGATGAACACGCGCCTGCAGGTCGAGCATCCGGTCACAGAACTGGTGACCGGCGTCGATTTGGTGGAGCAGATGATCCGTGTCGCGGCCGGCGAGCCGCTGACGATCAGCCAGGACGACGTGACGCTGAATGGCTGGGCGGTGGAAAGCCGGCTGTACGCAGAGGACCCCTATCGCAACTTCCTGCCTTCGATCGGCCGTTTGACGCGCTACAGGCCGCCGGAAGAAGGCCAGGACGGCGACGTCATCGTGCGCAACGACACCGGCGTAACGGAGGGATCGGAGATCTCGATGTTCTATGATCCGATGATCGCCAAGCTCTGCACCTGGGCACCCACGCGTATCGAAGCGATCGACGCCATGTCGGTGGCGCTGGACGAGTTCGTGGTGGATGGCATCGAGCACAACATCCCGTTCCTCGCGGCCCTGATGCAGCATCCGCGCTGGCGTGAAGGACGCCTGTCGACGGGTTTTATCGCCGAGGAATATCCCAACGGTTTTGCACCGCGCCAACCGGAGGCCGACGAGCAGCGCGTGATTGCTGCGGTCGCGCTTGCCGTCGAACTCCTGCGTCGCGATCGCCTGGATCGCCACCTTGGCCGCATGGCCCCGCATTCTGGCGCGATGAAGCCTGACTGGGTTGTGCGGATCGGGGACGACTATATCGATGTCTCGATCACCGAAGGCATGATCGGATCGCCGATCGAAGTCGATCTCGCAGTCGGTGACGGCAAGCCGATGACGGTCACGTCGGATTGGCGACCGGGCGATCCCGTTTGGAAGGGTGAGGTGGGCGGCAAGCCAGTGGCCGCGCAGGTCCGCCCGGTGCTCAATGGCAGCCGCATTGCCTGGAACGGCAAAGCGGTGACGGCAAAGGTCATGCTGCCCAAGATCGCGGCGCTCGCAAAGCTGATGCCGGTCAAGCTGCCGCCTGACACCTCAAAGATGCTTCTGTGCCCAATGCCGGGCCTCGTTGTTTCGGTGTCGGTGGAGGAAGGGCAAGAGGTGAAGGCCGGCGAAACGCTGGCTGTGGTCGAAGCGATGAAGATGGAGAACGTCCTGCGAGCCGAGCGCGACCTGACGGTTTCCAAGATCAACGCCAAAGCCGGGGACAGTCTCGCAGTGGATGCCGTCATCATGGAGTTCGCTTGACGCTGCGGCTGTGATTCCACAGCGGTTTTGACTCGACCCTGAGGCCTTGATCCGGGAGAATGTCGGCACGACATCTGAGTCCTGCCGGCAGCCGGAATCCTTATGAGCGACAAACTTCCACGCGATCCGCTAAAGCGCGAAGCGGCGGTCAAAGCCGCATTGCCGGAGACGCCCGCGCGTCCCTTCGTGCACCTGCGCGTGCATTCGGCCTATTCGCTGCTGGAAGGGGCATTGCCTGTCGGGAAGATCGTCGGACATGCCGTCAAGGATGCCGCGCCGGCAATCGCGATTACTGACAGCAACAATCTGTTCGGCGCGCTGGAGTTCGCTCAGAAGGCGACCAAGGAAGGCGTGCAGCCGATCGTCGGATGTCAGCTCGACGTCTGCTTCGATGATGAGGAGCCTGACACGTCGCGATCCGGGCGCAAGAATGGCCCGACTTATTATCAGCTGATCCTGATCGCCGCGACCGAAGGCGGCTATGCCAATCTCGTGCGGCTCGTTAGCCGTTCCTACCTCAACCATCCAGATGCCGTTGCACCGCACATTCTCATGGAGTGGGTTGAGGAACTGGCTGATGGCGTGATCTGCTTGACTGGCGGCCCCACCGGGGCGATTGGCGCTATGCTGGTCGCAGACAAGCGCCCCCTTGCCGAAGCACGCCTGGAAAAGCTGAAAACGATATTTGGCGACCGGCTTTATGTCGAATTGCAGCGTCAGCAAGGCTATAACCGCAATGTTGAAGCCGGGTTGATCGATCTCGCATACACCCACGACTTGCCGCTGGTGGCCACCAACGAAGCCTACTTTCCGAAGCGAGACGATTACGACGCACATGATGCCCTGGTGGCGATCGCGGAAGGGTCGGTCGTCGCAGAAGACAATCGACGACGCCTGACGCCTGACCACTATCTCAAGAGTCAGGCCGACATGTGTCGGCTGTTCGCCGACTTACCGGAAGCGGTCGATTCCACGATCGAGATCGCCAAGCGCTGCTCCTACTATCCTAAGAACCGCAAGCCGATCTTGCCACGCTTCACGGGCGGTGATGTGGCGGATGCAGAGGAGGCCGTGCAGGCAGAAGCCGACGAGCTCAAGCGGCAGGCTCGTGCGGGTCTTGCTTACCGCCTCGAGCATTTCGGGATAACACCGGGCTACACGCCTGAACAATATGCGGAACGGCTGGAATTCGAGCTCGGCATCATTGAGCGCATGAAGTTCCCTGGCTACTTCCTGATCGTGTCGGACTTCATCAAATGGGCGAAGGCGCACGACATCCCGGTCGGTCCGGGACGCGGTTCGGGTGCTGGTTCGCTGGTCGCTTATGCGCTGACGATCACCGACGTCGATCCGCTGCGGTTCTCACTGCTGTTCGAGCGCTTCCTCAATCCCGACCGCGTATCGATGCCCGACTTCGATATCGACTTCTGCCAGGATCGGCGTGAAGAGGTCATTCGCTACGTTCAGGGCAAGTATGGACGCGACCAGGTCGGCCAGATCATCACCTTCGGAACGCTGCAGGCGCGTGCCGTGCTGCGCGACGTTGGCCGGGTGTTGCAGATGCCCTATGGCCAGGTCGATCGCCTCTGCAAGATGGTGCCGGCAAACCCTGCCAATCCGGTGACGCTGGCTAAGGCGATCGAAGGCGAGCCGCGTTTCCAGGAAGAGATCGACCGCGAGCCGATCGTGCAGACGCTGCTCGACATCGCGCAGAAGCTCGAAGGCTTGTTTCGCCACGCCTCCACGCACGCTGCAGGCATCGTGATCGGCGACAGGCCGCTCTCCGAACTCGTGCCGATGTATCGCGATCCGCGATCGGACATGCCGGTCACGCAGTTCAACATGAAATATGTCGAGCAGGCAGGTCTGGTGAAGTTCGACTTCCTCGGCCTCAAGACGCTTACCACGATCGAGAACGCGGTGCGGCTGATCCGGCGGCGCGGGGTCGACATTGATATTCCGCGCTTGCCGCTGGACGACCAGAAGACCTACGAGATGCTGTCGCGTGGCGAGGTTGTCGGCGTGTTCCAGGTGGAATCCGCGGGCATGCGCAAGGCGCTGATCGGCATGAAACCGGATCGGATCGAGGACATCATCGCGCTCGTGGCGCTCTATCGTCCGGGTCCGATGGAGAACATTCCGACCTATAATGCGCGCAAACATGGCGAGGAGGAGATCGCCTCGATCCACCCCATGATCGACCATCTGGTGAAGGAAACGCAGGGCGTTATCGTTTACCAGGAACAGGTCATGCAGATCGCGCAGGAGCTGTCCGGCTATACGCTTGGCGAAGCCGACCTTCTGCGCCGCGCCATGGGCAAGAAGATCCGTGCCGAGATGGAAGTGCAGCGTGTGCGCTTTGTTGAAGGCGCAATGAAGAACGGGCTCACCAAGCCACAATCCGACTTCATCTTCGATCTGCTCGCAAAATTTGCGGATTACGGCTTCAACAAGTCACACGCCGCAGCCTACGCGATCGTCTCCTATCAGACGGCCTATCTGAAGGCGCATTATCCGGTCGAGTTCCTGGCGGCGTCCATGACGCTCGACATGAACAACACGGAAAAGCTGTCGGACTTCCGCCAGGATGCCATGCGGCTCGGCATCGAGGTGGTGCCGCCTTCGGTGAAGACCTCGCACCGCATCTTCGAAGTCGGTGAAAACAAGATTTTCTACTCGCTGGCTGCCATCAAGGGCGTGGGCGAACATGCCGTCGACCACATCGTCGAGAAGCGCAAAGAAGGCCAGTTCGCTTCAATCGAGGATTTCTGCACCCGAATTGACTGCAAGATTGTAGGCAAGCGCGTGTTCGAAAGCCTGATTCAGGCCGGTGCGTTCGACTGCTTCGGTTATGACCGGTCGGCGCTGATGGCTGGCATTGAACGCATGATGGGCATGGCGCAGCGTGCGGCGGAAAACGCGGCAAGTGGGCAGGGCGACATCTTCGGCGGCGCAGCTGCGCAACCCGAAAAGCTGTATCTCCCGCCAGCCGACGGTTGGCTGCCGGCTGATCGTCTGCAGCGCGAGTTCCAGGCAATCGGCTTCTACCTGTCTGCGCATCCTCTCGATGAATATCGCAGTGTTCTTGCAAAGATGCGGGTGCAGAATTGGAGCGACTTCCAGGCGGCGGTGAAGAAGGGCGCCACTGCCGGGCGCCTTGCTGGCACCGTAACGTCCAAGCAGGAACGGCGTACTCGCACCGGTAACAAGATGGGCATCGTCATGCTGTCTGACTCATCGGGTCAGTATGAGTCTGTGCTGTTTTCGGAAGCGTTAGCGCAGTTTCGTGACCTGCTGGAGCCCGGCACCTCCGTGGTGATCACGGTTGCAGCCGAAGATCGGCCGGAAGGCGTGAACCTGCGCATCCAGACCGTGCAATCGCTCGATGAGGAAGCCAGCAGAGTTCAGAAAGCGCTGCGCGTCTTCGTGCGCGATGCAGCGCCTATCCGGATTGTGTCGAACCAGCTTAACATGCGCGGCGAAGGTCAGGTCAGCTTCGTGGTGGTCAAGGATGGGGGCCAGGGCGAGATCGAGGTGCAGTTGCAGGACCGCTACCGCATCGAGCCCCGCATGGCGTCCGCCATCAAGGCTGTGCCTGGTGTGCTTGAGGTCGAGCTTGTATAAAAAACTGGTGCAGCATTTTTCTTTGCTGCCCCTCTGTTCGAGAACAGGGTTTTCCTGTTTCTCGCCGGGATGAATGTCCTTCCCGATTCCAAGCGCCGCGCGCTGCTCGAACAGCATGGGCGCTTTCCCGTCGCCTATTCTGCCGCGTTTCAGCCGGATCTCCGCTATTTTGGCGATGAGAACGGCTTCCTCAGCTACAAGATGGTTGGCGGCACCGCTTTCGTGCTGGCTGATCCGATCGCGCCGGCTGAACACCATGGCGCTCTGATCGACGACTTCCTCGCCAAATACCAGGATGTGAGCTTCTGGCAGATCTCGCATGCAACGGCGGCGCTGCTGAACGGACGCGGTTTCTTCGTCAATGCGTTTGGGTCCGAAACAGTGGTCGACCTGCGCAACTTCTCATTTAAAGGACCTGCACGCCGCAGCTTCCGTACAGCCGCCAATCGCTTCGAAGCCAGTGGACACAGCGTATGCGAGGTTCCACTTTCCGGCGAGATAGGACGGAAACTTCGGGCTGTCTCAGAAGCCTGGCGGCGCTCGAAGGCCACGAAGAGCCGCGAGCTGCGTTTCCTTGTGCGCCCCGTTGTGCTCGGCGATGAGGAGGGTGCCCGCAAATTCGTGCTGTTCAATAAACAAGGCGAGCCGGAAGGTTTCGCCTTTTTTGATCCTGTCTACGAGGGTGGCCACGTGGTCGGTTATCTCTCCGCCACGCGGCGGTGGTTGCCCGGTACGGATCCGCTTGCCGGCTACCTCTTGATGCGCAAGGCCATCGAGACCTTTCAGTCTGAAGGCGCGCACGAGCTCCATCTCGGCCTGTCGCCATTTCACATGATCGAGGACAAGGAATTCAACAAGAACTGGGTGACGCGGCGTGGTTTCCGCTTCTTCTACACCAACGCGTTCACCAACCGCTTCCTGTATCCGGTCCGCTCCTTGTCGCAGCACAAAGATATCTATGGCGGAGAACAGCGGCTAGTTTACGTCGCCTTTAACAGGCTGCCGGCAGTTGTGCGGCTTCTGAAGCTGCTACGGGCCTGCCGGATCATCTGATCCACTCAACACGACTGTTGAGCCGCCACTTCTGCGAAAATAGCGATCATCCGAAAGCAAAAAAGCCCGGCGTTATGGCCGGGCTTTTTCATTGCGTTTGGATTAGCGCTTGGCGATCGGTGTGTAGTCGCGCTGGGTGTGGCCCGTATAGAGCTGGCGCGGACGGCCGATCTTCTGGCTCGGATCTTCGATCATTTCCTTCCACTGCGCAATCCAGCCGACCGTGCGGGCGACCGCGAACAGCACCGTGAACATGGTGGTCGGGAAGCCGAGCGCCTTCAGCGTGATGCCCGAATAGAAGTCGATGTTCGGGTAGAGCTTCTTCTCGATGAAGTACTCGTCGGTCAGCGCGATCCGCTCGAGCTCCATGGCGACGTCGAGCAGCGGATCGTCCTTGATACCGAGTTCGCCGAGAACCTCATGCGTTGTCTTCTGCATGATCTTGGCGCGTGGATCGTAGTTCTTGTAGACGCGATGTCCGAAGCCCATCAGGCGGAACGGATCGTTCTTGTCTTTTGCGCGAGCAATGAACTCAGGAATGCGATCAACCGAGCCGATCTCACCCAGCATGTTCAGTGCCGCTTCGTTGGCGCCGCCATGCGCCGGACCCCACAGGCAGGCGATGCCAGCTGCGATACAGGCGAAGGGGTTCGCGCCGGACGAACCGGCAAGACGGACCGTGGAGGTCGAGGCGTTCTGCTCGTGGTCGGCATGAAGGATGAAGATCCGCTCCATGGCGCGTGCCAGGATCGGGTTCACCTTATAGTCCTCGCACGGCACGGCAAAGCACATGTGCAGGAAGTTCGCCGCGAAATTCAGTTCGTTCTTCGGGTAAACGAAGGGCTGGCCAACATGGTACTTGTAGGCCATTGCCGCGATCGTCGGCATCTTCGCAATCAGGCGGATCGAAGCAATCATGCGCTGCTGCGGATCCGAGATGTCCGTGGAGTCGTGGTAGAACGCAGACAGTGCGCCAACCACGCCGCACATGACGGCCATCGGATGGGCATCGCGACGGAAGCCGCGATAGAACCAAGCCATCTGCTCATGCACCATCGTGTGGCGCGTGACGCGACGGTCGAAGTCTTCCTTCTGCGTGCGCGTCGGCAGTTCGCCGTAAAGAAGCAGGTAGCAGACTTCCAGGAAGTCGCCCTGTTCCGCCAGCTGGTCGATAGGATAGCCGCGATGCAGGAGAACGCCCTCATCACCATCGATATAGGTGATCTGCGACTCGCACGACGCGGTTGAAGTAAATCCGGGATCGTAGGTGAAGGCGCCGGTTTCCTTATACAGGGAGCCGATATCGACCACCTCTGGTCCGACGGAGCCCTTTCGGACCTTCAAATTGATAGATTTACCGTTCAGGCTAAAATCAGCGTTCGCGTCGGTCATCGCAAAGTCCTTCTCATTACTGGAAGACGCCATGGCGGAAAAATTGCCGAAGTGTGGCGAAAACCCGCAGGCAGGGGAGTGCTATCGTATTCAGCAAATCGTGCCAAGGATTCCGGCAACGAATGTTGCACTGCCGTAAGTGCACTGCAACCGAGTTGTTCCCACGCTAACCGATTTGATCTGTCAAACGGCCAATCGACTCTTCTTTTCCGAGCACAGCCAAGACATCGAAGACGCCAGGTGACGTGCTTCGGCCCGTCAAAGCCGCGCGAAGCGGCTGCGCGACCTTACCAAGCTTCAAGCCTGATTTTTCAGCAACCTCTCGCACAGCTGCTTCCGTCGTGGCTGCCGACCAGTCCTGGACGGACGACAAGGCATCGCGTGCATCGGCGAGAACCTTGCGTGCGTCAGCATCAAGAATCTGCGTAGCCTTCTCGTCGAGCGGCAGTGGACGCGTGGCAAAAAGGTAGTCGGCGCTATCGGCCAGCTCCACCAGCGTCTTGGCACGCTCTTTTAAGCCGGGCATTGCAGCGCTCAGCTGTGCGCGCTTGGCATCATCCAGCTTTCCCAGGATGGCTTCGCCGTTCTGCAGATAAGGCAGCGTGTCGATGAGAGCGGCCGTGAGCGCTGCATCATCCATGCGACGCATATGCACGCCGTTCACGGCTTCCAGCTTGGCGAAGTCGAATCGCGCCGCACCCTTGTTGACGTCTTCGATCTCGAACCAGCGGATCATGTCTTTAACGGACATGATCTCGTCGTCGCCGTGGCTCCAACCGAGGCGAGCCAGGTAGTTGCAGAGCGCTTCCGGCAGGTAGCCCATCTCGCGATACGCTTCGACGCCGAGCGCGCCGTGGCGCTTGGACAGCTTAGCGCCGTCCGCACCATGGATCAGCGGAATATGCGCCATGACCGGCACGTCCCAGCCCATCGCCTGGTAGATGATGGTCTGGCGTGCGGCGTTGGTCAGGTGGTCGTCGCCGCGGATAATGTGCGTCACGCCCATATCGTGATCATCCACAACGACGGCGTGCATGTAGGTTGGATTGCCATCCGAACGCAGGATGATGAAATCGTCCAGATCCTTGTTCGGGAAGCGCACTTCGCCCTGCACGCGATCGGCAACGACGGTCTCGCCCTCGCGCGGCGCCTTGATGCGGATCGCGGGCTTCACACCAGCTGGTGCCTCGGACTCATCGCGGCCGCGCCAACGGCCGTCATAGCGTGGCGGACGACCTTCAGCCTTTGCCTTTTCGCGCATTTCGTCGAGCTCGGCCGGTGTGGCGTAGCAACGATATGCGGCGCCTTTTGCCACGAGTTCCTCAGCGATTTCTCGGTGGCGCTCGGCGCGTGCGAACTGGGAGATCGGCTCGCCATCCCAAGTCAGGCCGAGCCATTTCAAACCGTCGAGGATCGCAGTGGTTGCCGCATCGGTGGAGCGCTCGCGATCGGTGTCTTCGATGCGCAGCAGCATCGTGCCGCCGACGTGCTGGGCGTAAAGCCAGTTGAACAAGGCTGTTCGCGCGCCGCCAATATGGAGATAGCCCGTGGGCGAGGGCGCGAAGCGGGTGACGATTGGCTTCGACATGGTGGGATCCGATCGTAAATTCTCAAGGCGGCGCATTTCACGGGGCTAAAGCCTGACGTGGGCTGGCACCGGACGCGCGCCCGTGTAGCATAGGTGCGGGCAGGTGCAAGTTTTGCATCTGATGGGGATCGAAGTGAGGGCGACGATCAGTACAGCCGCGTCCGAACCGAGTGAGCGGGGTTTCTTCGTCTATGACGATGAAGAGGCGACGTATGACGCATGGTCGCAGCCCGGCCAACCGCGCGGCTTCCTGTCTTCGCAGCATGTGGCACGGCTGCTTCGCTGGGTTGCACATCAGCCGGATGCCTGGAAACGGGCCTGGCAAGTCGAATGGTCGCGCGGGATCGGCTTTCTCACCCTGCCGCCGCTGATCGGTGGCGGTGCCGTTGTTTACTTTCTTCTCCCCTTTGAGCCATCGATTTTACCTCTGGCTGCGGCATTACTGTTCGTGGGGGTACTGGCGTGGCTCCTGCGTCGGCGCCATGTTTGGCATCTTGCCTGTCTCGCCATGCTCGCGTTGCTGGTGGGGGGCGCTCTGGCGAAACTCGAAACGGAGCGGAAATCGACGCCTATCCTTGGCTCTCCAATCGCAACGGAGGTCACAGGCCGCGTAGCGCTGGTTGAACTTCAGGAAAGCGGACGAACGCGGCTGACGCTGGATGTCTTGTCGACAGCGCGGCCAAAACTTCGTTACGCGCCGGAGCGGGTTCGCGTAACTGCGCGCCAGGTGCCTGACAAGTTGCTGCCCGGCGAGGTTGTCCGAGGCGTGGTCAGGCTGATGCCGCCCTCCGGCCCGGTGCGGCCGGGCAGCTACGACTTTGCCTTTCAAAGCTATTTTGACGGACTTGGCGCGATCGGCTTTTTCCTGCGCAATCCTGTTCGCGCGGAGGGGGCGCCGGCTGCGTCGTCTTCGCAGAGCCTGGCGCAACGCGTTGAGCGGCTTCGAATGACAATAGCGGACAAGATCCGAGCCGTGATCCCCGGGGCGTCCGGCGAGATCGCGGCCGCGCTTATCGCTGGCGTACGGGCTGGTATTCCCGAAGCAGTCAACGAGGACCTGCGCATCACCGGTCTCGCGCATGTTCTGTCAATCTCAGGCCTCCACATGGCGCTGGCGGCAGCGACAATCATGGGCTCCATGCGCGTGCTGTTTGCACTCTTTCCAGGCTTCTCGGCACGCTACCCCGTGAAGAAGGTTTCCGCCCTTGTCGCTTTGGCTGGTACCGGATTTTACCTCCTGCTCGCCGGTGATCAGGTTGCCGCCAATCGAAGTTTTCTGATGGTTGCGGTGATGCTGACGGCGATCCTCTTTGATCGCGCTGCGCTCAGCATGCGCAATCTGGCCATTGCGGCTCTGATCATCCTACTGATCACCCCGCATGAGGTGATGGGACCGAGCTTTCAAATGTCGTTTGCGGCAACCGCAGCCCTGATTGCGGGCTATGCCGGGTGGAAGCAGTGGCGACTTAACGGCAAGCGTCACGCACCGCCAACCAACCGCTCACCCTTGTCGCGCTTGACGCGCTATGTTGCCGTTCTTGTTGCAGGATCGGTCGCGACGTCGGTTCTCGCTGGGGGCGCGACGAGCATATTCGGCGCTTATCACTTTCAACGAATCTCGCCGCTCACTTTGGTGGCAAACTTGGCGACAACCCCGATCATCGGCATCCTGATCATGCCGCCGGCCGTTATGGCTGTCGCCTTGATGCCTTTCGGTCTGGAAGCCTGGCCGTTGATGGTGATGGGCTTAGGGCTCGACCTGATGCTCGGCATTGCACATTGGTTGGCCAACCGCTCGCCTATGGATGCGGTTGGCATCGTGCCGGCTTCCACAGTGATTTTGTTCACGATGGCGCTTGTTCTTGGCTGCTTCACGACGACACGAATGCGCCTCCTGGCATTGCCGTTCCTTGTCGCGGGAGTGCTGACCTTCGCCATGCGGCAGGTGCCCGACCTCTACATATCAGAGGATGCACGTCTCATCGGGATGCCAACGGCCGACGGGCAAATCGCGGTCAATCGAACACGGCCCAATGCGTTCACCACGCAAGATTGGCAGCGAGCGGCTTCTGCAATGACCCTGGTTAAGCCGGTTGATGACGTCCCGGCGGATAATGATCCGTCAGGCAACTTCCTATGCAAAGATGACGTCTGCACGATCAAGCATCCGCTAGGCGGAAGCATCGTATCTCTTCCGGAAGACGGGGACGTCAAAGCTTACTGCGGCAATGCTGCCGTCATCGTTATTGACGACGCCACTGCAAACAGCAGTGTTTGTCGTGGGAAAAGATCCAAGGTGCTCACAAAGCGCGACCTTGCGCAGAACGGAAGCGCCACCATCACCTTCGACAAGAAAAGCGGCGAGGCGATCATCCAACATGCGCTGCGCAGACCTTACCGACCATGGCATGACCATCGTCGATTTTCCCGTGAAGCTCGCGGCATGGCGCCCTACAAGCGCAAGCCGCGTGATCCGATTGCGAAATTGCCTTCGCGAAAGCAAAGCACCGTAGACAAGCGAGCTGCCGAAGCCGTCAGTACTTCCGGATCAGCCCCACCAAGCGTCCTTGCACCTTGACGCGGTGCGGCGGGAAGATACGTGTCTCGTAAGCAGGGTTGGCGGCTTCGAGGGCAATGGACGCGCCCTTGCGGCGGAAGCGCTTCAACGTGGCTTCTTCATCATCCACCAAGGCAACCACGATGTCGCCGGGATTGGCCGTGCTGCCGTCGCGGATCACGACCGTATCGCCATCGAAAATGCCGGCTTCGATCATCGAGTCCCCGCGCACTTCCAATGCATAATGCTCGCCACCTGCCAACATATCCGGCGGAACGGTGATGGAATGCGTCGGGTGCTGGATCGCGGAGATCGGCACACCGGCTGCAATACGACCCATGACCGGCAGAGAGATGCCGTTGGCATTATCGTCATTCGAGGCGCTACGCTGTGGCTTGGCGGGCTCTGCCGGCTTCTTGCCGAGGCTGCCTTCAATCACGCTTGGCGAAAACTTCTTCGGAGCCATCGCAGGTGAGAGCGAATCAGGAAGCTTGATCACTTCAAGAGCTCGAGCACGGTTCGGTAGGCGACGAATGAAGCCACGTTCTTCCAAAGCCGTAATCAGGCGGTGGATGCCCGACTTTGAGGCAAGATCCAGCGCCTCCTTCATTTCGTCGAAAGAGGGCGGGATGCCACTTTCCTTCATCCGTTGATTGATGAAGGAAAGCAGTTCCATCTGCTTGCGCGTGAGCA
Organism: Tianweitania aestuarii; assembly: GCF_018457165.1. Taxonomy (GTDB): domain Bacteria; phylum Pseudomonadota; class Alphaproteobacteria; order Rhizobiales; family Rhizobiaceae; genus Tianweitania; species Tianweitania aestuarii. The sequence continues at coordinate 1,517,949 of NZ_JAFMNX010000001.1, read as the reverse complement.
TCCCAAAACCCTTCTGAATCAAAAACAAACCCAGAACGGACCCTATCTGTTCGGTATGTGTTCCGCAACATTTAAAAGTTTACAGATTTCGGAAACGAAAGGGGTACGCTGATTGCTTCGGATTTAGCTCAAGCTTTTTATTATGGCGCCTCAGCTTGCGGTGTATTGAGCCACTTGGCGAATGGCGTCCGCTAGAACCCCCGGCTCCTGTGCGCCCATGAGAGCGTAGCGTCCATCAAGGAGGAAGCAGGGAACGCCGGTGATTCCCATGTTGGTAGCTGTGGCAACTTCCTGCTGAACAGCCTCGACGTCTGACTGCGTCGCCAGCAGTGCAGACACAACTGCAGCGTCCATGCCGCTCTTGCTCGCAAGATCCGTAAGGGTTTCACGATCGCCGATGTCCCGACCTTGTTCGAAGAAGGCCGAAAACAGGTTGCTAATCAAACGCCCCTGAATGTCATGACTGGTCGCCCCTGCCCAGCGGATGAGGCGATGTGCATCCAAGGTATTGGCCGCGATTTTTATGGCTGCAAAGTCGAAGGTAATGCCAAGTTCCTGCCCAACAGATGCGATCCGGGCATGGATTTCGTCAACCTTCTCGGCGCTGCCAAACTTGGCGAGCATATAAGCATGGCGATCGGTGCCGTTGCGCGGAATGGTCGGGTCGAGCTGGTAAGGTAGCCATTGAACAGTGACCTGGATGTCAGGGATCAAAGCCAGAGCGCGCTCGAGCTTCTTCTGTCCTATATAGCACCAGGGGCACACGACGTCAGACACAACGTCAATGGTCAGCTTCAGGCTCATTGTGCATCATCCTCGGACCACCAGGTCGGCAGCTGATAGCCGTAGATCGACGTTTGTTCGGGCCTATGAATATGGCTCCAGCTCGCAACCCATTGCTGTGGCTGATAATACAAGGGCACGACATAGGCGCCGCTTAGCAAAACGCGATCATAGGCGCGCACGATGGTGACAAACTCGTCGCGGTCTCGTGCATTCACCATCTCGTCGATGAGCGCGTCGATAGCGGGTTCAGAGACGCCGGCAAAGTTGTAGGTACCAGGCGCATCCGCTGAGGCGGAACCCCAGCGGAACTGCTGTTCTACCCCCGGCGACAGGGATGACGTGTAGCGCATCAGCATTGCGTCGAAATCATAGGTGCGTTGGCGCTGAAGGTACTGCGCGGCATCGACGGAGCGGATGGACACGGTGATGCCCAGCCGGGCAAGGGTGCGTTGCCAAGCCATGCTGATTTGCTCGCTCGACTTGCCGTTAAGCAGGATCTCGAAGGCGAGAGGCTTGCCTTCGGCATCCACCATCCGGCCGTTCTTCATGGAGTAACCAGCCGCCTTCAAGGCATCGAAGCCTTGGCGCAAGAACTCACGATCGCGGCCGCTGCCGTCGGAGCTCGGCGGTGTCCAGGTTCCCGCCAAAATTTCCGGTCTCACCGCATCGGGATAGGGCGCCAATAAGCTCTTCTCGGCGTCCGAGGCTGGCCGGCCGGTCGAGGACAATTCCGAGCCCGTGAAATAGCTGGTCGTGCGTTGATAAGCGTCGTTGAAGAGGTTGCGGTTGCTCCACTCGAAGTCGAACAACCCGGCCAATGCCCGGCGGACATCGCGGTTCTGAAACACAGGTCGGCGTGTGTTGAGCACGAAGCCGAGCATGTCTGCAGGCGTTTGTTTGTCGAAGGTTTCCTTGCGGACACGGCCATCGGTTACGGCTGGAAAGTTGTAGCCGGATGCCCAACGGCTGGTCTGGTCTTCCGGAAATACATCAACCAGGCCCTTCTTGAAGGCCTCGAACATGGTGTTCGGATCGCGGAAATAGCTGATGCGGATTTCGTCATAGTTGTCGAAGCCGCGCTTCGTAGGCAGATCTTTCGCCCAATAATCCGGGTTGCGCTTCAGATTGACCTGTTCGCCGGGGCGTACGCTGTCAATGATGTAGGGGCCCGAACCGATCATCGGCTTCAAGCTGGTGCGATCGAAGGTGTCACGATCAGTCGCGTGCTTGGGAAGGATCGGGATACCAGCGAGCAGCAGAGGCGATTCGCGGTCGGCCTTATCGTTGAAGATCAGCTTCAGGCCACGCTCGCCGACGCGTTCCATCCGGTCCACGACGTTGACCCAGCGCTGATAGATCGGACGGGCCTTATCGCGGAACAGTTCCAGCGAAAAGATCACATCATCGACCGTGATCGGCTGGCCATCCGAGAACTTGGCCGCAGGGTTCAGAGTAAAGGTGACGAAGCTCCGCGCATCATCGGTTTCCACGCTTTCGGCGATCAGCGGATACATCGTGAACGCTTCGTCGCGCGATCGCATCATCAGCGATTCGAAGACGTTGTTGCCGAACTCGTTGTCGAACAGGCCGCGGGCGCCATCGCCTTGAACAATAAAGGGGTTCAGGCTGTCGAAGCTGCCTTGCCAGGCATAAACTACTCGACCGCCCTTTGGGGCGTCAGGGTTGGCATAAGGCATATGCTGGAAGTCTGCCGGAAGCGCCGGTTTGCCCTGCATGGCAATCGCATGCGCCGGCTCCGCACGTGCCGAAAGGGTGCCGAAGGGCACCGTCATCAGCATGGAGCAAGCAAGGAGCAGCGGTTTGATGGGCATGAGCAGTCTTTTCGATTCGGCCGAAGGAAGGAGCACATTCGCTCGAAATGGCGGCGCAATGATGTGTTTCCGGCCATTCGCCAAGCTGGATTCCGAGAACCAGCCGGTGTATGGGGCCGCCAACAGTCATCCTGTTGCCTTATTTAAGCAACACTGACGCCGGCTAGCGGCTGGGTAGCGCTCACCGCCATCCATTCAAGAGGATAACCGACCCATGAAGTTTCCGAACCTCAACACGTCGCGACTTGCCCTTGTTGCGGCAGGCCTCGCTGCTGTGGTTGCCGGTGGCGTTGCGCCAGCGTCTGCGCAGGAGCAGAACCCTGCGGCTCCGCCCAAGGGTTGGTTCAAGGCCTGCCAGAAGCAGCAGGAAGTCGAGATCTGCAACGTACAGCAGATCATGACCGCCAATACCGGCCAGTTGCTCACCGCCGTCAGCCTCGTCGAGGTGAAGGGCAAGGTCAGCCGTCGGGTGTTCCAGGTGACCGTGCCGACCGGCCGTCTGCTGCCTCCGGGCGTGGGTCTGCAGGTCGACAGCAACAAGTCGCAAAAGCTTGATTATGTTATCTGTTTCCCGGATCGTTGCGTGGCCGAAGCGCCGCTGAACGATCAGTTGGTCGCCAGCTTCAAGAAGGGCACGACCCTCACGCTGACCTCGGTGAATTTCCAGAATCAGCCGAACCCGATCAAGGTTTCTCTGAACGGTTTCACCGGCGCTTACGACGGTCCTCCGCTGCAGCAGTCCGACCTCGAAGACCGCCAGAAGAAGCTGGAAGCTTTCGTCAGCAAGAACAATGACGACTTCGCCAAGAAGCTCAAGGAAGAGCAGGAGAAGGCGAAAACCGCTAACTAAACGCGGTATTTGGCAGCACAGAATGATCAAAAGGCGGGACCAAAATCCCGCCTTTTGGCGATTTGGCAGAGCGGTTTCAGCTCAAAACGCGGATTTAATGCTGCGGTTGATCGCGTAGGCGGTAGCGCCCAACCGAATCACGGGCGAAGATTTGATTGAGCTGCGGATGGCGCAGCGGGGTGCCGTCCGAATCATCCAGCAGGTTCTGCTCGGAGACATAGGCGATGTATTCGCTGTCCTCGTTCTCGGCGAGGAGATGATAGAAGGGCTGATCCTTCTTCGGCCGCACCCCGGCGGGAATCGCTTCGTACCATTCATCGGTGTTGGCGAATTCGGGATCGACGTCGAAGATGATGCCGCGGAACGGGAAGACCCGGTGCCGGACCATCTGACCGATCTGGAACTTGGCGTGTCGTGTGTCTGTCATGCCTGTTATTTGGCCGCTGCATCCGCTTTGTTCAATCCCACTTCTGCCCCGTCTCTGCTTGACGCAGATGGCTGCGACGGTTAGCGCCGCGGGATGCTCCTTGCGGTCCTTTAAACCGCTCTCCCAAGCCCAAGTGAGTTTGACCATGGCGGATGTTGTCGGATTGGTTCTGCCGTTCTTCGGCATGATCCTGCTCGGCTTCGTTGTTGCGAAGCTGATGAAGCATCCGCTCGAAGGGCTGGCATGGATGAACGTGTTCATCCTTTACCTCGCGCTGCCGGCTCTCTTTTACCAGCTGCTGTCCAAGACGCCGATTGAGCAGCTGACGCAGATCTCGTTCATTCTGGCATCGATGCTGGCGACGTTCCTGATCTTTGCCACCATGTTCGCGGCATCGCTTCTGTTTGGCGGCAAGGTGCCGGAAAGTACGATCAAGGCGCTGGCGTCCGCTTACGGCAATATCGGCTTCATGGGACCGGGGCTGGCGCTGATTGCGTTTGGCGACGAAGCGGCGGTGCCGGTGGCGCTGATCTTCTGCTTCGAGAATGTGATGCACTTCGTTCTGGCGCCGACCTTGATGGCGCTGTCGGGGGAACGCAGCCCGGGCGCAAGCAGTCTTGTGCTCGATATCGGCCGCAAGATCCTGCTGCATCCGTTTATCGTCGCGACGATTCTTGGCGTGCTTGCGGCCGCTTTTCACTTTCGCGCGCCGATGGCGCTCGACCGTTTGCTGGAGATCGTTTCGAGGGCGGCTGCGCCTTGCGCCCTGTTTGCCATGGGCGTGACGCTGGCGCTGCGACCTTTGCGACGGATGCCGACAGCGATCGGGCCGATCGTGCTCCTGAAGCTCTTCGTGCACCCGCTGCTTTGTTATACGATGCTGAGCCTGATCGGCGACTTCCCGACGGTGTGGGTATGGACGGCCATGCTTCTGGCTTCGCTGCCAACGGCAACGAACGTTTATGTCATCGCCGCGCAATATGGCGTCTGGGTGGAAAGGGCGTCGGCCAGCATTCTCGTGACGACCACCTGTTCGGTCGCCTCGGTGACGGCGCTGCTTTACCTGATTCGATCAGGCGTCCTGCCGCCCGACCTTTTCCCATAGACCTCGGAAACCGCTGCCCGGCTTCATGCCTTCGCGCATAAAGAAGCTGCGCACCGGTGGAAGCTTTTCCATCAGGCTGAGGCCGGCGCTGCGTGCCATCTGTGCCGGCAGGAGCCCGGACAGAAGCGAACGGTTCAGAAGGTTCACCGCGCTGTTGCGCGCAAAGACATCCGGCGTGCGCTGGCGGCTATAGCTGCGCAGCACCGAAGTGGCGCCCGGATCGCCGGGATTGTCTTCCACGAGGCCAGCGATGGTCTGAACATCGCGAACACCGAGGTTGAGGCCCTGAGCGCCGATCGGCGGGAAAACATGGGCGGCTTCACCGACAAGCGCGATGCGCGACTGAGCGAAAGACAGCGGCACGCGGGCCGAAAGCGGGTAGATCTGCCGGCCGGGCAAGACGGTGGCGGAGCCCAACATGGACTGCATCCGCTCTTCGATGCGGCGCGCAATCTCCGCATCGTCCAGAGCATTAAGGGTTTCGGCTTCTGCCGGCGACACGACCCACACGAGACTGGACTTGTTTCCAGGCAGGGGAACCTGCGTGAAGGGACCGGTTTCGGTGTGGAACTCGTTCGACGTGTCGTTGTGCGGCCGGGTGTGGCTGAACGACAGAACCAGCGCCGATTGCGGATAGGGGTGGCCGACGGTGCGGATGCCGGCAGCATCGCGCGCAGGTGAACCGCGCCCATCGGCGGCGATGGCGAGCGCACCTTCAAGACGGGTGCCGTCTTCCAGCACGGCAACAACATTGTCGGTCGACGGGATCCATGTCTGCACCGTAGCAAGATGCCGGGTAATGCGCGGCTGGTTTGCGACGGCCTCGGTCAATGTTTGGGCCAGTACGGCATTGGGAATGTTGGAGCCGAAGGCGGTGCGATCGATCTCGCTGGCATGGAACGTGACGGTCGGGCTTCGCAGCAGGCGCTTGGTGGAATCGATGATGCGCATCGTGCGCAGGGCAGCGGACTTTCCGTCGAAACTGGTGTCGATGCCGAGTTCGGCCAGATAATCGAGGGCTGGCGCCATCAGTGCGGTGGTGCGCGCGTCGCTTGCACCGGCTTCCGGTCCGATCAGGCTGACATCGAAGCCGGCCTTTGCCATCGCCAAAGCCGCAATCAAGCCTGCAGGTCCGGCACCGGCAACGAGAATCGTCTTTGAAGCGAGCATATCCGTCATGGCCATATCCCTGGTTCGCCCCTGTTTATCCGAGCCGAAGACGTTGCCGCAATGCGACGCAGCGCCCTTCCAAGGCATGGAAGCTGTCAACATCGGTGCACCACTGCCTGTTTGGTCTTGTTTGGCGGGAGCGCTGAAACTAGTGTCGCGCGCGTCCCCGAGCGGAAATGCCACCGACAGAAGAGTGACGGCCACAATGAAGATTTCCAGGAACGACCGGCTGTCGTGCCCGTCGACAAGGTGGATTGTCCGTGTCCAAGCTTGATCAGTTCGTGAAGAAGCCGAAGAAAGTCACGGCGCCGCAGGCACGTGCCTTTTCGGTTCACCTTTTTACGGCGTCCGGCTCGTTTCTGGCTTTCCTGTCCCTGGTGGCAGCGAGTGAAGAGCGCTGGACGGCCATGTTCCTGTGGCTTGGCCTCGCGCTTCTCGTGGACGGTGTCGATGGGCCGATCGCGCGCAAGCTGCAGGTCAAGGAAGTGTTGCCGACATGGTCAGGCGAGCTTCTCGACAACATCATCGATTACGTGACCTACGTCCTGATCCCCGCCTTTGCGCTTTATCAGCGCGGTTTCATGGGCGAGGGGCTATCGTTCCTGTCGGCCGCAATCATCGTGGTATCGAGCGCCATCTATTACGCCGACACCGGCATGAAGATGAAGGAGAACTTCTTCAAGGGCTTCCCGGTGGTCTGGAACATGGTGGTCTTCACGCTGTTCGTGATCCAGCCCGGTGAATATGTGTCCTTTGCCGTGGTGGTTCTTTCGGCGATCTTCACCTTCATTCCCATGAGCTTTCTTCATCCGGTGCGGGTTGTGCGCCTGCGCAACATCAACCTCACCATCTTCCTCATCTGGTGCGCGATCTCCGTTCTGGCCCTGTTGCAGAACATGAATTCCCCCGAATGGGTGAAGATCGCCATGGCCGTGACCGGAATCTATCTCTTCTTTATCGGCGGGGTCATGCAGGTGTTCCCGAAGCTTGGACGGAAGGAAGCAGCATGAGCAAGGCAATTCGCGTCCATGCGCATGGTGGACCAGAGGCGCTGGTTTACGAGGATGTGCTCGTCGAGCAGCCGAAAGCCGGCGAGGCGCTGGTTCGCCACACAGCCGTCGGCCTGAACTACCTCGACGTTTATTACCGCACCGGCCTGTATCCCGCGCCGAATGGTTTGCCGCTCGTGCCCGGCAACGAAGCCGCGGGCGTCGTGGAAGCGCTGGGTGACGGCGTCACCGGATTGCAGGTCGGTGACCGCGTGGCCTATGTCGGTCCGCTCGGTGCCTATGCGCAAAAGCGCGTGATTGCCGCAGACCGGCTGGTGAAGCTGCCGGAGACGATTTCCGACGAGCAGGGCGCGGCGATGATGCTGCAGGGCATGACGGCGGAATATCTGCTGCGCCGGACCTTTGCCGTGAAGCCCGGCGACACGATCCTTTATCATGCCGCAGCCGGCGGTGTCGGCCTGATCTTCGGCCAATGGGCCAAGCATCTCGGCGCAACCGTGATCGGCACGGCCGGTTCTCCGGAAAAGGTCGAGCTCGCCAAAGCGCATGGCTATGACCATGTGATCGACTACACGAAAGAGGATTTCGTGAAGCGCGTTCACGAGATCACCGATGGTGCGAAGTGCGACGTGGTTTATGATTCCGTCGGCAAGGACACGTATGAAGGCTCGCTCGACTGCCTGAAGCCGCGCGGACTGTTCGTGACCTTTGGCCAGTCATCCGGCCCGATCCCACCGTTCAATCTCGGTTTGCTGTCGCAAAAGGGGTCGCTGTTCGTGACGCGGCCGACCCTGTTCACCTATATCGCCAAGCGCTCGGAACTGGAGGAGGCTTCGGCTGCCTTGTTCGACGTGGTGGCCAAGGGCGTTGTGTCGATCAACATCAACCAGCGCTACAGGCTGGAAGACGCCGCGCAGGCTCATCGCGATCTGGAAGGTCGCAAGACCACGGGAACGACGATCCTTCTGCCTTGAAATTAATCACTGCGACTTCTTGAAGCAAACGCGTCTTTCGCTAGACGTTCTCGTGCGATAAAGTGCATAAGAGACGCCTTCAGAAAACCTTTGAGGAGCCGGACCAGCCGGCTTCGGGAGTAAGCATTGGTGCAGCAAAGCGCCGACGTCCGTCCGGCATTGCTCGAGACACGAGGACTGACAAAGGTCTTCGGAACGCTGACGGCTTGCGACGGGATCGACCTGACGATCCGGCGCGGGGAGATCCACGCGCTGCTGGGCGAAAACGGTGCCGGCAAGTCGACGCTGGTGAAGATGCTGTTCGGGTCGCTCGAACCCAATGCCGGTGAAATCCTGTGGGACGGCCAGCCGGTGCGCATCCCCAGCCCCGGTGACGCGCGCAAGCTCGGCATCGGCATGGTGTTCCAGCACTTCTCGCTGTTCGAAGCGCTGACGGCAGCCGAAAACATCGCACTGTCCTTGCCGGAAAAGGTGCCGGTTTCCACGATCGCAGAACGGGCGCGGACGCTGTCGCAGGCCTATGGGCTGCCGGTGGATCCTTCCATGCTGGTGGGCGATCTGTCGGTCGGTGAGCGGCAGCGTATCGAGATCATCCGCTGCCTTCTCCAGGAACCGCAGCTGATCATCCTGGACGAGCCGACTTCCGTTTTGACGCCGCAGGAAGCCGACCGGCTGTTCCAGACGCTGGAGCGGCTGCGCGCCGAGGGCAAGTCGATCCTTTATATTTCCCACCGGCTGGAAGAGGTGAAGCGGCTTTGCGATGCCGCGACCGTGCTGCGCCACGGCAAGGTGGTGGCGCATTGCGAGCCGCGGCTGGAAACCGCCGCTTCGCTGGCGCGCATGATGGTGGGTAATGCCGTGCAGGCCGTTAAGCGCGAGCCGGTGGCTGCGGGCACAGCGGCGGAAGCCCTGCTGGAGATCCGCGGCCTTAACCGGTTGCCGGCGACGCCGTTTTCGATTCCGCTGCGCGACGTGGATCTGACCGTTCATGCCGGCGAGATCGTGGGCATTGCCGGTGTGGCGGGCAATGGGCAAAGCGAGTTGTTCGAGGCGGTTTCGGGTGAAGCCCTGCAGCGCGAAGCGTCCACCATCCGCATTCGCGGAAAGGATGCCGGGCGGTTGACGATCTCGGGGCGCAGGCTTCTTGGTGCGGCCTTTGTGCCGGAAGAGCGGCTCGGCCATGGAGCGGCGCCGGGAATGCGGCTGTCGGAAAACCTTCTCCTGTCGCGCCATCGCACCGATCGCCGCGCCTTTTTCAGCCGGCTCGGCGTGGTGTTTACGGGCGCCGTGCGCAAGGCGTCACAGCGGATCGCGGCGGATATGGATGTGCGCAAGAGCGGCAGCGATCCGGAAGCGGCAGCGCTCTCCGGCGGTAATCTGCAGAAGTTCATCATCGGGCGCGAGCTCGACCGCCAGCCATCGGTGATCGTCGTCAACCAGCCGACCTGGGGCGTCGATGCTGGCGCTGCGGCGCGCATCCGGCAGGCGCTGGTGGAACTGGCGCGGGCAGGTTCGGCGGTGCTGGTGATCAGCCAGGATCTAGATGAATTGTTCGAGATTTCCGACTTCATCGCCGTCATGCATGACGGGCGTTTGTCGAATCCGATGCCGACGGCGGATGCGACTTCGGAAGCGATCGGCTTGTTGATGGGCGGGGCCGAACCCGGTCATGCCGCACATGAGGCGGCTGCGTGATGCGCTTTGAACTCGTCAAGCGACCGCAGCATTCCAAGCTGTTCAGCGCCTTGTCGCCCTTCATCGCTCTGGTGCTGACGGTGATCTGCGGCGCGCTGATCTTTGCGGCGCTCGGCAAGAGCCCGGTGGACGGGCTGTATTACTACTTCGTCGAGCCGCTGCTCGAAGTCTGGTCGCTGCACGAGCTGGCGATCAAGGCGGCACCCTTGATCCTGATCGCGGTCGGACTGTCGGTCTGTTTCTTGTCGAACAACTGGAATATCGGTGCGGAAGGGCAGTTCGTTGCCGGCGCGATTGCCGGCTCGATCCTGCCGGTGATGTTTCCTGACTTCCAGAATGCGTTCGTGCTGCCGCTGATGCTGCTGATGGGCATCGCGGGCGGCGCGGCTTACGGTGCGATCCCGGCGCTGTTGAAGACGCGGTTCGGCACGAACGAGATCCTCACCAGCCTGATGCTGGTTTATGTCGCGCAGAATTTCCTGGATTGGCTGACGCGTGGGCCGTGGCGCGATCCGGCCGGCAACAACTTTCCGCTGACGCGTCGTTTCCATGCCGATGCCGTTTTGCCGGAGCTGTTTCCGTCGTCGGGCAGCGCGCATTGGGGCATCGTGTTTGCGCTGGTGGCGGCGGTGGCGGCGTGGTTCATGATCAGCCGGACCATCAAGGGCTTCGAGGTGCGCGTGCTGGGCGAAAGCCCACGGGCAGGGCGCTTTGCAGGCTTTTCGGCCAAGCGCATGGTGTTCTTCGCCTTTCTCTTGTCCGGCGGTCTCGCGGGGCTTGCCGGCATTTCGGAAGTCGCGGGCGCGATCGGCTATCTGCAGCCGGTGATTTCGCCGGGCTACGGCTTCACCGCGATCATCGTCGCATTTCTGGGACGGCTTAATCCGCTGGGGATCGTTGCGGCCGGGCTGGTGCTTGGGCTGACCTATCTCGGCGGCGAAGCGGCGCAGATTTCGATGGGTCTGTCGGACAAGGTGGCGCGTGTGTTTCAGGGCATGCTGCTGTTCTTCGTGCTCGGCTGCGACACCCTGATTCATTACCGCATCCGCCTCGTACGCGACGCGCTAACGGCGAAACGGTCCTGATCATGTTGATTGCCGAAAGCATCCTTCTCACCATCGCCACCGCGGCCACGCCCTTGTTGCTGGCCGCCATCGGCGAGCTCGTGGTGGAGCGCTCGGGCGTGCTCAACCTCGGCGTCGAGGGCATGATGGTGATGGGCGCCGTGTGCGGCTTCGGCGCGGCGGCGATGACGGGATCACCCTGGATCGGCATGATGGCGGCGATCCTCGCCGGTGTGCTGTTTTCGCTGTTGTTCGGCTTCCTAACGCTGACGATCGCGACCAATCAAGTGGCAACGGGTTTGTCGCTGACGCTGCTCGGGCTTGGTCTGTCCAGCATGATCGGTGAGGCTTTCGTCGGATCGCCCGGCGTGAAGCTGCCGACGCTGGCCAATGGCATTGCCGAGATTCCGCTGGTGGGACAGCCGGTCGCTGGTCTGTTCAACTGGTTGGCAGGCATTCCATTGATCGGGCGGGTGTTGTTTGAGCAGGATCCGATCTTCTACATTTCGATCGCGCTGGTGATCGGCGTGACGTGCTTCCTGTTCCACACGCGTGCCGGTCTCGTGTTGCGCTCGGTCGGCGACAACCATGCTTCGGCGCATGCGCTGGGCACCAATGTCATCGGCATCCGCTATCTGGCGGTGATGTTCGGCGGCGCTTGTGCGGGGCTCGCCGGTGGGCACCTGTCCCTGGTTTATACGCCGCAATGGGTTGAGAACATGAGCGCCGGACGTGGCTGGATCGCGCTGGCGCTGGTGGTGTTCGCATCGTGGCGACCGTTGCGGCTGCTTGCCGGCGCTTATCTGTTCGGTGCCGTGTCGATCGGTCAGTTGCATGCGCAGGCGCTGGGGCTCGGCATTCCGTCGCAGCTGCTGTCGTCTCTGCCTTATCTCGCGACGGTGCTGGTGCTGGTGCTCATTTCGCGCAATCGTCGCCTTACCATGATGAACACGCCGGCCTCGCTCGGCCAACCGTTCGTGCCTGATCGCTGACGGGAAGCGCGGCTCGGTCCAACCATAAGACAGATCTTCCACAGGAGAACACAATGAAGAAACTGCTTCTCGCTTTCACCGCTGCAGCGCTCGCCGCTTCCGTTTCGATGCCGGCTTCGGCGCAGGAAAAGACCAAGGCCTGCTTCGTTTACATCGGCTCGAAGACCGATGGCGGCTACAGCCAGGCGCATGATCTTGGACGCCAGCAGGTCGACAAGGAACTCGGCGACAAGGTCGAGACCGTGTTCGTCGAGAACGTGCCGGAAGGTCCGGATGCGCAGCGCGCCATCGAACGCCTCGCACGCTCGGGCTGCGCCATCATCTTCGCGACCTCGTTCGGCTTCATGGACCAGACGGTTGCCGCTGCCGCCAAGTTCCCGGACGTGAAGTTCGAGCACGGCACCGGCTACAAGACGGCCGAGAACCTCGGCGTCTACAATGCGCGCTTCTATGAAGGCCGCTATATCCAGGGCCAGATTGCCGCCAAGATGTCGAAGACCGGCGTTGCCGGCTACATCGCTTCGTTCCCGATTCCCGAAGTCGTCATGGGCATCAACGCGTTCACGCTCGGCGCACAGTCGGTCAATCCGGACTTCAAGATCAAGGTTGTGTGGGCCAACACCTGGTTCGACGCCGCCAAGGAAGCGGATGCCGCCAAGGTGCTCGTTGATCAGGGCGTCGATATCATTACGCAGCACACCGATTCGACCGCACCGATGCAGGTTGCCGCAGAGCGCAACATTCATGCTTTCGGTCAGGCTTCGGACATGATCAAGGCCGGTCCTGAGACCCAGCTGACCGCGATCGTGGATACCTGGGGCACTTATTACGTGAAGCGCGTCAAGGCGGTTCTGGATGGCACCTGGAAGACGGACAACACCTGGGACGGCATGGCAGAGGGCATCCTTGAAATGGCGCCCTACACGAACATGCCCGACGACGTGAAGACGATGGCGGAAGACACCGAAGCCAAGATCAAGTCCGGCGAGCTGAAGCCGTTCACGGGACCGGTGAAGAAGCAGGACGGTTCGGAGTGGCTGAAGGAGGGCGAAACCGCCGATGACGCTACGCTGGCCGGCATGAACTTCTATGTTCAGGGCGTTGACGACAAGCTGCCGCAATAAGGCGGTCAGAAATCGAGAAAAGGGCGCCATCTGGCGCCCTTTTTGTTTCGGCCTCACAGACCTCGTCCCGATGCGGTCTTTTCGCCTCGCCAAAGGTTCGCTTCATTGTGAAGCGATCCTGTTTCAAAGCCGCCGGCAAAGCTTGAATGTGCAGGAGGCGGACAGTATCACCCGTTCATGAGCCACCTAAAGTTGTCCGGCAGGGACCCGCTCGGCATTGGCAGACAACGGTTTGTCTTTCAGCATCCGCTCGATCCTGATCTCGTCCTGAAGATTCCACTTCGTCATGTGCTCGACGACGAGCGCACAAGGCCGCGGCCGCGCTATCATCGCCGCTATCTGTTCCGGCATCTCGCCGACACCTACAGCGAAATGCGTGCGCATCTCGTTCTTTATGCAAGGTTGGGTGAACTGCCGCCGCGCATCGCCAAGTTCCATGGCTTCGTGGAAACGGATCTGGGTCTTGCTGAAGTCTGCGAGTTGAAGCGGGGTGCCGACGGGCAGCCGGCTTCTTCGCTGCGTCAAATGCTGGCGGATGGCGTCTACGGCGCACCGCATCGCGCCGCCTTGGAGCGCTTTCTAGACTGGGTTGTTTCAAGCGATCTGACGCTGAAGGAGCTGCATCCCGGTAATCTCGTTTATGCCGATGTTGGCGCAGACACGGAAGAGTTCGTGCTCGTGGATGGTGTCGGTGAGAAGGGTCAGCTTTCCCTCCGAAGCCGGTTTCGACGGCTCAACCGCTGGCACAAGCGAAAGCACATCAAGATCCTCTTGGAAAAGGTGCGGGCAGAAGAAGCCGCGGGCCGATCTGCACAAGCTGCGGCCTGACTGCGAGAGGCAGTTTGAGTCTGTAGACCGCTGAGCCTCCTTCGATCTATAGGAAGCGCGGGTCCGCCATTTTACGGGCCGTCGCTGATCGAGGATTGTCGTTGGACAAAAAAGAAGAAGACCGCATCCACGATGAGCTCGATGCACCGTTCAAGGGCAGCAGTGATCCATTCGCGTCGGCGGTGCGAACCACCCGCATGCCGATGGTCATCACCGATCCGCGTCAGGACGATAACCCGATCGTGTTCTGCAACGATGCCTTCGTGCAGCTGACCGGCTATGACCGTGCAGAAATCATGGGGCGCAACTGCCGGTTTCTGCAAGGGCCAGACACCGACAAGCAGGCCGTTGCCGATCTGGGCAGGGCGGTTGCCAACCGCGAAGAAATCCAGACCGATCTGCTGAACTATCGCAAGGATGGGACGACCTTCTGGAACTCGCTTCTTCTGTGCCCGGTCTATGCCGACGGCGAGCTGACCTACTTCTTCGCGTCCCAGATGGATGTGACAGACAAGAAGCGTGCGGAAGAACACCGCTTTCTGCTTCATCGCGAGCTCGATCACAGGGTCAAGAACACGCTGGCGCAGGTTCAAAGCGTGGTGCTGCAAACCCTGCGCGACAAGGGTGTGGCACAGGATGTCGCCTCTGCCGTTGCGGCTCGGCTGCAGGCTGTCGCCAGAAGCCATGATGTTCTGACCAAGGAAGCATGGGCCAGCGCATCCATGATGGATGTCATCAAGGGCGCACTCGAACCCACCGTCACCCGGTTCGGCAACCGGATCGAGTTTCGTGGCGACGAAGTCAGGCTCAAGCCGCGCATTGCCACAATGCTGGCGCTCGGCATCAACGAACTGGCCGACAATGCCATTCGCTATGGAGCCTTGTCCAACGGGGCAGGCCGGGTGGATCTCTGGTGGACGGCCGACGACGGCATGCTGCATCTCGAATGGCGCGAAAGCGGCGGGCCAGCCGTGACGCCGCCATCGCGCAAGGGCTATGGGCTGCGGATCGTCGAGCGCGTGCTTTCAACGGAATTCGGCGGCAAAGGCAGCGTGGAATTTCCGCGCTCCGGCTTTGCCTTCCGCCTCAGTGCGCCGCTGGATAATTTGGGTGTAGAAGCAACGAAGTGGTTGACGTCTGCGCAGTGAATAGCGCGGTGCAGGCGAGGGGTTCGGCTTTGTTGAACCGGCCCAAACGGCAAACTTTACGATAAAGCCTCGGCAAAGGGCCCAATGACCCGTCGATCGACCTCCCTTCTTGTTCTCGCTGCCGGCTTTCTTCTCGTTCTATGGCTGGCCGCCGATGTTCTGCTCGCAGTGTTCGCGGGCATTCTGGTGGCCGTGTTCCTGCGCGGTTCCGGCGATTGGATCGCCGCTCGATTGCATGTGAAGAAGAGCGTGGGGCTGGCGATCTTCTCCGTTCTTCTCGTTGTTGCAATCGCGGGCTTCGTGGCGATAGCCGGAGCCGCACTGGCCGATCAGGTGCAGCAGCTCATCGACAGCCTGCCGTCAGCCATCTCAAGCGCCAAGAACTACCTCGATGACCACAGCTGGGTTCAGCGTGGCGTCGATGCGTTCAACCCGTCGAGCCTTGCGCCGTCCACCGAAGGAACGGCGTCTATCTTTTCCAGCTCACTCGGCGCACTCGGCAATGCCGTTGTGATCGCCTTTGTCGGCTTGTACGGCGCGATTGCGCCTTCGACCTATGTGAATGGCTTCGTGGCGCTTTTCGCGCCGAGCCTGCGTGCAACGGCGAAGGATATTCTGCTGCAATCGGGCGTCGCACTGCGCGGATGGCTGCGGGCGCAGTTCGTTTCGATGGCGGTGGTTGGTGTTCTCACCGGCCTGGGCCTGTGGTTGCTCGGCATGCCGCTGGCAGCGATTTTAGGCGTGTTGGCAGCCGCGCTGACATTTATTCCCAACATCGGTCCGGTGCTCGCCGCCGTTCCGGCGGTTCTGATCGGCCTGTCCGAAGGTGTTTCGACGGCGCTGTGGGTTGTTGGCCTTTATCTCGCCGTGCAGACGATCGAAAGCTACCTGATCACGCCGCGGGTACAGCAAGAATCCGTATCGCTGCCGCCGGCGCTCACGATCTCGGCGCAGCTTCTGTTCGGCGTTCTGTTCGGGATCCTCGGGCTGGCTTTGGCGACACCGCTGGCCGCTGTGGCGCTGCGTATCGGCCAGATGTTCTACGTCGAACGCTATCTCGATGAGGAAAAAGAGCCGGGCGGGGCGGCGACATCTGGACGTTAGGCGAAAGCGCAGTTGACGCTGCGATCCGGCGCGGGCTAAAGGCCACCGCTGAAGGCGTTGGTGGTATCGGCATGATGATGCGGACGAACCAAGCCTTGGAGGGATGGCCGAGCGGTTTAAGGCACCGGTCTTGAAAACCGGCGTGGGGCAACTCACCGTGGGTTCGAATCCCACTCCCTCCGCCATTCGGTCAATCATCTCACCGCATAATCTGGACAGCACACGGCTTTACGCTTCGGCTCTTGCGTTTCTTGGCTGCAGCCTGTATGGCGCAACGCATTCCACACACGGACTTTGGTGTTCTGCCGGGAGATATCCGGCAAAGACCTCCGGTGGCGGCGGGCTCGCGCCTAGTCGTCAAGGTCCGTGGAGGCACAACCGGAAAGGACAAGACTCATGGCTACGCCAGATTTCTCCATGCGCCAGCTTCTCGAAGCCGGCATTCACTTCGGCCACCAGACTCACCGCTGGAACCCGAAGATGGCGCCTTACATCTTCGGCGCTCGCAACAACGTTCACATCATCGATCTCAGCCAGACCGTGCCGATGTTGCACCAGGCGCTGAAGGTCGTGTCCGATACGGTCGCTCGCGGCGGTCGCGTGCTGTTCGTCGGCACCAAGCGTCAGGCTTCCGACATCGTTGCCGATGCAGCCGAGCGTTCGGCTCAGTACTACGTCAACTCCCGCTGGCTGGGCGGCATGCTCACCAACTGGAAAACGATTTCGCATTCGATCCAGCGTCTGCGCAAGCTCGACGAGATCCTGTCGGGCGGCGAAGCTCAGGCCTTCACCAAGAAGGAGCGCCTGAACCTCGATCGCGAGCGCGAGAAGCTGTCCAAGGCTCTCGGCGGCATCAAGGACATGGGTTCGACGCCGGACCTGATGTTCGTGATCGACACCAACAAGGAAGCGATCGCCATTCAGGAAGCCAAGCGTCTCGGCATTCCGGTCGTTGCGATCATCGATTCGAACTGCGATCCAGACAAGATCGACTTCCCGATCCCGGGCAACGATGATGCGCAGCGCGCGATCTCGCTGTATTGCGATCTGATCGCCAAGGCTTGCATCGACGGCATCGCTCGCCAGCAGGGTTCGCTCGGCATCGACGTCGGCGCTTCGGAAGAAGCTCCGGTTGAGCCGGCACTCGAAGCGGCTCCGGAAGGCGACGCACCGGCAACTCCGGCTGCCTGATCCGCGAACCCGGTCGTTCCGGTCGGGTTCATGTTTTAGCCGGCGAAAGCCGGCCGCTCCAGGCGCATCATCGAAACCTCGATGGTGCGCCCGCGCATTTCAGATTTGAGAGGTTCGAGATGACGATTTCCGCCGCACAGGTGAAGCAGCTCCGTGACATGACGGGCGCTGGCATGATGGATTGCAAGGCAGCTCTTGGCGAAACGAAAGGCGACATGGACGCCGCGGTCGACTGGCTGCGCAAGAAGGGTATTTCCAAGGCCGACAAGAAGGCTGGCCGCACGGCTGCCGAGGGACTGATCGGCGTTGCCAACGACGACCTGTCCGGCGTTCTGGTCGAGGTCAACTCCGAGACCGACTTCGTGGCCCGCAACGACGCTTTCCAGCAGATCGTTCGCAACGTGGCCCAGGTCGCTCTCGAGACCAGCGGTTCGACCGAAGAAGTGGCGGATGCCCGTTATCCCGGCGGCACGTCGTCGGTTGTCGACACCATCAAGGACGCGGTCGGCACGATCGGCGAGAACATGAGCTTCCGTCGCGCTGCCAAGCTGAGCGTGACGTCTGGCGCAGTTGCGACCTATGTCCACAATGCCGTTGCCGAGAACCTCGGCAAGCTCGGCGTTCTGGTTGCCATCGAGACCACCGGCGATGCCGAAGCTGCCCGCAGCTTTGCCCGTCAGGTTGCGATGCACGTCGCTGCCACCAACCCGCTTTCGCTGAGCGAGCAGGAAATCGATCCGGCCGTTGTTGCGCGCGAAAAGGACATCTTCTCCGACCAGGCTCGCCAGTCCGGCAAGCCGGAGAACATCATCGAGAAGATGGTGGAAGGTCGTTTGCGCAAGTTCTACGAGGAAGTCGTTCTCCTGAAGCAGGCTTTCGTGCTGAACCCGGACATGACGGTTGAGGCTGCCTTGAAGGACGCCGAGAAGACGATCGGCGCGCCCGCCAAGATCACCGGCTTCGTACGCTTCGCTCTCGGCGAAGGCATCGAGCGCGAGACCAGCGACTTCGCGGCTGAAGTCGCGGCTGCCGCAAAGCAGTAAGCTCAAACACCAAGGTTGTTCCTATGCGGCAAGCAAGGCTGCATCGGGATCAGCCGTGATAAACAAGGGGCATCGCGTGACAACGCGGTGCCCTTCGTGTATCGGCAGGCCGCTTTGCTTATGCGTGCCGCTTGAATCCCGAAGGAAGTCTCCCATGCCTGACCAGTCGCCGATCTACCGCCGAGTGCTGCTCAAGGCTTCCGGCGAGGCGCTGATGGGGAGTCAGGGCTTCGGCATCGACGTTTCGGTGGCCGATCGCATCGCCGCAGACATTGCCGAAGCGCGCGCCATGGGCGTCGAAGTCGGTGTCGTGATCGGCGGCGGCAACATCTTTCGCGGCGTCGCGGTGGCTTCGGCCGGCGGCGACCGGGTGACCGGCGACCATATGGGCATGCTGGCCACCGTCATCAATTCACTGGCGCTGCGCACCTCGCTGACCAAGCGCGGCGTGGACGCCGTGGTGCTGTCGGCCATCGCCATGCCGGAGATCTGCGAAAGCTTTTCGCAGTTGAAGGCGCAGTCGCATATGGATGCGGGCAAGGTCGTGATCTTTGCCGGCGGAACGGGCAATCCATTCTTCACCACCGATTCGGCTGCAGCACTGCGCGCCGCTGAAATCGGCGCCGACGCCCTGTTCAAGGGTACGCAGGTGGATGGTGTTTATTCCGCCGATCCCAAGAAAGACCCGACCGCGACACGCTATGAGCGGATCACCCATGCGGAAGTGCTGCAGCATGACCTCGCGATCATGGATACGGCCGCAATTGCGCTTGCGCGCGAGAACAACATTCCGATAATCGTTTATTCCATTCACGAACAGGGCGGGTTCGGCGATATCCTGCGCGGCGGTGGCCGCTGCACGGTTGTTTCCGACTAAGTTCGCGCACACGCCCTTTAGACCCAAGTTTGACGGAGATACCCATGAGCAACGGTGCTGACTTCCAGGACATCCAGCGTCGCATGGAAGGCGCAATCAACGCTTTCCGCAACGATCTGGCTTCGCTGCGCACCGGCCGTGCATCGAGCAACCTGCTCGATCCCATCCAGGTTCAGGCTTATGGCTCGGCCATGCCGCTCAACCAGGTCGCGACCGTGACCGTGCCTGAGCCGCGCATGCTTCAGGTTTCGATCTGGGACAAGTCGATGGTGAACGCCGTTGACCGTGCGATCCGCGAATCCAACCTCGGTTTCAACCCGATCATGGACGGCACAACCTTGCGCATTCCACTGCCGGAGCTCAACGAGCAGCGCCGGAAGGAGCTGGCCAAGATCGCGCATACCTATGCCGAAAATGCACGCGTTGCCGTTCGTCATGTTCGTCGCGACGCGATGGATGGTCTCAAGAAGGCCGAAAAGGATGGCGATGTCGGGCAGGACGATGTTCGTTCGCAGTCCGAGCGCGTGCAGAAGATGACCGACGACACGATCACCTCGATCGATGGAATGCTGTCGGAAAAGCAAGCCGAAATCATGCAGGTTTGACGCGTCGGCCTTTCAGCTGACGAGAAGCGAAGGGGGAAGCTGTGGCGCCCGCGCATGTCGCGATCATCATGGATGGCAATGGCCGCTGGGCCAAGGCCCGCGGTCTGCCGCGCGTCATGGGACATCGCGCCGGTGTGGAAGCCTTGCGCCAGGTGGTACGGGATGCGCCGGGGCTCGGCATCGAGTGGCTCACCGTTTACGCCTTTTCTTCTGAAAACTGGGCGCGACCGCAAGGCGAGGTGGCAGACCTCATGGGTCTGCTCAAGCTGTTCATTCGCCGCGATCTGGCAGAGTTGCACCGCAACGGCGTGAGGATCCGGATTATCGGCGAACGCACGGCGCTGGCGCCCGATATTCGCGCGCTGCTCGACGATGCCGAGGTTCTGACCGCCGGCAACCGCTCGCTCAATCTGGTGATTGCCTTCAACTACGGCGCGCGCGAGGAAATCGCCCGCACGATGCGTAACCTCGCCAGCGACGTCGCTGTGGGCAAGCTTGCGCCGGAAGCGATCGACGAAGCGCTGATCAGCCGCTCGCTCGATACGGCCGGCATGCCGGACCCGGATCTCGTGATCCGCACGAGCGGCGAAATGCGGTTGTCCAACTTCCTCACCTGGCAATGCGCCTACAGCGAGCTGGTGTTCCTGCCGGTGCTGTGGCCGGACTTCAGCAAGACCCATCTGGAAGACGCGCTTGCGTCGTTTGCCAGCCGCGAACGCCGCTATGGCGGACGCCCCGCGGCAAGAGAAGCTGCATCATGATCAGGAATCAGCGGGAAGCCGGTCTGGACTTCCGCCGCCCGCGCCGCCTCAACAATCTTGGCCTGCGTATCATTTCGGGCATCATCCTCGGCAGCATCGTGCTGGGGATCACTTATTATGGTGGCATCGCCTTTCATCTGATGATCGCCTTCTTTGCCTGCGCTCTTCTTTATGAGTGGCTGGAAATGGCGGGCAATCGGGTGCAGCAGCGCAGCCGCATCGTGTTGTGGCTGTTGCTGGCGGTCGCTCTCATTCCGCTGATCCTGAACATGGACGCTTCGATCGTGGTGCCGGTGGCATTGGCGGCGATGGTTCTGGGCGTTGCGCATGAAGCGCGGCAATCGGGACGGAACGGGATCTGGGTCAGCGGGGGCATCGTGTATGCGCTTCTCGCCGCAGTGTCCGTGGACCAGATTCGCGAAGGTGCTGCAGCCGGGCTGGCTGCGATGGTGTTCCTGTTCACCGTCGTGTGGACAACCGACAGCCTGGCTTATGTCTTCGGCCGACTGATCGGCGGAAGGAAGCTTGCGCCATCCATATCCCCCAGCAAGACCTGGAGCGGCGCTTTGGGCGGCGCGCTGGCTGCGGTGATCGTCGGCGCAGCTGTGGGCCGTCTGATGGGCATTGAAGCCGGCTTTCTGCTTGCCGTTGCCGCTTTGGTGCTGTCGGTCGTGTCGCAGATCGGCGACCTGCTGGAATCTGCCGTCAAGCGCCGCTTCGGCGTAAAAGACTCCGGCCGGCTCATTCCCGGTCACGGTGGTGTTATGGACCGTGTCGATGGACTTGTCGCCGCCGCCTTGGCCTTGTACCTCATCTCTCTCTTGACGGGCGGTCTGCACGAACCATCACGCGGATTGTTCTTTGTGTTCTGATGGCTGAAGCCAGCGACACGGTCTTTGCAAGGAAGATCGATCGCGGCAGCAGGTGCATGGATGCACCGGATTGAACGGAATCAACGTGGGTGAGTTTCTAACCGCAATCTTCGGCAGCGAAGGCTTGATCCTTGGCACGCTCGTGCCGTTCCTGTTCGTGCTGCTGATCGTCGTCTTCGTTCATGAGATGGGCCATTACCTCGTCGGGCGCTGGTGCGGCATCGGCGTGAAGGCATTTTCGATCGGCTTCGGTCCGGAACTGATCGGTTATACCGCGCGCAACGGAACGCGCTGGAAGCTGTGTGCGGTGCCGCTTGGCGGTTACGTCAAGTTCGTGGGCGACATGAACGCGACGAGCACGCCGGATCCCGAATCGACCGAAATGCTGACCGACGCCGAGCGGCGTGTGGCGTTCCATACACAGCCTGTGTGGAAGCGCGCCCTGACTGTGGTTGCCGGGCCGATGTTCAACTTCCTGCTGACCATCGTCGTGTTCACCGTGATGTTTTCGATCTATGGTCGCGGCGTTCTCGATCCGACCGTGGCCGAGGTTCGGCCGGGAAGCCCGGCTGCCGTTGCCGGCATCGAACCGGGCGATCGCTTCGTGGCGGTGAACGGCACGACGGTCGAAAGTTTCGCGGATGTGCAGCGGCTGGTGTCCGGCCGTGCCGGCGACCCACTGAATTTCACGATCAATCGCGGC
This sequence comes from Tianweitania aestuarii, assembly GCF_018457165.1. Taxonomy (GTDB): domain Bacteria; phylum Pseudomonadota; class Alphaproteobacteria; order Rhizobiales; family Rhizobiaceae; genus Tianweitania; species Tianweitania aestuarii. The sequence continues at coordinate 1,495,788 of NZ_JAFMNX010000001.1, read as the reverse complement.
GGCGATGACCTGACGGTGACGGCGACGCCGGAGCTGGTTGAACAGACCGATGCGCTGGGCAATGTCGTGCGCACCGGCGTGATCGGCGTCGTGAACAACCGGGATGTCGGGCAAGCGCGCGTGGTGACCTATTCACCGACGGAGGCGCTGCAGCAGGGCGTGCTCGAAACCGGCTACATTATCAGCCGCACCGGTCAATTCTTGCAAAGATTTGTTGTGGGCCGTGAAGACAAGTGCCAGCTCGGCGGACCCGTGAAGATCGCGGAAATGTCGGGGCAGGCGGCCAAGCTGGGCTTCCAATGGCTCATTCAACTGGCCGCACTTCTTTCGGTTGGTATCGGTATTCTCAACCTTCTTCCGATTCCCCCACTGGACGGCGGTCATCTAGTCTTCTACGCAGTTGAGGCTGTTCAACGGCGTCCGGTTTCGGAACGGGTGATGGAGGCTGTGTACCGCGTTGGAGTTTTCGCGGTGCTGTGCTTCATGGGCTTCGTGTTCTGGAACGATCTTTTCGGATGTTGAACGAGATGAAGGTCGCAAGTGGTTGATATTCACTAAGCATTTACCATGAACCCCAAATTCCGTGTCGGGAATGACACGCCAGCGGGATTAGTAAATGCACATTAACCAGAAGCCTTGCGTGTAGGGAAAATACGGCTATGACGGTTGTGGGACCAACTGCGATGGCCGGGTTTCTCGCTGTGGGGACTACGAGAGTAAAAGGTTTAGGGGCCCGATGAAGCCAACATTTCGTTTCAAGAGCGCCGCATCCGCGGTGGCGTTGTCCGCCGCCCTGGTCGCTCCAGGCGCTGTTATCGCTCAGCTTGGCATGGTCTCGGTCGCCGATGCAGCCGTTGTCAGCCGTATCGACGTTCGCGGTAACCAGCGCGTCGATGCCGATACCGTGCGCAGCTATATCGGCGTGACGCCGGGCAAGCAGTTTTCCAATGCCGACCTCGACCAGGCCGTAAAGCGCCTGTTCGACACCGGATTGTTCTCCGACGTCCAGATCAACCAGAACGGCGGCACCCTCGTGGTGCAGGTTGTCGAGTATAAGATCGTCAACCAGGTCCTGTTCCAGGGCAACAGCAAGATCAAGGACGAGCAGCTCAGCTCCGGCGTTCAGACGAAGCCGCGCAGCGGCTATTCGCAGGCCACCGTCGATGCCGACGTTGAAGGCATCAAGGGCGCTTACGAGCAGATCGGCCGCAACGACGCGACCGTGACGGCTCAGATCGTCGATCTCGGCGAGAACCGCGTCAACGTGGTTTACCAGATCAACGAAGGCGACCGCACCAAGATCGCGGCGGTGAACTTCGTGGGCAACAGCGCTTTCCCGGCTCGCCGTCTGCGCGACGTGGTGGCTACCCGCGAATCGAACTTCCTGTCGTTCCTGACGCGCAACGACATCTATGATGCAGACAAGCAGAAGGCCGACGAAGAAGCGCTTCGCCGCTTCTATTACAATCGCGGCTATGCCGACTTCCAGGTCGTTTCGTCCGACGCCGTTCTCGATCCGGCGACCAACGAATACACGATCACCTTCACGGTTCAGGAAGGCGAGCGCTACACGTTCGGCGACGTTTCGATCGACTCGGCCATCACCGACGTCAACACCGAGACGCTGACGCCGCTTCTGAAGACGCGGCCGGGCTCGACCTACAGCGCCAAGGATGTCGAAGACACGATCATTGCTTTGACCGAGCGTCTGGCCGGCAGCGGTTATGCCTTTGCGCAAGTGACGCCGCAGGGTGACCGCGACTTCAACAACCGCACCATTTCGGTTGTGTATTCGGTTGATCAGGGCGCGCGCACTTATGTCGAGCGCATCGAGATTCGCGGCAACGATCGCACCCGCGATTACGTGATCCGTCGCGAGTTCGACGTCAGCGAAGGCGATGCATTCAACCAGGTTCTGATCCAGCGCGCCAAGCGCCGTCTGGAGCGCCTGGATTACTTCACCAGCGTCAACATCTCGACGCAGCAGGGCACGCAGCCGGACCAGGTGATCCTGGTTGTGGACGTGGCCGAGAAGGCGACGGGCGAGTTCTCGATCGGCGGCGGTTACTCGACCGGCGGTTCTACGGGTGGCGGCCCAACCGCAGAAGGTTCGATCACCGAGCGCAACTTCCTTGGTCGCGGCCAGTTCATCCGTCTGGGTGTGGGCGTCGGCAAGAACACGCGCGACTACAATCTGTCGTTCACCGAGCCCTATTTCCTCGGTCGCCGCATCGCTGCCGGTTTCGACATCTTCCGTCAAACGCGCGAATACGACAACGACTACAAGAGCGAGCTCGATGGTGGCACGGTCCGTTTCGGTCTGCCGATCACCGAAGCCCTCAGCTCGCAGGTCGCGTATAACCTGACGCGCGAAAAGTACGAGTATGACGACGATTGCGACACTGCGGATGGCGTGTTCGATCCGAGCTGCGATCTCGCTCCGCAGATCCGCAACGCGATCGACAACCAGAGCCCGTGGATCAAGTCGTCCGTCAGCGGAACGTTGACCTACAACACGATCGACGATCCGAAGAACCCGCATTCCGGTATCTTCTCGACCGTTGCCGTTGAAGCGGCTGGTCTGGGTGGCGATGCGGAATGGGTGAAGTTCACCGGTCGCGGCAGCTACTACAAGACGCTGTCGGAAGAGATGGACATCGTTGGCCTCGTTTCGGCCGGCGCTGGTCACATCGAGGGCTTCGGTGACGGCGAGTTGCGCGTGTTCGATTACTTCCGTGGCAATGATCGCATGATCCGCGGCTTCGATTATGACGGCTTCGGTCCGTTCGATCCGGGTTCGGGCGATCACCTCGGTGGTGCGACTTACTTCAATGCAAGCGCCGAAGCCCAGTTCCCGATGCCGCTCTTCCCACAGAGCTTCGGCTTGAAGGGCGCGGTGTTCGCTGATGCCGCAACCTTGTTCGGCAACGATCTCGCCGGTGCTGCCGGGACCGACATGGAATGGCGCGCATCGGTTGGTGCGTCGATCATCTGGGCCTCGCCGTTCGGCCCGCTGCGCGTCGACTATGCTGTTCCTGTTAAGAAGCAGGATGGCGACGACGAACAGAACTTCAACTTCGGCATCTCCTCGCGCTTCTAAATTGCGCGTCCTCTCCTGGCTGTTTTGGCAGCCAGGAGAACCGGAGCATTGTATGACCCTTCCCGTTTTCTTTGCGCCAGCGCGCGCCTACACCGTTGCGGAGATCGCTACGGTTGCGGGCGCGCGCTTGCCGCAAACGGACTTTCGTGACCGCTCGATCAGTGGAATCGCTTCCGCCGACGTTGCCGAAAGCGATCAGATCGCGTTTATCGATGCCAAGCATCAGGGTGCGCTGACAGGACTGCGCGCGGGCGCGGTGTTCGTGCCGGCTCAGCTTGCTGACAAAGTGCCGGCCCACACGGCAGCGCTGGTTGTGGATCATCCGCAAGCGGCCTTCGCGGCTGTTGGTCGGTTGATGTACCCCAATGCCGCACGGCCGACGAGCGTGACCGGGCGCAGCGGCGTTTCGGCTGCCGCTCATATTGATGACGATGCCGTTGTCGAAGAGGGCGCGACGATCGAGGCCGGGGCCGTGATCGGCATGGGCGCGGCGATCGGTGCAGGCGCCATCATAGCGCCCAATGCCGTGATCGGCGCAGGCTGTCAGATCGGCCGTGACACCTATGTGGGTGCGGGCGCGACGGTGCTGCATGCGCTGATCGGCAACAATGTCATCATCCATGCAGGCGTTCGTATCGGGCAGGACGGCTTCGGCTATGTCGGCAGCGCGCGCGGCCCTGAAAAGATGCCGCAGATCGGCCGGGTCATCATCCAGGACCATGTCGAAATCGGTGCGAACACGACGATCGATCGCGGCGCCATGTCCGATACCGTGATCGGCGAACGCAGCAAGATCGATAATCTCGTTCAGATCGCACATAATGTCCGCATCGGCCGCGGCTGTATCGTTGCGGGCCTTTGCGGCATTTCCGGCTCGGTGCAACTGGGCGACGGCGTGATGATGGGCGGCGGTGTTGGTCTTGCGGATCATCTGAAGATCGGCTCCGGCGCGCGGCTTGCTGCCGGCAGCGGCTTCATGAACAACGTGCCCGCTGGCGAAGCCTGGGGTGGCTATCCCGCTCAGCCTATGGGCGAAATGTTGCGCGAGATCGCAACGATCCGACGCTTGTCGAAGCGTCCCAAAAAAGGAGCAGTTGCCAGTGAGTGACGTTCAGGCCTCGACCACGCTGGACAGCGTCGAGATCATCCGGATCATGAAGCTCCTGCCGCATCGCTATCCGTTTCTGCTGATCGACCGGATCGTTGAGATCGATGGTGGCGAGTCGGCTGTCGGCATCAAGAATGTGACGATTAACGAGCCACATTTTCAGGGCCACTTTCCCGAACAGCCGGTCATGCCGGGCGTGTTGATCATCGAAGCGATGGCGCAGACGGCGGGTGCAATCTGCATCCATGCCGGCGGCAACGATAAGCCGTCGCTGGTTTACTTCATGACGATCGACAATGCGAAGTTCCGCAAGCCGGTTGTTCCTGGCGATCAGCTGCGGATTGCCGTGCGCAAAACCAAGCAGCGCGGCAGCATCTTCCGCTTCAGCTGCGAAGCGAAGGTTGATGGCGTCAAGGTTGCAGAAGCGGAGGTGTCCGCAATGATGACCCCGAAGCTGCCGCAGTGAGGCGCGTATTTTGACCGGCACCACAATCCATCCAATGGCCGTCGTCGAGCCCGGTGCACAGCTCGGCGAAGGCGTGACGGTGGGTCCGTTCTCCTTTGTGGGAGCGGATGCGGTGATCGGGGACCGGTGTGAACTGGTCAGCCATGTCAGCGTTCGCGGTGCAACCACGCTTGGAGCCGATTGCATCGTCTTTCCGCAGGCCGTACTCGGTGCGCCGCCGCAAAACAAGGCGCATAAAGGTGGCCGCACCACGCTGACGATCGGCGACAATTGCCAGATCCGCGAAGGCGTGACGATGCATTGCGGTTCCGACAACAGCCGCGGCAAGACGACTGTCGGCAAGAACGGCTACTTCATGGCGATGAGCCATATCGGCCATGACTGCGACGTGGGCGATCATGTCACCATCGCCAATTCGGCAGCATTGGGCGGCCATGTCGAGGTCGGTGATTTCGTCACCATCGGTGGTCTGGCGGCGATTCACCAATTTGCCCGGGTCGGGCACCATGCCTTCGTGTCAGGTGTGACGGGTGTCACCGGTGACATCATTCCTTATGCGCTGGCATCAGGTGCGCGCGCGCGCCTGCACGGGCTGAACCTGATCGGCATGAAGCGTTCGGGTCTCGAGCGTGCCGACATTCATGCTGCGCGTCGGGCTTACCGCGAGCTGTTTGAAGCCGACACGCCGTTGTCCCAAAATGTTGCCCGGTTGGCGGCTGAAGGCGCGCACGGTCCGGCCGTTGCGGATATTCTCGATTTCCTGCAAGAACGCGGCAAGCGCCATTATGTGGCGGCGGCGAAGCGGGGCACGCGTGGGGATGACAGCGGCGACGATGAGTGACACGCAGCCCAGCGGCCTTCTGCCGCCGGGTAGTCGTGTCGGGATCGTCGCTGGGAGCGGCAGCCTTCCCGTCAACGTAGCGCAAAGCCTGGCTCTCGCCGGGCTGCAGCCTTTCGTGGTTATCCTGGAAAACGAGGCGGATCGCCTTCTCGAACTTAAACATCATCAACATGTCGTGCTGCCGATCGAATCGGCTGCTGTTGCTTTCGACCATATGAAGGCTGCCGGTGTGACCCATGCCGTTCTGGCTGGAGGTGTCGCACGGCGTCCCCGGCTGACGGCGTTGAAATGGACGCCGCGGGTGCTGAAGGTTCTTCCGCGGCTCGCGATCGAACTGGCGCTCGGCGATGATGGCCTTTTGCGCGCCGTGATGCGCCACATCGAAAATGCCGGTATTCGCGTGGTCGGTGCGCATGAGGTGGTGCCGGATCTGCTCGCGCGCTCTGGAGCCATGACGCTCGTTGCTCCCGGCGCGGAGGACGAGCGAAACATCAAGGCCGCATTGGAAGCGGCCAAAGCGATTGGCCGGATGGATATCGGTCAGGCGGCCATTGCGATCGGCGGACGCGCGGTTGCGCTTGAAGGGATCGAAGGCACCGATGGGCTGCTCGAGCGCATGATCCCGATGCGCAATCATGGTCGCCTCGCTGGTAAGACTGGTGGGGTGCTGGTGAAATGCGCCAAGCCATCGCAGGATCTGCGGGCGGATCTTCCAGCGATCGGGCCTAAGACCGTTCTGGATGCCAAGCGGGCCGGATTGCGCGGCATTGCGGTGGAATCCAACCGCGCCTTCGTTCTGGACTTTTCCCAGACAGTCGCTGCGGCAGATGAGGCCGGGCTGTTCATCAGCGGGATCGAGGTGGAGCCATGAGCGAGATGGCCAAGCCGCTGCGCATCGCGATCGTATCAGGCGAAGAATCGGGCGATCTGCTTGGCTTCGACCTGGTTCGCGCGATCGAAAGACAATCGGGGCGCCAGGTCGAACTGGTGGGCGTCGGCGGACGGCATCTGCAGTCGCTTGGCTTGAAGCCGATGTTTGATCCGGGCGACATCGCGCTCATGGGCGTGAGTGCCGTCGTGCGCGATCTGCCGCGTCTGGTTTACCGCATCGGGACCACCGCGCGTGCGATCGCCGACGCCAAGCCGGATTGCCTGATCACGATCGATAGCCCGGCCTTCACCCTGCGCGTCGCGAAAAAGGTGAGGGCGCTCGATCCCGCCATTCCGATCGTGAAATATGTTTGCCCAAGCGTGTGGGCGTGGAATCCCGGCCGTGCTCCCGCGATGCGGCCTTACATCGATCGCATCCTCTGCATCCTGCCTTTCGAGGAAAAGGTGCTCGAGGATCTGAAGGGGCCGATGGGCATCTATGTCGGCCACCGATTGGCGAGCGATCCAGATCTTCTGGGTGCCGCCGAACAGCAGCGCAGCCGGGTGCTGGGCGAGGGTGAGAAAACCTTGCTCGTGCTGCCAGGCTCGCGGCGCGGCGAAGTACGAAGCCTGATGAAGCCGTTCGGTGAAACGCTGAAGCTTTTGCAGGAGCGGGGCAATACGTTCAAGGTCGTGATCCCAACCGTGCCGCATGTCGCCCCCTTGGTGGCGGAGGAAGCGCGCTCCTGGCCGGTTGAGCCCGTCATCGTGTCAGGGCCGGAGGAAAAGCTGAAGGCTTTCGCGCAAGCCGATGCGGCGATGGCGGCGTCGGGCACCGTGCTTCTGGAACTGGCTCTGGCGCGCGTGCCGATGGTGTCCTGCTACAAGACCGATCTCCTGATGAGTGCGGTTACCCGCCTGATCACGATCTGGACGGCAGCTCTGCCGAACCTGATTGCCGACCGGCTCGTTGTTCAAGAGTTCATCAACGAATTCCTGCGGCCGGGCTTGGTTGCCCGGCAGCTGGAAGCGCTGCTTGGGGATACGCAGGCACGAGGCTGGCAGCTTGCGGGGCTGGATATCGTTGCAGAGCGGATGCGCACCGAGCGGCCGTCGAGCGAGGTCGCTGCAGAAGCCGTGCTGGAGCTCCTGCAGGAGCGCTGATCAGACCTTTAGTTGGATGCCGAGCGCATCCGCGATTCGGGGGGCAGCATCGGCCCATGTGGTGACATGGTGCATGCCGTCTTCAAGGGGATCGAGCAAAGCGCGCACCTCCGGATCGGCCATCATGTGGAAGACATGCGCATCCGGCACGGCACGCAGCACCGAAGCCAGATTGTGCGGAATGTCATCCACGAAGGCGACTGGCCGTTCCGTTTCGCCGCGCAGGCGACGCACCGCTGGGCCTTTCGGCGCTTCGGTGGTGAGCAGCGGGTAGGTGAGGCCGAGCGCGTCGAGATGGGCGCGACGGGTGTCGCGGTGGCGATGCGGCATTGCCGTCAGCAACACGATCTCGGCGGCATCGCCAAAGCTTGCCAGCGCGTCGGCGGCACCTTCGGCGAGCGGCTGCCACTGCGCCTGCGCACCGAAGAACTCGTCGATCATCGCCGTGACCTGGCGTGGATCCGCTTCCTCGCGCGTGACCTTGTCGACGATGTTGCCGGTCAGCTTGAAGGTGCGCAGCTTCAGTTCGAAACCCTGTTGATCCAGGAAGTTCGGGAAGACGCGCAGAAATTCGAGCAGGACATCATCCACGTCGAGAACGAGCAGCGGCCGGTCGTCTGCGGACAGTTGTGCAATCTGACGGGCGGTTTCCGGATCGTCACTCATATCGACCTGTCATAATCATCGGAGCCATTGGGAAGCGACCGCCGAGCCTTGAGAACGGCGGTGGGATCGAGATCGTTGCTTTCGGCAAAGGCGAGCAGCGTCGGCTCATGCGCGAGGACGAAATCGAGAACGCCTGCCAGGAAGCCGGGTTCTGTGGCGGCTTGCCGGATCTGGCCGGGCTCGATGCCGGTGATCGCGAGGAAGCGGCTGAGCAATTCCGGATCGGCGGCTATGAAGCCAAGAGCGCTGACGCCAACCGATTCGGCGGAGGAAAGATCACGAGTCATGTCGATGTATCCGTGGTGGGTTCCTGCATACGGAGCCATGCCGGCCACGGCAAGCCGCAACCCTGCTATTGCCGGAGATGAATGCTGTTCATGCGTTGTATGCGGCTCGGAATTTGCGTTTTATCAAGGAGTTGCCCCTAAGGTCGGCAGGACGTGGAGGGAGGCTGCAGGCTGCCGCTGCGAGGATCGGAGAAAGCATGCCGAAGAAGGTTATGATCGTCGAGGACAATGAGCTCAACATGAAGCTCTTCCGCGACCTGATCGAAGCCAGTGGTTACGAGACCGTGCGCACCAGAAACGGGCTCGAAGCGCTGGATCTTGCGCGCACGCATCGTCCGGATCTCATCCTGATGGATATTCAACTGCCGGAAGTGTCGGGTCTTGAGGTCACGAAGTGGCTGAAGGAAGACGACGACCTGCACACGATCCCCATCATCGCTGTCACCGCATTTGCGATGAAGGGCGACGAGGAGCGAATCCGGCAGGGCGGTTGCGAGGCCTATATCTCCAAGCCGATTTCCGTCGGCAAGTTCATCGAAACGATCAAATCCTATCTCGGCGACGCCTGAGCTGCTGCGGAGACTTGAAGTATGACCGCGCGCATCCTGGTCGTTGACGATATTCCTGCCAATGTGAAGCTACTCGAAGCCCGGCTGACAGCCGAGTATTTCGATGTGGTCACCGCGACCAACGGCTTCGATGCCCTTGAGCTTTGCCGCACCGACAAGATCGATGTGGTGCTGCTCGATGTTATGATGCCGGGCATGGATGGGTTCGAGGTTTGTCAGCGCCTGAAGGCCGATCCACAGACCGCGCACATTCCGGTGGTGATGGTTACGGCGCTCGATCAGGTTTCGGATCGCATTCGCGGTTTGGATGCCGGTGCCGACGATTTCCTGACCAAGCCTGCCGATCCAATCGCGCTGATGACGCGGGTGAAGAGCCTGATTCGACTGAAGGCGCTGACGGATGAGCTGCGGCTGCGGGCGGCGACCACGCGCCATATCGGCATGGACGCCTTGCTGACGCGAGTGGCGAGCCATTCCGATGTGCCGCCGCTGGTGCTTTTGATCGACGAGAAGCCGTCATCCTATACGAGCCTCATGCGCGTTCTGGACGAAAGCTGTGCGGCCGATCTGTCGGTCGAACCCCAGGCGGGCCTGTTTCAGGCTGCCGAGAAGCCATACGAGTGCATCATCGTTTCGTCGGGATTTGCCGACTTCGATCCGCTGCGGCTTTGTGCGCAACTGCGATCGCTGGATCGGACGCGCAACATCCCGATCATCCTGATTGCCGATGGTCCGGGCGACGAACGCATCGTTCGGGCGCTGGAACTCGGCGTGAATGATTTTCTGACGCGGCCGGTCGATCGGCAGGAGCTGGTTGCCCGCTTGCGCACGCAAGTCATGCGCAAGCGTTACAATGATGAGCTGCGGACCAATGTCACGCAGACCATCGTGATGGCCGTAACCGATCCGCTGACCGGGCTGCACAACAGGCGCTATCTCGATACGCATCTGGCGACGCTGCTCGACCGGGCACAGAATCGCAATCGGCCGCTGTCGCTCCTCATTACCGATCTCGACCGCTTCAAGTCGGTGAACGACCGGTTCGGCCATGATGGCGGCGACGATGTTCTGCGCGAGTTCGCGCGACGGTTGCGCAAGAATGTTCGGGGCATCGACCTTGCCTGCCGCTATGGCGGCGAGGAGTTCGTCGTCGTGATGCCGGATACCGATCGGGAAACGGCGCAGACGGTTGCCGAGCGCATCCGTAGCGAAATCGCCGATCGGCCATTCCGCGTGGGCCGTGCGGGAACGCCGCTCGATGTGACGGTGAGCGTCGGCGTTGCCCAGATGACGGCGGGGGACAATCTGCAGGACTTGCTCAAGCGGGCCGATGTGGCGCTGTTCGACGCCAAGGCGGCTGGCCGCAACCGAGTGGTCGCCCACGCTGCTTGAGGCGGCGCCGCGTCTCAGTTTTTCAGTGGATCAGAGGGAAGCTGCGTTCGCCTAGTGGTGGGGCGCAGGTGTTCGTCGTTCCAATCGTATGCTGATCTTTCACAAACCGCGGGCAACAAAAAAGCCGCCCGGAGGCGGCTTGTTCGTTTAACCTGAGATCAAGCGATTACTTGATCTTGGTTTCCTTGAACTCAACGTGCTTCTTCGCAACCGGATCGTACTTGCGGAACGACAGCTTGTCGGTCTTGGTACGGCTGTTCTTGCTGGTGACGTAGAAGAAGCCCGTGTCGGCCGTGGACAGAAGCTTGATCTTGATGTTTGCGGCTTTTGCCATGGTCGTATCCGTTTGAATTGAGCAAGGGCGCCTGCGCAGAGCGCGACGCTAGGTTGGGCGTCTGATACCAAGTGCGGGTTAAAAGTCAAGCCGGGAGCCGTGTTTCCGGCGCTATATCCGGCAGGTTTACTAGACGAGATCGCGTTTGAAGCGCTGATGCAGCATCCGGTAGAACGGGGTTGGGGCCTCAGGCGAAAGTTCCGGGTCGTTCTTCAATCGCTCTTCCAGATCCGTGAGAATGCTGAGCGTGATGGCTGGGAGATCGAGCTTGCGCGCTTCAGCGAGCGACATCCAGGCGAGTTCCTCGAGTTCCAGGGTGGGACCTTCCGGAAGCTCCACCGCGACATCCTCGCGCCAGGCGGCGAGGAAACGGGTGTCGTAGCGGCGCACACGACCGGGAGGGGTGATGGCGCGAGCCACGAAGCGGAGTTTTTCGAGATTGGGCTGAACTTCGTGATCGGAGAAGCCGTGCCAGCCCTGATGGTTCGTGGCGAAAGCGCCCTTGGTGCCGATCAGCAAGCCGGCTTCCTCATAGGTCTCGCGAATCGCCGATAGTGCGATGGCACGAGCTCGGGTTTGCGTGATGCGGGTACTACCGATGATGCGTTGTTCGACGGCAGGATGAAGCGCGCCGCTTACCTTGACGCGACCATCCGTGGGATCGGTACGGCCACCGGGGAAAACGAACTTGCCCGGCATGAAGGCGTGTCTGTTTGCGCGTTTTCCCATCAGCACGCGCGTTTCACCGCGACTGTGATCCAGCAGAATCAGCGTTGCGGCATCGCGTGGGCGAAGGGGTCCGGGACCGAGCGCGAAATCGCGAGACTCTTTGACATCAAGCTCCGTGCGGGTGATGCCGTCGAGCGCCGTCAACGAACGGCGCCTTCTGCAGGTTCGAGCTCGGGATGATGGTCGAGCTCGTCTTCATGGCCACTGAAGCCGTGCATGTAGAGCGCCCATTGGAGGCCTACCACCGCTCCCTTGATCGGTTGCAGCAGGGCAATACAGGCGATGACCGTCAGCGGAACCCAGATGGCGAGGTGCTGCCACAAAGCGAGGTCGCCGAGCGTCTCGACGCCCATGAAAGCGCCGACCACGAGGTGGCCGACGATGAACACGACGAGATAGGCGGGGAGATCATCGGCGCGATGATGATGGAAGGCTTCGCCGCAAGCCGGGCAGCTGTCGTTGACCTTGACGAAAGCGCGGAACAGCTTGCCTTCGCCGCAAGCCGGGCAGCGGCTGCGGAAGCCGCGCCACATGGCTGGAATGAGCGGACGGGCCGGACGAGCTGATGTGCCGCTGGTGAACTCGCTATCGTCTTGCATCACTTTCTCCTTCCGCGTCCTTGCGATCGGCTTGCCTGACCGATGCGGGCGCGCTGGCGCTCTTTGCCGACCTTCGCCTTGTGGAACGAACGCGTTCCCTGCCGCATGGCCTTGGGTTCCGACAGCATCTCGAACCGCAATGCACCGGCAAGAGGCGCCACTTCGGCCAATCGAACATCGACGATGTCTGAAAGCTGGTAACCGCCGCCTGTGCGATCGCCGACCAGGGCGCGTGCCGCTTCATCGAATATATAGTATTCGCGGCCAAGCGTTGCGACCGGCACGAAGCCATCGGCGCCGAGATCGGGCAGCTGAACAAAGAGACCGGCCTTCGTGACGCCGGACACACGAGCCTCGAAGCTTTCGCCGACCCGCTCCGCCAGATGCGCGGCAATCAGGCGATCCACCGTGTCGCGTTCGGCGGCCATGGCGCGCCGCTCGTGGGTGGAGATCAGTTCGGAAATGGTGCCGAGACGCTCGGCCTCGTTGTCCGTCAAACCGTCCGGACCGAGGTTCAAGGCAGAGATCAGCGCACGGTGCACGATCAGATCGGCGTAGCGCCGGATCGGCGAGGTAAAGTGGGCGTAGCGGCGCAGATTGAGGCCGAAGTGGCCGATGTTTTCCGGCCCGTATTCCGCCTGGCTCTGGGAGCGCAGCACGACCTGGTTCACCAGCGTTTCGTGCTCGGTGCCGGCGACGCGCCCAAGGATCTGGTTGAACTGACTGGGCTTCATCTGCGCGCCGTGGGCAAGCGACTGGCCGATCGTTTGCAGGAATTCGCGCAGCGATTCCTGCTTGGCAAGCGAGGGCGCATCGTGGCGGCGATAGATCAGCGCCTGTTTCTTGGCTTCCAGCGTTTCGGCTGCGGCCACATTGGCCTGGATCATGAACTCTTCGATGAGCTTGTGCGCATCCAGGCGCGGCGGCACGATCACACGATCAACCGTGCCGTCTTCCTTCAACAGGATCTTGCGTTCGGGCAGATCCAGTTGAAGCGGCTGACGCTTTTCGCGGCCGCGCTTCAGGACTTCATAGGCATCCCACAGCGGGCGCAGAACGGATTCGAGAAGCGGGTCGGTCTTCTCGTCACGGGTCCCGTCAATGGCTGCCTGCGCCTGCGCGTAGGCGATCTTGGCATGCGAGCGCATCATGATGCGATGGAAGCTGTGGCGGATCTTGTGGCCATCGGCGGCAAAGGTCATGCGCACGGCGAGCGCGGGGCGATCTTCGTTTTCGCGGAGAGAGCAGAGATCGTTCGAGATGCGCTCCGGCAGCATCGGCACGACGCGATCGGGAAAATACACGGAGTTGCCGCGTTCCATCGCTTCGCGGTCCATCGGGGAGCCGGGGCGAACATAGGCCGCGACATCGGCGATCGCGACGTTGACGATCACGCCGCCGGGGTTCGCCTCGTCAGGATCGGGCTGCGCGTAAACCGCGTCGTCGTGATCCTTGGCATCGGCGGGATCGATGGTGACCAGCGGGACGTCACGCCAATCTTCGCGCTTGCCCATCGCTGCGGGTTTGGCGTCGGAAGCCTCGGCAAGCACGGCAGCCGGGAAGACGTGCGGAATGTCATGCGCATGAATGGCGATCATCGAGACCGCTTTCTCGCTGGTCAGCGAGCCGATGACGGAGGTGACGCGGCCGCGCGGAAGGCCGTAACGTACGTTGCCTGCAGGCTCGACTTCCACGAGGTCACCCGGCTGTGCATCGCCGAGATCGTCAATAATCAGTTCGGGCTGACGCCGCTCCACGGGTTCGAGCCGCCAACCATCGCGTGCCTTGCGCACGACGCCCAGCATCGCGTCGCGGCGACGTTCGAGAACCTTGATGACGCGGCCGCTGTATGCGGGGCCTTCGGGATCCTTGTTGGCGAAGATCTTGGCGAGGATGCGCTGGCCAATGCCAGGAGCCGGGCCCTTGTCGCCGCGTCCGACCCGGATTGCCACGCGGACCGCATCGTCGCCTTCGACGGGCTTGCCGATCAGGCCGCCATCGCGGTCGCGCTCGATGACATCGAGAACCGTCACCGGAGGAAGAGCGCCGGGAACGGAAAGGCGCTTGGCCTTCTTCTCGACCAGGCCATCATCCGCCAGATCCGACAGCATCTCCTTTAACCAGATGCGGTCGTCACCCTTGAGGCGAAAGGCTTTCGCGATCTCGCGCTTGCCGGCCTGATCCGGGTTTTCCGTGATGAACTGCAGGAGCTGGTCACGCGATGGACGAAAAGCGTTGCCCGTTGGAGCCGCGTCTTCCTTTGTCCGTGTCTTCTTGCCTGTTCCAGGTATCCTGCGTGCCACTCGTGTCAGGCTTTCTTCGCTTTTGCTGCCGGCTTCTTGGCCGGGGTCTTCTTTGTCGTCGCGGTCTTCTTGGCCGCTGCGGGAGCCGCTGCCTTGCGGGCAGGCGCCTTCTTGCGGGCGGCCGGCGCGGAGCCGGCCTTGGCTGCGATCAGCGCGACGGCTTCTTCAACCGTCACGGACGCGGGATCCTTGCCCTTGGGCAGCGTGGCGTTGACCTTGCCGAAGTTCACGTAAGGACCGTAGCGGCCTTCGCGCACGGTGATGGTGCCGCCGCCATCCGGATGCTCGCCGAGATCCTTCAGCGCTGCAGGGGTCCCGCGTTCACGACCGCCACCCTTGGCGGCCTTTTCGGCGATTACCGAAACAGCGCGGTTGATGCCGACGGAGAACACGTCCTCGATGGTTTCAAGATTGGCGTATTTGCCGTCATGCAGCAGGAAGGGACCATAGCGGCCGAGGCCGGCCGAGATCATCTTGCCGCTTTCGGGGTGCTGGCCGACATCGCGCGGAAGCGACAGCAGAGCGAGCGCTTTTTCGTGGTCGATGCTGGCGGGTTCCCAGCCTTTGGGAAGGCTTGAACGCTTGGCTTCCTTGCCTTCGCCGCGCTGGACATAGGGACCGAAGCGGCCGCTCTTCAGCGTGATATCCTCGTCGGTGTAAGGGTCCTTGCCCAAAACGCGATCACCGGACTCGCCTTCGCCGGAGCCATTGTCGTTGCCGGCATCGCCGAGCTGACGGGTGTAGGAGCATTCGGGATAGTTGGAGCAGCCGACAAAGGCGCCGAACTTGCCAAGCTTGAGCGACAGCTGTCCGCTGCCGCATTTGGGGCAGCTGCGTGGATGCGTGCCATCGTTGCGGTCGGGGAAGACCAGCGGCGCCAGATCCTCGTTGAGTGCATCCAGCACTTCGGTGACGCGCAGTTCCTTGATGTCATCGACTGCCGCCGAAAAATCGCGCCAGAAGTCGCGCAGCACGTCCTTCCAGGCGAGCTTGCCGTCGGAAATCTCGTCGAGCTTTTCCTCGAGGCTCGCGGTGAAGTCATATTCCACGTAGCGGTCGAAGAAGCCTTCAAGGAAGGCGGTGACGATGCGGCCCTTGGACTGCGGGGTGAGGCGGCGCTTGTCGACGGTGATATATTCGCGGTCTTCCAGCGTCTTCAACGTGGATGCATAGGTCGACGGGCGGCCGATGCCGAGCTCTTCCATCTTCTTGATGAGCGAAGCTTCGGAATAACGGGCCGGCGGCTCGGTGGAATGCTGCGTTGCGACGATCGACTCGCGCGCCATGGATTCGCCGGAGCGGATTTCCGGCAAGCGGCGGCCGTCCTCGTCTTCCGCGTCGTCTTCTTTCTGATCGGTGTAGGCGGCAATGAAGCCGTCGAAGCGGATCACCGAGCCAACGGCGCGAAGCGTGGCAGCACGGCCACCGTTCTTGGCTTCGATTTCGACCGTTGTGCGCTCGATGTCGGCCGCCTGCATCTGGCTGGCGATCGCACGCTTCCAGATCAGTTCGTAGAGGCGGGCCTGATCGGCATCGAGATATTGCCGGACGGAAGCCGGGGTGCGCGAGAAGTCGGTGGGGCGCACGGCTTCGTGCGCTTCCTGCGCGTTCTTCGCCTTGGTGGAATAATGACGCGCCTTTTCAGGCAGGTACTTGCTGCCGAACTGGTCGGTGATGGCTGCGCGCGCGGCCTCGATGGCTTCCGGTGCCATCTGAACACCGTCGGTACGCATATAGGTGATCAGGCCGGTTGTTTCGCCGCCGATGTCCACGCCTTCATAAAGGCGTTGCGCGACCTGCATGGTGCGCGATGCACCGAAGCCCATGCGCGACGATGCCGCCTGCTGCATCGTCGAGGTGGTGAACGGTGCGGAGGGGTTGCGCTTAGTGGGCTTGGCCTCAACCGACAGTGTTTCGAACTGGGCGCCTTCGAGCATCGTCTTGATGTCGGTCGCCTGTTCTTCGTTCTTGATGTCGAGACGCTGAAGCTTCTTGCCTTCAAAGCCGGTCAGCCTAGCCTCGAAGCCATCATTGCGCGGCGTCTTCAGGTTGGCCGCGATGTTCCAGTATTCTTCGCGAACGAAGCGCTCGATCTCGGCTTCGCGGTCGCAAACCAGACGCAGAGCGACGGACTGCACGCGGCCTGCCGAACGGGCGCCGGGCAGCTTGCGCCACAACACCGGAGAGAGCGTGAAGCCTACGAGGTAATCGAGCGCGCGGCGGGCAAGGTAGGCTTCCACTAGCGGACCATCGATGTCGCGCGGATTGGCCATCGCTTCCAGCACGGCATTCTTGGTGATGGCGTTGAATACGACGCGCTTGACCGGTTTGTCCTTCAGCACCTTCTTCTGGCGCAGTACTTCCAGCACGTGCCAGGAGATGGCTTCACCTTCGCGATCCGGATCGGTTGCGAGGATCAGGCCATCGGCCGCTTTCACGGCGGCAGCGATTTCGGACAGGCGCTTGGACGATGCCGTGTCGACAGACCAGGACATGGAGAAGTCGTCGTCCGGTAGAACGGAGCCATCCTTGGCCGGCAGATCGCGCACGTGGCCGAACGACGCCAAAACCTTGAAGTCCTTGCCGAGATATTTGTTGATCGTTTTCGCCTTTGCGGGCGATTCGACGACGACGACGTCCATAATGCTAAATGCTTTCTCTGCTGCGGAGACCGAGTTCCGCTGATCGGGATGCGACGTTGCACCGACCGCAAGTCTCGTCAAATGGCTGTGGAACGATCTCGGGTCAAGTGCAGACCGTTTCGTGGGCACCCCTCTCATGCAACTCAGGGTATACCTATGGATAGGTTGCAATCTATGGTTTCGCTGATATGTATGAGCGGGAAGAAGTTCTCCAGTGCTTTGCAAGCAAGTGCGGTGCTGGTCGGACTTCGGGATAGATCTTTGTGCCAGGAGGATTGCGTGGCGGATCTGGAACGTCTTGCGGGACGGCCAAGCGAAACTCTCGAATATATTCAGGCGATGCTTGGCCAGCTCAGAAGCATGGCGCAGGCGGAACGCTATGACCTTGTCGCTCACTACATCGAGATGGCATATATTCAGGCGGGTGACACGGTCAAAGGTGAGCAGCCGCCTCGACTGGACGATCTATACGCCCGCTTCGAGCAACGAAACAGCGTTGCCTGAATGCCGTTCTATGCGACCGGCGAGTTGCAGTTCCAACAGCACGAGTTGAACTTGCGCGGTCGATAGCTGCGTATGCCGAACGATCTCGTCGATGTCGGTCGGCACCGATGACAGGCTTTCCAGAACCCTAGACTGATCATCGTCCTGGAGGCCATCCCGCTCCGATTCGAACAACGCCGGATCTTCATCCGTTGCTGCTGGCGGCGGGGTGTTGCGGCGCGGAGGCGTCGATATGGGCGGCATTGGCTGATCGATGAGGGGCGTGATCGCGCGCAGCACATCGTCGGCTTCCGTCACCATCGTCGCGCCGTCCTTGAGGAGGCCGTTCGAGCCCGCGCTCTGCTTGTCGATCGGAGATCCGGGGACGGCGAACACAAGCCGACCCTGTTCGCCAGCCAGACGCGCGCTGATCAGGGATCCGGATCGTTGCGCGGCTTCCACCACGATGAGGCCATAGGCGAGACCCGCGATCAAGCGATTGCGGCGGGGGAAGTCGATCGCCCGTGGAGACCAGCCCAAAGGCATCTCCGACACAAGCGCGCCGCCTTGAGCCACGATGTCATCAGCCAGAGCCACGTTCTGCGGCGGATAAGGTCGGTCAAGGCCGCCGGCGAAAACGGCGATTGTTCCCGTCTTGATGCTTCCGCCATGCGCGGCTGTGTCGATGCCACGCGCCAATCCTGAAACGATCGTGAGGCCGGCTGAACCCAGGTCGTAGGCAAGGCTGCGCGTGAAGCGCATGCCATTTGCCGTTGCCGCCCGTCCGCCGACAATCGCCACGCCTGGGCGCTGGAAGATGGCGGGCGAGCCTTTTACCGCGATCAGAGGCGGCGGATTGTCGACCTGTTGCAGCAGAACGGGATAGTCGCTTTCGCCAACGGCAATGAAGCGAACACCGAGGCGCTCGGCCAACTCCAACTCGCGCTCGGCTTCGCTGACGCTGGCGATCTTCAGCGGTTTCGTTGCACCGCCACGACGCGTCAGACCGGGCAAAGCATCCAGCGCGGCATCGGCCGAGCCGAAGCGGCTGATGAGCTGACGGAAGCTGGATGGGCCGACATTGTCGCTGCGGATCAGGCGCAGCCAGGCGAGGCGCTGACGGTCGCTAAGCCGCCGCGGCTGCCTGTCCGTCATCCCTTGTTACCGATCCGGGACTCGGTGCCAGCCATGAGGCGGGTGATGTTGGTGCGGTGCTTGAAGAAGACGAAGATCGTCAAGAGAGCAAACAATCCGGCAACATAAGGTGCGCCCAAGATCCAAAGAACAATCGGCACGGCCACTGCGGCAACCAAGGCTGCAAGTGAAGAATATTTGGTCGTGAAAGCGACCAGCAGCCAGACAACCGCAAAGGCGAGAGCGCCGGGCAGCGCGAGCGCGATCAACACGCCGAGATAGGTCGCAACACCCTTGCCGCCCTTGAAGCCGAGCCAAACGGGGAAAAGGTGGCCAAGAAAGGCACCGAAACCGGCAAGCAGCGCCGCATCGGGCGCATACCAGGCCGCCAGCAGGACCGCGACGGCACCCTTCAGCGCGTCGCCAAGCAGGGTCAGAGCGGCCAGGCCCTTGCGACCGGTGCGCAGGACGTTCGTCGCGCCGATGTTGCCGGAGCCGATGTTGCGAACATCTCCAAGGCCGGCCATGCGGGTGATGATCACGCCGGACGGGATCGAGCCGAGCAGATAGCCAAAGATCAGGGCAATGACCAAGACGGTCAGCGACGACGTGAATGCGGCTGGTTCCAGTATCGGCACGAAGATCCCCCTTAATGCGAGAAGACTGTGCGGCCCGCCACCATCGTTTGCAAGACCTTGCCTTGCAGCCGAGCGCCTTCGAAACAACTGTTTTTCGAGCGGGAATGGAGGTCGGTTTCCGTGACTACCCAGGGATGATCGAGATCAACCAGGATCAGGTCGGCAGGAGCCCCGGGCTTCAACGTGCCGCCGGGTAGATCGAAGATCTTTGCCGGCGCGGTAGACAGGGCATCCACCAGGCGAAGCAGGGGAACCTGATCGTTGTGATGGAGACGAAGCCCGACCGCGAGCAGCGTTTCCAGGCCGACCGCTCCGATGGCGGCGTCCGCGAAGGGCAGGCGCTTGGTATCGACATCCTGCGGATCGTGCGATGAGACGATAATATCGAGCGTGCCGGTCTTCAGAGCCTCGATCATGGCCAGACGATCATCCTCGGTGCGCAACGGCGGCGCCAGGCGGAAGAAGGTGCGGTATTCGCCGACATCGTGTTCGTTGAGCGCAAGCGAGTGGATTGCAACGCCCGCAGTGACCAACGCGCCATCCTGCTTGGCGCGCGATACGACATCGGCCGAAACGGCAGTCGAGATCTTGGCTGCGTGGTAATTGGCCTGGGTGAGGCGTGCCAAGCGCAGATCGCGCTCGAGCGGAATGATTTCGGCTTCACGCGGAATACCGCCTAAACCAAGCCAGCTGGCATAAAGGCCTTCGTTCATGACGCCGCCGGACAGATAGGGATCGGCGGTTTCATGCGCGATAACAGCGCCAAAATCGCGGGCATAGGTCATGGCGCGACGCAGAAGCGACGAGTCGGAGATGGTGTGACGTCCATCGGTGAAGGCTACGGCACCGGCCTGACCCAACAGGCCGAACTCGGTCATCTCCTGACCCTTCAAACCGCGCGTGATGGCGGCGGAGGGATAGACGTTGACGGCGGCATGGTCGCGGGCGGCGCGCAGAACGAATTCCACCAGCGCGACATCGTCGATCACCGGATCCGTGTCCGGCATGGTGATAATGGAGGTGACGCCGCCGGCGGCTGCGGCTCGCCCGGCCGAAGCGATGGTTTCGCGATGCTCGCCGCCGGGTTCGCCGACGAAAACGCGCGCATCCACCAGACCGGGCATGATCGTCTTGCCACGGGCATCGATGACGTCAGCGCCTTCGGGAATACCCTGATTGCGCGCAGAGGCACCGGCTGCCTGAATCTTGCCGTCGGCAACGATCACGGTGCCGATTTCGTCCAGGCTGCGGGATGGGTCGACGATCCGCGCATCGGTGAAGACGGTGGTGGTCATAGCGACGCCTCGTTTCGGCGTGGATCAAGCAGAGCCTGCATCACGGCCATGCGCACGGCAACGCCCATCTCGACCTGTTCCTGGATCACGCTTTGGGGGCCGTCGGCGATCTCGGACGCGATCTCGACCCCGCGATTCATCGGGCCGGGATGC
This sequence comes from Tianweitania aestuarii, assembly GCF_018457165.1. GTDB lineage: Bacteria > Pseudomonadota > Alphaproteobacteria > Rhizobiales > Rhizobiaceae > Tianweitania > Tianweitania aestuarii. Next base: position 1,475,015 of record NZ_JAFMNX010000001.1, on the reverse strand, counting down.
ATCACCAGCGCGTCCGGCTTGGCGAGACGCAGCTTGGCTTGATCCAGGCCGAAGAAGTGGAAATATTCGCGCACTGACGGGACGAACGCACCGGCCATTCGCTCGCGCTGAAGGCGCAGCATCATGACGACGTCGGCATCCTTGAGGCCATCTTCCATGCGGTTGAAGACGTCGACGCTCATCTGGTGAATGCCTGACGGCAGCAGGGTCGAGGGCGCGATGACCCGGACCCTTGCCCCGAGCGCGTTCAGCAGCAGGATGTTGGAGCGTGCGACACGCGAATGTAGAACATCGCCGCAGATCGCGACGATCAGCTTCGACAGGTCGCCCTTGGCGCGGCGGATCGTCAGCGCGTCGAGCAGGGCTTGCGTCGGGTGTTCATGCGCGCCGTCGCCGGCATTCACCACCGAGCATCCGACTTTCTGCGCAAGAAGGGCTGCAGCACCCGCTGCGGCGTGGCGGATGATCAGGATATCCGGCCGCATCGCGTTCAGCGTCATGGCCGTATCGATCAGCGTCTCACCCTTCTTTACCGAAGAGCTTGCGACCGACATGTTCATCACATCAGCGCCCAGCCGCTTGCCGGCGAGTTCGAACGACGACTGCGTGCGGGTCGAGGCTTCGAAGAAGAGGTTGATCTGGGTGCGACCGCGCAGCGCTGCGGTTTTCTTCTCCGATTGTCGCGATACGGCGACGGCTTCATCGGCGCGGTCGAGCAGCGACACGATGTCGGACGGAGACAGGTGCTGGATCCCCAGCAAATGGCGGTGCGGAAAGAGGGGAAAGGTTGCTGTTTCAGGCATCTTAAGGCCTCGCTATAGGCATGGCTTGCCCCCGCGGCAAGCGCTCATCCACATGGCAATTGGTTCTCAACCGGGAATTTCTTCGCGCGTTTGCCCGGCAAAGGCTATAGATTCGCGTGGAATAGCCGAGGAAGCCGGTGTGACTCAGGACAACATGAACCAGCCCCCGATCTTCAGCGGCGGCAATGCCTGGCGCGGGGATCCGCTGCTTGTGCAGATTGCCGAGGATTTCTCCGAGCCTGTTCGTCAGGAGCTTGATCAGATCGGTCGTTTCGTTCTTTCGCCGGAAGCACAGGAAACGGCGCGTCTCGCAAACACCGAAACGCCGAAGCTGCGGACGCATGATCGTCAGGGCCGACGCGTCGACGTGGTCGATTTTCATCCCGCGTATCATGCGCTTATGCGCCGTTCGATCGCGAACGGCCTGCATTCCTCGATCTGGGAAAATGGCGATGCGGAAGCCGGCCGGCGGCATCAGGTTCGCGCCGCACGCTTTTATCTGACCGCTGAGCTGGAATGTGGGCATCTTTGCCCGCTGACCATGACGAGCGCTTCGTTGGCCGCGCTGATGGCTTCTCCGGATCTGTTCCGAGAATGGGCGCCGCGCATCACGACGCGCCGCTACGACCAGTCGCAGAAGCCGCCGGTCGGCAAGGTCGGGCTGACGCTCGGCATGGGCATGACCGAAAAGCAGGGCGGCACCGATGTTCGCGCCAATCAGACGGTGGCGGAACAGGCCAGCGGCAACTTTTATCGTTTGACGGGCCACAAGTGGTTCATGTCGGCGCCGATGTCCGACGCTTTCCTCATGCTGGCGCAGGCGAAGGAAGGGCTGAGCTGCTTCCTTGTGCCGCGTATTCTTGGCGATGGATCGTCCAACGGGCTGCATTTCCAGCGTTTGAAGGACAAGCTCGGCAATCGCTCGAATGCATCTTCGGAGGTCGAGTTCACAGGCACGCTGGGCGAGATCGTTGGCGAGCCGGGCGCCGGGCTGCGGACGATCATGGATATGGTCACGCTGACGCGGCTGGATTGCGCCGTGGCCTCATCCGGTCTGATGCGGGCAGGCCTGGCGGAAGCGGTGCATCATACGCGCCACAGGACTGTATTCGACAAGACGCTGATCGACCAGCCGCTGATGGTGCGCGTGCTGGCAGACATGGCGCTCGATGTGGCGGCAGCCACGGCGCTGTCGTTCCGATTGGCACGATCGTTCGACGAAGCCGCCAATGATCGCGGCGAGGCGGCCTTTGCGCGGGCCATGACGCCGGTGGTGAAATACTGGGTCTGCAAGGTCGCGCCCGCGCTGCTTTACGAGGCGATGGAGTGCCTGGGCGGCAACGGCTATGTCGAGGAAGCGCCGCTCGCTCGTTATTATCGTGAAGCGCCGGTCAATGCGATCTGGGAAGGCTCGGGCAATGTGATGGCGCTCGACGTGCTGCGCGTTTTGCGCCGCGCGCCCGCGCTGTTCGAAGATGTGTTTGCCGGCATCGAGCGGGATCTGGGACCGAGCGGACGCGGGACGATCGATGTGCTGCGGGCGGCAACGCATGTTGCGCTTTCGGATGAAGGCTCGGCTCGGCTGCTGGCCGAGCAGCTCGCCCTTTCTGCGGCTGCGGCCGAGCTTCGTCGCATGGGGGCGGGGCGCATTGCCGACGCCTTCATCGAAACACGTCTAGGCGGGCAATGGCGCAGCACCTACGGCATGCTGAATGCTCGCCATGATGCGCGGCTGATCGTCGATACGCTTTACCCGGAAGCGGGCTGATCACAACAGCGCGGTCAGACGATCGAGCGCGCCTTGCAGAATGAAGGCAGCGGCAGCCGAATCGATGCGCTCGTCGCGTTTGGCGCGCGAAACGTCCATGCCGATGAGGGTGCGCTGCGCTGCAACCGTCGACAGGCGCTCATCCCACAGAATGAAGGGGACGGGCGTCAGCTTGTCCATGTTGCGGACGAAGGCCTTGGTTGCCTGAGCGCGGGGCCCTTCGCTGCCATCCATGTTGAGCGGAAAACCGATCACGGCCGCTTCGACTTCGTCGCCAAAGGCGGCAAGCAGCGCCTGCGCATCTAGGCCGAACTTCTTGCGGGTGATGACCTTGCGCGGATGCGCGAAGGCAAGGGAGCGGTCGGAAATGGCAAGACCGATCGTCTTGGTGCCGAGATCGAGTCCGGCTATCGTGCGGCCAGGCTGATGGTACGCGGCAAAAGCTTCGAGGGTCATAACAGGCATGGCCGCATCCTCTTGTCCTGTTTTGCCTCGCGACTATCCTTCTGAGCCAGCAAGGCTGACGCAAAGGCCGGGGCGGATACAAAGGACGTGATATGGAACTGACGTGGTACGGGCATTCGGCCTTCAAGATCAAAGCCGGCGGCGCCAGCATTCTCATCGATCCCTTCCTGACCGGAAATCCTTCCTGGAACAAGGGCTGGCAGGAAGCCGCTGAAGGCGTGACGCATGTTCTGCTCACGCATGGCCATAATGACCATGTCGGCGATGCTGCGGAAATCGCCAAAGCTACGGGCGCGATGCTCGTTGCCAATCCCGAACTCTGCGGCTTCATGGCGACCAAGGGCGTGACGAACGTCAACCCGGGCAATCATGGCGGGACGCTCGATTGCAACGGCTTCACCGTCACCTTTGTGAATGCACTGCATTCCTCGGCCTATACGCTCGAGAATGGCGAGAACGTTTATCTCGGCAATCCCGCCGGACTGGTGCTGCATTTCGAGAACGAGCCGACGCTGTATCACATGGGCGATACGGATATTTTCGGGGATATGGCGCTGATCAACGAGCTGCATCAGCCTGAGATCGGCCTCGTGCCGGTTGGCGATCGCTTCACGATGGGTGGCGCGGTCGCGGCGCTTGCTTGCCGGCGCTACTTCAACTTCCGCACCGTGGTGCCTTGCCACTACGCGACCTTCGGATTGCTCGACCAGAGTGCCGAAACTTTTGAAGCCGGCATGGCGGATTCAGATGTTGCCGTTCTGATCCCGACGATCGGCGAGCCGGTTCAGGTCTGATCCTGCCGCAGGCTTGGGTTGCACGCCCAAGCCTGCACCGGTATAGCGCGGGGACTCCAACACCAGCCGCCGGAGACGAGTATGTCGGTCGATGTCGATACAGTGACGCGCGTGGCGCGCCTTGCCCGCATTGCGGTGACAGCTGAAGACGCCCAGCGCATGACCGGCGAGCTCAACGCGATCCTCGGCTTCGTGGAACAGTTGGGCGAAGTCGACGTGTCCGGCGTCGAGCCCATGACCTCCGTGATTCCCATGCAGATGCGCCGCCGCGATGATGCGGTGACCGATGGCAGCAAGGCTGCCGATGTCGTCGCCAACGCGCCGGCGACGGAAGAAAACTTCTTCATGGTGCCAAAGGTCATCGAGTAATCAGATGGCCGTTTCGCTCGCAATCGAAACCCCGTTGCAGGATGACGTCCGCGGGCTCGTTTCCGAGCTCAACGCGACGATGATCCCGCTAACGCCGCGCGAGTTCCAGTTTCAGATGACCGTCGAGCAGATGGCGGATGGCGCCGTGACCTTGGTGGTCGCCCGCAACGAGGCTGGCGAGGCGGTTGGCATGGGTGCGATCAAGGATTGCGGGCAGGGCGTGGGCGAAGTGAAGCGGATGTTCACGCGTCCGGCCGTGCGTGGCGAACGTGTCGGGAAGGCCATTCTCGCGAAGCTCGAAAAGCTCGCACGGGAAAAGAACCTGACGCGCTTGGTGCTTGAAACCGGAGAGGCGGACGGCTTCGAACCCGCCTACCGCATTTATGAACGCAGCGGCTTTACGCGCTGCGGCCGTATTCTCGATTATCCCGATGCCGGCCATAACCGGTTCTATGAAAAGAAGCTTGTTCCATGAGCGACCTGACCAAACTGACCATCGCGGAAGCCCGTGCCAAGCTCGATGCGCGCGAGTTCACTGCGCTTGAGCTGACCGACGCCTATCTCGGCGCAATCGAAGCGGCCAACGAGACCTTCAACGCCTATGTCGCTGTTACGCATGACAAGGCGCGCGCCATGGCGAAGGCATCGGACGAGCGCCTTGCCGGCGGGCAGGCGGGTGCGCTGGAAGGCATTCCGCTGGGCATCAAGGACCTTTTTGCGACCGAGGGCGTTCATACGCAGGCCGCAAGCCACATCCTTGACGGCTTCAAGCCACGGTATGAATCGACGGTCACGGCCAATCTCTGGGCCGATGGCGCAGTGATGCTCGGCAAGCTCAACATGGACGAGTTCGCAATGGGCTCTTCCAACGAGACGAGCTATTACGGACCGGTTAAGAACCCCTGGCGCGCCAAGGGCTCGAACACGGATCTGGTGCCGGGCGGCTCTTCGGGTGGATCGGCTGCCGCCGTTGCCGCCTGGCTCTGCGCCGGTGCGACTGCGACGGATACGGGCGGTTCGATCCGACAGCCGGCCGCGTTCACGGGGACGGTTGGCATCAAGCCGACTTATGGCCGTTGTTCGCGCTGGGGCACGGTCGCCTTCGCTTCTTCGCTCGATCAGGCCGGTCCGATCGCGCGCGACGTCCGTGATGCGGCGATCCTTCTGCAGTCGATGGCTTCGGTGGACAAGAAGGATGCGACTTCTGTCGATCTGCCGGTGCCGGATTACACGGCTGCACTCGGCCAGTCGGTGAAGGGCATGAAGATCGGCATTCCGCGCGAATATCGCGTTGAAGGCATGCCGGAAGAGATCGAGACGCTGTGGCAGCAGGGCATTGCCTGGTTGAAGGATGCTGGCGCCGAGATCGTCGACATCACCCTGCCGCACACAAAATACGCGCTGCCGGCTTATTACATCGTGGCACCCGCCGAAGCCTCGTCGAACCTGGCGCGCTATGACGGCGTTCGCTACGGTTTGCGCGTGCCGGGCAAGGACATCACCGACATGTATGAGCAGACCCGCGCTGCCGGTTTCGGTCGCGAGGTGAAGCGCCGCATCATGATCGGCACCTACGTTCTGTCGGCTGGTTATTATGACGCCTATTACGTGCAGGCGCAGAAGGTCCGCACGCTGATCAAGCGCGACTTCGAAACTGTTTTCGCCGACGGCGTCGATGCGATCCTGACGCCGGCTACACCATCCTCGGCCTTCGGCATTGCCGACCAGGAGATGGCTGCGGATCCCGTAAAGATGTACCTCAACGACATCTTCACGGTGACGGTGAACATGGCCGGTCTTCCGGGCATCGCCGTGCCGGCCGGTCTCGACCACAAGGGTCTGCCGCTGGGGCTGCAGCTCATCGGCAAGCCGTTCGAGGAAGAAACACTGTTCCGCACCGCGCATGTCATCGAACAGGCTGCTGGCCGGTTCGAAGCGCCCAAGTGGTGGTGAGCCCGACGCGAGTCGGATAAAGGGCGGCGATGTTCTTCATTGCCGCCAAGATCTTCTGGTTCCTTCTGCAGCCGATCAACCTGATCGGCATTCTGCTGCTGACGACGCTGTGCGCCTTGATCCTGCGCTGGCAGCGCTTCGGACTGGCGACTGCGAGCCTGGCGTTTGTCATTCTCGCGCTCGCGGTCTGGTCCTCGATCGGACCCTTCGCGCTCCGCTTCCTGGAAGATCGCTTTTCGCGGCCTGATCCTGCACCGCAGACGGTTGCCGGCATCATCATGCTGGGCGGCGGCATGGAAGGCGCGATCAACCTCAAGCGCGGTGGCTATGAGCTGAATTCCGGCGGAGACCGCCTCGTGGAAACGGCCGTGCTCGCCCGGCGTTATCCGCAAGCGCGGATCGTTCTTTCCGGCGGCAACGGATCGCTGGTCACCGAAGGCGAGGGCGACGCGGATTCGGCACCGCGTCTGCTCGAAGGTCTCGGCTTGCCACGCGACCGCCTGATGCTTGAAAACAAGTCACGCGACACGTTCGAGAACGCCATCTTCAGCCGCGATCTGGTTCAACCCAAAAAAGGCGAGACGTGGCTGCTGGTCACCTCTGCTTTCCATATGCCGCGCTCGATGGCGCTGTTTCGCAAGGCGGGCTTCGACGTGGTGCCTTGGCCGGTTGATTATCGCACACGCGGTGACGAGATGCCGGGACTGGCGACCGACAATCCTCTCGACTCGCTTTCAGCCACAACGGTCGCTTTGCGTGAATGGATCGGGTTGACCGCGTACTGGCTCACCGGGCGGATCGACACGCCTTTTCCCGGGCCTAGTGATCGCTGAGCACGGTTTGGCGCGCTTTTGAAAAGAACTGGCGCCGCAGAAGCACGATCACCACAAGGACGCTGCTCGAAGCAAAGATCACCGGTCCGATGAACCAGCCGAGATAACCGATCGAAAAGAAGATCCCGAGCAGGCCGGCATTGAAGTGCTTGCCTGCCAGGATGTTCATGCGCGCAGCCCGTTCGATGGCCGCATTGAAGGCGCGCGGTGCGAGATCCGCGTCGGCGACGGGGGGAACCGCGCCGATCAGGATCGAGCAGTAGTTGAAGAGCCGGTAAGACCAGGCGAACTTGAAGAACGAATAAGCGAACAAGCAGCTCAGTCCGACCGTCTTGATCTCGAACACGCCGCGTTCCGGCTGGTGAATGAACGGAATGTCGTTCAGCACCGCCAGAACCTGCTGCGATTGGCCAATAAGCGCCACGCAACCGCCAAGCGCGAAGAGCGAAGTGGAGGCGAAGAAACCGGTGCCCGTTTGCAGCCCGCTCAAGATGCTGGTGTCGATCATCCGCAACTCACGCTTGGCCATGGTTTCAATCCACTGTCGCCGCTGCTTGTTCATGGCGACAGTCAGCGACGGCCGGCTGAAGACGTGCCCGCCGACGGCTGCGGCATAGAACGCCCAGAGCAGGATGAAGAACAGCAGTGCTGCAATATCAAAAGTCGTGAGCGGAACGGTTTGTTGCATATGACCCCAGTTTGAAACGTCTCCGACATCGTGCCCAGATTCGGCCGCAGGCGTTAGGAGAAGATGAACATATTCCGTCGATTAAGTCTCTGATCGTAATGGCTTCGCGTACAGCAGGTGCTTCATCTGCCTTGTTGAAGCCATATTGTGCATTGCGGTGCCGATCCAGATCGGCTAATCGAGCGCCGCGGCGGCGAACCCATTTGCCGGCTGCGATCAAATTACATGGACCGATATGGACGATCATGAGCAGAAGTCCTGCTGGGGCCTCACGGTCAAAGCAGTTTTTGGATTCGTTGTCGTGATGGCGCTGACATGGCTTGTCACCGGCGCCGAAAGCGGAGTCGTGCTCGTCTCCGCTGGCTGACACAAAGAGCTCAGCACCGGATTGTCGGAGGGACGCAGCGATGCGTCCCTTTTTCATTGAACGACTTCGATGAGCGAGAGCGATGTCGCGTCCGGATCATGCGAGGTCGGTCCGCAGAAGGTGCGATGCGCCGAGTGGGCGCATGCATGATGCTCTGGCAAATGCCTGCGACCATCACGATATTGAGGCACGATGTTTCTTTCCGTCTTCGACCTCTACAAGATCGGCATTGGCCCTTCGAGCTCGCACACGATGGGCCCGATGACCGCTGCCGCCCGCTTTCTCGATGAGCTGCAGAGCGGGGACTGGCCGCGGCCAGCGAACGCTCGGGTCGACCGGCTGGCTGTCAGTCTGCATGGCTCGCTGGCTTTTACCGGCGTTGGCCATGGCACCGATCGCGCGGTGATCCTCGGGCTGGCAGGGTTCGTGCCCACCACGGTTGATCCCGACCAGAATGACGCAATCCTCGAGCGCGTCGGGTTTGAGAAGCGGGTGCGGCCGGCCGGGCACGGCGATGGCTATCGCTTCGATCCGAAAACCGACCTGGTGCTCGACAAGAAAGTGCCTTTGCCAGGTCACGCCAACGGAATGGCCTTCAACGCCTTCGACACCGATGATCGGCTTTTGTTGCGACGGATCTATTACTCGATCGGCGGCGGCTTCGTGGTTTCGGAAGAAGAGCTGCAGCGCCTGAAGTCGACCTCCGGCTCCACATCCGCACCGCGTGTTCCTTACCCATTCCGCAATGCCGCGGAAATGCTGGCGATGGCAAAGCGGAGCGGTCTGTCGATCGCCGAGATGAAGCGGGCCAACGAAGAGATCCACCTGTCGCAACAGGAACTGGATGAGGGCCTAGATCGCGTCTGGGGCGCCATGCAGGGATGCATCGAGCGAGGGCTTTCGAAAGAAGGCATCATGCCCGGCGGGCTGAAGGTGAAGCGTCGTGCGCGCCAGTTGCATGACCGGCTGCAGGAAGAATGGCGGCAGAACCGACCCAATCCACTGCTCGCCAATGACTGGCTCTCGATTTATGCGATGGCCGTCAACGAAGAGAATGCCGCAGGCGGGCGCGTGGTGACCGCGCCGACCAACGGTGCGGCCGGTGTCGTGCCGGCGGTGATGCGCTATTGGCTGCACTTCTATCCCGAAGCCGACCAGACCGACATCCGCAACTTTCTCCTGACGTCGGCAGCCGTCGGGGGCATCATCAAGCACAATGCGTCGATCTCCGGTGCCGAGGTCGGATGTCAGGGCGAGGTCGGCTCCGCGTCGGCGATGGCGGCTGCCGGGTTGGCTGCGGTGATGGGTGGAACGCCCGAGCAGATCGAAAACGCAGCCGAGATCGCGCTCGAGCATCATCTGGGCATGACCTGCGATCCCGTCGGCGGGTTGGTTCAGGTGCCTTGCATCGAGCGCAATGCGCTGGGTGCGGTGAAAGCGGTGACGGCTGCGTCGCTCGCCATCAAAGGCGACGGCACGCATTTCGTGCCCTTGGATGCTGCGATTGAGACGATGCGCCAGACCGGCCTCGACATGAACGAGCGCTACAAGGAAACCAGCCAGGGCGGCCTTGCCGTCAACGTCGTCGAGTGCTGACCTGCCGCAGCGTGCCTGTGGAGAACTTCCTTCGATCGATTTGATGCCACAATCCGCAGGCGTATGAAGCGGCATGGCTCTCCACATCCTGAAGCTCTGCGTCGGCGTCGAAACGGTTGAAGATCTCGAAGCCTGGATCACGCATATTCGCGCCGAGCGGGCGCGTGCCGGTCATGAGCATCATTTCCATACGACGCGCATGGTGCCGCAGCGCAAGCCTGAAGTGCTCGACGGTGGCTCGATCTACTGGGTGATCAAAGGCACCGTGCAATGCCGTCAGCGTTTGATCGGGATCGAACCCTTTACCGACGGCGAGGGAATCGGTCGTTGCCGCTTGATGCTGGATCCGCAGGTTGTCCGCACGCAGTGGCAGCCGCGACGTCCATTCCAAGGATGGCGTTACCTCAAGCCAGAAGATGCGCCGGAGGATCTCGGCGGCGCAAATGCCATCGCCGAGATGCCGCCAAAGCTTCGGCTGGAACTGGCAGAACTCGGTCTTCTGTAGGCGCTCTGGCGCGATCGTCTGGACGATCAAACAAGATTGAAGAGAAGGTTCGGGCGGCTTGCTGCCCTTGCCTCATGACCGGCCGCGTCTCATCTCTGTTGCATGAGCACGAGCATACAGGCCGAAGCGGTCCCATTACGCGAACCATCGAGCGGTGCAGTCCCACCTGTACCGGCTAAACTGCCGCGTCTGCGTAAGCCGGTTCTTCGGCGGTGGAATGATCGCCAATGAGCGTCCTGGTTGTTGCCACAATAGCGATACTTCTGCTCGCAGCCGCAGCTGCCCTGTTTCTGCGGATGGATGCCGGGCGTCTGGCGCGTGGCATCCCGGTTGCCGGTCCTGCCGTGCTGACCGGTTTGGGCGTTGTCTTGCTGTTGCTTGGATCAGCGGTGCCGGGTGGAATGATGGTCTCGGCCGCAGGAGCGTGGTTTCTCGTTGGCCGAAGACGCAAGAAGCGGAAGCCACTGACGGGCCGGCGCTCACATGTCAGGACCGCTGCGCTCGAGATGCAGCTTGATCATGACACGGGTGCCCTGGAAGGGCACGTTCTGGCCGGGAGCCATGAAGGACAGCTCCTCGGCACTTTGGATATGGATGCGCTGCTTATTGTCCTGAAGGAAATCCGCAGCGACCGCGAAAGCGTCCGTCTTCTAGAAGCGTATCTTGATAGCCGTTTCGCCACCTGGCGCCAGCACGTGCAACCGGACGTTCACACGCGGGCTCGACGCACGCCAGGAACGAGCGCCATGAGCAAGGAGGAGGCCTACAAGGTCCTTGGTCTTGAAGCGACTGCGACCGCGGCTGACATCCGCCATGCTCATCGCCGCCTGATGCAACGGCTGCATCCCGACCGCGGCGGTTCGACCTTCCTGGCTGCGCGGATCAACGAAGCGAAGGACGTCCTGCTCTCTCACCATAACTAAATTCCATCGACGCGGTACAAAGGGGGAGCCGGCACCAATACCGGCACTGAGGAAAGTGGTTATCGCTCAATCGCGTAGCAGGGGATGTCCTTCTTCTTCAGGGCGCTGCATGTGCTCCATGCCTCGTCCTTCGAACCGTAGCCGCCGAAGCGTGCGCGGTAGTAGGTGGTGCCACCCTTGGTGAAGGTTTCGGTGAAGGCAGCGTCTGCCGAGAGAATTCCGGTCGCCTTGCTGGCAACCCGCGACAGCATGGACTGCGCTTCGCCTGCCGAACCGAGCGAGGCAACCTGAATGGCCCAGCCGCTGTCGCCTGGATTTGCACTTGCCTGGATGGCAGCAACCGACGTGGTCGAAGCGGTCGCGACAGGATCGATCGAGGCAGCAACAACAGCCGCCGAGCGTGCGACGCTTTCCTTCAAGCGGGCCGTCTTCTCCGTCTGCACGGATGCTACCTGGAGATCCGGCTTCACCGAAGCTTCAGCGAGAACCTGTTCGATGATGGCTGCGCCCGGACGGCCGCTCGGGGTCGGGGCATCGTTGTGCGGCAGAACCGCAGCGTATGCCTGAACCTCCGGCATGTCCGTGTTGCCGCGGGCAACGAGCAGGCCGGTGGACCGGGTGGAAGCCTTTGGCAGATAGGTCTTGATCAGCTTGGCCATCTGATTGTCGCGAGCCGCACCCGAAGTGCCGCCGAGAACAACGGCAACGAGCTTGCGGTCGCCGTCCTTGATCGAGGTGACAAGGTTGAAGCCCGACGCGTTGATGTAGCCGGTCTTGATGCCATCGACGCCCTTGATGCGGCCGAGCAGGCGGTTGTGACCGTTGATGGTCTGCTTGCCGAGCTTGAACGAGGTCGTGGAGAAATAAGGATAGTACTTCGCATGATGCTCGCGCAGCGCAATTCCGAGCGTCGCCATGTCACGCGCGGTGGTACGCTGGTTGGGATCCGGCAGGCCCGAGGCATTGCGGAAGGTGGTCTTGTCCATGCCGAGGCTGCGGGCCTTGGCGGTCATCATCTGTGCGAAATTGGATTCGGTTCCGCCGATCAGTTCACCGAGCGCTGCCGCCGCATCGTTCGCCGACTTCGTGATGAGCGAGAGAATCGCATCCTCGACCGACACGGAATTGCCAGGACGGATGCCGATCTTCGTTGGCGGACGGGCTGCGGCGTATTTCGAGAAGGGCACGCGCGAATCGAGGCGAATGCGACCGGCCTTCAGCGCATCGAAGACGAGATAAAGCGTCATCATTTTCGTGAGCGAGGCTGGGTAGCGCATGCCGTCGGCGCTTGAGGAATACAGTGTCTTGCCCGTGTTCGCATCAACCACGATGGCCGCATAGCGCGGGTTGGAAGCAGCTTGTGCAGCAGCAGCTCCCAACGACAGCATGGTCAAGGCGACCAGTGCAGTCTTGGCAGTTTGGCAGAAGGCAGAGAGGAGGCTGGCCGATGTCTGACGCACGGATACACCCTTCAGGTTAGTCTTTTGGATTGGCGGGCGTGGCCGAAATGTCAGCCACAAGAAAATACGCTAAAGGCAGGTGGTTACGAAAGCCTTTAGGGTAACCGGATCGTTGACGCGCTCGGACGAATTAATCTCGAATTGCGGTCCAGTGCTTTTTTTACGGTCTTCGTGTCGTGAGTATGTTGCGGATCTCTGCAGATGCCGCGGCTGGCTGAGTGGCCGTATTGCCAGCGCAAAAGAAGGCCTTAAAATCGTACGTCTTCGCACCTACATCGGGATGGAGCGACAGACAGGACTCAGGGGCATAGCGCGTGACGATGGGTGGAGACGCCGGGCGGCGTTTAACACGAATGCAGGCACAGGATGGCGGCAACGGACCGGGCCGCAGCACTGCGGTTATTACCAAGCCGCGCGCCAAGACAAAGAAGCCCAATCTTTACCGGGTTCTGATCCTCAACGACGACTACACGCCGATGGATTTCGTCGTCCATATTCTCGAGCGGTTCTTCCAAAAGGACCAGGAGGCGGCAACCCGCATCATGCTCCACGTCCATAATCACGGCGTGGGCGAATGTGGGGTCTATACATTCGAGGTGGCCGAGACCAAAGTGTCTCAGGTCATGGACTTTGCCCGTCAGCATCAGCATCCGCTGCAATGCGTGATGGAGAAGAAGTGAGGTACTAAATGCCGGCTTTCTCCCAAGGCCTTGAAAAGGCGCTTCACCAGGCGCTCACATTCGCCAACGAGCGACATCACGAATATGCGACGCTCGAGCATCTGCTGCTGGCACTCATCGATGACGTTGATGCATCGGCAGTCATGCGGGCATGCAACGTCGATGTCGACGATCTCAAGCAGACGGTGCTGACCTATATCGACACCGAACTCGACAACCTGATTACCGGCTATGACGAGGACTCCAAGCCCACGGCCGGGTTCCAGCGCGTGATTCAGCGCGCCGTGATCCACGTTCAATCGTCGGGTCGCGAGGAAGTGTCCGGCGCCAACGTGCTCGTTGCGATCTTCGCAGAGCGCGAAAGCCATGCCGCATACTTCCTGCAAGAACAGCAGATGACCCGCTATGATGCGGTCAATTATATCAGCCACGGCATAGCCAAGCGGGCAGGGGCGAGCGAATCGCGTCCGCCGCGTGGTGCCGAGGATGAGCAGGCTGGTGCTGCCGGTGCTGAAACGGATGAGAACGGCAAGAAAAAGCAGCAGCAGGACGCGCTAACGGCTTATTGCGTCAACCTCAACCAGAAGGCCAAGGGCGGCAAGATCGACCCGCTGATCGGTCGCGAGACCGAGATCAACCGCACCATCCAGGTTCTTTGCCGCCGTTCCAAGAACAACCCGCTTTACGTCGGCGATCCCGGCGTGGGCAAGACGGCCATTGCCGAGGGTCTGGCTAAGCGAATCGTGGAAGGCAAAGTGCCGAGCGCGCTTGCCGATGCGACGATCTTTTCGCTCGACATGGGCACGCTCCTGGCTGGTACGCGCTATCGTGGCGACTTCGAAGAGCGGCTGAAGCAGGTCGTGAAGGAACTCGAGGATTATCCGGGCGCCGTGCTGTTCATCGACGAGATCCACACCGTGATCGGTGCTGGTGCCACGTCCGGTGGCGCAATGGATGCGTCGAACCTCCTGAAGCCGGCTTTGTCTTCGGGTGCGATCCGCTGCATCGGCTCCACCACCTACAAGGAGTTCCGCCAGTTCTTCGAGAAGGATCGCGCGCTCGTGCGCCGTTTCCAGAAGATCGACGTGAACGAGCCGACGGTGGACGACACGATCGCGATCATGAAGGGCTTGCGTCCTTATTACGAGGACTTCCACAAGGTGAAGTTCACCTCCGACGCCATCAAGGCGGCTGTGGAACTGTCGGCTCGCTACATCAATGACCGCAAGCTGCCGGACAAGGCGATCGACGTGATCGATGAAACGGGTGCATCGCAGATGCTCCTGCCGCAGAACAAGCGCAAGAAGACGATCACCGTGAAGGAGATCGAGGCCACCATCGCCACGATGGCGCGTATTCCGCCGAAGACGGTTTCGGCTGATGACGAGCAGGTGCTGGCTGGGCTGGAGATCGAACTCAAGCGTGTGGTTTACGGTCAAGACACGGCCATCACGGCCCTGTCTTCCGCGATCAAGCTGGCGCGTGCTGGTCTTCGCGAACCCGACAAGCCGATCGGCTCGTACCTGTTCTCCGGTCCGACCGGCGTCGGCAAGACCGAAGTTGCCAAGCAGTTGGCGGCGTCGCTCGGCTGTGAGCTGCTGCGCTTCGACATGTCGGAATATATGGAGCGTCACACGGTCAGCCGTTTGATCGGCGCGCCTCCCGGTTATGTTGGCTTCGACCAGGGCGGTCTGCTGACGGATGGCGTCGACCAGCATCCGCATTGCGTGCTGCTGCTCGACGAAATCGAGAAGGCGCATCCAGACCTGTTCAACATCCTGTTGCAGGTCATGGATCACGGTCAGCTGACGGATCACAATGGCAAGAAGATCGACTTCCGCAATGTGATCCTGATCATGACCACCAATGCCGGTGCGTCCGACATGGCCAAGGCTGCGATCGGCTTCGGGTCTTCGAAGCGCGAGGGCGAGGATGTGGAGGCGATCAACCGCCTGTTCACGCCGGAATTCCGCAACCGTCTCGATGCGATCATCCCGTTCGGCTCGCTGCCGGTGCCGGTGATCCACCAGGTGGTGCAGAAGTTCGTGATGCAGCTTGAATCGCAGCTGTCCGAGCGTGGCGTGACCTTCGACCTGTCGGAAGACGCCATCGCCTGGCTGGCCGACAAGGGCTATGATGAACGCATGGGTGCGCGTCCGCTTGGACGGGTTATCCAGGAGCACATCAAGAAGCCACTGGCCGACGAGGTTCTGTTCGGCAAGCTCAAGAACGGCGGCACGGTGCGTGTCACAGTCGAGGAAGTGGACGGCAAGAAGGACCTGAAGCTGGAGTCGCTGGCAGGCGAGCTTCCGGTCAAGCCAAAGAAGGAAGCCGAGGCAAAGTCTCCGAAGCGCGCAAGAAAGCCTGCTGCGAAGAAGGCAGCGCCGCAGGAGCCGGCCGAGGAAGAAAAGAAGTCGCCCGGCAAGCGCAGCCTCGTTCCGCAGCTTCCGCGCAAGAACTAGGCGTTCGCTCCACCTGACGAATTAAAAGCGCGCGGCACCCACCGCGCGCTTTTTCTTTGTGCCAAGGGTTCATCCCTGTGGTCCGGCTGAAGCTGAACGTGCCATACAGGTTCGCGGCCGCCCGAAAAGGACCTGGAATGGAGGCGTTGAACGAAGCGCAAGATGAGCCCAGCTTCCGCTGGTATCTTCGAGGCGCAAGAGCCGCCTATTCCATCCCCGGCTTCATCTTGATGAGCTCCTTCGTCGGCTTCAGCGCCTTGGCGAAGGCGGCCGATGTTGGTCTTTGGGCCACTGTGTTCATGACGGGAATCGTTTGGGCCCTGCCTGCGCAGGTCGTTCTCGTGGGTGCCGTGATCGCCGGCAACTCGCTGGGCGCAGCGGCACTTGCCGTGGCGCTTTCCTCGGTGCGTTTGACCCCGATGGTGGTTGCAATCGTGCCCGAGTTGCGTGGACCCCGAACGCGCGGGATCACACTCTACTTCCTGTCCCACTTCGTGGCGGTCACGTCATGGGTGCTCGCAATGGCGAAGCTGCCGGATGTGCCCGCTTCCAGGCGCACGGCCTTTTATTTCGGCCTGGGCTCGACACTGACCCTGACCAACATGATCGTGGTGGGATGTGTTTACGTGCTGGTGGATGCGCTTCCGCGCGAGCTATCGGCGGCGCTCTTCATGCTGACGCCGATGTACTTCCTGACCTCGCTGTGGGGATCGGCCAGAGAATGGGCGACCAATCTGGCGATGGTGTTCGGCATCGTGCTCGGCCCGGTCTGTCATGTTCTGGTGCCGAGCTTTGATCTGCTGATCGCCGGATTCGCGGGTGGCATCGGTGCCTACGTGATCTATCGTCTCGCGCATCGGAGGCGATCGGCATGACGTTTCATTCCAACGATGCCTGGTGGTGGCCGTTTGTCTTCATCCTCGTTGCAGGATGGCTGGCGACCGACGCCTGGCGCTATCTCGGCGTTTATCTCGGCGGTCGGATCCGCGACGACTCGGAAGTGCTGGTTCTCGTTCGCGCGATCGCGACCGCCCTGGTTGCGGCCGTGATCGGCAATCTGATCCTGTTCCCATCGGGAGAGCTGGCATCCACGCCGGTGGCGTTGCGCATCGAGGCGGAGATTGCAGGTTTCGCCGCCTACCAGCTTGCCCGCAAGACCGTCGTGGTCGGCATCATCGTTGCCGAGGCCATTCTGCTTGCGGGCCTTTACGCGCTTTAGTTTCCGAGAACGCCAATCATCTTTTCGGCGTGGGCGGCAAGCACCTTGGACTTTTCCATCGTGCCGGTATGCGGCTTCAGCGCGACGCCTTCGAAGCGTGGAATGACGTGGAAGTGCAGGTGGTAAACGGACTGGCCGGCGGCCGGTTCGTTGAACTGCTCGATCGTCACGCCATCAGCGTCGAAAGCCTTTACAGCGGCTTTGGCGACATGCTGCACCGTCTGGATCAGATGGGCGAGATCACCGGGTGCGATGTCGAGCAGGTTGCGTGCCTGAGCCTTTGGAATCACGACGCAGTGGCCGTCGCCACGGGGCATGATGTCCATGAAGGCGTAGCTGTGATCGTCTTCGTAGATGCGATGAGCCGGCAGGTCGCCGCGCAGGATCTTGGCGAAGATGTTTTCGGGATCATAAACAGCAGTCATGGGTCAGCCTCCGGTGGTTGCTCGAAACGAGCGATAAGCAAGAAGCGCTTGAGCGTAAAGGCGAAGAGCCCGGCACTTACTCCGACTTGCGAAACGGCGTGCGGTCTTCGAGATATTCGCCCATTGCTGCCACGTCGCGGCGCTCGCGGTTGAGGTAATCGCCCACGGCTTTGCGCAGGCCGGGATGAGCGATGTAGTGGGCCGAGTGGGTGGTTACGGGCACATAGCCGCGCGCCAGCTTGTGTTCGCCCTGAGCACCGGCTTCAACCACGCGCAGCTTTCTGTCGATCGCGAAATCGATGGCCTGATGGTAGCAGACCTCGAAATGCAGGAAGGGGTGATCCTCGATGCAGCCCCAGTTGCGTCCGAACAGCGTGTCGCCGCCGATGAAGTTGATGGCGCCTGCGATATAACGGCCTTCGCGCTTGGCCATGATCAGCAGGACATCGTCCGGCATGCGCTCGCCGATCAGCGAGAAGAACTTGCGGTTGAGGTAGGGCCGACCCCATTTGCGGCTGCCGGTGTCCATGTAGAAGGCGTAGAAGTCGTCCCACACGCGCTCGGTCAGATCGCTGCCGGTCAGCCACTCTATTGCTATGCCCGAAGCCAAGGCCGACTCACGCTCCTTGCGCAGGGTCTTGCGCTTGCGCGAGGCGAGAGCGTGGAGAAAGTCCCCGTAGCTCGAATAGCCTTGGTTGAAGAAGTGGAACTGCTGGTCGGTGCGATGAAGAAAGCCGGCGCTTTCCAGCACCGCAACGTCTGGTTCACTGGCGAAAGTAACGTGAGCGGAAGACGCGCCGAGCTGGTTCGTTAGAGCCTTGATGCCCTCTGACAGAGCGGCTTGGATCGCATCTGGCGCGTAGTTTTTCGCCACGAGCAAACGTGGTCCCGAAGCCGGCGTGAAGGGCACTGCGATCTGGAGCTTCGGATAATAGTCGCCGCCGGCTCGCTCGAACGCATCCGCCCAACCGTGATCGAAGACGTATTCACCCTGACTGTGTGACTTGAGATAGCCTGCAACGGCACCAAGCAACGCGCCATCCGGTGATTCCAGACGCAGGTGTTGTCCGAGCCAGCCGGTGTTGCGGGTGGCGCAGCCGGAATCTTCCAAAGAACTCAGGAAAGCATAGGAGATGAAGGGATTGTAGGGCAGGGCACCGACCTTGAATGCGCCGTCGAGGCTGCTCCATTCGGCAGGGGAAAATGCCTTGAGATCCGTCGCGACGCGGATCGTGATCTCGCCGTCTTCTGCCATCTCACCGCCAGCATCTGCCATCCTCTCAAGATACGCCCGCCGCATGCGAGGACAAGATGACGATGCGGCAGGCTGTGTTTGAAGCGATCAGGCCTCGAAACCCTCGAAGGTCATCTGATCGGCATGAGCAAATGTCTTTGCCTTCGCCTGCTCGTTGCGAACCGTCCAGGTGATCACCGGCATGTCCAGTTGTTCGCGCACGAAGGTGATGAAGCGGTTTGGCAGATCATCAACGCCGTAGGACACGAAGTCGAAGCCATGAGCCAGCATGGAGAAATGGGCTTCCAGATCGCTGTCTTCCCGCCCGTAAGCGGTGAGGCCGGCGGGCACGTTCGGTGCATGCGTACGGAACTGGCGCACCAGCCAGTGATCGAACGACATGATGGCGGCTGGCCCGTCATAGGCCTTCAGCTGCTCGGCCACCTTGGCGACGATCCCGTCATCCTTGCCTTCGATGCCCTTGAGCTCGATCACCAGAGGCACGCGTCCGGCAACGAGTTCCAGCAGTTCGGCCAGCGTCGGCGGATGATCATCGGTGCCGCCGATGCGCAGGTCGCGCATCTCCGCCGCAGTTTTCTCGAAGATCGAACCGTCAACGCCCGTCAGACGCTTCAGCGCATCGTCATGGAAGACGATTGGAACGCCATCGGCGGATAGATGCACGTCGCATTCGATGGCGTATTGCTTCTCGATCGCGGCCTGAAACGCTGAAAGCGTGTTCTCCCAGCGCTGCTTGTTGAGGTCATGGTAGCCGCGATGCGCAATCGGCCGCGCGGTCAGCCAATCCAGATCGCGTTTGCTCATTCGACTTCCAGAATGGCCTCGATCTCAACCGGCGCGTTCATGGGCAGGACGGCAACGCCAACAGCGGATCGCGCATGCTTTCCACCTTCACCGAAGGTTGCCGCCAGAAAATCCGAAGCGCCATTTGCCACGAGGTGCTGTTCGGTGAAGTCCGGCGTGGACGCCACGAAGACGGTGATCTTCACGAGGCGCTTGATTCGGCCGAGATCGCCGAGTGCCGCCTTCGCCTGCGCAAGAACATTGACGGCGCACCACTTGGCGGCAAGCTTGCCGGCTTCCGTTCCAAGCTCACGGCCCAGCAGGCCCATGGCCATCAGCTTGCCGTCCTTCAAAGGAAGCTGACCGGCGGTAAAGATCAGATTGCCGGTTTGGGTGTAGGGAACATAGTTCGCCGCGGGCGCTGCCGCTTCCGGCAGTGTGACACCGAGTTCCAGCAGCCGTTTTTCGATTGTGTCGCTCATCCTGGTCTCCTTATATGCAGCCTGTTCGAAGACGTAGCGGCTCGCTTCTGCCACGTTCCCCTTATAGATACAGCCGGATTGTTGCGCATTTTCGTGCCCCGATCCAGGGAGAGACCCATGCGGATTGTCCGCGCCGTTCTACCGACACTCGTTCTGCTTGCCCCGGTGGCCGCACAGGCACAGGGCGCAGTCACGCTGATGCCGCATCGCGCGGTTTACGATTTGAAGCTCGACAAGGCGACCGAGCAGTCCGGGATCTCGAACATTTCAGGACGGATGGTCTATGAATTCAACGGTTCGGCCTGCGAAGGCTATACCGTGACGTTCCGCTTCGTGACCGAAATCAACACGGCCGATGCGACGCGGGTTACCGACCAGCAGACGACGACCTTTGAAGACGGCGAGGGCAAGACCTTCAACTTCGCCACGAAGTCCTACATTGATCGCGCGCTCGATCGCGAGCTGCGCGGAACGGCGACCCGCGAAGCGGACGCCGTGGAAGTGAAGATCGAGAAGCCGCAACCGAACGACATCAAGCTGCCCGCCACCCAGTTTCCGACACAGCACATGCTGGAACTGGTGAACCGTGCGGAAAAGGGTGACACCTTCTACGAAACCACGCTGTTCGATGGTTCGGACGAAGCGGACAAGGTGATGACGACGACGATCGTGATAGGCAAACCGACAAAGGAACAGGCGGGGGATGCCGAGGCGGGTCCGCTCAAGGATCTGGCTGACGATACCTATTGGCCGGTCGACATCGCTTATTTCGACCTCGTCGGTGATGGCGGAGAAGAAACGCCTGATTATCGCACCAGCTTCAAGCTGCATGCTAATGGCCTGACGCGGGACCTCGTCATGGACTACGGCGACTTTTCCATGACCGGCACGCTGGTCAATCTCGACATTCTGCCGGCGTCTTCGACGCCTTGCCCTGATGAGAAGGCCGAGCCTAAGCCGCAACCAAAGCCCTGATCCCGTCGGCCACGAACTGAACGGCCAAGGCGGCAAGCAGCACGCCGAGCAATCGCGTCAGGATCGAACGCCCCGTTTCGCCGAGGAAGCGGTCGACGCGGTGGGCGAGCGCGAGAACCAGAGCGGTGATGGCCAGACAGGCCATCAGGATGCCGACAAAGGCGAGCTTCGCCAGGGGTGTGGTGAAGCCGCCCGACAACAGAACCGTTGCGGAGATTGCTCCCGGGCCGGCGATGAGCGGGATTGCCAGCGGGAAGGCGGCGATGTTGCGGATCATGTCGCGCGTCACTGCGGTCGTAGCGCTCCGCTCATGGCGCTCTTGTCTGCGCTCGAAGATCATCTCGAAAGCGATAAAGAACAGGAGGAGGCCGCCTGCCGTGCGGAACGCCGGCAGCGTGATGCCGAACGCCGTCAGGATGACGGTGCCGCCCAGCGCGAAAAGAGCCAGAATGGCGAAGCCGATGATGGAGGCGCGCACGCCGACCTGAAGCCGTTGCGAGCGGTTCATTCCCGCAGTGATGGCGAGAAACAGAGGCGCCAGCCCAGGCGGATCGATCGTCACCAGGATCGTCACAAAGGCGTTGAAGGCGCTTTCGAAGTCAGGCATTTGCGCTTTCTCATCCAGTTAAATGGCGCGTCGTGTCAGCAAGGCTGATCCCGTTTTGCGGGTGTTTTCGCGCATCCGCATCATGCTTTTTTTGCTTGCCTCCTACCAACCGGCAGAGGCGAAAGCTATCGCTTTGTTATTCCAAGCCTTTTCGATCCGCTTTGCTGTGGGAATCGCTCCTGCCGAATTGGTGTCCGGAGATGACTTCCTATATAAATGCCTGATGATTCCTAGCGATCGGTACTTCTAAGTTGACAGATCAAACGACTCCGCGCGTCCCCGGCGACGGTAGCCCGAACGGCATCGAGCCAATCTCCATCATGGAGGAGATGCAGCGTTCGTATCTCGATTATGCGATGAGCGTGATCGTGAGCCGTGCGCTGCCCGATGTTCGCGATGGTTTGAAACCCGTCCACCGCCGCATCATGTTCGCGTCGTATGACAGTGGTTACCACTGGAACCGCAAATATGTGAAATCGGCGCGACCTGTTGCCGATGTGATGGGTAAATACCATCCGCATGGCGACGCTTCGATCTATGACGCTCTTGTTCGCATGGCGCAGGACTGGTCTTTGCGCGTGCCGCTCATCGACGGGCAGGGCAACTTCGGCTCGATCGACGGCGATAGCCCGGCGGCCATGCGCTATACCGAAGCGCGGTTGACCAAGGTTGCCCACGAGCTTCTGGAAGACATCGACAAGGATACGGTCGATTTCCAGGAAACCTATGATTCATCTGGCTCAGAACCAAAGGTTCTGCCGGCGCGCTTCCCCAACCTGTTGGTCAATGGATCGGGTGGTATTGCGGTTGGCATGGCGACCAATATTCCGCCGCACAACCTGGCTGAGATCATCAACGGCACGATCGCGCTGATCGACAATCCGGCGCTCGATCTGACCGAACTGATGGACATCATTCCCGGTCCTGATTTTCCGACGGGTGCCTTGATCCTCGGCCGCTCCGGCATTCAGTCCGCCTATTCCACCGGGCGTGGCTCGGTGCTGATGCGCGGCAAGGTCCACACGGAAACAGTTCGTGCCGAGCGCGAGGCGATCGTCGTCACGGAAGTGCCGTTCCAGGTGAACAAGGCTTCCATGATCGAGAAGATGGCCGAGCTGGTGCGCGACAAGCGCATCGAGGGCATCTCCGACATTCGCGACGAGAGCGACCGTCAGGGCTACCGCGTCGTGATCGAACTGAAGCGCGACGCCAATGCGGAAGTCGTGCTGAACCAGCTTTACCGCTTCACGCCGCTGCAGACCTCTTTCGGCTGCAACATGGTTGCGCTGAACGGCGGCAAGCCGGAAGTGCTGAACCTGATCGATATCCTGAAGGCCTTTATTGCCTTCCGCGAGGATGTGATCAGCCGTCGCACCAAGTATCTGCTGCGCAAGGTTCGTGACCGCGCGCATATCTTGGTTGGTCTGGCCATCGCCGTCGCCAATATCGACGAGGTCATCGCTCTGATCCGCAAGGCACCGGATCCACAGACCGCGCGCGACCAATTGATGGAACGGCGTTGGCCGGCACAGGACGTCGAGGCGTTGATCCGCCTGATCGACGACCCGCGCCACAAGATCAACGAGGACGGCACCTATAACCTGTCGGAAGAACAGGCTCGCGCCATTCTCGAACTGCGACTGCAGCGCCTGACCGCGCTCGGCCGCGATGAAATTGCCGATGAGCTGAACAAGATCGGCGCCGAGATTTCCGATTATCTCGACATTCTGTCGTCGCGCGTTCGCATCATGACGATCGTCAAGGACGAGCTCGCAGCGGTGCGCGACGAATTCGGTACGCCACGTCGCACGGAGCTCGTCGAAGGCGGCGCGGACATGGAGGACGAAGACCTCATTGCCCGCGAGGACATGGTCGTGACCGTCAGCCACACCGGCTACATCAAGCGTGTGCCGCTTTCACTGTACCGTTCGCAACGCCGTGGCGGCAAAGGCCGCTCTGGCATGTCGACGCGTGATGAAGATTTCGTCACGCGGTTGTTCGTGGCCAATACGCATACGCCGGTGCTGTTCTTCTCGTCGCGCGGCATCGTCTACAAGGAAAAGGTCTGGCGTCTGCCGATCGGCAATCCGCAGTCACGCGGCAAGGCGCTGATTAACATGCTGCCGCTGGAGCAGGGTGAGCGCATCACAACGATCATGCCTCTACCGGAGGATGAAGACAGCTGGGGCAACCTGGATGTCATGTTCGCGACGACGCGCGGCACCGTTCGCCGCAACAAGCTGTCTGACTTCGTTCAGGTCAATCGCAACGGCAAGATCGCGATGAAGCTTGAAGAAGCGGGCGACGAGATTCTCGGCGTTGCGACCTGCACGGACACCGACGATGTTCTGCTGACCGCTGCATCCGGCCAGTGCATCCGCTTCCCCGTTGGCGATGTTCGCGTGTTTTCCAGCCGTAATTCGGTTGGCGTGCGCGGCATCAACATGGCGGAGGACGATCGCGCGATCTCGATGACGATCCTGCATGGCGTTGAATCCGAGGCTTGGGAGCGCGTTGCTTACCTCAAGCGCGCAGCCAATGAGCGTCGTGCTCTGACGGGCGACGAAGAAGAGGTCGTGACGCCGGTCGAGGATGTGGCGGTTGAAGGCGATCTCGGCGACGAGCGTTATGAAGAGCTGAAAGCGCGCGAGGAGATGGTGCTGACCGTCACCGAACGGGGTTATGGCAAGCGCTCATCGTCTTATGATTTCCGCGTCACGGGTCGCGGCGGCAAGGGCATTCGGGCAACTGACGTGTCCAAGACCAACGAAATTGGTCGTTTGGTAGCCGCTTTCCCGGTCGAATCCGCGGATGAGATCATGCTGGTGTCGAATGGCGGGCAGGTTATCCGCGTTCCAGTCGGTGGCATCCGGATGGCGAGCCGTGCTACCAAGGGCGTGAAGGTCTTCGTGACTGCGAAGGACGAACGCGTCGTTTCGGTCGAGCGCATTTCCGAACCTCAGGTCGAGGATGGGGAAGATCCGCTTCCGGTCGCCGAGATCGAATAAGATCGCGGCAGGATTGCAGACAAAGAAAAAGGGACGCTGGGAGGAGCGTCCCTTTTTCTTATTTGAACGGCGCGCCTTACTTGTAGCGGTAAGGCTGCTGGAAGTTAGGGCCGAAGCGGTTCATGCGATCGCTCTTGACGGTTTGCTTGACGTGCTGTGCTTCCTGGTGGAGCCCGAACACGGTCGCAATCAGCATGGCAATGGTCATGGCGGCGGCGAGCATCAAGATCATCATGGGGTTATTCTCCTGGCTCAATAACCAGTTGACGTTCTTTCGGTTCCACTTGATTTTGCATTTGCTTTGCTGGTTGGTCTCACCTGTCCGTGAGCGAGCTGTGGTTGGAGCGCCAAAGCTGTTTGCCTTTGACTCGGGCGAAGATTAGAAGCGCGGCATGACGCAGCGTGTCGCCATCTATGCCGGATCGTTCGATCCTTTGACCAACGGGCACCTCGATGTGCTCAAGGGAGCGCTTGCCGTTGCCGACAAGGTTCTCGTCGCGATCGGCATCCAGGCGTCCAAGACGCCGTTGTTTTCTTTCGACGAACGAGTGGGTCTGATCGAGACCGCGGCCCGAGACGAACTCGGCTCTTCGGCCGAGCGCTTGTCGGTGATCGCCTTCGAAGGGCTCCTGATCGATGCGGCGCGCAAGCGCGAGGCCGGGATCATGATCCGCGGACTGCGGGATGGCACCGATCTCGACTATGAAATGCAGATGGCGGGCATGAACGAAACCATGGCGCCGGAGCTGCAAACGATTTTTGTGCCGGCCAGCCCTTCCGTTCGCACCATAACTGCCACACTTGTGAGGCAGATAGCCGCGATGGGCGGCGATGTCCGACCTTTCGTCCCAGTTTCCGTCGCATCCGCGCTGGAAGCCAAGTTCAAGAAATAATGTTGGGAGACCGTTTTATGCGCATGTTCAGGCTCGCCTCGCTCGCCCTTGCGTTCGCGCTTTCATGGGCAGTAGGGAGCGCACCCGCGCTTGCTGCCAGCCCTCAGGATACGCTCGTACTCACCCTGAAGAATGGCGACGTGACGATCGCGCTTCGCCCGGACCTCGCGCCGAAGCACGTGGAGCAGATCAAGGCTCTGGTGCGCGAAGGTGCCTATGACAATGTCGCCTTTCATCGCGTGATCGAAGGCTTCATGGCCCAGACCGGCGACGTCCAGTATGGCGACATGGAAGATGGCTACAAGGCTGCGGCTGTGGGCACGGGCGGTTCCGAGCTGCCGGACCTTCCGGCCGAGTTCTCGCAGGAACACTTCGTGCGCGGCACCGTCGGTATGGCGCGTTCGCAGAACCCGGATTCCGCCAACTCGCAGTTCTTCATCATGTTCGCCCCGGCTCCTCCGCTGGACGGCGAATATACGATCGTCGGCAAGGTCGAAAAGGGCCTCGACCTGATCGATTCGATCAAGCGCGGCGATCCGTCGGACAATGGCTCGGTCAGCGAGCCGGACCGCATCATCAAGGCGCGCATCGCTGGCGACACCAAGTAACACCATCAAGCAAGCGGCGCCGATCCTGGCGCCCCAGACAAGGAGCTCACATGGCTGAGATCAAGGATCCCGAAAACACGCTGGTCATGGAAACGACCAAGGGCAAGGTTGTTATCGAACTGTTCCCCGATTTGGCTCCCGGCCATGTCGGCCGCATCAAGGAACTGGCTCGTGAAGGCGCTTATGATGGCGTCGTCTTCCACCGCGTCATCGACGGCTTCATGGCCCAGACCGGCGACGTGAAGTTCGGCAATTCGACCTCGTCCAGCTTCAACCCGTCGCGTGCCGGCATGGGCGGTTCCGAGAAGCCGGACCTAAAGGCTGAGTTCAACAACATGAACCACAGCCGTGGCACCTGCTCGATGGCGCGTTCGCAGAGCCCGAACTCGGCCAACTCGCAGTTCTTCATCTGCTTCGAGAATGCTGCCTTCCTGAACCGTCAGTACACGGTCTGGGGCCAGGTCATCGAAGGCATGGAGAATGTCGACAAGATCAAGCGCGGCGAGCCGGTCCAGGATCCCGACAAGATCACGTCGCTCAAGGTCGCGGCCGACGTCGCCGCCTAAGGCTTTCCTATGACGCAGCTGCTCTGGTCACTGCTCGGCATTCTGTCCGGAGCGCTTATTGCCTTCCAGGCCCCGATCAACACACAGTTGGGTCGGGGCCTGGGGATGCCGCTGGCAGCGGCCTGTGTTTCCTTTATTGCCGGAACATTCATTCTCATCGTCGCAACGGCGGTGATGACGCGCGTGCAGGGCACCGCACCGAGTTTTCGTGCGCCTGCACCCTGGCTGTTTATTGCGGGTGGCTTGCTCGGCGCCGTTTACGTGACGACGTCGATCATGCTGATCCCACGTCTTGGCGCTGCGGCGCTCATGGCTTTTCTCATGACGGGCCAATTGCTCGCCAGCATGTTTCTTGATCGGATCGGCTTTCTTGGGCTCGCCGTGCGCGAAATCTCGCTTGGCCGGGTGATGGGTGCGCTGCTGCTCTTGTCCGGCGCCTTGATGATCCGCTTTACCTGATGAAAGTCGACCTCTTCGATTTCGACCTGCCCGATGAACGGATCGCGCTTCGTCCCGCCGATCCGCGCGACAGTGCACGCATGCTGGTTGTCGGGGAAGGTGGCACGCTCGGTGATCGCAACGTGTTTGATCTGCCCAAGCTGCTGCGCCCAGGCGACGCGCTGGTCTTCAACGATACAAAGGTCATTCCCGCACAACTGCACGGCATCCGTACTAGGGCCGAGAACAGGTCTGCGGTGGACGCGACCTTGCATATGCGTGTTGCGGCGGATCGGTGGCGGGCATTCATGCGCCCGGCAAAGCGGCTTGCGGTCGGCGACCGTATCGCCTTCGGGCATTCTGCCGAGGCTTGCATGAGCGGCGCACTGAATGCCACGGTGGTGGAGAAAGGCGAGGCGGGCGAGGTGGAACTGGCCTTTGACCTGTCGGGGCCTGCTCTCGATGAGGCCCTGCACGCCGTCGGCCATATACCGCTCCCGCCTTACATCGCCTCCAAGCGTCCTGAAGACGCGCGTGATCGTGCCGATTACCAGACGATCTATGCAGACCAGGAAGGTGCTGTCGCAGCGCCCACGGCCGGCTTGCATTTCACGCCTGACCTGATGGCCGCGCTGGATGACGCCGGTATCTCGCGGCATTTCGTAACGCTGCATGTCGGGGCCGGCACATTCCTTCCGGTGAAGGCGGACGATACTGCCGATCACAAGATGCATTCCGAGATCGGTGTTGTCACGGAAGAGGTTGCTGCTTCGCTCAATGCGGTTCGCGCTCGGGGAGGGCGGATCGTTTCGGTCGGCACGACCTCGCTGCGGCTGCTGGAAAGTGCCGCTCAGCCTGATGGCACAATCCAACCCTGGCAGGGGCCGACCGACATCTTCATTACGCCGGGCTACCAGTTCCGCGCCGTCGATATTCTTATGACCAATTTCCATCTGCCACGCTCGACACTCTTCATGCTCGTTTCCGCCTTTGCCGGCTTCGGCACCATGCGTGATGCTTATGCGCACGCGATCCGCGATGGCTACCGCTTCTATTCCTATGGCGATTCCAGTCTGCTGTTTCGCAACGATGTTCAGGATGTCCCGGCATGAGCGAGACCTTTCAGTTCACGCTGCAGGCAACGGATGGCAAGGCCCGGCTGGGCGCCATAACCATGCCGCGCGGAACAGTGCGCACGCCCGCCTTCATGCCGGTCGGCACGGCGGCCACCGTGAAGGCCCTTTACATGGACCAGGTGCGCGGGACGGGTGCCGACATCATTCTCGGCAACACCTATCACCTGATGCTGCGGCCGGGCGCCGAGCGGGTCGCGCGGCTGGGCGGTCTGCATGAATTTGCCCGCTGGCCGCACCCGATCCTCACCGATTCCGGCGGCTTTCAGGTCATGTCACTGTCAAAGCTGCGCAAGCTGACGGAACAGGGCGTGACCTTCCGTTCGCATGTGGACGGCGCTCGCTATGAGATGTCGCCCGAGCGTTCGATCGAGATCCAGGGGCTGCTTGGCTCCGACATTCAGATGCAGCTGGATGAGTGCGTAGCCCTGCCGGCGCCGTTCGCCGATGTCGAGCGCGCCATGGAAATGTCGCTGCGCTGGGCGGAGCGCTGCAAGACGGCGTTCGGCGATCAGCCGGGACGCGCGATGTTCGGCATCGTTCAGGGTGGTGCCGAGCCGGTGCTGCGCGAGCGATCAGCGTCCGCTCTGAAAGCGATGGACCTCAAGGGCTATTCGGTCGGAGGGCTGGCCGTTGGCGAGCCGCAGCATGTCATGCTGGAGATGCTCGACGTCACCTGTCCGGTTCTGCCGGCCGAAAAGCCGCGTTATCTCATGGGTGTCGGGACGCCCGACGATATCCTCAAGTCGGTGGCGCGGGGCATCGACATGTTCGATTGCGTAATGCCAACGCGCGCCGGCCGGCATGGTCTGGCGTTCACCCGTCGCGGGCGCGTGAACCTGCGCAATGCCAGGCATGCCGACGATCATCGGCCATTGGATGAAGAAAGCGACTGCCCGGCAGCACGCGATTATTCCCGCGCCTATCTGCATCATCTCGTGCGTTCGCAGGAAGCGCTCGGCGCGATGCTCTTGTCGTGGAACAACATCGCTTACTACCAGCAACTCATGCAGGGTATTCGCGCTTCAATCTGGGATGGCCGCTTCTCGGCTTTTGCGGAAGAAGCGACGGGCGGCTGGGAACGCGGCGACATCCCGCCGCTCTAGGCTGCGGGTGAGCGGCTCTTGAGAACAGCGCGCCAGCCGATCAGCAAAAGCAAAGCGGCAGCAAGCAGCAAAGAGCCGCTGCCGATCCGCTGATACAGAACCACGCCGACGACGCCGCCCAGAAGAAACGCGGCGACCGTTTCGAGGTGCAAGCGGAGCCTTGCGCGTGTTTCCGCAGCACCGTCCTGCGGTTCCACACCGCGGGCAATATCGACCAACATGCCCAGGCCGATGCCAATGTCGGTCAGCATGCCCGAGACGTGGGTCGTGCGCACGCGCGCCTGTGAAATGCGTGTCACGACGGCATTCTGAAGCCCCATCAAGAAACTGAGACTGATCACGATGAGGTCGGCAGAAGGCGGGCCTCCGCGCAGCAGGGCACCGAGACCGACTGCTGCCAGGATCGCGCCTTCCAGCAGGATGCTGTGCGCATAGATCGCGACATTGCCGCGCCGTCTCCCGGCATTGATCAGCAGGGTCGACAGAGCGGATCCGGTCACGAAAGACAAAACGATCAGAAGAAAAAAGCCCGCAAGGCTCAGGTCCGCAATGGCGAGATGATCGGACAGAAGCGAGACGTTGCCGGTCATATTGGCCGCAAAGAAGCCGACGGCGTGGAAAGCCGCAGCGTTCAGGCCGCCTGCAATCGCCGCCAACATGCCCGCAAGCTGACGGTTGCGCCGATCGTCGCGTGCAGCTCCTTCCGTTACCAGCATGGTCGATCGCCACGATTACCGAGGCTCGCCCAGCGGAGCCTCACCCTTCCTAACCATCTTCTTAGCATCCAAGCCGTGATTGCGACAGAAAACACACTGGGACGCAGGCATTTGTGCCGAAGCTCCTTGCCTGCACGGCCGCTAGGCAGTCATTGTCGCACAGGAACCAAGAAGGACTCAGGGAACCCGAGAGGGTTTCGAGCGTATCGCATCAGGTAGCAGGGGGCGCGATGAAGGCGTTTTTTATTCAGATCAAGTGCGAGCTCGGCAAGGCCTACGAAGTGGCGCGCGCCATCTCAGATGCAGAACTGGCGTCCGAGGTTTATTCCACAGCCGGCGAGTTCGATCTGCTTGCCAAGTTCTACATCGAGGATGGCGGCGATGTCGGCCACTTCGTGAACGAGAAGATCCAGATCCTTCCGGGCATCCGCGACACACGGACAATCGTCACATTCCGCGCCTTCTAGGTTGCTGAACTAATGTCGAGCTTGCTTTTTAGCCGGGAAGTCTCTGAGATGGTTGGAACGGGGGATTAGACGTTTGCCTGCATTCGACGAGATGCGTCCGGAAAACAGCGGACTGCGCCAGCCTTATCAGAAATACCAGGCTTGGATCGACGAGCAGGACCCAGCCCGTCTCACCGAAAAGATGCAGGACGCCGAGCGCGTTTTTCGCCGCACCGGCATCACCTTCGCCGTGTATGGCGAGGATGCGGCTGCCGAACGGTTGATCCCGTTCGACATTGTGCCACGTATTCTGTCGGGGCAGGAGTGGCGGCGTTTGATGCAGGGCATCGAGCAGCGCGTGCAGGCGCTGAATGCCTTTCTCGACGACATTTATCACCGCCAGGAGATCATCAAGGCCGGGCGTGTTCCGCGGGAATTGATCGCCAACAACGAGGCGTTCCTGCCGGAGATGATCGGGGTTCGTCCTCCGGGTGGCGTTTATACGCATATCATAGGCACCGACATCGTACGGACCGCCGAGGACGAGTTCTTCGTGCTGGAAGACAATGCGCGGACGCCGAGCGGCGTTTCCTACATGCTGGAAAACCGCGAAACGATGATGCAGCTCTTTCCCGAGCTGTTTCAGCGCATCAAGGTGCGTCCCGTCGCCAACTATCCGCAGCTGCTGCGCCAGTCGCTGGCTGCCGTGAAGCCAGAAGGTTGCGAAGGCTCGCCGCGGATTGCGGTGCTGACGCCGGGCAGCTTCAACTCCGCATATTTCGAACACGCTTTTCTCGCCGACCAGATGGGCGTGGAACTGGTCGAAGGGCAGGATCTGCGGGTTATCGACGGTCATGTCGCGATGCGCACGACGCAGGGCTACAAGCGCATCGACGTGCTTTATCGCCGTGTCGATGATGCTTTCCTCGATCCGATGACATTTCGTCCGGACTCGGCACTGGGCGTTCCGGGCATCATGGACGTTTACCGCGCAGGCAAGATCACGATCGCCAATGCGCCGGGCACCGGCATCGCCGACGATAAGGCGATCTATTCCTATATGCCGGAAATCATCGAGTTCTACACCGGTCGCAAAGCCTTGCTGCCGAACATTGAGACGTACCGCTGTTCCGAACCGTCGAGCCTGTCTTATGTGCTTGATCATCTGCACGAGCTGGTGGTCAAGGAAGTGCATGGATCCGGCGGCTACGGCATGCTGGTCGGGCCGGCTTCTTCGAAGAAGGAGAGGGAGGCTTTTGCCGACAAGCTGAAGGCGAAACCCTCGAACTATATCGCGCAGCCGACGCTATCGCTCTCGACCTGCCCGATCCTCACCGAAGCCGGGCTTGCGCCCCGCCATGTCGATCTGCGCCCCTTTGTGCTCGTGTCGGATCGCATCCAGATCGTGCCCGGCGGGCTGACGCGCGTAGCGCTGAAGGAGGGTTCGCTTGTTGTGAACTCCTCGCAGGGCGGCGGCACCAAAGACACCTGGATCCTGGACGATTAGATGCTGCTCGGACGCACCGCCAACGGTCTTTACTGGATGAGCCGCTATATCGAGCGCGCCGAAAACATGGCGCGCTTGCTCGATGCCGGGCTGCGGCTAGCCCTGACGGAAACCACGAACTCGGCCGAGGAATGGACATCGCTAGTCGTCAGCGCCGGTGCGGAGACGGCATTCCGCAAGCGCCACAGCGAGTACACCGCTGCGACCGTGTCGGACTTTCTGCTGCGCGATACGTGCAATCCATCAAGCGTCGTGTCTTCGATCGAAACGGCGCGCATGAACGGGCGGATGGTGCGCACCGCCTTGACCCGGGAGTGCTGGGAAAGCTTGAACGAAGCCTGGATGTCGCTCAAGCGGCTTCTGGCCAATCCCATCGACGAGCGGGAGCTGCCAAGTGTGCTGGACGCGATCAAGCGCGACACGGCGCTGTTTCGCGGCGCCTTTACCGGCACGATGCTGCGCAACGAGATCTATAATTTCGCCTCGCTCGGCACTCTCGTTGAACGCGCCGACAACACGGCGCGCATTCTCGACGTGAAATATTATGTCCTGCTGCCTTCGGTGCATTGGGTGGGGTCGTCGCTCGACAACTACCAGTGGGAATCGATCCTGCGCTCGGTGTCCGCGCATCGTTCGTATCGCTGGGTCTATGAGGTCGATTACAAGCCGACGCTGATTGCCGACTATCTCATCCTCAATCCACGCATGCCGCGCTCGCTGGCCTTCTGTTATCGCGGCATTGTCGAAGATCTGCGGCAGTTGTCGGAAGACTACGGCGTCCATCATCCGAGCTATGATATTGCCTTGAAGGTGCTCAAGGGTCTGCAGGTGAGTTCCATCAAGGACGTGTTCGACTACGGTCTGCACGAATATCTGGAAGGCTTCATCGACGACAATGCGCGCTTCAGCCAGGCTGTCGCCGAAAACTACCGGTTCATCTGAGCTATGCGCCTGAAGATCACACACAAGACCGAATACAGCTACGATCAGCCGAACGCTTATGCGCTTCAACGGCTGCGCCTGATCCCCGGTGACAGCCAGAGCCAGCGCGTCCTGGACTGGTCGCTTGAGGTCAGTGGAGCGACTGAGGAGGTCGGCTACACGGACAGCTTCGGGAATGTCACGCGCTTGTTCAGCGTCAATCCCGGTGAAACGCTGCTGAGCGCAACGGCGACTGGATTGATCGAGACGGTGGATCGTTCAGGCCTGTCAGGTCCTCATCGCGGGTATACGCCGCTTTGGCTGTTTCGACGCGAAACGCCTTTGACGGCAGCCGGCGAGGCGATCAAGGCGCTCGCTGCCGACGTGCCGGACGGTGCGCCTTTGCAGCGGATGCACGCCTTGTTGCAGTTGATCGTCGAGCGCATCGCATATGAGAGCGGCAGCACGACGGTGGTGACCACGGCCGAAGAAGCCGCCAACAAGGCCGCCGGTGTTTGCCAGGATCAGGCGCATATCTTTGCGTCCGCCGCACGGCTCCTCCAGGTGCCGGCGCGCTATGTCAGCGGCTACCTGATGGCCGAAGATGACGCGCATGCCGCCAGCCATGCCTGGGCGGAGGCGCATATCGACGGGCTGGGCTGGGTCGCCTTCGATCCCGCCAACGGCATCTCGCCCGATGAGCGTTATGTCCGGCTGGCAGTCGGTCGCGATTACAGCGATGCCTCGCCTGTTTCCGGCTTCAGGCTGGGACAAGCGTCGGAACGTCTTGAAGTTCACGTCACAGTCGAGCAGTAATCACTCCGACTTTCGTTGGATTGGACTTTCATGACTTATTGCGTGGGCCTCAAGATCGATCGCGGCCTGGTGTTCATGTCCGACACCCGCACCAATGCGGGGATCGATAACATTTCCACATTCCGAAAGATGCATGTCTGGGAAGAGCCCGGCGAGCGCGTGATTGTGCTGATGTCGGCCGGCAACCTGGCGACAACACAGGCGGTCGTCAGCCTGCTCGACGAACGCTCCAAGGCTGCCGCCGACCGGGTCGGCACGCTGCTCGAAACACCCTCGATGTTTCAAACGGCCAAGCTGGTCGGCGACACGGTCAAGGAAGTCATCAAGACCTCGTCGCCGGACGGGCAGACAGCCGATTCGTATTTCAACGCCTCGATCATTCTCGGCGGACAGATCAAAGGCGGCGAGCCGCGCCTGTTCCTGATCTACCCCGAAGGCAACTTCATCGAAGCGGGCGAAGACACGCCCTTCTTCCAGATCGGCGAAACCAAATATGGCAAGCCGATCATCGTGCGCACCTATGATCCAACGATGAGTTTCGCCGAAACGGCCAAGCTCCTGATGGTGTCGTTCGATTCCACCTTGAAGTCGAACCTGTCGGTCGGGCTTCCGCTCGACATGATGTTTTATGAACGCGACACGATGCGGGTCGGCTACCGCAAGCGCATCGGCGGTGATGATCCATATTATCGCACGGTTTCCGATGGCTGGTCGGACGCGTTGAAGACGGCGTTCAGCAGCCTGCCCGATTTCACTGAAGACTGACCGAAAGGCGTTGAGTTGACGCGATTCGTTCTCGCCATCGACCAAGGCACGACCTCCTCGCGCGCGATCCTGTTTGACGAAGCCATGGCTGTCGTCGCCATCGCGCAGCAGGAATTTCTGCAGTATTACCCGCAATCCGGCTGGGTCGAACATGATCCGGAGGATATCTGGACAAGCGTCGTAGAGACCGTGCGCGCTGTTCTGCGCAAAGCAGATGTCGGCGCAGACCAGGTGGCAGCCATCGGGATCGCCAATCAGCGGGAGACCGTTGTCCTTTGGGACAGACAGACCGGCAAGCCGATCCACAATGCCATCGTGTGGCAGGACCGACGCACAGCGCGCGCATGCGAAGCGCTGAAGGCTGAAGGTGTCGAGCCGCTCGTCTCCGAGAAGACCGGGCTAATCCTCGATCCCTACTTCTCCGGCACGAAGATTGCCTGGTTGCTCGACCATGTCGATGGCGCGCGTGGACGGGCAGAGAAGGGTGAGCTTCTTGCCGGCACGATCGACAGCTTCTTGATCTGGCGTCTGAGCGGAGGCCGTGTTCACGCAACCGACGCTACCAACGCCTCGCGCACACTGCTGTTCAACATCGTGGAAAACCGCTGGGACGACGCGCTGCTGGACGTCTTCAACGTTCCTGCTTCTCTTCTGCCGACGGTTCATGATTGCGCAGCCGACTTCGGCGAAACCGATTCTGCGTTGTTCGGGCACGCTATCGCGATCTGTGGCGTTGCTGGCGACCAGCACGCGGCAACGATCGGACAAGCCTGTTTCCAGCCGGGAATGGTGAAGGCGACCTATGGTACCGGCTGCTTTGCCGTTTTGAACACGGGCACCGATCTGGTGCGGTCGCAAAACAAGCTTCTCAGCACGATCGCTTACCGCCTGAACGGCGAGACGACCTATGCGCTCGAAGGATCGATCTTCGTTGCAGGCGCGGCCGTTCAATGGCTGCGCGACGGGCTGGGCCTGATCAAGACGGCGGAAGAAAGCGGACAGTTGGCGCAGGAAGCCGACGGCGACCAGCGCGTTTACCTCGTGCCCGCGTTTGTCGGCCTTGGCGCTCCTTACTGGGATGCGGATGCGCGCGGTGCGATCTTCGGGCTGACACGGGCCACGGGTCCGCGCGAACTGGCGATGGCGGCTCTCGAATCGGTTGCATACCAGACTGCCGACCTTCTGGATGCCATGCATCGGGACTGGTCAGAAGGCGAAACGCCGGTTTTGCGTGTCGATGGCGGGATGGTTGTGTCGGACTGGACGATGCAGCGTCTTGCGGATCTGCTTGATGCGCCGGTGGATCGGCCCGTCATTCAGGAAACAACGGCGTTGGGAGCCGCCTGGCTCGCTGCAAGCTTTGTCGGAATGTGGCCGGACCGAGACGCGTTTGCCGGGACATGGCGCTGCGATCGTCAGTTTCTACCCGCAATGAACGCAGCGACACGGAGCGAACGTCTGGATGGCTGGCGTGATGCCGTGTCTCGCACGTTGAGCCGCCCCGCATAAGAAAAGGGCCTCCTAAGAGGCCCTTTGATTGATCACCGATACGGCGAGTTACACTGGCGGCGAGGGCCATTGTACGGCTGATAGGTGTTGTCCGAAGCACGATACGACCGGTAGCGGTCATAGCACCACTGAACGTGGCTGCTGCCCCTGCGAACACGCGGTGCGGACTGCGAGTTGGCGATTGCACCACCGATGATCGCGCCACCCAGGAACGCAGCTGCTGGATACCAAGCGTTGCCGTGACGGCGATAGCCCTTGCGGTAGTGACGATAGCCGCGGTGACCGTTGTAGTAGTGACGGCCGCGATGATCGCGATGATAGCCGCGACGATGACCATGGCGACGATACTGGACCTCAAGCGGCTGCGCAGTTGCCGACTTGCTGACCGGTGCCGAAGGCCGCTCGACGCCCATTGCAGCCTGAGCGGGAACGAAAGTCGTAGCTGCCATCATGGCGGAAATTGCCGCTGCACCTACTGATTTCCAGATCTTATTCATGTTGCCTCCTGAGCAAATGCACTGGTCCCTATGGTCGCTTCAACGTGCAAGGAGGCAATTCGTTCCTGTTCCGTACGGGCAGCCGGATAGAAGCACATGATTCCCAAGGCATAACCATTCATCAACCATGTTGGCGCATGGTTGCTCATCATCGGGTTTGGAGACTATCCTGTGAGCGAACTGATTTCACGGCGAGGTATGCTCGCAGGCATGGGGCTGCTTGGCCTCGCCGGCTGCAGCCGCAGCATCGACATGTCCGCGTTCGACATGGATTTCACTTCAACAGGAACGATCCGGCCGAAGGTCAGCGTCGACAGTTCGCTTGGCAGCTACCAGTCCATGTATGCTTCAATGCAGGATGGGCCATTTGTTCTGCCAGCCATCCCCTACGAAAAGGTGCCGAAGCAGTTTCGCAGGCAGATCGTTCAGGATCCAACCGGCGAGGTTCCCGGAACGATCGTCGTGAGCCTGCAGGACCGCTACCTGTACTTCGTGCAACCGGGCGGCGAGGCGATCCGCTACGGCGTGGGCATCGGCAAGGAAGGTTTCCTGTGGTCGGGCCGTGCCGTCATTCAGTACAAGAAGAAGTGGCCGACATGGACGCCGCCGCGCGAGATGATCGGGCGCAAGCCCGAGCTGATCAAGTGGGCAGGTGGCCAGCCGGGTGGTCTGGACAACCCGCTCGGTGCTCGCGCGCACTATATCTACAAGGACAATATCGACACCGGCTACCGCGTTCACGGATCACCGGAATGGTGGACGATCGGGCAGGCCATGTCGTCCGGCTGCGTGCGCATGATCAATCAGGACGTCATCGACCTGTATAATCGCGTGCAGAACAAAGCGACGATCGTCGTCGGGTAAGGGCAATCACGCGGCGCCGGAAAACTCCATCTTCAGCATCGCGTTGACCTTTTCGCCGAACTTGTCGAGATCGAACGGCTTGGCGACCATATCCATGCCGGGCGCCAAAAAGCCCTGACGGCTGGTTGCGCCCTCCGCGTAGCCGGTTGCAAACAGCACCTTCATGTTCGGACGGAATGTGCGCGCGCGTTCAGCAAGCTCGCGCCCGTTCATGCCGGGAAGGCCGACATCGGTCAGCAGGAGGTCGATCGTCTGGTCGCTTTCGATGATGGCCAACGCACTCTGCGCTTCATTGACCTCGATGGTCTCATAGCCAAGCTCGTTGAGGTAATCGACGATCAACATCTGAACGAGAACCTCATCCTCAACCACCAGGATGGTTCCGCTGCCTGTTGCCACCGTCATTTCCGCATCCTTGTCTTCGTCCGCCTCGCTGACAGCACTGATGTCGCGCGGCATATAAATTTCCACCGTCGTGCCCTCATCGGGTGCCGATACGATGCGTGTGTGCCCGCCGACCTGCTTGGCAAAGCCGAAGATCATCGAGAGACCCAATCCCGTACCCTGGCCGATCGGCTTGGTCGTGAAGAAAGGGTCGAAAGCCTTGTCGATCACCGATTGCGGCATACCCGTCCCGGTATCGCAAACCTGGATCTGAACGTAATCACCCGGTGAAACACCGAAGCTCGCTGCCGAGGCCGAATCGAGTTTCGTGTTCAAGGTGGAGATCGTCAGTTGCCCGCCGCCGGGCATGGCATCACGGGCATTGATGGCCAAATTGAGAACGGCGCTTTCAAACTGGTTACGATCGGTCAAAGCCGGCCATAAATTCGCTTCAAGCCGCGTTTCGACGTCGATACCTTCGCCCAAGGTGCGCTGCAGAAGCTCGAGCAGAGATGCAATTCGCTCGTTGAGATCCGTGCGTTCCACGTCCAGCGACTGGCGGCGAGAGAAGGCCAGCAGGCGATGCGTCAGCGCGGCAGCACGATCAGCGGACGATGTGATGATGTCGACGTAGCGCTCCGTGCCATCGATCTTGCCGGTTGCAAGGCGCTTGCGCAGGAGATCCGCGCCGCCCTTTATTCCGGCCAGCATGTTGTTGAAGTCGTGCGCGATGCCGCCCGTCAGCTGTCCAATGGCTTCCATCTTCTGCGACTGGCGCAGCGCTTCTTCCTTCTCAGCCAGTTCGAGCGTGCGTGCCGCGACCTCGGCTTCCAGCATGTCGTTCGCCAGCCGAATGCCCGAAACGTCGATGGCGCAGCCGACATGACCGACAAAGCGACCCGAACCGCTGTAACGCGGCGCTGCCTCACAGCGAAGCCAGCGGGTGTGGCCGTCACCATCGATCACGCGCACTTCGACGCTCAAAACCGAGCGCCTTTGAAGGGCTTCCTGATTGGCAGCCGTGAACGCGGCGAGATCATCGGGCAGAATGAGCGTTGCCCAGCCGCCGTTCAGCATTTCGGGGATCGTGGTGACGAAGTCCGTTTCGAAGCGACGATTCACGAAGGTGAACTGGCCGGACTCGTCCGTTGCCCAGATCAAGGCTGGCGCGCTGTCTGCCATCAGCTGGAAGCGATGTTCGCTTTCCTGCAAGGCAAGCATGGCCGTCTCGCGGTCGCGACGTGCCCGTGCTTCATCCAGTGCGCGCTTGGCAACGCCGGGAATACGGCCGAGATCGCGCTTCGTGACGTAATCCGTCGCACCGGCGCGAACCGCTTCCGTTGCAAACTTCTCGCCGATGACGCCGGAAATGAAGATGAACGGCACGTTGGGTGCAAGCGATGTCGCCACACCGAACGCTTCCAAGCCCGTGAAATCCGGAAGCGAGTAATCCGAGAAGATCAGGTCATAGCGCGAAGCGCTCAGCGCAGTTTCGAAGTCGCGCCGAATCACGGCGCGGTCGATATGCGTATCGGGGCCAAGCTTGAGAATCTGACGCGTGATCAGGTCGGCATCGATGCTGCTGTCTTCCAGCAGCAGGATGCGGGCGCCTGCTTCAGTTGCGTCAGTCAGGACATTTTGCTGCATCTTATGGTCGCTTAGCCGGGAAGGGCTCGTTCAACACAGCCCAAACCATTCCCAAGTGGCGGATTGCATCAAAGAACTGATCGAACTCAACCGGCTTCACCACGAAGGAATTCACACCGATACTATAGCTGCGCACGACGTCGCTTTCCTCGCGTGACGAGGTGAGCATGACCATCGGGATGTTGCGGTGTTCAGGATGCGCTTTGACGCGCTCGAGAACTTCCAGACCGTTGACCTTCGGAAGCTTCAGGTCGAGCAGAACCACCGCCGGCGGTTCAGGCTCGCGGTCGGCATATTGCCCCTGGCAAAAAATGTAGTCGAGCGCCTGCACGCCATCACGCGCCAGCACGATCTCGTTGGCGATCTGGCTGCGTTTCAAGGCGGCCAGGGTCAGCTCGACATCTGCGGGATTGTCTTCAACGAGGAGAATCGGACGTAGGTTCATGCCTGTTGACGTCCTTTCTTCGGCTTCGGCAGCGTAAAGCTGAACGATGCTCCCTCATTGAGCTTGCCTTCGGCGCGGATGGATCCGCCATGTCGATCGATGATGCGCTTAGTCAAAGCCAAGCCGATGCCGGTTCCCTCGAAGTCTTCGATGTGGTGAAGCCGCTGGAATACCTGAAATAACTTGCCGCCATAGGCCATGTCGAAGCCGACGCCATTGTCGCGCACCGTGTAGATGGTGCTTTCCCCATCTTCATGACCTTCGATCTCGATGATCGCAGGATCACGATCACGGGTATATTTCACCGCGTTGTCGGCCAGATTGTAGATCGCTTGCCGAACAAGCGCAGCGTCGCCGAAGCCATCGGGCAGGGTGCCGATGCGCCACTCGATCTTGCGATCTTCGCCGATGCTGTCGAAGCTGCGACGCACCTCTCCGGCAACCTTCTGCATATCGATGGACGACATGTTCAGGCTGGCGCGGCCAAGCTGCGAGAAACGAAGAAGGTCATCGACGAGCTGGCCCGCGGACAGCGCGGCATTGGAAATGCCCGCGAGATAATGCCGTGAGATCGACTTGAGCTCTTCTTCTTCCTCTTCGAGCAGCTGCGCATAGCCGAGGATGTGCCTAAAGGGCGCGCGCAGATCATGCGAGATGGAATAGGAAAACGATTCGAGTTCCTTGTTTGAACGCTTCAGCTCCTCGGTCAGTTCGGCACGCTCCTCGGCGCGTTTGAGAACGAAGTTGACCACGGCATTGCGGAACTCGGCCGCCGATTGGACCTCGGCTTTCGACCAGGGCGCGGAATGGTCCCGCACGTTCTCTTTCCAGGTTTCGAACGATTTGCGCGGATGAATGCGCATGTCGATTTCGCTGACCGAGGGCTTCTTCGGATCGCCGCCCCAGTTCACCGTCCGAATGACCTCCGGTCGGAACCACATGATGAAGCTTGGGTGCAGGCTGGAAATTGGTACCGCGACCAGGCCGCTCGCAACATCGGAAACGGCGCTGCCGCCCGGCCACACGGCAGCCAGATTATCGGTGGCGAACGGTCCGTCCAGCCGCTGGTCGTGCAGCCACTCGGCAAGCTCACGCATCGCCTTGCTTGGTGGAACCGTGCCGGTTGCGAGCACCATGTCGTCAGTAATGACGGAAGCGCCAAGTGCATTGGTGATCCCCAGCCACTGCCGCGGCCGCTCGACCAGTCCCTGCTGGAAGCTCGAGGCGCGGCTAACATAGGCGATCAGCTCGGTTTCGATCTGCTTGAAGGCGAGGCGTTGCCTGCTTTCGCTGATGCGATCAAAGCCAGCGATATGCTGCGAAACGATGCGACCCAGAAACTCTGCGGCATTGCGCACGGCCGGCGTGACATGCAGCGGCGTGGCGTTGTGGCAGGAAATCAGGCCCCACAACTTTCCGTCCACGATCAACGAGATCGACATGGACGCCGCGGTGCCCATGTTGCGCATATATTCGAGGTGGATCGGAGACACGCTGCGCAGCGCCGAGCTGCCCAGATCCGTCGGCTGCCCG
The DNA here is from genome assembly GCF_018457165.1 of Tianweitania aestuarii. Classification (GTDB taxonomy): domain Bacteria; phylum Pseudomonadota; class Alphaproteobacteria; order Rhizobiales; family Rhizobiaceae; genus Tianweitania; species Tianweitania aestuarii. Next base: position 1,433,801 of record NZ_JAFMNX010000001.1, on the reverse strand, counting down.
TCCACGGGCGAAAACGGCGGTACAAGCGGAACGGGCTCATAGCTCGCGCTCGGGATCAACCGAATGCGATTCTGCAGATAGAGTTCGCGCGCCTGAGCGGGGATGTCGGTGGCCGGGAAGCGCAGGTCGAGATAAGACGGCAGCGTACCGTCACCATCTTCGGCGATAACCGTGCCGTTCCATTGCTCATCGAAGCGATAGATCATGACACGGTTGAAGCTCGTCAGATCGCGAACTTCGCCCGCAACAGCTTCGGCCAGTGCCTGCGTGCCCTCGAAGCTGTCGGCATTATCAACGAAGCGGCGCAGTCTTGCGTAATGCGCTTCATTACCGCCCGTCGCCGATGCGCGCTCGAATTCCAACATCAAGCCTTGCGGTGTGCGCTGGGCTGAGACGTGGTGCCGTATACCATTGTTGGAGATCAGGCGCTCGAACGTATCGCTCGGACGTTTCAACCAGGCCTTCAGTTCATCGCAAAGCGCGTCGAATCCATCGGGATTGAGGATCTTGCGTCCCGCAGTTTCCACAACCAGCCCAGGCAGAACCTCGTCCACATTGGCACTGAATTGAAGCACCGAAAAATCGGCTTCATCGACGAGCAGAAGCGCTCCATGGGGCTGGATGCCGCCAGGAATACGAATTGGCTCTTGCGCGCACAGATCCAGCGCGGGCAGGTCCCTGGCATCAGGCAAATTCTAGTTCCATGTTATAAAGGCCACACAACATATCCGAAACAACTAATCTTCACTGCCAAGGTTATTGCTGTTGTCGCCATATGTAGGCCGCTGCCAGCACTTGAAAATGAGGACACTGAAATTTCATGACACGTGATGACAGGCAAGGGAACAGCCGACAAGGCATCGCATCTTCGTACGAAAGTCGTGAATGAGCGGTTGACCGGGAGGGGGGTGCTGAATATGTTCCGCCGCACTTTCGGAGCGCTTCGTGGCTTCCGGGCGCGTAGCTCAGTTGGTAGAGCAACGGACTTTTAATCTGTAGGTCATGGGTTCGAGTCCCATCGCGCTCACCAATCCCTAAACCATTTGTGGATTGAACACGTTGATCCAGGCCGGCCTTGCCGGCCGCACGGGATCGTGACGCCTTGGCACATTGGGGCTGAGGCTCTTTCTACGCTATACGCCGGACAAAGATCGGGCAGGGCAGTTTTCAGATAATGGCAGTTGACGTCGGTTACCTCAGCGCGGTCGGAGCTGGAGCCTTGTCCTTCCTTTCGCCCTGCGTTCTTCCGCTTGTGCCGCCTTATCTCTGCTACATGGCCGGCGTGACCGTCGACGACTTCCGCGAAGGGCGTGCTGCGCCTGCCGCACAACGCTCAGCCTTGGCAAAGGCCAGCCTTGCCTTCGTGCTCGGCTTCTCGACCGTCTTTGTTCTGCTCGGGCTGACCGCGTCCGCTTTCGGCCGGCTGCTTCTTGCCTACAAATACGAGCTCGGCTTCGTTTCCGGCGCGATCATCATGCTGATGGGGCTGAACTTCCTGGGCGTTCTTCGCATCCCCTTCCTGTCGCGCGAAGCCCGGTTCCAGACCGAAGGCAAACCTGCGAGCCTGTTTGCGTCCTACATCATGGGCCTCGCTTTCGCCTTTGGATGGACGCCCTGCATTGGGCCAGTGCTCAGCCCGATTCTCACATTGGCGGCCGGACGCGGCACGTTGGGTGAGGGTGCGGCGATGCTTGCGGCCTATTCGCTTGGCCTCGGCATACCGTTCCTCGCGGCCGCATTCTTTTCCGGCGCATTCATGCGCTTTCTCGGTCGCTTCAAGGTTCATCTCGGCCGCGTCGAAAAAATTATGGGCGTGCTGCTGATTCTCGCCGGCATCGCGTTCATGACCGGCGGCGTGCAGACCGTGTCCTACTGGCTCCTCGAGAATTTTCCGGTTCTCGGCCGCCTCGGCTAACGTGATCAGGCGCAACGTTCCTTTTTGGCAGAAGCTACGCTAGACGGGCGCGACCATCCTGTTGCGGAGCCGATGCCATGACCGATCGTAGCTGTTTGTCCATCGTCCTTGCGGCCGGTGAGGGCACCCGCATGAAAAGCGCTCTGCCGAAGGTTCTGCATAAGGTTGCAGGTCTGCCGCTCGTGGGCCACGTGGTTGCGGCTGCGCGCGGAGCCGGTGCCGGTGCCGGTGACATTGCCGTCGTGGTCGGCCGCGGAGCCGAAGAGGTGCGTGCTGCCATCGACTCGAAAAACGGTCTGCTGGAAACCTTCGTGCAGACAGAACGCAAAGGCACCGGCCACGCGGTTCTGGCTGCTCGCGACGCAATCAGCCGTGGCTATGACGACCTTCTCGTGCTGTTTGGTGACACGCCGCTGGTTCAGTCCGATGCCCTGCTCACCGGGCGCGACAAGCTAGCCGGTGGTGCCGCCGTCGTGGTCATGGGCTTTCGCACCGACAAGCCTGCTGGCTACGGACGCCTGATTGAAGACAATGGTGCGCTTGTCGCCATCCGCGAAGACAAGGATTGCTCCGAGGCCGAGCGCGCGATCACCTTTTGCAATGGCGGCTTGATGGCCATTGCAGGCGAACACGCGCTGGCCTTGCTGGACGCCATCGGCAACGACAATGCCAAGGGCGAATATTACCTGACCGACATTGTGGCGCTTGCCCGCGACAGAGGGCTCACTGTCGTCGCCGCGGAAGTGAATGCGCAGAGCGTGCTGGGCGTTAACAATCGCGTCGAATTGGCAGAGGCGGAGGCTCTTTGGCAGACGCGCCGTCGCCATGCCGCTATGATCGACGGCGCGACGCTGATCGCGCCGGAAACCGTGTTCTTCTCGCATGACACAGTGGTTGGCCCAGACACGATCATCGAGCCGAACGTCTTCTTCGGACCCGGCGTCACAGTGGATGGCGGCGTGACGATCCATGCCTTCTCGCATCTGGAAGGTGCGGTGATCGGCAAAGGCGCGCAGATCGGCCCGTTCGCGCGCTTGCGCCCCGGTACGGAGCTCGGCGATAAGTCGAAGGTCGGCAACTTCTGCGAGGTCAAAAAGTCGAAGGTCGGTGCCGGCGCCAAAATCAACCATCTCTCCTATATCGGCGATGCTTCGATCGGGGCTGGTTCAAACATCGGCGCGGGAACCATCACCTGCAATTATGATGGCCTGAACAAGTTCAAAACTCAGATCGGCGAACGCGCCTTCGTCGGCTCGAACTCGTCCCTCGTGGCTCCGGTCAGCATTGGCGATGGTGCTTATGTCGCGTCCGGCAGCGTCATTACGCAGGATGTTCCAGGTGATGCGCTTGCGTTCGGCCGTGCCCGCCAGAAGACGATGGACGGTCGCGCCGAAGACCTTCGTGCACGCCAGCGCAGCATCAAGGATGCTTCGTCCAAATAAGTGCTTCAGCAGCCATGAAGGCTGCAACGTTTCGATACCATAAGTGACTTCTTAACTGCCGGGCATAAACGTAGATAGGCCGGGGTCTAAAGCCTGTAACGAGGGATAGTTTATGTGCGGAATTGTCGGGATCGTCGGTAAAGGTCCGGTCGCGCCGTTGATCGTGGATGCGCTCAAGCGGCTGGAATATCGCGGTTATGATTCCGCAGGCGTCGCAACCCTCGCTGATGGCCGGATGGAGCGCCGCCGCGCCGAAGGCAAGCTGGTCAATCTCGACAACAAGCTGAAGGCTGAGCCGCTCGATGGCCGCATCGGTATCGGTCATACCCGCTGGGCGACGCATGGCGTGCCTAACGAAACGAACGCGCATCCCCATTTCTCGACGGATGTTGCCATCGTTCATAACGGCATCATCGAAAACTTCGCCGAGCTGCGCACCGAACTGATTGCCGACGGCTACGTGTTTGCCTCGCAAACGGATACCGAGGTCGTCGCCCACCTCATCTCGCGCGAGTTGAAAAGCGGCAGTGAACCGGTGGACGCCGCGCATAAGGCGATCAAGCGGCTGGAGGGTGCCTTCGCGCTTGCCATCATGTTCCGTGGCCATGACGACCTGATCGTTGCTGCGCGCAATGGTCCGCCACTGGCCGTCGGTCATGGCGAAGGCGAGATGTTCCTGGGCTCCGACGCGGTCGCTCTTTCGCCCTTTACGGACGTCATTACCTATCTGGAAGACGGCGATTGGGCTGCGATCCGGCGAAATGGCGTTACCATTTACGACATCCTCGGCCGCGAAGTCGAACGCCAGCAGACCAAGGCGCGCTCCACGAGCTTCATGGTGGATAAGGGCAACCACCGCCACTTCATGGAAAAGGAAATCCATGAACAGCCGGAGGTGATCGGCCACACGCTGGCGCATTATCTTGATTTCGTTGAAGGTCGCACCCGCGACATCCCCTTGCCGTTCGACTTCAGCCAGATCGACCGCCTGTCGATTTCGGCCTGCGGCACGGCGTTTCTGGCAGGCTCGGTCGCTCGCTACTGGTTCGAGCGTTACGCCCGTCTTCCGGTGGATATCGATGTCGGTTCCGAGTTCCGCTATCGCGAGATGCCGATCTCACCGAACAGTGCGGCCTTGTTCATTTCGCAGTCCGGTGAAACTGCGGATACGCTGGCGTCCTTGCGCTATTGCCGCAGCCAGGGCGTGCCGATCGCAGCCATCGTGAACGTTCCGGAATCAACAATTGCGCGCGAATCGGACGGGATTTTCCCGACACTGGCCGGTCCGGAAATCGGCGTTGCGTCCACAAAGGCCTTTACCTGCCAGCTAGCCGTTCTCGCCGCACTCGCCGTGCGTGCGGGTGTGCAGCGCGGTCATATCTCGCCTGAACAGGAGCGCGAGCTTGTTCGCTTCCTCTCGGAAGCGCCGCGCTATTCCTCGGCAGCGCTGAAGCTCGATACGCAGATCGAGAAGCTGGCACGTGAGCTTTCACAGGTGAAGCACGCCCTTTATCTCGGTCGCGGAACGAGTTTCCCGCTCGCCATGGAAGGCGCGCTCAAGCTCAAGGAAATCTCCTACATCCACGCCGAAGGCTATGCCGCAGGCGAGCTGAAGCATGGACCGATCGCGCTCATCGACGAAGACATGCCGGTGATCGTGATTGCGCCGCATGATCGCAACTTCGACAAGACCGTTTCCAACATGCAGGAAGTCGCCGCGCGCGGTGGTCGCATCATTCTGATTACGGATACGGAAGGCGCACGGCGCGCCACGATCAATGCGATGGAAACGATCATCTTGCCGGACGTGCCGGAGATCATCGCACCAATCATTTATGCCTTGCCGATCCAGATGCTGGCTTACTTCACGGCCGTGTTCATGGGTACTGACGTGGACCAGCCGCGCAACCTCGCCAAGTCGGTCACCGTGGAGTGATCAAGGCTCAGAGGCGGAAACGCCTCTGTCATTTGCCCGATAAACGTTCTCAGCTAAGAAGGAGCGTGCAGGGGCAGGTGGAAGTATGGCGGATCCAATCAAGCCGCGCGGCATGGCGCGGATCAGAAACTACTTTCTGACAGGCGTCGTGGTGATCGCCCCACTTGCGATCACCGCCTATCTGACCTGGTACTTCATCCATCTGATCGACAGCTGGGTGAAGCCCTACATTCCCTATCGCTACACGCCAGAGAGTTACCTGCCGTTCGCAATCCCTGGCTTCGGCCTGGTTGTGGCGCTGATCTTCATCACCCTTGTGGGCTTTCTCGCCGCCAACTTCATCGGTGGTTCGATCCTGAAGTTCGGCGAACGCATTCTCGATCATATTCCACTGGCGCGGAACGTTTATCGTGGCTTGAAGCAGATCTTCACGACCGTTCTCGACAACCGCAGCGAGCTGTTCAAGGAAGTCGGTCTCGTTGAATGGCCGCGTCGCGGCACATGGTCGATCGTCTTCATCCCCAAGCAGCAGGAGTCCGAGATCAATGCGGCGCTGGCTGAGCGTGATGGCAAGGTCATGGCGGTGTTTCGGCCCATCACGCCCAACATCACCACGGGCTACATCATGTATGTGCGCGAAGACGATGTCGTGCCGCTTTCGATGTCGATTGAAGAGGCCGTCCGCTTCCTTGTTTCCGCCGGTCTGGTGACGCCCGAGTTCCACGGCTCGCGCAACGATGTGGAAGCGGCACTGCCCGCACTGCAGCTACCCCGCGCGCAGCAGCCGAACGGCTTCGTCGCGCCCGAATAGATAAAGAAGATGGCGGATCGCTTCGCCGCGTTCTGATTTCAGCTCCGGATCGCGCTGCAGCAATAAACGCGCATCATCGCGCGCGATCTCCAGCAGATCGGAATGCACATCCAGCCGTGCAACGCGAAAGCCCGGCGTGCCCGACTGCTTCGTTCCCATCAACTCGCCTTCACCACGCAGCTTGAGGTCTTCTTCGGCAATCAGGAAGCCATCTTCGGTGTCGCGCAACACGCCCAGTCGCTTGCGCGCGGTTTCGCCCGCCGGGTCCTTGTAAAGCAGCACGCAAGTGGACGGCTTGGAGCCGCGACCGACGCGTCCGCGCAACTGATGCAGCTGCGCCAGTCCGAAGCGCTCGGCATGTTCAATGACGATGATCGTGGCATCGGGCACATCCACGCCTACCTCGATCACGGTGGTGGCAATGAGAATGCGCGTCTCGCCCTGCTTGAACGCAGCCATGGCCGCATCCTTGTCGGCGCCCTTCATGCGGCCATGAACAAGACCGATTCGATCGCCGAACAAAGGCTGAAGCTTCTTGAAGCGGTCTTCGGCCGACATCAACTTGATCTCTTCGGACTCCTCCACCAGCGGACAGATCCAGTAGATCTTCTGGCCCTCGGAGACAGCAGCACGCATCCGTTCCACCAGTTCGTCGATGCGGTCGAGTGGCAGGGTCACGGTCTTGATGGGCTGTCGCCCGACAGGCTTCTCGGTGAGACGGGACACGTCCATGTCGCCAAAGGCCGTCAGCACGAGGGTGCGTGGGATCGGGGTGGCGGTCATGACCAGCATGTCAGGCGCGGTTCCCTTGGCGGTCATGGCAAGACGCTGATGCACGCCGAAACGGTGCTGCTCATCCACGATGGCCAAAACGAGATCTTTATAGGCAACGCCTTCCTGAAACAGCGCGTGGGTGCCGACCACGATGTCGATGCTGCCGTCCGCCATGCCGGCAAGTATCTGCGCGCGCTCATTGCCCTTTTCCCGACCCGTCAGGACGGCGGTGCGAAGGTCGGCCTTCTCTGCGAGAGGCCCGATTGTCGCAAAATGCTGTCGAGCGAGGATTTCCGTCGGTGCCATCAAGGCGGATTGGCCACCGGCTTCCGCAGCACGCGCCATGGCGAGCAATGCAACCACTGTCTTGCCGGCGCCCACATCGCCTTGCAGCAGACGCACCATGCGTTCTGGGTCGGCGAGATCGACCTGGATCTCGTCCACCGCCTTGGCCTGACTGTTGGTGAGGCTATAGGGCAGCGCGGCTTTAACCGCTTCGACGATCCGGCCATCACCACCCAGCGGCCGCCCGGCCAGACGCCGCATACGCGATCGAACCAAAGCGAGGGCGACCTGGCTCGCCAGCAGTTCGTCATAGGCCAAGCGCCGCCAGGCGGGACTTTCCGGCGCGATGTCCTCCGGCTCCTCGAAGCGGTGCAGCGCGCGCAAGGCATTGTCGAAGCTTAGCCAGCGCTCGCGAGACATGAGGCTGGGATCCAGCCACTCGGGCAAGACAGGAACACGGTCGACGGCGGCAGAAAGCGCCTTGCGCAGAACCTTTCCGGACAGGCCTGCGGTCAGCGGATAGACCGGCTCGAGCAGAGGCAAGGAGGCGGCATCGGAGAGCAGCGCCATATGATCGGGATGGACCATGTTCGGCCGGCCGTTGAACCACTCCATGCGTCCGCTAACCACCACGGTCTCGCCCTCCGGCAGCTGCTTTTCCAGCCATGCCGCATGGCCGCGAAAGAAAGTCAGCGCCAGTTCACCGGTATCATCATGCGCAAAGACCCGGTACGGCACAGACCGGTTGCCGCTCGGCGGCGGCTGATGCCGGTCGATACGCACTTCAAGGGTGACGATGCCGCCTTCCGGCGCGTAGGCGATGCCCGGCCTGTTGCGTCGGTCGATCATACCATGCGGCAAAACGAAGATCAGGTCGCCGATGCGAACCTCGCGATCAGACACATCGACGGGAACGATATTCTTCAGCAAAGCCGACAGCTTAAGACCAACACCTTCAAGTGAAGTGGCAGGAGCGAAGAGCGGATCGAGCTTTAATGGGCGCATGATGCTGCTGTAAGCGTTTCCGGACGAACTTCCAAGATAAGGCGGACTTGTGGGTCACGAAGGCTGACACTTCGACCTTGCCGCGTTATATCGCCGTTCAAGCTCGTTTCTCAACGCATCAAGGCTTTTCCCATGACCGGCACGACCCGCTCCAGCGACGGACTTGATCCGCGCGCCAAGAAGGCGCTGCTTCGTTCGTGGCGTCGCGGGATTCGCGAAATGGACCTCATTCTCGGGCGCTTCGCGGATGCTGAAATCAGCACCTTGAACGATGAAGAAATCGAACAATATGAGCGGCTTCTCGACGTTCCCGATGTCGATCTCTTTTCCTTTATGACCGGTGAGCGCGCCGCCCCCGAGGCGGTGAACACACCGATTTTCCGACGTGTTGTCGCGTTCTCCCGTTCGCAAGGCCTGGCATTTCCCTCATGACGCTGCTTCCCAAACTCGGTCTGCCGAAGTCCAGTCTCGGCTCGATCACGCTTGATGGCGTCGCGGATGGCTTTGAAGCCTTTGCGCTGGCGCGGGTGGTTGTGGAAAGCGGCAGCGGCCCGGTGATCTTCGTTGCGCGCGATGGGCAGCGTCTGCCTGCCTTCGCCGATGCGCTAGCATTCGTGGATCCGACGCTTCCCGTGCTTCAGCTGCCCGCCTGGGATTGTCTTCCTTATGACCGCGTTTCTCCCGGCGTCGACTCGGCCGCGCGTCGCCTCGAAGCCATGAGCGCGATGATCGCGCTGCGCCAGAAGCCGCATCGCGCGGTGATCCTGACCACCGCTAATGCGACACTGCAGAAGATGCCGCCGGCAGAGGTCCTGGCCGCGCAATCCTATTCGGCGCGTCCCGGCAACCAGATCGACATGAAGGGCCTGATCGCCCGGCTTGAAAGCGAAGGGTTCGACCGGGTCGGCACAGTCCGCGACGTTGGCGAGTTCGCCGTGCGCGGCGGCATTCTCGACCTCTTCGTTCCCGGGACGACCGAGCCCCTGCGGCTCGACTTCTTCGGCGACACGCTGGAATCAATTCGCGCTTTTAACCCAGCGGATCAGCGAACGACCGGCCAGCGCAAGGAGTTCGTGCTGCAGCCGATGAGCGAGATCACGCTCGATGCGGAAACGATCAGCCGCTTCCGCAAGAACTACGTGGCGACCTTCGGCGCTCCCAGCCGCGATGACGCACTTTATGCAGCGATCAGCGAAGGCCGCCGCTTCGCCGGCATGGAACACTGGTTGCCGCTGTTCTTCGACCGGGTTGAGAGCGTCTTCGACTATCTCCCCGATGTACCTGTGGTTTTCGACTATCTTGCCCGAGAAGCGATCGGTGAGCGGCATACGCTGATCACCGATCACTACGAGGCGCGCAAGACACAAGGAAGCGGCAAGGAATTCGGCGACGCTGTTCCTTACAAGCCGATCTGCCCGGAATTGCTTTACCTGACGCCCGACCATGTGGCTGCGGCTGAGACGGACCGTTTGTCGGTCGAGTTCACGCCGTTCGATGCGCCGGATGGTGGTCGCAAGGTGCTGCACGCCGGTTCTCACGGCGGTCGCAGCTTTGCGGAAGAGCGTGCCGATCCGAAGGCCAATGTCTTCGAGGCAGTGGCCAAATACATCGCCGACGAGCGCGCTGCCGGCAAGCGCATGGTGATTGCCGGCTGGAGCGATGGTTCGCTCGACCGCTTGAGCTCCATTCTGGAAGAGCGCGGCCTCGAGAACCTCATCATTGTCGATCGTCTTGCTGGTGTCGAGAAGCTGAAGCCAGGGCAGGCTGCACTCGCCGTTCTGCCGGTGGAGGCAGGCTTTTCCACTGCAACGATGACGGTGATTGCCGAGCAGGACATCCTTGGCGACCGCCTGATCCGGCGCAAGAAGCGTAAGAAGGCTTCGGACTTCATCGCCGAAGTGGCTTCGCTGGCTGCCGGTGACATCGTCGTTCACGCCGATCACGGCATCGGCCGCTTCGTCGGTCTGCAAACGATTCAGGCTGCGGGTGCGCCGCATGATTGCCTCGAGATCCGTTATTCCGGCGATGACCGCCTGTTCCTGCCGGTCGAGAACATCGAGCTTCTTTCGCGCTATGGCTCAGAGGGAACGGAAGCGACCCTCGACAAGCTGGGCGGCGTAGCTTGGCAATCGCGCAAGGCGAAGCTGAAAAAGCGCCTTCTCGAGATGGCCGGTCAGCTCATTCAGGTCGCTGCCGAGCGCAAGATGCGCGGCGCGCCGGCGATGGTTCCGCCGGAAGGCGTGTATGGCGAGTTCGCTGCCCGTTTCCCTTATGACGAGACCGAGGACCAGCAGGCGGCGATCGACGCGATCCGTGACGATCTTGGCGCTGGTCAGCCGATGGATCGTCTTGTTTGTGGCGATGTGGGCTTTGGCAAAACCGAGGTGGCGCTGCGTGCGGCCTTTATTGCGGCCATGGAAGGCTTCCAGGTCGCGGTGGTCGTGCCGACAACGCTGCTCGCACGCCAGCACTTCCGTACCTTTTCGCAGCGCTTCGCCGGGCTCCCTGTAACGGTTCGCCAAGCGTCACGCCTCGTCTCCACAAAGGAGTTGAACGAGACCAAGCGTGAGTTGGCCGACGGTAAGGTCGACATCGTCGTCGGGACGCATGCGCTGCTCACGAACTCCATTCAGTTCAAGCGGCTTGGCCTGCTGATCATCGACGAGGAGCAGCACTTCGGCGTCAAGCATAAGGAGCGCCTGAAGGAGCTGAAGAGCGACGTGCATGTGCTGACGCTCTCTGCGACACCGATTCCGCGCACCTTGCAGCTGGCACTGACCGGCGTTCGCGAATTATCGCTCATCACCACGCCGCCGGTTGATCGCATGGCGGTGCGGACCTTCATCTCGCCATTCGACCCGCTCGTGATTCGTGAGACGTTGCTGCGTGAGCGGTTCCGTGGAGGCCAAAGCTTCTACGTCGTGCCGCGCATTTCCGACCTGAAGGAGGTCAGTGACTTCCTGGCCGGTGCGGTGCCTGAACTGAAGGTTGCCGTCGCGCACGGGCAGATGACGCCTACGGAACTCGAAGACATCATGAACGCCTTCTATGATGGGCAATATGATGTTTTGCTGGCGACCACGATCGTAGAGTCCGGCCTCGACATTCCAACAGCCAACACGCTGATCGTGCACCGCGCAGACATGTTTGGTCTGGCGCAACTTTACCAGCTGCGCGGCCGTGTCGGACGATCGAAGCTGCGTGCCTTTGCGCTCTTCACATTGCCCGCCAACCGGCTCCTGACGCAGACGGCGGAGCGCCGTTTGAAGGTGCTGCAATCGTTGGACACGCTTGGTGCCGGCTTCCAGCTGGCAAGCCACGATCTCGATCTGCGCGGCGCCGGCAACCTCCTGGGCGACGAGCAGTCGGGTCACATCAAGGAAGTCGGTTTCGAGCTTTACCAGCAGATGCTGGAAGAGGCGGTTGCCGAGCTGAAGGGTACGGGTGAGATCGCCGACGGCAACTGGTCGCCGCAGATCTCGGTGGGTACGGCCGTGATGATCCCGGAAAGCTATGTTCCGGATCTTCAGCTGCGCCTGAGCCTCTACCGCCGCATCGCCGAACTGGAAGGTTCATCGGAAATCGACGCGTTTGGCGCCGAGCTGATCGACCGCTTCGGCCCCATGCCGGAAGAAGTGCAGCACCTCCTCAAGATCGTCTTCATCAAGACGCTTTGCAGGCAGGCCAATGTCGAAAAACTGGACGCCGGCCCGAAGGGTGTCGTCATCCAGTTCCGCGACAAGCAGTTCTCGGATCCGGTCGGGCTTGTCAAATTCGTGGGTGAGCAGGGCTCTCAGGCCAAGATACGGCCGGACCAAAGCATCGTGTTCATTCGCGATTGGCCGACACCGGACAAGCGGCTGTCCGGCTCGGCGATCGTCATGACGCAGCTCGCGCGGTTGGCGCAGAAGGCTATGGCCTAGCGGATCATCATGATCTGAACGAGCTCACCGCCATCCGCTGCCGGTGCGAAGGGCGGGCGGATGATCAGGCAATCCGCTCGCGCCAACGTGTTCAGCATGGACGAGTCCTGCAACCCGAAGGGTGTCACTGTCAGCTGATCCGGCCGTTGCTCGGAAGAGGCGCGGATATAATCCTGACGCTGATCATTCTCGCGCAAAGGTGCCGTGAGGATCGCGTTGCGGATGTCGGCGACATGCTTGCGTCCACCCAGCTTCGCAACAAGGGGTGCAAGGAACAGATGGGAACAGACCAGGCTCGCGACCGGATTTCCCGGAAGACCGAGCACCCTGGTCTCGCCAAGCCTGCCGAACATCAACGGCTTACCGGGCCGCATTGCGATCTTCCAGAAATCGAGGCGCATGCCCTGCGCTTCCAGAACCGGCCGAACGAGATCGTGGTCACCGACTGACGCACCCCCAAGGGTCACGATGACGTCGGCGGTTTGCCGCGCTTCAGCAACAACGGCTGCGATTTTCTCGCGATCATCGGCAACGACGCCGAAGTCCAGAATAGTCGCGCCGGCCTTGCGAGCGATCGCGGCGACACCGTAGCTGTTTGAGGCGATGATCTGATCCGGCCCGGGAACGGAACCTGGCAAAACCAGCTCATCGCCTGTCGCGATGATGGCAACGCGTGGCCTGCGGACCACCGAGAGAGATGGATGGTTCGCTGCGGCTGCAAGTGATAGCGCACCGGCATCCAGCAATCGGCCGGCCGGCAGCAGCGCGTCACCCTCAGCGAAGTCCAGACCTGCCTTGCGGATGTTACGACCGAGTGCAGCGGGTTCGGTGGCGACGATCTCTCGATCACCGAGACGCCGGGTATTTTCCTGGATCAATACGGTATCCGCACCCTCTGGCACCGGGGCGCCGGTCAGGATGCGAACGGCCTGGCCTGTCTCGATCCGACCATTGAAGCGATGGCCAGCAGCCGATTCGCCCATGATCTCCAACGGCGTGTTTGGGTCGTCCGTGTCTTGCGCTCGAACGGCATAGCCATCCATAGCAGAGGCATCGAAGGGGGGCTGTGTGCGCCTTCCGTTCAGTGCGGTCGCGAGCACGCGATTGTCAGCTTCTGCGAGCGGCACATCCTCTGCCGGCAGTTTTTCTACATCGCCAAGCAGGCGGTCAAAAACTTCGCTGACAGGCAGAAGCGCCATTTACTGATCTCCCGCGCGGAAATCCCCTGATTTCCCGCCCGATTTTTCCATGACGCGGACGCCCGTGATCGTCATGGATCGGTCAACGGCCTTGGCCATATCGTAGACCGTGAGGCAGGCGACGGAAACAGCAGTCAGCGCTTCCATCTCGACGCCCGTCTTGCCGCTGACGCGCGCTAGACCCGTCACGCGCAAACCGGGCAGAGCAGGGTCCGCTTCGATTTCAACGGCGACCTTGTTGAGCAAAAGCGGATGGCACAGGGGAATCAGTTCATGGGTCTTTTTGGCCGCCATGATGCCCGCGATGCGCGCGGTTGCGATCACATCGCCTTTCTTGGCGTTGCCTTCCATGACGATCGACAGAGTTTCAGGCCGCATCAGCACGAGGCCTTCGGCGATGGCGGTCCGCTCCGTCTCAGGCTTCGATCCGACATCCACCATATTGGCTTCGCCGTTGCTGCCGAGATGGGTGAGGGTGCTCATCATGCAGTCCTGATTGCTTCGCTACCTTCCAGCAGCGCACGTGTTGCGGCCTCGACGTCCGGCTGACGCATCAGGCTCTCGCCCACGAGGAAGCTGCCGATGCCTGAGCGCGCGAGGCGCAGACAGTCATCATGCGTGAAGATCCCGCTTTCTCCAACAAGCATGCGATCGCTCGGAAAGCCTGCGGCCAAACGCTCGGAAACAGCCAGATCGACATGGAAGGTGCGCAGATTGCGATTGTTGATGCCGATCAAGCGCGATGAGAGCTTCAGCGCGCGCTCCATCTCGGCTTCATCATGCACCTCGATGAGCGCATCCATGCCGACCTCGAGTGCCGCGTCTTCAAGCGCACGGGCATCGTCGTTATCAAGGCTGGCCATGATGATCAGGATTGCATCCGCACCCCAAAGGCGGGCCTCGTAAACCTGGTAAGGATCGAACAGGAAATCTTTGCGCAAAGCAGGCAGGCCACAAGCCAGCTTTGCAGCTTTCAGGTAGTCCGGTGAGCCTTGAAAGGATGGTCCGTCCGTCAACACGGAGAGGCAGGCAGCGCCGCCGGCTTCATAGGCGGCGGCAAGCGATGGCGGATCGAAGTCTTCGCGAATCAGGCCTTTCGATGGACTTGCTTTCTTGATCTCGGCGATCAGAGCAAAAGCACCATCGGCGCGCTTGCGTTCGACGGCATTCCCAAAGCCGCGAGGGGCTGGAACATCAGCGAGTTGAGCGCGCACCTCATTGAGCGGCAAGGCAGCTTTTGCCGCTGCGATCTCCTGCCGCTTATAAACCTCGATCTTTGCCAGTATGTCGCTCATGCCTGCTTCTCGTTGGCTAGGGCAACAAGCCGCTCAAGGGTCGACAGGGCATTGCCACTGTCGATCGACTGCCGCGCGAGTTCGATGCCTGCGCGCAGATCAGATGCGCGGCCAGCGATCACCAATGCAGCGGCGGCGTTCAGAAGCGAAATGTCGCGATACGCATTTTGCGCACCGGCGAGCACTGCGCGCAACGCATCCGCATTGTGCTCGGCGTCGCCACCCTTGAGATCGTTGATCGTGACGCGCGGCAGACCGACGTCTTCCGGCGTCACTTCGAAACTACGAACCGAGCCATTCTCGAGAGCGGCCACCTTCGTGGTCCCGGCAGTGGTCATCTCGTCGAGACCATCGCCATGCACAACCCAGATTGCCTCGCCACCCAGGCCCTTCAGCACATGCGCGATAGGCTCAACCCATTCAGGCGCATAAACGCCGACCAGCTGGCGCGACACGCCGGCCGGATTGGCGAGAGGTCCGAGAAGGTTGAAGATCGTGCGCGTGCCGAGCTCGACGCGGCTTGGTCCGACGTGCCGCATGGCAGAATGATGCGCCGGTGCAAACATGAAGCCGATCCCGGCTTCCCTGACGCATCGTCCGATGTGAGCTGCCGGGATCTCGACGTTGATCCCGAGCGCCATCAGCGTATCGGCAGCACCTGAGCGAGACGACAAAGCGCGGTTGCCGTGCTTGGCAACGGGAACACCTGCTCCAGCCACGATAAAGGCTGCACAGGTGGAGACGTTATAGGAGCCCGACTGGTCGCCACCAGTGCCGACGATGTCCACCGCATCGTCTGGTGCATCGACGCGCACCATCTTTGCGCGCATGGTCGCGACGGCTCCGGAGATCTCGTCCACGGTTTCGCCGCGTACGCGCAGGGCCATGAGAAAGCCGCCGATCTGGCTGGGCGTGGCTTGTCCCGACATGATGATGTCGAAGGCATGCTTCGCCTCATCGAAGGACAGCGCCGTTCCTTGCGCTGCCTTGCCGATATAGGTCTTCAGGTCAGCCATTTCAGAACGCCAGCGCGCGGTCGATTGCCCCGCGATTAACCTGGACGCTGTACTCGCCCTGCAGGCGCGCAACGAGCTGGTCCAGCAGGTCGTCCGCCATGCCCGTGTTGAACCGACGCGTTTGTTCGTCGCCCAGGCTCGCGGCATCGGTTGCAACCGGCTCGGTGATGTCCGTGACCTGAAACACGATCTGGCCACCATCCTGCGGTGCTGGCGTCACCTTCGAACCGCCCTGTGCGACACTGAACACAGCGTCGACACCCTCGCGGCCGAGGTCCACATCATCCGCCTCGCGCTTCAAACCCCGCTTGGTCTGCTTGGGCTGGTCCACCTCGGTCGCGATCTGGTCGAGCGTAGCCGTGCCATCTGCGAGACGCTTCTGTGCATCTGCCGCGCGCGCAGCCAGACGAGACGCAGCCTGATCTTCCTTCCACTTCTCGATCACCTGATCGCGCACTTCATCCAGCGTGCGGTCGCGTGCCGGCGTGATCGCGTCGAGGTCGAAGAACACGTAGCCACGTGCATCTGTCTGCAGCGCGGGGTTGTCCGCACCGACTTCCGTTTCGAAAGCCTGCTGCAGGAGCTGTGCCGAGGCCGGCAGGTCATCGACAACCGAGCCGTCCGGGCGGCGTCCCTGACGATCGACGGCGTCGATCGTCGAAACGCGCAGGTTGAGCTGCTGAGCGGCTTCGGTAAGCGTTGCGCCGCCGCCGCGTGCGTCTTCGAAGCGATCGTGGGCATCCAGAAGAATGCGGTTGGCTTCGCTCAGCGCAAGGTCGCGACGGATCTGGTCGCCGACTTCAGCCATCGGACGCACGACTTCCGGCGTGATCTGAGTGACGCGAACCAGTACAGGGCCGAAGTTGCCGTTCACAACATCGCTCACCTGACCATCTGAAAGATTGAACGCTGCATCGGCGATTGCCTGATCGGCAATCTCCGTTTTTGCGAATGTGCCGAGCTGAACGTCATCGATCGTCTTGCTCTGCGCGGCCACGACCGATTCGAAGGTTGCGCCATTGCGGATCGCTTCCACCGCAGCTTGCGCGCCGGCTTCGTTGCCGAAGACGAGCTGTTCGATCTTGCGGCGCTCGGGGGTCGTGAAGCGCGCCTTGTTCTTTTCGTAGTCTGCCTGAACCTGCTCGTCCGAGATCGAATTCGGATCAGCGATGTCAGCCGGTTCCATCCGCACATAAGAAATCTTGCGGTATTCCGGCGCTGCGAACTCAGCCTTGTTCTCATCGAAATAGGCTTGCAAGTCGGCGGCACTTGGCTCTTCGACCGTATCGATGAGCGAGAGTGGCAGAACGACGTAGTCCACCGTGCGATCTTCACCACGATAAAGCGCCACTGCACGCATAAACGCGTCAGGCGCCGTCATGCCGTCGGATACGGCTTCAACGATCTGCTGGCGAAGGGCGACCTGTTCGCGGTTCAGCAGATAATCCTGCGGTCGCATACCAGCCTGGTTGAGCACGAACTCGAACTGCTGGCGGTTGAATTGGCCATCGGGACCGTGAAACGCCTGATCCGACGCTGTCAGCTCTGCAACGCGATCCTGCGAGACGCCGAGATCCATCGTCCGTGCCTGCTGATCCAGCAGCGCGCCGGCGACCAATTGTGCGACAACCTGATCCTCAATCCCGAAGGCGCGCGCTTGTTCGCGCGTAATGCGCGTTCCGAATTGCTGCGAGTACAGATTGATCTGGCGATCATAGGCCAGTCGGAAATCCTGCTGCGAAACTTGCGCGTCGCCCGCGGTGATGACGCTGTTCGAACTGGTGCCGTTGACCAGCTGCGCCGATACGCCCCAGGCGGCGAAGCTCACGACAAGCAGAATCAGGAGCAGCTTGGAGATCCAGGTTCCGGCAGCGCTTCGCAGGAAAGTCAGCATGAGAAGTCCGTTTGGTTCATAGATGACTGCCCAAGCCGAGTGGGCGAGGGCGCTTCACGCGGCAATAGCCCGTGACGCTGGCAGTGTCGATTGCTTTGTCGCCGTAATTTGGTACGCAGACCCCCGCTTGTTCATGAGGTGAGGAGAAGAGCATGACCCCTGGCATTCGTCCGCTTGTTGCGGGCAACTGGAAGATGAACGGCGTCAGTTCGGCACTCGACGAGCTTTCGCGGATCGGTCAGGGCTTCATGCATGGACTGGATACGCAAACCGACGCATTGATCTGCGTGCCGGCAACGCTGCTTTCGCGGGCTTGCGAGCGGATCAAGGATACGCCGGTCAAAGTCGGCGGCCAGGATTGTCACGCCAAGGAAAGCGGCGCTCATACCGGCGACGTTTCTGCCGAGATGCTACGCGATGCAGGGGCAAAGTTCGTGATCGTCGGCCACTCCGAACGCCGCACCGATCACGGCGAAACCAACGCAGATGTGAAGGCGAAGACCGAAGCGGCGTGGCGAGCAGGGCTCCAAGCGGTTCTTTGCATCGGTGAAACGCATGAGCAGCGCACCAATGGTGAAGCGTTGCGCGTTCTGTCTGAGCAGCTGAGCGGATCTGTACCATCGTCTTCGACGGCACACTGGTTGATCGTCGCCTATGAACCCGTCTGGGCGATCGGCACCGGACTCACTCCGAGCGTGCGTGACGTCGAGCAGGCTCATGCGCATATTCGGCAGGAGCTTACGAACCTGATCGGCGAAGAAGCCGCAAAGGTCCGCATTCTTTATGGTGGGTCCGTCAAGCCGTCTAATGCGAGGGAATTGCTGGGCGTGCAGAATGTCGACGGCGCCCTGGTTGGCGGCGCAAGCCTCAAGGCTGCGGATTTTCTCGCCATCGCCGAGGCTTACGACGCTTTAAGCTGACGCGTTGCGCCCCGATTGGGCGGCCCCCATATGCGGGATCCATGCATGGCAGGTTGCAGGACTTGGATTGATCTGCGTTTGCGTGTAGTGAGCCGCCCAATCCTTTCTTGTCGGCGCTAGTCGCCGCCTCCGATTTTTCCGGACCCGATTATGCAGACTGTCATCATCGTTATTCATCTTCTGATCGTGCTTGCGCTCGTGGGTGTCGTTCTCGTGCAGCGTTCGGAAGGCGGCGGCCTTGGCGTGGGCGGTGGTTCCGGCTTCATGACGGCCCGTGGTGCTGCCAATGCTTTGACGCGCACGACCGCCATCCTTGCGACGGCGTTTTTCATTACGTCCCTCGCCTTGTCCTTGCTGGCTCGCTACTACGGCAACGATCCGCTCGATATTCTCGACCGGTTGCCGAACAACGCGCCCGGTCAAACACAGTCGGCACCTGCCGGCGGCGGCAATGGTGTGCTTGACCAGCTTGGCGGCAGCCCGTCGACCCCGGCAGCGCCTGCGGAATCTGCACCGGTTACGCCGCCTTCGGGTGATGCGCCGGAAGCGTCGACCCGGCCGGCTGCAACGTCGCCTGCGCCTGATGCTCCAGCAGTTGGCGCTCCGGCAGCGTCCGAGCCTGCTGCACCAACGACCAACAATGCTGCTCCGCAGGGCGGAAACAGCGTTCCTTCGGGTCAGTAACGCCAATTTCGGGGCTCTGTTCGACCGGACAGAGCCTGTTGCAAGAATGCGACGCGAAGCCATCCCCATGATCAGGGATGGCAGGAGGTTCTTGAGCCTTCGGTCCGATGGGATTACCAAGACCGGCGAAGGTGGCGTGCGGTGATCGCCGTGACGCGAGTCTCCTTCGTTTTAGTCAAGTCAGGTTTGCCCATGCTGCTCCGTAACCTTGTTGTTGCCGGCCTTTGCTCGGCTGTTGTTTTCGTGTCTCCCGCTTATGCCGGTGGAGACCGCGTTTTCGATTTCGCCGGAATGTATCAACGCAAGCTCGATGCGCAGACGGTGACCACCGGCGCGACGACCAAGCCGAATGCAGCTCCCGCCAAAGGCGCAGCCGCAAAAACGAAGTCCGCGGCAGATGCAAGGAAGACTGCTTCGCGTTCAGCTCAGCAGGGCAAGACGGTGACGCAGGCGAAGCAGGTGACCCGCACCGTTGCGATGCCGCAGATGGTGCAGCCGGTTTCCACCATGCCGACGGTCGACGTCGCCGTGGAAGGCAACAATGGCGAGCTGCGCAGCGTTCAGCGTCCGCAGGGCGGCTTCTTCAAGACCATCTTCGGCGAAGATGCTCCGCCGCGCTATCTGCCCGAAACGCAGACGCTCGACAGCAAGCTCGCCGCGCGCGCTGCTGCCAAGCCATTCAAGGTCAAGCCGGAATTCGAACCTCAGACCGTTGCCTTCTCTGGCTACGACAAGGGAACGGTCGTTATCGATACGAGCGCCCGTCGCTTGTACCTCGTAGAGTCGCGTGACACCGCCCGCCGCTATGCCATTGCCGTCGGCAAGGAAGGTCTGGCCTTCAAGGGCACCGGTACGGTAGGCGACAAGCAGGAATGGCCGCGCTGGTTCCCGACCAAGGACATGCAGGCGCGCGAGCCCAAGAAGTATGGTCAGTACAAGGACGGCATGAACGGCGGCCCAAACAATCCGCTCGGCGCCCGCGCAATCTACCTTTACCAAGGCAAGACGGACACCCACATCCGTATCCATGGCACGACCCAACCCGAATCGATCGGCAGCGCCTCATCGAACGGTTGCTTCCGGATGATCAACGAACACGTCATGGAATTGTACCAACGCGTTCCCATGGGCGCTCAGATCGTCGTTCTCTGATCTGGCCGGGTCCAATACCCTTTTAAAAGAGGCCGGTTCGCCGGCCTCTTTCTTTTGTGCACAGGGCAGTGCGCCGTTCACGGCGAGAGCTGTCAATTTTGACTGGCGGAATCGATCCGCAAGAGCTAAGCGATAAATCCCATGGCGCGATATGTTTTCATCACCGGCGGCGTGGTCTCCTCACTTGGCAAAGGCATAGCGGCAGCAGCTCTTGGAGCTCTGTTGCAGGCACGCGGATACCGCGTGAGGATCCGCAAGCTCGACCCTTATCTCAACGTTGATCCGGGCACGATGTCGCCCTACCAGCACGGCGAGGTCTTCGTGACCGACGACGGCGCTGAGACCGACCTCGACCTCGGCCATTACGAGCGCTTCACCGGCCGCTCGGGCAATGCGCGGGACAACATCACCACTGGCCGTATTTACAAGAACATCATCGAGCGCGAACGGCGCGGCGATTATCTTGGCGCGACGGTTCAGGTCATTCCGCACGTCACCGACGAGATCAAGAACTTCGTTCGTGAGGGCAATGACGACTTCGATTTCGTTCTTTGCGAGATCGGCGGCACGGTGGGCGACATCGAAGCGATGCCGTTCCTGGAAGCCATTCGTCAGCTCGGCAACGAATTGCCGCGCGGGCA
Source organism: Tianweitania aestuarii (assembly GCF_018457165.1). Taxonomy (GTDB): domain Bacteria; phylum Pseudomonadota; class Alphaproteobacteria; order Rhizobiales; family Rhizobiaceae; genus Tianweitania; species Tianweitania aestuarii. The sequence goes on along the minus strand of NZ_JAFMNX010000001.1, from coordinate 1,412,909 downwards.
GGCTGTTTATATCCACCTGACCTTGATGCCGTTCATTCCGGCAGCGGGCGAATTGAAGACCAAGCCGACGCAGCACTCCGTCAAGGAGCTCCAGGCGCTCGGCATTGCGCCGGACATCCTGCTGGTGCGCGCTGATCGCTCGATCCCACGCGAAGAGCGTCGCAAACTTTCCTTGTTCTGCAATGTGCGCGAATCGGCGGTCATCCAGGCCCTCGACGTCGCCAACATCTATGACGTACCGACCGCCTATCATCAGGAAGGTCTCGACAGCGAAGTTCTGGCCGCGTTCGGCATCGATCCTGCACCAAAGCCCCGCATGGAGCGTTGGGCCGAAGTTGCTGATCGGATCCACAGCCCAGAAGGCGAAGTCACGATCGCGATTGTCGGCAAATATACCGGCCTGAAGGACGCCTACAAGTCGCTGATCGAGGCGCTGGCGCATGGCGGTATTGCCAATCGCGTCAAGGTGAAGCTCGACTGGATCGAGAGTGAGATCTTCGAGAAGGAAGATCCGGCACCGTTCCTGGAAAAGGTCCACGGCATTCTGGTGCCCGGCGGCTTTGGCGAACGCGGTTCAGAAGGCAAGATCCTCGCCGCCAAGTTCGCCAGGGAGCGCAAGGTGCCGTATTTCGGCATCTGCTTCGGCATGCAGATGGCCTGCATCGAAGCTGCCCGTTCGTTGGCAGGCATCGAGCACGCCTCGTCCACTGAGTTCGGCAAGACGAGCGAGCCGGTGGTCGGTCTCATGACCGAATGGCTGCGCGGCAACATGCTTGAGAAGCGGCAGGCGGCCGGCGATCTGGGCGGCACGATGCGTCTTGGCGCATATGACGCGCGCCTGAAGGAAGGCTCGCACATCGCGGAGATTTATGGCGACACCGACATCGTCGAACGCCATCGTCACCGCTTTGAAGTCAACATCGACTACAAGGAACGGCTCGAGGCCTGCGGGCTGGTTTTCGCCGGCATGAGCCCCGATGGTGTTCTGCCGGAAACGGTGGAATACGCCGACCACCCCTGGTTCATCGGCGTTCAGTATCATCCGGAACTGAAGAGCCGTCCGTTTGAGCCGCATCCGCTTTTCGCCAGCTTTGTGCAGGCTGCGATGGCGCAAAGCCGGCTGGTCTGAAGAGACAATCTGCCGGGTTGATGACGCTATCTTGAACCCGGCAGTGATTTGGGGCAGACCGCGTGGATGACCGCTCATCTTCGTCCACTCGACCATCTCGTCCTGCCTGTCGGCGATCTCCATGTTGCCGAAGCGCGCTACGCAGCGCTCGGCTTCCAGGTCGCCCCTCGTGGCCAGCATCCCTTCGGCACGGAAAACGCCTGCGTTTATCTGGCGGACGGCACCTTTCTTGAACCGCTTGCCGTTGCGGACGAGGAGCGCGCAAGCGAGGCCGTTAAGTCGGGCAATGTCTTTGTCGGACATGACAAGACGTTCCGCACACGTGTCGGGCAAGACGGACTGTCCGCGCTTGTTCTAGGCACGCAGGACGCTTCGGCCGACGACGCACGCTTTCGCGCCGACGCGGTTTCGCGCGGCGACATGCTGCGCTTCTCGCGACCCTTTGTCGGCTTTGATGGTACATCGGGCGAAGCAAGCTTTCTCCTGGCTTTCGCCGGCGATCTCCGTGCGCCGGACGCGCTGTTCTTTACCTGTGAGCGTATCGGTGTTCCCGCCGTCGATCGCACACCGCTGACGCGTCATGCGAATGGCGTCACGACCTTGCGGCGGGTGATTCTCGTTGCGCCCGAACCGCATCATTTTGAGATGCTGCTGACGACGCTGATGGATCATGCCGACCCCGTCCGCAGCGATGATGCCATCGATTTGCAAACCGGCACCTCTACAATTTCGGTTCTGACCCCGGCTGCTGCGCATGCGCTTCTTGGCGATGCACGCTGGGATGAAGCCGATCCGACGCTGCAGTTTGCTGCCATCGAGTTCGGCGTCCAAGATTTAAGCGCGACCCGCACCCATCTGGAAGCTGGCGGTATGGTCGTGGAAACGGCAGGCTCATCCCTGCGCGTCGATGCGGCTGCCGGCCAGGGTGTCCCGTTCCTGTTCACGGAAGCAAGATCATGACCAATCCCAATCCGCATGTGTCCGTGGGCTCCGTCACCTTCGGCAACGATCTGCCGCTGACCTTGATCGCGGGTCCATGCCAGCTGGAAACACGCCAGCACGCCTTCGACATGGCTGGCAGCCTGAAGGACATGGCAGCCAAGCTCGGCATTGGCCTGATCTACAAGACGAGCTACGACAAGGCGAATCGCACATCCCTTGGCGGCAAGCGCGGCGCTGGGCTCGATGCTGCAATGCCGATCTTTGCTGACATCAAGAAGGAGCTTGGCCTTCCGATTCTGACGGATGTGCATACGGAAGAACAATGCGCGGTGGTCGGCGAAGTCGTAGACATTCTCCAGATCCCCGCTTTCCTCTGCCGTCAAACCGACCTTCTGGTTGCAGCAGCGGCGACGGGTAAGGTCGTGAACATCAAGAAGGGCCAGTTCCTCGCGCCTTGGGACATGAAGAACGTTGTGGCGAAGGTCACCGCATCCGGCAACTCCAATGTTCTGACGACGGAGCGCGGCGTATCTTTCGGCTACAACACCCTCGTGTCCGATATGCGCGCCTTGCCGGTGTTGCGGGAGATCGGTGCACCGGTGATCTTTGATGCCACGCATTCTGTACAGCAACCCGGCGGGCAGGGCGGCTCTTCGGGCGGCGACAGGCGGCATGTGGAAACCTTGGCGCGAGCAGCCGTTGCCGTCGGCGTCGCCGGCGTCTTCATCGAAACGCATGAGGACCCCGACAATGCGCCGTCCGATGGACCGAACATGGTCCCCCTCGACAAGCTGCCGGCCCTCATGGAACGCTTGATGGCGTTCGATGCTCTGGCGAAACGCTGAGGCTGGAGCTCTCAGGGTAAGCAAAGCAGCCCCTCTGTTTCTGTTGCTTGCCGGCGGGTGAAGCGCAGCCGCGGTTGCGTTTCCGTCTGCATCCGATAAGGACATCCGCGAGATCAAGATCATAGCGGAGAGGCAGCAATGACGGCCATTATCGACATCATCGGGCGTGAAATTCTCGACAGCCGCGGCAATCCGACGGTTGAAGTCGATGTGCATCTCGAGGACGGCGCTTTCGGCCGCGCCGCAGTGCCCTCGGGCGCATCGACCGGCGCACACGAAGCCGTCGAATTGCGTGACGGCGGCGATCGTTATCTCGGCAAGGGCGTTGAGAAGGCCGTCAACGCCGTCAACGGCGAGATCTTTGACGCGATCGGCGGCATGGACGCCGAGAACCAGTTGCAGATCGACACTGCGATGATCGAGCTCGACGGCAGCGCCAACAAGGGCCGTTTGGGTGCAAACGCGATCCTCGGCGTTTCACTGGCGGTCGCCAAGGCCGCGGCGCAGTCATCCGGCCTGCCGCTTTACCGCTATGTCGGCGGCGTCAATTCCCATGTTCTGCCGGTTCCGATGATGAACATCATCAATGGCGGCGCGCATGCCGACAATCCGATCGACTTCCAGGAATTCATGATCATGCCGGTGGGCGCAGAAACCCTGCGCGACGCGGTGCGCATGGGCGCCGAGGTCTTCCACACTCTGAAGAAGCGCTTGAAGGATGCTGGCCACAACACCAACGTCGGCGACGAAGGTGGTTTCGCTCCGAACCTGAAGAGCGCTGTGGATGCGCTCGACTTCGTGACGGCGTCGATCGAGAAGGCCGGTTATCGCCCGGGCGAAGACATGTTCATCGCTCTGGATTGCGCTGCAACCGAATTCTTCAAGGACGGCAACTACGTTTATGAAGGCGAGGGCAAGACCCGCTCACCGCAGGAACAGGCTGAGTATCTCGCCAAACTGGCCGCCGATTACCCCATCATCTCGATCGAAGACGGCATGTCGGAAGACGACTGGGACGGTTGGAAGGCGCTGACCGATCTTGCCGGCAAGAAGGTCCAGCTCGTCGGTGACGATCTCTTCGTGACCAATACCGCACGCCTGCGCGACGGCATTAAGATGGGCGTTGCCAATTCGATCCTGGTAAAGGTCAACCAGATCGGCTCGCTCAGCGAAACGCTGGATGCGGTCGAGACGGCGCACAAGGCAGGCTACACGGCGGTGATGTCCCACCGCTCCGGCGAAACGGAAGACGCGACGATTGCGGATCTGGCGGTTGCCACCAACTGCGGACAGATCAAGACCGGCTCACTGGCACGCTCTGACCGGTTGGCGAAATACAACCAGCTGATTCGGATCGAGCAGGAGCTCGGACCGCAGGCAAAGTACGCCGGTTCGAGCATTTTGCGGGCTCGTTGAGCCTAATTGTAACGCGCCGTTAAGCACGTTCGTCCACATTGGCGCGATAGTAGCGGATCGCGCCAATGTGGACTCGTCAACATCGTCAACGGAACTTCGGCCGGCTCATTCTGCCGGTCATCACGATCGTCTTTCTTTCCTATTTCGGCTTCCATGCCTGGCATGGTGAGTACGGCATCTACTCCAAGTATGCCCTGGAAGAGCGCGCCGCCGCCTTGCAGAAACAACTCGACACTATCCGCAGCCAACGCATTGCACTCGAGACCCGCGTGCGCCTTCTGCAGGACGGTTCTATCGAGAAGGACATGCTCGATGAGCAGGCGCGCCGCTCGCTGAACCTTTCCCACGACGACGAATTGGTCATTCTGCGCCAGCGTGGAGGCTGATCTGCCTCCATTTCTGCGATGAACCGGATCTGAGTTCATCGCTTTTCCTTCCCAACTTTCAACAGGTTAGCCGCATAACAGCCATGCATTTTGCGCATGGCGGTGCGGCTTTCTGCGTGCTAGCGTCTTTCTCGACCCGGGCATCGGAGCTTCCGAGCCTCGTTGATGTCCGCCAAGAGACAGTTTGAGGGAGTCGAGCATGGCCACTGCCGCGAAAACATCGCCGGCGAAAGCGAAGGCTGACGCAAAACCAGATATGCAACTGCGCGGAACGCTTGAAGCTCCTGCGCCTTCCACGCTTTCGAAAGAACAGGAACTCGCCGCTTACCGGCAGATGCTGTTGATTCGTCGCTTCGAAGAAAAGGCCGGCCAGCTTTACGGCATGGGCTTCATCGGCGGCTTCTGCCATCTGTATATCGGTCAGGAAGCTGTTGTTACGGGCATGAAGCTCGGCATGCGCGAAGGTGATCAGATGATCACCGCCTATCGCGATCACGGCCACATGCTGGCCATGGATATGGATCCGCGCGGCGTGATGGCCGAGCTGACCGGACGTCGCGGCGGCTATTCCAAAGGCAAGGGCGGCTCCATGCACATGTTCTCCAAGGAGAACAAGTTTTACGGCGGCCACGGCATCGTCGGCGCGCAGGTGTCGCTCGGCACGGGTCTGGCCTTTGCAAACAAGTACCGCGAAGACGGCTCGGTCTGCGTCACCTATTTCGGTGATGGCGCGGCCAACCAGGGCCAGGTCTATGAGAGCTTCAACATGGCCTCGCTGTGGAAGCTTCCGGTGGTCTATGTGATCGAGAACAATCGCTACGCGATGGGCACTTCGGTCTCGCGTTCGTCTGCTGAGACCGTGTTCTCGCAGCGCGGTGTTTCTTTCCGGATTCCTGGCATGCAGGTCGACGGCATGGATGTGCGCGCCGTGAAGTCGGCATCCGAATATGCGCTCGAATATGCGCGCTCCGGCCAGGGTCCCATCATCCTGGAAATGCAGACCTACCGCTATCGCGGTCACTCGATGTCGGATCCGGCGAAGTATCGTTCGAAGGACGAAGTGCAGAAGATGCGCTCCGAGCATGATCCGATCGAACAGGTGAAGAACCGTATGATCGAGAATGGCTGGGCCAGCGAAGACGAACTCAAGTCGATCGACAAGGAAGTTCGCGACATCGTCGCCGACTCCGCCGATTTCGCCCAGACCGATCCAGAGCCGGACGCATCCGAGCTCTACACCGACATTCTGCTTTAAGGAGAAACGGGTATGCCGATCGATATCCTTATGCCCGCTTTGTCTCCCACGATGGAGGAAGGCAATCTTTCGAAATGGCTGAAGAACGAGGGCGACGCCGTTGCCCCCGGTGATGTCATTGCCGAGATCGAGACCGATAAGGCGACCATGGAAGTGGAAGCCGTTGATGAAGGCACGCTCGGGAAGATCCTGATCGCCGCCGGCACCGAAGGCGTGAAGGTCAACACGCCGATCGCGGTTCTGCTGGAAGAAGGCGAAAGCGCCGGTGACATCGGCTCCAGCAAAGCGTCCGGGTCTCAGTCCGCTTCCGGTGAAGCCGCTGCATCGCCGGTTGCCAGCGTCGACAACGATGATAAGGCGACCGTCAGCTCTGCCGGTGATGCCGGCGAAAAGGCACGCCGTTCCACGGACGAGCCTTCGTCCCAGGCGGACAACACAAAGGTTCCAGCAGCACCCAAGGTTGATGTTGCCGCTGATCCCGATGTTCCGGCCGGCACGGAAATGGTGTCTACCACCGTTCGCGAAGCCCTGCGCGACGCGATGGCCGAGGAGATGCGCCGCGACAAGGACGTCTTCGTGATGGGCGAAGAGGTCGCCGAATATCAGGGCGCCTATAAGATCACGCAGGGCCTTCTTCAGGAATTCGGCGCGCAGCGTGTTGTCGATACGCCGATCACCGAACATGGCTTTGCCGGTGTTGGCGTTGGCGCAGCGATGTCAGGCTTGAAGCCGATCGTCGAGTTCATGACGTTCAACTTTGCGATGCAGGCGATTGACCAGATCGTCAATTCGGCTGCGAAGACGCTCTACATGTCGGGTGGCCAGATGGGTGCACCGATCGTGTTCCGTGGTCCGAACGGTGCTGCCGCACGCGTCGGTGCTCAGCACAGCCAGGATTATGCGGCATGGTATAGCCATATCCCGGGCCTGAAGGTGGTGCAGCCTTATACCGCTGCCGACGCCAAGGGGCTTCTCAAGGCGGCGATCCGCGATCCCAATCCGGTGATCTTCCTCGAGAACGAGATCCTGTACGGCCAATCCTTCGATGTGCCGAAGCTGGATGATTTCGTTTTGCCGATCGGCAAGGCGCGCATCCATAAGCAGGGCAAGGATGTGACCATCGTGTCCGCCGGCATCGGTATGACCTATGCTGTGAAGGCAGAGCTGGAACTGCGCGAGATGGGTATCGATGCGGAGATCATCGACCTTCGCACGATCCGTCCGCTCGATTTCGACACGATCCTCGCTTCGGTGAAGAAGACGAACCGGCTCGTGACCATCGAAGAAGGCTTCCCGCAGAATTCGGTCGGCGATCATATCGCCAGCCAGGTCATGCAGCGCGCCTTCGATTATCTCGATGCGCCGGTCATCACGGTCTGCGGCAAGGATGTGCCGATGCCTTATGCGGCCAATCTGGAAAAGCTGGCCCTGCCGACTGTTGCAGATGTGGTTGAAGCGGTGAAAGCCGTTACTTACCGGGCTTAAGGGGAGCGTCATGCCGATCAACATCACCATGCCGGCCCTGTCACCCACGATGGAAGAGGGCAACCTCGCCAAGTGGCTGGTCAAGGAAGGCGACAAGGTAGCGCCCGGCGATGTGATCGCCGAGATCGAAACCGATAAGGCCACGATGGAAGTCGAGGCCGTCGACGAAGGCACTGTCGCAAAGATCGTCGTTGCAGCCGGCACCGAAGGCGTGAAGGTCAATTCTCTCATCGCCGTTCTGGCGGCCGAGGGCGAAGACGCCAGCGCGGCTGCAGCAGCCGAACCGGCGAGCCAGCCTGCGGAGGCCCCAAAATCGGCTGAACCGCAGAAGAGCGACCCGGAAGGCAATGCCGCAGCCAAGTCGGGCTATGGCGGCAGCGATGTTCCTGTCGATGGCGCGAAGAAGCCTTCGGACGCGCCGAAGACCGAAGCGGCTCCAAAGGCGCCTGCCAAGTCGGAAGGCGAACGCGTGTTTGCGTCACCGCTTGCACGTCGTTTGGCCAAGGATGCAGGTATCGATTTGGCGAGCCTTTCCGGTTCCGGTCCGCGCGGTCGGATCGTGAAGGCCGATGTTGAAGGTGCAGGCAAGGCAGGGTCCGCTCAGCCGACGGCGACAGCGGCCCAGACCGGTGCAACCGCTCCGGCAGCGGCATCCGCACCGAAAGGGATGTCGGACGAAGCCGTTCTCAAGCTGTTCGAGGAAGGCTCCTACGAACTCGTGCCCCATGATGGCATGCGCAAGACGATCGCGCGCCGTCTGGTGGAAGCCAAGTCGACCATTCCGCATTTCTACCTGACGGTGGATTGCGAGCTCGACGCGCTTTTGGCCCTGCGCCAGCAGCTCAACGCCGCATCGCCCATGAAGAAGACCGAGAAGGGCGAAGCCCCGCTCTACAAGCTTTCGGTCAACGACATGATCATCAAGGCCATGGCGCTTGCGTTGCGCGATGTTCCAACGGCTAACGCGTCCTGGACCGAAACCAACATGGTCATGCACAAGCATGCCGATGTCGGAGTTGCCGTTTCCATTCCAGGCGGACTGATCACGCCGATCATTCGTCGGGCGGAAGAAAAGTCGCTGTCGACCATCTCGAACGAGATGAAGGATCTGGCGGCCCGCGCACGCTCGCGCAAGCTGAAGCCCGAGGAGTACCAGGGTGGTACGACTGCCGTGTCCAATCTCGGCATGTTCGGCATCAAGGATTTCGCAGCCGTGATCAACCCGCCGCATGCAACGATCCTGGCGATCGGCGCGGGCGAAGAGCGGGCGGTCGTGAAGGGCGGCGAGATCAAGGTTGCAACAGTGATGTCGGTGACGCTCTCGACCGATCACCGTGCGGTGGACGGCGCGCTGGGTGCCGAACTGATCGGCGCTTTCAAGCGCCATATCGAAAACCCGCTGGGCATGCTGGTTTAAGCGGCCATGAAGACGGCGCTTTGTTATGGCGATTCGCTGACTTGGGGTTACGACCCCGAAGGCAGCGGTCGCCACGCCCATGAGGATCGCTGGACGAGCGTTCTTCAGGCGGCTCTCGGCGATCAGGCGGCGATCATAGCCGAAGGCCTGAACGGCCGCACCACGGTGTGGGACGATCACCTCGCTCCCGCCGACCGGAACGGCGCACGCATCCTGCCTTCCGTCTTGTCCACGCATGCACCGCTCGATCTGGTGATCTTTATGCTTGGCACAAACGACATGAAGCCGTTGATCTGCGGCAAGGCACATGGCGCTCGCCAGGGCATGGAACGGCTGATCGAGATCGTTCGCTATCATGCCTATCCGATGGCTGCGGATGCGCCTGACATCCTGATCGTGGCGCCGCCGGTGATCTGCGAAACGGCCGATCCGGACTTTGCCGCGATCTTTGCCGGCTCGATTGACGAGTCGCATATGCTCGCGCCGCTTTATGCCGACCTGGCCGACCAACTCGGATGCGGCTTTTTCGATGCGGGCGCGGTGGCGAAGACATCGCCGCTCGACGGCATCCATCTCGATGCCGCCAATACAAAAGCGATCGGCAGGGGCCTTGAGCCGATCGTCAGAATGATGCTTGGACTTTAAGGAGACGGTGATGGCCGACACAACCTATGACGTGATCATCATCGGCTCGGGTCCTGGCGGTTATGTCGCCGCCGTGCGCGCGGCTCAGCTCGGTCTCAAGACCGCGATCGTGGAGCGCGAGCATCTTGGCGGCATCTGCCTGAACTGGGGTTGCATACCGACCAAGGCGCTCCTGCGCTCGGCAGAGGTGATGCATTACGCCCAGCATCCGGAAGCTTACGGGCTCAAGATCGACGGCCAGGTGTCTGCCGATGTGGATGCCGTGGTGAAACGTTCGCGCGGCGTTTCGCTGCGCCTGAACGGCGGCGTCGGCTTCCTCATGAAGAAGAACAAGGTCGACGTGATCTGGGGTGAAGCCAAGATCACCAAGGCAGCCAAGGGTGAAGCGCCGGGCGAGATCGTCGTCGGTAAATCAACCAAGAAAGCCATGGAGCCGCAGCCGCCAGCGCCGAAGGGCACGCTGGGCGAGGGCACCTACAAGGCCAAGAACATCATCATCGCAACCGGCGCGCGGCCGCGCGTTCTGCCCGGCATCGAACCGGATGGCGACAAGATCTGGACCTACTTCGAAGCCATGGTTCCCAAGGCTTTGCCGAAGTCTCTGATTGTCATGGGTTCGGGTGCGATCGGCATCGAGTTCGCCTCCTTCTACCGCACCATGGGTGCGGATGTGACGGTCGTCGAGCTTCTGCCGCAGGTCATGCCGGTGGAAGACGCCGAGATTTCCAAGTTCGCGCAGAAACAGCTGGAGAAGCAGGGGCTGAAGTTCCTTCTTGAAGCCAAGGTTGCCAAGGTCGAGAAAACGGCCGACGGCGTGGTTGCGCATATCGAAACAAAGGACGGCAAGACCCAGCAGCTGAAGGCGGACAAGCTGATTTCCGCTGTCGGCGTACAGGGCAACTTCGAGAATCTGGGCCTGGAAGCGCTAGGCATCGAACTCGACCGCGGTATCATCAAGACCGACGGCAAGGGCACGACCAATGTCCCGGGCATTCACGCCATCGGCGATGTTGCCGGTGCTCCGATGCTGGCGCACAAGGCCGAGCATGAAGGCGTCACCTGCATCGAGAAGATTGCGGGTCTGCATGTTCATGCCCTCGACAAAGGCAAAATCCCCGGCTGCACCTACTGCCAGCCGCAGGTCGCATCAGTGGGTCTGACGGAAGCAAAGGCCAAGGAAACGGGTCGCGAGATTCGCGTTGGTCGCTTTTCCTTCGCAGCTAACGGCAAGGCCATCGCACTGGGCGAGGATCAGGGTCTGGTGAAGACGATCTTCGATGCCAAGACCGGCGAGTTGCTCGGCGCGCATATGGTGGGTGCGGAAGTCACCGAACTCATCCAGGGCTTCGTGGTGGCGATGAACCTCGAAACCACCGAGGAAGAGCTGATGCATACGATCTTCCCGCATCCAACTTTGTCCGAAATGATGAAGGAAAGCGTGCTTGACGCCTATGGTTGGGCGCTGAACGCCTGATCCATCGGGCCATCTTCATAGAACGCGTCCCTGTCGTGGAACCAAAGTACAGCTAAGAACGTTTCCGACCCGGAATGGCTTTCGCCGTTCCTCGGAAGCGCACGGGGTATTTTGCGCTGGCAATCAAAAGGAGCGGGATATGGAAATGAATGGCGTAGGTTGGCTCGCAGCCATCATCATCGGTGGCTTGGCCGGTTGGCTGGCCGAAAAGGTCATGAAGAGCGACATGGGTCTCTTCATGAACATCATTCTGGGCATCATCGGTGCGGTCGTGCTGAACGCGATCCTCGTTGCTCTCAACATCGGCATCCTCGGCGTCGGCTGGATCGCGTACCTGATCACGGGCTTCATCGGCGCATGTTTGCTGATCTGGATTGGCCGCCTGGTCCGCCGCTAGATCCACTCTTTCTGCAAGGCAGATCCCCGTTCGCGCTCACCGGCGCGGGCGGGGTTTTCTTTTGTATTCAGTCGTCTTACATGCGGGGAGAGGGTTGCGCTGCACTCGGCGGCGACCCGGACACTTCGAATGGGGATGACATGGTCACCGTTCTCGACACCGTTCAGCGCCCCCGCCTGCGCCATCCCGAAAAGGCGCATCGTCCCGATCAGGACGTGGCGCGCAAGCCGGACTGGATTCGCGTGAAGGCGCCCACATCGAGAGGCTACGCCGAAACGCGCTCGATCGTGAAAGAGAACAAACTCGTCACGGTCTGCGAAGAGGCTGGCTGCCCGAACATTGGCGAATGCTGGGAAAAGAAGCACGCTACCTTCATGATCATGGGCGAGATCTGCACACGCGCCTGTGCCTTCTGCAATGTTTCCACTGGACGCCCGCTCGCACTCGATCCATTTGAACCGGCCAATGTGGCCAAGGCGGTTCAGCAGATGGGGCTGGCGCATGTGGTGATCACTTCGGTCGATCGCGACGATCTGGCGGATGGCGGCGCGCAGCATTTCGCGGAAGTTATCCACGCCATTCGCGAACGCACACCACAGACCACCATCGAGATCCTGACGCCCGATTTCCTGCGCAAAGACGGCGCTCTCGAAGTCGTGGTTGCCGCTCGCCCCGACGTGTTCAACCATAACCTCGAAACCGTGCCGTCCAACTATCTCACCGTGCGGCCAGGCGCGCGTTACTTCCACTCCATCCGCCTGCTGCAGCGGGTGAAGGAGCTTGATCCATCCATCTTCACGAAGTCCGGCATCATGGTCGGCCTGGGCGAAGAGCGGAATGAAGTGCTTCAGCTCATGGACGATCTGCGCAGCGCAGAGGTCGATTTCATGACGATCGGCCAGTACCTGCAGCCGACGAAGAAGCACCATCCCGTGAAGGCATTCGTGACGCCTGACGAGTTCAAGTCTTACGAGACGGTCGCGCTGTCGAAAGGCTTCCTGGTTGTCGCGTCGAGCCCGCTGACGCGCTCCTCTCATCACGCCGGCGAAGATTTTGCGCGGCTGCGTCTGGCGCGTGAAGCGCAATTGAAAGCTGCCGCAGTAACCGCCGCCTGATGCCTCAGTTCCAGACCACAAGGCATGTCCGCCATGCGCCGGACAAGATGTTTGCGCTTGTTGCGGATGTCGAACAGTATCCCCAGTTCCTGCCGCTTTGCGAAGCGCTGAGCGTTCGTTCCAAGCGAGAACGCGATGGCTTGACCGTGCTCGTTGCGGATATGAGCGTCGGCTACAAGGCGATACGCGAGACGTTCACGAGCCAGGTCGTTCTCAAGCCTGCCGAGAACGTCATCGACGTGAAGTATATGGATGGCCCGTTCCGTTACCTGACCAACCAGTGGAAGTTCGTGCCGACCGAGGATGGTGGAACGGACATCCAGTTCTTCATCGACTACGAGTTCAAGAGCCGCATTCTCGGTGCGATGATGGGCGCGATGTTCGATCGCGCCTTTCGTATGTTCTCCGAAGCGTTCGAGAAGCGGGCCGACGTCATCTACGGTCGGCCAGCCTAAACGGCGTCAGGCGCCGCGAAGCGCCTCGACACCATACTGAAGCGCGGTGCGGGCAGCTTCACGCCGGATGAACTCGCGTCCATTGTCTTCGAAGATGCGCTTGATCGCCATCGGCTTGCGGCCTTCCACGGCGATGCCGAACCAGACGAGACCAACGGGCTTGTCGTCCGTGCCGCCTTCGGGACCGGCGATTCCAGATGTCGACAAAGCGATTCCCGCCTTGGAGTGCTCCAAGGCACCAGCAGCCATTTCGATGGCAGCTTGCTGGGAGACAGCGCCGAACTGCTCCAGAGTGTCCGCGGAAACACCGAGCATCTCGACCTTGGCTGCGTTGGAATAGGTTACGAAGCCACGATCCACGACGGCTGATGCACCAGGCACGTCTGTCAGCATCGTGGCGATGAGGCCGCCGGTGCAGGATTCAGCGGTGGCCGCCATCACACGGCGCTCCCAGCAACCCTTCAGAAACTCCACAACCAGATCGGTGTCTTCGCTCATTCTTCCAGGCTCCCGGGATAAACAACAGATGCGGTGGCGATGGCGGCAATGCCCTCGGAGCGGCCGATAAAGCCGAGCCGCTCGTTTGTGGTGGCTTTCACGGACACGCGTTTTGGATCGATTCCGAGCATCGCGGCCATGGCCGTCACCATAGCATGACGGTTTGGACCGACTTTCGGTTCCTCGCAGATCAGGGTCACGTCAGCATTGGCGATCCGTCCGCCATTCTCGCGAACGATCTTGGCGGCATGCTCCACGAAGATTTTGGAGGATGCGCCGCGCCACTGCGGATCAGACGGGGGAAAGTGCGTACCGATGTCACCTGCACCGCAGGTGGCCAGCAAGGCGTCGGTGAGGGCATGGAGACCGACATCCGCGTCGGAGTGGCCTGACAGCTTCTTATGATGCGGGATCGACACGCCGCAGAGCCAGACAGCATCACCTGCCTCAAAAGAATGAACGTCATAGCCGTTGCCGGTGCGCACATCGGGGAAGGTGGCTGATATTTGCAGCCGCTGGTCTGCCATTGCGATGTCTCTCGCCCAAGTCAGTTTGATGTTGTCGACGGCGCCCGGCACGATCCGCACCGCAACGCCTGCCCAAGCTGCGATGGCAGCGTCATCGGTGAAGGCATCGAGGCCCTCTTCGGCTGCCAGACGATGCGCATAGCGGATGCGCTGGTAGTTGAAGGCCTGAGGCGTTTGTGCGGCATGCAGATCCTCACGCGGAACTGTTTCCAGAACGTTGAGATCCTCATCAGCCCGTTTGATCGTGTCGGACACAGGTAACGCGGGAAGAACGGCTTCAGCGCCGTTCAAGGCGGCCGCTACGCGTGAGATCAGACCTGCATCCACAAAGGGGCGGGCGGCGTCATGGATCATGACGAATTTCGGAAAGCCTTCAGCTAAAGCCTCGAGCGCCAGCCGCGTCGAGGCTTGGCGGGTTGCTCCACCGTGAACGAAGGTGACGCGGTCCGCATGATCCTGCGTGGCGGCGTGGAACAAGCTTTCGTCATCGGGATGAATGGCAACGATGATCTTTCCCACTGCGGGATGATCCGTGAACGCTTCAAGCGTACAAGCGATGACAGGTTTACCGCCTACCATGCGATACTGCTTCGGGCCTTCTGCCTGTCCAGCCCGCTCACCACGTCCGGCTGCGAGAATGATAACCGGGATATCCGAAGGCATGTCGTTCAGGACGCTCACCTCAAAGACCTGCCGCTCTTGAACAGGTCACATCAGCAAAGCTGCACGGATTGCAAGCAGCACCATTGCGAGTGGCGGCAAAGCTGGTTAGAGAACAAGCATTCCACGCCATTGCTTGGTTTTTGAGCATGACCGAGTTGAACATTCTAGCGGCACCTCTGACGATCGGCTCAGCGATCGTGCGCAATCGCGTGTTTCTGGCTCCGATGTCGGGAATCACCGACGAGCCGTTGCGGCAGCGCGCCTTTGATCATGGCGCGGGACTTGTGGTGGCCGAGATGGTTGCCAGCGGCGAACTCGTCAAGGGCCATGAGGATTCCCGCAGACGCCTACGCCATTCCGGCTTGCCCGTCCACATGATCCAGCTCGCCGGTCGTGAAGCCGGCGCCATGGCCGAAGCGGCAAAGGTCGCAGCAGGCGAGGGCGCCGATATCATCGACATCAACATGGGATGCCCGGCGAAGAAGGTGACAGGCGGTTATTGCGGCTCGGCGCTCATGCGCAACCTCGATCACGCCGTGTCCCTGATCGACGCGGTTGTCGCTGCGGTTTCCGTTCCTGTGACGGTGAAGATGCGGCTTGGTTGGGACGACGACTCGCGCAACGCACCTGAACTCGCCGCTCGCGCCGAGCAATCGGGTGTGTCGATGGTGACGGTGCACGGACGCACCCGCTGCCAGTTCTACAAGGGTGCGGCCGATTGGAGCGCCGTGGCTGCCGTGAAAGCGGCCGTGTCTCTGCCAGTTGTCGTCAATGGCGACATCGAATCTCTAGCCGATGCACAGGCTGCCCTCACAGCTTCGGGCGCCGATGCTGTCATGATGGGCCGCGCCCATTACGGAGCGCCTTGGTCAGCCGGTGCTGTTGCCAGCGGCATGGACACAAAGCCGGCCGACCTCGCCAGCTACGTCGTGTTCCATTACGAGGATATGTTGAGCCTTTATGGACGTGAAAGCGGACTTCGGCAGGCGCGCAAGCATCTCGGCTGGTATCTCGACCGGCACGTTCCGCATCTTTCCCAAGCACGCAAGGCGGCGATCATGACCAGTCTGGATCCCGCCGCCGTTATCCGCGAACTGCGTTCGGCTTTCTCGCCTTCACCCGATCTGGAGATGGTCGCATGAGTTTCGACCCTTCGAGCGCGGCCGCTCCTGCGAACATCGTTCTGAACACGATCCGGCGCCCCGTGATCATGGTGGATGGTGAGGGGCTGATCAGCTTCGCCAATGCCGAAGCCGAGGATTTCTTCCGCTCGAGCGCAGCCGTTCTCGCCAAGAACTCGCTCGACAAACTGCTTCCTTTCGGCAGTCCCTTACTGACCCTTGTTGATCAGGTCCGCGAACGCAATGCGCCCGTCAACGAATACCGCGTCGATGTTTCCAGCCCACGCCTGGGCTTGGAAAAGCTGGTCGACGTCTATGTCGCGCCTGTACCCGAGATCGTTGGCTCCGTGGTGGTGATGCTGCAGGAGCGCTCCATGGCCGACAAGATCGAGCGCCAGATGACGCATCGCAGTGCTGCGCGTTCGGTGACGGGACTGGCAGCGATGCTCGCGCATGAGATCAAGAACCCGCTGTCCGGCATCCGCGGCGCGGCCCAGCTTCTTGAAACCGCCGTGTCCGACGAAGACAGATCGCTCACAAGGCTGATCACCGAGGAAACCGACCGCATCGTGTCGCTGGTTGATCGTATGGAAGTCTTTTCCGACGAGCGTCCGATCGAGCGTCAGCCGGTCAACATCCATGTCGTTTTTGACCGGGTAAAAGCGATCGCGGCAAACGGCTTTGCGCGACGCATCAAGATCAACGAGATCTACGATCCCAGCCTGCCGCCGGTTTATGCCAATCGCGACCAGCTGGTGCAGATCTTCCTGAACCTCGTGAAGAACGCAGCCGAAGCGATCGGCAACAATCCGCATGGCGAAATTACGCTGACCACCGCCTTTCGGCCCGGCATCCGGGTCATGGCACCTGGTTCCAGGGACCGCGTTTCCTTGCCGCTGGAATTCTGCGTCATCGACAATGGACCGGGCGTGTCCGAAGACATTTTGCCGATCCTGTTTGATCCGTTCATCACCACCAAGACTAATGGCTCCGGCCTGGGACTGGCGCTCGTCGCCAAGCTCGTGGGCGAGCATGGTGGCGTGATCGAATGTGATTCCACACCGCGCGGCACTTCCTTCCGCATCCTGATGCCTGCCTGGAAAGACGACCATGGCCGGCATCCCTCCTCTTCCTCCTCCTCCTCCGACGGATACCAAGCAAAATGACAGTCAAAGGCAGCATCCTGATCGCCGATGACGATGCCGCGATTCGCACTGTGCTCAACCAGGCGCTGTCGCGCGTCGGCCATGATGTGCGCGTGACCTCCAACGCCACAACGCTTTGGCGCTGGGTCTCGGCGGGCGATGGTGATCTCGTTATCACGGATGTCGTGATGCCGGACGAGAACGCCTTCGACATGCTGCCGCGCATCAAGAAGGCACGCCCGGATCTGCCGGTCGTCGTGATGAGCGCACAGAACACGTTCATGACTGCGATCCGCGCCTCCGAATCCGGCGCTTACGAGTATCTGCCCAAGCCTTTCGACCTCACCGAACTGCTCAACATCGTCAATCGCGCGCTGTCGGAGCCGAAGAAGCCGCGCCATGATCGCAATCTGGAAGAGCAGCCGGATTCGATGCCGCTCGTCGGGCGCTCGCCTGCCATGCAGGACATCTACCGCATGCTTGCGCGCATGATGCAGACAGATCTCACCGTGATGATCTCGGGCGAATCTGGAACCGGCAAGGAGCTGGTGGCGCGCGCCCTGCATGAATATGGCCGCCGTCGCAACGGGCCGTTCGTTGCCATCAACATGGCGGCCATTCCGCGCGATCTGATCGAATCGGAATTGTTCGGCCACGAGAAGGGCGCGTTCACCGGAGCGCAGAACCGCTCGACGGGCCGCTTCGAACAAGCGGAAGGCGGCACGCTCTTTCTCGATGAAATCGGCGACATGCCGATGGAAGCCCAGACTCGGCTTCTGCGTGTGCTTCAGCAGGGCGAATACACGACGGTTGGTGGCCGCACGCCGATCAAGACGGATGTCCGCATCGTTGCCGCCACCAACAAGGATCTGCGCACGCTGATCAATCAGGGGCTTTTTCGCGAAGACCTGTTCTACCGCCTCAACGTCGTTCCGTTGCGGCTGCCGCCGCTCCGTGAACGCAGCGAAGACATTCCCGACCTCGTACGCCACTTCTTCAAGCAGGGCGAAGGCGAGGGGCTGCAGCAGAAGCGAATCACGCCTGCCGGCTACGACCTGATGAAGCGCTATCCTTGGCCGGGCAATGTACGCGAGCTTGAAAACCTGATCCGCCGGCTGGCAGCGCTTTACCCGCAGGACGAGATTGCAGCTGAAATCATCGAACAGGAGCTGCGCACCCGCGATACCGTCAGCGGCGGCGGCACCAGTGCCGGTCTGCCTGACGACCTTTCCATCGGCCAAGCCGTTGAAGTTTATCTGCAGCGCTACTTCGCGGAGTTCGGCACCGATCTTCCGCCACCCGGTCTGTACCAGCGGCTCCTTGCAGAGGTCGAATACCCGCTCGTTCTGGCGTCGATGACCGCCACACGCGGCAATCAGATCAAGGCGGCCGAGCTTCTCGGTCTCAACCGGAACACGCTGCGCAAGAAGATCCGCGAATTGGGCGTCAACGTTTATCGTGGCGGCCGCTGAGCACGGCGACACGCCAAAGCGCCTGTTGATGAACGCGCATCACACAGGCGTTTGTTGCAATCTCGCCACATTGCGTTGCATAAGTGCAACGGACTCGAGGGGTGATTTGCAACCATATGACTGCGCAGGCACCAGCCGCATCCGGTCCGCTGTTGAGGCAGACCTACACATCTGAAGGACGGCGCGTCAGCCTCCTGCCGGGCGTGATTGCCGTGGTTTGCGCGCTAGTCGTCGGCGGCATCTCCTTCACGATCCTCATGGGTTTGACGCCCATCGAGCCGAATGAAGAAGCGGTTCTGGCGCTGATCGGCGCCAATGCGCTTTCGGTCTTGGTTCTCTTCGGGCTGATCAGCCGCGAGATCTACCGCATCTATCGGGCACGGCGCGCGGGCAGGGCGGCTTCCCGCCTCCACGTCCGTATCGTCGCGATGTTCGCGCTGATCGCGGCCATTCCAGCGATTCTCGTCGCGGTGGTTGCCTCGATTTCGCTGGATGTCGGTCTCGATCGCTGGTTCGAGATCCGCACCAAGACGATCATCAACACGTCGCTGTCGATCGCCGAAGCCTATGTGCAGGAAAACGCCCGCAATCTGCAGGGCACGACCTTGTCCATGGCGCATGACCTCGACCAGTCGCGATCAGTTTATAATCTCGACCGCACCGGTTTTCGGGAACTCATGCAACGGCATGTGATCGGCCGCGCCTTGGCGGGTGCCGTGCTCATCCGCGCCGATGGATCGTTCGAGATGTCGGCCGACGCGCCGAACAACAATTTCGAGATCCCGCCGCCGCCGATTGAAGCCGTTCGAACGGCTGCAGACGGCAAGCCCGTGCTGATCCCGCCGCTACGCCAGAACATCGTCGGCGCCATCATTCGGCTGAAGGAGCTGCCGGATCTCTATCTCTACACGATCCGCCTGGTTGATCCCGAGGTCATCCGCGCTCGTCAGATCGTGCGGGCCAATGCCGATGCCTATCGAGATCTCGGCAACAACCGCCGCACAACGCAGATCGCGTTCGCTCTGATCTATATCGGGCTGACGCTGATCATCGTCCTGTCTGCCATCTGGACCGGTATTGCCGTGGCCGATCGTATTGTGCGGCCTATCCGTCAGTTGATCGGCGCGGCTGACAAGGTTGCGAGCGGCAACATGGATGCTGCCGTGCAGGTCCGCGCAACGGACGGCGACGTCGCCTCGCTCGGCGATACGTTCAACAAGATGGTCCAGGAGCTGAAATCGCAGCGCAACGAGATCCTCTCGGCGCGTGATGATGCGGAAGACCGCCGCCGCTTTTCCGAAGCCGTGCTTTCCGGTGTGACGGCGGGCGTGATCGGCGTCGATCCGAATGGAGAAATCCAGGTCGTAAATCGATCCGCCCTGACGATGCTGGCACTGCCGTTTTCGACGGCTATTGGCAAGAACCTGTCGGAAGTTCTGCCGCATGTCGGCGGCGTTCTGAACGCAGCGCGCGAGCTTGGACGCGCCGTTTACCGCGAACAGGTCACGTTCTTCCGCGCCGGCGCCGAGCGCACCTTCAACGTTCAGGTGACAATCGAGGAAAGCGGCGAAGAGAACGAACGCTCTTATGTCGTGACCGTCGATGACATCACCGATCTCGTGCAGGCGCAGCGCTCGTCGGCATGGGCCGATGTCGCGCGCCGTATCGCGCATGAGATCAAAAATCCTCTGACACCGATCCAGCTGTCCGCCGAGCGCATACGGCGCCGCTACGGCAAGGTCATCACGGAAGACCGCGAGGTGTTCGACCAGTGTACGGACACGATCATTCGCCAAGTCGGTGACATCGGCCGCATGGTCGATGAATTCTCGGCCTTTGCACGGATGCCCAAGCCCGAGCTGAAGCTCATCGACCTCCGGGAAGCGCTGCATGAAGCCTCGTTCCTGGTCGAGGTCAGCCGCTCGGAGATCAGCTTCGAACGAGACTTTGGCTCTGTTCCGCTGAAAGGGCAGTTCGATAGCCGTCTTCTCAGCCAAGCTTTCGGCAACATCATCAAGAACGCCGCTGAAGCGATCGAAGGTGCCGAGCGCACGGATGGTGTCATCCGGGTTGCGTCACGACGCGAAGGCGCAATGATCCAGGTCGATGTCATGGACAACGGCAAAGGTCTACCGCGCGAAAATCGCCAGCGCCTGCTCGAGCCCTACATGACCACGCGCGAGAAGGGCACCGGGCTCGGCTTGGCGATCGTCAAGAAGATCGTCGAGGACCATGGCGGCCACCTCGAACTGCACGATGCCCCAAAGGACTTCCATGAAGGCCGGGGCGCCCTGATCCGTATCGTTCTGCCGGCGGTGGATCAGGTCGACCGAAATGGAGCCGGCACCGCCCCGCAACCCGTAGCCGAGAAGGTGATTGATGGCCTCTGATATCCTCATCGTTGACGACGAAGCCGACATCCGCGACCTCGTTGCAGGCATTCTGGACGATGAAGGGCACGAGACCCGCACGGCCCATGATGCGGATAGTGCGCTTGCAGCCATCAACGACCGCGTGCCGCGGCTCGTTTTTCTCGATATCTGGATGCAGGGCTCGCGCCTGGACGGTCTAGAACTGCTCGCTGAGGTCAAGAAGCTGCATCCTGATCTGCCGATCGTGATGATCTCGGGTCACGGCAATGTGGAAACGGCCGTGTCCGCCATTCGCAGCGGCGCCTATGATTTCATCGAGAAGCCGTTCAAGGCGGACCGGCTGATCCTGATCGCTGAACGTGCGCTGGAGGCCTCCAAGCTGAAGCGAGAGGTGTCCGACCTCAAGAAGCGCAGCGGCGACAATTTTGATCTGATCGGCACCTCGGCTGCCATGAACCAGCTACGCCAGACGATCGAGCGGGTGTCGCCGACCAACAGCCGCATCATGATTCTGGGCCCCTCCGGTTCGGGCAAGGAGATGGTGGCGCGCGCCATTCATTCGCATTCGGCGCGCAAGAGCGGCCCCTTCGTTGCGCTGAGCGCAGCCTCGATCACGCCGGACCGCATGGAGATCGAGCTGTTCGGCACCGAATCGTCGGATGGCGGTGGGCGCAAGGTCGGCGCGCTGGAAGAAGCGCATCGCGGCATCCTCTACCTCGATGAAGTCGCCGACATGCCGCGCGAAACGCAGAACAAGATCCTGCGCGTGCTGGTGGATCAACAGTTCGAGCGCGTCGGTGGCACGAAGCGCGTGAAGGTCGATGTGCGTATCATTTCGTCCACGGCGCACAACCTCGATTCAATGACGGCGCAGGGTCGCTTTCGCGAGGATCTGTATCACCGCCTCGCCGTTGTTCCCGTTGTGGTGCCGGGTTTGGCGGAACGGCGTGAGGATATTCCGTTTCTCGTCGACAGCTTCATGCGCCAGACGGCGCGCAGTGCCGGCATCCGGCCGCGGCAGATTGGCAATGATGCGATGGCGGTGCTGCAGGCGCATAACTGGCCGGGCAATGTCCGTCAACTTCGCAACAATATCGAGCGTCTGCTGATTCTCTCGCGGGACGGCGACGAGAGCGCGCCGATCACCGCCGATCTGCTTCCGGCAGAAATCGGAGACATGATGCCCCGTGCGCCGAACCAGTCGGATCAGCACATCATGGCGCTGCCGCTACGCGAAGCCCGCGAGCATTTCGAGAAGGAATATCTTATCGCGCAGATCAACCGTTTTGGCGGCAATATCTCGCGTACCGCCGAGTTCATTGGTATGGAGCGTTCAGCGCTTCACCGGAAGCTCAAATCTCTCGGCGTCTAATTCCTGAACAGGGTCTGTCATGAAGGTCATTATCTGCGGTGCCGGCCAGGTCGGATACGGTATCGCGGAACGTCTGGCGGCCGAACGCAACGACGTTTCGGTTATCGACGTCTCGCCTGAACTGATCCGCAACGTCCGCGATACACTGGACGCAAAGGGCTTCGTCGGCCACGGCGCCCATCCCGATGTGCTGGCCCGGGCAGGCGCGCAGGATGCGGACATGATCGTAGCGGTCACGCTCTACGATGAAGTCAACATGGTCGCCTGTCAGGTGGCGCATTCGCTCTTCAACGTGCCCACCAAGATCGCCCGGGTGAGGGCGCAGTCTTACCTTCTTTCGCAGTACCAGGACCTGTTCGCACGCGAGCAGATGCCGATCGACGTGATCATTTCGCCCGAGCGCGAAGTCGCCGAACTCGTCTTGCGCCGCATTGCGTTGCCTGGCGCGAACGATGTCGTCCTATTCGCCGAAGGCGACATCGCGATGGTGGCGATTGAATGCCTGGACGAATGTCCGGTTATCAGCACGCCCCTGGCGCAACTGAGCGAACTGTTCCCCGATCTACTTTCCACGGTCGTCGCCATCAGCCGGGAAGGGCGCTTGTTTGTTCCGCGCTCGACTGATCAGTTGTTTGCCGGCGATCTTGCTTATGTCGTAACTGCCAAGGACCACGTGCGTCGGACACTCGGCCTGTTCGGGCACGACAAGCAGGAAGCGACCCGCATCGTCATTGCAGGCGGCGGGAATATCGGCCTGTATGTCGCGCAGACGCTTGAAAAGAAGCAAAGCCGAACGCGCGTCAAAATCATCGAAAGCGGCCGGGAACGCGCCGTCGCCATCGCCGACGAGCTACGCCGCACGGTTGTCCTGCACGGCAGCGCCCTTGACCAGAAGCTGCTCACGGAAGCTGATATCGACGACACGGATCTGATGGTCGCCCTGACCAATGACGATCAGGTCAATGTTCTGTCGAGCATCATGGCCAAGCGTCTCGGCTGCCGCTCCAACCTGACGCTGATCAACAATCCGTCGTTCCAGGAATTCACCCACACATTAGGCATCGACGCGCAGGTCAATCCACGATCCGTCACCATTTCTCGCGTGCTCCAGCATGTGCGTCGCGGCCGCATCCGCGCTGTGCACAGCATCGGACGCGGTGCTGCCGAGATCATCGAGGCTGAAGCGCTTGAAACCTCGCCGCTGGTTGGAACGGCCTTGCGGGATCTCCATCTGCCGGCCGGCATCCGCATCGGCGCCATTTACCGCAACGGCGCCGTGTTGCGGCCATCCGGCGACTTCCAGGTCAAGGCGAAGGACCGCGTTGTCATGTTCGCCTCGGCTGAAGGCGTCAAAAGCGCGGAGCAGATGTTCCGCGTCAGCCTCGAGTTCTTCTGAGGGAGGCCACCGTGCCAAGAATTGCTTACGTCAATGGCCGCTACACCGTCCACGCAGATGCAGCCGTGCATATCGAAGATCGCGGCTACCAATTCGCTGACGGCGTATACGAGGTTTGCGAGATCGCGCGGGGCCACATCATCGACAGTACCCGCCATCTTGAGCGGCTGGACCGATCGCTGCGTGAGCTGAAGATCGCTTCGCCCATGGCGCGTCAGCCGCTTCTGACCGTCATGCGCGAGGTCATCCGCCGCAACATGGTTGAAAACGGCCTCGTTTATCTCCAGGTCACACGCGGCGTCGCACCGCGCGATCATGCATTTCCTGCCAATACCAAGCCGAGCCTCGTTGTCACGGCGAAGCGCATCGATCCGGCCGGCGGCAACAAACGCGCCGAAAGCGGCATCAAGGTCATCACGGTCGCTGAAAACCGTTGGGAGCGCGTGGACATCAAGTCGGTTGGCTTGTTGCCCAATGTTCTGGCCAAGCAACAGGCCAAGGAAGCCGGCGCTCAAGAAGCGTGGTTCGTCGATCCGGACGGCACGGTGAAAGAGGGCGCTTCAACGAACGCCTGGATCATCACCAAGGACGGCGTTCTGGTTACTCGGCCGGCCGACTCGGGCATTCTGCGCGGCGTGACGCGCACAACGGTGCTCGACATCATCAAGAAGCATGGTCTTTCCGTTGAAGAACGGCCGTTCACCGTCGAAGAAGCCTATGATGCGCGTGAAGCATTCATCACCTCGGCGACGACGCTGGTGACGCCAGTGGTCACCATCAACGATCGCTCCATTGCCAACGGACACCCCGGTTCCATCGCCTCCTCGCTGCGTCAGGCGTTTTTTGACATTGCGGAAAAAATGAAGGCCTGATACCCGCAAAGAGGGGGAAGAAATGTTGCGCGCAGACTTGCGTAAGACCTTTCTTGTGTCGGCTTCTTCCAGGCCCCGGCATCATCCCCTCTACGAGACCGGCGAAAGATAAAAAGAATGGCCGAACGCGCACAAAATCTGCAGGATCTTTTCCTCAACTCGGTCCGCAAGACCAAGAATCCGCTCACGATCTTTCTGATCAACGGCGTCAAGCTGACAGGCGTCGTGACGTCTTTCGACAATTTCTGTGTTCTCTTGCGCCGCGACGGGCATTCGCAGCTCGTCTACAAGCATGCCATCTCCACCATCATGCCGAGCCAGCCGGTTCAGATGTTTGAAGGTGAAGAAGCAGGCCGGGACGCCTGATTGGCTGAATTGACCGGAATGGGCACTGAGCGCCCAGATCTCGAGCTCGGCGAGGGCGGTTCAACAGGACGCACCCTCGTCATCGTTCCCGTTCTCACGCGCCATCAGCGCAACGAGGACGAGCATAGCGGTCGGCCTCGTCTAGGTCGCTCTCCGGAAGCGCGTCTCGAAGAGGCCGTGGGTCTGGCGCAGGCCATCGACCTCGAACCCGTTTTCACCGACATTGTGATGCTGGCCGATCCCAAACCGGGCACGCTGCTCGGCTCAGGCAAAGTCGCCGAGATGGCCGAGATCGCGAAGGAAGCGAAAGCCAACCTCGCGATCATCGACCATCCGCTGACGCCGGTGCAGCAGCGCAATCTCGAAAAAGAACTGAACATCAAGGTTCTCGACCGAACGGGTCTGATCCTCGAAATCTTCGGACGTCGCGCGCGCACCAAGGAAGGTTCGCTTCAGGTCGAGCTTGCGCATCTGAACTATCAGCGCGGCAGGCTCGTTCGCAGCTGGACCCACCTTGAACGGCAGCGCGGTGGCGCGGGTTTCCTCGGTGGTCCCGGTGAAACCCAGATCGAGGCCGATCGCCGTCTCCTGCAAGACAAGATCATCAAGCTGAAGCGCGAGCTGGAAACGGTT
The DNA here is from genome assembly GCF_018457165.1 of Tianweitania aestuarii. Classification (GTDB taxonomy): domain Bacteria; phylum Pseudomonadota; class Alphaproteobacteria; order Rhizobiales; family Rhizobiaceae; genus Tianweitania; species Tianweitania aestuarii. Next base: position 1,387,511 of record NZ_JAFMNX010000001.1, on the reverse strand, counting down.
CGTCGCACGCGCGACCTGCATCGTGCAAAGCGCCGTAAGGTGCCGTTTCCGATCGTCTCGATCGTCGGCTACACCAATGCCGGCAAATCCACGCTGTTCAACCGCCTGACGGGCGCCGGCGTTCTGGCCGAGAACATGCTGTTTGCGACGCTCGATCCGACGCTGCGGCGCGTGCAGCTGCCGCATGGCACCACGATCATCCTGTCGGACACCGTCGGCTTCATTTCCGATCTTCCAACCCATCTCGTCGCCGCGTTCCGCGCGACGCTTGAAGAAGTCGTGGAAGCGGATCTGGTGATCCATCTCCGCGACATTTCAGACCCGGATACGGCAGCACAAGCCGAGGATGTGGAGCAGATCCTTTCCGATCTCGGCATCGACGCGGAAGATGCCGAGCATGTCGTCGAAGTCTGGAACAAGGTCGACCTGATCGATGATGCGACCCGTGAGCAGCTTCTGCAAGCGACGGACGGACCGCCGATCTCGATCTCGGCCATTACAGGCGAGGGCATTCCGGCACTGGCGGAGCTGATAGAAACCCGCATTGCCGGCAAGCTGGCAAACATCGAGATCGTGCTTCATAACGACCAACTCGGCCTTCTAGACTGGATCTACCGCGGCGGCGATGTTGTCGAGCGCGAAGATCGCGAAGACGGCTCCGTGGCCCTCACGCTGCGCGCCACGCAAGCGCGCCGTACCGAGATCGAAGCGCGTTTAGGTGGCGCTGCCTGACGGAAGCGTCTTGGCTTTCTGCCAAAGCGCTTCCATCTCTTCCAGGTTGCTGTCCGCCAATGTACGGCCGTCTTCTTTCAACGCGTTTTCGATGGCGTGAAAGCGCGTCTTGAACTTGGCATTCGTGCCTTGCAAAGCGGCTTCCGCATCAAGGTCGAGGTGCCGGCCTAGGTTCACCAGCGAAAACAGCACATCGCCGAACTCGTCCGCCTTGGCAGCCGCGTCGTTCTGCCTGAGAGCCTCGCGAAACTCACCAATTTCTTCTTCGATCTTGGCCAGGATCGGTTCGGCTTCCGCCCAGTCAAAACCGACCTTCGCCGCTTTGCCTTGCAGCTTCAATGCCCGCGTGAGCGCCGGCATATTGACGGGAAGTGAGTCGAGATAACCCGCACCATGATCCTCGGCCGGTAAACCGCGGGCCAGGCGACGCGCACGCTTTTCGGCTTTCTCCTCAGCCTTGATGCGCTCCCACTGACCCTTCGCCATGCCGCCATCAGCAGCCCGCGCATCGCCGAAGACATGTGGGTGGCGACGGATCATCTTGGTCGTGACGGCCTCGACGACATCACCGAAGTCGAACGCGCCGGCTTCGCTTGCCATCTGGGCATGGTAGACAACCTGCAACAGGAGGTCACCGAGTTCGTCACGCAGATCATCGAGGTCATTGCGCTCGATCGCATCCGCGACCTCGTATGCTTCCTCGATCGTGTACGGCACGATGGACGCGAAATCCTGCTCCAGGTCCCAAGGGCAACCGGTTTCCGGCGTGCGCAGAGCGGTCATGATTTCGAGCAGGCGGGAAATGTCTTTGCTGGGCTTCATGCCCGATCGTAGCGCTTGCCTCGAAGGATCGGCAAGGATCGTCGGCAGCGGGAAGGGTCTATCCACATCAGATGGGTAGCGACTTCCCCATACAAGTGCAGCAATCTGGATCACATAAGATGGATTATGGAACAGAGTAATGAAGAGAGCCGTGACGATGCGGCGGGATATCCGTGATCCCGCCGCACGTGTCAGGTTACTTCACCAGCGGACAGCCGCTTTCGGCAGGCTTTGCAAAAGCCTGATCACCCGGCACTGTGGCCAGCACCGTGTAGTAGTCCCAAGGCACATCGCTCTCGCCGGGCTTCTTCACCTGCATGAGATACATGTCGTGGAACATGCGACCGTTCGCGCCGACCGTGCCGTTCTCAGCGAAGATGTCGTTGACCGGCATTTCATGCAGCGCCTTGGCGACCGTTTCCGTGTCGTCGCTCTTCGTCTTCTCCACGGCTTTCAGATACTGGAGCACAGCCGAGTATGTGCCGGCATGGATCATGTTCGGCATGGCATTGGTGCGTTCAAAGAAGCGCTTGCTGAACTTTTCGGTGTCCGGCGTCCGCTTCCAGTAGAAGCCTTCCGTCAGCACCAGACCTTGAGCGGTTTCTAAGCCCAAGCCGTGAACCTCGGCCAATGTCACCAGCAAGCCAGCCAAGCGCTGCCCGCTTTCCACGATGCCGAATTCCGAGGCTTGCTTGATGGCGTTGGCCGTATCAGTGCCGGCATTGGCCAAGCCGACGATCTTGGCGCCGGATGATTGCGCCTGCAGCAGGAAGGACGAGAAATCGCTGGTGCCGAGCGGATGGCGCGTAGCACCGACAACAGTGCCGCCGCTGGCTTTCACGAGATCGCCGGTTTGTTGCTCGAGCGAATGGCCGAAGGCGTAATCGGCCGTGATGAAGAACCAGCTGTCGCCGCCTTCCTTCACAAGCTGACCACCGGTACCGACAGCCAGCGCATGCGTGTCATAGGCCCAATGGAAGCCGTAGGGCGTGCATTGCTTGCCGGTCAGTTCCGCCGTGGCGGCGCCGGTGTTGATGGTGATCTTCTTCTTTTCGGCCGACAAGGCCTGCACGGCCAGACCGACCGAGGATGTGGTCAGATCCATGATCGTGTCGACCTGATCCAGATCATACCATTGCCGCGCGATGTTTGCGGCGATGTCTGCCTTGTTCTGGTGATCGGCGGAGACGATCTCGATCCGCTTACCAGCCACGATCCCACCGAAATCCTCGACCGCCATCTTGGCCGCTTCAACCGAGTTCTTGCCGCCGAAGTCGGCATAAACACCGGATTGGTCGTTCAGAATGCCGATTTTGACGACATCATCGGAAATTTCCTGCGCTAGAGCCGGACTTGCAGCGAAGAGCAAAGCCAGACCTGTCGCCAGAGCAGCACGTTTCATCAATTCCTCCCAAAATTGCAGCCATCAAGGATGGACGCACCGAACCTCCTTCAGCGCGTTCAAACAAACAATTGGCCAAACGTATGACGTCACTGCAACGGCAATGCTGTCAAGGGCGGCGCTCGGAAAAGCTCAGATCTGATCCACGTAGTCAGCTTCGATCACCAGGCCATCATAGGCCGGCGCAACGTGATCGGGTGTTTCGCGCTGAACGACATCGTAATCCAGCGGCACGTGCATATGGGTGAGAACGGCGCGCTTCGGCGCCAGACGTTCGATCCAGCCTAGCGCCTCGCTCAAAGAGAAGTGGCTGGGATGACTGCGATATTGCAGCGCGTCGATCACCAGGCAGTCGAGGCCGTGCAGACGATCCGCGGTCGCTTCGGGGTACTGGCTGACATCGGAACAATAGGCGATCGACCCGAGCCGGAAGCCAAGCGAGACGATATCGCCGTGCTGCTGTGGCAGCGGCTCGAAGGTGAGGGCACCCCCCTTCCCTTCGATTGTAAATGGCTCGAAATGCTGGATGCGCCGATCCCGCAGGATGGGCGGATAGCTGCTGCCAGCTGGCGTCGTGTAGCAATAGCCGAAGGCCTGATCGACGCGCTCGAATGTCGCCTGATCGGAATAGACATCAATCAGCTGCCGCTTGTCGAGATAGTAGCTTCGCAGGTCGTCGATGCCATGGATATGGTCGGCATGAGCATGCGTCAGAACCACCGCGTCGAGAAAGTCGACCTTGGCCGCAATCATCTGCTCGCGAAAATCGGGGCCGGTGTCGATTGCCACCCGGGTGATGCCGCTAGGGGAAATACGCTCAACCAGGGCCGCAGCGCGTTTGCGCTTGTTCCTGGGGTTCGAAGGATCGCACGCGCCCCAGTCGCCATTCGGACGCGGCACGCCGGGCGACGAGCCGCAGCCAAGGATTGTCAGGCGCAGCCGGTCAGTCATGCGATCAATCAGCTTTTGCCGGACGGCGACATTTCGCGAACAAACGGAAGAAGTTGTTTGTCGTGGCGTCAGCCATCTCTTCCGCCGAAACCCCATGAACGTCGGCCAGCACACGCGCGGTGTTGACCACGAAAGACGGTTCGTTGCGCTTGCCGCGATGCGGCAACGGCGCAAGAAATGGCGCGTCGGTTTCGACGAGCAGACGATCGCGCGGCACGTTGGCTGCAATCTCCCGCAGCGCTTCCGACTTCTTGAACGTCAGGATGCCGGAAAACGAGACATAGCCGCCAAGTTCAACACCGATGCGCGCCAGGTCCGGACCGGACGAAAAGCAATGCAGAATGAACGGGAAGGCGCCCTTTTCGCTTTCGTCGCGCAGAATGGCCGCCACATCATCATCCGCGTCGCGCGCATGGATAACGAGCGGCAATCCGGTTGTCCGCGCGGCTGCGATATGCGTCCGGAAGCCTTGCGCCTGCAGATCGCGCGGCGCCTTGTCGTAGAAGTAATCGAGACCCGCCTCGCCGATCGCCACGACTTTCGGCTCTTCGGCGATGCGCAGGATCTCGTCCAGCGTCACATCCGCTTCTTCGCCCGCTTGATGCGGATGCGTGCCGATTGAGCACCAGACATCGTCATAAGCAGCCACGATCGCGCGCAGGCGGTCGAACTGCCGAACACGTGTGGAGATGGTGACCATTGTGCCGACACCTGCCGCCCGCGCGCGCTCGACGATCGCTTCGCGCTCGGCTCCAAAGTCGGGAAAGTCGAGATGGCAGTGGCTATCAACCAGCATGATCAGGCCTGTTCAGTTGCGCTTTCGACATAGCGCGGGAACACGCCCTGGGGAGCCGGCAAGCTCGCACCTGCCTTCAATGCACCGGCATCGCCCAGATCGCCGAAGCTGCGCTGATCGGCGGGTACGTCGAGCAGATCGAGCAGCTTGTCGGCCGATGCCGGGATGAACGGCGTGCAAAGAATGGCGACGCGCCGGATGACTTCCGCCGTGGTATAAAGCACAGCCTCCATGCGCGCCGGGTCGGTCTTCTTCAGCGCCCAGGGTTCCTGCGCCGCGAAATACCGGTTGGCGTCCGACACCACGGCAAAGATCGCTGCCAGCGCATGATGCGTCGCCTGTCCGGCCATCGCTTCGCGTGCCGTCGCAAGTGCCGCGTCGGCTTGCGCCAGAATCCCCCGGTCTGTGTCGTTCGTCGCCGCCGGCGAGGGCACCCTGCCCTCGCAGTTCTTGGCAATCATCGACAGCGAGCGCTGCGCGAGATTACCGAGGTCGTTTGCGAGATCCGCATTGGTGCGGTTGACGATCGCTTCATGGCTGTAGTTGCCGTCCTGACCGAATGGCACTTCACGCAAAAGGAAATAGCGAAGCTGGTCCAGCCCATAATGTTCGGCCAAAGCCATCGGATCGATGACGTTGCCGACCGACTTCGACATCTTCTCACCCCGGTTGAACACGAAGCCATGGCCGAACACGCGCTTCGGCAACTCGATGCCGGCAGACATCAGGAAGGCCGGCCAATACACGGCGTGGAAGCGCGTGATGTCCTTGCCGATGACATGCGCGTCAGCTGGCCAGTATTTCCAGCGGGCTGCATCGACGTCTGGAAAGCCGGTAGCCGTGAGGTAGTTAGTCAAGGCATCGACCCACACATACATCACATGCTTCTCGTCGCCCGGCACCGGAATGCCCCAGTCGAAGGTGGTGCGCGAGATCGACAGGTCCTTCAAGCCGGAGCGGACGAAGCTCACGATCTCGTTACGACGCTCGTTCGGAGCGATGAAGCCGGGATTGGATTCGTAAAGCGCAAGCAGCCTGTCCTGATAGGCCGACAACTGGAAGAAGTAGCTTTCCTCCTCGACCCACTCCACAGGCGTGCCCTGCGGCCCATAGCGAACATTATCGGGACGAACTTCGGTTTCTTCTTCGCCGTAATAGGCTTCATCACGCACGGAATACCAGCCGGCGTAACCACCCTTGTAGATGTCGCCGCTTGCTTCCATGGCTTTCCAGATCGCTTGCGAGGCAATCTTGTGACGCTCTTCTGTGGTGCGGATGAAGTCGTCGTTGGAGGCGTTCAGCGAGGCAGCCATGCGCTGGAATTCGGCGGCGTTGCGGTCTGCCAGCTCACGAACAGGAATGCCCTCCTTGCGCGCAGTCTGCAGCATCTTGATGCCGTGCTCATCCGTGCCCGTCACGAACAAGACGTCCTTGCCATCCTTGCGCTGGAAACGCGCCATCGCATCACAGGCGATCAGTTCATAGGCATGGCCGATATGCGGCTTGCCATTGGGATAAGAGATCGCGGTTGTGATGTAGTATTTTTCGGACATTCGGGTGCGGCCAATTGGGAAAGCCTGCTCCCTAGACCATCCCCGCCCGGATGGCCAGACGCTTAGGCCGCCAGCTGCTCGCGAAGCGTTTGAAGCATGGACATGACATGCTGCTTCTTGTCGAGATTATAGGCTTCCGTTTCTCCAATGCGCCGCGTGGCATCGGTCCAGGCATCGGCGACACGTGCAGCCGCAGCCGCATGCCCGTCATGACCAAGCGTCGTTGCCGCTTCCGACAGACGCTCAAGCGCATAAGCGTTGAACAGCTGGAACTGCATGCCGGCATCGCGGCCGGTCACGGCATCGGCGAGCTTGTAGGCTGCAGCCACATCATTCGAGCGACCGGCGATCAGCTTGTCGGTTGCTTGCGCGATTTCAAGGCCGCCATGCAGCGTCAGAAGAATGGCCGCCCGCGGGCTGCCACCGGCACGGCGCGCCAGCTCTGCGCGCTCCTCAGCTGTACCCGGGAGCGCAACCTGAAGCGCACCCATTGCCTCGAAAAGATCGTCGACGCCCAACGGCTGGAACTTGATGACCTGCGCGCGCGAGCGAATGGTGGGCAGCAGCCTGCCGGGCGAATGCGAGATCAGGATAAACAACACCTTCGAAGGTGGTTCTTCCAGGTTCTTCAGCAAAGCATTGGCCGCACTGCGGTTCATGTCGTCGGCGGGATCGACGATCACGATGCGATAACCGCCGTCATGTGTGCGCAAAGACAGGAACCGGCTCACGCGGCGGATCTCGTCGGCCGTGATGACAGTGCGGAATTTCTTCGTCTTGTCGTCATAAGGGCGGCTGAGATGCAGCACGCCGGGATGCGCGCCGCTGGCGATCTGACGATACAGCCCTCCGGCGGGATCACGCGGATCAAAGCCGCCGGGCGTGCCCTCGCCCAAAAGCTGAGCTGCAAACTGAAAGGCCAGCGTAGCCTTGCCGATGCCTTGCGGGCCAGACAGCAGGATCGCGTGATGCAGCTTGCTTCCAGCATGAGCCGAACGCAGCATTTCGCGCGCGTCATGGTGCCCGACGAGCCGCAAGGTCTCGGACGGTTCAGGAATGTCGTCCAGCGAATCGTGGGTCAGTGGCGCAAGACGCTCATACATCGCCACTCACCTTATCGGCTTGAGCAAGCTCGGGAAGACGCTCCTGCACGGCTTGCCAGATGCCCTGTGCCGTTCTCTCCACATCATGCGAAGCGTTGACCACGGCGCATCGCTCCGGCTCGTTGCGGGCAATCTCCAGGAAGGCTTCACGACGGGCGCGGTGGATCGCCAGCGTTTCCTTTTCGAAGCGATCGGCCTCGTCGTTCCCACGACGCTGACTGGCGCGTGTGAGGCCGAGACGAGGATCGATGTCCAGAATGAGCGTGAGATCCGGCAGCATGCCGTCGATCGCAACAGATTCGAGCCCGCGCATGAAATGGGGATCGAGGTTGCCGGTGACGCCCTGATAAACACGCGACGAATCCATGTAGCGGTCGCACAGAACGACTTTTCCGGCTTCAACGGCGGGGCGGATGACCGTGTCGACATGATCCGCACGCGCGGCAGAAAACAGGATCGCTTCGGTCTTCGGCCCGAAGGGTTCGGCGGCACCGGACAAGAGCACATGGCGCACCGCTTCCGCACCGGGCGAACCACCTGGCTCACGCGTGACCACCACATCGCGGCCGGCCGCTTCCAGTCGCTTGGCAAAGCGGCGGATCTGCGTGGACTTTCCAGCGCCCTCACCGCCTTCGAATGTAATGAAAAAACCGTGTGCCAAAGAGACCGTCCCGGCAGTTGATCCGCCTGCCGGACATCTAAGCTATACGTCCCGGCATATCCAGACGTGGCTGGCTGGTTCTAGCGCAGCCATCCAAAGGCAAGCTCATGGGCGGCATCCGCGGCGCGGCTGCTCAGCGAACCAAGCGCGACATCTTCGGCTGCAGCCAGCTGAAAGCTTTTCGCAAGACTGTCTCCAATCCAGACTTCCAGCGATCCGATCGGCTGGTTCGAAGCAATCGGCGCGCGCAAAGGTCCGTCGTAAACAAGGTGAACCTTGACGAGATCCTTGTCGGTCAGCGGCACGAAGACCTCGACTGGATCGAGTGACTTCAGCGGCACGTCCTGCTTCATGCCGCCATAAACGCGCGCCGTGCCGATGATAGCGCCGGCATCGAACAAGTGGGCATCTTCAAAACCGTTGAGGCCGTAATCGAGCAACTTGCGTGCTTCCTGCGCACGCTCGGCTTCACTCGTCATGCCACTCATCGCGGCAAACAAACGGCGTCCGTTCTGCTCGGCGGAACCCAGAATGGCGTAGCCGCTGGCTTCTGTGTAGCCCGTTCCCATGCCATCGGCACCAATCCCGGCCGACAGAAGCGGATTTCGGTTTCGCTGGGTGATCTTGTTCCAGGTAAAGTCGCGCTGCGCATAGATGCGATAAAGCTCGGGATAGGTCTCCCAGATGTGGCGACCGAGAATAGCGAGTTCGCTGAGACTGACCACCTGCCCTTCCGCAGGCAGACCAGTGGCATTCTTGAACACGGACTTCTTGAGGCCGATTTCGCGCGCGCGCTCGTTCATCAGCTCGGCAAACTTTGCTTCCGAACCCGCCATACCTTCCGCAATGATGATGCAGGCATCATTGGCGGACTGAACGATTGCACCTTGAATGAGATCGTTGAGCGTCAGCTGCGACTTGACCGCGGCAAACATCGTGGAGCCGCGTGACGGGGCACCGCCGGTGCGCCAGGCATTCTCGCTCACGGTGTAAACATCGTCGAGCTTGGCACGGCCCGACTTGAGCGCGTCGAACACGACTTCCATCGTCATCAGCTTGGCAAGGGCGGCCGGCGCAATCAGCGTATCCGGCTGCTTGGAAAAAAGCACGGTGCCGGTCTTGGCTTCCATCAGAAAGGCTTGCGGGGCCTTGGTCTCGAACCGCTGCTTGGAAGCCTCTCCTTGCGCCCAAGCCGTTGGCGCGAGAAGCACGAGAGCGAGGCTCAGGCCAGTCAGTCTGCCGCGATGTTTGTGGGTCAACACTGCCATTCCATCTGCGTTCAAAGGAGGTGCGTCCTCCTTTATCCTAGCAGATGGAGGTAAACGACATCTCAGTCGTGGATCACGAAAGCGTCGGACGCGCCATTGTCCCAGGCAGCCTGCAGCATGTCGTCGATGGCTGTGCGACCATCGGGACGCAAAGTGAGCGCCACACCCGCATCGGACATCTCGAAGCCGATCTTGCCGAAGGACGACAAGGCTGCGGAACGCTTCAGCGCTTCTTCTTGCGTCGCATAGGTGCCGACGGCGACATAGTCGTTCAAACCATCCAGCGCCTGCTTCCACTGATTGGCAACGGCGGCAGCAACCGGCGTCTTGCCTTCCAGTGCAGAGAAAGCTGCTGCAGCCTTGGCGGAACGCTGCTCGGCATAGCCGAGAACCGGCATTGTCGTGCTGGCAACCTGGAAAGCGCCCGGACGATCCGGCGCCATCGGGCCGTAATCCGGCAGAACCACCGAAGCGACCGAAACCGCACCGAAGGCCGCAAGACCGCCATTCGGATAAGCGACCGTCGAAGCCGACGAAGAAGCGCTGCTGCGCGTTGCACCGTTCATGGCAACCATCACGCCGGTCGGCAGGCCGTCGCTTGGATCGAGCGCGCCGTTGCCGGGTCGATACGAGGCCATGAGGTAGCTGTCGTCCTTGCCGTCCAGCGGTGCACGGCCGACGTAATCCACCTTCACCGACGCCATGCCGGAATGGGCGTAATCAAGCATCTCAGCCGCCTTCTGCGACAAGTCGATCACGCGGCCCTTTTCATAAGGACCACGATCGTTGACGCGCACGATAACCGAGTTGCCGTTCTTCATGTTGGTGACGCGCGCATAGCTCGGCAGCGGCATCGTCGGATGCGCAGCCGTCAGATGCGTCATGTCGTAGATCTCGCCGTTGGCGGTCAGGCGACCGTGGAAGGCCGAACCATACCAGGACGCCTCGCCGGTCTTGGAGTAGCCTTTTTCTTCCTTGGGGTAATACCAGCGGCCCTTGACCATGTAGGGCTTGCCCGTCTGGTCGCGGCCACCGCCACGCGGAAGCTTCGTGCGCAGGTTGCTGACGCGCGGGCTTGCCTTCACGCCATAAACGGACTCGGCAAAATATTCCTTAGAGCGCGTCTTCTTTGAAGACGTCTTCTGCTGGCTTGCGCAGGACGCGACCAGAACGGCCAGCATCGACACTGCAACCACACCCGTGACACGTCGCACCGCTTTGACGGAAGCCACTCGCATCCTGTTTGTCCCCACGCACGCACTACTGACACCGGCATACACCCGGATCGTGGTTCGACGCAGCCCGTCCCGAGCCCTCGTCTTCCTTGTTGTTGTGCACACACAACCCTTAGTACTGCATTAACGAATTACGGCAGCAAAATGGCGGAAGCGTGAGTCGCCCTCTTCAGTTGACAAGAATGCGCGATGAGCACTTTAAGCCTCCCGAACAGCACCGATAATTGGAAAGGGATGAGAACCATGCGTCTTGAAAACAAGATTGCGATCGTGACCGGCGGCGGATCCGGCTTTGGCGAGGGCATCGTCCGCAAGTTCGCGGCCGAAGGTGCCAAGGTTTTGATCGCTGATCGCAATCTCGAAGGCGCACGCCGCGTTGCAGAGAGCATTGGTGAACAGGTGCAAGCCTTTGAAGCCGATGTCGCGTCGCAAGGCGGGTTCGAGTCGATCGTTGACGCCACGAAGTCGGCCTTCGGCGGCGTCCACATCCTGGTCAACAATGCCGGTGTCGGCCACCTGCCCCAGCCGCTTGAATCGGTGGAAGAAGACGTGTTCGATCGCGTGGCCGCCGTAAACATGAAGGCGATCTATTTCGGCGCCAAGGCTATCGTGCCGCTGTTCAAGGCGCAGACATATGGCGCGATCCTCAACGTTGCCTCGACCGGTGGCGTCAGCCCTCGTCCGAACCTGACCTGGTACAACGCGTCCAAGGGCTGGGCCATCACGGCAACACGCGGCATGGCCGTCGAACTCGCGCCGTTCGGCATCCGGGTCAACGCCATCAACCCGGTTGCCGGCGATACCCCGCTGCTCAAGACCTTCATGGGCGAGGACACACCGGACATTCGCGCCAAATTCCTGTCCACAATCCCTATCGGGCGCTTCTCGACCCCGGAAGATATGGGCAATGCGGCATGTTTCCTGTGCTCGGATGAGGCCAGCATGGTCACCGGCGTGGCCATGGAAGTCGACGGCGGCCGCTGTATTTGAGGCATTCGGTGAAGATTGGCGGTGCATCGCTCCTCGACAATGCACTGGCCACTTGATCTTGCCAGCTTCCTTGTTCGCGAAGCTTGCGCCGGTCTGGAGACAGTAACCGGCGCGCTCTTCTTGCTTCTTGCCGAATCTCATATGCAACTCGGTTATGAAGCGCATAAACTCAATGACCGCTGGACGATTAGGGCTGTTGTTCCTGACAGCCGCAGCGGTTTTTGCGTCGACCGGATGCACGCGCACACTGCAGGTAGGCACATCTTCCGTTGAGCGCGTTGTCGCAAACAGCTCAGCCTATATCCTGCCCCCGCCGGGCGGCCCTGCGGTGGTCGCAGTAACCGAGCGCACCTACACAAACGGCATCCAGCAAGACATTGCGCTTGCGACCAAATCGACCTTGCCTGTTCAGAACAGCTTCCGTGTTCGACTTTACGGGCCGATCAAGGCGGTTGCGGAAGGCCAAACGGCCATGCCCGAGCAGTTCCAGCCACTTCGCAACATAGATAGCGAAATTCGGCGCGTCGTTCCGGGTCTGCCGCTTCAGCGCGCACCTTTCTATGTCCAGAACCGCTACGGACCCTTCGGCTATGCCGTCGGCCGCAGGGGGCGCGAGACCTGCCTGTACGGCTTCCAGAACATTCGCTCGCGTCAGTTCTCTTGGAATGACCGCGGCTCGATCGATATTCGTCTGCGGCTTTGCGAGACCGGCGCAACGGAAGCGCAGTTGCTCGCCGTGATGTACGGCTATACCGCCAACGTCTTCGTGGATGCCGAGGGATGGAACCCCTACGGTGATCCATCCAAAGTACCCGAAAGCCTGGGCGTACCAGGACCGGATGTTTATCCGACTGCCCTTGGCCAGTTGGAGCCGGTGCTGCAACAGCCTGCTCCGCCACCTGCGCCTGCGCCGACAAGGCGTGCGCCGCGTCGCACCCAGGCTGCCGCCGCACCGGTTTCTGCACCGCCGGTTGAATTGCTTCAGCCGGTGGGCCCAACGGTTCCGCCACCGCCTCCGTCGGCAAGAACCGGCCCCATCACCGCACCGCAAGCTTCGCCTTCTGCTTCGACGGCAGCTCCAAGTGGAGGCGCGACACGCTCGATCTCCACTTTGTTGCCGCCGGTTTCAGGTTCGTCCGACGCGGCGCCATCTGCGCCGAGAACTGCTGTGCCGACAACGACTTCGCAAGCGACCTCGAGCGGGTTTGGAGCCGTGCCTGCTCCACCCCCGGATAACCGGTAAAACAGATCATGCCGGTCTTGGGCTCTCTTAACTGGATGAACGGTGGTGAGACCGCCACGGATCTCGGATCCTCAAGGGTTTCTTCACGTTCGCAGACGATTTGGCGGCGCGTTAACAGATATTCACCGCTCGTTAACCCCCATGGCTTTGATGTGTTCTCGATGGCAAGCGCGACCAAGCAGTTGATTGCCTTGTTTCAATCACAGCTGAAGGGACACAGGCGCTCATGAGAAAGCTCGTATTCGTAGCATTCTGGGCCGTCATGTCGGTGGCTGTGGTCGCGCTGGTTACGCTGCCGATCAGCTTGCGGACGCAGCTCATCGCAGGCCTGTTCGTGTTGTCCGTGATGATGATCCTGAAGTCGATCAGCGCGGAAGGCATCTGGCGCCTGATCTCGCTTGCCTTCGGAACGGCAATCGTCATGCGTTATGTCTACTGGCGCACGACCAGCACCTTGCCTCCGGTCAATCAGCTCGAAGATTTCATTCCCGGCTTGCTGCTTTATCTCGCTGAAATGTACAGCGTGATGATGCTGGCCATCAGCCTTTTCGTGGTGGCTCTGCCGCTGCCGGCGAAGCCGTCGCGCGCCGAGGCGCAGCGCGAGGATTGGGACAACCTGCCGACCGTCGACGTCTTCATCCCGACCTACAACGAAGATTCCGATCTGCTGGCGAAGACCATCGCTGCCTCCGTGTCGATGGATTACCCCGCCGACAAGTTCAAGGTGTGGCTGCTGGACGACGGCGGATCCGTTCAGAAGCGTAATTCCACCAAGATCACCGACGCACATGCCGCCGAGGCTCGCTATGTGGAGCTGAAAAAGCTCGCGGAAGATCTCGGCGCGATTTACATCACGCGCGAGCGCAACGAGCACGCAAAAGCTGGCAATCTCAACAACGCACTTGCACATTCGAGCGGCGATCTGATCGCGGTTTTCGATGCCGACCATGCGCCGGCACGCGACTTTCTGCTGGAAACGGTTGGCTACTTCCAGGAAGAAGACAAACTCTTCCTCGTGCAAACCCCGCACTTCTTCCTCAATCCCGATCCGCTTGAGCGCAATCTTCAGACCTTCGAGAAGATGCCGTCCGAGAACGAGATGTTCTACGGCATCATTCAGCGCGGTCTGGACAAGTGGAACGCCTCGTTCTTTTGCGGCTCTGCTGCCGTTCTGTCACGCAAAGCGCTTGCTGAAACAGACGGCTTCAGCGGCATCTCCATCACCGAGGACTGCGAAACAGCTTTGGCTCTGCACGGCAAGGGCTGGAAGTCGATCTATATCGACAAGCCGCTCATTGCCGGCCTTCAGCCTGCTACATTCGCAAGCTTCATCGGCCAGCGCAGCCGCTGGGCCCAGGGCATGATGCAGATCCTGCGTTATCGCTTTCCGCCCCTGAAGCGCGGCCTCTCCCTGCCGCAGCGCCTTTGCTACATGTCCTCGACGCTGTTCTGGCTGTTCCCGTTTCCACGCGCCATCTTCCTGGTCGCGCCCTTGTTCTACCTGTTCTTCGACCTCGAGATCTTCACCGCCTCGGGCGGCGAGTTCATGGCCTACACGTTGACCTACATGGTCGTGAACCTGATCATGCAGAACTATCTGTATGGCGCGTTCCGCTGGCCCTGGATCTCGGAACTCTACGAATATGTTCAGACCGTGCATCTTCTGCCGGCCGTTATTTCCGTGATCCTCCATCCGAGCAAGCCGACCTTCAAGGTGACGGCCAAGGATGAATCGATCTCGACCAGCCGCTTGTCGGAGATTTCGACCCCGTTCTTTATCATCTTTGCGGTTCTTCTGGTCGCTGTTTTCGTCACGATCTACCGCGTCTACACCGAGCCCTTCAAAGCCGACGTCACCTTGGTCGTGGGTGGTTGGAACTTGCTGAACCTGATCATGGCGGGTGCAGCCCTCGGCGTGGTGTCTGAGCGCGGCGAACGGCAGATCACGCGGCGCATCAAGGTCAGCCGCCGCTGCGAATTCCAGTTCGGCGAGCAATGGCTGCCAGGTACGATCGAGGACGTCTCGGTCTATGGCGTTCGCATCGTGCTTTACGGTCATGAAGCGTCGGCAGCGAAGGTGAACGATCTCTCCGGCGTTCGCTTCAAGACCTATTTCGATCAAGAACAGCACATTTTGCCGATGAATATCCGCAACGTTCAGACGCTGGGCGAAACAACTGCCATTGGCTGCTTGTTCGCGCCACAGGAGCCGCTGCATCAGAAGCTGATCGCCGATCTCGTTTTCGCCGACTCCAGCCAGTGGACGCAGTTCCAGCTGTCGCGCCGCGGTAATCCGGGCCTGCTGAAAGGAACCGTGCGCTTCTTCGGTCTGGCGCTGTTCCAGACCTATCGCGGCCTCGTTTACCTCGCGCGCTCGAGCCGTCCGGCCAAGCCGGTTGCCGCAAAGGCAGCCCGATGAAACGAACGACCCTTCTCGCCGCATCCTTGCTGGTCACCACTGGTCTGGCTTCCGGTCAGTCGGTGCCGTTCGACATGTCGACCGAGCGCAAGGAAGAACAACAAACTCCGGATGCAACACCGTCGGCACCGACTGCTCCTGCGCAGCCTGCCGTTGCTCCGACGCCGGCACCATCTGCTCCGCCAGCCGCCGCACCTGCGGCCGCTGTTCCACTGCCGCACCCCCAGTCCAGCGCGCCGTCCAACACGACGACGCCGCTTCCGCCTGCGTCCATGGTGTCCTCGCCATCAACACAGCCGTCCGGCAGCGGCATGCGGCGCTTCCTCATCCCGAGCGACAAGCTGTCCCTCAATGGCGAGATCGCGCGCAAGCAGTGGACGGTCCAGCTCACGGCCGACGAAGCGCGAACGGCAACGCAGCTGCATGTCGGCTACCAGAACGCGCTGGTGATCGCGCCCGAACTGTCTCGGGTGAAGGTCGCGATGAACGGGGTCACGGTTCTCGATCAGCCGGTGCAATCCTCGGAAGGCGTCAGCGACGTCATCGTCAATCTGCCTGCCGATGTGCTGCGAACCGGCAAGAACCTGATCTCGTTCGATGTCAGCCAGCGCCACCGCACCGATTGCACGATCCAGTCGACATATGAGCTCTGGTCGGAAATCGCGCCCGAGCGCACCTTCCTGACATTCGGGCCTAACGCTGAACGTCACATCACCAACTTCGAAGACGTGTCCACGATCGGCGTCGACGAAGAAGGCAACACGCGCTTCAACATCATTGCACCCGGTGTCGACAGTCCAGCGGCAACCGGACCTGTGCTTCGATTGTCACAAGGCTTGGCCGTGTTCGCAAACATGCCGAACCAGCGCATCTCGGTCTCCCGGGAAGCGGAAGCCAATCTGGCTGAAGGTGCCCTGAACGTCGTGGTGGGCTTGCCTGCCGAAGTTTCGCAGGTGCTGCAGACCGTTCCGGAAGGCGCGACCGTTTCGCCAACCATCACCTTCGTGGATGACCAGAAAACCGGTCCAAACACGATGGTGGTCACCGGCCCGACATGGCAGTCGATCGCGTCTTCGGTGGAAAGCGTCATCGCACCCGCTGACCGGCCACTAGACACCGCACGAACAACTCTGTCGACCGAAGCCTGGCATTATCCGGATGCGCCCATCTTCTCTGAAGCCGGACAGCAAAGCTTCGCACAGCTTGGCCTTCCCACCCAAGAATTTGCCGGACGCCGCTTCCGCACGGATTTCGTGATCGGCATTCCGTCGGACTTCTACGCCAACGATTACGGCCAAGCGCGGCTGCTCCTCGATGCCGCCTACTCCGCAGAAGTTCTGCCGGGAAGCCACATCGACATCTACGTCAACGACAACATTGCGGCGACGGTACCGATCACGACGTCCGGCGGTGCCATTTTGCGCAAGTTGCCGGTTCCAGTGACCATGCGCCACTTCCGGCCGGGCGCGAACAAGATCGCCATCGAAGCCGTGTTGATGACGCAAAAGGATGCGGCCTGCGCTCCGGGCGCCACAGGTCAAACCGATTCGCGCTTCGTGATGTTCGACACCTCGGCTTTCGAGATGCCGCGTTTTGCACGCATCGCCCAATTGCCCAATCTTGCGCGCACGGCAGGCACGTCTTTCCCGTATAACCGTTCGTCGAACCCGATCCCGGTTCTGGTCGACAAGAGCGAGGTTGAGTCGCTTTCAACGGCAGCAACCTTGTTGGCCAAGCTGACGCTTGCCGCCGGCCGCCCCTTTGCCATCGAACCGGTGAACTCGGTTCAGGCGATCGGCGAGCGTGACGCCATGTTCTTTGGACCGATCGGCAGGTTTGATCCCGAGGTCCTGACGCAGGTTGGCTTGGCAGCCGAAAGCCGCGTCAGCTGGGGCCAGGAAACCGATCTGCCGACTGCCACCCGCAACGCCGGGCAGACAACGGCTACATTCGACAAATGGCGCGACCAGCTTTCCGGCGCCGGCTGGCGCGGTCAGATCAACGGCTTCAGCGAATGGCTGAACAGCAAGTTCGACATTTCGCTCGACACGCTTCGCCTGACCCCACGCACCGCACAGCCGATCACACCGCCTTTCGACACGTCGTTCGTGATTGCCCAACGCCCTGCCCCCGATGACACCCACATTTGGACGTTGGCCACGGCGCCGACGGCGGAGGCTCTGTGGCAGGGCGCGGACGGCCTCGTGCATACCGAGCAGTGGAACAAGGTCGGTGGCGAGATGACGCTCTACAACAGAACGGGCGACATCACGTCCACACGCGAAGTCAGCACCTACGAATTCCGCGAAACACAACCGTTCTCGCTGGCAAATTATCGTCTTATCCTAGCCAACTGGCTGTCGGGCAACGTGCTGTCCTATGCCGCAGGACTTTTCATCATGTGCATATTCCTTGGGATTGCCACGGCAACTCTCCTGAAGAACCTGGGAAGGCGTCAATGAACCTTCGTTTGCTCACGGCTTCTGCACTCGCCATGATGATTGGCTTGGCCATGCCCGCCCAGGCTCAGCCCCAGACGACCGCGGCAGCGGCCGGGTCTGTGAGTGGTGAGGATTGGGCTGCCTACAAGGCCAAGTTCCTCGATTCGAGCGGCCGTATCATCGACACTGCCAATGGCGGCATCAGCCATTCGGAAGGCCAGGGTTATGGCCTGATCTTGGCCTATCTCGCAAACAGCGCTGCGGATTTCGATCAGATCTGGACCTTCACCAAGACAGAGTTGCTTCTGCGCGACGATGGCTTGGCCGTTTGGCGCTGGGATCCGACCAAGACCCCGCACGTCACCGACGCCAACGACGCAAGCGATGGTGACATCCTGATCGCTTACGCATTGTCGCTGGCCGGTGAAGCCTGGCAGCGGCCGGACCTGACCAGCGCAGCCCAATCGATGATCGCGGCCATCGGAAAGCATGTCGTTGTGCCCACGGATAATGGCGGCATCACCTTGTTGCCGGGCGTCACCGGCTTTAAAAGCACCGAGCGCGAAGATGGTCCGGTGGTCAATCCATCGTACTGGGTGTTCGAAGCCATGACCCGCTTTGCGTCGCGCGACAAAGCGGTGGACTGGAAGGCTCTGTCGCGGTCCGGGCAGGCCCTGGTTCAGACGGCCCGCTTCGGCGAGCGCCAGTTGCCGGCGGAATGGGTCTCGATCAAGCAGAACCCGGTACCGGCTGAAGGCTTTACCGCTGAATTCGGCTACAACGCGATCCGCATCCCGCTTTACATGATCCGAGCCGGCATCACCGATCGCAATCTGCTGCGCCCCTTCATGGCCGATGCGGGCGGACCCGGTCTGTCGCTGGTCAATCTGAACAGCGGCGCGGTCACCGCAACGCTGACCGATCCCGGCTACAGGATCATTCCATCGCTTGTTGCTTGCGTGCTCGACAAGAAGCCGTTGCCGCAGGATCTGCTGCAATTCACGCCGACCGACTATTATCCTGCAACACTGCAGTTGCTCGCTTTGTCTTACCTGAGGAACATTCCGGGAGGCTGCACGTGAAAACGGCGATCGTCGCGACTGCGATCCTGACCAGCCTGAGCACGACGGCCATCCTGCACCTTGGCGGCGCGATCGGTGTTGCGCCTCAAACGAGTGCTGCGCCGGCTCCAGCCCAGATGGTCGACTTTCGTTCCACCGGCTCTGTTCCAGCGAACACCTGGCACAGCGACAAAGACGATCGCCTTGGCCTGACGGCACGAGGAAAGAGTGACCGCCTGAGCGGACTGCCGGTGAAGCATGTTCGCTCCACATCGTTTTTTGCGGCTTACGCCGACGAAGCGCCTGACCGCAAATCGATCCTGGTTGCACAGGCTGATCCGGCTTCAAACAACACGTCTGCTTCCGACGCATCGACGCCTTCTGTTCCAACCGTACCGGCTCCGGCTGCCACGGCTACAGCAAATGCAACAGCGGAGCCGAAGATCGACGAAAGCGCCTTGCGCTATTTCGCGCGGCAAGGCGACCAGCGGCGTCTCGATGCCGAAATTGCCCGCCTTCGCGCGCTCTATCCCGACTGGACGCCGCCGGCCGATCCCTTGGCCGTTCCCAATGTTGGCGATCCGCAGCTTGATGCGATGTGGCAGCTTTATTCCGAGGGCAAGTATGCCGAGCTGCGCAAGGCCATCGCCGATCGGCAAGCGGCTGATCCCAGCTGGCAAGTGCCGGCCGATATGCTCGAGCGTCTGGGCGTCGCAGAAGCGCGTGAGCGGCTGATCAATGCGTCCGATCTCAAGCAATACGAGACTGTTGTTCGCACCGCGGCCGACACGCCGAGCCTGCTGACATGCGCCGAGGTCGATGTTCTCTGGCGTTTGGCCGAGGCTTTCGCAAAGACGGATCGTCCCGAGCGCGCACGCGACGCCTATAAATACGTGCTCGACAGCTGCAACGATCCCGAACAGCGCCTTGCGACCGTGGAAAAGGCAATCCCGCTTCTGCCCAAGCCGCTGGTGGATCAGCTCCTTGCCACAGAGCGCACGGGTCCAGATGGCAAAGGCGAATTCGAGCAGGCCCGCTTGGCGCTGTCCCGCCAGATCGTCGCCAATGCCGGTCAGGATCCCGACCTTGTGGTGCCGCAGTCAGATCTCAATGCTGTGAAGGCCGTTGCTGAGCCGGACACCGGCAACGCATCCGATCCCCGCCTGCTCGGCTGGTATTATATCCGCCGCGACCAGCCGCAGGATGCGGAACTCTGGTTCACCAAGTCGCGTGAGCGGGAAGACAGCGCGGAAGCGGCTCAAGGGCTGGCCTTGGCCAAGATCGCTCTGAACAAGCCTGGCGAAGCAGAGGACATTCTCTACAAGTACCGCGACGAAACCGACGATATCCGCAAGGTTTACATGGCGGCCGCTGCCAACTACCTGGCCACGGAGCCGCGTGTCGTCATCGATCCAACCATTCTTGCCCGCATGGCGCAGGAAACCGCTGAAACGCATGATCCAGCGGCAGCTCAGCAGTTCGGCTGGTATGCGCGCGATTTGAACCAGCATCAAACGGCAGCCCAGTGGTTTACCACGGCCTTGCAATGGAAGCCCGATGATGAACCTTCTGCTTACGGCCTGGTTTTGACGCTGAACCTGCTCGGCGACAAAGCTGGTGTCCGTGAAATCCAGAGGCTGTGGGCCGGTCGCTCGACGCGCATCGCCAATCTGGGTGAACCAGCCGAGCAGACCCAGGCAAACAGACGCATTCCGGCTCCCACCGATGCGCCTTGGACGGGACAGCCTGTGAGTAGTGCAGCGCCCGCAGCGCCGGCAGCGGCTTCGACAACACCAGTCGCCGCCTACACCGCTCCTGCGCAGCAAACGGTGACGCCCGCTGGAAGCTATGCTGTCGCACCGGCTCAAGCGGCTCCAAGCGGCAACATCGCAATGGCCGATCGTATGGCGCCGACCGATGTTACTGACGTGGATCGCGGTGCAACCATACAGGAAGCCTACACGACCGCACGAACGCGGAATGCGGCCGTAGCACCTGCTCAGGCACGGCAAAACAGTTCATCCGGCGGCGGCAATCGCGCGTCCCAGAACCGCAACTGCTCCACCACGGATCAGTACACGCAGCTGACCGGACAGGCTGCCTTGGCGCGCGCCTGGTGCTTGTCGGAAATGAACCGGCCGTTGGAGGCGGCTGCGACCTTTGAACAAGCGATCCGCACCGGTAATGATGCGGTTCGGCGTGAAGCGGCTTATGGCCAGTCGCTCGCCTATCTCAGCCGCAACATGGTGGATGATGCGGCACTGTCGGCAAGTAAGGCTGCGCAGGACCCGAAGCGCTCCCATCAGCTGGAAGTCGACATCCTGACGCAGCGCGCACTCGGCTTCTATGAGCAGAAGCGCTACAACGAGGCTCTGCTTGCACTCGACCAACGCTCGCGTATTGCCACTGAACGCGTCGACCTCATGGCCATTCGTGGTTATGCCTATCTGAACCTCAAGCGTCTCGGCGATGCAGAACGTGTGTTCAACGCCATGGCCGCCGTTGGAAGCAAGGAAGGCTACAAGGGCCTGGCCACGATCCGTGAGGTTCGCCGCCTTCCTTGATGCAGACATGCCGCGCCGGTTCAAAGGCGCGGCTAAAGGCATCTTCATTGCCTGTCAGTGTGCGCACTCTTTCTGTACAGCGCCATCCTCGATCGCTCCGCAAAAGGTTCACCCAATGCGAACGCCTCGTTCGCCTTGCGTCATGGCAGCATTCGCGACCAGACCCGGGAACTAAGCGGCATCTGTCCGATTGTGCCAGTTCCAGCCTTTTTGCGAGGAACAGCTCATGCACGACAGCGACCATTATGAGCCCTATGAGGGACCAGCGGGCGGTTGGGGATCCGTCCAATCGCTGACCAAATACGCGCTTGAGGAAGGGCATGTCCTCAAGAACTCGGCCATCCTCGCAAAGCAGAACAAGCCTGATGGCTTTGCCTGCACAAGCTGCGCCTGGGCCAAGCCGGCAAAGCCGCATGCCGCCGAGTTCTGCGAGAACGGCGCCAAGGCGACCTTCTGGGAACTGACGACAAAGCGCGCCCAACCTGAGTTCTTCGCCAAGCATACGGTCACGGAACTGCAGACCTGGCCGGACTACGATCTGGAAGCTGCCGGACGCCTGACGCACCCCATGCGCTTCAATCACACCACGGATCGATATGAGCCGGTTAGCTGGGGCATGGCTTTTGCGGAGATCGGGCGCGAGCTTTCGGCGATCCGCGCTGTTGATCCAAAAAAGACCGTCTTCTACGCCTCAGGACGCGCGTCGCTCGAAACCTCTTACATGTATGCGCTGATGGCGCGCCTCTACGGCAACAACAATCTGCCGGACAGCTCCAACATGTGCCATGAGTCCACCTCCGTGGCGCTTCCGAAGAGCATCGGCGTGCCGGTGGGCACTGTCCGCCTCGATGATTTCGAGAAAGCCGATGCGATCTTCTTTTTCGGCCAGAATGTCGGCTCCAACAGCCCGCGCTTGCTGCATGATCTGCAGGAAGCGAGCAAACGCGGCGTACCGATCGTCACGTTCAACCCGCTGCGCGAGCGTGGTCTGGAAAGCTTCACCAATCCGCAGTCTCCCGTGGAGATGGCGACGGGCAGCGAAACCCGCATCAGCAGCGAATATTACCAGGTCAAGGCAGGCGGCGATATCGCGGCCATCACCGGCATGTGCAAGGCGCTGCTCGAGATGGACGCGCAGGCGCTTGCCGCAGGACAGCCGAGCCTGCTCGATAATGCCTTCCTCACCGAACACACGCATGGTTCGACCGAGTTCCTCGATTACGTCAGAAGCAGCGACTGGGATGAACTCGAGCGTCATTCCGGACTGACCCGCGAGGCGCTGACGAGCGCCGCGACGACCTACGCCAAGGCTGAGCGGGTGATCGGCGTCTACGGCATGGGCCTGACACAGCATAAGCTTGGCGTCACGACCGTTCGCCTTCTGGCCAATTTCCTGTTCCTGCGCGGCAATATCGGTAGGGATGGCGCGGGCATCTGCCCTGTGCGCGGTCATTCCAATGTGCAGGGTCAGCGCACCGTCGGCATCTCGGAAAAGCCCGAACTCGTGCCCCTTGACAAGCTCAGGGAGCTCTACCACTTCGAACCGCCAACGGAGACCGGCTACAGCACGGTGGATGCCTGCGGTGCGATCATTCGCGGCGAGGTAAGCGCCTTTATTGGCCTCGGCGGCAACTTCCTGCGCGCCGTGCCTGAGCGTGAGCTGATGGAAAAGGCGTGGCCGCGCATGCGCCTGACGGTTCAAATCGCCACCAAGCTCAACCGCGGTCAGCTGTTCAACGGCGAGGTTGCCTATCTCCTGCCATGCCTCGGCCGTATCGAGATCGACGAGCAGGCAAGCGGCCAGCAGGTTGTGACGGTGGAAGACAGCACGTCCTGCATTCACGCGTCGCGCGGCTTTGCCAAGCCGGCCAGCGAACATCTGCTCTCGGAAACCCGCATCGTCGCGGAAATGGCCAAGGCGACATTGCCGGACGCCGTGCAGATCCCCTGGAGCGATTGGGTCGATGATTACGGCAAGGTGCGCGATGCTATCGAAGCCACCTACCCTGACATCTTCAAGGACTTCAACGCACGCATGTTCACGCCGGGCGGTTTCCCGAAGCCGCTCGCTGCCCGTGAGCGGAAATGGAACACCGACACCGGCAAGGCGAACTTCGTTGTGCCGGAAGCCCTGTCAGCGAGCTTCCAGACGGATAATGAGCCGGATGTGCTGCGCCTGATCACGCTTCGCAGCAATGATCAGTTCAACACAACGGTCTACGGCTATTCCGATCGCTTCCGCGGCATCAATGGCACCCGCATGGTCGTGTTGATGAACACGTTGGACATGGAACGGCTGAATATCCAGAACGGCGAGATCGTCGCTATGGAAGCCGACACCAGCGATCCGTTCAAGCGCCGGATGGATGGCTTCGAGGTCGTGAACTACAACATCCCGACCGGATGCGTTGGCGCGTACTTCCCCGAATGCAACGCCCTGATCCCGCTTTGGCAGCATGCCGAAGAAAGCAAAGTTCCGGCTGCGAAGTCGGTTCCGGTTCGGGTGATCAAGATGAACACCGATCAGGCCGCGGCTTAGCCAGAAGCCCGGCCATCGGTCATCGCAACCACTGTCTTAAGAATGAACGATCCCGCTCCATAGCGGGATCGTTCTGTTTCAGCTTTATGGATTGGTCTGCGCGCCGGTCGTTCCCGCCGCCGGGACCTGTTCGCTTGGAGCGTTGGTACCCGAGTTCTGTTGGTCGGATCGCTCCACTGGGGCTGTGTCCGTCATCATTTCCTGGTCGAGCAGAGTGTGCACGGTCCAGATCGCGCCGATCAGCACGACAACCAGTACCAGGATCCAGATTTCGCGTCGCTGCATGATGTCCTCCGTGGATTGCGCGCAACAGGTCCTCTCGAACAACCACGGGATGATCCGGTTCCGCTTTCTCCTGCAAAGCAACCACAAGCTCCTGCAAAGCAACCACAAGGCGCCTTGTGAATTGTGCCGATGCTCAGCTTCATTCACTCACCAGGGAGCCCGCCATGTCGAGCCAGCCACCTCTTTCTCTGCAGCGCTACTCACCGGCTCTTGATGAGCCCACGCCTGAAGAAGCGGAAATCGGCCGCAAGATCGACGAGACGATGGGCAAGGTCCGCGAGAAGACCTATGAGGATTCCGGCCACGCTATTCGCAGCGTGCATGCGAAAAGCCACGGCATCCTGCAGGCCGAGCTGGAGATCGACGGCGATCTCCCTGATGTGCTCGCCCAAGGCATTTTTGCCCATCCCGGCCGCCATGACGTCCTGATGCGCTTTTCCACGATCCCCGGCGACATTCTTCCTGACAGCGTCTCGACGCCGCGTGGCGTGGCCATAAAGATTTTTGACGTTGACGGCGACCGGCTGCCGGATTCGGAAGGCAGCCGAAATCAGGATTTCATTCTGGTCAATGGCCCTACCTTCCAGGCCCCGGACGGCAAAGCCTTCCTCGGCAGCCTCAAGCCGATCGCAGCCACCACCGATCGCGTAGAGGGTCTGAAAAAGGTCGTGTCTGCTGCGGCGCGCGGCATCGAGACGGTCGTGGAAGCCGTCGGCGGGGAAAGCGCCATGCTGAAGAGCATGGGCGGCCAACCGGAAACCCATATTCTCGGCGACAGCTTCTTCAGCCAGCTGCCTATGCGCTTCGGCGATTACATCGCCAAGATTTCGGTCGCACCTCTATCCGACAACCTGCGCGCGCTCACCGATCAGCCGCTGGACGTCAACGGCGTACCGGATGGCATCCGCGCCGCTGTGGTCGATTTCTTCGGCAGCCAGACCGCTGTGTGGGAGATCCGCGCCCAGCTTTGCACCAATCTGGACGACATGCCGCTTGAGCCAGCCAACAAGGAATGGAGCGAAGACGAGAGTCCATATGTGCGCCTGGGCACGCTGACCGCCAAGCCGCAGCAAGCCTGGAGCGAAGAGCGTTCGCGCCTTGTCGACGATGGAATGGGCTTCAATCCCTGGAACGGCGTGGAAGCCCATCGACCGCTTGGCTCCCTCATGCGCATGCGCAAGGCGGCGTACAAACATTCCCAGCAGTTTCGCAGCGAGCGAAACGGAACGCCGGTGCAGGAGCCTGATACGCTCGACCTGCCCTGAACCGAAGCACAGGCATGATGCAAAAAGGCCGGCGATTATCGCCGGCCTTTTTGTTTTTCATGATCAGAAGGGGATCTCGTCGTCGAGATCGCGCGAGAAGCCTCCGCCTCCGCCGCCACCACCTCGGCCGCCACGATCATCGGACGGGCTGGACTGACCGAAGTCGGAACCGCCTCGGCGTCCACCGCCGCCACCGCCACCGCCGCCGTAGCTTGAGCCGCCGCCATATTCGCCCACATCCGAGCCGCCGCCGCCGCCGCGTGCGTCCAGCATCTGCAATTCGCCACGGAACTTCTGCAGCACGACTTCGGTGCTGTAGCGATCCTGACCGTCCTTGTCCTGCCACTTGCGTGTTTGCAGCGATCCTTCGAGGTACACTTTCATGCCCTTCTTCAGATACTGCTCGGCCACCTTGGCAAGGTTATCGTTGAAGATGACGACGCTGTGCCATTCGGTCTTTTCCTTGCGCTCGCCCGAATTCTTGTCGCGCCAGGTTTCGGAAGTCGCGATGCGCAGGTTGACGACCGCATCGCCGGAATTCAGCCGACGGATCTCCGGATCAGCCCCGAGGTTTCCCACCAGAATGACTTTATTGACGCTACCCGCCATGATGCTACTCCGTGCTCATCCGAAAAGTGGCCGCACCCTATAGAAGCAAGGGCGCTCTGTCGCCCGGCCTGTCTGGTTTTCCACGATCTGCCGCGAGGCAACCAAAAGATCGTTCCCTTTTTGTTCTATAGCCTTGGTTCGTTTGCTGCAACAGAAATCTTGGATAAGCCAAATGGACGAAGGCTCCGCGCTTCCATCATGGAAGACCACGGAGCCTATAATGAGGTCTGAGCCTCCGGTCGGGACGGAGCTCCCGACGCTGTCTCGGATGCTGTGCGGTTCAGCCGCGATCCGACTGCAGTCTCTGATTTTCGGTTTGCCGAACGCTATGGCGTTTTAAGTCTTTGCGCCGGCGGGACCCTGAAGTGAAGCAGAGCCCCTTCTTAACAGTCCGGTGGAGTCATGCCTGTCTCCTCGCCTTTGGCTACGCCGATCCGGCTTTCTGCCTGACGCTTCTCTCAGCCGCCCTTGTGGCATTGCCGATCGACTGAAGGAAGGATGCGCCGCTCTTGCCTCTACGTCAACCGCACCGGTGAAATGTGATCGGCTGAAACATAAACTACAAAGTTCCTCCTTTGTTCTTTTTGCTTTGCACGGCAGGAGGAAGAGGTTAATGCTGCCTGCAGACGTGGACAGACCGGGACCACGAACCTACATGCGGGATGCGTGTGCGAGCCTCGTCGCGCAACCTCCGTCACATCTTATTTGCGAGGCGGCATGGCCGACCACAAGCACATTTCCATTCGCGGCGCGCGCGAGCACAATCTCAAGAACATCGATCTCGACCTGCCGCGCGACAGCCTTATCGTGATGACGGGCCTCTCGGGGTCCGGCAAATCTTCGCTGGCGTTCGACACGATCTATGCGGAAGGCCAGCGTCGTTATGTCGAGAGCCTGTCGGCTTATGCGCGCCAGTTCCTGGAAATGATGCAGAAGCCGGACGTGGATCAGATCGACGGTCTGTCGCCTGCCATTTCCATCGAGCAGAAGACCACCAGCCGCAATCCGCGCTCGACGGTCGGCACCGTCACCGAAATCTACGACTATATGCGCCTGCTTTATGCGCGCGTCGGCATTCCTTATTCGCCCGCCACCGGCCTGCCGATCGAGAGCCAGACCGTCAGCCAGATGGTTGATCGTGTGATGGCGCTGGAGGAAGGCGCACGCCTTTTCATCATGGCGCCGATGGTTCGCGGCCGGAAGGGCGAGTACAAGAAGGAACTCGCCGAGCTTCAGAAGAAGGGCTTCCAGCGCGTCAAGATCGACGGCGAGTTCTACGAAATCGCGGACGCTCCGGTTCTCGACAAGAAGTACAAGCACGACATCGATGTCGTGGTGGATCGTGTTGTCGTGCGCGGCGACATCAAGGCCCGCCTGGCCGACAGCCTCGAGACCTGTTTGAGGCTGGCCGAAGGTCTGGCAGTCGCGGAATTTGCCGACAAGCCGCTGGAAGGAAAGCGGACGGGCGCCGATGCCGTCAACAAGTCCAAGAACGAGACGCATGAGCGCATTCTGTTCTCGGAAAAGTTCGCCTGCCCCGTCTCAGGCTTTACTATCCCCGAGATCGAGCCGCGCTTGTTCTCGTTCAACAATCCGTTTGGTGCCTGCCCGACCTGCGACGGTCTTGGCAGCCAGAGCGCCATTGATGCCGCCCTGGTGGTTCCCGAGGATCATGTAAGCCTCAAGGAAGGGGCGATTGCCCCCTGGGCCAAGTCGAGCTCGCCTTATTACGGCCAGACCCTGGAAGGCCTCGGCAAGGAATACGGCTTCAAGCTCGCCGACCGCTGGCGTGACCTGTCTGATGAGGCCAAGCAGGCCGTTCTTCATGGCACGGGTGATCGCCAGGTCGCCTTCAGCTATGATGATGGTCTGCGCGCCTACAAGACGACGAAGACCTTTGAGGGCGTCATTCCCAATCTTCAGCGCCGCTGGAAGGAAACGGAATCGGCCTGGATGCGCGAAGAGATCGAGCGCTTCATGTCGGCAACGCCCTGCCCGGCCTGCCGCGGCTATCGTTTGAAGCCGGAAGCCTTGGCCGTGAAGATCGGTGGCAAGCACATCGGCGAAGCGACCGCCTTGTCGATCCGCAACGCCGTGACCTGGTTCGAGGATCTGCCGGAAGGTCTCAGCAGCAAGCAGAACGAAATTGCCTATCGCATCCTCAAGGAAATCCGCGAGCGGCTGCGCTTTCTCAACGATGTCGGTCTGGAATATCTCACGCTGTCGCGCAATTCCGGCACGCTGTCCGGTGGCGAAAGCCAGCGCATCCGTTTGGCATCCCAAATCGGCTCCGGCCTGACGGGCGTGCTCTACGTGCTCGACGAGCCCTCCATCGGCCTGCATCAGCGTGACAATGCCCGTTTGCTCGACACACTCCGACATCTGCGCGATCTCGGCAACACGGTGATCGTGGTGGAACATGATGAGGATGCGATCCTCACAGCCGATTATGTCGTCGATATCGGCCCGGCAGCCGGCGTCCATGGCGGACAGATTATCGCCCAGGGCACGCCATCCGACATCATGGCGAATGACCAGTCGCTGACCGGCAAATACCTGTCCGGTGCAATGGAAGTCGCCCTGCCGGCTGAACGTCGGAAGGCCAAGAAGGGCAAGTCGATCAAGGTCGTTGGCGCGCGCGGCAATAATCTGCGCAATGTCACCGGCGAGATTCCGCTCGGCACTTTCACGGCGGTCACCGGCGTGTCCGGCGGCGGCAAGTCGACCTTCCTGATCGAGACCTTGTTCAAGGCAGCGTCGCGTCGCGTCATGGGCTCGCGCGAGCTTCCGGCGGAGCATGATCGGATCGAAGGTCTGGAGTTCATCGACAAGGTCATCGACATCGACCAGTCGCCGATCGGACGCACGCCGCGCTCCAATCCTGCCACCTATACCGGCGCTTTCACGCCGATCCGCGACTGGTTCGCAGGCCTGCCGGAAGCAAAAGCCCGCGGTTATCAGCCCGGCCGCTTTTCCTTCAATATCAAGGGCGGTCGCTGCGAGGCCTGTCAGGGCGACGGCGTCATCAAGATCGAGATGCACTTCCTGCCGGACGTTTACGTCACCTGCGATGTCTGCCACGGCAAGCGCTACAATCGCGAAACCCTCGATGTGACCTTCAAGGGCAAGTCGATCGCGGATGTGCTGGACATGACGGTCGAGGAAGGCGTCGACTTCTTTGCGGCCGTGCCCGTGGTTCGCGACAAGCTGGAAACGCTGAAGCAGGTCGGCCTCGGTTACATCAAGGTTGGCCAGCAGGCGACGACGCTTTCCGGCGGCGAGGCCCAGCGCATCAAGCTGGCCAAGGAGCTGTCGCGCAAGGCCACCGGCAAGACGCTGTACATCCTGGACGAGCCGACCACCGGTCTCCACTTCCACGATGTCGCCAAGCTGCTCGAACTGCTGCAGGAGCTGGTTGATCAGGGCAACACGGTTGTCGTGATCGAGCACAATCTGGAGGTCATCAAAACGGCGGACTGGCTGCTGGATCTCGGTCCCGAAGGGGGTGACGGCGGCGGCGAGCTGGTTGCGAGCGGCACGCCGGAAGACGTGGTGAAGGTCGAGCGCAGCTATACCGGCCGCTTCCTGAAGGACCTTCTCCAACGCCGGCCGGGCGCCCGCCAGGCCGAGGCCGCAGAATGACGCACGGGAGGGTGCAAGGATGAGCAAGAGCGGGACGATCCGGGCCGGTATCGGCGGCTGGACCTTCGAGCCATGGGAAGGCACGTTCTATCCCGACGATCTGCCCAAGAAGCGGCAGCTCGAATATGCCTCATCCCAGCTGCGCACGATCGAGGTGAACGGCACCTATTATCGCGGACAAACGCCCGCGACCTTTGCGAAATGGGCTGCGGACGCACCGGAGGGCTTCGTCTTTTCGGTAAAAGGCAACCGCTTCGTCACCAACAAGAAGGTGCTCGGTGAAGCGGGTGAGTCGATGAAGAAGTTCTTCGATACCGGCGTTCATGAACTCGGCGAGAAGCTGGGGCCGATCATCTGGCAGTTCGCCCCCACCAAGAAGTTCGAGCCCGACGACTTCGAAGCCTTCCTGAAGCTTCTGCCGTCCACCAGCGGCGGCGTTTCGCTTCGGCACGTTCTCGAAGTGCGCAATGCCAGCTTCATCGACCCTGCCTTTGTTGCCTTGGCTGAAAAGTACAAGACTGCGATCTGCCACGCCGATCATCACGATTATCCTGAGATCGCGGATGTCACTGCCGACTTTGTTTATTCGCGGCTCCAGAAGGGGGAGGATGACATTCCGACCGCTTATCCGGAAAAGGACCTTGAGACGTGGGCTGAGAGAGCAAAGGCTTGGGCGTCGGGTGAGCAGCCGGAGGGACTGAACTTGGCTGCGCCTGATCGCAAGCCGAAGAAGATGGCGCGGGACGTGTTCGTTTACTTCATCCACGAGGGAAAGATCCGCGCGCCGCAGGCCGCAATGGCGCTCCAGCAAAAGCTCAACGACTAATCAACTCCGCCAGGACCTTGCGGGCTGCTTGCGGCAGATCTTCCGCAGTCAGCCCGAAGCCCTCCCGCTGTCCGGCTTGCCCATGGATCCACACCGCAGCACAAGCCGCTTCGAACGGTGGCATGCCCTGCCCCAGCAGCGCCGCAACCAGCCCGGCCAGCACGTCCCCGGATCCCGCCGTCGCGAGCCACACTGTGCCATTGGTATTGATCGCAGCACGCCCATCCGATGCGGCAATCACGGTGTCCGCACCTTTATAGATCACAACCGCCTTTGCGCGGGCCGCTGCCAGCCGCGCACGTTCCACCTTCGACAGTGTCTTGTTCTCCGCCAAATCCGGAAACAAGCGGCCGAACTCACCCTCATGCGGGGTTAGCACCAGAGTTGGCTCGCCGCTGTTCCGCACAGCCAGAAAGCAGTCCAGGTCTTGCGACAGGACCGTGATGGCATCGGCATCGATCACCAGCGGCACATCACTCTCATGCATCAGGGTTTCGACAACCGCCTTCTGCTTTTCCCCGGTGCCAAAACCCGGCCCGCAAACCGCAGCATGAACCTTCCGCTCCTTGATGAACGCAAGAACATCCTCGGGCGCATCGAAGCGGTGCAGCATGGTGGCGGTCAGGTGCGTCGCCAGCGCCGCCATCGCATCCGGCGGGGACAAAACCGTCACCGCGCCAGCCCCTGCCCGCGCAGCCGCGTCCGCCGAAAGCCGCGCAGCGCCCGTGGCCGACATCTTGCCCGAGAAAACAGCGACATGACCGCGCTGGTACTTGTGCGCGATGTTTTTTGGGCGTGGCAGGGCATGCCGCCACTGGGCGGGTTCATTCGCCCATAGCTGTGGTTCGATGTCAGCCAGAACGCCGGCGGGAATGCCGATGTCCGCGACGACGACCTCACCGCACAGTGCCCGTCCGGGATATAGGAGATGACCGGGCTTTGGACGGAAGAAGGTCACGGTGCAATCGGCTTGCAACGCCTCGCCCATAACCTCACCACTCGAGCCCGAGACACCGGATGGCAGATCAACGGCGAGCACGACAGAGCCGGCAGCCTTCACCCGTTCCACCGCTTCGCGTTCTGCGCCATCCAAGTCGCGCGCCAGGCCAGCGCCGAACAGGGCGTCGATCACCAGCATGTCGGCTTGTGGCGTGAAATCCGCCAGCGCGCCCACCGCACCTTTCCATGCATCCGCCGCGCGTGCGGCATCGCTTCCCGGCTTCGGCTCAGCACTGCGCCAAACATCCACCGCCAGACCGCTTTCGCGCAATAGGCGAGCGGCAACATAGCCGTCGCCACCATTGTTGCCGGGCCCACACAAAACCGCGACCGAGCGCCTATCGGGGAACCGCGCCAAAGCCTCACGCGCCACCGAACCGCCAGCCGCCTGCATCAGGTGCCACAAGGACCTTCCAGCCTGTTCTGCGAGGCGATCGGCCTGCCCCATCTCCTTTGGCGTAAGGACTTCCATCATGTCTCCCGTTCGATCGGCTGCTGCTAAGCAAACGATCCCACTAAAGCACATTCTTCGCGCAATCTGCCTGCCATTTGTGCATCAAAAAGGCGGCGACTTGCTCTTCTCGTTTGCATAACGAGAATTTCGTTGATCCGTTTCCCAAGCATCGTCAGCTGTCGCGCGTGTTCGCGCGAAGCCTGTTGGAAGCCGCTTGAAAGGCTAGGCTTTGGCACGCTTCCTGCTTACAACAGTGCGAGCGGCAAATGACGCGCAGTCAGTACAGTGGAGGCAGGCGCCATGAAGAAGATCGAAGCCATTATCAAGCCGTTCAAGCTTGACGAGGTCAAGGAAGCCCTTCAGGAAGTTGGGCTCCAGGGCATCACGGTCATGGAAGCCAAGGGCTTTGGCCGGCAAAAGGGGCATACCGAGCTTTACCGCGGCGCGGAATATGTGGTCGACTTCCTGCCCAAGGTGAAGATCGAGGTCGTGCTGAACGACGAAGCCGTCGAGGCCGCCGTCGAGGCCATCCGCAACGCCGCACAGACGGGACGGATCGGCGACGGCAAGATTTTCGTTTCCAATATCGAAGAAGTCGTGCGAATTCGTACCGGTGAAACCGGCGTCGACGCAATCTGAGCCACGGCAGAAACCATCCCACCGGAGACAGGAAAGACAACATGACGACAGCCAATGACATCATGAAGCAGATCAAGGACAACGAGGTAAAGTTCGTTGACCTGCGCTTCACTGATCCGAAGGGCAAGATGCACCACGTCACGATGGATGTGGTGGAAGTTGATGAAGACATGTTCGCTGATGGCGTCATGTTCGACGGCTCCTCCATCAGCGGCTGGAAGGCGATCAACGAGTCCGACATGGTGCTGATGCCGGATATGGACACGGTCCACATGGATCCGTTCTTCGCACAGTCCACCATGGTGGTGATGTGCGATATCCTCGATCCGGTCTCCGGCGAAGCCTACAACCGCGATCCGCGCGGCACCGCCAAGAAGGCCGAAGCCTACATGAAGGCTGAAGGCGTAGGCGACACGATCTTCGTTGGTCCGGAAGCCGAGTTCTTCATCTTCGACGACGTGAAGTACAAGGCTGATCCGTACAACACCGGCTTCAAGCTCGACTCCACCGAATTGCCGACCAACGACGACACCGATTACGAAACCGGCAATATGGGCCATCGCCCGCGCGTCAAGGGCGGCTATTTCCCGGTTCCGCCGATCGATTCCGCACAGGACATGCGTTCGGAAATGCTGACCGTTCTGTCCGAAATGGGCGTGCGCACCGAAAAGCATCACCACGAAGTGGCTGCCGCGCAGCACGAACTCGGCCTCAAGTTCGACTCGCTCGTTCGCAACGCCGACAAGATGCAGATCTACAAGTATGTCGTGCATCAGGTCGCCAACGCCTATGGCAAGACCGCGACCTTCATGCCGAAGCCGGTCTTCGGCGACAACGGCTCGGGCATGCACGTGCACATGTCGATCTGGCGCGATGGCAAGCCGACCTTCGCCGGCAACGAATATGCTGGCCTGTCGGAAAGCTGCCTGTTCTTCATCGGCGGCGTCATCAAGCACGCCAAGGCGGTCAATGCCTTTACCAACCCGCTGACGAACTCCTACAAGCGTCTCGTTCCAGGTTATGAAGCGCCGGTGCTGCTCGCTTATTCCGCGCGCAACCGTTCGGCGTCCTGCCGTATTCCGTTCGGCTCCTCGCCGAAGTCGAAACGCGTTGAAGTCCGCTTCCCGGATCCGGGCGCAAACGCCTATCTCGCCTTTGCAGCCCTCCTGATGGCCGGTCTCGACGGCATCAAGAACAAGATCCATCCTGGCCAGCCGATGGACAAGGATCTTTATGATCTGCCGCCGAAGGAACTGAAGAAGATCCCGACCGTGTCCGGCTCGCTGCGCGAAGCGCTCCAGAGCCTCGACCGCGACCGCGGCTTCCTCAAGGCCGGCGGCGTGTTCGACGACGACCAGATCGACGCCTATATCGAGCTGAAGATGGCCGAGGTCATGCGCTTCGAAATGACGCCGCATCCGGTTGAGTTCGACATGTACTACTCGGTCTAAACCGACCGAAGCTAAGCAAAGCCCCGCCTGAGAAGGCGGGGCTTTTTTGTTGTTCGGAACGGCTCACATAGACCTCTTCGAAGGTACGCTATGCCAAAGATCAGTGTTGATCCATCCAAGGTGCAGACGTTCGCGAATGCCAGCTCGTTCAACGACTGGCTGGCGCTGCATCACGACAGCGAGGACGAGATCTGGATCAAGATCCATAAGGTGAAGAGCGGCCTGACCACGATCACACCGGCGCAGGCTGTTGATGTCGTGCTTTGCTGGGGCTGGATCGACGCGATCCGTAAAAGTCACGACGACGTCAGCTTTCTGCAGCGCTACACGCCACGCGGCCCCCGCAGCGTTTGGAGCAAGATCAATGTCGACAATGTTGCGCGCCTCATCGCTGAAGGGCGGATGACGGAACACGGTCTGCACCACGTCGAAAGCGCAAAGGCAGATGGCCGATGGGAGCGCGCCTATGCCAGCGGCAAGGATCTGAAGATCCCACATGACCTGCAGCAGGCGATAGAGCAGGACGAGGCTGCGCACGCCATGCTCGCCGTTCTCACCGAGCAAAATCGTTTTGCGCTTGCTTTCCGTATGCACACCATCAAGACGCCGGCCGCGCGTGCCCGCAACATAGAGCGGTATGTGGCCATGCTTGCCCGAGGCGAGACGATTTATCCTCAGCGCAAGCGCTAGCTCGCTCAGTAAGCATCTCAACCGACGCTTGAATGTAAAGAAGGCCCGGCAGTTTCCTGCCGAGCCCCTTCGCTGTTCCCCTTCGGATTATCAGCAGTCTTTAAGCGGCAGCCTTCTTGACGCCCTCAACAGGAACGTCGGCAATCGTCTTCAGCACCTGCGAGGCGATCTGGTACGGGTCGCCCTGCGAATTCGGGCGGCGATCCTCGAGATAGCCCTTGTAGCCGTTGTTCACGAAGGAATGCGGTACACGGATTGAAGCGCCACGATCGGCAACACCATAGGAGAACTTGTTCCACGGTGCGGTCTCGTGCTTGCCGGTCAGGCGCTTGTCGTTGTCCGGACCGTAAACCGCGATGTGGTCATCGAGGTTTTTGTCGAAGGCAGCCATGAGTGCCTCGAAGTAGTCCTTGCCGCCGACTTCGCGCATATGCGCCGTCGAGAAGTTGCAGTGCATGCCCGAGCCGTTCCAGTCGGTGTCGCCCAGCGGCTTGCAGTGGAACTCGATGTCGATGCCGTACTTTTCGGTCAAACGAAGCAGCAGGTAGCGCGCCATCCAGATCTGATCGGCAGCCTTCTTGGAGCCCTTGCCGAAGATCTGGAATTCCCACTGGCCCTTGGCCACTTCGGCATTGATGCCTTCGTGGTTGATGCCGGCGGCCAGGCAGAGGTCGAGGTGTTCTTCGACGATCTGACGCGCGACGTTGCCGACATTCTTGAAGCCGACGCCCGTGTAGTACGGACCCTGCGGAGCGGGATAGCCGGATTCCGGGAAGCCCAGCGGACGGCCGTCCTTGTAGAAGAAGTATTCCTGTTCGAAGCCGAACCAGGCGCCGTCATCGTCCAAGATGGTCGCGCGGCTGTTGGAGGCGTGCGGCGTGACCCCATCGGGCATCATGACTTCGCACATCACCAGCACGCCGTTGGTACGGGCGGGATCCGGATACACGGCGACCGGCTTCAGAACGCAATCCGACGAGTGGCCTTCAGCCTGCATCGTGGACGAGCCATCGAAGCCCCACAAAGGAAGCTCTTCAAGCGTTGGGAAGGAGGCGAACTCCTTGATCTGCGTTTTGCCGCGCAAGTTGGGGACCGGCGTGTAGCCATCCAGCCAAATATACTCGAGCTTGTACTTTGTCATTCTAGCCTCTCGTAACCACGACCTGAAGCGTCCTCGTCGGTGCGGTCGTGAAGGGACCGACGGCGTCAGATCATACTTAGCAAGGGGCGTGCCAATTGAACTGCAACGATGGCAATAGACGCAAGTTGGCCCTCGGATCCCACGCAAACAAGGCTGCGCATGAGTGGAACCGGCAGGCAGCAGAACCGTTGATGATCTTACCGGCCCAATCGCCGGATCAGCTCTGCAGGATGCCGCTCAAAAAATAGGCTTCATTGCACAAATCATTTGCAGTCTCTATATTCGACATCATAGTCTTCGGACAAACAACGACTTGGAAGGAAGCGCCATGACGACTTCCCAGACTTCTTCAGCAACGATCTATGAGTTTCCCGTTGGAGGCCGCGCCGGCCGCCTTAAAGGCTTTCGCAAGTGGGACAAGGCTTCGCAGCCGTCAGCGCCGGCTCCGGTGATCATGCCGGAAAGCGGCTGGTACCATGATGTGGCTGTTCAGGAAGACGTTCCGCAGAAGAACTAAGCTGGAGCGCGGCCCCGGCGAAGCGAGGCTCTTACTGCCCGTCTACAGCGCGCGTTTGCAGTAAAGCGTGCGCCGCTTGCATATCGCGGCGACGGAATGCGCGGCGTGCCTGCGCTTCCTCATCCTCACCCCACTGCGCAATGTTCCAGTCTTCATCGACATGGGCAGCGTTCCACGCTCCATCGAAGCTAAGTTCACCGGCTTCCAGCGCCAGCGCAATCAGCGCCGAACCGGCAATCGAGGTCATGATGTGAAGCGAAGCCAGCCGAAACGGGTCTGCGTCGCGCTTGAGGTGAAAGCCGACCGCGGCAACGGATTCCTTGGGCTGCTCGACATGCATGACGCCCTCCGCCAGGAAAAAGCGTGCACCAAGTGTCGTGCGCGCCCAGTCCAGCACCGGATCCCAGCCTTCGGCCTGCAGCGCGACCAGCTTTTCCGGTGAGTCGGCCCGGTAGAAAACAAGGTCGGACGAAGCGAAGCGCATGATGTCTTCGATCACCGCCTGCGGATCACTCGCCACACCATCGACCGCGGTGTTCACCAGCCGATAAGCCGGCATGGTCGCAAGATTGACCACATCTTCCTGAGCCCGGAACTCATCGGCCACCAGCGCTGCTGCCGCTTCTGAAGGCAGTGCAATCACCCGCTGACCCGGCGTGCGGATCGCCTTGCCATCAAGCTCGACCACCCAGCCAACCGCATTCTGAACAACGGCGACGTCCTTGTAGAAGCGCTTGGGCATCACCGGCTTGGTGAGCCGCTGCGCCCGCTTCACCGGGTCCTCGTCTTTGTGAACAGGTCCGCCTTCAAGGTCGTTCAGGATGTCGCGCATGAAAACTCGCACTCTGCTTGAAGCAGCACAGATAGGAATGGAAACGCTGCTTCGCTACCTTTAATCGGCCGCGCTTGCTTCTTCGAAGCCGAGCAGGTTCCAGCTTTGCACCATATGCGGTGGCATCTCGGCCGTCACATCGATCGAGCCGCGATCCGGATGCGGGATCACGATCCGCCGCGCATGCAGATGCAAACGGTTCTGCATGCCGCCGGGAAAGTCCCAGTTCTGATCGGCCTCAAAATATTTGGGATCGCCGATGATCGGGCAGCCCATGTCGAGCGCATGAACGCGCAGCTGATGGGTCCGGCCGGTATAAGGCTCCATCTCGAGCCAGCTCAACTGCTGGCCAGCCTGCTCGACAATGCGGTAGTTCGATACGGCGTGATCGGCACCCTTTTCGCCATGCTTGGCCACGCGCATGCGGTCGCCATCAGGCGTGGTTTCCCGAATGAGCCACGAGGAAATGCGGCCTTCCCGCTGCTTGGGCACACCTTTGACGAGCGACCAATAGGTCTTCTGCGTTTCCCGGTGACGGAAGGCTTCCGCGAGCTTCATCGCAGCCAGCCGCGAGCGCGCGACGACGAGCACGCCGGATGTATCGCGATCGAGGCGATGCACCAGACGCGGCTTTTCGCCCTTCTTGTTGCGCCAGGCTTCCAGCATGCCGTCAACGTGGCGCGAAACGCCCGAACCACCCTGCACTGCCAGACCCGCAGGCTTGTTGAACACGAAGACCTTGTCGTCCTCATGGATCAGCATCTTGGCAAGCAGATCGCCGTCATCCTGACCGCGAATGGTGCGCGCCGTCAGCGGTCCGCCCGTACCCTTCTCGTCGATACCCAGCGGGGGGATGCGGATCGACTGGCCGGGCTGGATACGCGTGTCGGCTTTCGCACGGCTTCCATCGATGCGCACCTGACCGGATCGCAGCAGCTTCTGCAGGTGGCCGAAGCCCAGCCCTGGATAATGGGATTTGAACCAGCGATCGAGACGCATGCCCGCCTCGCCCGCATCCACCGATTTTACTTCAACGCCTGCCATACTTCACGCTCTGTTTGATCCGCAGATAGCATCACGGCAGGATGCGCGCGACCCACAATCCCGCAAAGACGGCAATCAAAGACACGATGACGCTTGCAGCCACATAGCCGAAGGCTCCCATGACCTCGCCGCGCTGCCAGAGTGTCGCGAAATCGAGCGAGAAAGCCGAGAATGTCGTGAAGCCGCCAAGCATGCCGGTGGCGACAAACAGGCGCAAGGCATCCGACGTGCCGCTTCGTCGCGCAAGCCAACCGACGAGCAGGCCCATGATCAGCGATCCCAGGATGTTGATGACGATCGTCCACCAAGGAAAGGCCGTCGTCGTCAGACGCGCACTGCCGGCGTTCACGAGATGACGCAAGGACGCGCCGACCGCGCCCCCTGCGGCAACCAGAAGAAGGTTGTTCATCGCGGCTGCTGCCGGTTCGCTGGCTTCGGCGCAGGTATCTTCAAAACAGACTGTCTTTCATCGTTCTCGCATCCCTTTGCCTGTTCCACCGCTGCAAGTGCGGTCACGAGCCAGAGGTCTCTTAGCGACCAGCTGTTGGCAAGCTTCCTGTCGCGCACCTCCGCAAAGTATTTGGAGGAAAGAAACTCGGGCATGCTGCGGTTGGCTTTTGCCTGATTGCAGCAGCGGCACGCCGGAATTGTCACCGCCGTACCTTTGTGAGTTCTGGGCATAACATGGTCGCGGGTCCGCATATTCGGCTGGTTGCCGCCCACTTCAAGCGCAACGCCACAATAAGCGCACCAGTTCTTTCGATCGTCAGCCCACCAGTTTCCGACTTTCCGGTTGATCAACTTGGTTGGATTGGGCGACATGAGCGGCTCGCTAGATGAAGCCGCAGACTAGGCGAAAGAAATTGCGGAATACTTGCTTCAGCCCTTCCAATACCCGGTCGATTTCCTCAATCCTCCCAACACTTACCTGCGGGAGGCGCGCAGCTTCTCCCAATAATCCAGACGCTTGCGGATTTCCCTTTCAAAACCCCGGTCCACCGGCTCATAGAAGGTCTGACGTCCCAGCCGATCAGGGAAATAGTTCTGGCCCGAGAAAGCATCAGGCTGATCATGGTCATAGGCATAGCCATCACCATAATTTTCTTGCTTCATCAGCTTGGTCGATCCGTTGAGGATCAGCTTCGGCGGCATCAGAGAGCCGTTGTCCTTTGCCGTGTTCATCGCCGCCTTGAACGCCGTGTAAACCGCGTTCGACTTCGGTGCCGTCGCCAGATAAACGCAGGCCTGTGCCAGGGCCAGCTCACCTTCCGGCGAACCAAGATAATCATAGGCGTCCTTGGCTGCGTTGGTGATCACCAACGCCTGAGGATCGGCGAGACCAATATCTTCCACAGCCATGCGAACCAGGCGGCGTCCGATATAAAGCGGGTTCTCGCCGGCATCGAACATGCGGCAGAGATAATACAGTGCCGCATCGGGATCCGACCCACGCACCGACTTATGCAGCGCCGAAATCAGGTTGTAGTGACCATCCTGGCTCTTGTCGTAAACCGGGGCACGGCGCTGAACGATGCGGACCAAACCTTCCGGATCAAACACTTCGCTTGGCTTGGCAGCACGCCAGACCTCTTCCGCAAGGGTCAGCGACGCACGACCATCCCCATCGGCCATGCGCACCAGCATGGCGCGTGCATCCTCGTCCAGCGGCAGCGGGCGCGCTTCCAGGCTCTCGGCGCGATCCAACAGCTTGCCGATGCTGTCTTCCGTGTGCGCCTTGAAGGTCAGAACACGCGCGCGGGACAAAAGCGCTGCATTGAGCTCGAAAGACGGGTTCTCCGTCGTGGCGCCGATCAGCACCACCGTGCCGTCTTCCATCACTGGCAGAAACGAGTCCTGCTGCGCCCGGTTGAAACGATGGATCTCGTCCACGAAGAGCAGCGTCTGACGTCCATTGCTGCGGCGCAGGCGCGCGGCGTCGAACACTTTCTTCAGGTCTGCGACACCGGAAAACACAGCGGAAATCTGCTCGAACGCAAAGTTGGTCTGGTTTGCGAGCAACCGCGCGACCGTTGTCTTTCCGGTTCCCGGCGGTCCCCAGAAGATCATGGAGCCTAGCGTTCCAGAAGCAATCATGCGGGTCAGAACGCCGTCTTCGCCGGTGATATGCTCCTGCCCCACGACCTCGCCGAGCGTTTGCGGACGCATGCGGTCGGCCAGCGGCCGTGCCGCTTCAGCCTTGGAAGGCGCTGGATCGTTAGTGCCGAACAGATCCGACATCAGTAGCGCAGCGTCTGCTGGATGATGCGACCATCACGCTCGATGGCGATGCGCCAATACCGGCTGCCCCCCTTCGTCAGGGCAATCAAATCAGACGCGGTCTTGATCGGCTGCTGGTTCAGTTCGCGCACAATATCATTGCGGCGAAAGCCGACCTGCGCAGCAGGCGAGCGCGACGCCACATCGAGGATGATCACACCGGTGCTCGTGATGGGCAGGTTCAGGCGCTGCGCCAGGCCCGGAGACAGTTCGGCGATCTTTGCACCCGACAGCGGGCTGTCACCGTCGATGTCGACCTCACCGGTCTCGCTTTCGGGCGCACGGACCAGTTCCACCGGCAGCGTGACTTCCTTGCCGCTTCTCAGCACATTGACGGTCACGGTCGCGCCGATCTCCAGCGTTGCAAGGCGGTAGCCCATTCCGTCGGGGCTTTCCACCGGCGAACCGTCCATCGCGACCACGACGTCACCCGGTCGCAGCCCAGCCTTCTCGGCCGGGCCTTCGGCATAAACGTTCGACACCAATGCACCGGAAGGACGGGGCATGCCGAGCGCTTCCGCGACCGGCGCCGTGACCGGATCGAACGTCGCGCCGATAAAGGGGCGCTCGAAATAATCATTGCCGGCCTTGGCCGACGCGACCACGGCTTTCACGATGTTGGAAGGAATCGCAAAGCCGATGCCGATCGATCCACCCGACCGGCTGTAAATCGCCGTGTTGATGCCGATCAGGTTGCCGCGCATATCGATCAGCGCGCCGCCGGAGTTGCCCGGATTGATCGCGGCATCCGTTTGAATGAAAAAGCCGAAGTCGCTGACGCCGATATGCGTGCGCGCAAGCGCCGACACGATGCCGCTCGTCGTTGTCTGGCCGACGCCAAACGGGTTGCCGATCGCGAGCACGAGATCACCAACCTCAAGCGCTTCGGAATCACCGACCTTGATCACCGGAAAGGATTCCGTTCCGTCGATCTTCAGCACAGCAAGATCGAGCGATTCGTCCTTGAGCAGGATCTTGCTTTCGAACTCACGACCATCGGCAAGCGCGACCTTGACCTCATCGGCGTCCTTGATGACGTGGTTGTTCGTGACGATCAGGCCACTACCGTCCACGATCACACCCGATCCAAGCGCCGACTGCGCTCGCGGCGGCAGCTGCCGGCCGAAGAACTGTTCAAAGAAGGGATCGCCCGCAAACGGTGACGGAACGCCACGCGGCTTGCGCGACGCATACACGTTGACGACGGCCGGAGCCGTGGTTTTCACGAGTGGTGCATAGGACAGCTGAAGTTCAGCTTGTCCAAACGGCACACGGCGCTGCGGATCCGGTGCCGCGTGCGCTGGCGCGGGTTCGTTCGGCTCCGGTTGCTGCGAAGCTTGGGCCTCAGGCTCCTTGCTCCCCATCAGATCACCCAGCAGCGAGCGCAAACCGCCCTGCTCTTCCTGTGCCATCGCGACAGAGCCTAAGCCGAGCGCTGCTACAAGCACGGACGCGACCAGCGCCGAACGGGATCTCAAAGCCATCGAACAATTCCTAGAACCAAGCCGGCTTTATGTAAGCCTTCCGCCCGGCACTTCCACCAAGGAGCGCCGGCACCGCTCGTTCAGAAACAAAAAAGGAGCCTTTCGGCTCCTTTCTCATGTCTGACGATCAAAGCCGATCAAGCGGCTTCGTTGTCCTGCTCAGCCAATTCTGCTTCGTGACGCGCACGATCGGCAGCACCCTTGGCAGAAACGTCGCGATCAACGAACTCGATCACGGCCATGGCGGCATTGTCGCCATGACGGAAACCAGCCTTCATGATGCGCAGGTAGCCGCCGTTGCGGGTGGCGTAGCGCGGAGCGATCGTGTCGAACAGGCGCTTGGCCATGGTCTCGCTACCGATCGCAGCGATTGCCTGGCGGCGTGCATGGAGATCACCACGCTTGCCGAGCGTCACGAGCTTCTCCACGATCGGGCGAAGCTCCTTTGCCTTTGGCAGGGTCGTCACGATCTGCTCGTGTTCGATCAGCGATGCCGCCATGTTGGTGAACAGCGCCTTGCGGTGGCTGTGGGTCCGATTGAGCCGGCGATGGGCACGTCCATGACGCATGGCTAATCTCCTTTAGGGTTGAAGCCGGAAGCGCTGCGCGCTCCCTGGGCTGTTGTGGTTTTTAATACTGGTCTTCGTAACGCTTGGCGAGATCTTCGATGTTTTCCGGAGGCCAATCCGGAACTTCCATACCGAGATGCAGACCCATAGCGGCCAGCACTTCCTTGATCTCGTTGAGCGACTTGCGGCCGAAGTTCGGAGTGCGCAGCATTTCTGCTTCCGACTTCTGGATGAGGTCGCCGATGTAAACGATGTTGTCGTTCTTCAGGCAGTTTGCCGAACGCACCGACAGTTCCAGCTCGTCGACCTTCTTGAGAAGCGATGGGTTGAAAGCAAGTTCGGTGACCTGCTCGGAAACCTGCTCCTTCTGCGGCTCGTCGAAATTGACGAACAGGCCGAGCTGGTCCTGCAGAATGCGGGCTGCGAAAGCGACAGCGTCTTCACCGGTGATCGAACCATTGGTTTCAATCGACATGGTGAGCTTGTCCTTGTCGAGCTCTTCACCATGACGCGTGTTCTCGACCTTGTACGACACCTTCTTCACAGGCGAGTACAGGCTGTCGACCGGAATGAGGCCGATCGGAGCGTCTTCGGCGCGGTTGCGATCGGCAGGAACATAGCCCTTGCCGGTATCAACCGTGAACTCCATGCGGATCTCGGCGCCCTCGTCGAGGGTGCAGATCGCGTGATCCGGGTTCAGGATCTCGACATCGCCAACCGTCTGGATGTCGCCAGCCGTGACCGTACCCGGTCCGGACTTGCGAACAACCATGCGCTTGGGGCCGTCGCCTTCCATGCGGATCGCGATTTCCTTGATGTTCAGGACGATGTCGGTGACATCTTCGCGAACGCCGGGGATCGACGAGAATTCATGCAGCACGCCATCGATCTGCACTGCGGTCACAGCCGCGCCGCGCAGCGACGACAAGAGAACACGACGAAGGGCGTTGCCCAGCGTCAAACCGAAACCGCGCTCGAGCGGCTCGGCAACAAGCGTCGTCAGGGTCTTGTTCTTCGAAGAGAACTCGACCTTGTTCGGCTTGATCAGTTCTTGCCAGTTCTTCTGGATCATTGATTGGTCCTTCCTCGTTGCCACCATCCAATCGTGGCAATCATCGGTTCGGAAACTACGAAGCGCCAGGCAACAGCCCGGCGCATTCGAGGATCATTCTGTGCGGCTTAGACGCGGCGCTTCTTGCGCGGGCGGCAGCCATTGTGCGGGATCGGCGTCACGTCGCGGATCGAGGTGATGGTGAAACCAGCAGCCTGCAAAGCGCGCAGTGCTGACTCACGA
Organism: Tianweitania aestuarii; assembly: GCF_018457165.1. Taxonomy (GTDB): domain Bacteria; phylum Pseudomonadota; class Alphaproteobacteria; order Rhizobiales; family Rhizobiaceae; genus Tianweitania; species Tianweitania aestuarii. The sequence continues at coordinate 1,343,713 of NZ_JAFMNX010000001.1, read as the reverse complement.
CCCGAACCCGGACCGGACACTTCAACTTCCAGCGTGCGCATGCCGTGTTCCTGCGCCTTCTTTGCGCAATCTTCAGCAGCCATCTGGGCAGCGAACGGCGTGGACTTGCGCGAGCCCTTGAAGCCCTGCGCACCAGCCGACGACCAGGCAATCGCATTGCCCTGTGCGTCGGTAATCGTCACCATTGTGTTGTTGAAGGTCGAATTGACGTGGGCGACGCCCGAAGAAATGTTCTTACGTTCGCGACGGCGAACGCGACCGGCTTCCTTAGCCATGGTAGTCCTTTCTTATTGATCTCTACGCCGCCGTAATGCCAGCGGCTCCACCTTTGGAATGCACGAACTGCGCTGCGAAACAGGCAATCCGTGCAGCCATTCAGTCGTTCTGCGATTACTTCTTCTTGCCGGCAATTGCCTTGGCAGGACCCTTGCGGGTGCGCGCATTCGTGTGCGTACGCTGACCGCGAACCGGCAGCGAACGACGATGACGCAGGCCGCGATAAGAACCGAGATCCATCAAGCGCTTGATGTTCATCGAGGTTTCGCGGCGCAGATCGCCCTCAACCTGGTAGTCGCGGTCGATCGCTTCGCGGATCTGCAGAACTTCAGCGTCCGTCAACTGGTTTACGCGGCGCTCAGCCGGAATGCCGACCTTCTCGACGATTTCCTGGGCAAAATGCTTGCCGATGCCGTGAATGTACTGAAGCGCAATAACAACGCGCTTGTTGGTCGGAATATTAACGCCGGCGATACGTGCCATAATGGTCACTCCATGTGCGCCGGCGAAGCCGGCATTGTTGTTGTCCCGCGTCCGGTGGAGGCCGGCCCTTGCGGGGTCTTCCAAAAAGTCATGAGCGACCGGCAAACGCCGAGCAGCTCATCAACCCATTGTTTAGATGGAGACGCGTCGCTATAGTCCGCTATGGCAGCCGCGTCAACTCCCGGCCCTTAACGTGTCTCAAAGCACCGTTAATGCTTGGCCGGCGCTACGATCTTCTCGATCTCAGCCGTCACGACGTCCATGTCAGCCATGCCATCGATCACGCGCAACTGGCCGGTCTCTGCATAATAGGCCGAAAGCGGAGCAGTCTTGGCACGGTATTCCTCGAGACGCTTGCCAAACGATTCGGCATTGTCGTCGGCCCGAACAGTGCCACCGGCGGCGATCGTATCCGCAACACGCTTCTCGATGCGGCTCATCAGAGCCTCTTCATCAACCTTGAGCTCGATCACGGCATCGAGCGAGAGGCCCTTGCCTTCAAGAATGGCGTTCAAGGCCTGCGCCTGAGGCACCGTGCGGGGAAACCCATCGAGAATGAACCCGTTGGCGCAATCCACCTCGTCGACCCGTTCGGACACGATCTGATTGACGATCTCATCCGACACGAGCTGGCCGGCGTCCATGACGGACTTGGCGCGAAGGCCGATTTCCGTCTGCGCCTTCACAGCGGCCCGCAGCATGTCCCCCGTGGAAAGCTGCGGAATACCGTGACGTTCAACAAGTCGCTGCGCTTGCGTGCCTTTACCCGCCCCCGGCGGCCCAAGCAGAATCAGCCTCATCGTCCCCTCTTTCCTCCACGCAGCTTCGATTTCTTGATCAGACCCTCATACTGATGCGCGATCAAGTGCCCCTGAATTTGAGCAACCGTATCGAGCGTCACGCTGACTACGATCAGCAGCGACGTGCCACCAAGGTAGAACGGTACGCCGGTTGCCGAGATCAGGAACTCAGGCAGAAGGCAAACCAAGGTGATGTAGATCGCACCGACAACCGTAATGCGAGTCAGCACATAATCGATGTAGTCGGCGGTCCGCTCACCCGGACGGTAGCCCGGAATGAAGCCTGAATGCTTCTTCAGCTGATCGGCCGTGTCCTTCGGATTGAAAACGATTGCCGTGTAAAAGAAGCAGAAGAAGATGATCAGTGCGGCATAGGCCAGCATGTAAAGCGGCTGACCATGTCCGAGCGCTGCCAACACGCTGCTTGCCCATGAGGGAAGCGTCGTCGTGTCCGTAAAGCCTGCAGCGGTTGCCGGCAGAAGCAGCAAGGACGATGCGAAGATCGGAGGAATCACACCGGCGGTGTTAAGCTTCAGCGGCAGATGCGATGTATCGCCCTGGAACATGCGATTGCCGACCTGACGCTTCGGATACTGGATCAGCAAGCGACGCTGGGCGCGCTCGAAGAACACGATCACGGCGATGACGACGACAGCCAGAACCAGGATCGCCAGGATCAAGCCGGTCGACAAGGCGCCGGTGCGTCCAAGCTCCAGCGTGCCGCTCAGAGCGCGCGGAAGGCCTGCCACGATGCCCGCGAAGATGATCAGCGAAATACCGTTACCGATGCCGCGTGCGGTGATCTGCTCACCAAGCCACATCAGGAACATGGTGCCGCCAAGCAAGGTGATGACGGTCGAAACGCGGAAGAACCAGCCCGGATCGGCAACCAGGTTGGCACCGCCCTCGAGGCCAACGGCAATGCCGTAGGCCTGAACGGTCGCCAGAAGCACCGTTCCGTAGCGGGTGTACTGATTAATGACCTTGCGGCCCTGCTCGCCTTCCTTCTTCAGCGCTTCAAGGCTCGGAATAACCGAGGTCATGAGCTGCACGATGATGGAAGCGGAAATATATGGCATGATGCCGAGGGCGAAAATTGCCATGCGCTCGACAGCGCCGCCAGCAAACATGTTGAACATGCCCAGCACGCCGCCGGATTGCTGCTGGAAAGCCTGAGCAAAGGCTGTCGGGTTGATGCCCGGCATCGGGATATAGGTGCCGAGGCGGTAAACAAGCAGTGCGCCGATCGTAAACCAGATTCGGCGTTTCAGATCCTCGGCCTTGGCGAAGGCAGCGAAATTCAGATTGGATGCGAGCTGCTCTGCGGCAGATGCCATGGGGAAAAACTCCGCTGACGCCCAGAAGGCGCTTCCTTACGCAACAAGGCGCCCGACAGAGCGGGCGCCGCGTGTTGCCGAAGTCCCGAAATAGGCTCCGGCAGGAAAAGATGCAAGCGAGGCCTGATCCAAGTTCACACCTGGATCAGTGACCTCTTGTCGCTTACTCGGCGGCTGCTTCCGGAAGCTTCAGCGAACCGCCGGCCTTTTCGATCTTTTCGCGCGCCGACTGGCTGGCACCGGCAACATCGAAGGAAAGCTTCGACGTCAGTTCGCCGTCGCTAAGCACCCGAACGCCGTCCTTGGCACGGCGAATCACGCCAGCCTTGATGAGCGCGGCACCCGTAACAGTCTCGTCGGCCGAGAGCTTGCCAGCATCAACAGCAGCCTGAATACGGCCGAGCGATACAGCGTTGAAGCTCTTTGCGAAGAGATTGTTGAAGCCGCGCTTCGGCAGGCGACGATACAGCGGCATCTGACCGCCTTCGAAGCCGTTGATGGCGACGCCGGAACGGGCCTTCTGACCCTTGACACCACGACCACCGGTCTTGCCGGTGCCCGAGCCGATACCGCGACCGAGGCGCTTACGCGAATGCGTGGAGCCCTCGTTGTCCTTGATCTCGTTGAGTTTCATGTGACCTCTCCTGGCGCTCAGGCCTCGTCCACAACGCGGACGAGATGCTGAACACGGGCGATCATGCCACGCACGGAAGGCGTATCCTGCAGCGTGCTGCGGCGATGCATCTTGTTCAGTCCGAGACCAATCAGCGTCGCGCGCTGCTCCTTCGGACGGCGGATGGGGCTGCCGATCTGCTCGACAACCAGCGTCTTACCGCTTTCATTAGCCATGATCGCGCTCCTTACTCGTCAACGGTCACGGCCGAGCCGCGACGCGACTGCAGAGTGGCGAACTTGATACCGCGAGCGGCAGCAACGTCCTTCGGATGAACCTGGCTCTTCAGCGCGTCGAACGTGGCGCGAACCATGTTGTATGGGTTCGAGGAGCCCATCGACTTGGCGACCACGTCGTGCATGCCGAGCGTCTCGAACACAGCGCGCATCGGACCACCGGCGATGATGCCGGTACCAGCCTTGGCGGCGCGGAGGAGAACGCGGCCAGCACCGTGGCGGCCTTCAACGTCATGGTGAAGCGTACGGCCCGAGCGCAGCGGCACGAAGATCAGATCGCGCTTTGCAGCTTCGGTAGCCTTGCGGATCGCTTCCGGCACTTCGCGTGCCTTGCCGTGACCGAAGCCAACGCGACCCTTCTGGTCACCAACGACGACGAGAGCAGCGAAACCGAAACGGCGACCACCCTTTACGACTTTAGCAACGCGGTTGATGTGTACGAGCTTGTCGACGAAACCGTCATCGCGCTCTTCGCGGTCGCGGCGCTGACCGCCGTCCCTGCGTTCTTGTGCCATATCCTGTTCCTTTGTTCTTTTCCGGAAGCACAGTTGACAAAATCCGGCCTGCGACGAGCGCAGGCCGGGGTGAAAAACTCAGATTAGAAGCTGAGACCGCCTTCGCGAGCGGCTTCTGCCAGGGCCTTGACGCGGCCGTGGAAGATGTAGGCACCGCGGTCGAACACGACCTGGGTCACACCTGCCTGCGCGGCGCGCTCGGCAACCAGCTTGCCAATGGCAGCGGCAGCAGCCGTATCGGCACCGGTCTTCAGCGAACCCTTGAGATCGCTCTCGAGGGTCGATGCAGCGGCCAGCGTGTGGCCGTTGGCATCGTCGATGACCTGTGCGTAGATGTTCTTCGACGAGCGATGAACGGAAAGGCGCGGACGTTCGCCGGCAACCGCCTTGATCTGGCGACGGATGCGGGCGGCGCGCTTCTTAAGAGCAACCTTATTAGCCATAACCGGCGATCCTTACTTCTTCTTGCCTTCCTTGCGGACAATCCGCTCGCCGGCATAACGAACGCCCTTGCCCTTGTAAGGCTCGGGGCCGCGATACTCGCGAATTTCGGCAGCAACCTGGCCGACAACCTGCTTGTCGATGCCGGTGACGACGATTTCCGTCGGCTTCGGCGTCGCAATGGTGATTCCGGCAGGCGTCTCGTAAACCACGTCGTGGCTGAAGCCAAGAGCCAACTGCAGGTTCTTGCCCTGCATGGTGGCGCGATAACCAACGCCCGTGATTTCGAGACGACGCTCGAAACCGTCCTTCACACCCGTCAGGATGTTGACGATCTGCGTACGCGACATGCCCCACTTGGAGCGCGCATCCTTCGAGTCGTCGCGCGGCTGGACCGAAATCTCGCCACCTTCCGACTTGACGAGCACTTCGTCGTTGACGACGAACTTGAGCTCGCCCTTTGGTCCCTTCGCCGTGACGGTCTGGCCGTTCACGTCGGCGGTCACGCCCTGAGGCACCGGAACCGGTTTCTTGCCAATACGAGACATTGGTCTTGTCCTCGTTGTTCTTGTCCGCCGATCAGAAGATCTGGCAGAGGATTTCGCCGCCGACGTTCTGCTCGCGCGCCTCGTGATCGGCCATCACGCCTTTCGGCGTCGACAGGATCGAGATGCCGAGGCCGTTGGCCACGTGCGGGATCGTCTTCATCGAAACGTAGACGCGGCGGCCAGGCTTTGAAACGCGGCTGATCTCGCGAATAACCGGAGCACCTTCGTGGTACTTCAGCTCGATCTCGATCTCGGACTTGCCGTTCTCGAATTCGGATACGGAGTAATCGCGGATATAGCCTTCGGACTTCAGAACATCCAGAACGCGCATGCGCAGACGCGAAGACGGCGTGGAAACCGTGAGCTTGCGACGGCCGAGTGCGTTGCGGATGCGGGTCAGCATATCGCCGAGAGGATCGGTCATGGACATAACTGTCTCTCCTTACCAGCTCGACTTGACCAGGCCGGGGATCGCGCCCACGGAACCCAGATCGCGCAGTGCGATACGCGACATGCGCAGCTTGCGGTAATAGGCGTGCGGACGGCCAGTCACTTCGCAACGGTTATGGATGCGAACCTTCGAGGAATTGCGCGGAAGCGCGGCAAGCTTGAGCTGCGCGCGGAAACGCTCTTCGATCGGACGATCCTGGTCCATGATGATGTCCTTGAGCTCCTTACGCTTCTCAGCGTAGCGAGCCACAATCTTGCGGACCTTTTTGTCTTTCTGGACTGAGCTGGTCTTTGCCATTTCAGATTTTCCTTTGCTCGCTGCCGTTACTGGCGAAACGGGAAGTTCAGGGCCTTCAAAAGAGCCCGTGCTTCGTCATCCGTCTTTGCAGTCGTACAAACGATGATGTCCATTCCCCAAACCTGATCAACTTTGTCGTAGTTGATCTCGGGGAATACGATGTGTTCCTTGATGCCCATGGCGAAGTTGCCACGGCCATCGAAGCTCTTGGGGTTCAGGCCACGGAAATCGCGGACGCGCGGCAGAGCAATCGTGACCAGACGGTCGACGAACTCATACATGCGCTCCTTGCGAAGCGTAACCTTGGCGCCGATCGGCATGTTCTCACGAACCTTGAAGCCGGCGATCGAAGTGCGCGCGCGGGTCACGACAGCCTTCTGGCCGGCGATCATCGCGAGATCTTCGGCAGCAACCGAAGGCTTCTTGGAGTCGGCCGTGGCTTCGCCGACGCCCATGTTGATCACGACCTTGTCCAGGCGCGGGATCTGCATTTCGTTGGAGTAGTTGAACTGCTCCTGGAGCGACGCGCGGATCGTGTCCTGGTAAAGGGACTTAAGACGCGCCTTGTACTGCTGCTCAGCCATTGATGACATCTCCCGAGCGCTTGGCGATGCGCACCTTCTTGCCGTCACGGATGTCGAAACCGACGCGCGTCGGCTTGCCGTCCTTGGGATCGGCGAGCGCAATGTTGGACAGGTGGATCGGCGCCTCTTTCGAGATGATGCCGCCTTCCTGCGATTGGGTCTGCTTCTGGTGCTTGCGCACCATGTTCACGCCGCGAACAACAGCCTTATCGTCCTTCGGCATGACCTGAAGGACTTCGCCGCTGCGGCCCTTGTCCTTGCCCGAGAGAACGACGACGTTGTCGCCTTTGCGGATCTTGTTCATTGGTCCGTTCTCCTCAGAGCACTTCTGGCGCGAGCGAGATGATCTTCATGTGGTTCTTGGCGCGCAATTCGCGCGGAACCGGTCCGAAGATACGCGTGCCAATCGGCTCTTTCTTGTTGTCGATCAGCACGGCCGCATTCTTATCGAAGCGGATCACGCTGCCATCGGGACGGCGAATGTCCTTCGCGGTGCGAACCACGACGGCCTTCATCACGTCACCCTTCTTTACGCGGCCACGCGGGATCGCTTCCTTGATCGATACGACGATAACGTCGCCGACGGATGCGTACTTCCGCTTCGAGCCGCCCAGCACCTTGATGCACATGACGCGACGCGCACCGGAATTATCCGCCACGTCGAGGTTCGACTGCATCTGAATCATGACTGGCCGCCTTTTTCTTTTCTATCTCGGGAAGGCCTAATACCCTCCCCGGCTTGTCAAAACGTTTCTAGTTCGCTTCTTCGGAAGCGATCACCACCCAGCGCTTGTCGCGCGAGATTGGTGCCGACTCCTGAATGAAAACAATATCGCCAACCTTGTGGGCATTGTTTTCGTCGTGAGCCTTGTACTTCTTCGACAGACGGACGGTTTTCTTCATCACCGGATGGGTGAAGCGACGCTCCACCTTTACGACAACGGTCTTCTCGTTCTTGTCGCTGACGACAGTGCCCTGCATGACGCGCTTCGGCATGGTTTTCTTCCTTATGCCTTCTGACCAGCCGATTTCTCGGCGGCGATCGTCTTGATCCGGGCGATGTCGCGGCGGATCTGCTTGACCCGCGCGGTCTTTTCCATCTGACCGGTTGCCTTCTGGAAGCGCAGGTTGAACTGCTCCTTCTTGAGGTCGGCCAGCTTGTCGTTCATCTGGTCCTGGCTCATCGCCCGGACATCGGCGGTCTTCATGATCCTCGCCCTTCCTTATTCTGCGATGCGCTGGATGAAGCGGGTCTTAACCGAAAGCTTGGCAGCACCAAGGCGAAGAGCCTCACGTGCGATATCTTCCGAAACACCGTCGATCTCGAACATCACGCGGCCCGGCTTAACCCGGCACGCCCAATAGTCAACAGCGCCCTTACCCTTACCCATACGAACTTCAGTCGGCTTCGAGGTCACCGGCAGATCCGGGAACACTCGGATCCAGACGCGACCCTGACGCTTCATCTCACGCGTGATCGCGCGGCGGGCCGCCTCGATCTCACGTGCGGTGACGCGATTCGGCTCTAAAGCCTTCAAGCCAAAGCCACCGAAGTTCAGGTCGGTACCACCCTTGGCCAGGCCGTGGATGCGGCCCTTGAACTGCTTGCGGAACCTTGTGCGCTTTGGCTGCAGCATTGTTCTCTACTCCAAATTCTCTAAAGCGACCAGCTTACGCGTGTTCGCGGCGGCGGTTGCTCGAAGGCTGTTCAGCCTCGGCTGCGCGGCGCTCGGAAGCCATCGGATCGTGTTCGAGGATCTCACCCTTGAAGACCCAGACCTTCACGCCGCAGATGCCGTAAGCCGTATGGGCTTCAGCCGTGCCATAATCAACATCGGCGCGCAGCGTGTGCAGCGGAACGCGACCTTCGCGGTACCATTCCATGCGAGCGATTTCAGCACCGCCCAGACGACCCGCGCAGTTGATGCGGATGCCTTCGGCGCCCAGACGCATTGCCGACTGAACGGCACGCTTCATAGCACGACGGAAAGCGATACGACGCTCGAGCTGCTGCGCGATCGACTGGGCAACCAGCGTAGCATCCGTTTCCGGCTTGCGCACTTCAACGATGTTGAGGTGCGTTTCGGACTTGGTCATCTCCATCAGCTTCTTGCGAAGCTTTTCGATGTCCGCGCCCTTCTTGCCGATGATCAGGCCTGGACGAGCAGCGTAGATCGTTACGCGGCACTTCTTGTGCGGGCGCTCGATCACAACCTTCGAGATCGCGGCCTGCTTCAACTCGTTCATCAGATACTTACGGATCTTGATGTCTTCGTGCAGCAGCTGCCCGTACTCACCGGTGTTCGCGTACCAACGCGAATCCCAGGTGCGGTTGATGCCGAGGCGCAGACCGATCGGGTTGATTTTCTGGCCCATCAGGCGGCCTCCACTTTCTCTTCCTTTTCGCGAACCACGATCGTCAGGTGCGCGAACGGCTTTTCGATGCGGCTGGCGCGACCGCGGCCACGGGTATGGAAACGCTTCATCACGATCGACTTGCCGACATAAGCCTCGGCAACAACCAGGGCGTCGACATCGAGATCGTGGTTGTTCTCGGCATTGGCGATCGCCGATTCCAACGTCTTCTTGACGGTGCCGGCAATACGCTTCTGCGAGAATTCAAGATCGGCAAGCGCAGCCTGCACCTTCTTGCCGCGGATCAGCGCAGCAACCAGGTTCAGCTTCTGCGGGCTGATGCGAATGGTGCGCAGAACGGCGCGCGCCTCGTTATCAGCAAGCCGGCGCGGAGCTTTGGCCTTGCCCATCGTTATTTCCTCTTCGCCTTCTTGTCCGCTCCGTGACCGTAATAAGTACGGGTCGGAGAGAACTCGCCGAACTTGTGGCCAACCATGTCTTCCGACACGTTGACGGGAATGTGCTTCTGGCCGTTGTAAACACCGAAGGTGAGGCCGACAAACTGCGGCAGGATGGTGGAGCGGCGGCTCCACATCTTGATCACCTCGTTGCGGCCGCCTTCACGAACCTTGTCGGCCTTCTTGAGAAGAAAGCCATCAATGAACGGGCCTTTCCAGACTGAACGGGTCACTGTCGTACCTCTACCTTAGCTCTTGCGCTGGTGGCGCGAGCGCATGATGAACTTATCGGTCGACTTGTTGGACCGCGTCTTCTTGCCCTTGGTCGGCTTGCCCCATGGGGACACCGGATGACGACCACCGGACGTACGGCCTTCACCACCACCATGCGGGTGGTCAACCGGGTTCATGACAACACCGCGGTTATGCGGACGCTTGCCACGCCAAACGGTACGACCAGCCTTACCGTCATTGATGTTGCCGTGGTCCGGGTTGGACACGGCGCCGACGGTTGCCATGCACGAGCCGTGCACAATGCGCTGTTCACCGGAGTTCAAGCGCAGGATCGCCATGCCCTGATCGCGACCGACCAGCTGGGCGTAGGATCCGGCGGAACGAGCGATCTGACCGCCCTTGCCCGGCTTGAGCTCCACATTGTGGATGATCGTGCCGACCGGCATTGCCTGCAGCGGCATTGCATTGCCTGGCTTCACGTCGGCGGTTGCGCCGGCAATGATCTTGTCGCCGGCAGCAACGCGCTGCGGAGCCAGGATGTAAGCCAGTTCGCCGTCGTCGTACTTCACCAGCGCGATGAACGCGGTGCGGTTCGGATCGTATTCCAGACGCTCGATCGTGCCCGAAACGTCGAACTTGCGACGCTTGAAGTCGATCAGACGATAGGTACGCTTGTGACCGCCGCCGATGAAGCGAGCCGTGATACGACCGTAGTTGTTTCGGCCGCCGCTCTTGGTCAAACCTTCGGTCAGAGCCTTAACCGGCTTGCCTTTGTAGAGCCCGGAGCGATCAACGATGACCAGCTGGCGCTGGCTCGGCGTCGTCGGGTTATAAGACTTGAGTGCCATTGTTCTTGTCCTTCCGGCCTACTTATAGACCCGTCGAGACGTCGATCGTGTCGCCGTCTGCCAGGGTGATAACAGCCTTCTTGACGTCGCTCTGACGACCGATGGTGCCACGGAAGCGCTTGACCTTGCCCTTGCGGACCAGGGTGTTCACTGCCGTCACCTTGACGCCGAACAGCGACTCGATCGCTGCCTTGATCTCAGGCTTAGTCGCCTTCTTGGCGACGTTGAAGACGACCTGGTTCTGTTCGGAAGCCATAGTCGACTTTTCGGTGATCGCCGGGCTGACGATTACGTCGTAGTGGCGCAGGTCCGTCATTTGAAGCGCTCCTCGAGAGCTTCCACGGCCGACTTCGAAAGGACGAGCGTACCGCGGCGCATGATGTCGTAGACGTTGATGCCCTGGATCGGCAGAACGTCGATGTTCGGGATGTTCGAGGCAGCCCGGGCGAAGTTCTGGTCCAGCTCAGCGCCACCAATGAACAGAGCGTTGGTCAGGCCGAGACCCGCGAAGTTCGCGATCAGCGCCTTGGTCTTTGCATCCTGAACAGCCAGATCGTCGATGACGATCAGGTTGGATGCCTTGGCCTTCGCCGACAGCGCATGCTTCAAACCGAGCGCACGAACCTTCTTCGGCAGTTCATGCTCATGGCTGCGGGAAACCGGGCCGTGAGCCTTACCACCGCCGCGGAACTGCGGAGCGCGTGCCGAGGAGTGACGAGCGCGGCCCGTACCCTTCTGCTTGTACATCTTGGCACCGGTGCGGGAGATTTCCGCACGGCCCTTGGCCTGGTGCGTGCCCTGCTGGCGCTTTGCGAGCTGCCAGCGAACAACGCGAGCCACGATGTCTTCGCGCGGCTCCAGTCCGAAAATGCCCTCGTTCAGCGAGAGCTGACCGGCTTCACCGCCGGAAAGAGTTTTGACCGTCAGATCCATTATTCGGCCCCTTCAGTAGCCGGAGCTTCATTGGAAGCCTGGGCAGCGGCGCGGATTGCAGCCGGCTTCGGCGCATTGTCTGGCAACGAAACCTTGGCCGCATCGCGAACCATGATCCAGGCGCCCTTGGAACCCGGAACCGCACCGCGGATCAGGATCAGGCCACGATCGGTATCGGTCGAGACGACTTCCACATTCTGGGTGGTGACGCGAACGTCGCCCATGTGGCCGGCCATCTTCTTGCCCTTGAACACCTTCCCCGGATCCTGGCGCTGACCAGTCGAGCCGTGAACGCGGTGCGAAACCGAGTTACCGTGAGTAGCGCGGCCACCACCGAAGTTGTGACGCTTGATGACGCCCTGGAAACCCTTACCAATCGAGGTTCCCGTAACGTCGACCTTCTGGCCGGCAACGAAATGCTCGACCGTGATTTCGGCGCCGATGTCGAGCAGGTTCTCAGGGGTGACCCGGAACTCGGCGACCTTGGCCTTCGGCTCAACGGAAGCGGTTGCAAAATGGCCGCGCAGTGCCTTGGAGGTGTTCTTCACCTTGGCAAGGCCGACGCCGAGCTGCACCGCCGTGTAGCCGTTCTTTTCCTGGGTGCGCTGAGCGACTACCTGGCAGTTCTCCATGCGGAGAACCGTCACGGGCACATGCTCGCCGGCATCGTTGTAGATGCGCGTCATCCCCAACTTCTGTGCAATTACACCTGAACGCATCGGTTCGTTTCCTTCAGAGTTCGCTGTCGGCCGCAGCCGTCACGCCTCTCGTTCTTCCTCAGGTCTGGAGCCGCAAAGGGCGTCACAAACCTGTCGCGAAAGCCTCTTAAAGCTTGATCTCAACATCCACGCCAGCGGCGAGATCGAGCTTCATCAGCGCATCAACCGTCTGCGGAGTGGGATCGACGATGTCGAGAAGGCGCTTATGGGTGCGCATCTCGAACTGTTCGCGGCTCTTCTTGTCGATGTGCGGCGAGCGGTTCACGGTGAACTTCTCGATGCGGGTCGGCAGCGGGATTGGGCCACGTACATTCGCACCGGTGCGCTTCGCCGTCGACACGATCTCGCGCGTGGAAGCGTCGAGTACACGATGGTCGAACGCTTTCAGGCGGATGCGGATATTTTGTCCGTTCATTGCGTCACTTCCTTGCGCTTAGCTCCCGCGGCCACTTTGCCGCGGGACTAAAGCCCGTGCCTATTACTCGGTGATAGCGACGACGACGCCGGCGCCGACGGTGCGGCCGCCTTCGCGGATAGCGAAGCGCAGCTTTTCTTCCATGGCGACCGGAACGATCAGCTCAACGTCGACCGTCACGTTGTCGCCAGGCATCACCATCTCGGTGCCTTCAGCCAAGGACACGATGCCCGTCACGTCCGTCGTGCGGAAGTAGAACTGTGGGCGGTAGTTCGTGAAGAATGGCGTGTGACGGCCACCCTCTTCCTTCGTCAGGATGTAGGCTTCGGCCTTGAACTTCTTGTGCGGCTTCACCGAACCCGGCTTGGCCAGAACCTGACCGCGCTCGACGCCTTCACGATCAACGCCGCGAACCAGTGCGCCGATGTTGTCGCCAGCCTGGCCCTGATCGAGCAGCTTGCGGAACATTTCAACGCCCGTCACCGTCGTCGACGAGGTGTCGCGGATGCCGACGATCTCAACGGTCTCACCGACCTTGATGATGCCGCGCTCGACGCGACCGGTCACAACCGTACCGCGGCCCGAGATCGAGAACACGTCTTCGATCGGCATCAGGAACGGCTGGTCGATCGGACGCTCTGGCGTCGGAATGTAGGCGTCGACCTCTTCCATCAGCTTGCGGATGGCGTTCTCGCCGATTTCCTTGTTGGAATCTTCGAGAGCGGCCAGTGCCGAACCCTTGACGATCGGAATGTCGTCGCCCGGGAATTCGTTCTTCGACAGAAGCTCGCGCACTTCCAGCTCAACCAGCTCGAGCAGCTCGGCGTCGTCGACCTGGTCGACCTTGTTCAGGAACACGACGATCGAGGGAACGCCGACCTGACGGGCGAGCAGGATGTGCTCGCGGGTCTGCGGCATCGGGCCGTCGGCAGCCGACACAACCAGGATCGCGCCGTCCATCTGAGCGGCACCGGTGATCATGTTCTTCACGTAGTCGGCGTGGCCGGGGCAATCAACGTGAGCATAGTGGCGGTTCGGCGTCTCGTATTCGACGTGTGCCGTCGAGATCGTGATGCCGCGTGCCTTTTCTTCAGGAGCAGCGTCGATCTGGTCATACGCACGGAACTCACCGAAGTACTTGGTGATCGCAGCCGTCAGCGACGTCTTGCCATGGTCAACGTGACCAATCGTGCCAATGTTCACATGCGGCTTGTTACGCTCGAATTTACCTTTAGCCATGTGACTTCTCCTAACTTTCTTGCCCGCGCCGGGGCATCAATGGGTGATGGCGTAAGCGCGCGGGCTTTACGCGAACTTCTTCTGGATTTCCTGAGCCACCGCATTCGGGACCGGCTCATAGTGATCGAACAACATCGTGTACTGCGCACGTCCCTGGCTCATCGAGCGCAGGTTGTCGACGTACTTGAACATGTTAGCCAGCGGAACCATGGCATTGATCACAACGGCGACGCCGCGTGCTTCCTGACCCTGGATCTGACCGCGACGGCTGTTCAGGTCACCGATGACGCTGCCGACATATTCTTCCGGCGTAACGACTTCGACCTTCATGATCGGCTCGAGAAGCTGTGCACCAGCCTTCTTGGACGCATCACGGAAGCAGGCACGCGAAGCGATTTCGAATGCGAGAACCGAGGAGTCGACGTCGTGGAAGGCACCGTCGATCAGCGTCGCCTTGACGCCGAGCATCGGGAAGCCAGCAACCGGACCCGAGGACAGAACGCTCTCGATGCCCTTCTGAACGCCGGGGATGTATTCCTTGGGAACTGCACCACCAACGATCTTGGATTCGAACACGAACTCTTCACCATCCGGATTGGGCTCGAAGATCAGCTTCACACGAGCGAACTGACCCGTACCACCGGTCTGCTTCTTGTGCGTGTAGTCTTCCTCGGTACGACGCGTGATCGTTTCACGATACGCAACCTGCGGAGCACCCACAGTCGCTTCGACCTTGAACTCGCGCTTCATGCGATCGACGAGAATGTCGAGGTGAAGCTCGCCCATGCCGGCGATGATGGTCTGACCCGATTCTTCATCCGTCTTGACGCGGAACGAAGGATCTTCTGCAGCCAGGCGGTTGAGCGCGAGGCCCATCTTTTCCTGGTCGCCCTTGGTCTTCGGCTCGATCGCGATCTGGATGACCGGCTCCGGGAATTCCATGCGCTCGAGGATAACCGGCTTCAGGGGATCGCAGAGCGTGTCACCCGTGGTGGTTTCCTTGAGGCCGGCCAGAGCAACGATGTCGCCTGCATAGGCTTCTTCGATGTCTTCACGGGAGTTCGAGTGCATCTGCAGCATACGGCCGATGCGCTCGCGCTTGCCCTTGACGGTGTTCTCGAGCGACGTGCCCTTGGTCAGCTTGCCCGAATAGATGCGAGCAAAGGTCAGCGAACCGACGAACGGATCGTTCATGATCTTGAAGGCCAGCATCGACAACGGCTCGTTGTCGTCAGCGTGACGCTCGATCTCTGCTTCCGTTTTGGCATCGATGCCCTTGATTGCAGGCACATCAGCCGGCGACGGCAGATACTCGACGACTGCGTCCAGAAGCGGCTGTACGCCCTTGTTCTTGAAGGCGGAACCGCAGAACATCGGGAAGAACTTGACCGCGATCGTGCCCTTACGGATCAGCGCACGGATCTTGTCGTTGTCCGGCATCTTGCCTTCGAGGTAGTCGTTCATCGCCTCGTCGTCCATTTCGACGGCGGCTTCGATCAACTTCTCGCGGAATTCTTCAGCGCGATCCTTCAGATCGGCCGGGATCTCGACGATATCCCAGGCAGCGCCCAGGCTTTCATCGCGCCAAACAAGCGCGTTCATCTCGATGAGATCGACAACACCCTTGAACTCGTTCTCGGCACCGATCGGCAGCTGCATGGCAACAGCCTGCGCACCAAGACGGGTCGCGATCATTTCATACGAGCGATAGAAGTCAGCGCCGATCTTGTCCATCTTGTTGCAGAAGATCATGCGCGGAACATGATACTTGTCTGCCTGGCGCCAAACGGTCTCGGTCTGCGGCTCAACGCCAGCGTTGGCGTCCAGCAGAGCAATCGCACCGTCAAGAACACGCAGCGAGCGCTCGACTTCAATCGTGAAGTCAACGTGGCCTGGCGTGTCGATGATGTTGAAGCGGCGCATCTGGCCGTCGCGACCCTTCCAGAAGGTCGTGGTCGCAGCCGACGTGATCGTGATGCCGCGTTCCTGCTCCTGCTCCATCCAGTCCATCGTAGCGGCGCCGTCATGGACTTCGCCGATCTTGTGGGACTTGCCGGTGTAGTAAAGGACGCGCTCGGTCGTCGTCGTCTTACCAGCATCGATGTGAGCCATGATGCCGAAGTTACGGTAGTCTTCGATTTTATATTCGCGGGCCATAGGAATGCCTCTCTCTTCCGCCGATTACCAGCGGTAGTGCGCGAATGCGCGGTTGGCTTCAGCCATCTTGTGCGTGTCTTCACGCTTCTTGACAGCCGTGCCGCGGTTGTTTGCAGCGTCCATCAACTCGCCCGACAAACGATCAACCATCGTGGTCTCGTTGCGGTTGCGAGCAGCCGTGATCAACCAACGAATAGCCAAAGCCTGACGGCGCTCTGGGCGCACATCGACAGGAACCTGGTAGGTCGCACCACCAACACGACGCGAACGCACTTCGACGTGCGGCGCAACGTTGTCGAGAGCCTGACGGAACACGGTGACCGGCTCCTGCTTGGTGCGGCTCTGAACCTGATCCAGCGCCGAGTAAACGATGGTCTCGGCAACCGACTTCTTGCCGTGCAGCATGATGGCATTCATGAACTTCGTAACGACGAGATCACCGAACTTCGGATCCGGGTTGATCTCGCGCTTTTCTGCACTGTGACGACGGGACATAGCTTCTGTCTCTCAATCAAAGGTCGGCGCCAAAGGCTGCCTGACCAGACCTGGCTTACTTCGGGCGCTTGGCGCCGTACTTCGAACGACGCTGCTTGCGGTTCTTCACACCCTGCGTGTCGAGCACGCCGCGGATGATGTGGTAACGCACACCCGGAAGATCCTTCACGCGGCCGCCGCGGATCATGACCACGGAGTGCTCCTGAAGGTTGTGACCCTCACCCGGAATGTAACCGATGACTTCGAAGCCATTGGTCAAGCGGATCTTTGCAACCTTACGAAGTGCCGAGTTCGGCTTCTTCGGGGTCGTCGTATAAACGCGCGTGCAGACGCCACGCTTCTGTGGATTGGCCTGCATGGCCGGTACCTTGTTGCGCTTCACCGGCGCAATGCGCGGCTTGCGGATCAACTGGTTTACGGTAGGCATTAACCGTCGTCCTCTTATCTCATTCGGGCCCGTTTCCAGGCATATACAAGCGCCGTTAGCATACGCGTTTTCGGGCAAGAAACCGCTCTCGCGGCCTTTGCCCAATCAAATGCAGAGGAAGCAGTTTCCCGCCTCATGCGCGCCGGCAATGTCATTCGCTCGTAGAAACGAACCCTGTTTGAGGACATTGTCCAGGACGTGTCGTCCCGAAGCGGTAGCCCTCACATCGGCTCTGTGAGGCGGCTTCTACTGCGCATGTCACCATCCGTCAACCCCGAAACCCCGCTGCGCCGGGATTTGTCCTTCACGAGCGGTGAATCCGCGCCATCGAGCAAGATAATTTCCCGCATGAAGGCCGCGATCTCGGATTCTTTCCGCTTTCTTAATGCTAGACTGGTCGGGAAGCACCGCAAAAACCAGGAAAGGGCAGAATCATGAAGCTAGATTCGGGTGAGAACGACAATGAGT
This sequence comes from Tianweitania aestuarii, assembly GCF_018457165.1. Lineage (GTDB taxonomy): Bacteria > Pseudomonadota > Alphaproteobacteria > Rhizobiales > Rhizobiaceae > Tianweitania > Tianweitania aestuarii. Next base: position 1,326,324 of record NZ_JAFMNX010000001.1, on the reverse strand, counting down.
CGCCGCCGGTAACGATTATCGTGGGTCGCGCCTGGATGCAGAAGGACGGCGAGTCGGAGGAAGTGCACGTTCTTCTTGTCGCGCCGGATGACGATTCGGCCGTGCGCAATGCACTCGAGGCGCTTTCACGCGAAGGCTATGTCGAAGCCGAGCTGGACCAGATCGGCGAGATGCAGGGCATGCCCGACGAAGAGCCCCATGCATCGGCTTATCAGGGTGCCGTTGAAGGTGAGATCGCGATCGTTCGTATGACCTGACGAGCGTCGAGCAAACATCGACTGATACCTCAAACGAAAAAGGCCGCCCCGAAAGGCGGCCTTTTCTTTAGCGATGATACCGCAGCTTATTCGGCGGCGTTGGTCATGTCGGCCAACATCGGGTCCGCAGCTTCAGAACCCGTCGACTTGCGGCGCTCGTCGAGGATCAGCTCGTCGCGCGACGTTGCGATACGACGGATCTGCGTCATCTGACCGCCAGTACCGGCCGGGATGAGACGACCCACGATGACGTTCTCCTTCAGACCCTGCAGCGTGTCCATCTTGCCGGCAACTGCCGCCTCGGTGAGAACGCGCGTGGTTTCCTGGAACGACGCAGCCGAGATGAAGGACGGCGTCTGCAGCGAGGCCTTGGTGATGCCGAGCAACACCGGCTGACCTGCGGCAGGCGACTTGCCTTCCTCGATCAGGCGATCGTTGATCTCGTCGAGTTCGACCTGATCGACGTGATCGCCCGGGATGTAGGTCGAGTCGCCCTGCTCCGTGATCTCAACCTTCTGCAGCATCTGGCGAACGATCACCTCGATGTGCTTGTCGTTGATCAACACGCCCTGCAGGCGGTACACTTCCTGGATCTCGTTGACGAGGTAGGAAGCAAGCGCCTCGACGCCCTTGATCGCAAGGATGTCGTGCGGTGCCGGATTACCGTCCAGGATGTAGTCGCCCTTCTCGATGACGTCGCCGTCCTGGAGATGGAACGGCTTGCCCTTCGGGATCAGGTACTCGACCGGCTCCATGGTATCGTCATGCGGTTCGATCACGATGCGACGCTTGTTCTTGTAGTCGCGACCGAAACGAACCGTACCGTCGATCTCGGCGATAACCGCGCAATCCTTTGGACGACGCGCTTCGAAGAGTTCCGCCACGCGCGGCAGACCGCCCGTGATGTCCTTCGTCTTAGCCGATTCCATCGGAATACGCGCCAGCACGTCACCGGGCTTCACCTGGGCACCAGGCTCGACCGAGAGAATTGCCTCGACCGAGAGCATGAAGCGGGCATCGCCGCCACGTGCCAGCTTGGCAATCTTGCCCTTTGCGTCCTGAACCGTGATCGCCGGCTTGAGATCCGAACCACGCGGCGTCGAACGCCAGTCGATGACTTCACGCTTGGTGATGCCGGTCGCCTCGTCCGCGGTTTCCTGCACGGAGATGCCGTCCACCAGATCTTCGAACTCCACGCGGCCTTCCAGCTCGGTGAGGATCGGACGGGTATAAGGATCCCACTCGGCAATACGCTGACCACGACGAACCGTATCGCCATCGTCCACGTAAATGCGCGAGCCGTAGGTCACGCGGTGGGTTGCACGCTCCTTGCCCGCCTCATCCAGGATGAGAACGGCCATGTTGCGGCCCATGACGACGAGGTTGCCGTCCGAGTTGCGAACCACGTTGCGGTTGCGGATCTGCACCTGACCTTCATACGACGCTTCCAGGAACGACTGATCGACGACCTGCGCCGTGCCGCCCATGTGGAAGGTACGCATCGTCAGCTGCGTGCCCGGCTCACCGATCGACTGCGCGGCGATGACGCCGACAGCTTCACCCTGGTTGACCGGAGTACCGCGTGCCAGATCGCGACCGTAGCAGACGGCGCAAACGCCGACGCGCACTTCGCAAGTCAAAGCCGAGCGGATGCGAACAGCCTGGATGCCAGCCTTTTCGATCTTCTCGATATCGCGCTCGTCCATCAGCGTGCCGGCTTTCACCAGCAGATCGCCCGACAGCGGGTGGTTCACGTCGTCCAAAGCCGTACGGCCGAGGATACGCTGACCCAGCGATGCCACAACCTGACCAGCATCCACGATCGGCTGCATGGTAAGGCCCTTCTCGGTGCCGCAGTCGATCGCGTTGACGATGCAATCCTGCGCCACGTCGACGAGACGACGCGTGAGGTAACCCGAGTTCGCGGTCTTCAAGGCGGTGTCGGCGAGGCCCTTACGGGCACCGTGCGTCGAGTTGAAGTACTCGAGAACGGTCAGACCTTCCTTGAAGTTCGAGATGATCGGCGTTTCGATGATCTCACCCGACGGCTTGGCCATAAGGCCTCGCATGCCGGCGAGCTGACGCATCTGCGTCGGCGAACCACGAGCACCCGAGTGGCTCATCATGTAGATCGAGTTCATCGGCTTTTGACGGCCGTCATCGTTGAACTCAACCGCCTTGATGCGGCCCATCATTTCCTCGGCGACCTTTTCCGAGCACTTGGCCCAGGCGTCGACCACCTTGTTGTACTTCTCGCCCTGAGTGATCAGGCCGTCATTGTACTGCTGCTCGTATTCCTTCGCGAGCGCTTCGGTGTCGGACACGAGCTTATGCTTGGTATCCGGGATCACCATGTCGTCCTTGCCGAACGAAATGCCGGCACGGCAGGCATGGCCGAAGCCGAGCGCCATGATGCGATCGCAGAAGATCACCGTCTCTTTCTGACCGCAGTGGCGATACACCGTGTCGATCATCTTGGAGATGTTCTTCTTGGTCATCTCCTGGTTAGCCGTGTCGAAAGGAACGTTGACGTTCTTCGGCAGCAGCTCGGCGATGATCATGCGGCCAGGCGTCGTGTCATGGATCTTCGACACGACGTTGCCTTCAGCATCAACGGTCTTGAAGCGGCCCTTGATCTTGGCGTGGAGCGTGACGGCCTTGGTTTCAAGAGCGTGCTGAAGCTCGCCCATGTCCGCAAAGACCATGCCCTCGCCCGGCTCGTTCTGATTGACGATCGACAGGTAATAGAGACCCAGCACCATGTCCTGCGACGGCACGATAACCGGCGCACCGGACGCTGGGTGCAGGATGTTGTTCGTTGACATCATCAGAACGCGCGCTTCGAGCTGCGCTTCCAGGGACAGCGGTACGTGCACCGCCATCTGGTCGCCGTCGAAGTCTGCGTTGAAGGCCGTGCAGACCAGCGGATGAAGCTGGATCGCCTTGCCTTCGATCAGGGTGGGTTCGAACGCCTGGATGCCAAGACGGTGCAGCGTCGGCGCGCGGTTCAGGAGAACCGGATGCTCGCGGATGACCTCGTCGAGGATATCCCAGACTTCCGGACGCTCCTTCTCGACCAGCTTCTTTGCCTGCTTGACGGTCGAGGAATAACCCTTGGCGTCCAGACGGGCATAGATGAAGGGCTTGAACAGCTCGAGCGCCATCTTCTTCGGCAGGCCGCACTGGTGCAGCTTGAGCTCCGGACCCGTCACGATAACCGAACGGCCGGAATAATCGACGCGCTTGCCGAGCAGGTTCTGGCGGAAGCGGCCCTGCTTGCCCTTCAGCATGTCGGACAGCGACTTCAGCGGACGCTTGTTGGCACCCGTGATGACGCGGCCGCGGCGGCCGTTGTCGAACAGCGCATCAACCGCTTCCTGAAGCATGCGCTTCTCGTTGCGGATGATGATGCCAGGCGCACGCAACTCGATCAGCCGCTTGAGACGGTTGTTACGGTTGATGACGCGGCGATACAGATCGTTCAGATCGGACGTCGCAAAGCGGCCGCCATCCAGCGGAACCAGCGGGCGCAGATCCGGCGGGATAACCGGGATGATCTTCATGATCATCCATTCGGGACGATTGCCGGACTCCATGAAGTTCTCAACCACCTTGAGGCGCTTGAGATACTTCTTCTGCTTCAGCTCGGACGTCGTGGACGCCAGTTCCGTGCGCAGCTCGCCGGCAATGGCTTCGAGGTCCATGGAAGCCAGAAGCTCATGGATCGCCTCGGCGCCGATCATGGCGGTGAACGAGTCTTCGCCATACTCGTCGACCGCGATCATGTACTCTTCCTCGCTCAGGAGCTGATGCTCCTTCAGCGCGGTCAAGCCAGGCTCGGTGACGATGTAGTTCTCGAAGTACAGAACGCGCTCGATGTCCTTCAGGGTCATGTCGAGCAGCGTGCCGATGCGCGAAGGCAGCGACTTCAGGAACCAGATATGGGCCACGGGTGCAGCCAGTTCGATATGGCCCATGCGCTCACGGCGAACACGCGACAGCGTAACTTCCACGCCGCACTTTTCGCAGATGACGCCCTTGTACTTCATGCGCTTGTACTTGCCGCACAGGCACTCGTAGTCCTTGATCGGTCCGAAAATGCGCGCGCAGAAAAGGCCGTCGCGTTCAGGCTTGAACGTACGATAGTTGATCGTCTCAGGCTTCTTGATCTCGCCAAACGACCAGGAAAGGATTTTCTCCGGCGAGGCCAGCGAGATCCGGATGGAGTCGAAGGTCTGTACCGGCGTCTGAGGGTTGAAGAGATTCATGACCTCTTGGTTCATGCCGTTCTCCTTATCGGGGTCCGCAAACCCCTCTTTTTAAATCTCGCTGCGAGCGGGCAGCTCGGCTTCTGTCATGGTCACAGTATCGGACCACAACGCGGCAGGACGATGGTCCTGCAAAATGGGGTGGATGCGCCGCGGAAAGCGACGCATCCAGATGCCGTTTTACTCGGCGGCGTCCGGAAGACGGACGGGCTCTTCGCCCTTCGAGTTCTCAAGCTGGACGTTGAGGCCCAGCGACCGCATTTCCTTGACGAGAACGTTGAAGCTCTCCGGAATACCGGCTTCGAACGTATCGTCGCCGCGCACGATCGACTCATAGACCTTCGTGCGGCCTGCCACGTCGTCCGACTTCACCGTCAGCATTTCCTGCAGCGTGTAGGCTGCACCATATGCTTCCAGAGCCCAGACCTCCATCTCGCCGAAGCGCTGGCCACCGAACTGCGCCTTGCCACCCAGCGGCTGCTGGGTCACGAGCGAGTACGGTCCGATCGAACGCGCGTGGATCTTGTCGTCCACCAAGTGATTGAGCTTGAGCATATATATGTAGCCCATCGTCACTTTGCGATCGAACGGTTCACCCGTGCGTCCGTCATAGAGCTGCGACTGACCCGAAGAATGCAGACCGGCCTGTTCCAGCATCGCGTTGATGTCGGCTTCATTGGCACCATCGAACACTGGCGTCGCGATCGAGACGCCACGCTTCATCTGATCGGCGAGAAGCAGAACGCTGTCGTCGTCATAGCTGCGAACTGGCTCGTTGCGGTCGTTGTCCGGCAGCAGCTCTTCAAGCGTCGCACGCAACGGCTGGATATCGCCACCCGTCTTGTACGCCTCGATGAGTTCGCCGATCTGACGGCCCATGCCTGCACAAGCCCAGCCCAGATGCGTTTCCAGAATCTGGCCCACATTCATGCGCGACGGCACGCCCAACGGGTTGAGCACGATGTCGGCATGCGTTCCGTCTTCGAGGAACGGCATGTCTTCCACCGGCACGATCCGCGAGACCACGCCCTTGTTGCCGTGACGGCCGGCCATCTTGTCGCCCGGCTGCATCTTGCGCTTCACGGCCACGAAGACCTTGACCATCTTCATGACGCCCGGAGGCATCTCGTCGCCGCGCTGAACCTTTTCGACCTTGTTCATGAAGCGCTGCTCGAGTGCCTTCTTGGAGTCGTCGTACTGCCCCCGGAGTGCTTCGAGTTCGCTTTGAGCCCGCTCGTCGTCGACGGCAAACTGCCACCACTGCGAACGCGGATAGTCGGTCAGCATCTCGCGGGAAAGCGTGGTGCCTTTCTTGAAGCCCTTCGGGCCGGCAACAGCTTCCTTGCCCGTCAGCATGTCCGCCAAACGAGCGTACACGTTGCGGTCGAGGATCGCCTGTTCGTCGTCACGGTCCTTGGCGAGACGCTCGATTTCCTCGCGCTCGATGGCCATGGCGCGCTCGTCTTTTTCAACGCCGTGGCGATTGAAGACGCGCACTTCCACGATCGTGCCGAAGGTTCCGGGCGGCATGCGCATGGAGGTGTCACGCACGTCGGAAGCCTTTTCGCCGAAGATGGCGCGCAGAAGCTTTTCTTCCGGCGTCATCGGGCTTTCGCCCTTCGGCGTGATCTTGCCGACGAGAATGTCACCCGGCTGCACTTCGGCGCCGATGTAAACGATACCTGCTTCGTCGAGGTTCTTCAGCGCTTCTTCCGAAACGTTCGGAATATCGCGCGTGATTTCCTCAGGTCCAAGCTTCGTATCGCGAGCCATGACCTCGAACTCCTCGATGTGGATCGAGGTGAAGACGTCGTCGGCAACGATCCGCTCGGACAGCAGGATCGAGTCCTCGTAGTTGTAGCCGTTCCAGGGCATGAACGCGACGAGCACGTTACGGCCGAGCGCCAGATCGCCGAGATCGGTCGACGGACCGTCAGCGATGATGTCGCCCTTCTGGATGCGGTCGCCAACACGAACCAGCGGACGCTGATTGATGCAGCTCGACTGGTTGGAGCGCTGGAACTTCATCAGACGGTAGATATCGACGCCCGACTTGCCGGCTTCGAGATCTTCCGTTGCGCGGATAACGATACGGGTCGCATCGACCTGATCGACGATACCGGTGCGGCGTGCACCGATAGCGGCGCCCGAGTCACGAGCAACGATCGGCTCCATGCCGGTGCCGACGAACGGCGCCTCGGCGCGAACCAACGGAACAGCCTGACGCTGCATGTTGGAGCCCATCAGAGCGCGGTTGGCGTCGTCGTTTTCCAGGAACGGGATCAGCGCGGCAGCGACCGACACCATCTGCTTGGGCGACACGTCCATGAGATCGACGTTTTCGCGCGGCGTCATCAAGACTTCGCCGGCATTACGGCAGATCACGAACTCGTCCACGAACGAACCATTGCCGTCGAGCTCGGCGTTTGCCTGCGCAACGTAGTGCTTCGCTTCTTCCATGGCCGACAGGTAAACGACGTCGTCCGAAACCCGACCGTCCTTGATGCGACGGTATGGGCTTTCGATGAAGCCGTACTTGTTGACGCGGGCAAAGGTCGCCAGAGAGTTGATCAGACCGATGTTCGGGCCTTCCGGCGTTTCGATCGGGCAGATACGGCCGTAATGCGTCGGATGCACGTCGCGGACTTCGAAGCCGGCGCGCTCGCGGGTCAGACCGCCAGGTCCGAGTGCGGACAAACGACGCTTATGCGTGATTTCCGACAGCGGATTGGTCTGATCCATGAACTGCGACAGCTGCGAGGAACCGAAGAACTCGCGCACGGCTGCAGCGGCTGGCTTGGCGTTGATCAGGTCCTGCGGCATGACGGTGTCGATCTCGATCGACGACATGCGCTCCTTGATCGCACGCTCCATGCGCAACAGACCAACACGGTACTGGTTCTCCATGAGCTCGCCGACCGAACGCACGCGGCGATTGCCGAGATTGTCGATGTCGTCGATTTCGCCCTTGCCGTCGCGCAGTTCAACCAGCGTCTTGACGACAGCCAGAATGTCTTCGCGGCGCAGAACGCGCACGGTGTCTTCCGCGTCGAGTTCGAGACGCATGTTCATCTTGACGCGACCCACGGCCGAAAGGTCGTAGCGCTCCGCATCGAAGAACAGCGAGTTGAACATCGCTTCGGCCGTTTCCAGCGTTGGCGGCTCACCCGGACGCATGACGCGATAGATGTCGAACAGCGCGTCCTGACGGCTCTCGTTCTTGTCGACGTTCAGCGTGTTGCGGATATAGGCGCCCACATTGACGTGGTCGATGTCGAGGATCTCGACTTCGTTGCCGCCATGCTCCATCAGGACCTTGAGCGTCTTCTCGTCGATCTCGTCGCCGGCTTCGAGGAAGATTTCACCGGTAGCGTAATTGACGATGTCTTCGGCGAGATAGTTGCCGATCAGATCGTCCTCGGTCGCCTTGAGGGCTTTGAGGCCCTTTTCGGACAACTGACGCGCCTGGCGTGCGGTGATCTTCTTGCCGGCTTCAACCACGATCTCGCCGGTGTCGGCGTCGACCATGTCGGTCACAGCCTTCATGCCGCGGAAACGCTCGGCCGAGAACGGAATGCGCCAATGATCGGCAGCCCGCTTGAAGGTGATCTTCGTATAGAAGGTCGACAGGATCTCTTCGGCATCCATGCCGAGCGCCATCAACAGCGAGGTCGCCGGGATCTTGCGGCGACGATCGATGCGGGCATGCACGACGTCCTTGGAGTCGAACTCGATGTCGAGCCAGGAACCGCGATACGGAATCACGCGGGCAGCAAACAGCAGCTTGCCGGACGAATGCGACTTGCCCTTGTCATGATCGAAGAAGACGCCCGGCGAACGGTGCATCTGCGAAACGATCACGCGCTCGGTGCCGTTGATGATGAAGGTGCCGTTCGAGGTCATGAGCGGCATATCGCCCATGTAAACGTCCTGCTCCTTGATGTCCTTGACGGACTTCGAGCCGGTATCCTCGTCGATATCGAACACGATCAGGCGCAGCGTGACCTTGAGCGGAGCGGCAAAGGTCAGATCGCGCTGGCGGCACTCGTCGACGTCGAACTTGGGATCTTCGAATTCGTATTTCACGAATTCGAGCATGGAAGCGCCGGAGAAGTCGGAAATCGGGAACACCGACTTGAAAACAGCCTGGAGCCCTTCGTTCTGACGTCCGCCTTCCGGCTCATCAACCATCAGGAACTGATCATAGGATGCCTTCTGAACCTCGATGAGGTTCGGCATCTCCGCAACTTCCGGAATATTTCCGAAGAATTTGCGCACGCGCCTGCGACCATTAAAAGTCTGCGTCTGGGCCATCGTCGCTCCTTGCTGCCTTACTGGCTTACCTCGCCCGACATCGCTGCCGGGTGCCGGATTTCTCCGGCCTATCTCTGAAACGGGCAGAAACCCATTTCCCAAAAGCCCCATTTTGCGGCCTTCAGGAAAAAGGTTTCCCATTCTTCCTTCGTCGCAACCGGCGGGTGGATCAACCACCCGCCGACCAAGCGACAAACGCTTACTTCAGGTCGACCTTGGCGCCTGCAGCTTCGAGCTGAGCCTTGAGCTTCTCAGCGTCAGCCTTGGCAACGGCTTCCTTAACGGTCTTCGGAGCGCCTTCGACCAGGTCCTTGGCTTCCTTGAGGCCGAGACCCGTGATCGCACGCACTTCCTTAATGACGTTGATCTTCTGTGCGCCGGCATCCGTGAGGACGACGTCGAACTCGGTCTTCTCTTCAGCGGCTTCAGCCGGAGCAGCGCCACCGCCAGCAGCGGCAACAGCAACCGGAGCAGCAGCGGAAACGCCCCACTTCTCTTCGAGCATCTTCGAGAGTTCAGCCGCCTCGAGGACGGTCAGGCTCGACAGGTCATCAACGATCTTGGCGAGATCAGCCATGTTCTTAGTTCCTTATGGTTGGTTCGAAACGTGTTCTGTTGATTGCGAGGAACGGCCTCAGGCCGCCTCGTCCTTCCGGGCATAGGCGCCAAACACGCGGGCGAGATTGCCCGCCGGTGCGTTGACGACTGCGGCGATACGGGTTGCAGGCGTCTGGATCATGCCAACAATCTTCGCACGAAGTTCATCGAGCGACGGCATGGTTGCCAGTGCCTTGACGCCATCGGCGTCAAGCGCCGTCGCACCCATTGCACCACCGAGAATGACAAGCTTGTCATTCGTCTTGGCGAAATCGGATGCGACCTTTGGAGCCGCAACCGGATCTTCCGAATAAGCGATCAGCGTCTGTCCCTTGAACAGCGCATCCATCTTCTCGGAGTCCGTACCCTGAAGAGCGATAACGGCGAGGCGGTTCTTCGCGACTTTGACGGTACCGCCTGCAGCGCGCATCTTCGTACGAAGATCGTTCATTTGCGCCACAGTCAGACCGGCATAGTGGGCCACGACCACAGAACCCGTGCTTTTGAACACGTCGTTCAGGCCCGTGACGAATTCGCGTTTTTCCGCTCTATCCACTGCCTATCTCCAGTTGGCATTCCACTTCTTGCGAAGCAGTCTGCCGGTTGCCTTTTGCCGGCGGGCGATCCGAAGACCATCCGGTCGGCGTTCGAGGATCCTGTCCCCTTTCGCCATGTTGCTCGTTGCCGAACAACACGCAGACAAAAGGCACTCACGGTTCGAACCGACCCTGCGATGCCGAAGCATCGGAAAATCAGCCCTCACCCGTCTCATGCAGGCTTTGCGATTAAGGCTCCGATCGCTCTGGAGCCGCCTACAGTCTCGGACAGGATTGCAGATCATTTCTGGTCCGCATATCCGGACACCGAAGTGCCCGGAATTGGTTGGTCGGCCCGAAAGCCGACCTTGGCTTCCTTAGGAAGCCGGGTTCAGCGTGCCAAAGTCGACCTTCAGGCCTGGGCCCATGGTCGAGGTCAGCGCGATCTTCTGGACATACACGCCCTTGGCGCCGGCCGGCTTGGCACGAACAACGGCGTCAGCGAAGGCGCGGATGTTCTCAACCAGAGCGGTCGACTCGAAGGATGCCTTGCCAACGCCAGCATGAATGATGCCGGCCTTTTCAACGCGGAACTCGACAGCGCCGCCCTTGGACGCCTTCACGGCGCCGGCGACATCAACGGTCACGGTGCCGACCTTCGGGTTCGGCATCATGCCGCGCGGGCCGAGAACCTTACCGAGACGACCGACGAGCGGCATCATGTCGGGGGTTGCAATGCAGCGATCGAAGTCGATCTCGCCCTTCTGGACGGTTTCAACCAGATCTTCCGCGCCAACGATGTCGGCACCGGCAGCGCGGGCTTCTTCAGCCTTGTCGCCACGAGCGAACACGGCCACGCGAACGGTACGGCCCGTGCCGTTCGGCAGGTTGACGACGCCGCGGACCATCTGGTCGGCGTGGCGCGGATCAACACCGAGGTTCATCGCGATTTCGATCGTCTCGTCGAACTTTGCCGTGGCGCGCTCCTTGAGCAGCTTCACAGCTTCGGCGACGTCGTAGTTCTTGTCGACATCAATGCCCTTGCGAGCGAGCGTGATGCGCTTTCCAGCCTTCTTCGCCATGATCTCAGCCCACCACTTCCAGGCCCATGGAACGGGCGGAGCCCTCAACCATGCGCATCGCTGCATCAACGTCGTTTGCGTTCAGGTCCTTGAGCTTCGCTTCAGCGATCTCGCGGATCTGAGCCTGCGTGACACGACCAGCCACGCCACCCTTGCCGGGAAGCTTGGAGCCGGACTCGATCTTTGCAGCCTTCTTGAGGAAGTAAGACACCGGTGGCGTCTTCATCACGAAGGTGAACGACTTGTCCTGATAATAGGTGATCACGACGGGGACGGGCGAACCCTTCTCCATCTCCTGAGTCTGCGCGTTGAACGCCTTGCAGAACTCCATGATGTTGATGCCGCGCTGACCAAGGGCCGGGCCGATCGGGGGCGACGGGGTTGCCGAAGCCGCCTTGACCTGGAGCTTGAGCTGGCCTGCAATCTTCTTAGCCATATACTCTGCCTTCTTTATGCCGGACCAATGCCGGCGGTTGCAGTGCGGTGGTCTGGTTGATGCGACCGGCTAAAGCCGCTCGTTCCTCCCACCTGCCTTTGCAGGAGAACTCTCCTGCGCCGCGCGAACGATCCGTCCGCGCGAAACGATCAGACCTTCTCGACCTGACCGAATTCGAGATCCACCGGCACGGCGCGTCCGAAGATGGACACTTCAACCTTGAGCCGGGACCGTTCCTCATCCACTTCCTGGACGAAGCCCTTGAAGGAAGCGAACGGACCGTCGGACACGCTCACTTCTTCGCCGAACTCGAACGTCACCGAAGGCTTCGGCCGCTCCACGCCTTCCTGCACCTGGTGCATGATGCGGTCGGCTTCCTTGTCGGTGATCGGCACCGGCTTGGAATCGCCAAGAAAGCCCGTGACCTTCGGCGTGTTCTTGATCAGCGAGAACACGGCATCCGAAAGGTTGGCGCGAACCAGGACATAGCCCGGGAAGAACTTGCGCTCTGCATCGACCTTGCGACCGCGACGAACCTCGGTGACCTTTTCGGTCGGAACGACGATCTGCTCGATATGCTCGGACAGGCCCTTCTGCTTGGCCTTCTGCTCGATGTCCTCAGCGACCTTCTTTTCGAAGTTCGAGTAGGCATGGACGATATACCACCGTGCGGTCATCCTAGATGTTCTCCGTATGTGGCCGTTAGCGTCCGAGGCCGAGGATCAGCTCGATGGCATAACCCATCGCGAAGTCGGCAACGAAAAAGAAAACGCAGGCAATAAAGGCGAAAACCAAAACCATAAGCGTCGAGATCATTGTCTCGCGGCGAGAAGGCCAGGTGACCTTCGCTGTTTCCTGCCGCACCTGCTGCAGGAAAGTGAATGGATTTGAAGTTCTGGACGCCATATGCCGCTCAATTTTCAGGGTCCCGAGGGAACCAGTTTGCTGCATGCCTGTTGTCGCATGCTTGAAGAATTCCGAAGCCGAACGCGCCCCGCGTTAAACACTGCACGGCCCGAATCACACTCGGGCATCCGCCCATGCAGTTCGGGCGCGTTGAACTCGGTTGCTCGAGTCCCACGCGCCGCGCAACGCTTGATATAAAACCGATTCTAGATCGGCGCAAGAGCTGGTTTAAGGGAAAGGAGGGGAAAAGGTGGCAGGGGCAGCAGGGCTCGAACCTGCGACCTGCGGTTTTGGAGACCGCCGCTCTACCAACTGAGCTATACCCCTTCAGGGCGTCGAAGCGCCAGGCTGCTTCCTACGAATCTCCAGCCCATCTGTAAAGAGCGAAGTCGACTTACCCCGCGTTCAATCAAAGAAAAAACGACGCCTGAGTCGCACGAGCCGGTCCGCCCAATGCGATTCGGCACAAGGCGGCGTTTGAGTGTGCCTCGGGAACTGCAAGACGCCGCCCTCAAGCGAATAAGGCCCTGCCGACGATGACCACGTGCCTTACCGGCGACTGAGCGCCCGGTGCGGCTGCTCTTTATCCCTGCTCCCTACCCGCTGCTTGTGCACAACTCATGCCCACATCAGCCATCGCCCGGCACCGTTCGCCCTTACCGGCGGACCAAACAAAAAAGGCGACCCGAAGGCCGCCTCTTTCGAACGATAGTGAGTTCGACTTACTCGGTGATAGCGACGACGACGCCGGCGCCGACGGTGCGGCCGCCTTCGCGGATAGCGAAGCGCAGCTTTTCTTCCATGGCGACCGGAACGATCAGCTCAACGTCGACCGTCACGTTGTCGCCCGGCATCACCATCTCGGTGCCTTCAGCCAAGGACACGATGCCCGTCACGTCCGTCGTGCGGAAGTAGAACTGTGGGCGGTAGTTCGTGAAGAATGGCGTGTGACGGCCACCCTCTTCCTTCGTCAGGATGTAGGCTTCGGCCTTGAACTTCTTGTGCGGCTTCACCGAACCCGGCTTGGCCAGAACCTGACCGCGCTCGACGCCTTCACGGTCAACGCCGCGAACCAGTGCGCCGATGTTGTCGCCAGCCTGGCCCTGATCGAGCAGCTTGCGGAACATTTCAACGCCCGTCACCGTCGTCGACGAGGTGTCGCGGATGCCGACGATCTCAACCGTCTCACCGACCTTGATGATGCCGCGCTCGACGCGACCGGTCACAACCGTACCGCGGCCCGAGATCGAGAACACGTCTTCGATCGGCATCAGGAACGGCTGGTCGATCGGACGCTCTGGCGTCGGAATGTAGGCGTCGACCTCTTCCATCAGCTTGCGGATGGCGTTCTCGCCGATTTCCTTGTTGGAATCTTCGAGAGCAGCCAGCGCCGAACCCTTCACGATCGGAATGTCGTCGCCCGGGAATTCGTTCTTCGACAGAAGCTCGCGCACTTCCAGCTCAACCAGCTCGAGCAACTCGGCGTCGTCGACCTGATCGACCTTGTTCAGGAACACGACGATCGAAGGAACGCCAACCTGGCGGGCGAGCAGGATGTGCTCGCGGGTCTGCGGCATCGGGCCGTCGGCAGCCGACACAACCAGGATCGCGCCGTCCATCTGAGCGGCACCGGTGATCATGTTCTTCACGTAGTCGGCGTGGCCGGGGCAATCAACGTGAGCATAGTGGCGGTTCGGCGTCTCGTATTCGACGTGTGCCGTCGAGATCGTGATGCCGCGTGCCTTTTCTTCAGGAGCAGCGTCGATCTGGTCATACGCACGGAACTCACCGAAATACTTGGTGATCGCAGCCGTCAGCGACGTCTTGCCATGGTCAACGTGACCAATCGTGCCAATGTTCACATGCGGCTTGTTACGCTCGAATTTACCTTTGGCCATCGTCTCTCTTTCCTTGGCGACAGGGCTTTCCTGATCTCAGGATTGCGCGGCGCTTAACGACATCGTCGAGAAAAAACAAGTGTCTTCGCAAGAGAACCGGCAATCAGTTGCCGTTCGCGAAAACACAGTGCCGCATGTAAGATGCGGATCGAATGAATGCTAGGGGCGATCTGGAGCGGGTAGCGGGAATCGAACCCGCGTATTCAGCTTGGAAGGCTGCTGCTCTACCATTGAGCTATACCCGCATTCCCAAAGTTCCGGCCGACAGGTGGTGGAGGAGGTTGGATTCGAACCAACGTAAGCTGAGCTAACGGATTTACAGTCCGTCCCCTTTAACCACTCGGGCACTCCTCCATCCTGTGACGGAACCTTGCAACGAGGCAGTCCGCTCTTCGGGGCGCAACCCCAAATCGCGAGCGCCTTATGCAAAGACGCGCGCTCTGTGTCAACCGCACGTCATACCATTTTTGAAGGTGCCTGGGGATTGCGGTACGTAAGGCTGGTTTCCACAGGCCACGAGTTCCGTATATAGCACGCGTATGAGTGCCAAGCCCCCTTCCCATACGCCCAAAGATTCCCACTACGCCCGTTTGCGGCGTGAACACCGCGCGCAGACACAATCGGCCCGCCCGGCAGAAGACGAGACAAGCATCCGTCTTTATGGCCTGCACACGGTTCGTGCCGCGCTCGACAATCCCAAGCGCATCAAGCATCGCCTGTTGGCCACGCGCAACGCGCTTCAGCGCCTTGAGATGGGCGAGAACAGCGATGTGCCGGTGGAGATCGTCGAACCCCGCATCATCGACGCGCAGGTCGGTCCGGACGCCGTTCACCAGGGCGTGCTGCTCGAAACCGAGCCGTTGGCCACCAAGCGCCTCGATGCGATGGACGATGCCACCCTTGTTCTGGTGCTCGATCAGGTTACCGACCCGCATAATGTCGGCGCGATCCTGCGCTCGGCGGTCGCCTTCGGTGCAGCAGCCCTCATCACCACCTCCCGTCACAGCCCGCAGGAGAGCGGCGTGCTGGCCAAGGCTGCATCCGGCGCGCTGGAGCACATCGACCATATCGAAGTGCGCAATCTCGCCGATGCGCTGGGCACCCTCTCGGCATCCGGCTTCCAGACCATCGGGCTCGATTCGGAAGGTCCTGCCGAACTGGAAGCAAGCTTCACCGGCAATCGCGTGGCCCTTGTTCTGGGCGCGGAAGGCAAAGGACTGCGCCAGAAGACACGCGACACCGTTGATACGCTGGCGCGCCTCGACATGCCGGGCGCCATTCGCTCGCTCAACGTGTCGAACGCAGCGGCCATCGCGCTTTACGCAGCGCGCGCGCATCTCGTGAAAGGCTGAGCGCGGCGGCTTGGATTAGTCGAACAAGCCGCCGACGCCGGTCTGCTGATGGAGGAAGACTGCCAATCCGATAAAGCAGACCGCAAGGCCGACGCCGCGCCAGTCGATCTGGCGCGCACGGACCATCCGGACGATCTGGAAAACGCCGATCCAGAGTGCGGCAACGAAAAAGGCAAAGAGAACGAGCCTGATCATGATGGGTACCGATCTCGGCTGATTTGAATGGTGCCCCCGGCAGGAATCGAACCCGCGACCTTCGGTTTACAAAACCGCTGCTCTACCAGCTGAGCTACAAGGGCACTGCGGGCGGCGCTTACCACATCCGCCGGGCTTGTCAAAGTGCTACAAGCGAAGAGCGTAAACTTTGCTTCGAGGCCCCGGCGTGCTAACCGCAAAACAGCCGCCCTCCCCATCCCGACGGCTGGAGTTTCCGCTTTTGACGCGTTTGGACAATCCAAAGCTCGCATTCGTCGCTTCCGACAGTGAAGACGCGGCTTTCGCTTATGAAACGCTGTGCAAGCGCTACGGCTGTGTGGACAAGTCCGAGGCCGATGTGATCGTGGCGCTCGGCGGCGACGGCTTCATGCTGCAAACGCTGCGCGAGAACATGGCGGCCGGCAAGCCGATCTACGGCATGAACCGTGGCACGGTCGGCTTCCTGATGAACGAATACAACGAGGACGGTCTCATCGAGCGCATCGTTGCCGCCGATGCCGAGAAGATCCGTCCCTTGAGCATGGAAGCACGCACAGCGGATGGCCGCACGGTCACGGCGCTCGCGATCAACGAAGTGTCCTTGTTCCGCCAATCCTACCAGGCCGCGAAACTCTCCATCACCGTTGATGGACAGCCGCGCATGGAAGAACTGATCTGCGACGGCATACTGCTGGCCACCCCTGCCGGCTCCACCGCATACAATCTTTCGGCACAGGGTCCGATCCTGCCGCTGCAGGCGCGTCTCCTGGCGCTCACCCCCGTCAGCCCGTTCCGGCCGCGGCGCTGGCACGGCGCGCTCCTGCCGCACAGCGCCGAAGTTCGCTTCGATGTTCATGAAATGCAGAAGCGGCCGGTCAATGCGGTCGCCGACAACAACGAAGTAAAGTCCGTTGTTTCGGTCACCGTCAGAGAGTCGCCGCGTGCCCGTGTGACGGTTTTGTTTGACGCAAGCCATTCCTGGGATGACCGGATTCTGCTCGAACAATTCCGTTACTAGCCATAAATCACGCGAAATCAGGCCGGAATCAGCTGGTGAGCTTGACAAAGTGCGCTCATCGCCGTAACGCGCCCTCAGCATTCCCCGGTCTTCCGGCGACCGGGACGATCTCGCGCCGACCAACGTTCCGCGCCTAGAACAGCAAAGATCACGCCCACGTGTCTTCCGAAGATACCACCGTCCAGCAGGATGTAACATTCGCAGACCTCGGCCTTTCGCCGAAGGTCCTCGCAGCCGTGACGGATGCCGGCTACACGAAGCCGACGCCGATCCAGGCTGGCGCCATCCCGCACGCTTTGCAGGGCAAAGACGTTTTGGGCATCGCGCAGACCGGCACCGGCAAGACCGCGGCCTTCACGCTTCCAATGATCACCCGCCTTGAAAAAGGCCGCGCCCGCGCTCGCATGCCGCGCACGCTGATCCTGGAGCCGACCCGCGAACTCGCCGCACAGGTTGAAGAAAACTTCATCAACTACGGCAAGAACCACAAGCTCAACATCGCTCTTCTCATCGGCGGCGTGTCGTTTGATGAGCAGGAGCGCAAGCTGGAACGCGGCGCCGACGTACTGATCGCGACGCCCGGCCGTCTGCTTGATCATCGCGAACGCGGCAAGCTGCTTCTGACTGGCGTCGAGATCCTGGTGATCGACGAAGCCGATCGCATGCTCGACATGGGTTTCATCCCCGACATCGAGCGCATCTGCGAGATGATTCCCTTTACCCGCCAGACCCTGTTCTTCTCCGCGACCATGCCGCCGGAGATCACCAAGCTGACGGAGAAGTTCCTGCAGGCGCCTGTGCGCGTGGAAGTGGCCAAGCCCTCCTCCACTGCCACCACGGTCACGCAGCGCCTGGTCAAGACGGCTTCCAAGCCTTGGGACAAGCGCGCCGTTCTGCGCCGCCTCATCGACGAGGAAGGCGACGCCGTCACCAATGCGATCATCTTCTGCAATCGCAAGGTCGATGTGTCGGAGCTTTATCGCTCGCTGACCAAATACGAGTATTCGGCCGGCGCGCTTCATGGCGACATGGACCAGCGCGCCCGCATGCAGACGCTGGATGCGTTCCGCAACAACAAGCTGAAGCTGCTGGTGGCGTCCGACGTCGCGGCGCGCGGCCTCGATATCCCGGCTGTGAGCCACGTCTTCAACTTCGACGTGCCGATCCACGCTGAAGATTACGTTCACCGCATCGGCCGCACCGGTCGTGCTGGCCGCTCGGGCAAGGCGTTCACGCTGGTGACGAAGTCTGACGGCAAGTATCTCGATGCCGTTCAGAAGCTGACCAACCAGGCGATCGAATGGCTCGACGGCGATCTCTCGACCCTTTCAGCCGAAAGCGAGAGCGAGGAATCGCCGCGCCGTGGCCGTGGCGGGCGTTCCGAACGCACCACGCGCAGCCGTGATCGTGGCGAGCGTCGTGAACCGCGTGAGCGCAAGCCGGAGCCCGCACCCGTCGCTGCCGCAGCGATCGAGCCCGAAGAGGCTGCGCCTGCACCGCGTCAGGATCGTCGCGAAGCGATCCGCCAGAAGAATGCCGAGCATCAGGAAGCGCGTGCGCCGCAGCCGCGTCGCGAGCGTGACGATCGCAACCGCCGCTATCGTGATCAGGACGACGTCAACACGGTTGTCGGCTTCGGCGATGATATCCCGGCCTTCATGAAGATTGCCGTGCCGGAATTGCCGGCCTGATCAGCGCTTTGCCGCTTCTATCCGCACCGGGCTCTCATAAGCGCGGCGCGTCCATAGCGCCAGTTGATCGCGTTCATCCAGAACATCGGCCGGCAAGCACCAGTAAGGCATCTTGACCGGCTGCATGCTACGCTTGTTCTCGTAGATCCAGCGCTGCGCATCGAGCGCCTCAAAGAAGCGGCCAGCCTCATCATCACCCTTCAGCATGATTTCGTCGTGTAACAGCACGCCGACGATCAGCCCGCGATGATAGATGCCCTTGCCCCCGAACATGCGCCGGATCTCGACGTTACCCAGCCCGTCGAAAATCTCGCGGATTGCATCATCATCCAAGGCTCTCCTCCTACGGAACAGCAAAGCGCCTCGCCTGTTTTCTCCTGAACCGGACAAGGAGAACAAGCCATGCCTCTGCTGCTCAAAGGATCCTGCCGCTGCGGCGCCGTCAAGTTCCAGGTCGAGAGCCACATGCCCGTGCCGTATCAGCGGTGTTATTGCTCCATCTGCCGCAAGCAGCAGGGCGGCGGAGGATATGCGATCAACCTTGGCGCAGACAACAACACGATGCAGATCGAAGGCAAGAAGCATCTCGGTGTGTACCGCGCGAAGATCGATGACGATGAACACGCGCACTGTGAGACGTCATCAGGCGAGCGCAATTTCTGTCGCGAATGCGGCTCGGCCTTATGGCTCTACGATCCGTCCTGGCCGGACCTCGTTGATCCCTTCGCTTCGGCGATCGACACGGATCTGCCGAAGCCACCAAGCTCCGTTCACCTCATGCTGAAATACAAGGCGTCATGGGTGGAGCCGGAAATCGGCCCAAACGATGCGACCTTCGACCTTTATCCGGAACAGTCGCTCGAAGACTGGCATCGGGAGAAAGGACTCTGGGTCGATTGATGGCTCAGGCGGCACCCTGGGCGCGGGCTTCGGCCAGCGCCTTCAGGTCGGCCGGCTGCAGTTCCACCGATTCGCCGCAGCCACAGGCCGAGGACTGGTTGGGATTGTTGAACACGAAGCCGGACCGCAGCTTGGTTGTCTCGAAATCCATCTGCGTTCCGAGCAGGAACAGAGCGGCTTCGGGCGCAACATAGACATTCGCACCATCATGCTCGACATGATCGTCTTTCGGATTGATCTCGCTGACGAGGTCGACCGTATATTCCATGCCGGCGCAGCCGCCCTTCTTCACGCCAATGCGGATGCCGTGCACCTCATCGCGATCATCGACGATCTCGCGAACACGCTCAGCCGCGCGATCCGTAAGGCTCATGACGCTGAAACGTCCCATCTCACACCTACCTGTTCAATCGATGCCGAAGCATCGTTCTGTTCCTAAGATGGGCGGTGATCGCCGATCATGCAACCGGCATCGCCACCATCTATATTTCACTGTGCCGCACAGCGTGAAGGAACGGGTTACCGTCTCGCGAATTCTTCTTGTCCAACCAAGGAGAGACCTATGAAAACCCTGATCCTTTCCGGTCTGACCGCTGTTACCATCCTGTCCGGTGCCGCCGCTGCCAATGCGCAGACCGTCGTCATCACGCAGGAACAGCAGCCGATGATTCGTGATTATGTCGTTCGCCAGAAGACGGCTCCCGTAACCGTCGTGAAGGACTATGACTTTGCAGTCGGCACCGTCGTTCCGGACGTCGTGGAAGTTCACCCGCTTGAAGTGCCTGAGATGACCGACAAGTATGAGTATGTCGTCACGCCGAGCGGCCAGACCGTTCTAGTCGAGCCGGGCACGCGCCGCGTGGTCCAGATCGTCGACTAAATCCGACGTCATCTACAAATCGAGCGGCCTTCGGGCCGCTCTTTTTGTTTCTAGTACCAGCCGACTGCGACCTGCGCTTCTTCCGACATGCGCTCCGGTGTCCAGGGCGGATCAAACACCATCGCAACTTCGACGCCCGATATCCCTTCCACGGTGCTGACCGCGTTTTCAACCCAGCCCGGCATTTCACCCGCCACCGGACAGCCGGGGGCAGTCAGCGTCATGTCGATCTTGACCTCGCGATTGTCCTCGATGTCGATCTTGTAGATCAATCCGAGTTCGTAGATGTCGGCCGGGATCTCCGGATCATAGACCGTTTTCAACGCGCTGATGATGTCATCCGTCAACCGCGCCAGTTCCTCCTTGGGAATAGCCGATTCGACGACCGCTGCATTGGCGCCGCCAGTTCCTTCAGACACTTCGCTCATTTCGCTCACCCGAAGAATTTGCGCGCTTTTTCGAGCGCTTCGGCCAAGGCATCCACCTCGGCCATGGTGTTATACATCGCAAAGGATGCGCGGCAGGTCGACGTCACGCCGAAGCGCTTCAGAAGCGGCTGGGCGCAATGCGTGCCGGCCCGCACCGCAACGCCCGAGCGATCGATTACCATTGAAACATCATGGGCATGAATGCCCTGCAGTTCGAACGAGATGATCGCGCCCTTGCCCGGTGCTTCACCGATGATGCGCAGCGAATTGATAGCGCGCAGCCGCTCATGCGCGTAATCGCTGAGCTTCGCTTCATGCGCCGCGATCCGGTCGCGGCCGATCGAGTCCATGTAATCGAGCGCCGCACCCAGTCCGATCGCCTGAACGATCGGCGGCGTGCCTGCCTCGAAACGATGCGGCGGGTCGTTATAGGTGATCCCGTCCTCGCTGACATCGAGGATCATCTCGCCGCCACCCTGGAACGGCCGCATGGCTTCCAGCATCTCGGGCTTGCCGTACAGCACGCCGATGCCCGATGGCCCATAGACCTTGTGGCCGGTGAAAACGAAGAAGTCGCAATCGAGGTCCTGCACGTCTACCGGCATGTGCACGGCGCTCTGGCTGCCATCCACCAGAACCGGGATGCCGCGCTCATGCGCGATGCGGCAGATCTCCTTGATCGGCGTCACCGTGCCCAGCGCGTTCGACATATGCGTGATCGCCACCAGCTTGGTGCGCGGCGTCAGGCACTCTTCAAACGCTTCGATCGAAAACGACCCGTCATCCTCAACCGGCGCCCAGACGAGCTTGGCGCCCTGCCGCTCGCGGATGAAATGCCACGGCACGATGTTGGAGTGATGCTCCATGATCGAAAGAACGATCTCGTCGCCCTCGCCGATCTTTGGCATGCCGTAGCCGTAGGCGACCGTGTTGATCGCTGCCGTCGAATTGGACGTGAAGACGATCTGATCGACCGACGGCGCGTTCAGAAAGCGGCGAACCGTTTCACGTGCCTTTTCAAAGGCATCGGTGGCTGCGTTCGAGAGGAAGTGCAGCCCGCGATGGACGTTGGCATAGTCCTGCGAATAAGCGTGCTGGATCGCATCCAGAACGGCCTGCGGCTTTTGAACCGACGCCGCATTGTCGAGGTAAACGAGCGGCTTGCCGTAGACTTCCCGCGACAGGATGGGGAAGTCGCGACGCACGGCCTCGACGTCGAACGGAGCGGAGACAACCTGCTGATCCATCATCAGCCTTTCCGGCAGGGAAGCTCCCTGCCTGTTACCCGTGCAGGACGAACCAGGCGTCGAGCTTGGCTTCCAGCGCCTCGATGACCGCCTCGTTCTCCAGTTCCTCGATGACCTCAGCCAGGAACGCCTTCACCAGAAGACCACGCCCGGCCTTTTCCGGCACGCCACGCGCCATCAAGTAGAACAGGTGGTCCTCGTTGATGTCGGTCACCGTCGCGCCATGGCCGCAGGCCACGTCGTCGGCGAAGATTTCGAGCTCCGGCTTGGCCGAGAAGTCGGCATCATCCGAAAGAAGCAGCGTGTTGCACGCCATCTTCGCGTCGGTCTTCTGCGCGATCTGGTGCACGTTGATGCGGCCCTGGAACACGCCCTTGGCGCGATCCGTCAGAACGTTGCGGATCACTTCGCGCGATCCGGTGTTCGGCACCGAATGATCCAGAACCATCGTCACATCGGTATGGCTGTCGCCCGAAAGCAGGTTCACACCGCGCAGCTGGAAATCGCAGCCTTCGCCGGCCGCATCCACGATGATCTCCTGACGCACCAACTTGCCGCCGGCGTTCATGATGAAGACCGTCAGCTTTGCGTCCTTGCCGATCGTCGCGCGGAACTGGCCGAGATGCGACGAGCCTTTCGGCTGTTCCTGAACGATCAGATACATGACCTCGGCACCGTCGCGCACGCTCAGCGTCGTGATCGCGCTGGCCAAGGCCGAAGCTTCGCCGGTCTGACGCTCCACGATCACAGCTTTCGCACCGGCACCGACATTGACGCCGAAGCGCGTATGCACCTGGCCGCCATTGTGCAGGTTCTGCAGCTCGAGCGGTGCGGAAAGCTCAACGCCCTCCGCGATCTCGACGCCGTAGCCATCGCTGACGAAAGCCGTGTTGATCGCCCCGATCGTGTCGGCGGCGTCAGTCGGTCCAAGCGCTGCGAGACCGCGCCCTTCAACGAGCTCATCGCTCAGGCGCATGAAGGACAGACCTTGCGCCGAAGGAAACGCTTGCGTCTTGCCCCCGGACACGTGCAGCACCGTCGAGCCGGCAAGCAACGGCTCCAGTGCCGACGTATTGCCAGCCGTCGCAGCAGCCGGAACCGTCGTCAGAAGGCGACGCAGATCCGTGTAATGCCAGGCTTCCACATGGCGCGTCGGCAGGCCGGCCTTGATGGCCTCGATCGCCTCGTCGCGCTTGATCGTGACCATGCCGTCGCCCGGCAGATCGCCAACGCGCGCATGGTAGCCCTCGATCAGCGCCTTTTCAGCGGGCGTATGCTGGGGAGTGACATGCATGTTCATGATCACCCTCCTCAGGCCGCCTCGCCGATGATGCCGGCATAACCATTTTCTTCCAGGTTCATCGCCAGCGACTTGTCGCCGGACTTGATGATGCGGCCCTTGTAGAGAACGTGGACGCTGTCCGGCACGATGTGCTCGAGCAGGCGCTGATAGTGGGTGATGACCACGACCGCGCGATCCGGCGAACGCAGCGCGTTCACGCCATCCGACACGATCTTCAACGCATCGATATCGAGACCGGAGTCAGTTTCATCGAGTACGCAAAGTTTCGGCTCGAGCAACTGCATCTGCAGGATCTCGGCGCGCTTCTTTTCGCCGCCGGAGAAGCCGACATTGAGCGGGCGCTTCAGCATGGCCATGTCGATATTGAGCGCGCCCGACGCTTCCTTCACGCGCTTCAGCAGCTCAGGGATCTTCAGCGGCTCTTCGCCACGCGCCTTGCGCTGCGCGTTCATCGCGACCTTCAAGAACTCCATCGTCGCAACGCCCGGTATTTCCATCGGGTACTGGAAAGCCAGGAAGATGCCCGATGCGGCGCGCTCGGCCGGGTCCATCTCGAGGATCGACTCGCCGTTGAACAGGATCTCGCCTTCAGTCACTTCATAATCTTCGCGACCGGCGAGAATGTAGGACAGGGTCGACTTGCCCGAACCGTTCGGTCCCATGATCGCAGCGACTTCGCCGGCCTTCACGGTCAGGTTCAGACCACGTATGATCTCGGTGCCTTCATCGGCGATACGGGCGTGCAGGTTCTTGATTTCTAGCATATTCGTTCTTTCAAAAATCAGGGGTCAAAGGCTGAGGAAAAAACCTCAGCCGACCGAGCCTTCAAGGCTGATGCCGATGAGCTTCTGCGCTTCCACCGCGAACTCCATCGGGAGCTCCTGGATGACGTCCTTGACGAAGCCGTTGACGATCAGCGCGATCGCTTCTTCTTCCGGGATGCCGCGCTGCATGACGTAGAACTTCTGATCGTCGGAAATCTTCGACGTCGTGGCTTCATGCTCGAACTGGGTCGTCGCGTTCTTGGCTTCGATGTAAGGCACCGTATGGGCGCCGCACTGATCGCCGATCAGAAGCGAGTCGCACTGCGTGAAGTTGCGGGCGTTGGTCGCCTTGCGATGCGCCGAAACCTGGCCGCGATAGGTGTTCTGGCTGAAACCGGCAGCGATACCCTTGGAGATGATGCGGCTCGACGTGTTCTTGCCGAGATGCAGCATCTTGGTGCCGCTATCGATCTGCTGATACCCGTTGGACACGGCAATCGAGTAGAACTCGCCACGGCTATCGTCGCCGCGCAGAATGCAGGACGGGTACTTCCAGGTGATGGCCGAACCGGTTTCGACCTGCGTCCACGAGATCTTCGAGCGGTCGCCACGGCAGTCGCCGCGCTTGGTCACGAAGTTGTAGATGCCGCCCTTGCCCTGCGAATCGCCTGGATACCAGTTTTGGACCGTGGAATACTTGATCTCGGCATCATCCAGCGCGACCAGTTCGACAACGGCCGCATGCAGCTGGTTCTCGTCGCGCTGCGGTGCCGTGCAGCCTTCGAGATAGCTGACATAAGCGCCTTCTTCGGCGATGATCAGCGTGCGCTCGAACTGACCGGTGTTCTTCTCGTTGATGCGGAAATAGGTCGACAGCTCCATCGGGCAGCGAACGCCCTTCGGCACGAACACAAACGAGCCATCGGTGAAAACGGCCGAGTTCAGCGTCGCGTAATAGTTGTCGGACTGCGGCACGACCGAGCCGAGATACTTCTTCACGAGATCCGGATATTCGCGGATCGCTTCCGAGATCGAGCAGAAGATCACGCCGGCCTTGGCGAGTTCCTTCTTGAAGGTGGTCACAACAGAAACCGAATCGAACACGGCGTCCACGGCAACGCGACGACCGCCGTTCGCGCTCTGGCTCTCGCTGTCGGCCAGCACACCATCTTCGGATTCTTCATGGCCGGGCTTCTTCACGCCGGCGAGAATTTCCTGCTCGCGCAGCGGAATGCCGAGCTTCTCATAGGTGCGCAGAAGCTCCGGATCGACTTCGGCCAGCGAGGTCGGTCCCGGCGTCGATTTCGGCGCGGCGTAGTAATAGATGTCCTGGAAGTCGATCTTCGGATAATCGACGCGCGCCCAATCGGGCTCTTCCTGGGTTTTCCAGCGCTCAAAGGCGTCCAAACGCCAGTCGAGCATCCATTGCGGTTCATCCTTCTTCGCGGAGATGAAACGAATGATGTCTTCGTTCAGGCCCTTGGGGGCCTTGTCCATCTCGATCGAAGTTTCGAAACCGTATTTATACTGATCGACATCGATGAGGCGAACCTGATCGATTGTTTCCTGCACTGCAGGCATTGGCACTCTCCATCCTTGCCAGGTTCAAGGCCCGGCAGTCGACGACATGGCCGCTTAAAGCGATTGGCCGTCATGTAGTCATTCACCCAAAGGAAATCACCCCGTCGAGGTGACGCATCCTTCAATTTCTTCAGGCGGCTACCCGCCCGGTGCTTCTTCAGGCAGCTTGCCGCCCTAGACTTTTTCAGGCGGCTTGCCGCCCGGCCCGGCGCGCGGCCAATGTGCCGAGCGCATTCGTGAAACGAGCCAGGTCGTCGGCGCTCGTTGCCAGTCCGAAGGACACACGCAGTGCGCCGTCGCCATCCCAGTGCATCGCGCTCAGAACCTTGCTCGCTCCCACCTTGCCGGAAGAACAGGCGGACCCGGCCGACAAGGCTATGCCTGCGAGATCAAAGGCGATCTGCGCCGTTTCCGTCTTCATCCCCGGTATCGTGAAGAAGATCGTGTTCGGAAGCCGCTGCGCCGCCGCCGCACCGTGGATCACGACATCGGGGACACGCTGCCTCATCTCGGCTTCGAGTTCTTTCCGACGTTCTGCGAGCTGCGGCATCTCGCCAAGCTCACCCAACGCTTCACGCGCGGCCGCGCCAAAGCCGACGATGCCGCTGACATTCTCCGTGCCGCCGCGATGCCCGCGCTCCTGCCCGCCGCCGCGGATCAGCACGGCCGGCATCAACACATCCGAGGAAGACGCAATGGCCCCCACGCCCTTCGGCCCACCGATCTTGTGCGCCGACAAAATGAGATAGTCGCCAAAGCCCGCATCGAGTGCGATCGGCAACCGCCCGGCCGCCTGCACCGCATCCACGATCAGCGTACCCTTCGCGCCACGAACGATCTTCGTGATCTCTTCGATCGGCTGAACCACGCCGGTTTCGTTGTTAGCGGCTTGCACCGCAACCAGCGGAAGGCCTTCGGCATGATCATGCGCTTCAAGCAGCGCTGGCAGCGCCGCCAGATCGATCACGCCGTTTGGACCAACCGGAATCACCGTCATCTGCTCGGGCGCGAAGCGTCCGCCACCGGACACGCAGGAATGCTCCGTCGCGCCGACATACAGGTGCGAAAACAACAGCGGCGCACGACCCATGGTCCAATGCGGCGTCAACAACGTCATCGCGCCTTCGGTAGCACCGGACGTGAAAACCAGCCGTGCCGGATCGACTCCCACGAGTGCGGCAACATCGCGCCGTGCGCCATCAACTAGCTGCCTGACCTTGCGGCCTTCCGCATGAACCGACGAGGGATTGCCGACAACATCCAGGGCTTCGATCATCGCGGCCCGGGAGGAATGGCGAAGCGGCATGGACGCGTTATGGTCGAGATAAGCGCGCGACTGCATCACTGCCATCCTCCACGCTGTGCGGGGCATAGGCAGGTCCGGATCACTGTTCGTGCGTTATTTCCTTGAAAACGCAAGGCTCCGCGTCCTATCTAGCCGCTTTGCCGGCGGGATCCTAACTGTCCGCCAGTTTTGAATGGTTCTAAACAAGGGTTTTACCGGAGCCCGGCCAGAAGCGTCAAGTGCGCGACAGGCATGACTGCCATTCATCTGAGGCCATGCACAGGCTGGGCCGGCGCTCAAGTGGAGTACCTATGCCCGAAGTCATTTTCACCGGTCCGGCAGGCCGCCTCGAAGGTCGCTATCAGCCCTCGAAGGAAAAGAGTGCCCCGATCGCAATCGTGTTGCATCCCCATCCGCAGTTCGGCGGAACGATGAACAACCGTATCGTGTACGACCTGTTCTACATGTTTCAGAAGCGCAACTTCACCACGCTGCGCTTCAACTTCCGCTCGATCGGCCGTTCGCAGGGCGAGTTCGACCATGGCACCGGCGAATTGTCGGATGCGGCGGCGGCGCTGGATTGGGTGCAGTCCCTGCATCCCGATTCGAAGAGCTGCTGGGTTGCCGGCTATTCCTTCGGCGCCTGGATCGGCATGCAGCTCCTGATGCGTCGTCCGGAAGTGGAAGGCTTCATGTCGATCGCGCCGCAGCCCAACATCTACGACTTTTCGTTCCTGGCGCCCTGCCCGTCGTCCGGCCTGATCATCCATGGCGATGCCGATAAGGTCGCGCCGCCGAAGGACGTGCAAACGCTGGTGGACAAGCTCCACACGCAAAAAGGCATCACGATCACGCAGAACACGATGCCCGGCGCCAACCACTTCTTCGCCAACCAGGAAACCGAGCTGATCGACGCCTGCTCGGATTACCTCGACCGCCGTTTGAACGGCGAACTGTCCGACGCACGGCCGAAGCGCCTGCGCTAGGCCGTTCGTCTAGCTCTTCAACGTCTCGGCATTCTGAACGGCCGTCGCGACATCTCGCGGCGGCCGTTTGTTTTTCATCGCCGGCTTCTGCCGCTTCCTGCCCCACCAGACCGAAACGCGCCTCCGCCGTCGTCTGACCCAGGCATATTCGTAAGACAGCACCAGAAGCCCGAGCGGAATCATCCAGAAGCCGAGGATCGGCAGGAAACCCAGACAACCGCCGATGATCAGCAGCACGCCGATCGTAATCCGCCAGCGCCGCGACTGCGGCATGGTGAAGTCACGTCCCATAAGGTTGATCTTGCGCCTGGGCGGCAGATTCGGATCAATCGTCATGATACTGGCACTCCTCTCGATCCGTCTGGTGCGGCTTTGAAACGGCTTCTCGCACATAGGCATGGCGGCTGCTTTGTTGAAGTGACGGTGCGGAATGACTTTCCAGTGTGGAAAAAGTGAATTGCCTCTTTGCAAAACCAAAACCTCTTTGCTATAGGCAGCGCACTCACAAACGAGCACCTGTTCCCCGGTAGCTCAGTGGTAGAGCAACCGGCTGTTAACCGGTTGGTCGCTGGTTCGAATCCGGCCCGGGGAGCCACTCGCCTACCTCAAGGCGTTGTTTGGTCGTGCTTTTGTGTCCCCTTACTTTGCAAGGCAAACGTTGTTCGTGACGGTTCTAGCCGTTGCTGTTGACGTATTGCTTTTGTTGCCGGCGATTGATCCTTGAGCCGCAGCCAAAGGGATCAGGATTTGATCCTTGAAGACATTCGTGGCCACGGGAACATCCCGTTATCCACACTGTCCCGATCAATATCTTGTGCCGGCTATTTGCCAGAAACAAATCCTTGCTCCAGGCAGACCGTACTCAGTATTTAGAAGAGACGCAGTGCCCAGAAGGCCGGCGAAGTTGGGGCACCAATCCCAGCGGAGGCTAGAAAGGGATCTGCGAGCTGAGAGGGACAAGTCGTCAAAACCGACTTGTTCCCTCCAGCGCCCTTGTTGCTTTCGCAACGTGTGATCACTGCCAAAGTGTTGTTCACTCGTCAACAGACCCGATCTGGGTCAAGGCGTCGGGTCACAGCACCTGATCATGACAAGCCGTCTTCGTCTGCCGTTTGAACAGAACCATCAGGAACCTGGCCGATGCAGCCCTACGTGATTCTCGTTCTTGCGATTGCAGCCGAAGTGATCGGCACCAGTGCATTGAAGGCGTCACAGGGTTTCACGCGTGTCGGCCCCTCCCTCGTGGTGGCTCTAGCCTATGGCGCTGCCTTCTACCTTCTGGCTCGCGTGTTCAGCACCATTCCCGTCGGCATTGCGTATGCGATCTGGTCGGCCGGCGGCATCATCCTGGTCACGCTCGTAGCCTGGGCGCTCTACAATCAGCGACCGGATGGTTTCGCGGTTCTCGGCATGTCTCTGATCATTGCCGGCGTACTCGTCATCAACCTCCTGTCGAAGACGAGTACGCACTAAAATTGCGCTGCCAAATCGCTAAATCAGCCTGAATTGCCCATCCAATTCAGCGTTTCGCGCCAGTCAATCATGCGAATAGGCGTGCCATGCGACCCGCTTTCGAAGCGAATGAAGCGGGTCGGATAGGTCGGGCTGGCCGCTCGGATCTTGCGGAAGAATGCTTCCTGCTTCTCCACCGGAAACACCGGATCGCGGCTGCCTTGCGCGAAAACCACCGGAACTTTCGCCTTGAAAGCTGCACTCGTCAGGAAGTCATCGTCCCACAGCGACCCAAGCAGCAGCAGTCCACCCAGCTTACTTAGGACCTCCGGCTTACGCGCCAAAGCCCAGCAAAGCGCCCCTCCCATGGAACCGCAGGCCACGAAGACCCGCGCTTTTGGTGACGCGTCGCTGTAGTGCTTGATGAGTTCAGCGATCTGCGCCGCGCCTTTATCACCGAAGTCAGGAAAGTCCGGCGACAGATAAAGACCGCCGTTGGCGGCCATCAAGTTCTTGATCCGGTTAAAGTTTCCGCCAAAGGTGAAGTCGTCCACACCCTGCTTGCGCGAGCCGCCCTGCCCGTGAAGATAGAGCACGATCATGCTCGCATTCTCACGCTTGCCAACCGCGACATGACTGATCTTTGCGCCGCTATCGCTCACCAGCGCCAGATCCTGCTGAACCCCACGCACATTGGTTGAGATGTAGCTGGGCTTCACGCGCCGCTCAGGAATGGCATCGCGACCGTTGATGTCGCGCATTTCCTGATAGTCGATCGTGACATGTGCGCCGTTGTCCGAGGTCGCGAGAACTGCCGGATACGCGAACAGCTTGTCCTTGAACGGCTTCAACTGCTCGGCCTGAGCGGGCAGCGAAAAAGGTAGGGTCGTGGCGAGAAGAGCGATAATGAGTCGGCGCATGGCTCTTTGTCACCCATCTCCGCCGCCAACGCCACGGTTTATCCCGGCAGGATACCGCCTGCCGCCTGAAGTGCCGCCGGTGTGTCGACATCGACACTGGCCGCCTGACCAAGCTCTATATCGACCACTTCAAACGCGCCCGACTCGATGATCGCGCGTGCGCCGGTGTCGCCATGAAGCGCAGCGATCTCCGCAAAACATGCACGTGGCAGTATGACTGGATTGCCGCGCTTACCATCGTTCGTTGCCCTGACGATTACCGTTCCGCCTCGCGCTTCGAAAGTCTTCTTCATGCGCGCGAGATCCTCGGCGCCTACCTCCGGCATGTCACCAAGCACCACCAAGACCCCGGATACATCTGACGGAAGTGCTGCCAACCCGGTTTGCAAGGAGGTCGCCATACCCTCCGCATAAGCCGGGTTGAGGACGGCCTTCACCGGCAGTCCGACGAGCGCTGCGGTGATTAGATCCGCCTGGTGACCCGAGACAACCGTCGCGGTTGCGGCACCGCTTTCAAGAACACGCGACACAACGCGCCGGATCAGCGGTTCGCCACCAAACTTCGCCAGCAGCTTGTTTTTACCGCCCATACGGCTTGAGCGTCCCGCGGCGAGGACGATAGCGTGTACCTTCAGCCCCTTGAAACCAGCCTCGCGCTTTTCTCCAAACGGCTGCGTTCGTTCTCGCGGCGCAGGACGGGTGGCAATCTCTCCCAGAAGCCCACCGACGCCCATGCCGGAGAAGACGCGATCCGTGATTTCAAGCCCGGCGAGGATGCGATCCAGCACCCAATCAAACCCGTTCTCCTTAGGACTGCGAGAACAGCCGGGTGCGCCGATCACAGGCTTGCCCTCCAGTTCACCCAGTACCAGCAGATTGCCGGGATCAACGGGCATACCGACCCGCTTCACCACGCCGCGTGCAGTTCGAATGCCTGCAGGAATGACATCATGCGCATCGCTCACAGCCGATGCGCCAAACACGAGGATCAGCTCACACTCTTCAGCAACAGCGCGAAGCGTCTGCGCTAACGCACCAGCATTGTGGGCGATTCGCTCTTCTCGGATAATGCGGCTACCGGATCGGTCGAGCCGGGCTTGTGTGACGCCGGCGGTCTTGTCGAGCACCGATGCTTTTAGGCCGGCACGTTCCGTCTGGATCAAGGCAACCCGCGCCGACCTGAACGCTGCCACCTCCAGCGGCGAGGTTTCGCTAAGCTCGGCCCTAACCGCTTGCACATCGGCAAGTGGGACAGCGAAGGGGATGATCTTCACGGTCGCGATCATCTGCCCCTGACGCACCGTCGCGAAAGGCGCAAGCGTCGCCACGGTCACCGCGGGATCGACGCTGTTCATCGCATCGACCACTGCCTTGTCGACGATGAAGACGCCGGCCGTCTTCGCATGCAGGTTCACGCGGCCGGTGCCGGCATCACGGATCTCGATGTTTCGGCCACCGAGACCTTCCGCCACCCGCGCGGCGGCGTCGTTTTCGTTGAGATCGCCTGCTTCTAAAGTCGCTGCGACTACCGTTGTCACGCCAGCTCGCTCAAGCGCGCCTACATCCCCCGCCGTCAGATGGTGGGCCTTCTTAAACCGAAGCGAACCCGCACTCACTGCATGCGCCAGCACGACGCCTTCCGCAT
Source organism: Tianweitania aestuarii (assembly GCF_018457165.1). Lineage (GTDB taxonomy): Bacteria > Pseudomonadota > Alphaproteobacteria > Rhizobiales > Rhizobiaceae > Tianweitania > Tianweitania aestuarii. The sequence goes on along the minus strand of NZ_JAFMNX010000001.1, from coordinate 1,294,383 downwards.
TGCGTACGGGAACAGGCCCGAACTTCATCCCGCCACGCCGATACGGCCACGCATGGCAGCAATGACTTCGCCAAGAACAGCGACCGCAATTTCTGCTGGATTGGATGCGCCGATATCAAGCCCGATCGGTGCACGGATCGTTCGAAGCTGGTCTTCCGACACGCCACTTTCCGCCAGGCGCGCCAACCGGGTTGCATGTGTTTTTCTGCTTCCCAAAGCACCAACATAAAAACAGCCGGCCTGCAAAGCTGCCTTTAATGGATAGTCGTCAATCTTCGGATCATGCGTCAGCGCAGCCAACGCGCAAAAAGCATCCAGCGGCTGGCGGGCAAGAACCTCTTCCGGCCAATCCGCATGAAGGGTCGATCCGGCAAATCGCTCGGGCGTTGCGAAGGCGGTTCGAGGATCAATCACCTCCAGCTCGAAGCCTGCGATTCGCGCCATAGGTGCCAGCGCCTGGCTGATGTGAACGGCGCCGATAATCACAAGGCGGGGCGACGGCAGGTGGACATTCAGGAACAGAGCGCACCCGTCCACCTCGACCTGCCTGGACTGGCCGGATCGAAAGGCTTCCCGCAGTGTTTCATCAAGCGGATCCTGTGCGACATCTGCCTGACGAACAAGGCGTCCGCTTCCGGTTACGAGGTCGGTAACGACGACCGCGGCGCGCCGCACGCGGCGTTCCTCATTCAAGGCAAGGAGAAGCGCGCGATCCACGATCAGACCAAAGGCTCGACGAAGACTTTGATGCGGCCTCCGCAGGACAATCCGACGCGCCACGCGGTTTCGTCAGCAACACCGAATTCTAGCATGCGTGGATTGTTCGATGCGATCACATCAACCGCTTCTGCAATAACGGCACCCTCGACGCAGCCGCCCGAGACCGACCCTTCGAAGTTTCCTTCCGCGTCGATCACCAGCTGACTGCCGGCTTGGCGCGGCGCAGAGCCCCAGGTTTCTACAACCGTCGCCAGGGCAATCTGCCGGCCTTCAGCGGTCCACGCTGCTGCGATGTCAAGCGGATTGAGGTGCGGACTGTCCGGTGCGCTCATGGATTGGCTCCTCGGCCTCGTTCAACCCAACGCTCGATAGCTGCGGCCGTGATAGATCAGCGGCTCGTGGCTTTCGCCAACCCGCAAACCCGTCACCTTGCCGAATAGAATGCGATGCGTGGCGACATCCTTGGCTTCGATGACACGACAATCGAACGTCGCAAGCGCACCAATGAGCGCCGGCGCACCTGTTTCGATCGTGTCCCACTGGGCACTTGCGAAACGCTCATCCGCAGACAGGCCGGTCAGACCGGAAAAGGCATGCGACACGTCGATCTGATCGGAGCTCAGCGTGTTCAAGGCGAAGACGTCGTTCTTGACGAACAAGTCGTTGCTCGCACTGGACCGATTAAGGCACACCAGAACCGTCGGTGGGCTATCCGACACAGAACAGGCCGCAATCACGGTCGTACCGCGACGACCAGCCGACCCGTCGGTGGTGACGACATGCACGGCACCTGCAAACAGGCTCATCGCCTCGCGGTAATCGCCGGGTTCAACCTTGTTCTGCTTCAACACGCTTGTATCCATTCCTTCTTCGGCGATATAGGCGGCCGCTTCCGCGCTGCAAGTCGCCGGCAAGCAGTTGCACGCGAGGGAGCTAGGCTTTAGGTCTGAACGAGCGCCAAGCGTTTGGACATTACCCTTGCCCCTTCGATACCGCCCTTTCCTGACCGGTCTCATCCTTATCAGCACCATTGCTGCCGGGACACCCGCACGCGCTGATGTCATCGGCGTTGCCGCACCGCTTTCCGGATCCTCGTCCTTGCTCGGCCAGCAGTTGCGCAACGGCGCGGAAGCGGCGGCAAAGGCGATGACTGATCGCCCAATCACGCTTGAGGTTCAGGACGACCTGTGCACCGCCGAAGGCGGAGCGACCGCAGCCCGCCATTTTGTTGAAATGAAAGCTGACTTTGTGATCGGCTTCCTGTGCACGGACGCCATCAACGCTGCGATGCCCTTTCTTTCGCAGGCCGGCATTCCCGTTGTCACACCCGGCGTGCGTACAAACAGCCTGACCGACAATCGCGAGAAAACCGGCTGGCCGATTTACCGTATCGCGCCCCGGGACGACGCCGAAGAGCAGGCGGTGGCAGGTTTGCTTCTTCCGCTTTGGCGCGACACGCTGTTTGCCATCGTGGATGATGGAACGATCTATGGCCGCAATCTCGCGGAAAGTTTTCGCTCAGCCGCTGAAGCCACCGGCCTGAAGCCAACCTTCGTCGACACTTTCCGGCCGCAGCTGGAGAACCAGATTGGACTGGTTGGCCGCCTGAAGCGCGCAGGGGCGACGCATGTGTTTGTTGGTGGCGATCGCGAAGACGTCGCGATCATGGGGCGTGACGCCCAGCAGCTCGACTATGACCTCACGCTCGCCGGCGGCGAAGCGCTGCGCGCGGCAACCGTGAACACCCTTCCTGCCGTAGGCACCCTGATGATCGCGCCGCCCGACTGGTCGACCGAAGCCACAACGGAAACCCTGCTGCAGTTGCGCACCGCCGGCATCGAGCCGGAAGGCTATGTCATGCCGGGCTATGCGGCGGTAGAGATCGCGGCCAAGGCGATCGCGGATGCAGCGGCCAAAGGCAAGAGCGCGCGCAGCATTCTCGACACCGAGGATTTTTCGACCGCGATCGGCACCATCCGCTTCAACGAACAGGGCGATCTCGCCGCAAACCCTTATCGGCTGTACCGTTTCGATGGCTCTCAGTTCGTGGGGCTCGATCCGTGAGCCTTCGCCCCGGCCCGCGCAATCTCCTTACGGATGTCGCAGGGCTGCGCGTCGGCCAAGCGGGCGATGTTGACTTAAATTCCGGCACGACGGTTGTGCTTTGCGATCAGCCAGCCGTGGCCGCGGTGCAGGTGCTGGGTGGCGCGCCAGGCACCCGCGAAACAGATCTGCTTGAGCCACATAATTCCGTCGAGACTGTCCACGCACTGGTTCTGTCGGGCGGCTCGGCCTTTGGACTTGATGCGGCATCGGGCGTACAGGCTGCGTTGCGTGAGAAGGGCATCGGCTTCCAGGTACGTGGCGCCGTCGTTCCCATCGTGCCCGCCGCCATTTTGTTCGACCTTTCAAATGGCGGCAACAAGGAATGGAGCCGCTTTCCGCCGTATCGCGATTTCGGCTACCAGGCCGTAACGAGCGCATCCGAAGACTTCACCCTCGGCACCGCCGGTGCTGGCGTCGGCTGCCTCACTGCCGGCCTGAAAGGTGGCCTCGGTTCCGCATCGACGCTGCTACCCAGCGGCCACACCGTGTCAGCGCTTGTGGCAGTCAATGCCATGGGCGGGGTTACGGTCGGCGATCAAGGCGCGTTCTGGTCCGCACCCTTCGAGATGGATGATGAGTTCGGCGGCATACCCTATCCACATCCCTTGCCCGCAGATGCCGGCGCGGTGCGGCTGAAGTTCCGCGATCCGCAGCCGGTGGAAGCCACCACGATCGCCATTATCGCGACCGATGCCGCGCTCACCAAAGCTGCCGCCAAGCGTCTGGCCATTGCCGCGCATGACGGCTTTTCCCGTGCCATCTGGCCTGCTCACACGCCAATGGATGGTGATCTTGTTTTTGCCCTCGCCACCGGCAGGGAGCCCGCGCCATTGAGCACGGAAGATGCCATCGCGATCTACGCTGCCGGCGCTTCCACGATGGCACGTGCCATCGCGCGCGGCGTTTATGCTGCCACTCCCGCGCCCGGCGATCTCATGCCGAGTTGGGGACGCTTGTATAGCCGCAATTGAGGCGCAGCCCGCACTCTGATAGAGCCCGCTTTTAAGTCGAGAGGTCCCGCATGATCCCGCGTTATTCCCGCCCGGAAATGGTTTCCATCTGGTCGCCAGAGACCAAGTTCCGGATCTGGTTCGAGATCGAGGCTCATGCCTGTGACGCTCTGGCCGAACTCGGCGTCATCCCCAAGCAAGCCGCCAAGACGATCTGGGAAAAAGGCAATGCGGCAACCTTCGATGTTGCCCGCATCGACGAGATCGAGGCCGTGACCAAGCATGACGTCATCGCCTTCCTGACCCACCTTGCCGAATTCGTCGGTCCGGACTCGCGCTTCATTCATCAGGGCATGACGTCGTCTGACGTGCTCGACACCACGCTGAACGTGCAGCTCGTGCGCGCAACCGACATCCTGCTTGCCGGGCTCGACCGTTTGCTTGCCGCGCTGAAGACCCGCGCCCTTGAGCACAAGGACACGGTTCGCATCGGCCGCAGCCACGGCATCCATGCCGAGCCCACGACGATGGGCCTGACCTTCGCGCGGTTTTATGCCGAGATGGACCGCAACAAGGCACGGCTGCTCGCTGCCCGCGAGGAGATTGCCACCTGCGTCATTTCAGGCGCAGTCGGCACCTTCGCCAACATCGATCCTCATGTTGAAGAGCATGTCGCCGCAGCCATGGGTCTGACGGCTGAGCCTGTTTCTACGCAGGTCATCCCGCGCGATCGCCATGCGATGTATTTTGCGACGCTCGGCGTGATCGCCTCCTCGATCGAGAATGTGGCGATCGAGATCCGCCACATGCAGCGCACCGAAGTTCTGGAAGCGGAAGAATTCTTCTCGCCGGGCCAGAAGGGCTCGTCGGCAATGCCGCACAAGCGCAACCCCGTGCTGACCGAGAACCTGACCGGTCTCGCCCGTCTGGTTCGCATGTCGGTTGTGCCGGCGATGGAAAACGTGGCGCTCTGGCACGAGCGCGACATCAGCCATTCCAGTGTCGAGCGCGCCATCGGCCCCGACACCACCGTGACACTCGACTTTGCGCTGCACCGGCTTGCAGGCGTGATCGAAAAGCTCGTGATCTATCCTGAGAACATGTTGAAGAACATGAACAAGTTCAAGGGACTGGTGATGAGCCAGCGCGTTCTGCTTGCGCTCACCCAAGCGGGTGTCAGCCGCGAAAACGCTTACCGCCTCGTTCAGCGCAACGCGATGAAGGTGTGGGAAAAGGGCGCCGACTTTCTGGAGGAGCTTCTGGCCGACACGGAAGTGCGTGCAGCGCTGTCGGAAGAAGAAATCCGCGAGAAGTTCGATCTTGGCTACCACACCAAGCATGTGGACACGATCTTCAAGCGCGTGTTCGGCTAGACCGGATAGGCACAAAGGCTCAAAGCCGAATGACAAAGAGCGGGCCAAGCCCGCTCTTTTTGTTTCTACCGTGAACCCTTGGTCAGCATGTCCTGCGCCAGCAGGATGGCACTGCGCCGATCGCGTTCGTCGGCCAGCGCAAAAGCTTCTTCCTGCATGCCGCGGATCCAGGGTTGGTCGCTCGGTGTCGCGCGCTCAAGAGCTGCCGTCATCATCGCCAGACCGCGCGTGACCTTGCCGCTGTGGAACAGGAGATTGCCGAGCGTCGCCTGCGCGCCGGCATGGCCTTTCTCGGCTGCAAGCTGCAGCCAGCGCCCTGCCTGGCGAATGTTCGAGCGAACGCCGTCACCCTGCAGATACATCTTGCCGACTTCATACTGCGCATCCGGATTGCGATAGGTCGCAGCGGCGCGCATGTAGTAATCATTGGCCGCGGAAAGGTCGGCATCCACCGGGCTGCCGGGAATGCCGGACTTCAGGTAACGGCCAAGCGCTACGAGCGCGTCGGAGATATAGGTGTCTTCCGGGCTGCCGGGCTCGACTTCCTGGCGTGCGATCTCGGAAAAGAACTTGAAGGCCTGGTAATCGTCGCGGCCAACGCCATCGCCTTCGGCATACATACGCGCCAGCTTCCACTGTGCGCCTATCTGGCCATTTTCAGCAGCGTATTTGTAAGCTTCGACAGCCTGGTCCTTGTGACCGCTCTTGTAAGCGGAAAAACCGAACTTGAAGACCGCCCACGGGTTGGAGCCGGGCTCCACCACCTTCTTCTCGTCCAAAGCGCGCGCCGCCCCGGTTCCGGCAAAGGATCCGCAAGCAACCGCAGCCGCAAGCAGGAAAGCTCGCGTTGCCCCGGCAGGTATCCTGCGCTGGCGCTTGTTCATCACTGACGCGAAGGGTGAAGCGGACATCGGAATCGCAGCTTGAGCCGCAATCGAATGCGCATAACACAACCCTGATACAACTCGTGCGTTCATACCTACCCCGGCCGCAGTATGCGGCATACGCCGATCGAGCCAAGCCCCCTTTGCACCGATCGAACAGCTTCGAGGTGCGCCGGGTTTATGGCACAAAGTGGGCGTGTGATCCCCGGTGACTGGTATAGACGAGGCTTGGTCAAAGGAGTGTTGCTGAATCGCAACGAGATGACCGAAGGCGTTTTATTTGCTGGAAACAAGAAAGGCCGCACTGGGGCGGCCCTTCTTCAGCTATGTGGCGATCTTTACTCTTCAGGCACCACGCGCACGGCGCCTCTGGCCGCGCTGGTGGTAAAATGGGCATAAGCGCGGAGCGCGTCCGACACCTTGCGCTTGCGCTGCTCCGAAGGCTTCCACCCAGCTTGATCCTGTTGAGCGCGACGCTGGTCGAGCTCCGCCTGTTCCACCAGAAGGTCGATCGAGCGGTTCGGAATATCGATCGCGATCATGTCGCCTTCGCGTACAAGACCAATCAAACCGCCTTCCGCGGCTTCCGGCGAAACGTGGCCGATCGACAGTCCAGACGTGCCGCCGGAGAAACGGCCATCGGTCAGGAGCGCGCAGGATGCACCGAGTCCCTTCGACTTCAGATAGCTGGTTGGATAAAGCATCTCCTGCATGCCGGGACCGCCACGCGGGCCTTCATAGATGATGACCACGACATCACCGGCCTTCACCTCGTTGCTCAGAATGGCCTTCACTGCCGCATCCTGGCTCTCATAGACCTTGGCCGGACCGGTGAACTTCAGGATCGACTCGTCGACGCCAGCCGTCTTCACGACGCAGCCATCAACGGCAATGTTTCCCTTCAGGACGGCTAGTCCACCATCCTTCGAGAACGGATGCTCGGCGCTGCGGATGACGCCGGTCTCGCGGTCAAGATCGAGCGCGTCCCAACGACGATCCTGGCTGAACGCCGTCTGCGTCGGGACGCCACCGGGCGCCGCCATATAGAAGTTGCGGACATTGTCCTGCGTGGTGCGCGAAATATCCCAGAGGTCGATCGCGTCGCCGATCGTGCCGCTATGCACGGTCGGGCTGTCGCGATGGATCAAGCCGGCTTTGTCGAGCTGGCCCAGTATCGCCATGATTCCGCCGGCACGATGCACGTCTTCCATATGGACATCGTTCTTGGCCGGCGCGACCTTGCAGAGCACCGGCACACGACGCGACAGCGCGTCGATATCGTCCATCGTAAAGTCGATCTGCCCCTCATGCGCAGTCGCAAGGATGTGCAGCACCGTATTGGTGGATCCACCCATCGCAATGTCGAGCGTCATGGCGTTCTCGAACGCCTTGCGGTCGGCGACGTTGCGCGGCAACACGCTGTCATCGTCCTGCTCATAATAGCGCTGGCAGAGATCAACGGCGACATGGCCGGCTTCCACGAACAGGCGCTTGCGGTCGCCATGCGTCGCCAGCGTCGAGCCGTTACCTGGCAGCGAGAGGCCGAGCGCTTCGGTCAGGCAGTTCATCGAATTGGCCGTGAACATGCCAGAGCACGAGCCGCAGGTCGGGCACGCCGAGCGCTCGATGGTCTTGACGTCTTCTTCGGACACCCGGTCATCGGCTGCCGCCACCATGGCGTCCACGAGATCGAGCGCATGTTCCTTGCCCTGCAGCACGACCTTGCCGGCTTCCATCGGACCGCCTGACACGAACACGGCCGGAATATTCAGCCGCATCGCGGCCATCAGCATGCCCGGCGTGATCTTGTCGCAATTGGAAATGCAGACCATGGCATCGGCGCAGTGCGCGTTGACCATGTACTCGACGCTGTCGGCGATCAGCTCGCGCGATGGCAGCGAATACAGCATGCCGTCATGGCCCATCGCGATACCGTCATCGACGGCGATCGTGTTGAACTCCTTGGCGACACCACCGGCCGCTTCGATCTCGCGCGCCACGAGCTGGCCGAGATCCTTGAGATGAACGTGCCCCGGTACGAACTGCGTGAAGGAGTTCACCACGGCAATGATGGGCTTGCCGAAATCGCTGTCCTTCATGCCGGTCGCGCGCCAAAGGCCGCGAGCGCCGGCCATGTTGCGACCGTGGGTGGTAGTACGGGAGCGATAAGCAGGCATGATACTCTGTCCAATTTTCGGGCGACCTCGCCTCCGAGGTCATGTGGGCGCTCGCATGGTGGAAGGGCAAAATGATGAAGTTACGCGCTGACTGCGCGTAACTTCATCAAGCCGTTCAAGTGTTTTGGACCCTTTGCAGGGCTGCGGTCAACTTTTCCACATCCTGCGTCAAAGCCACCTTCTTCTCACGCTCGGCTTCGACAACGTCCTCGCGGGCATTGGCCACGAACTTCTCGTTCGACAACTTCTTGTCGATACGCTCGATCTCGGCCGTTGCCTTGCCGATCTCCTTGGTCAAACGCGCCGTCTCGGCGCCGACATCGATCAGGCTGCCGAGCGGCAGGCAGATCGTGGCCTCACCAAGCACCAACTGAGCCGCTTGTCCGGGCGCAGCATCGGCAAACGCGATATCCCCGACACGCGCGAGGCGCTTGATCGCACTCTCATGCCGAGCAAAGCGCGCCTGGGTTTCAGCCGAAGCGTCCACCACGACGATCGGTGCGACGGCACCAGCGGGCACATTCATCTCCGAGCGCACCGAGCGGATGCCGCTCACCAGATCAATCAGCCAGTTTACGTCCGCCGCAGCATCCGCATCCTCGAAGGATGGTGCCGGCCACTCGGCATGGCAAAGCAGCGTCGAGCGTGGCGTGTCGCGGGCCGTATGTGCCCAAAGCTCTTCCGTCATGAACGGCATGAACGGATGCAACAGCTTGTAGATCTCGTCGAGCACGAAAGCGGCAACGGCATGGCTTTCCGCCTTGGCTGCTTTGTCCTCGCCCATAAAGACAGGCTTCAGGAGCTCAAGATACCAGTCGCAGAACTGGTTCCAAACGAAGCGATAAGCAGAACCCGCTGCTTCGTTGAAGCGATAAGCCTCGACTGCTTCCGTGATCTCGCGCGACGTGCGGGTCAGCTCGGTCAGTATCCAACGGTTCACCGGCAGCTTGGCATCGGCCAGCCAGAAGGCGTCGTTGCGCTTAGCGCCGTTCATGTCGGCGAAACGCGTGGCGTTCCATAGCTTGGTGCCGAAGTTGCGGTAGCCAGCGATACGTGCCGGGTCGAGCTTCACGTCGCGGCCCTGCGCCGCCATGATGGCCAGCGTAAAGCGCAGCGCGTCCGCACCGTATTCGTCGATCAGATCCAACGGATCGATAACGTTGCCCTTAGACTTCGACATCTTGGCGCCGGTCTTGTCGCGGACTAGCGCGTGAACATAGACCGTGTGGAAGGGCTCTTCATCCATGAAGTGAAGACCCATCATCATCATTCTGGCAACCCAGAAGAAAATGATATCAAATCCGGTAACCAAGACGTCGGTCTGGTAGTGCTTGGCTAGTTCAGGCGTGTCATCCGGCCAGCCAAGCGTCGAGAATGGCCACAGCGCCGATGAGAACCAAGTGTCGAGCACGTCCTCGTCGCGCGTCAGGATCGAGCCGGGCTCGTAGTTCTCCAGACGCTCCTGAACCCAAGCTTTCCAAGGACCTTCATGGGCGAGGTAGTGCTGCACGGCCGCTTCAAGCGCGGCTTCTTCGTCCTTCTCAACGAAGACGCTGCCGTCCGGGCCGTACCATGCCGGGATTTGGTGTCCCCACCAAAGCTGACGCGAAATGCACCAGGGCTGGATGTTTTCCATCCAGTCGAAATACGTCTTCTCCCAGTTCTTCGGCACGAAGTTGGTGCGCCCTTCGCGTACCGAAGCAATGGCCGGCTCAGCCAGGGTCTTGGCATCGGCGAACCACTGGTCCGTCAGCATCGGCTCGATGACGACGCCAGAGCGATCGCCGAAGGGCTGCATGATCTTCTTGGACTCGACATAAGGAACGGCGTTGCCTTCCTCATCGAGACGCGTGACGGCGAGGCCATCGGCACTGATCGCATCGACAATGCGCTGGCGTGCTTCGTAGCGGTCGAGACCGCGATATTCCTCCGGAACCAGATTGATGCCGTCGATGTCGTCTTCGCTCGGCAGTTCGCCCGACCGTGCAATCTCCATGGCGCGTTGCGACTCACGCGCATAGGCCTCGCCATCGGCGCGCATCCGCGCCTGGCTGTCCATCAGGCGGTACAACGGAATGTCGTTGCGCTTGGCAACCTGGTAGTCGTTGAAGTCGTGCGCGCCGGTGATCTTCACCGCGCCGGAGCCGAACTCCGGATCGGGATATTCATCGGCAATGATCGGGATCAGCCGGCGATGCTCCTTCGGACCAACCGGGATTTCGCACAGCTTGCCAATGATCGACTTATAACGCTCGTCATCCGGATGCACAGCGACAGCACCGTCGCCCAGCATGGTCTCGGGGCGCGTGGTCGCGATCGAGATGTAGTCACGCTCCTCCGAGAGCACGACGTTGCCGTCGGTATCCTTCTCCACATAGGTGTAGGTCTCGCCGCCGGCCAGCGGGTACTTGAAGTGCCACATATGGCCGTCGACATCGCGGTTCTCGACCTCAAGATCGGAGATTGCGGTCTCGAACTGCGGGTCCCAGTTCACGAGACGCTTGCCGCGATAGATCAGGCCGTCCTTGTAAAGCGAGACAAAGACCTCGATGACAGCCTTCGACAGGCCTTCATCCATGGTGAAGCGCTCACGCGACCAGTCGCAGGACGCGCCCAAACGACGAAGCTGATTAAAGATCAGCCCGCCGGATTCGTTCTTCCACTCCCAGACCTTGTCGATGAAGGCTTCGCGGCCAAGCTCGCGACGGCTCGGCTGACCTTCGGCAGCTAACTTACGCTCCACAACCATCTGCGTGGCGATGCCGGCGTGATCCATGCCCGGCTGCCACAGCACATTCTTGCCGCGCATGCGCTCGAAGCGGACCATAATGTCCTGCAGCGTGTTGTTGAGCGCGTGCCCCATATGGAGCGAGCCGGTGACGTTCGGCGGTGGAATAACGATGGTAAAGGGCTCGGCGCCCTCGGCTGAGCCAGCACCGGCGCGGAACGCATCCGCTTCCTGCCAGAGTTTCGCGATACGCGGCTCGACGGACTTCGAGTCGTAGGTTTTCTCTAGCATTGGGATACCGAACCTGCTGAATAAACGGAGCGAGCCTCACGGCCACTGATCTTGGCGTCGGTTAAAACGCCAAGGCTCCCATCAAGTCAACAGATGCCGCTTTTTAGTGCGACCTCGAGGAGATCAGCGAGCCGGACCTCGCGCAATGCGCTCGATCTCTTCGCGCACAAGACGCTCAACCAGCGTTGGTAGATTGTTATCGAGCCAATCCGTCAGCATAGGGCGCAGCATGGCTTCAGCCATCTCGTCGAAGCTTTTCTGGCGTGTTGCCGCAAAGGCTTCGGAAAGTTCCCCAAAGGCAGCCGCGACCTGACGGCCGGTCTTGTCGGAGATAATGGAAGGCAACGGGCTTGCCGTGTCCGCTTCGGGCGCAGCCTTCATTTCGTCTTCAAGCAGATCTTCGAAGGTCGGCATAGCGTCTTGCTTAGATGCGCTCGCGCCGACCGAGCTGGCTGCCTCGTGCTCAGCAGCAGCGGCCTGAGCAGCCGGCGCTTGCGTGACGGCTTCGGGCTCGGACATTGAAGGCTTGGCTGCCGCGACAGCGGCAAGGCTTGGACGCAGTTCTTCAGCAATGCGACGGTTCCGCTGCAGACTGGCTTCATCGGCAGAAGCATGGTCAGCCCGTGCTTCAGGCTGCGATTGGGATTTGGGAGCCGCGTCGCGGACGCCGAGCTGCATCGTTTCAATGCCGGCAACTTCGCTTGTGGCGGCCACCGACTCAGATGCCACGGCCACCGGAGCATCATTGGCAGGCCGCGCAGTATCGCTGTCTTCGATAATCCTGCGGATCGAAGCGAGAATCTCCTCCATGGAGGGCTCACGCTGAACACTGTTCGTTTGCGCCATGGTCACACCGCCGCTTCACCGTAATCGGCAGCAACCAAAGCTGCCGAATCAACAGGTTGAGCGTAAACGATGCCTAACAAGCGGTGAATCCCGGAACATGGGAGAAGAGACTTGCACACAACATTTGCGCAAGTCTCCGATCGTTTAGCGGCCGTCTGGCGTCCGCAGGCCGAACCACTTGTCCTTCACAGCCTTGTAGTGCTCTTTCGGATCGTGCTTCGCGACCTTGAGGCCGAGCCGATCGGCAAATAGCTGACCGGTTGCGCTGAGGATCGCATAGCTGGCCACAACAGCGTCACGCTCGGAATTGGCGAGGTTGACCTGTGCGGTGATCACGTCGGCCTGCTGGTCCAGCACGTCGAGTGTGGTGCGCTGGCCGACATTCAGCTCTTCCTGCACGCCGGACAAAGCAAGCTGTGCGGCAGATACCAGCTCGCGGTTGGCGGCGATGGACTGCTGCGCTGCGATATACTGCGTCCAGGCAGAGGTCACAGCCTGACGAACCTGGTCACGGCTGACATCGACATCGATGCGCGCCTGACCAACCTGTTCCTTGTTCTGGCGAACTACCGCGGAGGTGCGACCGCCGTTGTAGATCGGAATGTTCAGCTGCAAGCCGACGCTGGCCGCATCCGTGTCACCATCCTGAATGGTGCCCGGGCTCGATTCGCGGTAACTGCGCTGCAAGGTGCCTTCCGCCGAAAGCTGCGGAAGCAAAGCGCCTTCAGCAGACTTCACGGTGAACTCGGTCGCATCAACCACATGCAGGTTGGACTTGATGGCCGGATGAACCAGAAGCGCTGAGGAAATTCCCTGATCGAGTGTGGCCGGCAGAAGCTTGGCAGCCGGTGCGGCTGCTGCGAGCCCGTCCGGCTCATCGCCAATCACCTGACGATAGGCTGCGGCACTGGCCAGTGCCTGCGCACGGGCAGCGGCAAGCTGGGCAACAGCCGATGCACGGGTGGCATCCGCCTGCGCAACGTCGGTGCGGGTGCCCTCGCCCACTTCGAAGCGGGAATTGGCTGCGCGAACCTGCTCTTCAAGGAAGGCAAGGTTCTGCTGCAAGAGGTTCGCCACGCGACGATCGCGGATCACATCCATATAGGCCGTGACGGCGTTCTGCAGGATGTTCATTTCCGAATTGCGCAGAGCTTCGCGCTGGGCGAACACCTGCGATTCGGCTGCACGAACGTTGTTCCGGGTCTGGAAGCCGTCGAACAGGATTTGCGACACCGAGACGCCGAAACCGCCTGTTTGGAGACGAATGCCGGCCTGACGGGCCAAAGAGTAGTTGGAGAAGCCCGCTACTACCGGTCGAAAACCGGACTTCGCAATAGCGACGCCTTCATCACTCACCCGCACACCAGCGCGAGCAGAGTTCAGCTGCGAATTGAATTCATAAGCCTTAGCCAGCGCGCCCGTAAGGGTTTCGCTCAAAGCTGCGGAAGAAAATGCCACGCTCGTTGAGAGCAATGCGGCGAACAAACTTTTGGAAAAAATAGACACGCGCCCTCACTGATTGACGGCTAGACCAAATGGCCGCGACCTGCCGACGGTGGACTCAGAATATGCAATCGCCCACGAGGCATAGGGCTATACCTTCCACCCGCGGTTGCGCAAGAATGTCAAAGCGAGGTTAAGGGTTCGATCATAATTGCTGCAGACGTTGTTGCAGCAAGGGCACGGTTCCACAGAACCTTACCATGAGCCTCGTGCAATAATCACAGGCGCGCAAGTGTATGGCCCAAGCGGTTTGCAACCGCCGGTCGGTTATCGCTCGACAACCGAAAGAGCTTAGAACTGGAAAGCAGCGGGCTTGTCGAAGCCAGGAAGCGGCTGAACGGCAGCGTTGAACACTGGCCGGCCCGAGACAGTCTTGCCTTCACGGACGTAAAGTCGTGCGGAGCCGGAATTGCCGCGGCCCACAACCGCGACCAAACGGCCGTGTTCCTTCAATTGGTCGAACATAACCTGAGGCACCTCGTCCACGGATCCTTCCACGACGATCACGTCATAGGGTCCTTGAGTCGGATAGCCCTTGTTCAATTCACCGTTGACCACCGCTACATTATCGTAGCCGAGACGCTGCAAAGCGGTCGTGGCGTGTTCGGCAAGGGTCGTATCGCTTTCCAGCGCCACAACGGAGCTTGCCAGATGCGAGAGAATCGCTGCGCCGTAGCCTGTGCCGGCGCCGACATCCAGAACGAAGTCGCCAGGCCGGATATCAGCCATCTGCAACATCTTGGCGAACGGCGAAGCCTCCATCAGGAAGCGCGGCCGATTGCCGCCAAGCGCCGGAGCGATCTCTAGATCTTCGTCGACATAGGAAAGGGCGCGCTTGCGAGCAGGAACAAAGTCTTCGCGCGGAACTGCGAGCATCGCGTCGATGATTTCCAGGCTGGTGACATCGGTGGTGCGCACTTGCCCATCCACCATTCTCAACCGCTGGGTAGCGAAATCGACGCTCATCGCAAACCTTGCAGACTGTGGGGGTCCTCGAAGAGGATCCACCATTCCTGGAATGTGCGAGCCGCGAGTGGAGGCCTCGCCCGGAATCGAACCGGGGTGCAAGGATTTGCAGTCCTCTGCGTAACCACTCCGCCACGAGGCCTCAACACGCGCCTCGCACAGGGCGGTTCAATAGGTGCCACCCCCGGCGCCGTCAAGCGTCAGTTGCTGATAACCGCAGCTTTCGCTGCTGCCGCTAAGACAATCCTCACTTACTGAAGATCGCCGCAGCTCGTTCAGCCTCCGAAAGCGGCTGGATAACGCTTGTTGTCTGGCCGATCGGATTGAAGCCAAGTTTCTGATAGAGCGGCAAGGCTGCAGGGTGATCCAGCGTGCAGGTCTGCACGATCACGCGTTTGGGCTCGTAGGACCAGGCAGCCTGGATCGCTGCGCCCAGAAACCATCGGCCGAGCCCAAGCCCGATCGCCTCGCTCATCATGCCGAAGTAAGCGAGGTCGACGAAGTCGGGCGCCTGCGCATGCAGATCAAAGAAGCCCGTCGGCGCGCCGTTCAGGTAGAGGACACGAACATCGCGGCCCGGCGTCCGAAGATAGGTTTCAAGCTCTTCGTCGGACAAGCGCAACATGGCAACCCAATGCCATTTGCGCCCGACACGATCCATCAGATAGCGGTAGTAGTGCAGCGGGATATCACGTGCGGCAAACAGTGCTACCTCGCTGTTCCCGGGCATTCGGGGATAGAACGAGGGCTGCCGCAACATTTCAAGGAAAGTGACTGTGACCGGGATGGCTTCCCTCGGCTCTTGCGACAGACGCTTCATGCCTCGCCTTTTGCGAGCGGCGTATCGGAACGCCCGCCCCACTCGCTCCATGAGCCATCATAAAGCTTGAGGTCTTTGTGGCCGAGTGATTCCAGCGCCAATGACAAGACCGCGGCCGTGATTCCGGATCCGCAGGAAGTCACGACAGGTTTCTGCAGGTCGATGCCTGCTGATTCGACCTTTGCCTTGAGCTCGTCAGCCGGCAGCAGCTTGCCGTCGCGCGACAGCGACAATGCGGGAAGACTGCGCGCGCCCGGCATATGGCCACTTCGCATGCCTTCACGCGGTTCGGGGTCATTGCCTGTGAAGCGGCCAGCCGGCCGAGCATCCGCGATCTGCCGTTCACCCGTTTCGACAATGCGCATCATGTCCTCGAAAGAGGCGATGCGCTCGGGATGCGCATCGACCTTGAAGACTGCCGGCGCAATCTTCGTCAGATCGGCAGTAAGCGGGCGACCGGCAGTTTTCCAGCCATCGATGCCACCTTCCAGGATCCGAACATCCTTCGCGCCGTAGGTTCGGAACATCCACCACACGCGCGGTGCGGTAAACAGGCCGGGCCCGTCATAGACGATGATCGTATCATCGGCCGTGATACCTGCCGTGCCCACAATACGGGCGAACTCTTCCGGGGATGGCAGTGTGTGGGGAAGATCGCTGTCGGGCGACACCACCTGCTCGTGATCGAAAAACACCGCACCAGGAATATGGCCGGCTTCATATTCCGCCTTAGGATCGCGATCCTGCGCCGGGAGGTACCAGGAGCCGTCCACGATCGTGACGCCTGGCGTCTTGAGATTGTCCTGCAGCCAGTCCGGCGTGACGAAGAAGCGTGCTTGTTCGCTCATGGATTTATCCTTCCAACGGACCGAAGCGAAGGCGCAGACGTCGGTTCTCGCGTCCCTTCTTCTCGATCTTGCCGATATGTATTTCGCCAATCTCGCCTGTGGAGCGAACATGGGTGCCGCCACAAGGCTGACTGTCGATACTCGCATCATCCCCGATGCACACCAGCCTGATCTGTCCGGTGCCGGTTGGCGGACGCACGTTCTTCGACTTCACAAGGGAAGGATTGGCCGCCAACTCCTCTTCGCTGATCATTCTGGTGAACACAGGATGATCGGCGCGCACAAGCGCCATCAGTTTTTCTGTCGCGTCTTCCTTGGTGATCGTCGCGCCTTGCATGTCGAAATCGACCCGCGAATCATCAACCGATACAGCAGCACCCGTGACGGGGAACTGGCAGAAGGTCGTCAGCAGATGACAGGCCGTGTGCATGCGCATGAGCTTGAGCCGGCGCTCCATGTCGATCGCTAGATGGACCTTTTCACCGGCTGAAAGCGCCGCTGCGCCCTCGGCCGGGACATGGATGATGTCTTCTTTGGTATCGCCGGTGACCGTGGTTGCGATCGGTAAGACCGTGCCGTCCTCGCGCGTCAGAGAACCAGTATCGCCCGGCTGGCCGCCTGACGTGGCATAGAAGATGGTTCGGTCCAGAACGATGCCGCCATCATCGTTGACAGCCACCACCACAGCATCGGCTTCCGCGAAATAGGCATCGTCGCGGAACAAGGCTTGCGTCAAAGGCATCAGGATGCAGCCTCGAAAGGCACGTCGATCGCAGGCTTCTGCTCGATCCAGGCAGGAACCGGCAGGTTCTTGGAGCGCAGGAAGTCGGGATTGAACAGCTTGTTCTGGTAGCGCGAGCCGTAATCGCACAACACCGTCACGATCGTATGGCCGGGCCCAAGATCGCGGGCTAGCCGCATGGCGCCGGCGATATTGATGCCGCTCGAGCCGCCAAGGCATAGGCCCTCTTCCTCGATCAGGTCATAGATGATCGGCAGCGCTTCGCTGTCTTCGATCTGATAGGCGAAATCTGGCGCAAACCCTTCGAGATTGGCGGTAATGCGGCCCTGCCCGATGCCTTCAGTGATCGAGCTGCCTTCCGACGCGAAGTTGCCTTCGGTGTAGAAGCTGTACAAAGCCGCCCCCATTGGATCGGCCAGCCCAATCTTGATTGCAGGGTTATGCGCCTTCAAACCCATGGACGCGCCAACGAGTGTGCCGCCGCTGCCGACTGCGCAGATGAAGCCGTCGATTTTGCCGTCGGTCTGCTGCCAGATTTCTTCGGCGGTGGTGCGGATATGGCCGTCGCGATTGGCGGTGTTGTCGAACTGGTTGGCCCAGATCGCGCCGTTTGGCTCGGTGCGTGCGAGTTGCTCGGCGAGACGTCCGGAGAGCTTCACGTAGTTGTTGGGGTTCTTGTAGGGAACGGCCGGCACTTCGATCAGTTCGGCGCCGAGGATGCGCAAAACGTCCTTCTTTTCCTGGCTCTGAGTTTCAGGAATCACGATAACTGTTCGATATCCCAATGCTTTTGCCACCAGCGTCAGGCCGATGCCGGTGTTGCCGGCCGTGCCTTCCACGATCACGCCACCCGGCTTCAGCAGGCCTTTTTCTTCCGCGTCGCGAATGATGAACAGCCCGGCGCGGTCTTTGACGGACTGGCCGGGGTTCATGAATTCGGCCTTGCCGTAGATTTCGCAGCCGGTTTCCTCCGACGCGCGCTTGAGCCGAACGAGCGGCGTGTTGCCAATCGCGTCGAGTACGGAGCGATCCATGGTGTCCTCACTGAACCTGTTGTCAGGGGAAACTATGAAGCACCGAGCCGCGTGACAAGGACGGTTGTTCGCCGCAAAACCGCAATATGGGAATCCCATTCCACTATATGGCAGCGCAAAACACCCATTCTAAGTGCACAAATGGGCCTGGAAAGCCTTTCTGCGAACACGCGAAGCCGCTAGAGGCAGGGCGTTCAGGAGAATGTTGATATGTCCTTGTTTCGCGCTTCGCCAGCAGAGGGTGTTGCATGGGTCACCGGCGCCAGCGGCGGCATCGGTTATGCCTTGTGTCTCGCTTTGGCCCGCGAAGGCTACACGGTTGCGGCTTCGGCACGCAGCGTCGACAAGCTCGAAGCACTGACGCGAGAAGATGTCGGCAAGGGTCGCATCGCGGCCTTCCCGCTCGATGTCACGGACGAGGACGCTGCGCGGGCAACGGTGGAGCGAATCGAGGCCGAGCTTGGTCCGATTGCACTGGCCGTCTTGAACGCCGGTACGTCGCTGCCGGCCGCCGGGTCGCGGGTGCAGCCTGCCCTTTATGAGCGGGTTTATGACGTGAACATCTTTGGCGTCGTGCGCTGCCTGGCGCCAGTGGTGGAAAAGATGAAGGGCCGCAAGAAGGGGCAGATCGCGATTGTCGGTTCGCTGACGGCTTATTTTGGACTGCCGACAACAGCTGCCTATGGCTCGACGAAGTCCGCCCTCAACACGATTGCCGAAGCGCTGCGTTTTGATCTGCGCAAGATCAATGTGCGGATCCAGATGATCAATCCGGGCTTCGTAGAAACGGCCATGACCCGGCTCAACAAGTTTCCGATGCCGGCTCTGATGCAGACCGATGCTGCTGCCGCCCGCATGGTGAGCGGCCTTCAATCGGGTGGCTTCGAGGTCGTGTTTCCCCGGCGCCTGGCATGGCCGATGAAAGTGGTGCGGATGCTGCCACATGGATTGCGGCACGAGCTGCTGTTTCGCTTGAGCGGCTGGAACAAGAAGGGCTGGGGCTAAACAAAAAGGCGGAGCTGGTTTCCCAGGCTCCGCCTTTTTTCATTTGTTCAAGTCAGCAATCAGGCAGCGCGGGACGCCGGCTTGCGGTTGCCCCAGGTGCGGCGCTTGGCGCGGAACGGCTTGTCGCCGTCAGGCTTGCGCGCAGGCTTGGCCTGAGCCGAACGATCGCCGCCATGCTCACCCTGCGGCTTGCCACCACCGCGATGACCGCCGCGGTTCTGCTGCGGACGGTTGCCCGGGCGCTGGTTACGAGCGGGCTGCGGCATGGCTGCCTGTGCATCGAGATCAACACCGCCGGACAGATCGCTGGCGATCGTCAGCTTGGTGCGGGTGACCTTTTCGACCGCGCGCAGCTTGGAAGCCTCGGCCGGATCGCACAGCGTGATCGCAACGCCATCGGCGCCGTTACGACCGGTACGGCCGATGCGGTGCACATAGCTTTCCGCTTCATCCGGCAGATCGAAGTTCACGACATGGCTGATGCCCGGCACGTCGATGCCGCGTGCCGCAATATCGGTGGCAACCAGAATGCGCACGGAGCCATCGCGGAAGCCGCTCAGCGCCTTTTGACGGGCGTTCTGCGACTTGTTGCCGTGGATCACGGCGGCATTGAAACCATCGCGCTCCAGATCGCGCGTGACGCGGTCGGCACCATGCTTGGTGCGAGCGAACACGATCACCTGCTTCATGGCTTCATCGGCCAGCAGCTTGGACAGGAAGACGCGCTTCTGCTTCAGCGGAACGATGTGCACGCTTTGCACGATCTCCTTGGCGGTCGTGCCCTGCGGCGCGACTTCGACACGGATCGGATCGTTCAACAGCGAATCGGCCAGTGACGCGATTTCCTGCGGCATCGTCGCGGAATACAGCGCGGTCTGACGCTTCGGATGCGTGGCGCGTGCCAGCTTCTTCACGTCGTTGATGAAGCCCATGTCCAGCATACGGTCAGCTTCGTCGAGAACGAGCCAACGCGTTTCGGCAAGTTTGACATCGCCTTCGCGAACCAGATCGACGAGGCGGCCGGGCGTTGCGATCAACACGTCAACGCCGGGCTGCAGCTTCTTGACCTGGCTGAAGCGGGAAACACCGCCCAGCACCAGCGCCGTGGAAATGTGCATGCCCTTGGTAACGGCCTTGATCGTGTCCTCGATCTGCACTGCCAGTTCGCGCGTCGGCGCGAGGATCAGCGCATGCGCGGTCTTGGGGATCCGCTTGGCGCCGAGCGCCATGATCTTGGTAAGGATCGGCAGGGTGAAGGCGGCGGTCTTGCCGGAACCGGTCTGGGCGATGGCAATGATGTCGCGGCCTTCCAGATGCGGCGGGATCGCAGCTACCTGAATCGGCTTCGGGTTTACCAGGCCTGCCTTGGCGGTGGACTGAAGCAAGGCGCCGCTGATGCCGAGATCGGCCATGGTCGGCGCTGGTGTGGACGTGGAAGTCGGCGTGGAAGTCTGAATATCGGACAAACTAATCTTTCGCGCGGTCAACATGCCGCGATGTGTCGGCGGGCGCAGCCCCGCGACAGAATTATCTAGGAAACGACGTGGCGGCGGAGTCTTGGCTCCACTCGGTTGCGCTGTCGTGCTCCCTTTGGAGGGAGCGCTTGACCCGCGCCGGAACATCCGGCTCGGGCAGAATGACGCAACCAGTCTCATTTCGAGAAAGCTGGTCGATGCCAGCCCATGCGCCTACTCCTCGCCATATGGGCCTGTTCGGTCCCAAACGCAAGGTTTCATTGTGCGGTGCGATGCAGCGGCCGTTGCAGCTCAGATGATCAGGCTGGCCAGCGCATCGTTGTCAGTGATGTTCTGGTACTGGAAGCCAGCGGCCTCCATCTTGACTTCGAGCCGCATGAAGTTCTCAGGCCGTGCGGTTTCGATACCGATCAGAACGGATCCGAAATTGCGCGCCGACTTCTTCAGATATTCAAAGCGCGCCACATCATCTTCCGGTCCAAGCAGATCGAGGAAGCCTCGCAAGGCGCCCGGCCGCTGCGGAAAACGGATGACGTAGTATTTCTTCAAACCCTCGAAGCGAAGCGCCCGCTCCTTGACGTCCGGCAGCCGTTCGAAATCGAAGTTGCCGCCCGACACAACGGCAACGATGACCTTCCCTTCCCGCTCTTCCGGCGAAAGATCCTTCAAGGCATCGATCGACATCGCGCCCGCCGGTTCCAGCACGACGCCTTCGACATTCAGCATCTCGACGATCGTGCCGCAAAGACGATTTTCCGGAATCAAACGAACATCATCGGCAGAGAACTTGCGAAGTTGCTCGAACGGCGCTTCGCCGATTTCAGCCACCGCAGCGCCATCCACGAAGTTGTCGACGCGCGCCAATTTTTCGCGCTTGCCGGTGGCAAGGCTCGTGCGCAGGCTCGGCGCACCAACAGGCTCGACAAAGGTAAAGGTCGTCTCCCAACCCTGAGTGTCGAGATAGTTCGAAACGCCTGCCGCCAGACCGCCACCGCCGACGGGGATGATCATGCGATCAACGGTGACATCCGCCGGCAATTGCTCCGCGATCTCCATCGCAACCGTTGCCTGACCCTCTATGATGTCGGGATGATCGAAAGGCGGCACCAGCACGGCACCCGTTTCGGACGCGAAGGCGATAGCTGCTCGATAACAATCGTCGAAGAAGTCACCCACCAGCCGGATCTCGACATTCGCGCCGCCGAACAACCGGGTCTTGTCGATCTTCTGCTGCGGCGTCGTGACAGGCATGAAGATGACGCCCTGCTTGTCGAAGTGGCGGCACACGAAAGCGAGGCCCTGCGCATGATTGCCGGCCGAAGCACAAACAAAGGTCTTGGTGTCCGGCGCTGCATCGAGCGAACGGCGCATGAAATTATGGGCGCCGCGAATCTTATAGGAGCGAACCGGCGACAGGTCCTCGCGCTTCAGGAAGATGCGCGCCCCATATTTGCGCGAAAGATAGTCGTTTTCCTGCAACGGTGTTTCAGGAAAGATCTCGCGAATGGCGCGTGCAGCCTCCGCCACATGGTCAATAAAGGCGGTGGAGGCTTCGAGCGTGGACATGACGGCAACCCGGCTGTGGACGAAGAGGCCGTCATTGCATATTCGAAAGCCTATCGCCACCACTCGCCCGTCTTGTTCGGCGCCGCCACTGGAACGTTTGTTTGCAAAGCTTCGCCACCCGCGCCGCCCTCCACGTTGCCGGTATCTTCGGCATGTATCTGTCGGTGGCCATGCTGCTGCCGGCTGCCGTGGATCTTTACTACGGGCATGAGGACTGGAAGGTGTTCGTGTTCTCCGCCTTCTTCACCGGCGGTTTGTCCCTCGGCGTCGCCCTCGCAACCCAGGCCCGGCCGCCAACGGTATCACCGCGCTTCGGCTTTCTGCTGGTGAACCTTCTCTGGTTCACGATGGCCGCGGCGGGCGTCGTGCCCTTCATGATGTCATCGCTCGAACTGACGATCTCGGATGCCGTGTTCGAAGCCGTTTCCGCGATCACCACGACGGGTGGAACGGTGATCAACGGTTTGGACAATGCCCCTCCCGGCATTCTCCTGTGGCGATCGCTTCTGCAATGGATGGGCGGGCTCGGCGTGATCGCGCTCGGCCTGTTCCTGCTTCCTTTCCTGAACATCGGCGGCATCACCTATTTCAGGATCGAGTCGAGCGACATCGAAGACCGCCCGTTCGAGCGCCTCGCCACCTTCACGTTCACCCTGCTGACGATCTACGTCTCGCTGACGCTCACCTGCGCGCTCGCTTATGCCGCAGCCGGCATGGGAAGCTTCGACGCGCTCAACCACGCCATGACGACGATCTCCACGGCGGGACTGTCGACCCACGACATTTCCTTCGGCATGTATGCCGACAATTACATGATCCTGTGGACCGCCATCACCTTCATGGTGATCGGCGCGCTTCCCTCGTCGATCCTGATCCTGTTTGCCGTGCGCGGCCGCACCGAAGCGCTAGGCGACCCGCAGATCCGCGTTTTTGCGGGCTACACGATCGTGTTTGCCTGCGCGGTCGCCATCTACCTCCGGGTATCCACCGGCATGCCGTTCAGTGCCGCCATCACGCATGCCACCTTCAACTTCGTGTCGATCATCACCACCACGGGCTATGCGTCGGTTGATTACTCGCTGTGGGGGCCGTTCGCCGTCGCCAGCGCCTTTATTGCCACCTTTCTCGGCGGCTGTTCGGGTTCGACGGCTGGCGGCATCAAGGCCTACCGCTTCCTCATCCTGTATGAGTTGCTGGTGAATGGTCTCAAGCGCCTGATCTATCCGAACATGGTTCTTCCGGTTCGCTATGGAGATCGCCCGGTGGAAGACACGATGCAGCGCGCAGTTGTGTTGTTCATCTCCGCCTTCATGATGATTTGGCTAATCACGACGATCCTGCTTGCGGCGACCGGCCTCGACATCATGACATCGCTCTCCGGTGCACTCGGGTGCCTGACGAATGTCGGTCCGGGTCTGGGCGACGTGATTGGCCCTGCCGGCAACTATTCGGGCTTGCCCCAATCCGCCAAATGGGTGCTGTGTTTCGCCATGCTGCTTGGGCGATTGGAAATTCTGGCCGTGCTGGTGATCTTTACGCCGGGCTTCTGGGGACGCTGACCATGACCTTGCCGACCACCCTCTCCTTCGCGCGGCTTTGCTTCATCACGCTTCTCAGCCTGTCGCTCGGCGCATGTGCGGGACGCAGCGCCTTCCCGCTCGTGCCCGTTGCCGACGCTGCGTCGAGCCCGCAGGTGGCAGCCGATCATGACATCTTCATCGCCACCACCCGCAAGAAAGCCGATGATCCGAGCTTCGTTTACAGCGGCATGCGCGGCGAAGGCCTGAGCTTCGCGCGCATCGACGTGACGGTGCCTGCGGTGCATCAGGTCGGCATGATCGAGCATGCCCGTAACGGGAAGCCCGATCCGGCGCGTTTCTTCACGCCGACCCAGATCGCGCTCTACAAGGAACAGAGCGCCTTCAGCCGCGATCTCGATGCAAGCATCAAGAGGAAAGGCGACCGCGCGCTCGTTTTCGTGCACGGCTACAACACCAGCTTCGATGCCGCCGTTTATCGCGCAACGCAGATCGTTCACGACGCGAAGTATCCCGGTACGCCCGTGCTTTTCACCTGGGCATCGGCCGGTCGCACGCTCGATTATGTTTATGACAGCAACAGCGCCACCGTTGCGCGCGACAGTCTGGAACAAACGCTGCGGCTTCTGGCGAAATCGGGTGCCAGCCGCATCGACATCATCGCGCATTCGATGGGCACGTGGCTCACGATGGAAGCGCTGCGCCAGCTTGCTATCACCAATGACGGGGATCTCGACGGCAAGCTCGGCGATGTCATACTCGCCTCGCCCGACATCGACATCGACGTGTTCCGCTCGCAGATGAAACGCTATGGCACGCCGAAGAAGCCGTTCCTGCTGCTTTTGTCGCGCGACGACAATGCGCTTCGCATTTCCGGGCTCATTGCCGGCAACCGTCCGCGCGTTGGCGGCTATGATGACGATGCAGCGTTGGCCAAGCTCGGTGTGACCGTCGCGGATTTGACGGAAGTGCATTCAGCCGATCGCCTGAACCACGCCAAGTTCGCCGACAACCCACTCCTGATCCAGATGCTCGGCGACCAGCTGCGCTCCGATGGCGGGATGCGCGGGGATCAATCGGGCAATCCGGCAAGCCGTGTGGAAACCTTCGGCTCGGCATTGGGCCAGACCGTGGCCTCCGCTGCCTCGATCGTCGTGACCACCCCGTTCGAAGTCTTCAACGTGGTGCTCGGACAGTAGCGGCGCAGCCATCTACGACGAATTGATGATGTGGAAGATGCTCCCGCAAGCGGTTTAGCCCGCTTTTCGCGCCGCAGACCAGTTGCGGAAAGCTGAAAAAAAGGGAACCATCATCCCAACTGCGCACCATGTCCGGGAGGAGATCGGACCGTTCGCGCAGATAACCGGGAGGAACATCGTGAAGAAACTCGTGGCAGTTCTAGCCGCAGGTCTGTCTGTCGTCGGCACACTTGGCGCTCAGGCGCAGACATTCCCTGACCGCAACATCACCGTCGTCGTACCGTTCTCGGCCGGTGGCCCGACCGACACCGTGACCCGGCTTGTTGCCGAAGCGATGTCGAAGGACCTCGGACAACAGGTTCTCGTGGAAAATGTCGGCGGTGCCGGTGGCACTCTGGGTGCTGGGCGCGTGGCGGATGCTGATCCCGACGGCTACACGCTTCTGCTGCATCATATCGGCATGGCAACCAGCGCCACGCTCTACCGCAAGCTTCCTTATGACACGCTGAACGCGTTCGATTACATCGGCCTAGTGACCGAAGTTCCCATGACGCTTGTGGCGCGCAAGGATCTCGAGCCGACCGACCTGAAGAGCCTGGTGGAATACGCCAAGGCGAACAAGGACACCGTCACGGTCGCCAATGCCGGCATCGGCGCGGCGTCGCACCTGTGCGGCATGATGTTCATGAGCGCGATTGACACGCCCTTGGTGACCGTTCCTTACAAGGGGACCGGTCCAGCCATGACCGATCTTCTCGGCGGCCAGGTCGACATCATGTGCGACCAGACCACCAATACAACCAAGCAGATCCAGGGCGGCACGATCAAAGCCTATGCGGTCACCACGCCCGAGCGCCTTCAAGTTCTGCCGGATATTCCAACCTCGACGGAAGGCGGCTTGAACAACTTCGATGTGTCCATCTGGCATGGCCTCTACGCGCCAAAGGGCACGCCGGCCGACGTGATCGACCGTTTGTCGAAGTCGCTGCAGGTCGCACTGGCCGACCAGAACGTGGTTGATCGGTTCGCGGAACTGGGCACTGCGCCGTCACCTGCATCGGATGCCACGCCTGCCGCCTTGAAGGCCAAGCTCGAAGGCGAGATCGCCCGCTGGAAGCCGGTGATCGAGGCTGCCGGACAATACGCCGACTGATCCCAGGCTGAGGGCGGCGTATTGCCGCCTTCTTTTTCCGCTTTCCTTATCTGGACTGCGCATGAAATCTGTTTCCATCGATCCAGCCAACGGAGCGGCCGGCGCGCTGTTTATCGCCATCGGAGCAGTGTTTGCCTTTCAGGCGTTCGGCCTTGAGCTTGGCACGACCTTCCGTATGGGACCTGGCTATTTCCCTCTGGTCCTCTCGCTTATTTTGATCTTCCTGGGCTGCATCGTGCTTGTTCAGGCAACCCAAGTCCAAGGAGAGCCGATCGGCGCCTTTGCCTGGCGCGGTATGCTGCTCATCTTGCCTGCTCCGATCATCTTCGGCCTGACCGTTCGGGGATTGGGCTTCGTCCCTGCCCTGTTCCTTGCTGCGCTGATCGCCGCCTTTGCATCCACCCGGATGCGACCGCTCATGGCCGTCGTGCTTGCAATCGCCGTCAGCCTGTTCTCGGCTCTGGTGTTCATCAAAGGGCTCGGCCTGCCCTTCCGCCTGTTCGGGCCGTGGCTGGGATACTGATTGGATGGATCTGTTCAGTAATCTCGCTCTCGGCTTTGCAACGGCCGCTTCGCCCTGGAACCTCCTGTTCTGTCTCGTCGGCGCGCTTCTTGGAACGCTGGTCGGCGTGCTGCCGGGAATTGGCGCAACTGCCACGATCGCCATGCTCTTGCCGATCACCTTCCAGCTCGAACCGGTTTCATCGCTGATCATGCTGGCCGGAATTTATTACGGCGCGCAGTATGGCGGCTCGACCACTGCCATCCTCATCAACATGCCTGGCGAAAGCTCGTCAGCCGTCACCGCGCTCGACGGCTATCAGATGGCGCGAAAGGGCAAAGCAGGCGCGGCACTCGCCATTGCAGCACTTGGCTCGTTCTTTGCGGGTAGTGTCTCGACCTTCCTCGTGGCGCTGTTCGCACCACCGCTGACCTCGATCGCGCTGCAATTCGGTGCCGCGGAATATTTCTCGCTGATGGTCGTTGGCCTGGTTTCGTCGATCGCGCTCGCCCATGGCTCCATCGTCAAGGCGCTGGGCATGGTGGTGCTCGGCCTTCTTCTCGGCCTTGTCGGCACCGACATCTACAGCGGCACACCACGTTTCACCTTCGGCATTCGGGAATATTCCGATGGCTTGAACTTCGTGGCGGTTGCGGTCGGCATTTTTGGCATTGCCGAAATCCTGCGGAACCTGGAAAGCGAGAAAACGCGTGAAGTTCTGATGGCAAAGGTCGGTGGACTGATGCCGTCCCGCGAGGATCTGAAGGCAATGGTCGCGCCCATGCTGCGCGGCACGGCGATCGGCTCTGCTCTGGGCATTCTGCCCGGCGGTGGCGCAATCCTCGCCTCCTTTGCCTCCTACACCGTTGAAAAGCGTATCTCGAAAACGCCGGAAGAGTTCGGGCGGGGCATCGTGGCTGGCGTGGCTGGACCAGAGTCTGCCAACAATGCCGGCGCGCAGACCTCGTTCATCCCGATGCTGACGCTCGGCATTCCGGCCAATCCCGTCATGGCGCTGATGATCGGCGCAATGATCATTCAGGGCATCGTGCCCGGACCCAATGTCGCGACCGAGCAGCCGAAGCTGTTTTGGGGCATCATTGCTTCCATGTGGATCGGCAACCTTATGCTGGTGGTTTTGAACCTGCCGCTGATCGGCTTGTGGGTGAAGCTTCTGACGGTGCCATATTACGTGCTGTTTCCGATCATCATGGCGTTCTGCTCGATCGGCGTTTACAGCGTGAACGGCAATGCCTACGACCTCTATGCCGTCGCGTTTTTCGGCCTGATCGGCTACGTGCTGGCCAAACTGCGCTGCGAGCCGGCGCCGCTTCTTCTGGGCTTCGTGCTTGGTCCGCTTCTCGAAGAAAACCTGCGCCGCGCCATGATCATCTCACGCGGCGATCCATCCGTCTTCGTCACCCGCCCGATCAGCGCCATTCTGCTTCTGCTGGCGCTTACGGTTCTGATCGTCGTGTTCCTGCCGTCCGTGCGCAAGAAGCGCGACGAGGTCTTTGTGGAAGAGGATTGATCCTTCCTGCCAGAGCAGGAGGAAAGCGGGGCGGGAGCTGGGCTTCCGCCCTGCTTTGCTTTCGGAATCAGGTGTTGACGCCGAGTTCCGCCAGACGCTCTACGCAGGCTTCTTCCGCGTGGTCGAGCTCGGCCAGTGTTTCCTCGAGATCCCTGCGCTTCTGCTTGAGGTCGTCGCGCTTTTCGTCGATGCGATGGATCATCAGCTTGAGCTGCCCGACTTCGCCGGGCGGCTCCTTGTACATCTGAACGATTTCGCGGATCTCGTTGATCGAAAATCCCAGGCGCTTGCCGCGCAGGATCTGCTTGAGCAGATGGCGATCGCTTGGCCGGAACAATCGCGTGCGGCCGCGTCGCAACGGATGGATGAGCCCCTCATCCTCGTAGAAGCGCAGGGTGCGCGTCGAGATGTCGAACTCGCGCGTCAACTCGGTGATGGTGTAATATTCCCGCACGGATTGTCGGCTCTGCACTCGCTTCTTCAGCCAACCTTGTCACTGCATTTACGTAAGAGTCAAATCAGCCAACGTCTGACCACCTACTCCTTCAGGACAGGCCGAACCACCAGCTCGCGAGGCCGAGGAAGGAAAAGAAGCCGACGATGTCGGTGACCGCCGTCACGAATACGGATGAGGAAACAGCCGGATCCGCACCAACCTTGTCGAGCAGCAAGGGGATCAGGATGCCGCCGAGAGCGGCCGCGAACATGTTGATGACCATGGCAGCCGCAATGACGCCGCCGATGTTCGGATCACCGAACCAGAAGCCCGCTACGCAGCCGATCAGCACGGCAAACAGGACGCCGTTGATGAAGCCGACGCCCATTTCTCGCCGGATGATGCGGCCTGCATTGTAGATATCGAGGTCGCGGGTGGCGAGCGCGCGCACGGTAACCGTCATCGTCTGCGAAGCCGCATTGCCGCCCATGCCGGCAACGATCGGCATCAGAACCGCAAGGGCGACGATCTGCTGGATTGTGCCTTCGAACAGGTTGATGACCGAC
Source organism: Tianweitania aestuarii (assembly GCF_018457165.1). Taxonomy (GTDB): domain Bacteria; phylum Pseudomonadota; class Alphaproteobacteria; order Rhizobiales; family Rhizobiaceae; genus Tianweitania; species Tianweitania aestuarii. The sequence goes on along the minus strand of NZ_JAFMNX010000001.1, from coordinate 1,265,424 downwards.
GCCGCAAGGAACGCGGTGACGAGGTTGACCAGGAGCCACGGAACACGCGAGCGGGAGGTGTCGCGCACCGAGTCGGACAGTTCTTCATCGCCGACGCCACCCATGCGCAGAAGATCTTCCTCCGCCTCCTGCTGGATCACGTCCACGACGTCATCAATGGTCAGCACGCCGACGAGACGATCGTTCTCATCCACGACGGCGGCAGACAGGAGATCGTACTGCTCGAACTCGCGGGCAGCCTCTTCCTGGTCCATCGTGGCCGGAATGGCGTGGCGGGTTTCGTGCATGACCTCTTCGATCCGCACGCCGCGCTTGGAGCGCAGAACCTGATCGAGATCGACCGCACCGAGCAGCTTGAACGTCGGATCGATGACGAAGATCTGGCTGAAACGCTCCGGCAGATTGCCATCGTCGCGCATGTAGTCGATCGTCTGACCGACGCTCCAGAAGGCCGGAACCGCCACGAACTCCGTTTGCATACGGCGTCCGGCAGTTTCTTCCGGATAATCCAGCGAGCGACGCAGTCGCACGCGCTCCGTGAAGGGAAGCTGGGCAAGGATCGCTTCCTGATCCGCCTCGTCGAGATCTTCCAGAATATAAACGGCGTCGTCCGAATCGAGCTCCTGGACCGCTTGCGCGATCTGCTCGTTCGGCATCGCATCGACGATTTCGGCACGGATGTTGTCATCGACTTCGGTCAGCGCCGCAAAGTCGAAATCCGAGCCGAGCAGTGTCACCAGCTCGCTACGCTGATCAGGCTGCAGTGCCTCGATCAGATCGCCCATCTCGGACTGGTGAAGATCCTCGATCTCGCGCTTCAACGCGGCCGGATCGCGGCGCTCGAGCGCATCGCTGATCGTCTGCAGGAAGCTGGAGCGGATCGCGCCGTCTTCGCCGTAGATGTCGGCTTCGTCGGAGGCGTTGCGTTGATCTTTGTCGACGCCGTGCGAGTCGTCCAAGAGCGCCTCCAAATGCCGTTCGATGATAGGGGAAGCCGGCCGGACGCCAACTTCGCGAGCCATAACCTCTTATCGTGACGGAGGCAAAACGAAATGCGGGCTATTTGGCAAAGAACCGCCCACGCGGCTCAGAGCCGGCTGCAGGACGCCAGCTGTGCCTGGTAGCGCTTGGCGGTTGTCGCCATGTCGCGCGCGTAGCGAAGAACGGCCTTGTTGCTGCGCGAGCCGCGGTTGTCGAAGCCGGACCAGCCCAGATAGTAGGCGAGATAAAGGTTGTACGCGTCGTTGGGTGCAACGCCTTTGTTCGCCACCGTGCGGGAATGATACCAGCCGACGAAATCCACCGCATCCGCGAAGTTGTTTCTGCGCGCGAGCGATCGGCCCGTTTCCTGACGATATTGCCGCCAAGTTCCATCCAGGGCCTGCGAATAGCCATAGGCGCTGGATTGCCGCGACCAAGGGATGAAGCCCAGCAGCTTGGTGCGCGGCGGCCGTGCATCGCTCTGGAAGCCTGATTCCCGCCGCAGCGTCGCCATCAGGATTGGCACAGGAATGCCATGCGCACGTTCGGCACGCTTGGCCGCAGCATGCCAGTCGTTGAAGAGACCATCGCGTTGATTAAAGATCGCGCAGGCATTGTTGATGCTGTGTGGCGCGCTGGCGCATCCAGCAAGGGATGCCAACAGCAAGCAGGCATAAAGAGGTTTCATCGTCATCCGCGCAAGAAACAGCGGGATGTTTAAATATCGCGTAAAGAGCGAATTAACGGATCTGTGAGGCTGCCTTGCCCGCCCGAGCGAAATCCCAAACCCCGGCATGAGATGCCTGATCACAAATTGTCTGGGATCGCTCCTGGAGCGAATGGTGCGGTCGAGAAGACTCGAACTTCCACGCCTTGCGGCACAGCGACCTCAACGCTGCGCGTCTACCAATTCCGCCACGACCGCACGTGGTAGATCCGGTCGTTGACCGGCTCCGGGCATCTAGCAAATGGGTTTGGGGCGCACAAGTGCGAAACAGCGGAATAATCGCGTTCGAACACTTTTTCACTGGGGATGCAGGCGCGCCGACGAAAGTCTATATGAAGCGGACGCAGAGTGGCGCGCTCACCTCAAGGATTGTTGCCGCCCTTCCACCTCTAAAAACAAGCTCCGAGGAGCCTGCCCGGTAATGTCCACGCGCGATCAACTCGATACATCCTTTCTCCCCAAGGCGGACTCACCTGCGGTGGAATGGCGGATCGAGCCCGGCCTGACCGCCTACCCCGCCGCACTGGCGCTGATGGAGGAGCGTGCGGCTGCGATTCGCAACGGACACGCCAACGAGGTGATCTGGCTGGTGGAGCACCCGCCGCTTTATACGGCCGGCACGAGCGCGGTTTCGACGGACCTACTTCAGCCCGACCGCTTCCCGGTGTTCGAAGCCGGTCGTGGTGGCGAATATACCTATCATGGGCCAGGACAGCGCGTGGCTTATGTGATGCTCGACCTGAAGCGTCGCCGCGAGGATGTGCGCGCCTTTGTGGCCGCACTGGAAGCGTGGATCATCAAGACGCTCGATCGCTTCAACATTCGCGGCGAGCGCCGTGACGATCGGGTTGGCGTTTGGGTGGTGCGGCCGGATCGGCCGCCGCTCGCCGATGGTTCCCCTGCCGAAGACAAGATCGCGGCCATCGGGATTCGGCTCCGGCGATGGGTGAGCTTCCACGGCATCGCGATCAATGTCGAACCCGAGCTCAACAACTTTTCCGGCATAGTGCCTTGTGGAATCAGCGGCTATGGCGTGACCAGCCTGGTGGATCTTGGTTTGCCGGTCACGATGGCTGATCTGGATGAAGCGCTGCGATCAGCCTTCATCGAGGTGTTCGGAACGGTTGCCTCAGATGGCGCCGATCCAGAAGGCAGCGCCCACGAGGAAGGCGCTGATGGAAACGAGGGAAAACACGTCCTGGAACATCTCGGTCATGGCTTAGCTCCTTGATCTGAGTATGTACCATGTTTGTTCCATTTTTGTTCAAATTGCAAGTGTTCTTCTTCCGTTCCCCACAGGTCTCCTGACAGGGTGAACGGAAGCTTAGGCTTTTAATTAACAGTAGCGGTGAGCGGCCGCTTGGGGGCAGTCGTCAGAAGTCGACGATCTTGCCGTCCTGCAGCGTGACGCGTCGGTTCATGCGCGCAGCCAGATCATGGTTATGCGTGGCAATCAGGGCGCAGAGGCCCGACTGGCGAACCAATGCCTCCATGGCATCGAACACATAGGAAGCGGTGACGGGATCGAGGTTGCCGGTCGGCTCATCGGCCAGAAGCACCAGGGGCGCATTGGCAACGGCACGGGCGATTGCGACGCGCTGTTGTTCGCCACCCGACAACTCGGCCGGCCGATGATGACCGCGCTTGCCGATCTTCATGTAATCCAGCAGCTGCGCCGCACGGTCGCGTGCTTCCTTGGGCGCAAGGCCCTTGATGAGCTGGGGCATCGCGATGTTCTCCAAGGCGGAGAACTCCGGCAGAAGATGGTGGAACTGATAAACAAAGCCGACATCGTTGCGGCGGACTGCCGTGCGCTCTTCATCGCTCATCTCGCCGCACTGGCGTCCAGCAAGAATGACTTCGCCGGCATCCGGTCGCTCGAGCAGACCAGCGGTGTGCAGAAGGGTCGATTTGCCGGCGCCGGATGGGGCAACAAGCGCAACCATCTCGCCGCGACGCAGCACGAAGTCAGCACCATTGAGGATGCTGAGTTTCTTTTCGCCCTGGACGTAATGACGCTCGACGCGCTTGAGCGCGAGCACGGTTTCACCAGCCATTATTCGTACCTCAGGGCCTCGACCGGGTCGAGCCGAGCAGCGCGCCAAGCCGGGAACAGCGTTGCCAGGAAAGACAGAACGAGCGCCATGGCGACCACCGAAACGGTCTCGCTCATGTTCATCTCAGCCGGCAGCTGTGACAGGAAATAAAGCTCGGGATTGAACAGGGTCGTTCCCGAAAGCCAAGAGAAAAAGGCGCGGATGCGCTCCACGTTAAGGCAGACCACGACGCCAAGAATCACGCCAGCAATGGTGCCGGTGATGCCGATGGCAGATCCTGTCATCAGGAAGATGCGCATCACCGCCCCGCGACTGGCACCCATGGTGCGCAAGATGGCAATGTCTCGTCCCTTGTCCTTCACCAGCATGATCAGGCCGGAAATGATGTTGAGCGCGGCCACCAGCACGATCAGCGTGAGAATCATGAACATGACGTTGCGCTCGACTTCCAGCGCCGAGAAGAAGGTCTGGTTACGCAATCGCCAATCCGTCAGCACGAGCTGCCGCTGCGCGGCATCCTCGATCGGGACTTTCAGAGCGTCGACATTGTCCGGGTTGTCGACATAAATTTCGATCGTTTGCGCCAGCCCTTCGGCATTGAAGTAGAGTTGGGCTTCCGACAAAGGCATGAAGATGATGGAGGCATCATATTCCGACATGCCGACTTCGAAGATCGCCTTGATCGGATAGGTCTTCTGGCGGGCTGTCACGCCAAAGGGCGTCACGTCGCCTTCAGGCGAGATCAGTTGCACGCCGTCGCCCAGCCCGACACCCAGGCTCTCCGCCATGCGCGTACCGATGGCAATACCGTCACCGGTGTCGAAGCCTTCCAGCGTGCCTTGCTTGATGTTGTTGGCGACAAGCTGAACCTTGGCGAGATCCTCGCCGCGAATGCCGCGTACGAGCGCGCCAGTTCCCGCACCAACCTTGCCGGAAGCCAGCACCTGACCCTCAACCAGAGGCAGCGCATATTTGACGCCGCCCACGCCTTCGATGCGGCGAGCAACTTCCGCATAATCATCAAGCGGACGATCGATCGGCTGCATGATGAGATGGCCGTTAACGCCCAGAATGCGGCTCATCAACTCCGTACGGAAGCCGTTCATCACCGCCATGACGATGATCAGGGTCGCGACGCCCAGCATGATGCCGGCAAAGGAGAAGGAAGCGATCACCGAGATGAACGCTTCCTTGCGCCGGGCACGCAGGTAGCGCCAGGCGACCATACGTTCGAATACCGAGAAGGGTCCGGCACCAGCCGGCAAAGGATGGGCTGCCGGTGCGGGTTGTTTGCTCAAGCCTTTGTCTCCAGAGACGCTTTGAGTTCAGCAATGGTCTTCACGTCGCGCTCGCCTGTCGCGCGGCGCTTGACTTCCACAGTGCCATCAGCCACGCCGCGCGGGCCGACGATGACCTGCAGCGGAATGCCGATCAGATCAGCGGTCGCGAACTTACCTCCGGCGCGCTGATCCGTGTCGTCCACGAGCACATCGAACCCGGCAGCCTCATGAGCCGCTTCGAGTTCGGCGCACACACGGTCACATTCGGGATCGCCGGCCTTCATATTGATGATCACGACATCGAAGGGGGCAACACCTTCCGGCCAGATGATGCCGTTCTCGTCATGGCTGGCCTCGATGATCGCGGCTATCAAGCGCGACGGGCCGATGCCGTAAGACCCCATGGACACGAAATGGTCCTTGCCGTCTGGACCCTGAACCTTGGCGCCCATCGGCTCGGAATATTTCTGACCGAAGTGGAAGATGTGGCCGACTTCGATGCCGCGGGCAGCGAGCTGATCACCGGCAGGAACGGCGTTCCAGGCCGCTTCGTCGTGCATCTCGTCGGTTGCCGCGTAGGGCGTCGTCCAGTCCTGCACGATGCCGGCAATCGCCGCGTCGTCGGAAAAGTCCGTGTCGGCGCCCGGAACAGGCATGTCGAGATAATCGCGGTGGCAGAACACGCCGCTCTCGCCCGTATCTGCCAGGATGATGAATTCATGGCTGAGATCGCCACCGATCGGGCCCGTATCGGCCTTCATGGGGATCGCCTTCATGCCGACGCGCGCGAAGGTGCGCAGATAGGCCACGAACATACGGTAGTAAGCAGCCTTCGCACTCTCAAAGTCCAAATCGAAGGAGTAAGCGTCCTTCATCAGGAACTCACGCGAGCGCATAACGCCGAAGCGCGGGCGCACCTCGTCGCGATACTTCCACTGAATATGGTAGAGGTTGAGCGGCAGGTCCTTATAGGACCGGACATACGACCGGAAAATGTCTGTGACCATTTCCTCGTTGGTCGGACCGTAAAGCATGTCGCGATCATGCCGGTCCTTGATGCGCAGCATTTCCTTGCCATACGCATCATAGCGGCCGCTTTCGCGCCAAAGATCCGCCGACTGCACGGTCGGCATCATGATCTCCAAGGCACCGGAGCGGTTCTGTTCCTCGCGGATGATGGTGCAGACCTTGTCCAACACGCGCTTGCCAAGCGGCAGCCAGGAGAAACTGCCCTGCCCTTGCTGGCGGATCATGCCGGCACGCAGCATCAGGCGATGCGACACGATCTCCGCCTCGCGCGGCGTTTCCTTGAGGATCGGAAGGAAGTAGCGCGACAGACGCATCATGAAATCCGTAAAAGAGTGCTGCCGGAATCGGCGTGCTTTGGCTGTGACTGGGCTCGCTTCATAGCCATTTCATGGCAGCTTGGAAACCCGAGCCAGCCCGACCGTTCCAGAAGCGAAAGCTTGGGTCCAGCTGCGCAGTTTTTGTGCAATGCAGCACAAGCTATAAGCTATTGAATAAGATTCTTCGTGACAACTTTGTGTCCAACAGTTAAGGTCAATCATACAACAGCGGGAATGAAGAAAAACATTTCATTCTCCGAACGCGGTCAAGTCTTGGGAGGATGCGATCTAGGCGCGGTCACTCGCAGCCGCCGGAATACGGAAATGGTCGGACGCGTATCTTGGATGCAGGGCTAAATGCCCTGCATTTTTTTTGACCTGTATGAACTCAGAAGGTTAGCGGGCGAGGTCCTGAGGAACCATGAGCGGAATATCGTCAAAGCTGTAGCCCAAACCGTGGGTCAGCCAATAAAAGCCTCCAACAATAATGGACGCCACGATCGTGGTGCTGACGATTGCGCGCAGCATATGCGGACCGCGCGGTGCGCTGGCCGTTGTTCCCAGAGTGACGGCATTGTCGTCATCCTGCGTGCGAACGCCGAACGGCAGAACCGCGAACAGGGTCAGCCACCAGATCACGAAATAAACAGCAACAAACGAAATCCAGCTCATCAGGATCAGCCCTCAGACCTGCTCGAGTTCAACGAGCGTACCTTGGAAGTCTTTGGGATGCAGGAACAGCACCGGCTTGCCGTGTGCGCCGATCTTCGGCTCTCCATCCCCCAGGATTCGCATGCCCGATGCTTTCAGTTGATCACGCGCCGCGAGGATGTCCGCGACCTCGTAGCAAACGTGGTGCATAGCCCCGGCCGGGTTCTTCTGCAGAAAACCAGCGATCGACGAGGTCTCGCCCAAGGGCTCGAGCAGTTCGATCTTTGTGTTGCCCACATCGATGAACACGACCGTCACGCCGTGTTCCGGCAGAGCCTGAGGCTCCGTGACGGTTGCGCCGAGCGTATCACGGTAAACCGCCGACGCCGCGGCGAGATCCGGCACCGCGATCGCGACATGGTTGAGACGTCCGAGCATGCTGTCCTCCCCTGGCGGTTCTTCCTGGCGGGCACTCAGCGCGTCACGAAGACGGTTACGATCGGCTTCTTACCCCAGACTTCGTTGGCCGACGAGCGGACCGCACGCCGCACCGCTTCCGACACCATGTCCAGATCCTTGCGGCGCTGGCGCGGGATACTGTCAAAGGCACCGATCGCAGCGTCGAGCAGAACTTCCTCGAAGTCCTCGCCTCTGCCATCAGATTCGGGAATGCCGATCGCAACCAGATCAGGATCGCCTGCGAGGTCATAGCGCTCGTCGAGCACGACATTCACCGCCACATGGCCGGCAAAGGATAGCTTGCGGCGATCACGAACGCCGGTCGCAACCTCATCGCCAATCAGGCGACCATCTTTCATGACGCGCCCGATCGGCACCTGATCGATGATCTTGGACGGACCGGGCGCCAAGCGAACCATGTCACCGTTGCGAACCTTCGGGACATCGGTGACACCGCAATCGCGCGCGAGCTGGGCATGCCCCATGAGGTGAGCCGCCTCGCCGTGAACAGGCACCGCGATCTGCGGCTTCACCCATTCATACATCCGGCGCAACTCGCTGCGGCGCGGGTGACCGGACACATGAACGAGGGCATCGCTGTCTTCGACGATCTTAATTCCCTGCTCGATCAACAGGTTCTTGGTTTCAAGAGTGGCCTTCTCGTTGCCGGGAATGGTCCGCGACGAGTAGATGACGAGATCACCCGGCGACAAGGCAACATTGCGGAACTCGTCACGCGCGAGCTTCGCAAGCGCTGCGCGGGCTTCGCCCTGGCTGCCGGTGCACAGGATCACCACCTTGTCGCGTGGGATATAGCCGTAATCCTCCTCACCGATGAACGACGGAAGACCTTCGAGATAGCCAAGGTCGCTTGCAACGTCGATGACGCGCTTGAGCGAGCGGCCGAGCACCAGCACCTGACGGTCGGTCGCCAAAGCGGCCTCTGCAACCGACTTGATGCGGCCGACATTCGACGAGAAAGTCGTGATCGCAACGCGGCCCGGCGCATTTTCGATGACACCCCGAATGCCTTCACCGACGGCTTCCTCGGAAGGCGAGTCGCCTTCGCGCAACGCGTTGGTCGAGTCGCAAATCAGCGCGGCCACGCCTTTCTGGCCAAGCTCGCGGAACCGGTTCTCGTCGATCAGTGGCGGCAGTGTCGGTGCTGGATCGATCTTCCAATCGCCGGTATGAATGACTGTTCCCACCGGCGTGGTGATTGCCAGCGAAACTGGTTCGGGGATCGAGTGGGTCACGCCAATCGCCTCGATCGAGAAAGGTCCAACCTGGAAGGTGGATCCCGCCTTGTAGATCTCGACCGGCACCTCCAGCGACTTGGCTTCCGCCGAGCGCTTGGCTTCCAAGAGGCCGGCGCTGAAGGGCGTCATCCAGACCGGCGCCTTCAGGCGCGGCCAAAGATCGAGCAGAGCGCCATAGTGATCTTCATGCGCATGCGTGATGATAATGCCGCGCAGATCGTCGAGCCGCTCCTCAATGAAACGGATGTCGGGCAAAACAAGGTCGACACCAGGCAGATCCGGGCCTGGGAAGGTCACGCCGACATCCACCACGATCCATTCGCGTGCCTTCGGCGGACCGAAGCCGTAGAGCGCGAAGTTCATGCCGATTTCGCCGACGCCTCCAAGAGGCACAAAGACCAGTTCCGCGTTGTTCTCGTCAGCCAATGTCTATCCTTTATGAAGCGGACGCCGAAGCGACAGCCCCGAAATGTACGTCACCTGCCGCGATCTGCGCCAGGCTGCCGTCGTTCAGACGAATAACGAAGCGGCAATCCTCGTCGATGGTCTCGAATGTGCCGCGAAGAACCGCGCCGTCAAGCCGCACGGCCACATCGCCGCCTAGGCCAGCGGCTCTTGCAAGCCAAAGGTCGCGGATAACAGCCAGGCCCCGCCCCTCGTCCCACAGCGCAATGTTGCGCGCCCAGGCTGCGCTGAGCAGGCTGAGCAGGTCCTCGGCCGTCAGATCAGCACCCAGAGCCTGCAGCGATGTTGCGGGATAGGGAAGATCTGCGGGGTGAGCGACTACGTTGACGCCGATCCCGACAGCAACGGCGAAGCGCCCGTCCGGCAGGAACGTCGATTCAAGCAAGATGCCGGACAGCTTGGCACCATCAGCCAAAACATCGTTCGGCCACTTCAAGGCAAAGCGACTGCCGTCCCGCATCCCGCCAGCATCGGCTGCGACCGAAAGATCGGCGTCAGGCAGAGCTGCCTGCAGAGCGTCCGAGAGCGAGAGCCCTGCCACGAAGCCGAGCGTGGCGGCTCTCTTGGGATCATGGCTTCCGACCACCAGCAACGTTGCCGCGAGATTGCCGACCGGCGTTTCCCAGGCGCGACCCCGTCGCCCGCGGCCACTTTCCTGTTTCAGCGCGCAGATCCAGAGATTGCCCGCGTCACCATTCGTTGCACGCTCCAGGGCAAGGGCATTTGTGGAACCGACCGTATGATGGCCCTCCAAGCGATACCCTTGATCCAGTGCCTCCGGAGCGAGTTGGAACGTCATTCCTCAGAAGAAGGACATTGCTGCGGCTTCCGCCATATTGCCGAGCGGACCACCGATGAGCACGTAAAGCAGCGTAAAGGCAGCCGACACAGCCAGAACAACGCGCAACTCACCGGCAACAGGAACGAAGCTGCCGACAGGCTCATCGAACCACATGATCTTGATGAGACGCAAGTAGTAGAAGGCACCCACCACGGAAGCGAGAACACCGATCACCGACAAGGCGTAAAGACCGGAGTTGATCGCCGCCAGGAAGACGTACCACTTGGCCCAGAAGCCTGCCAAAGGCGGGATGCCAGCGAGCGAGAACATCATGATGGTCAGAACGAGCGCCATCAGCGGATGGGTCGTAGAAAGACCGGCGAGATCGTCGATATTCTCGACATTGCCTTCCTTGCGGCGCATCGCGAGAATGACGGCGAAGGTGCCCAGCGTCATCGCCAGATAGATCGCCATGTAGAGCACGACGCCGCGAACGCCCGTTTCGGAGTTGGCGGCCAGACCGACCAGAGCAAAGCCCATGTGGCCGATCGAGGAATAGGCCATCAGGCGCTTGATGTTGCGCTGACCGATGGCGGCAAACGAACCAAGCAGCATGGACGCGATCGAGATGAACACGATGATCTGCTGCCAGTCCGGTGCGATCGGCGCAAACGCTTCCATGGTGACGCGCACTGTCAGCGCCATGGCAGCCATCTTGGGCGCAGCAGCCATGAAGGCGGTGATCGGCGTCGGCGCGCCTTCATAAACGTCCGGCGTCCACATGTGGAACGGCACGGCGGAAATCTTGAAAGCCAAGCCGGCCAGAACGAAGACCAGACCAAAGACGAGGCCGAGCTGACGCTCCGAACCGTTCAAGGCGAGTGCGATTTCCTGGAAGCCCGTGTGGCCAGTGTAACCGTAAACCAGCGAAATGCCGTAAAGCAGCATGCCGGAAGACAATGCGCCGAGCACGAAATACTTCAGACCGGCTTCCGTGGAGCGGAGGCTGTCGCGATTGAAGGCGGCAAGCACATAGATCGCCAGCGACTGCAGTTCGAGGCCAAGATACAGGCCAAGCATGTCGTTGGCTGTGATCATCAGCATCATACCGAGCGTACAAAGCACGATCAATACGGGGAACTCGAACTTGTCGAAGCGCTCGCTCTTGGCGAAGCCGACCGACATGAACAGCGTGACCGCCGAACCGATGAGCGCAAGGCTCTTCATGAAGCGGCCGAACGCGTCCTGAATAATAGCGCCGCCAAAGGCATAGCCGTCACGACCGTAGAACCACATCCACAGGAGCGCTGCCACGAGCACGGCAACGCTCAGACCGGTGACAAGCCGGTTGGCTCGCTGTTCCGCGCTGAACACGCCGATCATCAGAAGCGCGACTGCGCCGACGGCGAGGATGAGTTCCGGGCCAAGCAGCGAAAGGCTTGTGGAAAGAGCCGTAGTCATTGCTGCGGACGTCCTTACTTCGCGAGCGAGGCGGTATCAGCCGCGCCCGTCGCCTGGGAGATATGGGAGATCAACGCGTCGACCGAAGCGGTCGTTACATTGAAGACCGGAGCCGGATAAACGCCGAAGAAGATCGTGAGCACTACCAGCGGATAGATGATGGCCTTTTCGCGCGTCGAGAGATCCAGCATCGACTTCAGGCTCTCCTTGGTCAAGGCGCCGAAGATGATGCGGCGATAGAGCCAAAGCGCATAAGCCGCCGAAAGGATGACACCGGTGGCCGCGAAGAAGGCGACCCAGGTGTTGGCGCGGAAAGCACCCATCATGGTCAGGAACTCGCCCACGAAGCCACTGGTGCCCGGCAGACCGACATTGCCCATCGTGAAGATCAGGAACACGACCGCGTAGTTCGGCATGTTATGCACCAGACCACCATAGGCAGAGATCTCACGGGTATGCAGGCGATCATAGACCACGCCGACGCAGAGGAAGAGCGCACCCGAGACGAGGCCGTGCGACAGCATCTGGAAAATGGCGCCCTGAACGCCTTCGGCATTCATCGCGAAGATGCCCATCGTCACAAAGCCCATATGCGCAACCGACGAATAGGCGATCAATTTCTTCATGTCCTCCTGCATCAACGCGACCAGCGAGGTGTAAATGATCGCTATGACCGACAGCGTGAAGACGAAGGGCGCGAAGTAGTCAGACGCATCCGGGAACATGGGCAGCGAGAAGCGCAAGAAGCCATAGCCGCCCATCTTCAGGAGAATGCCTGCCAGAAGTACGGAGCCCGCCGTTGGCGCTTCAACGTGCGCGTCCGGCAGCCAGGTATGAACCGGCCACATCGGCATCTTGACCGCAAACGACGCGAAGAAGGCGATCCATAACCAGTATTGCATGCTGGCCGGGAACTCATGCGTCATCAGCGTCGGAATGTCGGTCGTGCCCGCCTGCCAGAACATGGCCATGATAGCGAGCAGCATCAGCACCGAGCCGAGCAGCGTATAAAGGAAGAACTTGAAGCTCGCATAAACGCGGCGCTTGCCACCCCAGACGCCGATGATGATGAACATCGGGATCAGGCTTGCTTCGAAGAACACGTAGAAAAGAACGATGTCGAGTGCACAGAACACGCCGATGACCATCGTTTCCAGGATGAGAAACGCGATCATGTATTCCTTGACGCGCTTCTCAACGGATACCCAGCTGGCCGCGATGCAAAGCGGCATCAGGAAGGTGGTCAGGATAACGAACAGCATCGAAATGCCGTCGACACCCATGTGGTAGGAAATGCCGGAGTCGAGCCAGCTCGTCTTTTCCACCATCTGGAAACCGGACTGGCTGTTGTCGAAGCCGATCCAGATCAGAAGCGACAGGACGAAGGTAAACACCGTCGTCAAAAGCGCGACGTTGCGGATGTTGCGACGTGCGCTCGCGCCATCGTCACGGATCAGGAAGATCAGGAACGCGCCAACGAGCGGGAGGAACGTGACCGTCGAGAGAATTGGCCAGTCAGTCATCAGAAGCTGTTCCCCAGCATCATCCAGGTGACCAGCGCGGCGATGCCGATCAGCATTACAAAGGCGTAGTGGTAGAGATAGCCGGTCTGCAGACGCACGACACCGCGCGTGACATCGACAACCCGTGCGGCAATGCCGTCTGGTCCCATACCATCGATCACGCGGCCATCACCCTGCCTCCAGAGGAAGCGGCCAAGGCGCATGGCCGGGCGCACGAACAGGAAGTTGTAGAGCTCGTCGAAATACCACTTGTTGAGAAGGAACTGGTAGAGGCCGTGATGCTGAGCAGCCAGTCGCTTCGGTGTTTCCGGCGAGCGGATGTAGAACTGGTAGGCCAGCAGGAAGCCGACGATCATCGCGATGAAGGGCGACAGCTTCACGAGCAACGGCACATGGTGGAAGTGCTCGAGGATCTCGTTTTCGGGCAGGGTGAACAAAGCGCCCTTCCAGAATTCGTTGTAGTCGTGGCCGACAAAATATTCGTGGAAGAGAACGCCCGCAAAGAGGGCACCAACTGCCAGGATATAAAGCGGCACCAGCATCACCGGCGGTGATTCATGCACGTGGTGCATGACGTCAGCCGACGCGCGCGGCTTGCCATGGAAGGTCATGAAGATCAGGCGCCAGGAATAGAAGCTGGTGAACACGGCGGCGAGCACGAGCATGATGAAGGCGTAGCCGCTTGCCGCATTATGCGCAGCAAACGAACCTTCGATGATCGCGTCCTTCGAGAAGAAGCCGGCGGTACCGAGAATCGTCGTCGGAATACCGACGCCGGTCAACGCGATCGTGCCGATCACCATCATCCAGTATGTGGTCGGGATAAGCTTACGCAACCCGCCCATCTTGCGCATGTCCTGCTCGTCGGACACGGCATGGATCACCGAACCCGAGCCCAGGAACAGCAGCGCCTTGAAGAAGGCATGCGTGAAGAGGTGGAACACGGCGGCGCCGTAGAAACCCGTACCAAGCGCGACAAACATATAGCCGAGCTGCGAACAGGTCGAATAAGCGATTACGCGCTTGATGTCGTTCTGAACCAGACCGACGGTTGCGGCGAAGATTGCCGTGGTCGCGCCGATGAAGGTGACGAAGGTCAGAGCCGTCGCGCTGTGCTCGAAGATCGGCGACAAGCGGGCCAGCATGAACACGCCGGCGGTCACCATGGTTGCAGCGTGGATCAGCGCCGACACAGGCGTCGGGCCTTCCATCGCGTCGGGCAACCAGGTGTGCAGCGGGATCTGTGCGGACTTGCCCATCGCGCCCATGAAGAGCAGCAGGCAGACAACCGTCAGAGCGGCCTGGTTGTTCAGCGCATAACCGAGGAAGGTCAGGGCAACCTGCCCCTGCGGCGCAGCACCTTCTGCCGGAATGAAGGTCGCGACATTGGCGAAGATCGTATCGAAGTTCACCGAACCGAACAGAACGAAGACGCCGAAGATGCCGAGCGCGAAGCCGAAATCGCCGACACGGTTGACGATGAACGCCTTCATGGCCGCAGCACTGGCCGACGGCTTCTTGTACCAGAAGCCGATCAGCAGATACGACGCCAGGCCCACGCCCTCCCAGCCGAAGAACATCTGGATCAAATTGTCCGATGTCACCAGCATCAGCATGGCGAAGGTGAAGAGCGAGAGGTAAGCGAAAAAGCGCGGCCGATGCGGATCGTGGTGCATGTAGCCAATCGAGTAGATGTGCACCAATGCAGACACGGTGTTGACCACGATCAGCATGACGGCGGTCAGCGTATCGATGCGCAGTGCCCAGAAGACGTCGATGCCGCCGACCTGAATGAAGCGCAGAACCGGAACGGTGAAGGCTTTGGTCTGACCGAGCGCAACCGTGAAGAAGGCAATCCACGAAAGAACGGCAGCCACGACCAGGAAGCCGGACGTGACGTATTCGGACGCCTTTGCACCGATCGAGCGACCAAACAGGCCGGCGATCAGGAAGCCGAGGAGCGGAAGAAAAACAATGGCCTGATACATGGCGCTGCCGTCAGCCCTTCATCGCATTAACATCTTCAACCGCGATGGAGCCGCGATTGCGATAGAAGACCACAAGGATCGCAAGTCCGATGGCCGCCTCTGCGGCTGCCACCGTCAGAACGAACAAGGCAAAGACCTGGCCAACCAGATCGCCCAGTACGCTGGAGAAGGCGACGAAGTTCAAGTTGACCGCCAACAGGATCAACTCGACCGACATCAAAATGACGATGATGTTCTTGCGGTTCAAAAAGATGCCGAAGATGCCGAGCGTGAACAGAACGGCCGAAACGGTCAAAAAGTGGGAGATGCCTACTTCCATGGTCAGATACCCTTGCCCGTCTCGACCTTCTTGACCTCGATCGCCGTTGCCGGCGTCCGCGCGACCTGAGCGGCAACCGACTGGCGGCGCACGTTCGGCTTATGACGAAGCGTCAGCACGATCGCGCCGATCATCGCAACCAGCAGGATCAGACCGGCCATCTGGAAGTAATGGACGTAATGCGTGTACAGAATGTCGCCGAGCGCTGCCGTGTTGCTGCGCACCGCGAGATCGGGCGTCGGCATGGATGCCGTTGCCGCAAGCTCAGGCGTGAAGGCGTATCCACCCGCAACCACGATCAACTCGGCCGCCAGAACGATGCCGACGAGTGCGCCAACCGGCGCATATTGAAGCGCACCGCTCTTCAAGGCTGCGAAGTCGACGTCGAGCATCATCACGACGAACAAGAAGAGAACCGCCACCGCGCCGACATAAACCACCAGCAGAATCATCGCCAGGAACTCGGCACCCGTCAGCAGAAACAGGCCGGCGGCGTTGAAGAAGGTGAGGATCAGGAAAAGAACCGAATGAACGGGGTTCTTCGCCGCGATCACCATGAAGGCAGACGCCACGGCGACGAAAGCGAAAAGATAGAAAAAGGCCGCCTCTATACCGGTCAGCATGGGTATCCTCGGTTCTCGGCGCCGTGTTCGGAGAACACGACATGCAGGCAGCTTACCCCCTCGGGCAGATGCCAGCTCCTCTTAATTTGCGTTCCGCGAAAGGGGAAGGATCATTCGCGGTCTGGTGTCTTCCAAGCTGTGCAGACGGATCATGCGCCCTCACCCCTGGTTATCAGCGATACGGCGCGTCGAGCTGGATGTTGCGCGCAAGTTCGCGCTCCCAACGGTCGCCGTTCGCCAACAGCTTGTCCTTGTCGTAGTAAAGCTCTTCGCGGGTTTCGGTGGCGAACTCGAAGTTCGGCCCTTCCACGATCGCATCCACCGGGCAGGCTTCCTGGCAGAAGCCGCAATAGATGCATTTCACCATATCGATGTCGTAACGCACGGTGCGGCGGGTGCCATCGTTGCGGCGCGGGCCGGCCTCGATGGTAATGGCCTGCGCCGGGCAGATCGCTTCGCACAGCTTGCAGGCAATGCAGCGTTCTTCACCGTTGGGATAACGGCGCAAAGCATGTTCGCCACGAAAGCGCGGGCTCACTGGCCCTTTTTCGTGCGGGTAGTTGATCGTGTGCTTGGGTGCAAAGAACTGCCGCATGGAAAGGCCGAACGCCTTTACGAATTCAATCAGCAGCAGAGACTTTGCGGCCTGGGCAAAGGCGGACATCCTCAGTCTCCAAATAAGGCAGGCGCGACGAACCAGCCCGCAGCAGGAAGAACAATCATTTGAATCAAGGCACTTACGTGCAGTGCCTTACGTGTTTCATCCAGATCGACGCGCCGGCTGAGCGCAAGGCTGAACGCGGCAAAGCCGAGCGCGATCACCAAGCCAACCAATGCACCGATCATGGAAAGCGACATATCAGGCGAACCCTGTGATCTTGAGAAAGGCCGCCGTAAGCACAACCATCGCCAGCGAGATGGGCAGGAAGATCTTCCAGCCCAGACGCATCAGCTGGTCATAGCGATAGCGCGGAACAAAGGCCTTCACCATCGCGAACATGAAGAAGACCATGCACAGCTTCAGCACGAACCAGATGACGCCCGGCACCCAGGTGAAGGGGGCAAAGTCGAACGGCGGCAGCCATCCACCCAGGAACAGGATGGTGGTGAGCGCGCACATCAAGACAATCGCGACATACTCGCCAAGGAAGAACAAGAGGAACGGCGTCGACGAATATTCGATCATATGACCGGCGACGAGTTCCGACTCGGCTTCAACCAGATCGAAGGGCGGACGGTTCGTTTCAGCCAGCGCCGAAATAAAGAAGATGATGAACATCGGGAACAGTGCCAGCCAGTTCCAGTCGAGGAACGTGTTCGGCAGGCCGAGCATCGTGCCAAGGCCGGTATGCTGCGACAGAACGATGTCCGTCAGGTTAAGCGAGCCGACGGTGAGAAGCACGGTGACGATCACGAAGCCGATCGAGACTTCATAAGACACCATCTGTGCAGCCGAACGCAGCGCGCCCAGAAACGGGTATTTCGAGTTCGACGCCCAACCGCCCATGATCACGCCATACACTTCAAGCGAAGTAATCGCGAAGATGTAGAGAACGCCGACGTTGATGCTGGCAATAGCCCAGCCTTCGCTCACCGGGATAACGGCCCAGGCCGCGATCGCCAGAACGGCGGAGACCATTGGTGCCAACAGGAACACGGCCTTGTTGGCGCCGGACGGAATCACCGGCTCCTTGAAGACGAACTTCAACAGATCGGCAAATGCCTGGAGCGTACCCCATGGACCGACCACGTTCGGGCCGCGGCGCAGCTGAACGGCGGCCCAGATCTTGCGGTCGGCGTAAAGCAGGTAGGCCACGCCCACGAGCAGGATCACCACCAGAACCAGCGACTGGATCAGGATGAGCAGTGGCGGCCAGACATAGACCCAGAAGAAGGAAGTTTCCATCGCCATCTCTTATTCCGCTGCCTGCTGGAAACCGCTCTGCGCAAGCGAAGAGCATTCGGCCATCACAGCAGATGCACGGGCAATCGGGTTGGTGAGGTAGAAGTCCTTCACCGGAGAAACAAAAGCGCCACGCTCGAAGTCGCCACCAAGATCGGCCAGAGCCGAAAGGCCCGCCATATCCGCTGGCGCGATCTCATCGATCGCGGCCAGATGCGGGAACTCGGCAAAGAGCTTGGCACGCAGCTGAGCCAGGTTGTCGAACGGCAGCTTATGGCCGAGGACGTCAGACAGAGCGCGCAGGATGGCCCAGTCTTCCTTGGCTTCGCCTGGCGCAAAGCCGGCACGGTTGGCAAGCTGAACACGACCTTCGGTGTTCACGAACAAACCGGACTTTTCCGTGTAGGTGGCACCTGGAAGAATGACATCAGCACGATGTGCGCCGGCATCGCCATGGCTGCCGATGTATACGGTGAACGTGTCCGCACCGATCTGGTTCATGTCGAACTCATCGGCGCCAAGCAGGAAGAGCACATCGAGCGCACCCATCATCTGGGCAACCGACTTGCCGTTCGAGCCCGGCACAAAACCGATATCGAGACCGCCGACGCGCGCTGCCGCAGTATGAAGCACCGCAAAGCCGTTCCAGTCTTCAGCGACGGCGCCCACGGACTCGGCGAGCTTTGCTGCAGCCGACAGAACAGCCGAACCATCGGCACGCGCCAAAGCGCCCTGCCCTACGATGATCAGCGGACGCTCGGCCTTGTTCAGGACATCGAGGAAGTCGAGCTTGCCATCAGACAGCTGGGTCAGCGTATCCGTGCCGGCACCGAGCATCTCGTAGTCGTAACGCAGATCGCCCATGTCGCCAATCACGCCGATCGGCATGCCCTTCTGACGCCATGCCTTGCGAATGCGCGCATTCAGCACCGAGGCTTCGAAGCGCGGATTCGAGCCGATGATCAGAACGGCGTCAGCCTGTTCGATGCCGTCGATGGTCGGATTGAAGATGTAGCTTGCGCGGCCGTGAGCGGGATCGAGTGCTGCACCATCCTGGCGGCAATCGATGTTGGCCGAACCGACCGAGCCCATCAGGCTCTTCAGCGCGTACATTTCCTCGACGGTTGCCAGGTCGCCAGCAATCGCACCGACACGGTCACCCGCCTTGCCGGCCATAGCCGTCTTCACCGCTGCAAAGGCTTCGGCCCAGCTTGCCGGCTGCAGGCGACCGCCGCGACGGATGTAAGGACGATCGAGCCGCTGTGTGCGCAGGCCATCCCAGATGAAGCGGGTCTTGTCGGAGATCCACTCCTCGTTCACTTCGTCATTCACGCGCGGCATGATGCGCATGACTTCGCGGCCGCGCGTATCAACGCGGATCGCCGAACCTACCGCATCCATGACGTCGATCGATTCCGTCTTCGACAACTCCCAAGGACGCGCCTGGAAAGCATAGGGACGCGAGGTGAGCGCGCCGACCGGGCAGAGATCGATGACATTGCCCTGCAGTTCGGACGTCATCGCCTGTTCGAGATAGGTGGTGATCTCGGCATCCTCGCCGCGGCCGATCAAACCGAGCTCGGAAATGCCGGCAACTTCAGTGGTGAAGCGGACGCAGCGCGTGCAGTGGATGCAGCGCGTCATGATCGTCTTGACCAGCGGACCGATATACTTGTCTTCAACCGCGCGCTTGTTCTCACCATAGCGGGAAGCGTCGACGCCGAAGGCCATCGCCTGGTCCTGCAGATCGCACTCGCCGCCCTGATCGCAGATCGGGCAATCCAGCGGATGGTTGATGAGCAGGAACTCCATCACGCCTTCGCGGGCCTTCTTGACCATCGGCGTGTTGGTGAACATTTCCGGCAGCTCGCCGTTCGGACCCGGACGCAGATCCTTGACACCCATGGCGCAGGAAGCCTGCGGCTTGGGAGGTCCACCCTTTACCTCGACCAGGCACATGCGGCAGTTTCCGGCGATCGACAACCGCTCATGGAAACAGAAACGCGGCACCTCGGCACCCGCATCCTCCGCTGCCTGAAGCAGCGTGTAGTGGTCGGGTACCTCTATTTCTTTCCCGTCGACCTTGAGCTTAGCCATGATCTGCCAATTCCTTTGGATCCTGAAGGCCAGTGCCTCCTGATCCACTCTACCAATATCGTGCCTGCTGGCGCTGCGAGATCCTTGATCTCAATGCCGTGCCAGGCTCGCTGATCCCGTACCCTTATTCCGCAGCAACCAGCACCGGCTCGACACGGTGCGCGTTGTAGGAAAACTCATCGATACGACGTTCGATCTCGGGCCGGAAATTACGGATCAGACCCTGGATCGGCCATGCTGCCGCATCGCCAAGTGCGCAGATCGTATGACCTTCGACCTGCTTCGTCACGTCCAGCAGCATGTCGATTTCACGCTTTTGCGCTTCGCCGCGCACCAGCCGCTCCATCACACGCCACATCCAGCCCGTGCCTTCGCGGCAAGGCGTGCACTGGCCGCAGCTTTCATGCTTGAAGAAGTAGGACAGCCGCGCGATTGCCTTCACGATATCCGTCGACTTGTCCATCACGATCACGGCTGCCGTGCCGAAGGATGACTTGCGTTCGCGCAGGCCATCGAAGTCCATCGGGCAATCGATGATGTCTTCCGCCTTCACCACCGGGCAGGATGCGCCGCCGGGAATAACGGCAAGCAGATTGTCCCAGCCGCCGCGAATACCGCCGCCGTGCTTTTCCACCAGCTCGCGGAAGGAGATGCCCATGGCTTCTTCAACCGTGCAGGGCGTGTTGACGTGCCCGACCAGCATGAACAGCTTGGTGCCGACATTGTTCGGACGGCCGATGGACGAGAACCAGCTGGCGCCGCGACGAAGAATGGTCGGTGCGACCGCAATCGACTCGACGTTGTTGACGGTCGTGGGGCAGCCATAAAGACCCATATTCGCCGGGAATGGCGGCTTCAGGCGCGGCTGGCCCTTCTTGCCTTCGAGGCTCTCGAGCAAGGCCGTTTCCTCACCACAGATATAAGCGCCCGCGCCGTGGTGAACGTAGATCTCGAAATCGTAGCCGTTCTTGTTGTTCTTGCCGATGAAACCCATCTCATAGGCTTCGTCGATCGCCCGCTGCAGCGCTTCGCGCTCGCGGATGAACTCGCCGCGAACATAGATGTAGGCAGCGGTTGCGCCCATCGCGAAACCGGCAATCAGGCAGCCCTCGACCAGCGTATGCGGATCGTGGCGCAGAATTTCTCGGTCCTTGCAGGTGCCAGGCTCCGACTCATCGGCGTTGACCACGAGATAGGACGGACGCCCTTCCGTGTTCTTCGGCATGAAGGACCACTTGAGACCGGTCGGGAATCCAGCGCCGCCGCGGCCACGCAGGCCGGACGCCTTCATCTCGTTGATGATCCAGTCGCGACCCTTTGCGATGATCTCGTCCGTTCCGTCCCACAATCCGCGCGCCATCGCACCCTGGATCGATTGGTCGAAACGGCCGTAGATATTGGTGAAGATGCGGTCCTTATCTGCGAGCATCAGCTTGCCTCACCGTCTTTGCTGCCAGACTTGCCTTCAGCTTCGGCATCCGGATGACCGGCCATATCCTTGCCAGCGCTCGTCGTGTCGGCGTCGGATGCTGCTTCACCCTTGGCGTCAGCACCAACCGGTTCTTCCTTGAAAAGCTCCGGAGCCTTCAGGCTCTCGTCGCCTTCCTTCTCGGTGCTGTTCTTGCGCTGCTTGGCCTCACCCTCAACGGAAGGATCGGCCTTGTTGGCCTCGGCGGCGTTGCCAGTCGGTGCCTTCACGCTATCGGCGCGTTCGGCCGCAGGGTTGGTCTTTTCCGGCGATGGCGACTTGATGGTTGGATTGGTTTCAGCCGCATCCGTTTTCGGTCGTGCGGCCTCCGACGGCGGCGCAGCCGTTTCTCCGGTTGCCGGTGCCGCTTCGGCCGACCATGCCTGCTTGCGCTTCTCACGCCATTCGCGGGCGTTGTCCTGAATGGCCTGCTCGTCGGTCAGCGACGTGAAGCCGGAAGCCGGAGCGGAATAGAAACGATCGATCTGCGGACCGGGCTGAGGCGGATTGCCCGCCTCGAAAGCATCGATGATCTCAGCCAGACGGTCCGGTGTCAGGTCTTCATAGGTATCCTTGAACACCATGACCATCGGCGCGTTCACGCAGGCGCCGAGGCATTCGACCTCTTCCCAGGACAGCGTGCCGCTTTCATTGGTGTGGAACTGGTCGTGATGGATCTTGGAGCGGCACACATCCATCAACGCGCCGGCGCCGCGCACCATGCAGGGCGTGGTGCCGCAAACCTGCACATGCCCCTTCGTACCAACCGGCTTCAGCTGATACTGAGTGTAGAAGGTCGCAACCTCGAGAACGCGGATATAGGGCATGCCCAGCATATCAGCGACAGTCTCGATGGCAGCCTTCGAAACCCAGCCTTCCTGTTCCTGTGCCCGCATGAGCAGCGGGATCACGGCGGACTGCTGGCGGCCTTCCGGATATTTGGCGATGGCGCGGTCAGCCCAGGCAGCGTTTTCCTCGTTAAAGGCGAAGCTGGCTGGCTGAACTGCGGGCTCTGCAAGGCGACGAACGGACATTTTAGCGGTCGACCTCACCAAACACGATATCGAGCGAGCCGAGAACGGCGCTCACGTCGGCCAGAAGATGGCCCCTGCACATGAAATCCATCGCCGAAAGATGCGCGAAGCCTGGTGCGCGCAGCTTGCAACGATACGGCTTGTTGGTGCCGTCGGACACGAGATAAACGCCGAACTCGCCTTTCGGTGCTTCAACGGCGGCATAGACCTCGCCGGCCGGCACCTTGTAGCCTTCGGTGTAGAGCTTGAAGTGATGGATGAGCGCTTCCATCGACCGCTTCATCGCAGCGCGTTTCGGCGGAACGACCTTGCCGTCGGTGTTCGACACCGGGCCGACCTTTTCCGCTCCAAGCAGACGATCGATGCATTGGCGCATGATGCGCGCCGACTGGCGCATCTCTTCCATGCGAATTAGGTAGCGATCATAGCAGTCGCCGTTCTTGCCGATCGGAATGTCGAATTCCATCTCGGAATAGCACTCATAGGGCTGCGACTTGCGCAGATCCCAGGCAGCGCCCGAGCCGCGTACCATCACACCGGAGAAGCCACGCTCCCAAGCCTCATCGAGAGACACGACACCGATATCGACGTTGCGCTGCTTGAAGATGCGATTGCCCGTCATCAGGCTGTCGAGATCGTCGAGGGTCTTGAGGAACGGATCGAGCCAGTTGCCCATGTCCTCGATGATCTGGTCCGGAATGTCCTGATGAACGCCGCCGGGACGGAAATAGGCTGCGTGCATGCGCGAGCCGGAAATCCGCTCATAGAACGTGTTCATCCGCTCGCGTTCGACGAAGCCCCACAGCGGCGGGGTCAAGGCGCCGATATCAAGCGCCTGAGTCGTGACGTTGAGGATGTGCGACATGCAGCGGCTGAGTTCGCAACAAAGCACGCGGATGAGCTGGCCGCGCTTCGGAACTTCGATCTCGAGCAGACGCTCCACAGCCAGAGCAAAGGCATGCTCCTGGCTCATCGGCGCGCAGTAATCGAGGCGATCGAAATACGGAACGGCCTGCAGATAGGTCTTAGCTTCGATCAGCTTCTCGGTGCCGCGATGGAGCAGGCCGATATGCGGATCGACGCGATCCACCACTTCGCCGTCGAGCTCCAGCACGAGGCGCAGAACGCCGTGTGCCGCAGGGTGCTGCGGGCCGAAGTTGATGTTGAAATTGCGAACGGATGTTTCGGGCATTTTAGCGCCTTAATTCGCCTTCGACTTCTCGTCGCCGGGCAGCACGTAATCGGTACCTTCCCACGGAGACAGGAAGTCGAAGTTGCGGAATTCCTGCTTGAGATCCACCGGTTCGTAGACCACGCGCTTCACCTCGTCGTCGTAGCGAACTTCGACGAAGCCCGTCAACGGGAAGTCCTTGCGCAGTGGATGACCTTCGAAACCGTAGTCAGTCAGGATGCGGCGCAGATCCGGATGACCGGAGAACAGAATGCCGTAGAGGTCGTAGGTCTCGCGCTCATACCAGTCGGCGCCCGGGAAAACGCTGATGATGGACGGCACCGGCGTATCTTCGTCCGTCAGAACCTTGATGCGGATGCGCTGGTTCTGACGCGGCGACAGGAAGTGATAAACCACATCGAAGCGCTGCGGCCGCGAAGGATAGTCCGCACCGCAGACATCCAGGATCGAGATGAACTGGCACTGCGCGTCGCGTTTCAGGAAGGATACGACTTCCACGATAACGGGCGCCGGCACAGTGATCGTCAGCTCGCCGTGAACCACAACGGCTTTTTCCAGCCGATTGCCCAGCTTTTCACCGAGATAGGCAGCAAGATCGTTGAGAGCTTCGCTCATGGCCTCACCGCTCGATCGTGCCGGTGCGGCGGATCTTCTTCTGAAGAAGAAGAATGCCGTACAGAAGGGCTTCCGCAGTGGGCGGGCAGCCGGGCACATAGATATCCACCGGCACGATGCGATCGCAGCCGCGCACGACGGAATAGGAATAATGGTAATAGCCGCCGCCGTTGGCGCAGGAGCCCATCGAGATGACGTAGCGCGGCTCCGGCATCTGGTCGTAGACCTTGCGCAAAGCAGGCGCCATCTTGTTGGTCAGCGTGCCGGACACGATCATGATGTCCGACTGGCGCGGTGATGCGCGCGGCGCAACGCCGAAGCGCTCGCTGTCATAGCGCGGCATCGATGTGTGGATCATCTCCACCGCACAACAGGCCAGACCGAAAGTCATGAACATCAGCGAGCCCGAACGGGCCCAGGTGATCAGCGCCTCGGATGAGGTGAGGATAAAGCCCTTGTCGGCGAGCTCGTCGTTGATCTCGCCAAAGAACGGATCGTCCGCGCCAACCGGCTTGCCGGTGTTCGGATCGATGATGCCGCGCGGCTGGCGCGCGACGAGTGTTCCCTCAGGGGTCACTTTGGTCGGAAATACCGGCGTCGGGCTCAATCCCATTCGAGTGCTCCCTTCTTCCATTCATAGATGAAGCCGAGCGTCAGGATGCCCAGGAACACCATCATCGACCAGAAGCCAAACATGCCGATCTCACCGAAAGACACTGCCCACGGGAACAGGAACGCCACTTCGAGATCGAAGATGATGAAGAGAATCGCCACCAGGTAGAAGCGGACGTCGAACTTCATGCGCGCATCGTCGAACGCATTGAAGCCGCACTCGTAAGCCGACAGTTTCTCGGGATCGGGATTGCGATAAGCAACCAGAAAGGGCGCGACCGTTAGCGCGACGCCAACCAACATGGCGACGCCGATGAAAATCACGACCGGAAGATAGGAACTCAGTAGGGTGTCCATGAACAGACCTTGGCTAGCCTAACGCTTCTTATCTAAGGCACAGCAGCTTCGCGAGAAAGCAGATGCGACACAAGGAGATAAGCGGCGGCATTGCTGCAACGCGGCGTGACTATCCCTTCCGCAGCCGGCTTGCAAGCCAATTAGGCGCGACGTGGGGTAAGAGTTCGCAGGAAACTGACAGAACCTATACCAATGTTAATCATAAGCTTTTCAAAGGATTGTCGCACCGACCAGCCATACAGCTGCCAATATGCATGAAAGATTTCCCCAAATTCCGCCCACCTGTCCCGCCGAACGCCAAACGCACCCGAAGATGAAGAGGTTATAGGGAAGAGGCAGGAGAAAAACGGCGAATCCGAGCGGCACAGGCGCACCGGCAGCGAGCACAATCAACGAAGCGATCGTCGTGACAACGTTCAGCAGCGTGCCGAGAATCAGCATGTCACGGACGATGAGCACATGCAGCGGGATCGCGCCGCTCCATCTTAGCAGGACATACCGCTTCAAACGACTCACCAACGGGAAGCCCGTCGCCACGCTGATCCGCGAACTTTGTCGACCCGCCTGTCAGGCACCTTTATTCCTCAGCGCCTTCGATCCGCGCAAATCAGCTTCTGCAGCGAAATATCACCATTTTCTTCGAAGCGCGCCGGGTTTAGGTTGTTGTTGCTGGTGAAGCCGGTCTGCGCAAGAAAGATTGCGCGACTGTCACCTTGTCAAGGATGTGCTGATGCCGCCCCTTTCCCTCAACCGACGCTCGTTTATCGCCGGATCATCTGTCCTGTTAGCCTCCACAGCGCTGCCGACAATCGGCTTTGCGCAGGCGGTTCAGAAGGGTGGGCGGTTGATTGTTGCAGCTGATTCCGAGCCGCGCAACCTGAACCCTGCGATCGTCGCGTCGAACGGCGTGTTCTTTATTGCTTCCAAGGTGATAGAGCCGCTGGCGGAAGCGTCGTATGAAGGTGAGGATGGGTTGGCGCCGCGTTTGGCGACTTCGTGGGAGGGCTCCGACGACGGTTTAAGCGTTACATTTAAGCTGCGTGAGAACGTGAAATGGCATGATGGCAGCGCGTTTTCGTCGAATGACGTGGCCTTTTCGGCCTTAAACGTGTGGAAGCCGCTGCAGAATCTGGGGCGTACGATCTTCAAGGATCTGGAAGCCGTCGAGACGCCCGACGCCACCACGGCGATCTTCCGCTTCTCGAGGCCGACACCGTTTCAGCTCATCCGCAATGCCCTGCCCGTGGTCTCCAGCGTGCTGCCGAAGCACATCTATGAGACCGGCGACATCGCCAACAACCCTGCCAACATTCAGCTGGTGGGTACGGGACCGTTCAAGTTCGCGGAATACAAGCCGGGCGAATATTACCGGCTGACGCGCAACGAGGATTACTGGGGCGACGACACACCATATCTCGATGAGATCATCTATCGCGTATTGCCGGACCGCGGTGCGGCAGCGAGCGCGCTGGAAGCCGAAGAGATCCAGCTTGCCGCCTTCTCGATGGTGCCGCTCGCCGATCTCGATCGCATCAGCAAAGTCGAAGGCATCGAGGTCATCTCGAAGGGCTATGAAGCGCTGACTTACCAGCTCGTGGTGGAGATTAACCACCGCCGCAAGGAGCTTGCCGATCTGAAGGTGCGCCAGGCAATCGCGCATGCGATCGATCGCGACTTCGTGGTGAAGACGATTTTCCTCGGCTACGCGGAAACCGCGACGGGGCCGGTGCCCAAGAACGATCCGCAATTCTACACGGGCGATGTTGCGACCTACCCCTTTGATGTCGCCAAAGCCAATGCTCTGCTGGATGAAGCCGGCTATCCCCGAAATGCTGACGGCATCCGCTTCAGCCTCAAGCTTCTGCCGGCGCCTTACTTCAACGAAACGCGCCAGTTCGGCGATTATCTGCGCCAGGCGCTGGCTACCGTCGGCATCGAGGCTGAACTGGTGAACAACGATGCAGCTGCGCATCAGAAGGCCGTTTACACCGACCACGCCTTCGATCTGGCAATTGCGCCAACGGTCTTCCGCGGCGATCCGGCAATCTCGACGACGATCCTGGTGCAGAGCGGCATCCCGGATGGCGTGCCCTTCTCCAACCAGGGCGGCTACAAGAACACTGAGCTCGATGCGCTGATCGACAAAGCAGCGAGCGAGCTAGACGAGACGAAGCGGACAGAACTCTACAAGGAGTTCCAGAAGCTGGTCGCGACCGACCTGCCCCTGATCAATGTGGCGGATTGGGGCTTCATCACGGTGGCGCGAACGAGCGTCAAGAACGTGGCCAACAATCCCCGCTGGGCCGTTTCAAACTGGGCCGATACCTGGATCGAGACTTGATGCCGAAGTGTCGCTTGCGGAACTGCGCCCTTTGATGGTTCTGGACGCGTCATGAACAGGGCTTTGCGGCTGATCCGCAGGCGCCTGATCGCCAGCATTCCGGTTCTGGCGATCGTTGTCCTCGGTACGTTCTTCCTCCTCGAAGCCGCACCGGGCGACGCAGTGGATGCTTATGCCGCCTCTCTCGGCGGCGATGCGGGATTGAGTGCCGATCTGCGCGCGCAGTGGGGGCTGGACCAGTCAGTCTGGGGCCGGCTCGCCGCGTATCTTTACGCCCTCGCCCATCTCGATTTCGGCCGCTCCGTGATCTTCTCGCGCCCCAACCTCGACGTGATCCTCGAACGTCTGCCGAACACGCTGCTTCTGATGGGATCAGCCACTGCGCTATCGTTTGGGCTCGGCTCGTTGCTCGGCATCTGGGCCGGTGCGAAGCCCGGCAGTCTGCGCGATCGTTTGCTGTCGGTCGGCTCGCTAGCCATCTACGCCGTGCCCGGCTTCTGGCTCGGCCTCGTGCTGATCGTGATCTTTGCCGTGCAGCTGCGCTGGCTGCCGCTGAGCGGCATCGAGACGATCGCCTCCAGCAAGGAAGGGTTCGCCCGTGCTGGCGATATCGCCCTCCACCTGATCTTGCCAGTGGGTGCGCTCGGCCTGATCTATCTGGCGCTCTATCTGCGTATGATGCGGGCCGGCATGACGGAAGTCTGGCGGACCGACTATGTGCTTGCCGCACGCGCACGTGGCCTTCCGCGCCGACGCATCGTCCTGCGCCATGTTGCGCGAAATGCTTTGACGCCGCTGGTGACCATGCTCGGCGTGCAATCGGCAGCAATGCTCGGTGGCAGCGTCGTCATCGAAAGCGTGTTTTCGATTCCCGGTCTCGGCCGGTTGGCGCAGGAGTCAGTGGCCGGCCGCGATACGTCGCTTCTTCTTGGCATTATCCTGATCAGCGCGGTGGTCGTGATCCTCATCAATCTGATCGTGGACCTCGCCTACGCCCTGCTTGATCCACGCGTCGGCGCAAGCGAAGTGCAATCATGACGCTGCTTCGCACACCCACCGCCCTGCTCGGCTTCACCATCTTGGTCGTTTTGGCGCTTATCGCCCTGTTGGCGCCGCTGCTCTTTCCTGCAGATCCGCTGGCCATCGCGGGCCCTGCCTTGCTGCGGCCCTTCCAGGACGCGAGCCTTCCGCTTGGAACAGATCGGCTTGGCCGCGATGTTCTGGCCGAACTCGTACACGGGGCCCGCACATCGCTTCTGGTTGGACTGGCCGCTGCCGCGACCTCGATCATCGTCGGATCCGTTGTCGGCACGCTAGCCGGCTTCATTGGCGGCATCGTTGATGAAGTGCTGATGCGCATCACCGATGCTTTCCAGACCGTGCCGGGCTTTCTGCTGGCGCTTGCCTTTGTCAGTGTTGTCGGACCTTCCCTGCCGGTGGTCGTCCTCGCCATTGCGCTCAGTGCCTGGACAGGACCGGCGCGCGTGGCGCGGGCAGAAGTGCTTTCGATCCGTGAGCGCGATTATGTCGCCGGTGCGCGTGCCATAGGCATGCACCCGCTCAAGATCGCGTTCCGCGAGGTTTTGCCAAACGCACTGCCACCTGTGCTCGCGCTGTCTTCGGTGATCGTTGCCGCTGCGGTTCTCACCGAAGCCGCCTTGTCGTTCCTGGGCCTCGGCGATCCCAACCGCATCACCTGGGGTGGCATGATCGCGGAAGGCCGCGCCGTTCTAAGATCCGCTCCTTACCTGTCGATCATCCCTGGCATCGCCCTCGTGGTGACTGTTCTCGGCGTTTATCTGGCCGGCGAAGGCGTGGTCGAAGCAAGCGCAGCGCGGAAGGTGCGGGCATGACCGTGCTTGCTCAGCTGCAGCGATTCGGCGTCAGCTACTCTCGCGATCGCGCTGTGGCGCCGGCGCTGGCCGACGTCGATCTGGACCTGAAAGCTGGCGAGAAGCTTGCCATTATCGGCGAAAGTGGCTCGGGAAAAAGCACGATCGCGCTGGCCTTGGCTGGTCTTCTGCCTTCCGAGGCGAAGCTGACGGGCAGCCTCGTGTGGCCGGGTTATCCCGATCGGCCGCCGCGCGCCGGCCGTGACATCGGCTTCGTTTTTCAGGATCCCGGCGGCAGTCTCAATCCCGTTTTCACCATCGGCAACACGATTGCCGAGGTGGTTCAGGTCAATCGCAGCGTCGACTGGCACGCTGCCCTTCAAGCCGCCCATGAACTGATCGATCGCGTGCGCCTTCCCGATCCCGAACTGATCGCGCGTTCTTATCCGCATCAGCTGTCCGGCGGTCAGCGCCAACGTGTGGCGATCGCAGCCGCCATTGCCGGGCGACCATTGCTGCTGATCGCCGACGAGGCGACCAGTGCGCTCGATACGATCGTTCAGGCGGAAATCGTGGCGTTGATCCGCTCGCTTGTGGAGGCCGACGGGATGACGCTCCTTTTCATCAGCCATGACATCGCTCTGGCTGCTTCGCTGGCTGACCGGATCGCTGTTCTCCGATCAGGCCGGCTCGTGGAATGCGGCGACACGCGAACGATCATTCAGGAGCCGAAAGACGCCTATACGAAGCAGCTGCTTCGAGCCCATCTGGCGGTGGAAGCGTGATGCCGCTGCTTGAAGTCTCCGGCTTGTCGAAACGCTATCGCCGCGGCGACACCCTTGTTTCAGCTGTCGACGATGTCAGCTTCACCATTGCGGCCGCCGAAACGCTCGCACTGGTGGGACCATCCGGCAGCGGTAAGTCGACGATCGCGCGTTTGGTGACGCGCCTCATCGAGCCCGACGCTGGCACGATCCTGTTTGAAGGCACGGATCTGCGTGGACTGAAACCATCCGCACTGCGTGCCATGCGTGGCCGTCTGCAGATCGTCTTTCAGAATCCGCTTGCCGCGCTTAACCCGCGCGCAACCGTTGGGCGCGTGATCGACGATCCGCTGAAGATCCATACAGGCTTCAGCCGCGGTGAACGACGCTCGCGCGTTGCAAGCCTGCTGGAACGGGTGCGGCTCGACCCCGCCCTCGCCTCCAGACCGATCCACGAAATCTCCGGTGGGCAACGGCAAAGAGTTGCGATCGCGCGGGCGTTGGCCAGCTCTCCGACTCTGATCGTTCTGGATGAAGCTGTGTCCGCGCTCGACGTGTCCGTGCGCGCCGAAATCCTGCAACTGCTCAAGCGCATCCAGCGCGAAACGCGCGTCGCCTATCTCTTCATCACGCATGATCTCGGCGTGGTTCGCGCGGCGGCGGACCGAGTCGCCATTCTCGATGGTGGCAAAATCGTGGAAAGCGGCATTGCGACCGAGGTCGTCAGCAATCCCCAGTCGGCAATTGGAAAGGCGCTGGTCGCAGCGGCGCCGCGCCTGCCGCGTGGATAAATGCCAGAGAAGGGAAAAAGAACAGGTGCAGCACAGACGGGATAGAGGCTCGTCTACCAATACGTTGATGTCAGAACGGGAAATCGGAAAAATCGCCCTGTTCCCCAGTACCGTCGCGTCCGATTGACATGCGCTGCACCTGCGAGCTCAAAATGCGCGGATCTTGGTGCGGTTCCCACCGTGTCGAAGGAAATTGCCAGCCTGATGCCTGATGTCACTGGCTTGCCGCCTTGGTGAAACATGCTAGATCACGGCTCCTGTTCCATGTGTTTGGTGAAAGAAGCAGCGCGATGACTTTTCCAGACCGCCTACGCGCCGGTTATGATTCCTTCCTGCAAGGGCGCTTCGTGGGTGAGCAATCCCGCTACCAGTCCCTTGCCGAAGCCGGCCAGAAGCCGGAAATCCTGATGTTCGGCTGCATCGACTCGCGCGTGTCGCCGGAGGTCATTTTCGACGCTGCGCCCGGTGAGATGCTGGTTGTGCGCAACGTCGCTAACATCGTTCCGCCTTATGAGCCAGATCGCGAGTTCCAGCATGGCACCAGTGCTGCGTTAGAGTTCGGCGTCCAGGCGTTGCGGGTGAAGCATATCGTGGTGATGGGCCATGCGAGCTGCGGCGGTATTCGCGCCTTTGCCGACGAGCAGGAGCCGCTTTCGCCTGGTGATTTCATCGGTCGCTGGATGTCGCAGATTCAGCCGGCTGCCGAAAGCCTCGCGCCGCGCGATCATGAAGATCCCGATTATCTGCGTCGTTTGGAGCTCGCAGCCGTCGAACTCAGCCTGCGCAACCTGATGACCTTTCCTTGCGTGCGCATCCTCGTCGAGCGCGGCAAGCTGCAGATCCATGGCGCCTATTTCGCCGTCGCAACCGGACGGCTTCTGATCCGTGATCCGGATACCGGCGAGTTCAAGCCGGCGACCGAAGGCGGGGTGGCGACCATCACGGGCGAGGCTTGAGCGGCTCACCTGAAGAAGCTTAGGGCATTGCCGGGTCCGCACCTGCATCCGGCCAAGCGATGTGGGCGCGGCCACTCGTCAGGTCGGAGACGAGACGCGTTATGGTGGCCGCTGCGTCCTTTTCCACGGACAAGACCATCTGAACACCCTCTGCCAAAAAGGTCTGGTCGAGGGTCTGCACCTGCGCAAGCGCACTTAGTCTTGCGTGAACAAGCGCCGCATCGCTGAAGTTGCAGACCACCGTACCAGACACGGTCTCGACAAACGGGATTGTTTCCGCATCGCGCAGGCACATGGCAGCCGTGCCGCCATAGGCGCGCATCAAACCGCCGCTGCCAAGCAAAATGCCGCCAAACCAGCGCGTGACCACTACTGCCACACGGTCGATGGCCTGACCGTCAATGGCTTGCAGGATCGGCTTGCCCGCGGTGCCGCTCGGCTCGCCAGCATCGTTGAAGCGGTAGGTTTGTCCAACACGCCAGGCCCAGCAGTTGTGGTTGGCAGACGGATCGGAATGCGCTTCGATGAAGGCGCGCGCTTCCGTTTCATCGCCGACCGGCCCTGCCGTGGCGACAAAGCGGCTTTTCTTCACGATTTGCTCGCGATCGAGAGCGTGACGGATCAAACGCGTTGTCATGCCAAGCCTGTGGAGTTCGTCGCAAGGACGACCGTCAATGATCGGCCGCTTCCCTTCTGACTAGTCGGACGACAGGGTGGGAGGCAATCCACCCGCCATCACATGCAGGCACTACCTGATTGGCTGCACGTTGATGCGGTGTGCTGCGTTGTTGCAATATCCTCGCGGGTTCCAGATGGCCTGGCCGAGAGGCTGGACGGCTCCCGACGCATCTTCGGCTCGCGCAATGATGGCCGTTTCACCTCCGTCGCACCGCAGGGTCGTTTCGAAGCCACGCCAGGCGTAGCGATGGCCTTCCGGTTCCAGTTCGGCCTCGACCCACGTCCGGCCTTCATCTTTGGAAACATGAACCTTCGTGATCGATCCCTCGCCACTCCATGCGAAACCTGTGACATGGATGGGATCACCGACGCGCAAACGAGCGTCTTCATTCGGACTGGTGATCAACGTGTTGACCGGCATGCGCTCGATGACCTCGAAAATTGCCGGGTCTAGCGGCTCACCTGGCTGCACCGGTTTGTTCGGAAGGCGGTAATCCGTGCCGTTCATCTTTTCGCCGTCGTGAACACGATGGCGCACCTCGATCCGCGACAGCCACTTCTGCCACGCCGAACCCGGAGCGCCTGGCGCAACCACGCGCAAAGGCGCGCCATGATGGAGTGCGAGGTCGACATCGTTCATCGCCCATGCAATCAGCGTTTCCGGCGCGAGGGCTCGATTAATCGGCAAGCCTCGGGAGATCGCCGGACCTGACCCGTCCTGCGCAAGATCCGGAGAATGGTGACCGGTATAGACGGCTTCTGCGCATATCCCGCACGCGTTCAGGACATCACGCATCCGAACCCCGGTCCATCGAGCGCAGCCGACGGCCCCTCGCCCCCATGCAAGACCATCGGTCGCCGGATCAAAGCCTGCCCTGCCATTGCCGGCGCATTCCAGCACAGCGGTGACCGTGACGGTTTCGAACGTGTCGCGCAGAGCGGACAGCGTGAACTCCCGGGGATGATCCACGTGACCGTCGACCGTCAGTGACCAGGTGGCGGGCGGCTCGTCAAAAGGCATGCGCCCATTGTTGCGCACGAAGAAGGCGTCCACAGGGGTCAAAGCATTTTTCAGAAGCGGAAGCGGCGTTTCGGCGTTCAGGCTCTCATCTGGCAGCAGAACGAGACTAGGCTTTTCGCTTTTCAGTCGCTCAACTTCGCCGTTGATGTGCATGTTGCTTGTCCTTGATCCTGGTCAGCTTGGAACTAGCGCAGGAAATCAGACGTGCCATCTCTCCAGCCATTCCACGACGCCTTCGGGTCTTTGATCCTGTCGTCATCTTCCAAGCTCCAAGGCTAGGATCTGGTTCCTCCAAACCGCTTAAGCTGCTGCATCAGGCGACATCAACCGACTACGCGTTCAGATTTCACGAGACTTGCGCGACCGCTGGAGAAGACCGTCGTGGGAGATCATTGATCTGGCACGCATCTAAACGCCACGCTGATGGTTATGCTTCAAACGGCCAGTTGAAGGATCTCCACATGACCAACGATAAAGAACAGCCGCGCGTTCTGTCGCGTAAGTCTACTCCTGAGAGCGATCGGGTACCGGCGAATGGAGACACGCCCAAAGTGTCAGATACGCTCGTCAACGTAACGGGTGCCCCCGACGCCGACTACCACCCTGAGGCTCTTGCAAATGCCGTGGCGGACAACGAGGCTGGTACCATGCCGGATGACGAGATCGGCGGCATCACACCACTGAAGCCGAAGAAGTAAGCCATTACCCAGCAGTTCTTGGGAAGTGGTGCTTTGTTGAAGAGACACAGCAACTGCTTTTGCCGTCTCCGAGTCACGGCTGTCTCCGGTCATCGTCTTAGATGTCTGGAGACGCTCGCCGCATGATCATAATGTCGTGATCCACTCTCTTGCCCCACTCGGCTTCATCTTAGAATGCGAGCCTGTACACGGCTTCGCCGCAGCATAACGTGAGTTCTGCCCACCATCAGCGATAATCACTCGAGAGCTACGCCTCCGGAGCTCCCGCTTGACCTGACGCCGAGAAATTATTAATAACCATCCGGTTGGTTATGGAGTTTTCAGTGTCGCGCCCGCGTGTCATCGACCAGAGCAAGATCCTCGATGCTGCGGAAGCAGTTGTCGTGCGGGAGGGTGCTGCCCGGTTGACGCTTGATGCCGTCGCTTCGGAAGCCGGGATCAGCAAAGCCAGCGTCATCTATGACTTCAAAACCAAGCAGGCCTTGATCAAGGCGGTTATCGAGCGTCGTTTTTCTGAAGAAGAAGCCAAGTTTGACGCGGCGACAGAAAAGCTCGGTGCAGTTGCGGATGCCCGCATTCTCGGGCGCATTGCAGCTACGTCGGACTCACCCGCCGATGATGCCCAAGCAGTTGCGCTTCACCTTTGTTCGGCACTGGCTCAGGATGCCGAGCTTCGTTGCATGCTGCAACAATCCTATGATCGGGAGATCAAGATGATCGAGGCGCAGTCGCCGAACGCCAGGATGGGCCGCCTCGCCTTCCTGGCGCTGGAAGGCCTGCGAAGTCTCGAGTTTCTTGGGATCTATTCGTGGCCGGAACCAACACGCAGCCGCATCTTGAAAGAGATCGAAGAGCTCGTGGCAGGCAATCCGCACAGCCAATCCGCGGAGGAAAATGGGGGCTAGGCCTCGCTTTCCCCTTCATGTCTTCGACTTTTCGCATTCCATTTTTTACCCATTACCAAGCTGGTTCATTCCAATGACGATTTCCAACAGTCCTTTTCGACTGGCCATCCTGTTTGCGCTTTTCGGCACTCTCGCTGCGTGCAGCGACTCGGAAGAACAGGCAGCGGCAGCTCCAGCCGCGCCGCCGCCGGCCGTCAGCTTTATCGAAACAAAGCCCGAAGCGCTGCCGATTACCAACGACCTGCCTGGCCGCATCTCGCCGACGCGCATTGCCGAAGTGCGGCCTCGCGTTTCCGGCATTGTGGTGGAACGGGTCTTCGAGCAGGGTAGCACCGTGAAGGAAGGCGACGTGCTTTACCGCATCGACCCTGCCTCCTTCGAGGTTCAGCTTGCCAGCGCGGAAGCGACCTTGCAGCGGGCGAAATCCGTGCAGCTGCAGGCCAGACAAACCTCGGATCGACAAACCGAGTTGAACAGCCGGCGCATAACCTCGACCCAGCAGCGCGACGACGCCGTAGCCCTGTTGGCCCAGGCGGACGCCGATGTGGCCGTGGCGCAAGCAGGCGTCGATGCAGCCAAGCTCAATCTGGCTTATTCCGAGGTCAAAGCTCCGATCAGCGGTCGCATCGGACGCGCTCTGATCACGGAAGGCGCACTGGTCAACAGCACCGAGATCCTTGCAACGATCCAGCAGCTCGATCCGGTTTATGTCGATTTCACACAGTCTTCGAGCGATCTTCTCGATCTTCGCAAAGCCGTCGCGTCGGGGACTTTGGAAAGCCCCGGTCCTGATCAAGCCTTGATCCGCATGCAGTTCGACGATGGACGGCAGTATCCGCAGGAAGGTCGCCTGCTGTTCTCGGAAGCAACGGTCGACCAATCGACCGGACAGGTGACGCTGCGCGCCGAAATCCCCAATCCCAATGGTGATCTTCTGCCGGGCATGTATGTCCGCGTGATGATCGAACAGGGCATTCAGCCGGCCGCGATCGCGGTTCCGCAACAGGCGGTTCAACGCAATACCGGCGGACAGTCGCAGCTCTACGTGCTGAACGATAAGGATGAAGCCGAGCTTCGTATCGTTCAGTCAGGTCGCACGATTG
Source organism: Tianweitania aestuarii (assembly GCF_018457165.1). GTDB lineage: Bacteria > Pseudomonadota > Alphaproteobacteria > Rhizobiales > Rhizobiaceae > Tianweitania > Tianweitania aestuarii. The sequence continues at coordinate 1,229,137 of NZ_JAFMNX010000001.1, read as the reverse complement.
GCGAGCGCGTCGTCATAGCCGAAGGGCTCGACGCCGGCGAGCGGGTCATCGTGGAAGGCTTCCAGAAGGTCAGGCCGGGTGCGCCGGTCACTGCAGAACCCTGGAAGCCTGAAGATGGCAAGGCTGCAGCGGACGCTGCGGCGCAGAAGACCGCCAGCTAAGGAAAATCGATGGCCCAGTTCTTCATCGGCCGGCCCATTTTCGCTTGGGTCGTGGCTATCTTCATCATGTTGCTCGGGGCGTTGGCGATCCCGATGCTGCCGGTCGCGCAGTATCCCAACGTTGCTCCACCGCAGATTTCTATCAACGCGTCTTATACCGGCGCAGCACCCGAGGACGTGTATCAGAGCGTCACGCGCCCGATCGAAGAAGAGCTGAACGGCGTCGAAGGCCTGCTCTACTTCGAATCCACATCCGATACGTCCGGTCGCGTTTCGATCACCGCGACCTTCCAGCCAGGCACTGAGTCTTCGCAGGCTTCGGTGGATGTTCAAAACGCGGTGCGTCGCGTCGAGGCACGTCTGCCGCAGTCCGTCGTGGATCAAGGCGTCCAGGTTCAGGAAGCCGGCAATGGCTTCTTGATGATGGTCGCGCTGATTTCCGGCGACGGAAAGACTGACGTCATCGGCCTGGGTGATTACCTCAACCGCAATGTGGTGGGCGAGATTCGCCGTATCGAAGGCGTTGGCCGCGCGCAGGTCTTTGCTTCGCAGCGCGCCATGCGGATCTGGATCGATCCCGACAAGATGCTCGGTTTGAGCCTGACGGCCGATGACATCAACAATGCCGTGCGCGCTCAGAACGCGCAGGTTGCCGCCGGTCGCATCGGCTCCCTGCCGAACACGGACGAGCAGCAGATCTCCGCATCCGTGCTCGTGACGGGCCAGTTAAAGAACCCGGAAGAGTTCGGGGAAATCATCCTGCGCGCCAATCCCGATGGATCGACGGTCCGCTTGAAGGATGTGGCGCGCATCGAAGTGGGCGCGGAGACCTACAATTTCGGCACCCGGATCAACGGACAGCCCGGCGCCGGTGTCGGCATTCAGCTGGCGCCGACCGCCAACGCTATGTCGACATCGGAAGCGGTAAAGGCGAAGATGGAGGAACTCCAGGAGTACTTCCCGGCCGGCGTGGAATACGCCATCCCCTACGATACGTCGCCATTCGTAGCCGTCTCGATCGAAAAGGTGTTCCACACGCTTCTGGAAGCGATGGCGCTCGTTTTCGTCGTGATGTTCATTTTCCTGCAGAAGTTCCGCTACACCGTCATTCCGACGCTGGTGGTTCCGGTCGCGCTGCTGGGCACCTGTGCCGTGATGTATGCCACCGGCTTTTCCATCAACGTGCTGACGATGTTTGCCATGGTGCTGGCGATCGGCATCCTTGTCGATGACGCCATCGTCGTGGTTGAGAATGTCGAGCGCATCATGGCCGAGGAAGGCTTGCCGCCGAAGGAAGCGACCCGCAAGGCGATGTCGCAGATCTCCGGCGCCATTATCGGCATCACCATGGTTCTCACGGCCGTGTTCATTCCGATGGCCTTTTTTCCCGGCGCAGTCGGCATCATCTACCAGCAGTTCAGCCTGACGATGGTGGTGTCCATCCTGTTCTCGGGCTTCCTTGCGCTTTCCCTGACACCAGCCTTGTGCGCGACCTTCCTGAAGCCCATCCCGCAAGGGCATGCGCATGGCAGGAAAGGCCCGTTCGGCTGGTTCAATCGCGGCTTCGACAAGATGACGAATGGCTACTCGTCATCGGTGGGTTGGCTCGTCAACCGGGCCGGCCGCTTGATGATCATCTATCTAGCCCTGCTCGCCGGCCTCGGCTGGGCCTTCATGCAGCTTCCGTCCGCCTTCCTTCCGAACGAAGACCAGGGCTTCCTTCTGGTTGACGTTCAAGCGCCGCCGGAAGCGAGCGCCAATCGAACCGATGCCGTTCTGGGTCAGATCTACAACATCTTCGAGAAGGAACCGGCGCTTGATCAAAGCGCATTGATCCGCGGCTTCTCGTTCTCGGGCACAGGCGACAATGCCGGTCTTGCCTTCATTACGCTGAAGGATTGGTCGGAGCGCGGCGAGAACGATTCCGCCAGCGCCATCGCAGCCCGTGCCAACGGATCTTTGTCCGGGCTCAAGGATGCGATTTCCTTCGCGCTTTCGCCGCCTGCAATCCAGGGCCTCGGAACCTCCAACGGCTTCACCTTCCGATTGCAGGACCGGGGAAGCGCGGGTCAGGATGCGCTTTCGGCCGCAGGTGCGCAGTTGATGGCAGCGGCCAGCGAAAGCCCGGTGCTTGCTGGTCTGCGTATCGAAGGCCTGCCGGACACGTCACAGGTCAACCTGATCGTGGATCGCGAAAAGGCGAACACGTTCGGCGTGTCGTTTGCAGACATCAATGCGACCATCTCCGCCAATCTCGGTTCCGTTTACATCAACGACTTCCCGAATGCCGGTCGCATGCAGCGCGTGACGGTGCAGGCGCAGCAGGATCGTCGCATGAAGACGGACGACCTGCTGAACCTGAACGTGCGCAACTCCAACGGCGGCATGGTGCCCTTGTCGGCATTCGCGAAAACCGACTGGTCGAAGGGTCCGGCGCAGGTCGTCGGCTACAACGGCTATCCTTCCATCCGCCTGGCCGGCAGCGCAGCACCGGGCTATTCGTCTGGCGCAGCCATCGCCGAGATGGAGCGGCTTGCCGGCGAACTGCCGAACGGCTTCGGCTATGAATGGACCGGCCAGTCGTTGCAGGAGATCCAGTCCGGGTCGCAGGCGCCGTTCCTGGTCGGATTGACGGTGATCTTCGTATTCCTGCTTCTGGCTGCCCTGTATGAAAGCTGGTCGATCCCGCTTTCGGTGATGATGGTTGTTCCGCTCGGCGTCATCGGATCGGTGCTTGCGGTGATGTTTGCCGGCATGTCGAACGACGTGTATTTCAAGGTCGGCCTCATCACCATCATCGGTTTGTCTGCCAAAAACGCCATTCTCATCATCGAATTTGCGAAGGATTTGCGGGCAGAAGGTAAGCCTCTGCTGGAGGCGACGATCGAGGCGTGCAAACTGCGTTTCCGTCCGATCCTGATGACCTCGCTGGCCTTCACGCTCGGCGTTGTGCCCCTGGCCATCGCGACGGGCGCCAGTGCCGCAAGCCAGAACGCGATCGGCACCGGCGTACTGGGTGGCATGATCTCGGCCACCGTTCTCGCCATCTTCTTCGTGCCGGTGTTCTTCGTCTTCATCATGAAACTGATGCCGGGCAAGACGGCCGCCAAGGAGGAAGAGGTGCCGGCATCAGCCCCGCTGTCGCCTGCCGAATAACTCGGCGCATCGGGCAACCACGAAGCCTGCTGTCGACATTCAGCGGGCTTCGACCGTGACATTCTTCAGCGCAATCTGTCTGTTGCGCTGAAGAAGGCTTTCAGCTGCCCGCAATCGATCATCTGTCTGGTCTCAGCCAAGCCGCATCGTGCAAGCGCGTGAACTTCGGCCAGGTCTGCCCTATCCGGCAACAGCTTTCCCAGCCGGCCGGGTGCACATTCCGGTAGGTCACGGACTTATCACCTGCGATCACAGAAATTATCGCTCTGGAAGGGTAATCATCGGCTCGCCCTGCCCTATTGTTGCTTCTACCGAACAAGCCAGCGCATGCGTGTCAGCTGAGCTTTCGAATTAGCCAAAGCTTTTAGCTTAGCCAAACGAGGATGCCGATACCGATGCAATCTCCCGGAAAGCTGGAATTGAACAGACGCGACCTGATGGTGGGAACGGCGGCTTCCGTCAGCCTGGCCGCTGTCACGAACTCCGCCCACGCCCAAACGCAGAAAGTCGACGCTCCTATGCGCAATGATGTGTCGTTTACCGTCAACGGAAAGCCGGTTTCGCTTGAACTGGATAACCGCACCACACTGCTCGATGCCTTGCGCGAGCAACTGCAACTGACCGGGACCAAGAAGGGCTGCGACCACGGTCAATGCGGCGCGTGCACGGTTCTGGTGGATGGCAAGCGCATCAACTCCTGCCTTTCGCTTGCATGGATGCACGAAGGCGATGAGATCACCACGATCGAAGGGCTCGGAACACCGGAGAACCTTCACCCGATGCAGTCGGCGTTTCTTGAGCATGACGGCTATCAGTGCGGCTATTGCACGCCGGGTCAGATTTGTTCGGCAGTGGCTGTTCTCGATGAGATCAAGGCTGGCGTTCCAAGCCATGTGACGGGTGACATCACGGCCGATCCTCAGGCCTCGGAACTTGAGATTCGCGAGCGGATGAGCGGCAATATCTGCCGCTGCGGTGCTTACTCAAACATTGTGGAAGCCATGACCGATGTGGCTGGGAGGCCGGCATGAAGAGCTTCACATTCGAGCGCGCCGAAACGCCGGCTAAGGCTGCAGCCGCTGCTGCAAATAACGAAAACGCCAAGTTCATCGCTGGCGGCACCAACCTTCTCGATCTGATGAAGCTCGAGATCGAGGTGCCGACGCATCTGATCGACGTCAACAAGTTAAAGCTCGACCGCATCGAGGAAACTGATGACGGCGGCCTTCGGATCGGTGCACTGGTGCGCAATACCGATCTGGCGTCTCATCAGACGGTTCGGCGCGATTTTGGTGTCTTGTCCCGTGCGCTCTTGGCTGGCGCGTCCGGCCAGCTGCGCAACAAGGCAACCACCGCCGGCAACCTGCTTCAGCGCACGCGCTGCCCGTATTTCTATGACACCAACATGGCCTGCAACAAGCGCCAGCCTGGTTCAGGTTGCTCCGCCATTGGCGGCTTTACCCGTCAGCTCGGCGTAGTGGGTGTCAGCGATGCCTGCATTGCGACAAACCCAAGCGACATGAACGTCGCCTTGCGGGCGCTGGATGCAACCGTCGAGACCGTGAAGCCTGATGGTGAAACCCGCTCGATTGCCATCGCCGACTTCCACCGCCTTCCCGGCGACACGCCCCAGGTGGAAACCGCGCTGGAGCATGGCGAACTGATCACGGCCGTGACGCTCCCTGCCCCGGTCGGCGGCAAGCATATCTACCGCAAAGTTCGCGACCGTGCGTCTTACGCCTTCGCGCTTGTTTCCGTTGCCGGCGTCATTCAGCCGGATGGCACCGGCCGCATCGCGGTTGGCGGTGTCGCGCACAAGCCATGGCGCATGGAAGAAGCCGAAGCCGAACTGCCGCAGGGCGCTCAAGCCGTTGCAAACCGTTTGTTTGCCGATGCGCGCCCGACAGATGACAACGAATTCAAGATTTTGCTCACCGAGCGCACGATAGCCGCCGTGCTGGATGAAGCGAGGGCCTGAGCCATGAAGTTCGATACACCAGCCACCACCAATCCGATCGATCAGCTCAAGGTCGTTGGCCAGCCACATCACCGCATCGAGGGACCTCTCAAGGTCACCGGCCAGGCGCACTACGCGTATGAAAACAACCTTCCAAACCAGACCTATGGCTATGTCGTGGGCGCTGCGATTGCGAAGGGCCGGATCAACTCGATGGATCTGGACGAGGCACGCAAAGCACCCGGTGTGATCGACATCGTCACCGCCGAAAATGCAGGCGACCTGGGCAAAGGCGACATGAACACCGCCAAGCTCCTCGGCGGACCGGAAATCCAGCATTACCATCAGGCGATCGCTCTGGTGATCGCCGAAAGCTTCGAACAGGCTCGCGCAGCGGCCAACCTCGTGCGCGTCGATTATGCCGAGGAAAAGGGCTCCTTTGACCTGGAAGTCGCCAAGAGCGAGGCAACTAAGCCCGAAAGCGGTGAACCGGATTCTGACGTTGGCGACTTTGAAGCCGGCTTCGACAGCGCGGCGGTCAAGTTCGATCAGACCTACCATACGCCCGACCAGTCCCATTCGATGATGGAACCGCATGCTTCGGTTGCCACATGGGAGGGAGACAAGCTCAAGATCTGGCATTCTAACCAGATGATCAACTGGGGCACGAACGATCTCGCCAAGACGCTCAAAATCGAGCGCGACAAGATCCAGTTGATGTCGCCGTTCGTTGGCGGCGGATTTGGTGGCAAGCTGTTCTTGCGCACAGATGCGCTTCTTGCAGCACTGGGTTCCAGAGCTGTGAACCGCCCTGTGAAGGTCGCGCTTCAGCGCCCTCTTATTCCCAACAACACGACACACCGGCCAGCGACCATCCAGCGCATTCGCATCGGAGCAGGCGAAGACGGCAAGATCACCGCGATTGGCCACGAAGGCTGGTCCGGCGATCTCGAGGATGGTCAGCCCGAGACCGCCGTACAGCAGACGCGCTTTCTGTATGCCGGTGCCGATCGCATGACGCGCACACGCCTTGCCGTGCTCAATCTGCCCGAAGGCAACGCCATGCGTGCACCCGGTGAAGCGCCGGGACTGATGGCGCTTGAAATCGCGATGGACGAGATGGCCGAGCAGCTGAAGCTCGACCCTGTGGAGTTCCGCGTGATGAACGACACGCAGGTGGTGCCGGACACGCCAGAGCAGCAGACGTCGGACGACGATTCACAGGCGAAGCGTGATGAAGGTGGCAGCAAGGCGCTGCCCTTCTCGCAGCGACAGCTGGTGGAATGCCTGCACCAAGGCGCCGAACGGTTCGGCTGGAACAAGCGGAATGCCAAGCCCGGTCTGGTCCGCGACGGACGCTGGCTCGTCGGCTTCGGTGTGGCAGCAGCCTTCCGCAACAATCTGGTGATGGACTCCGGTGCCCGTGCCATTCTGGGCGCTGACGGCCTGGTGACCATTGAAACCGACATGACCGATATCGGCACGGGTTCCTACACGATCATTGCCCAGACCGCCGCTGAAATGATGGGCGTGCCGTTGGAGATGGTCTCGGTGCGCCTTGCCGACTCCACCTATCCGGTTTCGTCGGGTTCAGGCGGTCAGTTCGGCGCCAACTCGTCAACGGCCGGCGTTTACGCAGCTTGCGTCAAGCTGCGCGAGGCCGTCGCCCAGAAGCTCGGCTTCAATGCGAGCGATGCCAAATTCGCCGATCAGCAGGTGAGCAGCGGCAATCGCAGCCTGGCTCTCAAGGACGCTGCGAAGGACGGTGAGATCGTTGTTGAAGACAAGATCGAGTTTGGCGATCTCGGCAAGGAGAAGCAGCAATCCACCTTTGGCGCGCATTTTGTTGAGGTGGGTGTCGATCGCTTCACGGGTGAAACACGCATCCGTCGTATGTTGGCGATATGCGCTGCCGGCCGCATCCTCAATCCGATTACGGCACGCTCTCAGGTGATCGGCGCCATGACGATGGGTGTCGGCGGAGCGTTGATGGAAGAACTCGCCGTCGACAAGCGCCACGGCTTCTTCGTCAACCACGACCTTGCCGGCTATGAAGTTCCGGTACATGCCGACATTCCGCATCAGGAAGTGATCTTCCTCGACGAGACCGACCCGAACTCGTCGCCGATGAAGGCAAAGGGCGTCGGCGAGCTCGGCCTCTGCGGCGTCGGCGCCGCCGTCGCGAATGCCCTCTACAATGCAACAGGCGTTCGGGTTCGCGAGTATCCGATCACACTGGACAAGTTCCTGCCGGGCATTCTCCCGGCGTAGAGCACTGATCCAGGATAATGGAGGACGTTTGCTTCCAGGCTCCTGCGCGTAAAGGCAACGTTGGCCCTTCAACACGACAGTGAAGGGCCAATGTTTTGCATGCAGTCGCTTTGGATCAGGAACACGAAGCTCGCGACTTGTGGGCTGACGCGGCTGCGCCGCCGAGCGCCGGCCATCCACGATTCGAGATCCGTCGAAAAATGCACAGACAAGCAAGAGCGCCGATGAATGGCTCTCATTGTTCGAAGATTTGTGTGACCCTGAGAAAGCCAACTTCGCTTGCAGCGAGATGGCGCACCCGAGAGGATTCGAACCTCTGACCTCTGCCTTCGGAGGGCGAACCCAAGCGGCTTTCGCAGAAGGGCGCAAACTTTCCACGCTTTTCTAAAGTCAGCCACATCATAGGGTTAGCCGTTTATCTTCATTCCTGGCGGTTTCCGGCATCTTCTCACGTTTCCGATTTCGTGGTGAGTATTTGGTGAGTAGGAACCCACCGCATGCCAAAACTCACCAAGACCATCGTTGACAAGAGCCAGCCACAAGACCGGCAATACACCGTCTGGTGTTCCGAGCAAAAAGGCTTCGGTGTCTCCATCAATCCAGGCGGCTCGAAGACCTACATGGTCGACTACCGCACTGCCGACGGAGCACGGCGGCGCATGACGATCGGCAAGCATGGCGCGATCACGACCGATGAGGCGCGCAAGCTGGCGATCCAGACGCTCGGCGGCATCGTGCTGCAGAAGCAGGATCCGCTCCTCGAGCGCCGCACGCGCCGATCCTCGCTCACGGTGGCAGACTTGATCGACGACTACTTCAAGGCGGCCGACGCTGGCCTGATCCTTGGCAAGGGCCGGAAGCCGAAGAAGGCGTCCACCCTCTATATCGATCGCGGCCGCGCCGAGCGCCACATCAAGCCGCTCTTGGGTAAGAAGCTTGTGATTGATCTGACGCGTGCTGACATCACCCGGCTAATCCGGGACGTTGCCAGCGGCAAGACAGCAAAGGTCGAGAAGACCGGCCGGCTCCGCGGCAAGTCCGTGGTCGAGGGCGGCGCCGGCACAGCCACGCGCACAGCCGGCTTGCTCGGCGGCATCCTGACCTATGCGGTATCCGAAGGCGTGATCCCTACCAACCCGGTTCATGGCGTCGCCCGTCCCGCCGACGGCTCACGCGACCGCCGTTTGACAGCTGACGAATACAAGGCGCTTGGGAAGGCGCTGGAAGCCTCCGATGATGAGCCGTGGCAGGTGAGAGCCGCGATATGGCTCCTTGCGTTCACGGGCTGCCGCAGGGGCGAAATAGCCTCGCTGAAATGGTCGGAAGTAGATCGCGACGGCAACGTCCTGCGCCTAGGAGACACGAAGACCGGCGCATCAACCCGCCCGCTGCCGACAGACGCCGTGAACGTGCTGGACGGCCTCACGCGTGCCCAGGACGCCGTTTACGTACTGCCGGGCTCCAGAGATCCAAGCAAACCGTTCGGCGCGATTCAGAAGGGCATAGAGCGGATCATGAAGCGAGCGCATCTGGAAGGTGTCACGGCGCACACGCTGCGCCACAGCTTCGCATCAGTCGCGGCTGATCTCGATTATTCCGACAGCACCATCGGCGCTATGCTCGGCCATGCCGGCGGCACGATCACCAGCAAGTATGTCCATCGGCTGGATAGCGTGCTTGTGGCGGCTGCGAACAAGGTGGCTGGCGAGGTCTACCGGCAGATGACAGGCATAGAGGCGAAGGTGTTGGAGATGCCGAGGCGGGCTTAGGGCTTCTTCTTCCGCGGAGGTAGCGAGAACGGATCATCCGGGTCGCTTGGTCCAGCTTCGTAGTCGAGTTCTTCGATCGGGACGCCGCCGACCGTCGGATAGTTCTCATCATCGAAAGGATTGTACGCCTCGTCGTTTAGTCGATGAGCCTCATCTTCGTCCCACTCCTCAATCTGGCGCACTACCCTGGATTGGAAGCCTTCCGACGCTGGTAGGACATTGTCCGCCACCTCGCGAAGGGTGGTGTCTATTTCACTGATCAGCGAATCGACCTGCTCTTCCAGATCGTTGCCCCTCTTCAAGAGAGCTACCAGCGAAGCAAGCTCATTGATCTTCTCTTGGAGAGTTTTAGGCGCGGGAAACCAGGCGTCGAGGCAGAACACGATCGCCTCGTTCATGGACATGCCGGCGCGATCGGCCTTGGCTTTGATACGCTCGCGCATGCCCTCGGGCAGCCGCAGCATGAATTTATCCTGGTCGCGAGCGAGCGTTTTCTTCGCCATCGAGGTTATTCCATAAATATGATGTCACGCGTGACATAACGCGCTTGACTACATCACCCTTCTCGGGGATATTCCAGTGATGTCATGCGTGACACTACGTTTACCCGAGAAGGATTTAAGAAACCATGAACAATCAGAAGCCGCGCCTTCGCCGCTCCGAGGTGCCGGAATATATGATCGAGAAGCACGGCATCCCAATTGCCAAGGCAACGCTTGCCAAGATGGCTACTGTCGGCGGCGGGCCGGCTTTCCAGCACGCGGGCAGAGTTCCGCTCTACCATGTCGATGATTTGGATGCTTGGGCAGCAGAACGGCTCTCAGCGCCTGTCCGCTCCACGGCAGAAAGGGCGGCAGCGTGATGGCTTGCACCGCAAAAGAAAAGGGCCCGCAGCGCGCCAACGCTTCGAGCCCTGTATCCAGCAACCCTACCCAAGGAAACCAGACGATGGGCACCAATACCACGGCAAAGCCGCGCATTGCAATGAGCCGGGAGAGCTTCCGGAAACTGGAAGATTTCTACAGCGAGATCACCGAGATCCAGCATATGGCGAACTACCTGCTGAACTCGCTCGAATACGGTTTCTCTGACGACCGCATCCAGAAAGTCAGCGGGGAAACCATCACCTTGATGTTCCAGCAAGATGGCGTCGATGCCAATCTCTGGCTTGTGGGCGAGGTCTGGTCACGGACGAAGAAGCTGCGCCAGCAGATTACCGACCTGATCAATCTGGAAGTTGATCATTTGGAGGTCGCAGCATGAGCGCCGCCGATTTCCCGATCCCGTTCCCGAACCAGGAGCCGCTGGACGAGCTCGTTCATGCCATCAACCTGCTCGAGGTGATGTCTTGGACCCTCGACAACGGGCTGCGCCATGGCATCAGCAAGGAAGCGGTGGCTTCGCTTTACTCCGTTTACAGCGATGCCAAGAACAGCTTGGACCTTATCGCCAGCTTTCTCGACAACCTCGATTATCCCGGCCTCATTGCCGACTTCCAGGCCGCGCGCAGAACCGAGCTTCTGAAGTCTTGGGAGACGCGCGCATGAGGCTCCTTCACACCTTTTGGAGGAAGCACCGCGCCGGCCGGCTCATCCGCCGCATGGAGCGGCTGCACTTCGCCTACAAGCTTGCCATCCTTGACGGCGACCGACATGGCGCTCGGTTCATCCGTGAAGACATCGATGCACTGGATCAGCGGCTGAGCGCCCTGCTCGACCGATGGGAAGCCGACATCGCCGAGCGCAAGGCGGTGCGACCATGACCGATCCAACCATCCCCGTCGGCGGCTCCACCGGCCTTTCCCACGAGCACAGCGCAGCGGTCGAGGAGGCCGCGCGCTGGCTTGCCACAGAGCCTCGCGACCGCGTTCCGCACCCGATCGTGCCGGCGCTGCGCTCGCGCTTCGGACTGACCGCGCAGGAGGCGTGCGCAGCGATCAAAGAGGCCCGTCTGATCCAAGCGAGGGCGATGTGACAGATCTCGCCTGGATGAAAACCTACATCGGCACGGAGACGTCAAAGACGATCGATCTCACGGCCGAGGAGTTCGGCGCCTACGAGCGCCTGCGCCGCTATTACTGGGAGCACCAGGGCTTACCGGATGACGACCGCAGGCTCATGCGCATCACAGGCGTCGATGCCGATCGGTGGGAGGCTGTCCGGTCTGCAATCTGCTGGCTGTTCGCCGAGGGCTGGCGTTTGCCGGACCTTGATGCCGAGCGCGGAGCGGCTGCCGAGAAGCGAGAGAGGGCTGTGATCCGAAGCCAGAAGGCAGCTGAAGCTCGATGGAAGAGCGGGCGCGGCAATGCTCGAAGCAATGCAACAAGCAATGCAAAAAGCATTCCTACAAGCAATGCAACAAGCATGCGTTCTGGGATGCCACAAGCAATGCTTGAGCAATGCCCATCAGCATCAGCATCAGATGAAGAACGCTACGAGGAAAGGTTATCGTCTACGCGCACGCGAGACGTGAACGAATATCCCTTCGATCCGCCTGAAAGTGTTGAGCAGGGCAGAAGCTTCCTAGAGCGCAAAGGCGTGCAGCCGGAAGACATGGACGCGAAACTCATGAAGCTGATGGCGTTCCGGCTGTATCCGAGCGAGCTGCCAAAAAGGGTCGCGCGTCAGGACGGAAGCGAAGAGCTTGAAGTGCATCCCCATCCCAGAGCAAGGACAGGAGACGATCTGCCATGAAGCCTCAGAAGGTGACCAGGGAGACCGAGTTCGCGGAACGTCAAAAAGCAATGTGCGACACGATCATCGAGCGCGCCGCACATATGATGGTCGGCGAGGTGGGAGTGACTGTCCCGACCATGCTTGACCGGATGCTAACCTACTGCGGCGCTCAAGCGTGCACGATCGACGGCTCCAAGAACACGGCCGAGGCCTTCCGAACGATGGCCGACCGCATCGAGGCGGGATTGTTCCATCCACTCACAGGCGAAGACCTGCCGTCTAAGGATAAGCATTGATCCGGCGGCGCTGTGGTGCTATGTTACCGCTCGGATTGATCGTTCGCGCCACCGGCTGGCCTGGGACGCAAGGCGACAAACCACCTTCGGCAGTACCGGCGACCATACCGGGCGCGAAGCTAAACCGGGCAAATGCCCGATGCTTTGACGTGTCCGAAGGTGCGCCCATGTTCATCAAATCCACTTCAAGATTCCAATACGCTGATGCGCCTAAGATCGAGGTGAAGGCCGAAGCCGATGGCAAGATCACCGGCTATGGTAGCGTGTGGGATGTAGTCGATGGCTACAACGAGCGCGTCATCAAAGGCGCTTTCGCTAAAAGCCTGGCAGAACACCAGGCGCGCGGTTCGATGCCCAAGATGCTCTGGCAGCATCAGACCGACCGACCGATCGGTCGCTGGGAAGCCATGAAAGAGGATGGACGCGGCCTCTATGTCGAAGGCCGTTTGAACCTCAAAACGTCATCCGGCCGGGATGCCTACGAGCATCTTGTTTCGGGCGATGTGGACGCCTTCTCCATCGGGTATCGGGAAAAGCAGGTGAAGCCGGGAACGGTCCGGGACTTGCTTGAACTCGACCTTCAGGAAGTCAGCGTTGTGACCTTCCCCGCCAACCGGGAAGCCCTCACCGAAACCATCAAGTCGCTGCAATCGAAAACAGAGCTTGTGGACATGCTTCGCGAAGGCGGGCTGTCGAAGCAGGCAGCGCAGCTAGTCGCCTCCGGCGGCTGGAAAGCTCTCTCCAAGGAAACGGCATTCGATGATGACGCAGCAGCACGGCTTGCGGCGCTGATCGACCGTGCAACCCGAAACATCGAGGATATGAAATGACCCTTCACCGGAAGTCGATTGCCGTGCAGGCAGCGGCGCTTCACCTTGTGGGCTCCGCCATCCGAACCAAGGATGACGGCGGAAACCCGCTCGAAACCCTGTCGCGGAAGTTTGGCGACCATGCCGCGAAGACGCTGGAGAAGCTCGGCGCGACAAACGACGAAATCAAGGCGCTGCGCCTTAAGCAGGAAGAGCACGACGCCCATCTGCTTGAGCTTGGCCAAAAGATGGCGCGTGGCAGCGCTGGCGGCACCAGCGAGCCCGACACGATCGGCAAGCAGTTCGTGGAGAACCCCGACCTTAAGGCCTTCGCAGATCGCCAGGGCGTGCGCGGACGCTTTGACATGCAGGTGAAAGCCACGATCACCACGGCCACCGGTTCGGCCGGCGCACTTACCACGCCGTACCGGGACGAGCTTGTCACCCAGCCACAGCGCCGATTGACGATCCGCGATCTGATGCCGGTTGTGAATGTCAGCACCGGCGTCGTGGAATATCCCCGAGTGGTCAACCGACCAACGGCGGCCGGCATGGTGGCAGAAGCCGCGCTGAAGCCCGAGAGTGAACTGACCCTTGAGCTTATCCAAACCTCGATGAAGGTCATCGCCCACTGGATTCCGGCTTCGCGCCAGATCCTCGATGATGCTCCGCAGCTTCGCGGCGTGATCGACACGGAACTGCTCTATGGCCTGAAGCTCAAGGAAGAGGAGCAGCTTCTCAACGGCAGCGGCACCGGTCAGAACCTCAACGGTATGGTTACGCAGGCAACTGCCTATGTGGCGCCGATCACCATCGCGAGCCCCAACATGCTCGACGTGATCGGCCTGGGCATTCTGCAGACCGCGCTCACCGATCTTGAGCCTGACGGCGTGGTGGTGTCATCGGCGGACTGGATGCGTATGCGGCTGCTCAAGGATGCAGATGGGCATTATCTGCTCGGGGCTCCAGGCCAGAACGTGGCACAAGTGCTCTTCGGTCTGCCGGTTGTGCATACCCCCGCAATGTCGGTGGACAAGTTCCTCGTCGGCGCGTTCCAGGCGGCAGGCACGATCTATGACCGCTGGCAGGCACGCATCGAAGTCTCCACCGAACACGCTGACTTCTTCGTTCGCAACATGGTGGCAATCCTCTGTGAAGAGCGCATTGGCCTCGCCATCAAGCGAGCCAAGGCACTGACTTACGGCGACTTCGGAAACGAGGCTTAAGAACAATGGCGCGGCCCGCTCGCAAGGGTATGTGGCCGCGCTCCTTGCAACGGGCGCAAGCGACGAGAGGGGGGCGTGTCCAAACCTCCAGAGGTGCTGCCTCCCCAGACCCGCGTCCCCCGCATCCGCGCATTTTTTTCCTGCTTTGCAGAATTTTCTGCCGGAAATCACTGCAACGACCGAAAAACTCGATGACCTCTCATGAAGGAGACATGGCAATGAAACAGGAAGAACCCGCTGCAATCCCGCACTACGCCTTGGTTGACCTCGACTTCGGCGATGGCCGCTATCCATTCAAGCTAGGCTTCCACGAAGCTTCCAGCGCTGAGACCGAGTTGGACAAAGGCGTGTTTAAGATCCTCAACGAGATCAAGAACGGCGAATGGCGGCAGAAGGATCTGCGCGGTGTCATTCGCTGGGCCCTGATTGGTGGGGGGCTGACGCCTGTCGAGGCAGAAAAAAAGGTTAAGTTGTACGTTGATCAGCGGCCAGCTGATGAAAACTGCGCCCTCGCAATGCAGATCCTTGCCGCCCTCTTCTTCGGGTCGCCTGAGTATCAGCAGCGCCAGCAAACGGCTGGCTGACATGGCAAGCGGCATCAAGGCATTTCAGCGGCGGCTGAATCGCCTCCCCAAGGCAATGAAGGACGCGGTGCAACCCGCCTTGGATGCCTCTGCCGACGAAATGGTCTCAATGGCGCAGCGCTTGGCGCCTCGCGACGATGGTGCGCTTTACCAGAGCATCCGCAAGGAAGCCGGCGACCATGAGCTTGAGCGGGTTGTCAGGGCTGGTGGCCCGGCTACCACGCGACCCAGCGCAGGCGGGCCGTTCGATTACGCCGTCGGGCAAGAGTTCGGGACGGTCAAGCAACCGGCGCATCCATTCTTCTATCCCGCCTATCGTCTCATCAAAAAGCGCGTTCGTGGACGGCTGAAAAGAGCCGTATCGAAGGCCGTAAAGGACTCCAGCAATGGCTAGTGACGACACAGTGCTTGCCGTGCGCCTTGAGGCGCGCATCCGTGACTTCGAGCGCAATCTTGCCAAGGCGAACCGCAGCGCGACATCAAGCTTCGGATCGATCGAGAGGCGCGCGGCGCAGTTGTCATCCCGGCTCAATCAGAGCCTTGCCGGCGCAGCACGTGGCCTTGCGGCTCCACTCCTGGGTGCGGCGTCCCTCCAGGGCGCAAAGTCGCTGATCGACACTGCCACGCGGATTCAGAACGCTTTGAAGGTCGCGGGGCTGGAAGGCGAAGGGCTCGCCAAGGTCTATGATCAGCTATATGCCTCGGCACAGAAGAACGCGGCCCCGCTCGAAAGCCTCGTGACCCTCTACAGCCGTGTCTCGCAGGTCCAGGGCGAGCTCGGCGTCACCTCAGAGCAGATCGTCGGGTTCACCGACAACATCGCATTGTCGCTGCGCGTTGCCGGCACTGATGCGGCTTCCGCCTCCGGCGCATTGCTCCAGCTTAGCCAGGCGCTGGGTTCCGGCGTGGTGCGCGCGGAAGAGTTCAGTTCGATCAACGAGGCCATTCCCACGGTCATGCAGGCGGCGGCCGCAGGCATTCAGGAAGCCGGCGGATCGGTTGCCAAGCTCCGGCGGCTGATGCTCGACGGCAAGCTTTCATCCAAGGCCTATTTCGACGGCGTGAACGCAGGCGCCGTGACCATGCAGGAGAAGGTTGCCGGTGCCGAGCAAACGCTTTCCTCGCGGCTGGTGCGCCTGCAGAACGTGCTGGAAGATGCGGCCGGCCGGTTCAACAAGGTGGCCGGCACAAGCGACACCTTCGGAAAGAGCATCGACGCGCTCGCAGGCTATATCCAGGCACTCGACATGGGTCAGATCGTCAGCCAGATCGACACGGTCATCGAGGCACTGGCGAACGGCGAGCGTGCCATCTACAATTTTGCGAACGCGGTCGGTAAGGGTCTCAAGCTGGACAAGGTCGGCGAGATGCTGACGAACAACAGCGTTGCGAACAGCCTAGGCCTCTACTCCGTGACTGCTGTGGAACGCCGCATGAGCGGATCTGCACCTGACGTTCCGAAGGAACTGCAAGATTACGTGGCGCGCACCTACGGCGGCAAGGAAGCCAGCCAGCCGCTGACGATCGACGTCAAGCCGGCAAAGCCGAAGGTGCAGCCGATCACGCTGGCCGATTATGCAGTCCCCTCAACCGGCGGCTCGGGCAAGGGCGGCGGTCGAGGTCGCAAAGGCGGCGGATCTACCAGGACAGACGATTACGCTCGCGAGATCGAGCAGATCAAGGAAAGAACAGCGGCCACGCTTGCGGAAACCGCCGCCATGGCTGGGCTGAACCCGCTGGTTGATGATTATGGGTATGCGCTGGAAAAGGCGCGCGCCAGGCAAGACCTCCTGACAGCGGCTCAGAAGGCCGGAAAGGCCATCACGCCCGAACTGAGCAAGGAGATCGACACCCTTGCCGACACTTACGCCAAGGCGACTGTTGAGGCGGAAAAGTTGCAACAGCAGCACGAGGATGCGCGCGATCGGGTTCAGGAATTCAATAGCGTGGCCAAGGACACCCTCGGCGGCTTCATCCAGGACTTGCGCGGTGGTGTCAAAGGGGCGGAAGCCCTGAGCAATGCAATCGGCCGGATTGGTGACGCTTTCCTCAACTCTGGCCTTGAAGCGCTGTTCTCCAGCAAATCGGGCCAGAGCGGCGGATTGTTCGGCTCGATCTTCTCCAGCCTGCTTGGCGGCCTTGGCGGCGGTTTCAAGCCAACGCCGAACGGCTTTGCAAAGACGCTGGGGCTTCCTGGCTTCGCCTCGGGGACGGCCAACACGGGTGGACGCACCGGCCAGGTCCGCGGTCTTGTTCATGGCAACGAAGCTGTCATCCCGTTGCCAAACGGCGGAAAGGTGCCGGTGTCTCTGACGATACCGAACCTGTCCAACATTGGACGCCAGGGCGAGCAACAGAGGGTCAAGGTCGAGGTCGCTGCAGACGTTGATCGATCGGGCAATCTCATCCCGCTTATCACCCAAGTTGCCGACGAGCGCGCCGGCAGCGCCGTTGCACAGGGCCAGAAACAGGCGCAACGGACTTTCCCTGCCATGCAGGCCGATAGGGCGCGCCGCTACAGCTAGGCTGGGGTCAGCCGAAGGTTGGCTCGCGCTTGGCTGCTACAGGCCGCGCGGCCGCCCTCTGCTCGAAGATGGCAAGCTGCTTCTCCGAGATGCGCCTGAGCGCAATCAAGTGCTCCACGATCGCGCCGAAGCAGTAGAGCATCGATCCGGATAGCAGCACGCCCATTCCGATCAGCGCAGCAGGAGTCCCGACCGGGTTCTTGTCCACCAGCTGCGATGCTCCATAGACCATGATGATCAGGCCGACCACAGCGATCAGCGTTCCAACGCCTGTGACGATCTTGTGCAAGTATGTTCTCCCCCGTTCCTCATTTCGCGCACAGCCTTGCCGAGCTATATAGCCATCCATGCACATCACCAGGATGGACCGCGATGGCATTCCGCGACGCCGATCAGCTGATCAGCCCCTTTTCCCAACAAGATCGCAAAAAGCC
Source organism: Tianweitania aestuarii (assembly GCF_018457165.1). Classification (GTDB taxonomy): domain Bacteria; phylum Pseudomonadota; class Alphaproteobacteria; order Rhizobiales; family Rhizobiaceae; genus Tianweitania; species Tianweitania aestuarii. Next base: position 1,211,274 of record NZ_JAFMNX010000001.1, on the reverse strand, counting down.
ATCATCACGCAAGGGCTGGGGCGCCTACAAGACGCGCATCACCCCGGAAGCGGAGATATGGCGTGTCTGGGGCCCAACGCGCTGCCTGCACCATCTAAAGGCGAACACGAGCGACTTCTATGTGGGAGATGAGCACGTTGCGCATGTGCGCTGGCGCGTGTTCGAGCACTGGACCACGATCAAGAAGCCGCCGGCCGGGTATGTGCGCCCGGTAGATCTGACGAAGATGGAAGCGGCTCGAAGGATGGCAGCCGAGGCGGCGAGGAAGCGGGCAGAGCGGGAAGCCGCGGCAGGATATGGGCGTGAGTCATCGCTCTCTCAAGCAGTGCCACGAAGTTGCAGTTGAGTTTGCGGAACTAGCGCTTCTTGGATCGATGCTTGCGCTTCCGCGTGCGAGCTCTGCGCGCGCCGCCATTACCCGCCTTTTTCGTGGCAGGTTGCGGTCGGAACAGCTTGTAAAGCTCGATTGCAATGCGGAAGAGATCAAGCACCGTGTCCCAGGGAAGCAAGTCCCAGATGCTGGAAAGCATGCGGGATCCACCTTTGACAGCGGCATAAAAAAAGGCCCCGTTAGGGCCTCTCGGGCAGGTATCGCACCCTGCATTTATGACATTGCCGGATCTGAGTCACGACTGCAATCAGGCTCGATAGATCATTCACAGCTTATGTGAGAAACGTGATTGTCCGGAAGTCACGGCTTCCAGATGGCCCTTGGCTTCATGTCGCGATCATGTCGCATCGAACTGCCGCGCACCAGCGGTAACATCTCATCTTTTGTGAGTAGATGGTGAGTAGCGAACCTGTCGCCCCTGCCTCAAGCTTAACTAAGTGATTGTTTTTGTTGGCGCACCCGAGAGGATTCGAACCTCTGACCTCTGCCTTCGGAGGGCAGCGCTCTATCCAGCTGAGCTACGGGTGCATGCCGGGCGCGTGTTGCGCAGGTCGTGCATAGCGGAAGGTGGCTTGGGCTTCAACGGCAAAGACGCATGGAGCTACGTGATTTCCGAAAGCAGAGGTCAGTGGTTCGAATTCTCTCGGATGCGCTGAGTGGCGGGGGGTGTGGCGCTCGGTCAGGCGGTGGGATCTGGCTCCCGCGTCTCTCAAAGCATCAGGGCACCATCGATCGGCACAGAGTAACGCCGGCCGCTATCTTCGATCCGCGCGCGCATTGCAGCAGTGGCTGGTGCGATCATGTAGCCGTTGGTCAGATCACCGATCATGATCGACGACGCTCTTTCGGCTCGACGCCAGTGCAGGCCGATCAAGGCGCAGATCACGCCGTCCATCTTATCCTGATCTGCTTTTCGCGGTGCTGATTGGCGATGTCCGCTGCACCAGTCCGCCACGCCATCGACACCTTGCGCAGCGGCGAAGCTGGAGACGGCGTCAAGAACACTGTGCCAGTCTAAAAGCTTGAATGTCTTGCGTCGCGCTGGATTGTATCTGGGCGCGCAAAGGCGAGCGTGGAAACTTTCCCGTATCGCTAGCAGCGCCAACGCCGGGAAAACCTCGGTCAGGTGAGTGCCCGTCGACGCGCTTCGAGCCTGCTCGGGATCATCCGAGGCGTTCAACTCCCGCTTGAAACGCCAGATCGGCGCGGCGTCGTCGAACATGCCGATTTTCGAGCGGTTGGCTGGTTGAACGCCGCCGCCGGCCCAGAGAATTGTTGAAGCCGCAACACGATCGACTGGACGCATGCCTGTTTCGTTGGGAACGATCGTGGGCTGATCCAATGCGACGATGCAGACATCGCTTTCTGCCTGCTCTGCGCGAATGAGGGCGAGCGCCTCGGCGAAGGATGCGAGCACAGGCTCCCGGAATGACGTTGAACCCGCCTCGTCTTGGCGGAGGATGCACACCGCGCCCGGCGCGCTTGCCTTGTCGGTCCAAGCCGAGTCGAAGCCGATGATCGAGCAGCGGGTCATTCTGGTGCTGAGACCTCTCCATTGTGCCGGTCAATCAGGGCGCGCAGCACCGGGGCGTAATGGACCGGCGTTAATGATCACAGGCGGACTGCACTCCAGGATGGATCAGGTTTCAAGGCTCACGTCGCTTCAACGTAGAAGGAGCCGATGGTCTCGCGTTCGCCGCTCATATGCGGACGAGAAGATCAGTCCATCAGCGATTCAAAGCCCGAACTTCCGCACGGAGCGCCCGCACCTCTTGCAGGATTAGGTCCTGCTCATCCTTCATCTGCAAGCGCTCGTCGGATGCTGTGGACTCATGCTCCTCCTGCATGGCGGAGACGATGATACCGATGAACAGGTTCAGCACCGCAAAGGACGTCGTGACGATGAAGGGGATGAAGAACAGCCACGACAAAGGATGGACTTCCATCACGGGCCTTACGATGCCCATCGACCAGCTTTCGAGCGTCATGACCTGGAAGAGCGTGTAGGCGCTCTCACCGATCGTTCCGAACCATTCGGGAAAGGTGTTGCCGAAGAGGTTTGTGGCGATCACCGACGAGACATAGAAGACCAGCGACAGCAGAAGCACGATCGAAGCCATGCCAGGCAAGGCGGCGACCAGCCCGCCGACGACGCGACGCAGAGATGGGATCACACTGATGATTCTCAGCACGCGCAGGATGCGCAGTGCGCGCAACACAGACAGGTTGCTTGTCGTGGGAACAAGCGCGATCGCCACCACGAAGAAATCGAAGATGCGCCATGGATCGTTGAAGAAGCGGGTTCGGTAAACGAAGACTCTGGCCACCAACTCCAGCACAAAGACAGCCAGCACCGCACGATCAACGAGGAGGAGGAGCGAGGCGAAACGGCTCATCACCCACTGAGATGTCTCAAGCCCGAGCGTGATGGCGTTGATGATGATGAGAATGGTGATGAAGCGCTCGAAACGGGGCGACTCGATCAGCGTCTTCATAGAAAGTCCTCGTGGAAACAAAAACTGCAGACCAGTTGCCGACGGTCCGTGTCACGTCAATCAGCCGAAATGAAGCATTCGGCAAGGCGGCCAATCCACTGGACCGATCACGGCTGCGGCACCCCACATTCGGAACCGAAAAAGGTTAGCTATCGGCCTTGCGCAAGTGCCGGCTCGTGCAGGTCGAACAAGCTGCGCAACTCGCCGGTCGAGCCATCGCCGATGCCCATATCGGTGACGCGGGGGCCTGGATTACAGGCGAGGCTGGCGCCGACGAGGGCCTTGAAGGTGCGAACCGGCGGCAGCCAATCGGCAACTTGTGAGGCGGCGTCGCGGAGCCTGACGAGCGCATCGGCGGTTTCGGTGACGGGCGCGTCGGACAGGAGACCGCAGACGGGGAGCGGCAGGAGGGCGATAACCCTGCCCTCTTTCGCAACCGCCATGCCGCCGCCAGAGGCGATCAGAGCGTTGGCGGCTGCTGCCATATCGGCGGGATCGCGGCCGAAAACGTTGAGATTATGACTGTCATGAGCGATCGTGGTGGCGATGGCGCCGGTCCAGGACCCCCACTCGTCCAGAACACCGAGGCTCGGAACAGTGCTGCGCTTTCCATGCCGATGCACCACCGCCATCACGAGCTTTTCGGCGGGCAGATCAAGCACGCCATCTACGACCGGTACGGTCAGGCGCTGCCATTCGGTGAAACGCGGGCGATAGACCGTGTTGATCTCGACAGTGTCGCCGGCACCTTCCGGTGCGCGCAGCGTGAAGTCCTCAGCACGGAGTGGCTGGAGCTTGATCGTGTCGGTAAAGGCATCCGTGACTTCACCCGGCGTTCCCGCCAGGAGCTTGCCCTCCCTTGCGGTTTCCACGCCGGACACGAAGACGCGGCTGACGGCGAAACGCTCGAGATCGTCCAGCACGATGATGTCGGCGCAGCGGCCGGGCGCGACGCGGCCGAGATCCTCGCGGCCGAGCCGCATGGCGCCGTTGAGCGTTGCGGCGCGCAGGGCATCGATGGCGGGCATGCCATAGCCAACGAGGCGGCGGATGTGGTCGATCATGCCGCCGACTCGCACGAGATCGTCGGGGAAGATGTCGTCGGTGCAAAGCGTCAGCGTTTGCGGCATGTGCGGCAGGGTCTTTAGCGCTTCAACAACGCCGGGCAGCACGTAGTCATGTGAGCCGCGCAGTTCGACCGTGAAGCCGGCGCGCAGTTTCGCCAGCAGATCCTCGCCGGAGGTGATCTCGTGGTCGGAGGCGATGCCGGCTGCGGCAAAACCCTGCAGATCAGCGCCTTCCAACCCGCGCGCGTGGCCACAAACGAGCTTGTTCGAAGCCAAGCCTGCATCCACGATGCCGCGCATCTTGGGCGAACGGTCGAGCACGCCGCGCATATCCATGACTTCGGCGACGCCGTGGATCGTCGGCCAGGACAGCATCTCGGCCATTTCGGGCGCGTTGAACTCGGCGCCGGCGGTTTCGATGCCGGGGGCGGAGGGCACGCAGGAGGGTGCGAGCGGGAGCACACGCAAAGGCAGATCGCTTGCGGCTTCGGTCGCCCAGCGCACGCCGTCGAGCCCCGCTACATTGCCGACTTCGTGTGGATCCCAAACCACGGTTGTCGTGCCCTGCGGCACAACGACTTCGGCATAACGGCGTGGCGTGCACATCGAGCTTTCAATATGCATGTGCATGTCGATTAAGCCCGGCGCGATGAAAGCGCCTTTCAGGTCGATGATTTCAGCCGCCTCCGAACGCGTACCGCGTGGATGAACGGAGGCGATCAGCGGTCCGACAAGGCCGATATCGGCGTCGCGGATCTCGGAGGTCGCAACATCCACCAGCCTGCCGTTCACGAGCAGGATGTCGAAAGGAGCGCGGCCGATGGCGGCGTGGACGGCGCGGTCGCGCAGGTCGGGGGCGTTGAGGTCCTGCGGTTCGATGGCAGCCTTGGTCATTGGTCTTGGTCTCCAGCGGCACGCAAAAGGGCCGCCTGCATCATCGCGCGAATGCGAGGAGCATCGGCGGTGGTGGCGATCAGCGCGTTGGGTGCGGCCTTGCGGGCGCGCCATTCAATCACGGTCATGCCGCGCGTCAACGTGCCGTCGAGTTCGATGTCGAGGCGCGCGGGGGTGAAGGTCACGCTATCCGGCTCGATCACGGCAGCGGCAGCAACCGGATCATACAGCGCCATGGGGCGGTGGCCGTTGTCGGCGATGCGGACATAGCCTTCGAGCAGATCGGCCAACAGTTGCGCGCGTTCAGATGGATGTGCGCGCAGCGGCGCAACATCATCGAGCGTCAGCGTGACCTGCCGACAGCAATCGAGGCCGACCATCGCAATCTGGACACCAGCCGCAATGAGGACTGCAAGCGCTTCCGGATCAACGGCGGCATTGAATTCCGCAGCGGCTGTGTGATTACCCGGACCGGCCGAGCCGCCCATCCAGACAAGGCGCAGATCGGGCAGCGTGAGCAGGTCGGGTCGCGCTTCGGCAAGATGCGCCAGATCGGTGAGTGGGCCGATCGCGAGAATGTCGCGCCCGCCTTTCTCGATGAAGCCGATCATCGCGCCGAGGGCGTCGGGCTGCGCGTGGCCCTCGACAGCCGGCAGCTTGCGGCCCGTTCCCGGCATGCCATCGGCGCCGAGGACGTAGTGGGCGGTTTCGAGGTGGCCTTTCAGCGGAGCCGCAGCACCGGCATGGATCGGGAAGTCCCACTTGAACATCGAGGCAACCGCCAGCGCGTTGCGCTCCACTTGGTGCAGGGCAACGTTGCCGGCGACCAGCGACAGGCCGGCGACCGGTCGCGACGCTGCCACGATGAGGATCGCGGCCAGGTCGTCGAAGCCCATGTCGGTGTCGATCCAGACCGGGCATCCGGCAACCAGGCGACTGTTGCTCGCGTCTTCCATCGCCTTACGGCCGAGCCAGAAGAACCGCTCCGGCTTGCGGCAGGTCGAAAGCGATTGCCTGCCCCATTGCGTGGCGCGGTGCCGATGCCGGCGCTTCGGCCTTGATGTCGCCAAGCGGCGTGGACAGGAGGTACTCCACCACCGGACCGAGATAGCTCGCTCCGATCACGGTTCCGGTATGCGGCCCCTGCCCTAGCACCACAGCATGCGGCCGCCAGGCAACGCCGGCTGCCGATCCCGTCTCGAAGCTTGGGGCGGCAATGCCCTTCAGCTTGCCGTCGGTCAGTTCAAAGCAGTTCTCGAAACCCATGAAGTTGGCGACGAAGATCGAAACTGGACGCTCATAGATGTCTTCCGGCGTGCCAGCCTGCTCGATGCGGCCTTCGCGCATCACGATGATGCGGTCGGCCAGCGCTAGGGCTTCGGCTTGGTCATGCGTGACATAAACCATGGTGATGCCAAGCTCGTCCTGAAGGCGGGCGAGTTCTGAGCGCATTTCGAGGCGCAAACGGGCGTCGAGGTTGGACAACGGTTCGTCCAGCAGGAGCAACTTCGGCTCCACGACGATGGAGCGTGCCAGCGCCACGCGCTGCTGCTGGCCGCCGGAGAGTTCGCGCGGCTGCCGGGCAGCGAGATGCGACAGGCCGACGGACGCCAACACCGCATCGACGCGGCGCTTGATCTCCGCGCCGGGCACGCGGGCGAGCCGCAAACCGAAGGCGACGTTCTCGAACACGCTCAGATGCGGGAACAGCGCATAGGACTGAAAAACAAGGCCGACGCCGCGCTTGTTGGCGGAAACGCGGGTGATGTCGCGCTCATCCAGCGTGATCGTGCCGGAGACCGGCTTCATCAAACCCGCAACGGCGCGCATCGTCGTGGTTTTGCCGCAGCCGGAAGGCCCGAGCAGCGCCACGAGTTCGGATTTGCCCATGGAAAAATCCAGATTTTCCACGGCAGGCGTCGGTCCGCCATAGCTCAGCGTGAGCTTGTCGAGCTTGAGGAAGTCAGACATAGCGCGAAAGTCCCAGCAGCTTCTCGGCCAGCATCACGATGGCGAGCGACATGATCGCCAGCAGGCCGGACAAGGCCGCGACAGACGGGTCGTAGTTGAATTCCATGTAAAACATCATGCCAATCGGCAATGTGGTGACGCCCGGACCGGTCAAAAACAGCGATATAGGCACCTGATTGAACGATGTGATGAAGCCGATGATGAAGGCGGCCAAAATGCCGGAGCGGATATTGGGCAGCACGACCTTGAAGAAGCTTTGCAGTCGGCTGGCACCCAGCATGACCGCCGCTTCCTCGACATCGGTGCGCAGGTTCACCAGGCTCGCCGACACTACGCGCACGGCATAAGGCACCAGAAGCGCGGTGTGGCCGATGATGAGGGCGAGCGTGATGGGAATACCCAGCGGCACAACGAGATGGCGCAGCAGAGCGAGGCCGACGATGATGCCCGGCACGATGATCGGTGCGGTCACGATGTTGCGGATCGTTTCTGCCATCGGCGGATTGTAGCGGTCGAGCGCGTAAGCTGCCGGAATGCCGAGGATGAGCGCCAGCAGCGTCGAGCCGATCGCCAGCGCGATCGACAGCCAGAAGGCGGAGCGGAAGCTTTCCACCTCGAACACGCGCTGCACCCAGCGCAGCGAAAGCCCGTCCGGCGGAAAGGCCAGGGTTTCGCCGCCCGACAGGCCGGCAATGCAGATGATGACGAAGGGGCCGATCAGGAAGATCAGCACCAGTGTGAGAAGCAGGTTTCCCGCGATCCGCATCAGCGCCCCCGGCGAACCGAAGCGAGCCGCTTCAGCAACATGTTGGTGAGAATGGACATGGCGATCAGGATCACCGCGATCACGGCTGCCGAAGCGAAGTCGTTGGCGACAGAAACGCGCTGGTACAACAGCGTTTCCAGCATCAGGACCTTTGAGCCGCCCAGGATGGCCGGCGTGACGTAAGCGGTCAGCGAGCCGACGAACACCAGCGTGCCGCCCACAACCAAACCTTCGCGGGTAAGCGGCAGGATGACCTTGAAGAACACGGAGAACCAGCTGGCACCCAGCACGCGCGCGGCCGGCACGACATCGCGCGGCATGTTTTCCAGCGACGAGATCAACGGCAGTACCATCAAGGGGAAGAACAGCTGAATGAGGCCGATAAACACCGCGGTTTCAGTGAACAGGATGCGCAACGGCGCGTCGGTGAGACCGATGGAGGTCAGCGCCACATTAACGAAGCCGGTGCGGCCCAGAATCACCAGCCAGGCGTAGGTGCGCGCCACCGGCGAAATCATCAGCGGCAGCACCAGCATGGCGACGAGCCGGCCCTTCGACTTCGGCCCGGCCTCCACCACCGCCATGGCGACGCCATAGCCGATGACAGCCGACACCGCGGTGACGATCAGTCCCAGCCGGAAGGTTCGAACGAAGACTTCGCGGTTGAGCGGCTGTCCGAAGAAATCGATGTAGTTGGTGAGCGTCCACGTATCGCCGCTCCTGAACGCACCGGCGAGCAGGATCAGGACGGGAATGATGAACCCGACCAGCACGAACAGGGTCGCAGGCGCGAGCAGCAGAATGCCGAGGCGGCGATTTGCAAACATGGGATGATCTCCGGACGGCCGGCGAGCGGCCGCCCTTCAAGCCAAGTACGAGTGGTTAGTTGGCGACCTTGCTGTTCCAGTTCTGGAGCCAGGCATCGCGGTTCTCGAGCTGCTGCGCGGGCGGCAGGAAGTTGATGCTCTCAGCCGAGTCCGCGCCATAGGTCAGCATCTCGGCCTTGTCGTCCGGCAGCGTGACCTTTGTGTTGACCGGGCTGTCCACGAGACCATCGGCGAGCTTCTGCTGCACTTCGGCCGACAACCAGTAGTCGATGAACTGCTGCGCCAGTTCCGGGTCTTTGGCACCCTTCACGATCGACAGCACGTTCATGCCGCCGGTCTGGCCTTCCTTCGGCGTTGCCCAGGCAACCGGCATTCCAAGCTTCATGAGGCTCGGCCAGGTGAAGCGGCCGGTGACGGAGGCGACCACCTCTTCCTGCTGCAGAAGCTGGATCAGCTGCGAACCGCTGTTGTAGAAGGTGACGACGTCATCCTTATGCTCGGCAACGAGGTCGATGGCATCGCTGAAGGTCGGATCCTCCTTGCCAATCGCCTTCTGCAACATGAACAGCGTGATCGGCCCTTGCGTGCCGGTGATGTTCGGCAGAGCGATCTGGCCGGCCAGTTCCGGCTTGAACAGGTCGAGCCAGCTGTCGATCTTCACGAGGTCGGAGCGATACACGATCGACGTGCCGTAGAAGGTGTAGCCAACGCCCATGCCGTTTCCGAGCGGATCCTTGGCGAAGTCGTAGATCTCGCCGAGGTTCGGCACCTTCGCGGTATCGATAGGCGCGAGCAGGTCCTTATTTGCGGCTTCCAGCGCGTTGGCGTCGGAGAAGGCGATCACATCGACGGTGGGTGCTGCGGCATTGACTTCGAGCTTCGCCAGACGCTCCGACGCCGTGCCGGATTCCACCACGATCTTGCAGCCGCACTTGGCCTCGAACGGATCATAGAGCGCTGCCTTATAAGCGTCCTGCGCAATGCCATAAACGGAGATGGTGAGCGTCTTGTCCTGCGCCGAGGCGGTGTTGGCACCAAGCACGAGGCTGAGGGCGCTGAAGGCCAGAAGGATGCGGGCGGTCATGCAATTTTCCTTGTCTGGAAGAAGGAAGAGAAGCGGGGAACGGCGGTGGACGAACGGGTCACGAGCGTCATGGGTGAAAGAAGGGAACCTTCCGCACGGCCTGTGGCGACAGCCAGCGCGTGATCGGCAATGGACGAAAGGTCCTGATGGATCGTGGTCAGCGGCGGATTGACGATCCGACCCCAGATCAGATCGTCGAAACCGGTCACGGACAGGTCATCAGGCACGCGGACACCGCGCTCTGTCAGGCCGGACATCACGCCCACCGCGATGGCATCATAGGCGGCGCAAACAGCGGTGGTGTCGTTCATTTCCCATTGAAGCGCGAAGTCGCGCCCGCTGTCGAAATCCGGCCGCAGGCCGGCTTCGTCATACTGAGTGCCGGCATCGTCAAACACCTCGCGCATACCGGCGACACGGTCCTGCGAGACGTAAGATTGTGCCGCCGAACGCAGGATCTGCACCTTGCGATGGCCGAGCTCCACCAGATGCCGGGCAGCCAGCCGGCCGCCTTGCCGATGATCGGAGGAACTGACATTGGCCGGATTGGCGTCGCTGTCGACAATCACCACGGGAAGCGGAAACGCATCGGGATCGAAAGGTTCGCCGCGCAGCGGAATGACGATCGCCGCCTCGATGCCGCGCCCGAGGAAATCCTGAACGCGCTTCGTCTGCATGGCTGGATCGCTCATGGAATCGCCAACCAGCAGCGCCATCCCTTGAGCCTGCGCTGCCCGCTCGAAGGCGCGCACGAAGTCGGGGAAAAGCGGCATGGAGAAGTCGGGGACCACGAGCCCGAGAAGCGTACTGCGGCCCGTTCGGAGTGCGCGTCCGGCATGCGACGGAACGTAGTTCATCGCCCTGGCGGCCGCCCGCACGCGCTCTGCCACATCCGCAGACACCCGCCCTCGCCCGCTCAACGCATTGGCGACGGTCGCGCGCGACACGCCGACGGCGTCAGCGATGTTCTGCATGGAGATGGGGCGGGCATCCGACATGGTGTCACGTGCTACCACTAGCGAAACGCTGAGTCGAATCGTGTTTCTAATGAAAAACGATCAACTCACAGTGTTCGCTATGACGCGGTGAGCCGCCTGCTCCGCCCCATCGAAACAGCCGATGGTGGCTTCCTGAGATCAGCGCGAAGGCTCGCCGACCGGACGCATGTCCATCCGGGTCTTGCCAAAATAATCCATGATGACGCGGATCGTGAGCGTAGGCTCTTCCTGGCGTTCGTACTGGCCGACCTCCCAGTTCTGACCACCGGCAATCCGCAAGATCGGCGGCTGCCTGAAGATCATGAAAGCTTCATCCGATCTGCCGTCCATCCAGGTCTCGTTGCGCGCATTCCAGGCCCGGCTGTAGCTTTTGTAATCATGCAGCAAGGCAGGTGCGTTTGCGAAAGCAACCAGAAGAGTGGCGCCCGCAAGCAGAGCAACAGGCGAGATACGACTTCGATGTCCCCCGTTGCCGGGCAAGATCATCGCCACGATGCGAGCGACAACCACGATCGCCAGAACTGCAAGGCAGTCTCGAGTCGTCTGATGGCGCTCACAGCACACCACGCCAAACTGGTAGAAGGCAGCGACAAGAGAGAACAAGCTCCCTGCCATCAGCGCAGCCAGCCATGCGAACAGGCTTACGACCTGTCTTTGTGACCGCGCGGCACCGGAGACATTCAGCTGCCGGAAAAGGCCGAGTGCGCCGGCGAACAGCAAGACCTTGGCAAGGAGGGTGGCGAAGAACCAGACAGGTCGATCAGGCGTATAGCGCAGACCGAGACCATCCGTCGGAAACTTCTTCAAAGCCTCCCAGAGACTGCGGCCGATATTCTTGGCGATCTCGGGATTACCGAACACTTCGCCGCTTCCGGACATTCGTCCATTTAAAACGAAGTAGAAGACAGGAAGTGCTGCGAGGAGCACGATGATCAGGAGGAAATCCGATGATGCGAGAACCCCGCGCTCTTTCGTTTTCCACCGGTCAAGAACAGCCAGAACCAAAAACGCGCCAACGAAGCACGCGGAAATCATGGCCCCGACTTCGGTCGACAAAGCCAAAACTGCGAGCATCAAAGTGAGCGCCAGAACTTCTCCGAAGCCGGATCGACCGCTGAGAGCGAGGCTGAAGGTTACGAAGCCGAGACAAGCCAGAGCTGGAAGATAGGCTGCGGAACCCTGCGGCCAGTAGAAGACCTCCGCGACTGCCCTGCTGCCGAGAAACAGCACCATCACCGTCAGAACCAGCATCAGGGCCGCGCCCTTGTTGCCCAAACCCGTTTCGGAACGAAACAGCAGCACAGGCAGGCAAAGGAGCAAGAGGAGGATCAGCCATAATCCTCCGAGAAAGTGGGTGATCAACTGGCTGCCCGAAGATGCCACCGCGAGACTGTAAAGGAACACCAAGCCTTCCGAAAACGGCCGGTAGCTCCATTCGGTGATGCGCGTGAGCAGGAAGCTGACACCGCCGGAATCCAGCTCCCTGAGCGTCAGATACTCGTCCATGTGCCAAGTTCCCAACGGGACAAGCGCGCCAAAAGAAGCGATCACGATAAGAGGCAGGAGCCACGCGAAAGCGCGTATGGGGGACAGCAAGGCCCTGCCTGCGCTGTTCGTCTCATGTGCATTCAATGGCATGGATCCTGGATCGCTCGGATAGTTGATATCGATCCGCTATCGATGAGCACCGGCTCGTCCCCGCAGACCATCCCACAAGCCAGTCAGCATCAGCTTCAGCCGCTTCGATTTGGCGTCGCCCTTCAGGGTGTAGGCTGCAAGGTACACCACGGCACGATAGCTAAAGAACAGGCGCCAGCCCGGTTTGATGTAGGAGCGCTTGGCCAACAGCAGCGCGTTGCGCACCCAGTAGTAATTGCGGATCGGCGCATGAAGGGAGATCGTGCGTCCTGCAACCTTTACCCGCCCCGCACCGATCGTGTGGTCCATGACGACCTGCGCACTCTGGAAGTGCCGGTAGCCACGCGCCGATGCGCGAAAGCCCCATTCGAGGTCCACAAGATCGATAAACAGCGGCGCATCCATTAAACCGACATCGTGCAACACCGGGGCAGGAAGAAGCGAGCCGGATGCGATCACGAAGTCTGCCTCAATCTCGTTGGGATCGTTGGCGTCAACGGCTGTTCGAACGACACGCCATCCCTTCGCGCGCCACACAGCGGCAATCTTTCCGTCATGCGTATCGCGGAACGCATTGCCAACCGAGCCGACCGGAATGCCTTCCGCTTGAAGACGGTTGTGCAGATTAACCAGGGAAGAGACAACATCAGGATGAAGCACCGTGTCCTGATCCATCAGCAGAATCCCCGCCGCTCCAGAGTCCAGGGCTTCTTGCAGGCCGATATTCTGCGCTTCGGCCAATCCCTTGTTGTCGCCAAGCGCGATCCAAGAGGCGCCAAAACTTTTCACCAGCGCGCCAATCGCTTGTGCGTTTACAGACCCGTTATCCACGACGATCAGCTGCCTGACCTGCGGCATCAACGCATCGAACACGCCGGCAAGCTCATCCACGTTCGGATTGAAGGTCACGAGAACGCTGACGATCCTCTGCGGCGTCAATGATACGCCTTCATCAAGGGCTTGCTTGTTCGATGGAAACGTCAATGAACGGTCGGCCTCGATGGAGGTAAAGCGGCTCGGTTCGATCCGCCCGCAGCTGGCGGCGGCATAGCAAAGGTTATGAACAAAGCGGCGGCTTCTTAACACAAAGTGAAGCACCTTCCATTGGTCGGAACGTCGCTGTTCTGCGATTTCCTCTGGTTTTATGCACATGCCGCCGATATGAGCGCCCACAGTAGAGTGACATTAGGACGAGCAGGTATCATGAAGGGCATTATCCTTGCTGGCGGCAGCGGAACGCGGTTGCACCCGATGACCTTGGTTGCGTCCAAGCAATTGCTGCCCGTCTACGACAAGCCGATGATCTATTATCCCTTGTCGACCCTGATGTTGGCCGGCATTCGCGATATCCTGATCATTTCCACGCCACACGATCTTCCGCGCTTCAAAGCTCTCCTGGGGTCCGGCTCGCAGTGGGGCGTGAGCTTCTCCTATGCCGAACAGCCGAGCCCGGACGGCCTGGCACAGGCATATCTGATCGGCGAGGAGTTCGTGAACGGTGAAGCGTCTGCCCTTATCTTGGGAGACAATCTCTTTTACGGGCACGGTCTTCCCGAGTTGCTCAAGGGCGCGGCTGGCCAGGAGCAAGGTGCGTCGGTCTTCGCTTACCATGTGCAGGATCCGGAACGCTACGGCGTGGTCGCGTTCGACAAAACCGGACGCGCCATGTCGATCGAAGAGAAGCCGCTTCAGCCGAAATCAAACTGGGCGGTCACGGGCCTTTATTTCTATGATGGCCGGGCTTCGCAGTTCGCCCGTGCCTTGAAGCCCTCCCCTCGTGGCGAGCTCGAGATCACCGATCTGAACCGCGTCTATCTGGAAGAAGGTAGCCTCAACGTTCAGACTATGGGACGCGGCTTTGCGTGGCTGGACACCGGCACGCCCGACTCGCTGCTCGAAGCGGCCGAGTTCGTGCGCACGCTCGAACATCGCCAGGGCTTCAAGATCGCCTGCCCCGAGGAGATCGCGTTCAATCTCGGCTTTATCGACGCAGCCCAGCTGACTGAACTCGGTAATGCTCTAGGCAAGAGCAATTATGGGAAGTATCTGCAGCGACTTGCCCAGCAGCCCGTATAACGGCAGAGCGAACTGGCAACTCCAAGCATCTGCAGCTGCGTCGCGGCTCCATCCACAAAAAGGACGACCTTTGCCTGCTTCTTCCTCGCAGCGCGTGTTGATGATCAATGCGGCAGATGCCGCAAAAGGTCGCCTGACCACCGTTTGGAACGATCTTCTCGAAGGGCTTCGCCACCGTGAGCTGTGGCTGTTTCTGGGCTGGCGCGATGTGCGCCGGCATTACCAGCGTTCGGTTCTCGGACCACTTTGGCTGACGCTCTCGATGGGCATCATGGTAGCCGGCCTCGGTGTCCTGTATTCCCAGATCTTCAAGATGGACATTGCCGAATATCTGCCATTTCTGGCGATCGGCTTCATCATGTGGGGCTTTATCGGCGGGACGATCACAGCGTCCTGCAGCGTATTTTCGGGTGCAGCAGGCTCTATCAGGCAGATCAGGTTGCCGCTCAGCGTTTATGTCTACCAGTTCGTCTGGTCGCAGCTGATCGCGTTCGGGCATAATTTCATTATCTACATCATCATTGCCGTGCTGTTCGGCATCAATCCCGGCTTTCAGGTCCTGCTTCTTCTGCCGGCGCTTGTGTTGATGGCGCTGAACGGAATGTTTTGCGCGATGATCCTCGGTCCGCTCTGCGCTCGCTTCCGCGACATTCCGATGATCATTGCCAGCATCATTCAGGTTGCCTTCTTCATGACGCCGATCATCTGGAGCGCGTCGCAGATCCCTGAACGGGCTGTTTTCGTGAACATCAATCCGTTTTACCACTTCATCGAAATTGCGCGCGACCCCCTGCTCGGCCAAACCGGCTCGCTGACCAACTGGCTTGTTTGCATCGGCATCACCATTGTCATGGGCATTCTGGCGCTCACCTTCTTTTCGCGTTTCCGTTCGCGCATCGCATACTGGGCTTGAATCCTATGGCCTCGATCACTTTGCAGAACGTCTCTGTCGACATTCCCATTCTGGACGTCGGCAGCCGCTCCCTGAAGAACAACGTGCTTGCCGCTGTGACTGGCGGACAGATCAAGCCGACAGCCGGCAGCAAGAAGGTAACCATCCGGGCGATCGACGATCTGTCGCTCGATCTCGATCATGGCATGCGGATCGGGCTCATCGGTCATAACGGCGCTGGCAAATCCACCATCCTGCGGGTGATGGCGGGTATCTATGAGCCGACCGGCGGGTCGGTGAAGGTCGAGGGTGACGTTGCCGCGATGTTCGACATCGGCTTCGGCATGGACCCTGACGCATCCGGCTGGGAAAACATCATCCTGCGCGGGATGCTTCTTGGATATAGCCGCAAAGGGATTGAACGGCGCTCACAGGAAATCGGCCTGAGCACAGGTCTCGGCGACTTTCTGAACATGCCGCTGCGCACATATAGTGCAGGCATGGGCACTCGTCTGGCTTTCGCCGTGTCCACCTCGATCACGCCCGATATTCTTCTGATCGACGAAGGCATTGGTGCCGGCGACGCCGCTTTTCTTCAGCACGCGAAAGAGCGGCTTCGCAGCTTTATCGGAGAAGCCGGCCTGCTCGTGATGGCCTCGCACTCGGAAGAGCTTCTGCGGCAATGGTGCACGACCGGCCTTTGGATGGAGCATGGACGCCAGCGCGCGATTGGTCCGCTTGATGAGGTCCTTGCAGCCTACAACGCTTCATTGAGCGCGCCTGCCGCCTGATCACGACGCTTAGAAGCGTTCCGTACAATTCAATCCGCACTTGGCGCCTCAGTGATCAGATGCAGCCATGCAGCATCGTTCTTTCCAGGAAGTCCAGCAGCCGAAAGTTCTAGCCAGCTATGTCATTTCCTAAGAAGGCCGCCCGCTCTGCCAACCTTATTCTCAAAGTGGGATCGAAAGCGGCCAGGGTCCTGACGACGCCTGGTTTGATGAAGCAACGCTGGTGGTACCTGCAGGAACGCTACAACACCGGCGGATGGAGCGGGATTGCGGAAAGTGTCCGTCATGCTCTCGGTGATCCACAATCAAGCCATCCAGAAGCGAGCTATCTCAGATGGATTGCGCTGTACGACACGCTGTCTAGCGAAGATCGGAGCGAGATCCAGCGGCATATCGAGCGCTTGTCCTACAAACCGCTGATTTCCATCGTCGTTCCAGCCTACAACACGCCGGCTGATACCTTCCGGCAGATGATCCGATCGGTACAGGCGCAGCTCTATACGAATTGGGAACTGTGCATCGCCGATGATGCGTCACCGGCTGCGCATGTCGTCGAGATACTGAAAGCCTTCGCCAAAGACGATCCCCGTATCAAGTGGGTTCGCAGGCAAAGCAATGGCCACATATCCGCGGCAAGCAACAGCGCGCTTGAGCTTGCAACGGGCGAGTTCGTCGCGCTGCTGGACCATGATGATATCCTTCCCGAACATGCGCTTTACCATGTTGCGTTGACGCTCAATGCGCATCCAGATGCCGAATTGATCTATTCGGATGAAGATAAGATCGACGAAGACGGTCGCCGCTATGAGCCCTACTTCAAGCCGGACTACAGCTACGACCAGTTACTCGGCCAAAACGTCATCAACCATCTTGGGGTCTACCGCCTCAGCACGGTGAAGGATATTGGCGGCTTCACTGTGGGCATGGAAGGAAGTCAGGACTACGATCTTGTGCTGCGGCTTGTTCACTCGCAACACTGTTCACCAGACAAGATCCACCACATCCCTGCAGTTCTTTACCATTGGCGCCAGGAGAACGGCGGCACGTCCTTTTCGCAATCGCAGCTTGAGCGTTGCGTCGGGTTGGCGCGCGACGCCATCAACAACCAGTTGGCTGCGACGACCGATGGGCCGAAGGCCATCGCTAACCCGCATGTTAGCGCATGGCACCGCATTGTCTGGCCTCTGCCTTCTCCGCAGCCATTGGTCAGCGTCATCATACCCACGCGCGATCGGGCGCAACTCGTTCAACAATGCGTCGAAGGGCTACTTCATCGTACGGCCTACGATAACCTCGAGATCGTCATCGTCGACAATGAGAGCATCGAAGACGAGACGTTCGGCCTCTTTTCCGAGCTGAAGCAGGATCCACGCGTCCGCATAATCAGGGTCGAGGGCGCGTTCAACTATTCCGCATTGAACAACGAAGCCGCACGGTTGGCGTCGGGAGAGGTTCTGCTGCTCCTCAACAATGACATCGATGTCATGCATGAAGACTGGCTTCGCGAGATGGTCAGCCTGGCTATGCGCAGCGACGTTGGGGCTGTTGGGGCGAAGCTTTATTATGCGGATAACCGCATCCAGCATGCAGGCGTACGCTTGGGCGCCGGATACTTCAACAACGGACCGGGTATTGCCGGACATCTCGGCCACCTGGAAGGCCGTACCGACACTGGTTATTTCGGGCAACTGATGCTTGTTCGCGATGTCAGCGCGGTGACAGCCGCTTGCTTGGCGGTTCGGAGAGACGTGTATCTTCAAGTCGATGGGTTGAATGAAACAGACCTGAAGGTCGCCTTCAACGATGTCGATCTTTGCCTTCGCATTCGCGAAGCAGGATACCGCATCCTGTGGACGCCGTTTGCTGAACTCTACCACTTCGAATCCGTGTCGCGCGGGTCCGATCTTGCGCCTGAAAAGGTCAAGCGCTTCCACTCGGAATGCCAGTACATGATCGATCGGTGGGGCTCCGACCTTGTCAACGATCCGTTCTACAACCCCAACTTCGACAATCGGGCTGGCGACTATCAACTCGCCTTCCCGCCACGGCACAGAAAGCCGTGGCTGAACTAGGATCTGGCTGAACCCTTTAGCGGCTTTGAGCTGGCCTCTGCGACCGAATGGGTCGAAAACAGCCTCGCATACATGCGCGCAACCGCATCGATGATATCAGCTTCGCTGAAGCCTTCATGGATGCGCTCGCGCGCTGCGGCTCCCATCCGTGCAACGGCATCCTGATCCTGCGCGAGCTGGATCAGAGCCTCGGCAAGCGCTTGTGCATCGTTGGGTGGCACGATCCGTCCTTCGATGCCGTCGCGAACCAGGTATCGACATCCTGGAACGTCGGTGGTCACGATCGCACGTGCACAGCACGCCGCTTCGAGGAGCGTACGGGGCAGCCCTTCGCCGCCGCGTGATGGAAGGCAGGCCACGTGATGGTCTTTCCAAACGGTCCGCACGTCGCGAACAAAGCCGCGCCATTCGATCCCCTCTTCCGCGGCCCATTCCTGCAAAAGCGCAGGCGAAATGGCGCGAGGGTTTGCCGGGTCCGGCTCCCCGCAGAGCGTCAGCCTGATATCGTATCCTCGAGCGCGCGCGGCGCGGACAGCTTCCACCGCCAGGTCGACGCCCTTCGACCAGAGCAGGCGCGCAACCAGTGCAACACGAAGCGGCGGCATACCCGGCATCGGCAAAGCTCGCAGGTGATTTGGGTCCACCCCCGCGCCACCAACGATCGTCACCTGCTCATCCGCAGGATTGAGACCGAACTGCACGGGATCGTCGGCGTTCTCGAACAGGAAGTGGGTATCCTGGCTCTGAAACAGCTTGCGGATGGGCAAACGAACGGCGGCATCGGCAAAACGTCCGGCGAGATCCTGCTTGGCACTCAACAGCCCGCCACCGGTTACGGCAAAAACCCGCCGCTTGATCCCTGCCAGCTGCGCGGCCGGAGCGCCGACGAGAATGGATCGGAGCGCGATGCAATGAACTGCATCGACCTTTTCGGTCCGCAGGATGCGCGCCAGCCTCGTGACGGTAGAAACAAGCCCAAGCGGATTGAGGCTGCGGCGATCAGCTTCCAAAGCAATGACACGTGCGCCGGCAGCCTGGATGACCCCGGCATGATCGCGCACTCGGGTGATCACCAGCGGTTCAAGCCCCGCCTGCCTTGCCGCGCGCAGCATCGGCAGGAAATGGGAGGCGAAAAACCAATCTTCCGTAACGATGAAGGCGATCTTTGCGGGCGATCCGGACGTCTGCAGCACCTTGTTTGTCACCCGCCTACTCGCACACTCGAAAATCTTCTGCGCCGGACCCAAGCACACTGATGAATCGGCCTTCGTCCAAGCGATGCTGTTCCTCGCTTGGACGCGCGGGCGCCCGTTAACATGATACGCAACATATGAACAGCAAGCTTTCCCAGGCCCCTCACCCTTCAGTCATCCAGTCGCTTCACGAACCGCCGCCACTGCCCAGCTTCTTTGAAGCTTACGATGCGGAAGGCTGAAATGCAGCGTTTCTGCGGAATTTGGGGGCCGTCATGCTGTTGCGCGCAGAGGAAATCACAGGAACATGAAATCTCTTTGCCGGGGTCGCTTGACACCCCCCAATGAACTTCGTAATTGAGCGCCACGTCGCGGCCAACGGTTGCGACACGAGATGCGCGGGTGTAGCTCAGTTGGTTAGAGTGCCGGCCTGTCACGCCGGAGGTCGCGGGTTCGAGCCCCGTCACTCGCGCCATTCTCGTCAAGGACTTAGGTCCCGAAGCTCCTAGGAGTTTCAACTTTTCTTCTGTGGCAGTTTCAACTTTTTGAGCCCGGTCTGTTCCGACAGCTGCCGGCGGCCGATGCGGCGATGCTCGTCGGCGGTGCGAACCGCGACCAAGTTCACGGGCATGTACGTCTTCTGCAGGGCTTTGTTCTCATCGATCGAGTTGCCCATCTTGGCCGCAATCGATTCTACGTTTGCGCCTCCTGCATTCGCTTCCACTGCACCCGAACGACGCATGTCCATGAAGCGGCGTTTCTCTTCTGGACCGAAGACGATCCGGCGAAGATCGGCAAAATCATCGACGAGGCTGTTCTTGGTGTAAGGCGTCGGGGGCCTCGGCCGTCCGCCCATGCCTGTCGGCGTGAAGCCGCGGCTGCGGAATAGCGGCGCATCATCCATCACCGTCGCGCCGAGGCCGTCGAGATAAGCGGTGACCATGCGCCGCGTGCGGGCGCTCAGCGTCCCATAGGCCGCCTCGCCCGTCTTGGTGCGGGCGATCAGGAAGCCCCATTCCTTGTCATTGCCGGTCGAGTAGATTTGGCCGGGCGTCAGCGTGCGCACGTCGACCGGCGAAAAGCTGGTATCCCACGCAATTGCGATGATGCAGGCGAGGCCCTTGAAGCCGCGGCGCCAGCATCCTTTCACCAGCCGCACGACCTCGCCTTCGCTCCAGGTCTCGGTGCGCGGCTTCGGGTTCTTGCGGCGGATGGCGAGTGAGGGATCCTGCCCGGCCGGGCAGAGCTTCATGCCGGCCATGATGCGGTACAGGGATCGCCAGGTCTTGACGGCGCGATAAGCGACATCGATGCCATTCTTGCGCACCAGTGCGTGATACCATGTGTCGAGCAGTTCGAAGGTCACGGCTGCGGGCGGCTGATCACCAAACACCTTGTCGATGAAGCTCCAGCCGCGCTCCCAATCTTCGCGAGTGCGCGGAAGCCGTGTCTTCCAGCTCTCAGTCTTGCGATAGCGCTCGAAGGCGTCTCCGACCGAATCTTTGGGGTAGTGGCGCAAAGCCGGCGAGGTCTCGATGCCCTTGCGCGCAGCCTGCCACTTGTCTTCCCATTCCTGGGCGATCTTCCAGGCATCCGGACCGTCGGGGCCGCAGGTGATCGGGCGGAAGCCGAACTCCTGCATCTTCGGCGTCGGCAGCCAATAGCCGTACTTTCCCTTGCGCACGACGTAGTGCTTAAGCTTGATCCTAGCCAAGGTCCGCGATCCTCTGGCGCATGACGGCCGCATGATCTTCCAACTGAGGCTCGCTGCCGGTCAAGCCTGACCGGCGATCCTGCCATGTCTGCATGGCGACCAGGTCGAAGTGACCGGTGACCGGACATGGCGCCGGAAAGCCTTCCTTGCGCAGCGCCGGCAGCTTGTCGCGGAATTCGAGCAGAGACAGGTGCAGGAAACGCGCAGCCTTCAAGGCCGGCACAAGGCGCGGCTGTACCGTGAAACGAACGCTGTTGGCCTTCGGATGGTGCGCGGGGGCGGTCATGGCGTGACACAGGGCGTTTCGAACAGAAGGCCGATGAGCGTAGACAAACCGTTTTTCTCGGATGTTGAATTGAACTTGGCCACAACTGCAGGCTCTAGGTCGATACCGGTAGTGATCGCGCAGAGGATGGCGGTGTGCACGACATCGGCTAGTTCCTCGGCCAACTGTTCCTTTGTAGCGCGGGAGCCGCGCCAGCCATGCCGCTCCCTTTCTAGCTTCTTGATGATGTTGCAGGCCTCGCCGACCTCGCCAGCCATCTCGTTCCCTCGGAAAGAGAGGTCTGGCTTCTGATCAGGACACCATTCTTGTTGCCGCTCGACATGGGCGGCTTGTAGGCGGCGTATCGTTAAGTGCGAGCGCTTCAACTGGGTCAGTGACACGCATGCACCTGTCAGCAGGCGATCGGCAGTTTTCCAATCCTCCTCATCAAGCTTATTTGCCAGCCGCTCGCCGAGACGACGCATCGGTTCGGGTGCGGCGTCAATTGCGGCTTGGATGAAGTGTTCGGCGCGATCTTCGGCGCTCGTCGCGTGATCGCATGTGCAGGCGTAGTCGCTGGCTGGTCCGCCGCTGCATGTCGGGCAGGTCATGGGCGGCGTGACGCTCTGCTCCGGCGAATAGACACCGGGCGCTGGGTGCGCGCGCTTGCGACGTTCGATCTGGCGGTCGCAGTTCCTGCGGAAGCTGTCGGCTACCGCAAGCGCGGCGCCCCAGCCGCTCGCGTTCTTGATCTTCTGATCCCAGCGATCACGCTCGGCCGCGAGTTCTTCGTCGGTCATTTCTCGGAAGGGCTTGTCAGCCATTGCTCGTGTCCCGCACCCGTTTGACTTTGGTGATGACGCCCTCATGCCGTTTCTTAGCGGCAGCTCGTGCCGCATCCGGATTAGCGGCGGTGACATCGACGCGTTCACCGTCTTCGAAGTGCACGCGAAACAGTGTTTGGCTTGCCATGGCTACACCCGCATCGGCATGAGGACGAAGAGCGGCATGGCCTGCCCTTCAGGACGGAACAGCGCCGGGGAACCGGCGTCGCCGAGTTCGGCCAGCATCATGTCGCCGGGGGCGGCGTTCAGCATGTCTTGGCAGTAGCGGCCGTTGAAGCCGATCTCGACCTGAGCGCTGTCCAGCGGGTCGATGTCGATCGCTTCGTTGGCGCTGCCGAGATGCTCGCGGTTCAAAGCGTCCAGCGTGAGCTGGTTGGTGGGACCTGTGTTCCAGCCAAGCTTCACGCCGTTGCCTTGGCCGCTGCTGCCCGCCAGAACGGTCGATACCCGGTCGAGAGCTTCCTTCAGCGACGGCTTACTGAAGCGGAACAGGTTGGCGTTGCCGGTTGGCACGACGCGCATGTAGTCGGGATAGTTGCCGTCGATCAGCTTGGCGATCACAGACAGGCCGGCGATGTCGAAGGCGATCTTGGTTTCGGAAAGCTCGATCGCGATCGTGCCGTCCTTCGCGTCTGGAAGCCGCTTGGAAAGCAGGTCGACCACTCGACGCGGGAGTATGACGGCAGGCATGCCTTCGGCGCCCTCAGGCGTAGCAAGGCGGGCCTTGGCGAGGCGGTGACCGTCAGTCGCGACCATGGCAAGGCCTTCGCCGTCCAGGTGCCAGAAGATCCCGTTGAGATAGTACCGGGTTTCTTCGGTCGAGATGGCGAAAGCGACCGTGGCAAGGGCGGTTGCAAGCTCTTTGGCAGGCAAGGCGAAACGGTGACCAAACTCGTGGCCGGACATGATTGGGAAGTCGCTTGCCGGCAGAACCGGGAGGCTGAAGCGCGAGCGGCCAGCTTTGATCGTCGCAGTCTGCTCATCGAAGGTGATCTCGACATCTGCCGCCTCCGGCAGCTTGCGCACGACATCGTGCAGCATCGCACCCGGCAGGGTGGTCGTGGCCGCTTCACTCCCCTGCCCTTCAACCGATGCGCTCGCCTCGATGTCGAGGTTGGTGCCGGTCAGGCGCATGCTGTCGCTTGTGACGGACAGCATGAGGTTCGACAGAACGGGGATCGTGTTGCGCCGTTCAATCACGTCCTTGACGGCGGCGAGCACTGGCAAAAGCGTTTCGCGAGGGGTGGTGAAGCGGCCGGACATGAAGTTAAGCCCTCATCTCGGGTTCGCCTTCGAAGGAAGGCAGGTTGGTGTCATCGGCGGCATCCTTCACCGCCTGCTGGACGTGCTCGGTGACATGGATGTCCGGCCGGTAGATCTGGTAGAACCAGGTGACGGAACCATCCTTTGCGCGATAGCGGAGGCGCACCGGGATGCGGACCTTCTCGCCCATGAAGAACGGCGAAATGTTGAGCATGAACAGGCTCGGCACCACGAGCTTGTTGCCGGCCGTGTCGCGGTGCTCTTCTTCCCAGATGATCTGGCCTTCACCGGTCTGCAGAGTCGTCGCCTGTTTGACGCGGGTTGCGGCATGGACTTCCAACCCGCGCGACAGGTTCATGACCTCGGATGGTGTGGCCAGCTTGCCGTTGAACAAGCGTTCGTATTCGACGATCTCGCTTTCCATGGGCGACGACAGGTCGGCGATCTGATCTTCCAGGAAAGCCGCGAACTCGATCTGCGACATCGGCTTGCTGTTCTTCGCAACCCAAAGCTTCCACTCTTCCGACAGCGGGAAGGCATAATGGATGCGGTGCTTGCCGAAGGCTGGGGTATGGTTGAGCGTGTGATAGTCGATCACGGCCGTCATCGTCGGCGTGTGCCAGTCCGAGTTGGCAAAGAGGACGCTGTTCTCATCCTTGTGGCGGTTCACCAGATCGATGAAGCTTTGCAGCGTCTGGACATTAGCCGTGCCAGTGCGGAGGCGCGGCTGGAGACGGTAGGGCTCGAGAAGGTTCGAGATATCCTTGAACTGCGGGTTCTCGCCCCGCAGGAGGCCGACCGGCACCTTGGCAGGAAACTCGCTGCCAACTTCGCCGGGTACGTCGATCCAGACGATCTCGGCACCATTGGCGGCCGCGCCGAGTGCTGCGGCGGTAGAAAGTGCTTCATCCTCGAAGGTAAGCACGGTCGAGGGTTTGGCAGACGTTTCCATTCTTCAGGCTCCTAGGGTTGAACGGGTGTCAGGCGCGCGCTTCGCGCGGGCCGGCGAACATGTCTTGTTGCTGGGGATGCTCGGTCGACAACTCGCCGTCGTCGGTGAGCCAGTAGAAGTTCGAGGAGCGCGGCGCCTTCGGGCGTTTCGAGTCGATCTCTGCGGCGACGATCACCTGTCCGCCCTCGACCTCGAAGTTGATCTTAAGGCTGACAGAGCCCTTGATCTTGGTTTTTGGCCGCTCGTCCGAAAGCTCCTTCAGCCACTTCAGGGTATCGACGAGTTCGGTCGACATATCCTGCTGGAGCTTGCCGCCCTCCAGAATTCCGACGATGGTTTGCGCGTCACGGATGCGTTTCATGGTTGCCTTCCTCAGAATGGGATTTCGTCGTCGAGGTCGCGGCTGAAGTTACCGCCGGACTGCTGACCGTAGGAGCCGCTGGACGCGCCTGAGCGCTTGTCGCCGCTGCCGTAGTCGTCGGAGCTTTCCGCTCCCGGCGGTCGGTTCGACGGCTGCTTGTCAAGCATCTGAAGTTCGCCGCGGAACTTCTGCAGCACGACCTCAGTCGTGTAGCGATCGTTGCCGGCGTTATCCTGCCACTTGCGCGTCGAAAGCTGCCCTTCGAGGTAAACCTTGGCGCCCTTCTTCAGGTATTGCTCGGCGACCTTGGCGATGTTCTCGTTGAAGATGACGACGGTGTGCCATTCCGTCTTCTCCTTGCGCTCGCCGGAGTTCTTGTCGCGCCATGTTTCCGATGTGGCGATCCGGAGGTTTGCCATCGTGTCGCCGGAGTTCAGGCGACGGATCTCCGGATCGGCGCCGAGGTTGCCGACAAGAATGACCTTGTTGACGCTGCCTGCCATGTCAGCTTCCTTCCTTCTGGCCACCGCGGCCGCGGTTCCATTGCTGAATTTCGAGATCGTCGCGGAATACGCGGCGCAGCTTGGTTTCAGCGGACGGGGTGAGTTTCAGTTCGAGCATGTCGAGGCCGTTGCCGACAAAGACGCGGACAGGCTGGCCGGCCGACAGGCGTGCCAGCGCTTGATCGATCGTGCTCATGCCATCCTCGCCGAAATGCCGAGGTAGCTTTCAGCGCGCTCAAGCCATGCTTCTTCAGCCTTGCAGGCACCCCATGCCTTTACGCCCACGCGCGAACCGGTCGCCGGCTTCGGCACCTGGTTGGCAGCAAGTGGGCCAAACAGCTGCACGGCTTCCCAGTGCAGCATCGCCTCGTCCATCTCCTTGACCTGTTGCTCAAGGGTCGGCAGCGCCCAAAGGGCTGGCACCTTGGCTGCGGCGAAGATCGCGTTGTCGAGCTTGCGCTTCACGCGCTCGACTGCGGCCTTGATGATCGACTTGCGCTTGCTGCCGACGGCGAGCTCGATCTCTTCAGCCGCAGCCAATTCGATCGCATGGATGGTTGGGCGCACGATGTCGCCGATATAGGCTTCATGTGCATCGTGCAGCAGGAAGTATCCCGCCAGCTCGGCGCGGCCGGTGGTGTGGAACAGCGCGTCCGCGCCGAGCACGCAATGCTGAGCGACCGAATAGGCCGGCCCACGCGGCACACCGTTAAAACGGGCGAGCTTCGACAGCCGCGCGGCAATGTCGGCGAAGTCGATGTCTTCGACCTGCGGATTGGCGAGATCCATGACCGAGCCGTTCGGCCGGAATGACGGAACCATCATGCATGCACCTGCTTGTCGGCGGCCTTGCGGGTGGCGAAGAGTGAGCCTTGCGGTGTGTTGGCGAGGATGCGCCCGGTTTCGTGCATGATGCGCGCACGTTCGGCCTGGTGGATGGGCAGCATCCAAAGACAGCGTTCCAGCTTGGCGAGGGCGCGCTCGCGCTGCCCGCTCCAGGGATCGAGCCGCAAGGCTGAGCGGGACTGGCAGTAATCGCCCCATGCGCTTCGCAGCGCTTGTTCATCAACGCCTGCCATCATCGGCGGGCGGTTCGGCATGGGGGAGCGCGCCTTGAACAGAACGTCGGCGCAGCGATCGACGCGGTCGGTGGTGACCTGGACCGTCGAGGCCGCATCGGCAAGGCGCTGGGCCTGCGGGAAATGTTCGGTGATCTGCGCCGGGGTGAAGCCGGCGCGCGTCATGTCCTTGTAAAGGCAAGCGCCATGCGCTTCCTTCATCTCGCGCATGACTTCGGCCATGCGAATGGCATCTGGATGCGGCGCATCTTCGCCTTCGACGGCGATCGTGCAGGCGTGGGGTGTGCGCAGGCTCATGAGACACCTCGAATGATGATGGTGAGGATAAAGAGGGTGAGCGCGGCCATGACCATGATGGTCAGCCAGAAGCTCGGGCCTCGATCGGGCCGATAAGGCTCGGCGTTGCAGGCGCGGCTGCACTGACAGCCCGGCCACTTCTCACAAGCTTCGAAGCCGGCGAGCCGCTGGACAAGCCGCTCGCGCGCCTTGATCAGGTCGCGGTCGAAGCCCTGGCTGAAAGCGAAGTCGAGCGAATGAGGAAGCGGGTCAGACACGGCTGCCGCCTTCCTGCGCTCGGTCAAGGCGCTCGATGTCTGCGGCGATCAGGGCGCCGGCTTTGACCAGATCGCGGCGACGATCGGTGGGCTTCCAGAACGAGTGCTCCCAAGGCCAGAGATCATTGGCGAGCATGTTGTTGCGGATGCTGAAAATGCCCGTGATGCTCGCGCGACGTTCATCAGAAAGGCTCGCCCCATAAGCGTATGTGGCGGCCGCAGCGGACAATTGACCGCCCTCGTGCGTGTCATCGTGTTCAGGCGTCCAGCCTTCCACGGCCTGCTGGCGCTGACGCTCGGCTGCGATGTCTAAGAGCGCTTTGGAAAGGGTGACGACGGACGCTGCTCCACCAGAGGCTTCTGCATGCCGTCCGTCGTCTGCATCGGTATTCGCGTCGGCAAGCTGATCCGTCACTACTGGTCGATGCTTTGCGGCACTCTCTCCGCCCGTCACGCCACTCGCGCTAGCGTTCGCGTCCAGTTCTCTCCGCGTGACTAAGGCGCTGCAGGCACTGGCAACCCCGCCCACCTTCTCGTTCGCCGCTTTCGGCGTGTCTGTGTTGAAAGCGGCGTTGGCGCGCACAAGAAGATCATAGATCTCCTTCTCGACACCAAAAGCGCTGAGGCGGTCGCCCTCACCTAGACCTGGCATCTTCGCCAGATGTCGGAGGATTCTGCTCGCGCGATCCATCACATCGACCAGTTCACCGATATCCGGCAGTTCACCTTCGGCTCTCATGAGAACAACGCAAAGGCGATGATGCCGATGGCGACGCAGCAGGCGAGCATGTTCTGCAGGGTCGAGGCGACGGGATCTGCGCGGTTAGCCTCGAGGCGCTTGCGGTGCCCCTCAAAGGTGCCGATGTTTACGATGGTTGTGGTCCGACGCTCTGCCCTTAATGTTGATGGGGAGAAAGCCGTCGTCTTGTTCATACGACCATGGGCGGTCTTGCCGCTGGGATCGTAATCGCGAATAGTGGATGCGAACGCTTTGGATGCTGCGGACATCTGTCCCCTCCAAGGTTGGATAAGGGGACAATATGGGGACATTTATCCCCTGTCAACGTGGGTGGGGGACAAAATTCCTGTGCCTGCGCGAATCACATGGTGGGGGCACATGGCAACGCTGGTAGGAATTCTACTGATACTCGGAAGCGCATTTGTCGGCTTCGGAAGCTTCGTCGCCGCTCAAGGGGCAGAAACCGTTTACCAGCAGATCGCAGCTTTCATCCAAGGCGGAACAAGCACGATCGCCTTCGTGGGCGGCGTGCTGATCTTGCAAGTCGCAGGCTTGGCATCGCGCTTGGAGCGCTGGCGCAAAGAGGATGTCGATGCACGCGCCGTGGTTGCGCAGACAGACACCGCCTCGACCGCCTCCTCAGGCGGAAGAACGCATCTGTCGGAATTGAAGCTTTCGTCCCGCCGCGACTAGACGCCGAACAACTCGTTCGTGGTCAGAACCTTATGGACGGCCACGACATAATCGAGCTTGAACTCGACTGTTGCGCTCGGGTTGAGCTTCCCTATGTGCAGCGCCGTTCCTGTGCGCTTGACCAGGTGACCTATCACGGCCTCGATGTCGCCGTCCTTCTCGGTGCGCAGCTGGACAACAACCGAGTCGCCATAGCGCGGCGGCCGGACTGCCGTCGCAAAGCGCAGATCTCCGGGGTTGTGCTCCGGAGCCATTGATGTGCCTTCGACATAGAAGGCATAGGCCGTGGATGTCCCAATCAACGCGGGCGGACGCCTTACATACTCGACAATCCCCCCAGCGAACTGGAACGCTCCACGCAAATGCGAGCCTGCTGCGGTGCCGTAAACCGGAAGGTCCTTAGGCATTGAAGTAGCGAGATGATCGACTTCGGCAAGGCGCGCATCGCCACGCAGCACCGGGCCAGGCACAGGACCCGTTGCAGGTGGCAGACCCGATCGGCCCGGCAGATCATCCGCGGATGGCTCCGCAACCGTCGGTGGCGTCGCTGCCAGGCGTCTTGCACGAAGAGGAGCAAGATCGTCGCGAAGAGCCAAGACCGTGGTTTGCAGGACCTCGGCGATCTTTGTCAGGGTTTCCACCTTGGGCGTGCCATTCCGCTCCATGGTTTTGCGCAGATAACTCTTGTGCAAGCCCGCCCCACGGCTGACTGCCTCAAGCGATAAACCGAGTTCGGCCGCGCGGCGCTCGATGTTGCTGAGAACGAAGTTTACGCGCTGATTTGGCTCGGCTTTTTCCATAGGGGGATTATCGTCCCCTTTGTCCCTCTGTTTAAGGGGACATTTGTCCATTGACATAGGGGATATTTGTCCCCTATCCTGCTCCCGCTTGTCACCCATCTGGATTGGGAATGCCGTGTCGGAAGCGAAGACGGAAGTCCGCAGCGCTGTCATCGAAGGTCTCATTACCTTAGCCGATCGCTTTTGTGCTGCGACCGGTCGTTCGCGTGCCTGGGTTTCCAAAACTACGCTCGGCCGCGGCAGTCAGATCGACGATCTTGCCGCCGGCCGCCGAGATCTTGTCACCGGCACTGCCGAGGACATGGTGCGGTGGTTTTCCGATCATTGGCCCGCCGAGGCCTCGTGGCCCGACCATGTGTACCGCCCGACCGGTGAACTGGCCCAGCCTGCCGTGCGCGAGGCTGCCGAATGATGCTTTGCCTTCAATCCTGCGGTCCACCGTGATGCTCCCTTGAGCGCTTCGAACGCCCGCACATTCGCCTGAACAAACCCTTCCCGCCACGGGAAAAAACGCTGGAAATTCCCGGCGCGGGAAAGCTTTGCCCAAAGGAACCCGATCATGCTTCCTTCCGCACGCCACATCCGCATCAAGGCCGCTCAACAGGAGCTGATCTCCGCATGCGGCGGCATCGTGAAAACGGCCGAGATCTGCAACTACGGCAAGAGCACCGTTGGTCGCTGGAATGACGAAGAGTCGCCCGAGTGGATGCCGGCTGATGCTGTCGACAAGCTCGAGGCCCTGACCGGCAAGCGCTACTGGACGCAGGCATGGCTCGAAACGCGCGGCATGAAGCTCGCAGAGCCCGACGAAGCCGAAGCGCGCCTCGCCTGCCTCACAACCGACATGGCTTCGCTGATCGGTGCGTTCGGCGGATTGATGTCGGAATGGGCGATCACGGCCGCCGACGGCAAGGCCACGCCTGCCGAAGCAACGCGCATGCGCAAGCATCTGCCCGAGCTCAAAGAGCTTATCGCCTCGATCGAACAGGGCTTGGCTGCGGTGAAGGCCGAAGGCGGTATTTCGCTGGTGAAGGCAAGCTGATGAGCGGCCTTCAAACTCGTCTTGTGATCAAGGATGTCGAGCGGCTGAACCGCGCGCAGCTGATCGACTATGTCGGTGAGCTTGAGGGCCAGATCGAGGCTCTGCGCATCGCCAATGCCGATGAACGGACGTTCGACCGTTTGCAGCGCGCCTTTGACCTTTCGCCGTTCCAGGCGCGCACGCTGGCGGTTCTTGCCGACGGCAAGCAGCGCACCAAGAACGCGATCCTGAACGGCGTTTACTGGGACCAGTCGGTCGATCACTGGCCCGAGCCGAAGATCATCGACGTGTATGTCTGCAAGCTGCGCAAGAAGCTGGATGGTTCGGGCATCGGCATCGTCACAGCCTGGGGTGCCGGTTACCGCCTCGACGGCGTGGAAGAGCTCGCCCGGATCATCGCCGGCGCGAAGCCAAAAACCGGTTGCCCAGCCATGTTGCCGCGCCGGCGCATGGTTGGCGACAAGGCAACGCCTTACGTCACCCTGCGCGATGCAGCGATCGCCTGGTTCTGTGAGCGCGCAAAGAAGGGCCGCGCCACCTTCACGATGAGCGAGATGGTCACCGCGCTGTCCGTGTTCAACACGAGCTGCTCGACCGTCATTCGCAACCTTGAGCGCTATGGCGACATCCGCGTTCACCGCGTCCCCAAGCCCGGCAAGGCCGGCAACTGGATCGTCGAAGTTCTGCGCCAGCCCGAGCAGGTGGCGGCATGAACGCTCAGCCATCCTACTCCGAGTTCCTGCATGCCAAAATCCGGCTTGCCGAGCAGCAGGGTTTCGTCGTCGATCCGGCCACGATCAACCCGCTGTTGAAGCCGATGACGCAGGCGATCGTGCCTTGGGCCTGCCGCGGCGGTCGTCGCGCGCTGTTTCTGCGCTTTGGCCTGCACAAGACCTCGACGCAGCTGGAAGTCATCCGGCAGTGTCTGATGCATGCTGGCGGCCATGGGCTGATCGTGGTGCCGCTCGGCGTGCGTCACGAGTTCTTCCTTGAGGTCGAAGCCCGTCACCCGAACATCCGGCTCAAGTTCATCCGCAGACCTGACGAGATGGAAGCGCCGAACGTAATCGGCGCCGAGCAGGTCGTTATCCACCTCACGAACTATGAGACGGTTCGTGACGGCAAGATCGACCCGTCCCTTTTCACCGCCGCATCGCTCGATGAGGCCGCCTGCTTGCGTGGCTTTGGCGGCACCAAGACGTTTCGCGAGTTCATGGCGACGTTTGCCGGTGACGATCGCGCTGCAGGCGTGAAGCGCGACGGTGTGCGCTATCGCTTCGTGGCGACAGCCATTCCC
This sequence comes from Tianweitania aestuarii, assembly GCF_018457165.1. Taxonomy (GTDB): domain Bacteria; phylum Pseudomonadota; class Alphaproteobacteria; order Rhizobiales; family Rhizobiaceae; genus Tianweitania; species Tianweitania aestuarii. The sequence continues at coordinate 1,180,012 of NZ_JAFMNX010000001.1, read as the reverse complement.
GATCCGAACGAGTATATCGAGCTGCTGGCCTATGCCGCCTTTCTCGGCGTCATGGAGGTTGGCGAGGCCAAGACCCGCTTCTTCAAGCGCGACAGCGAGAAGGCGGACAAGCTTACCATCCACCCGCACAAGGAAGAGGAATTCTGGCTGTGGGTGGCGTCCTGGGCGCTGTTCGTGCAGATGCCGTCCGATCTCGGCTTCGACGACACCGGCTATGAATTGCCGCCGCTCGACATTCGCTGGCACGAGATCCCGTCCGATCACGCCGCGGCCGGTTCCGAGCGTGACGGGCAAGCCCGTATGTTTGCGAACGCCGCTTTCGGTGTGACGGAAGCCAGCCGCGAGAAGAAGCGTTCGCTGCAAGCACGCATCGACAAGATGCTCGAGCTGCGCGCCGAGGATCCTGCCGCGCATCGCATCCTCTGGCACGATCTGGAAGATGAGCGCCGCGCCATCGAGGCGAGCATTCCTGATGTCCGTTCGGTTTGGGGCACGCTCGACGAAGACACGAAGGAAAAGCGCGTCGTCGGTTTCGCACGCGGTGAGTTCGCCGAGCTTGCCACCAAGCCGGTGATCAACGGTTCGGGCTGCAACTTCCAGCACCACTGCGCCTGGAACATCTATCTTGGCATCGGCTTCAAGTTTCACGACTTCTTCCAGTCGCTGTTTCGCACCCAACGGTTCGGCCAACAGCATCAGGTGCGCGTCGACCTGATCTATACCGAGGCCGAGCGCGAAACACGGCGCACGCTGGAGCGTCGCTGGCGGCAGTTCGAGACGCAGGCCGCCAAGATGTCGGCGCTGATCCGCCGCTTCGGCTTGGCCGAGCAGGCGATCGAGGGCGCGCTGAGACGCTCCATGGGCGTCGAGCGGATCGAGGCATCGGGTGACGGCTATCTTGTCGCGCACAATGATTGCGTCGAGGAAACGCGGGGCATGGAAGCCGACAGCGTCGACCTGATCGTCACCTCGATCCCATTCTCGACCCAGTACGAATACACGCCGAGCTTCAACGACTTCGGCCACACCGACGACGATGCGCATTTCTGGGCGCAGATGGATTACCTGATCCCGGAGCTTTACCGCATCCTGAAGCCCGGACGTGTCGCTTGCATCCACGTCAAGGACCGGATCGTGCCGGGCGGCATCAACGGCATGGGCTTCCAGACCGTGTCGCCGTTCTCGGACGATTGCGTTGCGCGCTTCCGCGCCCATGGCTTCGCGTTCCTGTCGCGCATCACGGTCGGCACGGACGTGGTGCGCGAAAACAACCAGACCTATCGCCTGGGCTGGACGGAGCAGTGCAAGGATGGGACGCGCATGGGCAACGGGATGCCCGAATATGTGCTGAAGTTCCGCAAGCCGCCGACGGATCGCTCGAACGGCTATGCCGACCTGCCGGTGACAAAGGCCAAGCCGGACTTCGTCAGCGTAATCGATGGCCAGCCCGTCAGCCCCGGCGATGACGGCTTCGACGGGCGCCGCGTGCGCCCGGTTGCCGGCACAGGCTATTCGCGCGGCCGCTGGCAGCTGGATGCGCATGGCGTGTGGCGTTCGTCGGGCGACCGGCCGCTGCTGCCGGAAGAATTGGCACGGCTGATCAGGATCGAGCCGAAGTTCGTTTACCGCGGCTGGAAGGCCTGGTGCGAGGGGAACGTCTATCAGCACGAGGCGCATGTCGCCTTCACCGAAGCGCTGGACGAAGCCGGCCGGCTGCCGCCGACCTTCATGATCGCGCCGCCGCATTCATCGCATCCTGAGATCTGGACCGATGTGGCGCGGATGCGCACGCTGAACATGCTGCAACAGCGGAAGGGGCAGGAACAGCATCTCTGCCCGTTGCAGTTCGACATCGTCGACCGCGCCATCCTGCAGCATTCCATGCCGGGCGAAACGGTGTTCGACCCATTCGGCGGCATCATGACCGTGCCTTACTGCGCCCTGCAGCTCGGCCGTCAGGCTCGCGCCGTCGAGCTTAATCCCGATTATTTCCGCGACGGCGTCACCTATTGCGAGATGGCGGCCGGCAAGGGCCACGCGCCTAGCCTGTTCGATCTGCTCGAAGCGGAAGCCAACCTGGAGGCAGCCGAATGAGCAACGTCTCCACACGCTTCCACGTTTTGCAGGAACTTGCCGGCGCTGAGCCTCTCGTTTCGGTCCGCATGGTCTCGGCCGCGCATTACGCGATCGGCGCGGATGTCGTGGAGATGCTTGCCCGCGAAGATGTCGGCCGGTCGATCAAGGCAGTGATTGAGGCGGGGATCGCTCGCCTGCCTTATGCGCCAATCCTGATCGAGTATTCTGCCGCCGGCAGCAGCGCTCGTCGCTTCGTTCTGCTCGATGAGGCCGAGGCCGGCTTCAGCGCAGAATGCGCCACGCTCTTTCGTGACCGCATGGCCGATGTTTCGCCGTCCAAGGTGAAGGTGGCCTTGACCGGTGAACATGGCCTGAGTGTCGGTCGGCATTCCGATCTCAACGAAGCGCACGCCGTCGCCTTTGCCGCTGCCATTGCGCTGCTGATGCTCAACGTCAAGGGCATCGACAAGGAACTGGTGGAAAGCACCAAGCTCAACCGGGCGCGCGTCAAGCACGGCCGCATCCCTATTCCCAGCCATACGCTGGTGCGGATCGGCACGATCTATGATCGGTCGGGACATGCTGTCTCGGGTGGCATGTCGCGTCACCTGCCGGTTCATCTGCGCGCCGGTCACAGCCGCATGCAGGCCTGCGGCCCGAACCACGCCGACCGCAAGGCGATCTACATCCCGCCCGTTCTCGTCAACTACCGCGAAGACGGCGTCATGCCGGCCGCGCCCAAGCGCTTGGTGAAAGCATGACCCGCATCCGCCCTTCTGCTTCCCTGACCTTCGGCGCGCCTGCTTCAGTCGCCAAAGGCTTCGCAGCGCTCCCGCCTGCCATGCAGCGTGAAGGGCTGCTTCTGATGGCCGAACGCGCCACCGCGCCTGCGCTGATGGTGCAAGCATCGGGTCTGCGGCCGCTGGAAGTTTCTCAGCTTCTGCGCTTCCCGCCTAAGCCATTCGAGCGCCGGGAGGCCGAACCGATCGCAGGCTTTGCCGACTACGATGAAGTTGAAGAGCTCGATCAGCTTCCTGTGCGCGAACGCCTTGCGCTGTCGCCTGCACCGGAAGAGCAGCTGAAGCTGATGGCGCGCGACATCTGTCCTATTGAGGGCGTCATTCCCTCAGTCGCCGTGATCCTCGACCGCGCCGCCGTCAGGCACGGTTATCACGGCTGCGAACTCACCGATCGGGCCTTCCGCTCCACGACCATGAGCGCGCGCGTCGACGCGTATCGCCTGCTGCTGATGCTGCGCGATGAGATGACGATCAGCGAAATCGCACGCCTGTTTGGAATGGGCCGCAATGCAATCGTCTGCGCCTTGAAGCGTGTCGGGTGGGAAGCGAAATGAGGGGCGTCGTCATGTTTCCCGGTGGAGACAAAAGGACCTCACACTGTGAAAAACTCAAGATCCGCCGTTGCAGTGCGGCGACTGTGGACCTCGCCAACAACCGTATAATCAAGTTGCAGAGTGATCTGAGTTCGTCCGAGTGGCTCCGTGAGGTCGCTTGTAGCACACACGACGATCTTGCGTTCGTGCGGTGGCTGGTTGCGGTCCGTCCAACCAGAAACGCGAACCGGGGTATCGAAGAAGGGCATTTGACCGATCATCATCCCGCCGAAGATGATGTCTCTGTCTTCGCCGGCCTTGATCGAACTGACGGTCATGTAAAGGTCTGGTCCGGCAATGATGGTTATCGAATGGATCAGCATCGCGCGTCTATTCCAGTTGATCACCCGCGCTGCAAAGGCCCACTCCTCACTTTCATCTTCCATGACATCGAAGGTGGGTTCGGCATCACCAAGCAGAAAGCTTGTTTGGCGCTGCGCCTCCCGAGCCTGAATTTGGAGGGCTGGCAGTGTGACGGCCGCTGCAATCAGCGCACCGATGGCTGCAGCCCAACCACTGAGAGCTCCAACCCACTCGCGAACACAGTGCTTACCAGCTTCGGCGCACCAATCGGCGTTCGCCAACGCGAAGTCGGTAAACAGCCAGAAACACAGGGTGGCAAGGAAGCCTCCCCAGACCGCCACGATAATTGCGCCTGTCCTGTTCATGGTAGAACAGTAGCCGCAGCGCGTCTGGTTCTACAATGACCTCGGCGCTTGATCTCTTCGTGGAAGAAGCCCGCGCGGTAACTATCGCTGAAGCGGCGCCGCGGCTGGGGCTGAAGTTTTCCGGCAAGCGGCAGGAGCATCCTGGTCCCTGCCCGCATTGTGGCGGCACGGACACGTTCGCCTTCAACACGGCAAAGAACAAGTGGAACTGCCGCGCCGGCGGGATCGGCGGCCAGGATGCGATCGGCATGGCTGCGCATGTGCTTGGCCTTGATCAGCGCAGCGCCTTCCTGGATGCCTGCTCAGCCGTGAGCGGCCTGCCAATTCCCGACGAAGGTCGAAGCGAAACGGCGGAAGAGCGCTCTGCCCGTGAAGCCCGCCTGTCAGACCAGAAGCGGCGCAATGAAGCCGAGGCAGCCAGGCGCGCGACCGCGCAGAACGCCTTTCGCGAGCGCGAGCGCGCAACGGCGCTGTCGATCCTGAAGGCTGGCATGTCGCTTCGATCTCTGCCGGCCGGTGGGATGGTCGGCACCTACCTGCGCGGCCGCGGTGCTGGCGTGCCCCAGGCTGACTGGCTGCGCATCCATCCCAATCTGCCCTACTTCCATGGCGAGGATGAGCTTGGCCATCCGCGCGCGATCTGGACGGGGCCTGCCATGGTCGCCGCCTTCCTCGCGGCCGACAACACCGTGCTTGGCTGTCACATTACATGGATCGATGTCGATGCCGGCACGAAGCTGCGGCCCATCCTGCATGACCCCGAGACGGGTGAAGTGCTGCCGACCAAGAAGATGCGCGGCACCAAGAAGGGCGGCTTCATCCCGTTGTCCGGCTCACGTTCGGCCGAGCGCTGGCTTGGCGGCGAAGGCATCGAGAACACGCTCGCGGCCGCGCTGGCCGAAGGCATCCGCACCGACACATTCTATTTCGCGGCCGGCGATCTCGGCAACCTTGCCGGCTCGGCCGATCCCGCTTCCCAGTTCTGCCACCCCACGCTGACGCGCACGGACAAGCTCGGCCGGGTCAAGCCGGTGATGGTGGCGGGACCCGCGCCCAAGCCCGACCAGGCAGATGACGACGCCTTTCTCCTGCCCGCTCATGTCACCGAGCTGATGCTGCTGGCGGATGGAGACTCGGAGCCGGTGATGACCGCTTCTGCCATGGCGCGCGCCAAAGCGCGCCTGCGCCGCCCCGGCCTGCTGACGGCGATCGCTTGGCCGAAACCCGGCCGCGACTTCGCCGAGATGATGGCGACCGCCCACGCCCAGACGGAGCCTGCCCTTTCGTGAGCAAGAAGAAAGACAAGAGCGGCGTTCCCAACGAGGTCGCCGCGGTGCTGGAAGAAGCGCGCCGCCAAGCCGAAGCTGCAGACGGTCACGCACCCTCTTCCCCTTTGGGAGACCCGGCACCGCCCGCGTCCCTTGATGAGGAGCGCCCGCCTGCGGATGTGCTGGAAGCCTGCATGTTTGAGCCTGAAACCGACATCGGCAATGGCCGCCGGTTTCTTCATCGCTTCGGCAACCGCGTGCGCCATGTCGCGCGCATCGGCTGGCATGGCTATGACGGTCGGCGCTGGAAGGAAGACGAGGACGGTTCGGTTGTTCGTCCGCTGGCGCAGAAAACGGCCGAGATGATCGGCAGTGAAAGCAATCTGCTGAACGCATCCGATCAGGAACAGGCGGCGATCGAGGCTGGCCGCAACGCGCTCGCCGAGAAACGCAAGATGGGCCGTCCGCAGAAGGATTGGGACAGCGACCGCTCGGCTCGGTATCTGGAACTCGACGACATCATCGATGCCGGCAGCGATGCCGTAAAGGCTGCCGATGGACGCCGATCGCTGCGTCACCGTCACGCCAAGTCCAGCGCCGGCACGTCGAAGATCAACAACATGATGATCGAAGCCGCGCCCCATGTCGCTTTGATGGTGGGCGATCTGAACAAGGATCTCTATGCCGTCAACATCGGCAGCGGCACCTTGCGCTTCGAGCGTCGGGAAAGCACCGAGGACGATCCTGAGGATCTGTCCTTCACTTGGGTGCCGGTGCTTCACGGGCACCGCCCATCCGATCTGATTTCCAAGCTGGCACCGACGATGTGGGCGCCTGGCGCATCGCCATCGCGCACGACGTTCGACGCCTTCCTAAAGCGCGTTCAACCGGATCCGGACATCCGGCTCTTTCTGCAGCGCTTCGCTGGCTATTGCCTGCTCGGGACAACTGTCGAGCAATGCCTCGTGTTCTTCTACGGCGCAGGCCGCAACGGCAAATCGACCTTCGTGGATCTGCTTTGTGAGATCGTCGGCGATTATGCGGTCACTCTCTCGATCGACAGCTTTGCGGGCGAAACCAAGCGCGGCGGCAATGAAGCCACGCCCGATCTGGCCCGATTGCCTGGCGCGCGGCTCGTCGCTGCTTCCGAACCTGAAATGGGCGTGAAGCTGAAGGATGCTTTGATCAAGACGCTGACCGGTGGCGAGAAGATCCCTGTGCGGCGGCTTCACCAGGACTTCATCGAGGTGATGCCGCAGTTCAAGATCATGCTGTCCGGCAACCACAAGCCGCGCATCGACGACACGTCAGATGGCATCTGGCGGCGTGTTTATCTTGTGCCCTGGGACATTCAGATCCCGCTCAGCGAGGTCGATCGAGCGCTGCCGACGAAGTTGCGCGAGGAAGCTTCTGGCGTTCTGGCATGGATGGTCGAGGGTGCGCTCGATTACCTCAACTACGGGCTCAATCCGCCTGAAAAGGTGGTCGCGGCAACCCGCGATTATCGCGAGGAAAGCGACCCGATCGGCGCCTTCATCCGCGCTGCGTGCATCGTCACCGGCCGGGAAGAAGACCAATCAACGCCGGGTCAGCTGTTCAATGGGTATTCGCATTTCGCCTCACGCGAAGGCGCTGCAGAGTTCAAGCAAAACACCTTCACGAGACGCTTGCCGGACTACTGCCGCATGACTTGGCAATCGCCCGAGGGTGACAGCAAGCAGTTCTGGAAGGCCAAGTCAGGCACGACCTTCTACCGCGGCATCATGGTCAAGCCCGAGTTCCAGGCCGGCGGACCGCCACAGGCCTCGCCTGAGCAATACGGATATCCCGAATGAACCCTCTCCCCTTTTTGCAGGCCGTGCGCGCTTTCCTGAATTTGAACCCCTGCGACTCGTGGCGGGTGTCACTTTTTGGGGCGCTAGGGACGCTACCAGCCCATCCGTTCGCTTGCGACCCTTTGAAAGGGTGTGGGGCTTCAATGGCTTAGGACGGTAGGGACGCTAGGGACGCTATTTTCCAGTTCCGCATGCGCGCGCATCAGAAATGGGTCTGGGGTCATGACAAGCAAAGCCAACTCGTTTTCTATGTGTACGTCCGGCTTTCCGTCCCTAGCGTCCCTAGCGTCCCTTGTTCTTCATCTTGTTCTTAGTTTCCAACGAGATAGCAAACTCTCTTTTGGGTCGGAAAAATCTAGTCTGGGTCGATAGACCCGAAATCAGGGACGGTTGGTCGATTATGATGAAAACGATGACGATTGAAGAGATGCTGGTCTGGGCTTTCGTCAACGAACTGCCGAAAGGCGGCGGGGTTGATGGTCTGGAAAGCCGGGAAAGCGCTTGGGGAGCGATGTCATCCGGTTCGGACATGATGGCCAGTTTTGCTGTTCTGGGCATGAAGCCCCAGACGAGCGTCGGCAGCAGCTATGAGCCGCGCGGCATGTGGTTCGATCAGGGCGATGCTCACCCGGATGCGTTGACGCTGGGCGGCGCGGTGTCGGATTTGGGGCGTTGCTCCGTTCGCCTGCCGACCGATTGGCAGCCGCTTTCGGACTGGCCGAACACGCTCGGTCTGGCAGAAGCGGAAGTCGACAACCAGGCCGCTCGCTTTCAGGCCCGGTCGGAAACCGAAACAGGTCGCAGCCTCGTGGCGCTGGTGATGGGAACGTCGATCCTCGGCAAGCGCCCGGACTGGAGCAGCGTGCCGCTCGAAGCCCGAGTTGTAGAGCGCGGCGGAAAGCCGGCATGGTTCGTCAAGCGCACGATGCTGGACAACTTCCACCAGCCGTTCGAGATCGAGGTCGATGGTTACAATCCTAAGAGCGGGCGCCCGGTGCGCGGTGCTTATCGCAAGTTCGAACTGACCGGAAACGCGGCTGGTGACATCCTCGCGCGCTTGGACTGGCAGCTTTGGATCGCCGCCTTGCGTCACCTCGGCACGGTAATGCGCGCGAAGTTGGTGGAACATCGCTTGGCCGACTTCGATGAACGCATGACGCCGTGGCAGGACGTAGAAGGGTCAGGGCCGATCATCATGACGTTCGAACCGAAAAATCTTTGATCGGCGCTGTGAAGCCCTGCTTGACCTGCGGCAGAAACTTGACAATGTTGCGGACGTTGAATTGCGTGATCGAGACCCCGGCGGAAACGACCGGGGTTTTTCGTTGCTGACTGAGGCTTCACCGATGGATGTCCTGTTCGACGCATCGGATTTCGACCGTGTCGCCAAGATCTACCAGCGCATGCCGGCCGATCTTCAGAAGATCGCCTTCCGCCGTGCTGCGGGCCGTGCCCGCTCCGTTGTTGAACGGGATTATGCCCGCTTCGCCAGCCGAACGCTCAAGATCGCGCAGAAGCTGGTGAAGGAGCGGATGAAGTCGCAACTCACCGGCACGGATAACATTCTCGACGTTAAGTCGACGCAGATCCCTTTGCATGAGATGGGCGCGCAGCAGCGTGGCTATGGCGTCTATGTGCGAGGCCGCTCGCGATACGAACATGCGTTCATAGCGAAACAAAGTTCAAAACGAGCAGCCGGTCTGGTTCTCCTCCGCAAGGGCAAGGATCGAACACCGACCATGATGCTGTTTGGACCGAACCCGGCCAATGCCATCAACCGCAAGCCAGCGGACTACGAGGACATCCTCGCCGAAATCGCGGCAGGCGAGTTCGCCAAGACCATCCTTCAACAGGCCGAATACCTGCTCGGGCGCGCTGGTTGAGGTCTCACGAGTAGAAAAGTTATCGGGTCTAACCTGCTGTCCTGCTCGATTTTTCGAGGCAGCGAGTTTCCCGCCATGCGCGGTGCGGCACCCCAGAACCATCCCTCACCCCACCCCCCCCCCCATTCAGGGACCGTTTCGGCCCAAATCCGTCTCCCACGGGTCGGGCCGACCGCGGGATTTCGCCAGTAGGTCGGCTTGCAAGCGGTACACGCAACACGCGTTCGCGCACGTGTCGATGCACGGATCAGGAAACATGAACGAGGAATGGATTTCGATCACGGAAGCGGCTGCCCGGCTGTCCGGTGCGGGAGATTCAGTCGATCGGTCCACCCTCTCCCGCTACATTGCGCAGCATGGAGAGGCGCTCGAAACGCGCCGCGAAGGCAAATCGAACCTGGTGGAGTACGGCGCGCTCGCTGCGCATCGCGGCGAGAACATTCGTATCCGCTCGACGCCTAGCGCGGTGCAGCGTGGCACGATCGCGGCACCAACCCGACGCTTCGTTGGCACGCAGTCCGATGGCGCAGCGCGCAAGATGCTGGCCGACGCCGAAATGCGCGAGATGGATCTCGCGAAGCGGCGCGGTGAGCTGACGCCGACCAGTGAAGTCGACCAGGGCGGTCGTGACGCGATCGCATTGATGCAGAGCGCATTCGATCGTGCAGTTGAGAGTGAGGCGGCTGGGCTGTCCGTGAAATACGGATGGGACGAGCGGATCGCTCGGCTCGCCTTGAAGGGTTTTGCTCGCGCCGGCATCGAGGCGTTTAATCGGGAGATGCGGGACATGCTGGATCGCCGCAATCGTGCGCGCGCTGCCGGCGATGATCCGGCTGCAGCGGAAGCCTTGCAATGAGCCTAGATGCCTGCCGGGACAACTTTCCGGAGCTGGCTTACGGTGATGAGGTTCTGTTCACGGCGCTGGAAGCGGCGACGCGGCCTATCGATGTCCTGACGATCTCGGAATGGTCCGATCGTCACCGAAAAGTCTCGGCAGAGTCCGGCTCACCCTGGCCTGGCGACTTCCGCACAGACCGGGTTCCCTATCTCCGGGAACCGCAGGACTGCTTGCATCCCGATCATGCGGCTCGCCGTGTTTCCGCTCGGTGGGCGGCTCAGTTGGGCAAGTCGACGGCAATCGAGAACTGGTTCGGCTTCATTGTCGACCAGGCGCCTGGGTCGATGATGATCGTGCTGCCGACCCTGGAGGAAGCAACCAAGTTCAACCGGGTGAAGTTGCACCCAACCATTGAGGCAAGCCCGCGCATCGCTCACAAGGTGCTGCCGGTAAACAGCCGTGACGAGCAGGGCTCGACGACGGCGTTCAAGCGTTATGCCGGCGGCTTTTGTCAGATCGTCAATGCAGGCTCTTCCAAGGGCCTGCAGATGGTGTCGATCAAGTATCTCGCCATGGATGAGGTGACCGGCTACCCGAAGGATGTCGACGGACGCGGCAGTCCTCGCGATCAGGCGCGCGCCCGACAGAAGATGTATGGTGACTTCGCCAAGGAATGGCAGGGCTCCACGCCCGGCATTTCCGGCGAATGCGCCATTACAGCGGACTATGAGGCCGGTGATCAGCGGCTCTTCTATGTGCCCTGCCCGCATTGCAACCGGTTCCAAGCGCTCGACTTCGACCAGATGCGCGGCCCGTCCGAGACAGAGGGGACGCATTATCGCTGCCGATCGTGCGACGGGAAGATCCTAGATGGCCACAAGCAGGAGATGCTGGGTCGCGGCGTCTGGATCGCGACGCGCGTTGTTGCAGGATCGTCGCCGGTACCCGACATCATCGATGCGGCGGACTTGCCGATCTGGCGCTGCGCACCTTGCGAGGGGCGCTGCAAAGACTGGCAGCCGAGCTACCATCTATGGGCGGCCTATGCTCCGCGAGAACGCTTCGCAGACATCTGGAAGCGCTGGGACGAGGCGCAGGGCGATACGACCAAGCTGCGGGTGTTCTTCCAGCAGGATCTGGCGCTGCCCTATGATCCCGGTGGCGTTGCGGTCGAATGGGAAAAGCTCGTGGAGGCGGCACGCAAGCAACCTTATCCAAGCGGCATCGTACCGTCGGGCGCCGCAATCGTGGTGTCGGCAGCCGACGTTCAGAGCTATGGCATCAAGTGGCTGGTCTACGCCATTGGGCCTCGCGGGCAGCGATGGCTGATCGACAAACAGGTCTTCGCCGGTGCGCCCGACCAGGTGGACGATCCATGGATCGAACTGGCCGACGCGCTCGGCAAGACGTACCGGACGGGCGGCGGCAAAGAAAAAGGCATCGACCTTTCCGGGGTTGATTCCGGCTTCGCAACGGACCGGGTTTATCAGTTTTGCGCGACGCGCCCGAACTGTTTTGCCCTCGATGGTCGGCATCCAGTGGGATTGCCTTGGCTGGGATCGCCTGTCCGGAAAGAGATCCGCGACCGCAATAAGCGACGGGTCGCGAAGGTCCTGCTGTATCCGGTTGGCCTGTATGACGTGAAGACGGAAGTCGTCGCAGGTTTGGCCAACCTCGTGCAGGGCGCGGATGCTTCGGGTTTCTACCCGCGCAACACGTTGCATCTTCCGGCTAATCTCTGTGACGAGGATTTCGCCAAGGAGATCACAGCCGAGCGGCTGGTCGATCCGGATGAGGAAGCGCGGGCGACCATCAGCCGGCGGGCTCGCAACCTGATCAACCCGAAGGCAGGGCGTGAATGGAAGCGCATCCTGGGGCGGGCGAACGACTGGTTCGACGCCACGGTCTATGCTTTCGCACTGGCTTGGCATCTGCAGCACAAATGGCGGCTTTCTGCCGAGAAGTGGGCCGACCTTCTGGTCGAAGTCCATGGCAAGGAGGAGGAAACCGACCTCTTCAGCGCTGCTGAAGCAAGCCCGTTCGAGAAGCCTGCCCGTCCGGCCGATGCACCGAAAATAGAACGCAAACGTAAGCGTTGGACCGCTTACTGAGAAGGATCGTTGCATGCAGGCCTCGAAGCCCCGTGTCCGTGTTCCGGCTGGGAGAAGCTTATCTCCTGTCCAGAGCGGATCGAACGCGGTTGCGAGGTCTGTGCCGCAGTGGCGCTACCTGCGTGGCGATCGTGCAGGCGTTCTTGCTGCACGACGCGCTGTCACACGCGATGCGAAACTCGATGTCTGGGAGGCCGCCGAAAGGGCCTCGGCTCTTGCGGTCGACTTCATGCACAATAGCGGATGGATGGCTGGTGCAGCCGACCAAATCATCACTGATACGGTCGGCACCGAGCTGAAGCTCAACGCGCGCCCGGACCTTTCCGCCCTCGGTTACACCGCGGCTGAGCAAACTGCCTTAGCGCGCATCATCGAGAGCGAATGGAGACGCTGGGCTTGGAACCCGCGTGAATGCGACTTGGCCGGCGTCTCGACCATTGCTGAAATGACCGACGGCGTCATGCGCCACTACCTCGGGTTTGGCGAGGCTTTCGGCGTGCTCGATTATCTCGATCCACGTCAGCGAAGTGCGCATGGGATCGTTAGCGGGACAAAGGTAAAGCTGGTTGCACCACACCGGCTGCCGCGTGTGACGCGCGAGTTCGAGGGTCTGGAGCAAGGCATCTTCCTCGACAACCTCGAACGGCCCACGCATTACCGCTTCAAGCGGCGTGAAGGTGGCGGTGGTTTGGATGTCGATGTCGACATCATGGCGCGTGATGTGATCCATGTCATGGATCGAGGCCTGAACCCTGGTAGTCCTCGTGGGATCAGCCCAATGACGCCAGCGCTGAAGGTTGCGGCTCAAGCCGACCAGTTGGCAGATGCCACCCTGACCACGGCTTTGATGCAGGCGATTTTCGCGGCGACCATCACCAGCCCGGAGGCGAGTGAGGACGCGTTCAAGGCGATCCAGATGCTGGAGGATACCGAGCCGCCTACGGGAATTGAGCGAAACGAGTGGGTCGAGCTTGTCGCCAACGTACAGGCCGACCTTGTGGAAGTCTGGAGCCAGCGTTTCGACGCTTTGAAGGCAGGTGGCGTGAACCTGGCGGATGCGGCTCGGGTCGCTCACCTTGGTCCTGGGGAGAAACTTGAGTTCACGACGACTGAAACGGCAGGCAGTCAGTATCTGCCCTTTTCGCAGAACCTGTACCGAGAACAGGCGCGGTGCCTCGGCATTACAGCTGAGAGCTTCACGTTGGATTGGTCTGACGCGACCTACACCAGTAGTCGCATGGGTGTTTCGTCGATCTGGCCGATCGCTCTTCGGCGACGCGAAAGGGTCGCTGCTCCATTCTGTCAATCCGTCTACGAGCCATGGCTCGAGGAAAGCATTGCTGAAGGGCGGATCCCTCTGCGGGGTGGATATCAGGCTTTTCTCGCAAACAAACAGCGCATCTTCTGGGCGGAGTGGCGTGGACCGGAACAACCGACGGCCGACCCGTACAAGGACGCGTTGGCGGACAAGGTGAAGCTCGAAACGGGCGCCACCAACCTGCAGCGGATCTACGCCGCCAAGGGTCAGGATTGGGAAGAAGAGTTGGAGCAGGCTGGTCGCGAGATCGAGAAGCTTGATGGAATCGGCATGGCCGCTCCTCATGGCCGTTCCACTGGAGGCGACGGAGCCGGGCCGAATGGTGCTGCGGCGGATGGACGACGTGATCCTGCGAGGAACGATGCATGAGCGCTGATCCTCACATCCAGATGATCGACGGCAAACCGGTCAACATCAACGATCCTTGTGCCCTTGCACAAGCGCTTCAGGGTTACCGCATCAAGCTTGCGACCGGCGGCGGGGTTTCGGAAATCGAGATCCAGTCTCCGCTGACCCGCCGCCGGATGAAGTTTTCTTCCGGCAGCAGCGTCGCTGACCTCGACAAGATGATCGAGGAAGCACAGGCGGCCTGCCAGGTCGCAATCGGCGCTCCGCCACCTCGGCGGAAGCGCTTCGCCATTTCCGGGCGCATGCGCCCCTACTGAGGTCCACAACATGGCTGAAATTTATCGAGACGGAGAGCTCTGGCTCTACGGCTACGTTGGTGATGCTTATTGGGATGAAGGCTTCACGGCCTCCGAGGTTCTGGCGGCCCTGGCCTTACACGGCCGGGAACAGGACATCACCGTTCACGTCAATTCGGGCGGCGGCAATGCCTATGACGGCATCGCCATCTACAATGCGCTATCTGCCCATAAAGGCAAAGTGCGCGTCGAGATCGATGCGATCGCTGCATCTGCTGCATCGGTCCTGGCGATGGGCGGTGACCATATCGTCATGCGTCCTGGCTCACTCATGATGATCCACGATCCCAGCGGGATTACCATCGGGACGGCCGAGGATCACGAGAAGCAGCGCGTTGCGCTCAACAAACTCGCTGATCAGGGCGCCAGCATCTATGCGGAACGCTCCGGCGGCGACCCGGGTGAGATCCGCGAGAAGATGAAGGAAGAGCTCTGGCTCACCGCCGATGAAGCGGTCGAGCAAGGCTTTGCCGACGAGGCCGAAGGAGCCAAGGCGAAGCCCGTCTCTGCCTTCGATTACCGTCTTTACCAGCATGCACCGCAGCAGCTGCAGAAGCTGGCTGCGAAGAAGAATTGGCGTCTGCCAGACGCTGATGAAGAGGCGGCTAAATCCGCTGCCAAGCGTCCAAAGCAGGAGATCGCTATGACGGACAAGGAACGTGCGGACCAACTGGCCGCCGAGAATGCAACACTCAAGGCTCAGATGAAGACGGCAGACGATGCGGTAAAAGCTGATCGTGAACGCCGCGCCGAGATCATGGCCCTTGAAGAAACCAAAGGTCGCGAAAAGCTTGCCGAGCGACTCGCCACCTTGACCATGTCGATCGAAGACGTGAAGGCCACTTTGGCCGATGCACCGACGGCCGATGCAGCCCCCAAGACCGATGCAGAGATGCATCAGGAGCGTCGTTTGAACGGCGAAGGTCTGGGTGGCCGCGGCACAAAGCCTGGGGCGACCATGCGCGTCGACATCGTCGCCGACATGAAGCGCCGTCACGGCGTAAAGTGAGGAGATCGCATCAATGGCTGTGAAAACCCACTCCTACAAGACTGATACCGATGTGGTGAAAACCGAGGCTCGCAACCGCGCTTCGCGGGACGAAGCCACTCTTGCGTCAGGGTCGGGCATCGTGATCGCCGGCACCGTGCTCGGCACCGTCACCGTCGGCGGCAAGAAGAAGCCGCTCGCGCCTGGGGCCAGTGACGGTTCCCAGATCGCGACCGACATCAGCCTGCAGCATGCCGACGCAACGTCCAAGGATGTTCGCATCGTCACCCTGGCTCGCGGCGTCGCAGAAGTCGTCCTTCAAGCGCTTGTCTGGCCTGCCGGTATTTCTGCCACCCAGAAGGCCGCCGCCCTCGCCCAGCTTGAAACCAAGCTCATCACCGCCCGCAACGGAGTTTGATCCTCAATGTCGACCCTTCTCAATCTCCTCAATGCGCCGGAGTTTGCCGACGATCGTCTCACCGAGACGATCAACGTGGCGCCGTACCGCACCGGCCGTCCGGCGCAGCTCGGCATCTTCACCGATACGCCCATCGCTACGACCTACGTCAAGATCGGCATTCGTGATGACGAAGTGACCATCATTCCGGCGCGCGAACGCGGCGGTCCCGCCAACAAGAACATGGGCGGGAAGGTTCAGTCGACCATCTTCGAAATTCCGCATTTCCCACTCGATGATGCGATCGGACCATCCGACATCCAGAACGTGATGGCATGGGGCGAAGAAAACGCGCTTGTCACGGTGGGCAGCGTTTACAACGACAAGCTGTCGGTTATGCGCAGCAAGCATGATGCAACGCATCATCACCTGGACTGGGGCGCGCTAAACGGCTTGGTGCTCGATGCTGAAGGCAAGTTGCTTTTCGATATCTATGGTCAGTTCGACCTCGAACAGATCGAAGTCGATTTCGCGCTTGGCACTGCCGATACCGATCTCGCCGCACGAGCTCGCGTCGCCAAAGCGGAAATTCGCAAGGAACTCCGCGGTGCAGGCACGACCGGCGTCCGTGTTTTCGCTGGCAAGACGTGGTTCGAAAACTATGTCGGCCACCAGTACTGGCGGGACAACCTGAAGTTCTATCCCGGCCCTAACCCTAATCCTGCCCGCGACGAGATCGAGGACGTGTTCCGGGACGGCAACTGGATCATCGAGCGCGTCGACGAGGAGTTCAACTATCGTCAGCCCGACGGCACCTTTCTGGTACGCAAGGCGGTGGAAGATAATGAGGCGATCGCCGTTCCTCTCGGTACGCCCTACGGCAAGCGGTACAACGCTCCGCCGGACACGCTCGACGGCGCCAACAAGCGACCGACGGACAAGATCCACATCTCGACGGAAGAGCTTCCGCACGGCAAGGGCAAGGACATTCACTCCGAGTCGAACGTCTTGCCCGTGAACACGCGCCCGAAGACCATCGTCAAACTCACGATGTCCTAAGGAGGGATCGATGAACCGCACTTTCAAGCGTAGCTGGCGCTACCATGACAAGGAGCTGGGTTCCGACCGGATCATCCCGGCCGGCTGGCAGGGCGACCTTCCCGATGCTGTTGCCAAGGCGGCGGACAAGGACGGTGTCACCTTAATCGAAAAGGCCAAGGGCAGCCCGAAGGTCTCCGACGAGGTTGCAGCTGCCCGCAAGGCCGTGACAGCCGCTGAGAAGGCGCTGAAGATAGCTTCAACGGATGATGCAAAGGCCGACGCGGAAGCTAAGCTGCGGGACGCCGAAGAGGCGCATGCTGCGCTCGAAGGCTGATCATGTCCTGGGACAGCGCCCTCGCCGCGGCGGATCTGGCCGTGGCGAGGTACTTCGACACGCATGACTTCGTCCTTATTCCGATGGCGAAGCCTGATCGAGAAGTCAATGCGGTTGCCAGCGAGGATCCGGGTCGGAAGGCCTTCGAGTTTAAAGGCTCGATCGAAGCCGATCCCGAGCTGAACGAGATCGGCAACAATCGGAACGCATCGTCGCGGTCTGGGGGCGCCCGCAACGTCGCCCGGCTTTGTTTGACAGCCTTAACGGCTGCGCCGGTCAGTCTGGAGGATGGAACCATCCTGCCGGTCTGGCCGTGGCAGCCGCGACAGGGTGACCATATCGAGCAACCCGGCCAACGCTACGTGATCGCTGCCTCTCCCGATCGGGATGGCACGGATCGCCTCGTTCTCTGGCTCAACAAGGCGCGTTCCTGATGCTTGCTGCCGAAGCCATGCGCCTTGCGGCCATCGAAGCTCTTTGCCCAACCGCCTGCAAGGTGAGCGGGGCGAACTGGCCGACGCTGGCCGAGCATCGCGTTTACGACAGCGCTGCAATCCTTGCGGAGGAGCTGGCAGACGGGGAGCCCTATACCGCCTGTCTGTCGCTCTACACCGAGGATGTCCGGATCGAACGGCGGGGCGATGGGGCAACATCAAGCATCGGTTTTCCGACAGCCGTTCTGGTTATAAACGTCGAGCTTGCCACTTCGTCGACCGACGAGGACGGCATCCTGCAGGTGCTGCCTCTCGTGGAGGATGATCCACAGGCTCGGCTGGTGCTTGGAGCGCTTTGTGCGCAGGTGCGCAAGCAGCTGGTTTATGCGCCGGCCGGGTCGATATTTCGCGAGATTGCCGGCTCGGTCGAAGATCTGCGCATCGAGACCTTCACGCTGCCGCAGTTCGACATACGCTGGATGCGCAACACGATGCGGCTGACGTGCCGGATCAAAGACGACAAGTTCACCGATGAAGACGGCATGCCGGAACCGATGCTGTCGTTGTTCAACAGACTGCCCGAAGGCTCCTATGCCAAGGGCAAGCTGATCCAGCTTCAATCCGCGTTCGCGGCGACGACGCGGACACCGCTCGAGGGGATCCGCTTTTCCACATCCGGTGATCTGCCCTCTGGTCCCGCCGATGGACCTATCGGCGCTGTTTAGCGCCCGATCCTGATGATCCCGAGCCGTGCGGGTTAACGCGGCATCTGTAACCATGAAGGAGATGACCATGCGCTATACCCGCATGCTGTTTGGCCTGCCGCTCGCTTGTTGCTTAGCGGTCATGGCAATGACGTTCGCCGCGCCGGCAGCCCCGTCTTACGAAATCGCGACGGCTTACCAGTCCATGCATCCGCCCTTTGATGGTGTGTTCATCGTGGCGGAAGCGGCACCGTTGGCCTTGGCTGATGTTGAAGCGCTGACACGCAGTCATGCCGATGCTCATGCCGTCGATTATACGATCGCCAACCAGCCCGGTTCGGCCTGGCGCTTCGCTGCTGATGCGTATGTCCGCATCGAGCCACACCGCTCGACTGCTTAAGCCCTTCCCACGAGCCTGGACCCTCCTTTCCGGAGGGTCTTTTTGTCCCCGCGGAGATATCCCATGAGCAAGCGCTATCGCGCGAAGCGGGGACAGCTTGTCCCCATTCCTGGCCAGCCCAACCAGTATGTGCCCGACGAGGGCGACGGCATCCCTGTCAGTGAAACGCTGCCCTATTGGGCGCGCCTGATCGCGGATGGCGACCTTGTCGAGGTGCCCGCCACCAAGACCGAAGAACCCAAGCCGGAAAGGAACAAGTAAATGGCTATCGGCTTCAACTCCATTCCGGGTAACATCAAGGCGCCTATCTTCGCCTTTGAAGTCAATTCCGGTGGCCAGTTCGAGAATGGATCGCGGCTGCTGCTGATCGGTCACAAGAATACCGGATCGCCCGCGACCGACAACGTGCCGGTGCGATGCAACAACGAGAACGAGGCGATCACGCAGGTCGGCAAGGGCTCGATGCTCGCCGAAATGATGATCGTCGCGCGCCGCAACTCGCCGGCGCAGGACATCTGGCTTCTTCCGGTTCCTGCAACAGGTGTTGCCGAAGTCCGCACGATCACCGTGGCGAATGTGCCAGCAGCCGGCGGCTCAGGCCTTCTCGCAATCGGCGACGAGCAGATCCCTCTCACGATCAATGCCGGCGACACCGCCACGGCTGTTGCGACCGCGATCGCTGCGGCCATCAACGCGTACCAGAATGCGCTGACCAAGTCCGCCCTGCCCTTCACGGCCGTGGCCGCTGCGGCGGTAGTGACGCTCACGGCGCGGCATGCCGGCGTGATCTTCAACACGGTCGACCTGTCGATCCCTGTTGTTTCAGGCGGCAACGCCTTCACTGGTGTGCTGACCTTTGCCACGACGACGGCCGGTTCCGGTTCGCCGGACCTCTCGGCCGGGCTTGCCGCGCTTGGTGACGATCCGTTCGACTGGATCGTGTCGCCCTTCGCGGATGCTGGCAACATGAACCGCTATCTGGCTGTCACCTCTGATGTGTCTGGACGCTGGGCATGGAACCGGCAGTCCTATGGTCATGTGTTCACGACGCTGGACGGCACCACGGCAGCGCTGACAACCTTTGCGCTCGGCTATGACAGCCGCCATGTGACGCTGCTGCCTCGCCTTGCCAACGCCGGACACGGCACCCTGCCTTGGGTTTTCGCCGCAGCGCTCGTTGGCCGCGTCGTTTCGTGGCTGTCGGATGGCGAGACGGGCAACGTCTCGCGCAACCAGACCGGCCTTGTTGTCGAAGGGGTTTCAGCGCCGCGCGATCGCACGAAGTGGCTGAACGATTATGCCACACGCGATGCCTTCCTCGGTTCTGGCCTGTCCACCTGGACTGTGCGCGCCGATGGCCGTGTGACGATCGACAAGCTCGTCACCACGCAGCGAACCGATGGCGCCGGCAACGTCGACACGACGTTCCGTGACCTGCAGGCGATCGGGCAGCTGGTTTATGCGCTTCGCTTCTTCCGCGCTCGCCTGCAAAGCGAACATGGCCAGAAGGCCATTGCCAATGACAATCCCGGCAACCTGGCCGCGATCTCGACGGTGAAGGACATCGCGAACACGTTCGTCGCCGCATATCGCCAAATGGCCGGTGTGCTGGAGAATGCGTCCGAGTTCGTCCAGCAACTGGATGTTCGCCGCTCGGTCGGCAATCCGAACCGGGTCGACGTGTACGCGCCGCTCGATCGCATCAACCCGCTCGACGTGATCGCAGCCAATGCGACGCTCTACAGCCAGTACCGCACGGCGGTCTAAGGAGACAGGATCATGGCAGGACGGGATTTCGGCGGAGAGATGCGTCTCCGCCTGCAGGACGGCCGCAACATGACTATGCGCGGCGCGTTTACGCTCGGCACGTCGGGGGTTTCTTCGGAAAGCGTGACCAACCAGAATGGCAGTGTCTCACGTATTTCGACGCCGCGGCCGCGCACGGCCGAGATCACCCTCGAGGACGATGGCACCGATCACAACGCTTTGCTGCGGGCAGACCGTCAGGACATCTATCTGACAGAGGATCTCACTGGCGTCAGTCACATCTTCATCAACGCCTTTATCAGCGGCGATCCTCGCGTCAATCGCGCCAATGGCGAAACCACGGGTCTGATGATCGAAGGTGACGGCTATGAGAGGCGCGGTGGATGAGCAAGATCGTTCCTCTCAGCCGTTGCTATACGGTGGGCTCGGCGGTGTTTGACACACTGACGATCCGCGAGCCGAAGCTTTCGGATTACCGTCAGATCGGCCGCGTGGCTGAGTTGCAGCGCGGTGTCATCGTCATCTTTCCTGAAGCGATTTGGGCCTATTCCGAACGGCTTCTTCAAGATTTGCCACCTGGCGCTCTTTCTGAACTCGACCTCGATGACGCGATGGCTGTCGAGGATGCCATCCTTGATTTTTTTTCGGAAGCGAGGGCGCGGCTCAACAAGCGCGCGAGCTCGTCTTCCGACTCTGCTGGCGACCAAGCGATGTCGACAGCCTGACGTTTTCTGAAATCACCTGGTGGTTTGATCAGGCGGTGCAATGGCATCGCGACAAACCGAAGCGACAGTAAGGAGAGACCATGGCGCGTGAAGTCGAGGCTCGGCTCAGGCTTTCCGCCGTTGATCGGACTGCCAAGGCATTCGGCTCTGTTGAAAAGCGCCTGTCCTCTGTCGAGCGTCATGTTGGGCGCGTGAACAAGGCACAGGCTGCCTTTGCCCGTTCGGCAGACGGCATGATGCTGGCTTCGGCGCGGTTCCTTGGCCCCGCAGCACTCGCAGCGGGCGCGGCCGGTTCCTTGCGCCGTTTCGCCAGTGTGGAGCGACAGATCGACAGGATCGGCATCACGGCTGGCGCAACCGCCGACAAGACCAAACAGGCCTTCGGCGTTATCGACAAGGCAGCCAGCGACTATGCCATGGGCCAGGATGAAATCACGTCGGGTCTGGACAGCCTGGTCGCTTCAGGACGGGACCTAGAAAGTGCTCTGTCTTTTCTGCCGTCCGTTGCGGCGACGGCTCAAGCGGCCGGCGCTGACATCGTGTCGATCGCGACCACTGCCGATGCGGTTGGCGCCAACTTCGACATCGCTGGCGACAAGATGCAGAATGCCTTCGACATTCTCGTGGAGGCGGGCAAGCTCGGCAAGTTCGAGCTGCGGGATATGGCGAACTATCTGCCAACGCTGACCCCCGCCTTTGCAGCTCTCGGCTACAGGGGTGAAGCTGCCGTCCGTAAAATCGCCGCTTCGCTGCAGGTCGTTCGCGCTGGTACCGGATCAGCCGAAGAGGCTGCAACGGCATACTCGAACGTGCTGCAGAAGATGGAGACGGAGGAAACAGCAAAACGCTTTTCCAAGTTCGGCATCGACCTGCGCAAGGAAATGGCCAAAGCGCGCAAAGAGGGCAAAGACCTCGTCGACGTGTTCGTCGATCTCAGCGACAAAGCCATCAAGGGCGATCTCTCCAAGCTGCCGCAACTGTTCGGCGACGCTCAGATGATCACCGGTATGCGCGCGCTGTTGAATGGCACTGGCGATCTTGCCGTCTACATGGAGAAGCTTGGCCATGCCACCGGCTCCGTGAAGGGCGATCTGGATCGCATTCTCGATGGCACTCAAGCCCGCATCGATCGAATGGGCACATCCTGGGATAAGCTGATCAAGGCTGTCGGCGGTGGTGTTGCGACCGTCGCAGTTCCTGCAATGGATGCAATCTCGGCGTCGATCGATGATGAAACCGCTTTCAGCGCGGGCATCGATCGCGAAAAGAAGCGCGGAGGAACGGAAGACGCGGCTCTCAGCGCCTATGCCGACAAGTGGCAGAAGATCCACGGCGACCGTTTGCTCGGTAAGTATGCCCGCGAACTCCAGGCTGATTTTCGCAAGGACATGGGCGCCTTCGGTCGTGGCGACCTTGCCAACCCCTATGCTCGGTTAAGCGCCCTGCAGAAGCCGAACAATTCAGCTATGGCGACCAGTCCGGAACTGCCTTCGCGTCGGCAGGACCCGGTGTCGCTTTCAACCGGCGGACCGTCTCAAATGCTGCCAGGATCTGAGGCTCCCAAGCCATTCGTGCGGCCATCTGCTTTGCAAGACATGGCTGCGCAGTATGCAGAATATGCGCGTGGTCGCCAATCGGTACCGTCAGCGATCGCCCGCTATTCGCGCGTGAACCCCGACATCGGTCCGTCGCCGGCTGATGTGAACGCTGCCTTGGTTCGCGCGATGGAGAATGCAGGCCGCCAGCCATTGGCTCCCCGAAGCGTGGATCATTTCCTGTATGGTTCGGCAGCTGAGCCAAACTTCAATGCGAAGGAGCATTTCCGTATCGGTCCGGAAAAAGACCCGGCCAGCGTCGATCCAGACGCTCTTCGCCAAGCTATGGAGGGGGGCGGCTCCAGCGCGCAGCAGAGCATTGAAACCGCCGCGCGGTCGATCAACGAGCAGGCAGAAACTGCAGGCTCTACGTTTGCCAATATGCTTGCAGGCCTTGGCGCCCAGTTTGGACAGGATGCAGGCGCCAGCTTTGGCGCGGCGGCTGCGTCGAGCTTCAGTGCCAATGTGAAGATCCCGCTGCCAAACGGCGGGACAACCACGAGCCGACAGGGATCTGTGAGCCCACCAAGTAGAAATCTTGGTGTCTCCATGCCGGACGTCGGAACACCTGGAGGAAGCCCGTGAGGAACTGGAACCGAGCCTTTCGCCGCGCTTCGTTTCGCGGCGTCCGGTTCTGGGTCGACGATGACGGCCCCCAAAAAGGCAGACGCGTTGCCGTTCACGAGATTTCGGGCGGCGACACTCCTGTCGTCGAAGATATGGGGCGCAGCGCTATCGAGTTTGCAGTGTCTGCCTATCTGGCGAGCGATCTGGCTGATGTAGAAGGCCTTTCGCTTGAGGCGGCATGCAACGCTTACGGTCCGGGGCTGCTGACCCTGCCTATGGATCCTGCGCAGATGGCTCTTTGCATCGGTTGCCGACGTAACCGGGCAAAGGATCGGAACGGGTTTATCGGCTATGACCTGCGCTTCGTGGAGGCTGGTGGTGGCGGCCTTGCCGTGGTGACTGGTCTTCCTGCGTTGCGGGATGTTTTCTCCAGTGGATTGTCCGGCGTCGTGAGCGCCTTGGCAGGAGCATTTCGATGATCTGGCTCGCCGATCTCGTGTCCCGCTTCGTCACAGATCCAGACGACCTAGCTGCCGCCGAGATCCTGTTGGTCGACGTCAATCAGGGGCGGAGTTCACCGGCATCTTCGTTTTTGCAGCTTTGCAGGTTGGTCGGCGAAAGCGCGGCTGATAACGCCGAACTCTTGACTGCCCTTGAAGCTGTCCCTGACGTTTCAACACTGACGCTGCTTGGCCTGCTGGTGATCGCCTGCTTTGCGGCTGTGCGGGCGGAGTATTCTTCCCGCCCTGACGCGCAGGCGGCGCGGGAGAAGCTTGCGGCGCAAGCGGACAATGTTCTCGACGCTGCTGGAACGCTTTTCGGGCCGGTCGTGCATAGCTGGTTGATCCGCCTTGTTGGTGAAGCCGTGGTGCAGATCTCGGCGATCGCCGCGACGCGGGCGCCGCTTGTCCGGGTGGAAACCAACCTGTCTCTGCCTTCCTCGCTGATCGCCTATGACCTTTATGGCGATCCGCAGCGGGGTGCCGATCTGGTTGAGCGCAACCGGAGCCGGACGCCTTTGATCATGCCCGTTGTTCTGGAAGCCGTGTCGAGCTGATCATGCTGGATGTCATCGTCTTGAGTGTGGCTGGGAAACCCCTGCCGCATACGTCTTGTCGTTTAACTGCATCTGCCCAGCAAGCTGTCCGCGAAGCGAGCTTCGAAGTCGCTTGGAACGGACAAGGGTTGCCAAGCGAAGAGGATGCAGCATGCACGGTCACCATCAACGGTGATTTGTGGCTAACCGGGTACGTTGGAGACATCAACTGGTCGCATGATCAGGCGGGCCGAATCTATTCGGTGTCCGTCGTGTCGCGCACCGTGGATGCGACCGAAGCCTCGATCGACCATCCAACCGGCTCGCTTGAAGATTGCGACCTGAAGCAGGTCGCTGACGCTTTCGACACCAACGGCATCGGCATCGAGTGCGATATCGAGACCGAGAAGAAGGCGGTTCACCAAGTCCGCACCGGTGAAACGCTATTCGAGACGCTGGAAACCGATGCGCGCGCGCAAGGCGCTTTGATCTACGACACGCCCAAGGGCAAGCTGAAGATCACGAACAAGCCGGAAGGCCGGCAAAGCGGCGCGCTGGTTCGTGGCGTCAACATCATCAACGCTTCAGGCACGCTGTCGGGGCGGTTCAACTATTCGGAAGTGAAGGTCCGCGGACAGGCGTCCTTCGGCACAAAGGCCACCGTGCTGTCGCCGGAAGCCGAGGCAAAAGGCACTGCGAGCCGGAAGCGGTCGCTGATCATCTACCACGAAGGCGAAGTCACCTCGGGGCGAATGAAGAAGCGGGCGGGCTGGGAAGCGAAGCGCGCGGCCGGTGAAGGCAAGAAGGCGCGCATCCGCACGCCTGGCTGCCGCGACCAGGGCGGCTCGCTTTACAAGCCGAACTTCCTGATCCCGGTGCAGGACGAGTGGGGCGGGCTTGATCAGGACATGATCATTGCCAGCGTCACCTTCGAGCAGGATGGCGAGGGTGGGACGGTTACAAGCCTCGAGTTGAAGGATCCTCGTGCGCTAGGCGGGGAGAACCCGCGCGGCAAGAGCGCCAAGGGCTGGGCCGCTCCGGCGGTGCCGATCCCGACCTTTCGTGAGGACCTATGACGAAGCGCGACGCCGGACTGACCCGCCTTCTGCTCGACGGCAAGGTCATCCACGAGGGCGGACAGCAGTTCTTGGCCGGCAAGGGCATGGCCGGGGAGCACTTCCCGCGTGTTCATCGCGTCGAGCCGCATGGGTTCACGTCCAACCCCGTTGCGGGTGGCATCGCAACCGTGATGCAGGCCGGAGGGCAGCGCGACAGCGTTTATGCCATGGGCGGCGCAAACCCATCGATGGTGCCGCAACTCGATCCGGGTTGTTCGGCGCTTTACGACCAGTTCGGCGGCATCCTGAAGTTCATCACCGCCGGCGCTGTGTTCGACATCGGCAGCCGGACGGCGACCTTCACCATGGGTGGCTGGACGATCAATGCGCCGAACGGCGTGACCATCAACGGCGACCTTCAGGTCAATGGCGACATTCATGCGTCCGGGTCGATCATCGACACGACGGGCAACACCAATCATCACAGCCACTGAGGCAACATGCGTGTCATTCCGCTCGACAAGGCGGCAGAGCCGATCCTTGCGCCCGATCTCGCATGGAATGGCCTGACCGGCGATCTCGCCATCGATGTGGCCAGTGGCGACCTGCGCTCGGCCAATGCGATCGCAACGGCCGTTCTGATCTGCCTGCAAACCGACCGCCGCGTCGACATCAGCGAGTTGCCTGCCGGGGAAACGAACCGTGGCTGGCCGGGTGACGCCTTCGACCTGCAGCCGGGCGATACGCCGCTCGGTTCCAAGCTCTGGCTGCTGCGCCGCCGCGCCTTGAGCGAAGATATCGACATCGAGGCGGAAGATTATGCTCGCGAGGCGATCCAGCCGCTGATCGACCAAGGGCTTGCTGTTCGGCAGGAGGTCAGCGTGGAACGGTTACCTTTGCAGAACCGGTTAATCGTGTCCGTCGCGCTCTACGGGCGCGACGGCAACCGCATCTATCAAGACCAATTTGCCGTGTTCTGGGATCAGTTGAATGCCTCTTGAGACCCGAAGCCTGAATGAGCTCGGCGCAACGATCCGTGGCATGTTTCGGCAGTATCTGCCCGGCACCGATGCCAGCCTGCGCCAAAACTTCACCAGCGTTTGCGCCAAGGTTCTGGCCCTCCTGTCGCGCGAATACGAGCTGCGCCAGGCATGGATCTACAAGCAGCTGTTTCTGACCACGGCAACCGATCTCGACATCGTGCGCATGCATGCCGCCGAGTACCGGATCTTCCAGAAGGCGGCTGCGCCTGCATCCGGCTCGGTCGCTGGCACGGGCAGTCCGAGCCTGACCTATCCTGCCGGCATTCGGTACCTGTCAGCCGGCACGACCTATGTGACCCGCAAGGCATTCACGGCCAATGCGCTCGGCATCTTCTCAGCCGATGTGGCTGCGGAAAGCTCAGGTGTGGCCACCAACCGCGATGCAGGTGGCGTTCTTTCGCTTGCCGACCCGGCGCTTTATCCCGGCCTGTCCGCCACGGCGACGATCGGTGCCGATGGCCTTGGCGGCGGGGCTGATGCGGAGGATATCGAAAGCCTGCGCCGCCGCGCGCTGTCGCGCAAGGCTGCGCCCCCGCAAGGTGGCGCACTGTCGGATTATGAACGGTTCGCCCTTGGCGTTCCCGGCGTTGTGGCCGCCTGGGCGCGGCAGATGTCCAACGATGTCGGCAGCATCGGCGTGTGGACCCTTTTCGCGGATCGGCCGAACGGCATCGCCACGGCCGAGGATGTCGCCGCGGTTGATGATGCCGTGAACGCGCAGCGCCTGATCCGTGGACGCTTCTATGCCGTGGCTCCCCAGCCGGTATCCGTGGATCTGATCATCGCCTTGTCGCCGGACACTGCCTCGACGCGTGCGACGGTCACGGCCGCACTCGTTGCCTTCTTCGACGCCCGCATGCCCGGCAGCCGCATCCGGCCCGGCCTGCCTGGTGAACCGTTTTTGCTTTCAGAGGCATGGATCTCCGAGGCCATTTCGGGGTCGCGTGGTGAAGACAATCACGTTCTCGTCGAACCTGCGGAAACGCTCGCCTTTCAAAGCGGTGAACTGCCGGTGCTCGGCACGATCGGGTGGGTCTGATGTCGGCTTACTGTGTCAACTCGGAATACCCGCTGTTTCTCAGCTATGACGGCAGCCCGGTCGTTTATGTCGATTGCCGAGAACCAGAAAACCGGTTCGAGATCGACACGACCGATGCTTTGTCGAAGCCCGCGGTGGACGATCTTCTGCCGGCTGGCTTGTCCTTATGGCCGCGCGGTGCGGCCTGGGGCACTCCGGACGGGGTCGCGCCGTCGACCGACAGCGTGTTGGCAGGCTTCACCCGCGCGCTGCTTGGCGCGTTCGCCGATCTTTATGCCAGCCTCTGGCAGCTGACCAACGAAAGCCGCTCGCGAACGCTGGTGAACAGTCTCCCGGACTGGGAAGCAGACTTCGCGCTGCCGGAGCCCTGCATTACGGAGCCGCAGACGGAAGCCGAACGGCGGCGGCACCTCGAGCACAAGGTGGCTGCACAAGGCGCGATTTCGCCGGAAGACTTCGTGCGGCTTGCCGCGCAATTCGGGTTCGTGGTCGCGATCGAAGAGCCGGAAGCGTTCCGCTCGGGGACAAGCCGCTGCGGCGAACTGGCTGAAGTTGCCAACGTCGCGCTTGAACAGCAATGGGTGGTGCACGTTCTCGACGTGCCCTTCGAGCAGTTTCAGACGGGCATCGGTGAAGCCGGCGTCACCCGCCTGCTCGATTTCGACATGGGCGATCTTCAATGCCTCTTTCGGCGGGCAGCGCCGGCCTGGACTTATCCGATCTTCTCGGTCGCGCCCTGGCCGACGCCTTACCTTCTGGCCACCGAAAGCGGCGCTGTGCTCATCACCGAAACCGGCGCGAGGCTGATCGCTCCGGCTGTTGCCAACTGACCTCAACAGGATCAAACGCATGAAATACGAGCAGCCGGCCGGAGCGCTTCCGGACGCATCCTATGTCGACGGCAATCGCAGCGCAGGCGTTGTGGGTTCGGTCGTGCCAGCCAAGGCCATCGAAAATCCGATGCGCGAGCTGATCCACCTGATCCTGTATTCCGGCCAGACACCGGATCCTGCGGATCTCGAGCAGGTTCGCAAAGCGATCGCCTTTATGATCGACCAAGCCATCGGGTCGGGCGACCCGATGGACTACCTGCTTCTGGGGCAGGCTCGCACACGCTTGCCGATCTTCCCCGAGGTTTCGACCGCAGACGGCAAGATCAACGTCCTGTCACCAGGCGCGGGAACTGTCGTGGTGCCCGCCGGCGTCTCGTTTCTTCACCGTGGCATCGCACCTGTTTCGACGAGCGATGTTGTTGAAGCGAACCGGACGTTCGCGACGGCTGCCGCCAAGACCTATCATCTGCGCTGGACGCCGGCTGGCTACACCCTGAAGGATGTTGCCGACGCCGCTTACAATCCGACGGCGGTGCCGGAAACCGACGCGCGCTTCGACAGCGGCTATGACGACATGCTGATCGCGCGCGTCGTCACGAATGCCCAGAACGTCGCTGGCATCACGCCGCTGATCAACAAGGATCGGTTGTTCCGCCGAGAAGAGGTCAGCGGCGCGTGCGTGAACCTCAACTTGCCCAACACGCAAAGTTGGGAATTCAGCAGGACATGCACCACTGCGTGGGCACGAACACCGCAAATCGCGGCGATCGAAGGCTCGATCAGTGCAGCGCTGCCTGTTGATGTCAGCGGCATCGACGGTGGCGCGAACGTCATCCGCGATCGCACCGTGACGCGTTACGGCACGTCGGGCGGCATCTTCACGGACTGGGGTCGCAACGACAACATGTCCGGCGTTCAGGGCCGCCTCATCTTCCAGCTGGCGGCCTGACCCATGGCAGATATTCCTCTCAAGACGGCGCTCGATTTGCCGCCGATCGATGCCTCGCCGGCAGCCCTCCTGTTCGGGTTTCTCGGCGGCGTGACCGGCATGATCAGCCTCGAGGATCTGCTTGGGCTGATTACAGCCGATGCGCTTGGCCTCGGCGACGTTAAGGACGATCTCGCGGCACTGGCAACTGCCGTACAAGGCAAGCTGTCCGCGTCTCCCGGTTCGGTCAAGACCGCGAACCTGGATGATGGCGCGGTGACGCTGGCCAAGCAGGCCAGTGTCGCGACGGCGTCGTTTCTCGGTCGAGCCGCGGCGGGCAATGGTGTGCAGGAGGTTCTGTCGGTTGCGCAAGCCGTGGCGCTGCTGGGCTTCACGCAATCGCTGAACGCCAATGGCTACCTGAAGCTGCCCGGCGGCCTGATGATCCAATGGGGCAAGACGGCGGCGATCGGTGACGCTTCGGTGACTTTTCCAGCCGTGTTTCCGAACGCCTGCTACGCGGTTGTTCCGGTGCTCGTTTACAGCGCCAATGCCGCGACGATGATCGTCGGCTGTTCGATCGATGGCGTGACCGCCGCGAAGTTTGATGTCCGATCCCGCTACCAGGGCGTCGGCGGGGAGTCCGGCATCCTAGCGACGCCGATCAACTGGATTGCAGTAGGACGATAAGATGCCGGTTTATGCAAAGTTCGATGCCATCGGGCTGCCGCTCGGGTTCTGGCCCGACGAGATCTATCCCGATGCCGAAGATGGCGCGCCGCATCCCGCCGTTCCGGCCGATGCGGTCAGGATCACCCGGCAGCAGTGGCAAGCCTTTGTCAGCAACAGCGGCGCGCGCCGCTGGGATGACGGGCATGTCGTGCCCTACGAGCCGCCTGCAGCTCCCGAGCCTCCCCTCATCTTGTTTCCGGCTGACCTTTGGCGGCGCACCTCGGATGACGAGGCCGAACAGATCGAAGCGGCTATGAACGCGCAGTCCGCCCGACTGCGCAATCTGTTTCGCACTGCCCAGACCTATCAATCGGACGATCCGCTCTGGCCGGTTCTGCAGGCAGCGGCAACGGACCTTTTCGGTGAAGAGCGTGCGGCGGCCTTGCTGGCGCCGTCAATCTAGGAGGCCGTGCGATGGCACAAAGCGTGCAAGTCACGTTCGGCAGCTGCATCGATTTCGATCTCGTCTTCAAAGACCCTGAAGGACAGGCCGAGGATATCAGCGGCGACCGCTTCGCCGTGTTCGACTTCTATCCGGGGATCCTCGCCGATGCCGTGCTGGTGAAGGCCGATCCTACAGCCGGCATCCTGCACTTTCATCTGCCGGCGGAAGCGGCCAGCCAGCTGCTGCCTGTCGACGTGAACCGGCTGCGCATCCTGCGCACCTTTGCCGATGGCTGCCAGGAATCAACCGAAAGATTTGGGATTACCGTTCGATGAGTGGTTTGCGGTTGAGAGAACGAACGGCAACGGTCGACGTGTATGCGACCGGCCGGCCAGGTCCGGCTGGCTTGTTCTGGGACAACGCCGGATGGGCGATTGGCCGGACCTACCGGGTTCATGCCGCCTTGCTGCATGCCGGCTCATCTTATCGATCCCTCCTCGAGCATGAGGCCTCAGCCGAGACTGAGCCCGGTATCGGTTCGCACTGGCGGGAAGCCTGGGAATTGATCGCGGCACGAGCCGAGTTGACGCAGGATTTTCGGGACCTGCAAGCAGCCATCGAACTTGCTGCAAGCAATGCCGGCGATGCTGCAGTGTCGATCAGCGCCGATCGGGCAGCCGTCTCGGATGCCGTCGAGGCGTTCGAAGCGACTGCAAGCGGAGCCCTCCAGACGATCGGCACCGCGGTTGATGAAGCGGAGCAGTCCATCACGCAGACGGCGACAACGGCCAACCAGGCGCTGAACGACACTGCAGGGGCGGCAGGGCAAGCGATCGATCAGACCGCGAGCGCGGCAACGGCGTCGATCACCGAGGCTGCCGAGGCGGTTTCTGAAGATCGCACCGCCGTTGCGGATCTGCGGGAACTGACCCGAAAAGATGCGGAAAACACCGGCAAGGATGCCACGAAGACGAAGCAGGATCGCGACGCTGTTGCTGCCGATGCGGCCATGGCGGCGGCGGCTGTTCGGCCGCTTTATGGCGTCCAGATCTATCGCAGCGATCAGGTCGAAAATGGCGAGTATGCGGCCGAGCGCTTCGAGCCGTTCGGCTCCGTCATCTCGACGATCTACATCGAACTGCTGCAAGGCGCTGGACGGGCCGATGTTCATATGACCATCAACGGCACGATCGTGGCTGGCCCTTGGTCCGTGTCGGACAATGCACGCCAGACAGTGATCGAGGGTTTGTCGATCGCGATCAACAAGGCCGCGAAGGTGTCGTTTCACACTTCGGCAGTGGCCGGCGAGGTCCATGAAATCTGGGCGAGCGCCTACGGGAAGTACAAGACATGAGCATCGTTCCTTATATCGAGCGCCCGCCTTCCGCTCCGCTCGATCCGACCATTGCCCTGCTCGGTGAGCCTGAAGGTGCCGTGTTCGACTTCATCGGCGGCAAGGCTTGGATCGTCGATAAGAAGAACCCGGCCAACACGATGCTGCGCGATATCGGCGATGTGCTGACCAACCCAGGCGCGTCGGCGACAAAACCTCTGCGCCGGACATCAGGCAAATTGGAAAGTGCGCCGTGGTGGGAGAAAGAATTCGACGCCGCAGGGAAGCCTATGGGGATGCGCGTCGAGGAACAGCGCGTGAATGCCTCCACTCGTTCCGAATTTCAGACCGGTCTTAATGCTGGTACATCAGCGCGTGGCGGTCAAATTTTGGAAACATCGTTTCCGCATCTAAGTGAGAATAAGGGCATTGCGTTCAGTGTCGCCACTGAAACAACGTATGTATATAAAGCACACCCTGCCCCCGCAGTTGGCGACACTTGGACGTTCTCGTTCTTCATCGAAATGGATGATGGTTTAGCGCCGAACATTGGCGGAGCGGGGGCAGCTAATGGAAGCGATCATCCGTTTGCCCCCTTCATACACAACGCCCTGCAACCAATGAGCAATTGGGTTGTAACCGACTGCGGAAACAAGCTGTACCGAGTTGCGGTGACGCATACGGCTGTAGCAACAAACTCCCACATCGGGGTTTTAAAATACCCGGGGAACAACGCTAGAACTTTCAAAATCTCGGGTTATCAGATCGAGAAGGCATCCTTCGCCTCGAGCTACACCAAGACTGATGCTTTTGCCGTAACTCGCGCCGCCGATCAGCCCCAGATCCCGACCGGCTTCCTGCCTTACAATTCGGCGGCAGGAACGCTGATCCTTGACGGGATGGCTTATAATTTCGACACGGACACTCGCAATTTCTCCTTGGGCCTATACGGGCCTAATTCGTCTCTCGACTACGCTGCCTTGCTGAAACAGGACCTCACCGGGCGGAACGCCCGCCTTTACGGCGGTACTCGTGGCTACAGCGGAAACGTTAATCCTCAAAATTTCATGGAAATCCTGACGGATTTCACATTTCCGGTTGCGCCTTCACCGAAGAAAACGGCCGTGTCGTGGGGGCCGGATGGTCACTCGGTGGCAACCGGCGTCACTGGATACGCTCAGGACTTCCCGAGCCTCTGGACGCCCTTCAATCTGTCACGACTGGAATTTCGGCCTGCGGACGGCATCATGTGGTACCGATCGGCGATCTACATCCCCCGCAAGCTGGCTGCCAACGAACTCTTGCAAAGGGTCCGCGCATGATCGACCGCATTCACTATATGGCGTGGTGTCTCGACCGCGCCGCCTTCATCCAGTCAATGAGCGAGATCCTGAACCCGCTCACCGGCAACCCGCTGGTGACAGTTGATCCGGACACGGGTGCGCTCGTGCCCGACTTCGGCATTGCCATCGATGAGATCGGCCCGATTGTGAAGGGCGGCGCTTGGGATGAGGATGGCAATGTCGTTGAGGAGCCGACGGTCATCCCCGGCCACCACGTCAACATGTTCGGCTATGGCGACCTGGTTCTCGCGCTGACCTACGGCCTGCCCGACGAAGGCGACATCTTCCAGAGCACGAGGATCCTCGACCTGCTCGACGCATCAATGCACTTCGTGCCGATCGCGGAGCCGGGCATTCCGGCCGGTTGGGAAGGCACGTCGGGCATGAGGATCTTCGACCCGGCCGTGGTGAAAACGCCGGCG
The DNA here is from genome assembly GCF_018457165.1 of Tianweitania aestuarii. Lineage (GTDB taxonomy): Bacteria > Pseudomonadota > Alphaproteobacteria > Rhizobiales > Rhizobiaceae > Tianweitania > Tianweitania aestuarii. The sequence goes on along the minus strand of NZ_JAFMNX010000001.1, from coordinate 1,146,814 downwards.
CGGGTCTGGGCTTGAAGCGTAAGCCCGGCCGCTGATTGAACTGGGAAACGGCCGGGCTTGTTGCCGGCCAAATACGCTACGCCGCCCGGCTAAGAGCATCGTGCTCTTAGTGGCGTAAAGAACGCGTAAATGCTGCCCGTCGGGCATGGCACGCTGGATCAAAGCATACCTCCATCTTTCTTGCGGACCCTGCATCGCTCATGGCATGCCTCATGGCGGTACTCGACTCGACCATGGCGCACTCTCATCATGAGATTGCCTTGCCCATATTCTCCATCGATTAGCCGGACTCTATCAACGGAATAGGTGGAAACCCAGTGGGTGTCGTCTGAGAACCCAAACACCAAGACGCGAAGAAGACGGATGAAACGTTGCAAGCTTATTCCTGTGCCCGGCGCATGGCTCGCCGACAGGAATTGCAGCTATCGTCCACTCTGTAAAAAGCAAGGTTGATTGATCTGTTTTGCATCGAGATGCCGACGCGGGCCCGGCCGGGAGGTCACCGGAGGAGTAGCCGGGCCCTTGTCGGTCAGCTTCAGGTACCGCGCCCGACATAAACAGCTTGCTTGCTGATCGTTAATCAATGGTAAAAGCGAAGCCGATCTTCATGCTGGATGATGGCCGAGGAAGGTCAGGAAGGCGACGACCGCCAGACCACTGAAGGCAGCTATGAGCATAAAGCAGGCTAGAGCGAATAGCACACGATCCAGCGTGCTTGGCTTGTGATCGTCATAATCATTGTCGTTCATGACGCTAGGGTAGCATCATTTGTTAAGCCCAGCGATCCACGCCTGCATCTTTGATGAAGGTAGGTTTACCATCACTGTCAGGATTTAAAACGAAAGACCCGACCGCAGCGGCATAGCGCTCCGGCCGGGTTGAAGGGCCGAACAGGAGAGAACCATGTCGACTGTGGGCTTGAACACTTCAACGGCTCGGTTGTTCCGGAGCATCCAGCCGCCTCTCTAGGAATTTGCTGAAGGCGCAGCCCCTTAGAAGAAGCCGAAGGCGATCGCCGCCTCATACAATATGTGCACCGTAGCCACTGTGAGCAGCGCGCACGCAGCTAAAAGCAGCACCAAATCTAGCCGAGACACGGCAAGCAAGCTCATCAAATCAATCTTCCAGCCGCAGACATAGCGCGCTGAATTGAACTTCAACGGAGAATTGGAAATGGACCGCACCGTTCCGCTTGCAGCGGCCCGGATGCTCGACTTCGTGCGCGCCACAGAAGTCGGCACCGATGGCCCGTCTGGATACAACGTCATCTACGGCCACAACCAGGACAAGCTGCCAAAGCCAGTCACTCGGATGACGGTCGACGAGATCCTTGGCGCTATGGCCTCATGGTCGAAGCGCTTTGGCTCGTCGGCAACCGCCGGCTATCAGTTCATGCGCTCGACGCTGACGGACCTGAAGCGCGAGCTTCGCCTGCGCGGCACTCAAATCTTCGACGAGGATCTGCAAGACCGTCTCGGCTATCACCTGCTCAAGCGCCGCGGCTATGAGGACTTCATGGCAGGCCGGATCAGCCGCACAGAGTTCGGCAAGCGGCTTTCTCAAGAATGGGCATCGTTCCCGGTGCTGGCTTCCGTGAAGGGCGCGCACCGCGTCGTTGAGCGTGGGCAGAGCTATTACGCTGGCGACGGGCTGAACAAGGCGCTGGTGACGCCGGAGGAGTTCGAGGCTGTCATTGATGACATGAAGGAGCTCGGCGACGCGTTGCCTGCGCTTCCCGCCACTCCTGCGCCGCGCCCTGAAAACGAAGAGCCCATCATCCTCCCGGAGACAGCACCCGTGCCAACCACCAAGCCCCTCACGCCTGTCGAACAGATGAACAAGCCAGTTGCGGGCGCAAAGGCCGGGCTGGCAACCGGCGGCATTAGTGGCGCGATCCTGCTGATCCTGTCGCGGCTCGGCTGGCTGCCGGACGGGCTCGACGATCCCGAGGTCATGCTGGCGATCGGCATAATCGGCGGGTGGCTGCCCGGGCAGATCGGCAGCTTCGTAGCGGCCTACAAGGCGCGCGATCTGCGGTTCATGCCGAAGCGGGCAGAGCCCAGCTGAACAGACGGTCTAGAGGTGCGACGGAATGGTCGAAGAACATGAGAAAATCCTACGTCGCCTTGACGGCATCGAGCGCAACCAAACTGATCAGGCGAAGAGCATTACCGGTCTCGTTCAGCGTGTCTCCGACATAGAAGCCCGCCTTGATGAGCTCGACAGCGATTCTTTGCGCCGGATCGTGAAGTTGGAACCAGAGGTCACTGCTGATCATGAGCGCAAGCGCGCCTGGCGCATCGTCACTGAAACACTGAAGAAGATCGCGCTTTGGCTGTCGGCAATGGCTGGCGGCCTCTACGTCGCGAGCGAAATCGTGAAAGGTCTTGCGAAATGAGGAAGCGTCTGACGTTCCCGAACATCATCGCGGCGATCGTCTGCGTCCTTGCCGTCCCGTGGATGTATTGGGCGATTATGGACCGGAAGCCGGCGGCGTCCAGTGTGTCTGAGGTTATCACCCCGACCGTCATGCAGGGCGACTTCCTTCAGATCGACTATGACGTGATCTGGGCTTCTACATGCGAGATCATCGCCTTCCGCTACATCATCGACGAGATGCAGGTGGAATGGCCGATCTCTGCGCAGCAACGCATTGTCGAGGCTGGTCCGTCCAAGTTCACGATCCGCATTCCGGTGCCTATGGCGGCCGCGCCGGGCAACGCCCTTTATCGCGGCACGCTTCGCTTCGCCTGCAATCCGTGGCAACGCTTTTTTCCACTGGAACAGAACCTGCGCGAGCGGCAGTTCCAGATCGTCGCCAACCCAGAGCTAACATGGCGAAATCGACGAGATGTATTCGAGGGACCGCCGATCATGAGGCGCTTTGCCTGGATGAGGCCTTAGTTGTATGCTTTTCATCTTCCCCGCGTAAAATGCGGGTAAGCGCTTGGTTCGTGCGCATAAGTGTTCTAGCGGCCAGCGACGCGGAACCGCTCTCGCAGCGCTTCAAAATTTGCTGCGAACCCGAATAAGGAAGCCAGCCATGTTCAACATCGCAGGAACCGAGATGCTTGTAATCGCGGTTGTCATGGTCGTGGTTGTAGGCCCTAAGGATATGCCGAAGATGTTGCGCACTTTCGGCAAATTTACTGCGAAGATGTCGTCATTGGCTGGCGACTTCCGCAAGCAGTTCGATGACGCTTTGAAAGAAGCCGAACTCGACGACGTCCGCAAATCGGTCAATGACCTGCGCTCGCTCAATCCCAAGAACGAGATCCGCAAGGCTTTGAACCCGTTTGAAAAGGCTGCGGACGATGTTCGCACCGGGATGGATCAGGTCATGCGGCCGTCCACGCCGGCGCCTTCAACGCCGGCTTCAACGGAAGCAACCGCTGCCGAACCGCTCAAGACCGGTGCGACCGCTGCGCCATCCGCTCTGACAGACGAAGCGCCCAAGGAAGCGTCCGGTCTGGGGGCAGGCGCTCTGGCTCAGCCGGTTGAACCGCTTTCGCCTGTTGCACCAATCGCACCCGCAGCCCCTTTAGCACCAACAAGTGCAGTGGTTACGGAGCCGACGGAGGCACCCTTCGTCGAAACGGCAGCGCCCGCGAAGAAGGCTCGTGCTCCGCGCGGGCCGAAATCTACGGTTGCTGAAGGCCCGGAAGCGCAGAAGACCAAGACGGCTTCGAATAAGCCTACAGCCGAAGCCAAGACCATGAACGGAACGGCAGTTGAAAAGCCCGTCCGCACCCGCAAGCCCAAGGCAACCGGCCTTTGAGCCTAATGTCACGCGACGGGTTGCGACGTTCTCAGTGCCGGGTATTGCCCGCTCGAGTGCACCCGCTTACCGCCTTCCACTGCTACCCTTCTCAAGTATGATCTTGAACGTGAAGACCAGACGGTTACCGGCTCTGATCTCGATGGCCGTTGCCCGTCTTTCACCACCTTTCACATAAGGCTTTACGAAGCTGGTCAGCCTGTCTGATGCCTCCATCTTTGCTGCATCAAGGTTTGCAAGTTCCAGGCCCACATGGTCCACCAGCGAGCTGTCACCATCGCGTAGGTCGAAATAGTAGCGCATCATCACTCCTGCAGTGAGTGCTTCCATCTTTGGCAAACTGGTGCCGCTTCGATCAACGGCACCAGTCGGTCGAGGATCGCTTAGCTCGGACCCAGTAAGAACCTCCAGCCGATCGCGAGCAATGCGCCGAAGATCGCTACGGTCGAGGCGACCGGCACGATGAAATCGACACTCCACATAGATTCTTTTAGATCCTGCTGATCTTTGGGATCTTTGTCTTCGGTAGCCATAAGGGATCATCCCCTTCGAGCATGAGGAGAAAGGCCGCACCTTCGGCGACCATCCATAACTTGGGTTGAAGTGACTAGATCAGCAGTGAAGGCGGAGCACGGGCCTGATACGCGGAAGCGTAACGTCCGCAGAGGTTATCACCGGAGAAGTCAGAACGGCTCTTCTGTAGCGACGGATGGAAGACGTCTTCCTGCTGAGGTGGAAGACCTGCTAGTGGCGGCTTCAGCGCTTGTTTCGCTACGCCACGGGTATCCGCAGCCAGCCAGATTCCACCAGCTTTCGCTGCAACGGTGATCGTTGCACCATCTGCTGTCGCTGAGCCAATAACTGGCTGGAACGTCGGTGCTACATTGACGATCCAGAAAAACGACGCGAGCAGCGCTAAAGCGCATAATCTGAGTGCAGGTGAGGATCGTCTCATGCTTCAGCCCTCGTCATTGAGGCTAAAGCCTTGGAGAGATAACAAACTCCGTGCTTAAAGCGCGGGCTTCCTTTTGCCAATGCTAACCGTCAGCGAAGCTGGGTGCATGCGAATTTTATTGAGCGAATCTTCTAGTTTGTTTTAGTCACCGGACCGCATAGATTGGGCTAACCGGCGTTTGGCCGAGTACCTGAACAGCGACTGAAAGAGACACCGCCATGAGGATTTTCCAGCCTGACGATGGTCTGCCAGAAAAGATCGGCAGTGTTATCGCGATCATAGTTTCCGTCGGTGTGCTAGGTGTGTTTGTCCTAGTCATGCGACCGGTTCTTGGCTTCTGATCTAGTCAGCCCAAGCTGAGACCGGCATGTCGGATGCGGCTTGATGAATGGATGATGCGCAGGCTAGCACAGTTCAGCAACCACTGACTTCAGCATCAATCTGAAGCATATTGTGATGGCCAACGCCGCTTCTTCTGAAGTGGTGCCGGCCTTTTTGAAATTTCCCGTTCAGTTCGTGTTTGCAGCCGATCGGCGCATCAGAATCGAGCGATCGGTCACCGCGCGTGACATGCTCCGTCCAGCAACATTTACCTGACCAAGACGCTTCTTGTTCTCTGGGTCGGCGTAGATCCGGCGATACTCTTCGTAGGTCATTTCTCCAGCGCGATAGCGCTCATATGCAGCTTCAATAGGTGTCACAATCAACCTCGCAGGATAATCAAGGGATGGTCGTCAATTCGACCTGCGGAGCGCTAGTTACGTATCTAATCGGTTGAAGTTGCATGTGTCGGCGGCATAGCTACTTTGCGGCTGCACCAGGGAACCATCACAAAGTTGCCAGCTTTTCCTCGCCAGCTACATCGCAGCATCAGAGGAATGAAGGTTTATGTCCGACGATTATTCGCCGTTTGCCCTGGTTGTAGACGACGACGTTTTCATACGCATGGATGCAGCTTCGATTTTAGAGGATGCCGGCTTCCGCACCTACCAGGCAGGCACAGCCGCTGAAGCGATCGAAATCCTACATCATGCCGGTGAAAGCATTCAGCTGCTTTTTAGCGATGTTGTGATGCCTGGCGGGCGTGACGGCTTCTGGCTCGCGCGCGAGTGCAGCTCGCGCTGGCCGCATATCGGCATCCTGCTTTCATCTGGTCACGTGCGACCAAAGCCAGGAGACCTGCCGGCCGGCGCCGAGTTTGTCGACAAGCCCTTCTCAGCCGAGATCGTTCAGCATCGTGTGAGCCAGATCCTTCCTGATGGTGCGAAGCCAGAGCCGTTGAAGGCAGCTGTGGCTCGTTAGTTGAAAAGCTGTCGCGGCGGCGATCCGAAGCGACGTTTATGCACATCTGGATCTGGGATGAGGCGCGGATAGTGAACCATTTCGCTTCTAGCGTGTTGATAGCAGCGCGGCGGGCATGTTGCCGCATCGAATGAACAAGTGCAGCTTACAGGAGATCCAACATGGGCAGCACCAGCGATAAAATTTCGGGCCTGACCAACGAAGCGATCGGCAACGTTAAGCAGGGCGTCGGCAAGGCAGTTGGAAATGAAAAGCTTCAGGCCGAGGGTGCGGCTCAGGAGTTGAAGGGCGAGACGCAGCAGGCTGTCGGCGACGCCAAGTCTGCGGTAAAGGATGGCGCTGACAAGCTCTCGGATACAGCACACCGGAAGCTATAAAGCTTAAGGCATGAACTTCGAAACGGGCAGGATGTGAGTTCTGCCCGTTTTGCTTTTTGCAGCCTCTGAAGATCGCTGCTAGTGCAAAACTTCTCCTCGATGCAGAACAGTCATCCCGATTTGAATAACACCTGCTGCTTCTGCTAGCTTCATCGCGACCTCTCGCGGTGTGAAGCAGTAGATCAAGCGTGCCATGTCATGCAGTTCGCCCACGACATCGCAGGGGTCTTTGCTGTTGTCGTTAGCTGCCAGATCAATGCCAAGGATAGCCTCACATTGATCGCGGATGGTGTTTGCCGCGCGTCGCAATAGGCTCGCCCGCTCATACTTCGTCAGCTTATCGATTCGTTCGCGGCTTGAACCAGCTCGGAAATGAAGGTGACCGTACTGCTTACCATCACTCCATGTCCGGCACTGCACCAGCGGTATAAAGAACAGTCGGCTCACCGTATTCACCGAGCGCCACGTCAGCCACACGAGACCAAGCAATAACGCCGGCGTGTTTCTCAACGAGCCCCTTGGCAATGCGGATCGCCCTCTCTTCGCTCTGCTGATCAGCCGGGCCGAAGACCGTCTGCAACTCGCCCTCTTCGTCTCGGTCGAAAGCCATTACAACGATCAGCTTCGGAAGTTTTGTCTGCTCTGCCATGGCCGCATGATGATGCAGATGAACGAGCGTCACAAGGGCTACCGTAAATCATGAAGCTGGCCGTTCGCTAAGCGCTGGCCCATCGGCAGCAGTTGTCCACATAGCCGCAAGGGCAACCTGAAGGCAGCTAGTCGCGCCTTCTTGTTCGCGCTATGTTCTCGCCTATGTTGTCGCCCGTTACCATCCCCTCGAACCCGTTGCGGAACCAGTATCGCTTAGTGCGAATCATGGTACCTGCCGGCTTCCCCTCGCCTGCTTCCGATGACCAGGAAGACACGGTTGATCCTTTCGCCTGGGTTGTTCGCCATGAGGCTGCAACCTTCTGGTGGCGGGTGTCGGGCGACAGCCTAGTCGATGAAGGTATCTGCGACGGCGACCTGGTTGCCGTCGACCGTGCCGGCAAGGCGCGGCCGGGACGAATCGTTGTGGCCGTTGTGGATGGTGGCGTGACGATCAAGCAGCTGACGCGCCGGGATGGAGAGCTCTGGCTGATGCCGCGCTCGAGGGGTGGTGACTTCAAGCCGATCAAGGTGACCGAGGATACGCAGCTTTGGGGTGTCGTCGCCGGCGTCGTGCGCCGTTATCCGATCGACTAAAGCCATGCCCGAGCCGATCGCGCTGATCGATTGCAACAATTTCTACGTGTCCTGTGAGCGGGTCTTCGATCAGCGCCTGCTGGGCATTCCAGTTGTTGTGCTGTCTAACAATGATGGCTGCGCAATCGCGCGTTCGGAGGAAGCGAAGGTCCTCGGCATCAAGATGGGCGAGCCGGTGCACCTGTTCCGCGACAAGGTTGAGCGTCACGGCATCAAGATCCTGTCGTCCAACTACACGCTGTATGGCGACATGAGCCGAAGGGTCGTGGCCGCGCTGCACGCCTTCTCGCCTTCGCTCGAAGTCTACTCAATCGACGAAACCTTCGTTGACATGACCGGCTTCGGCAGCCGCATGGTGCCGCACGCCGCGGCAATGCGCGATGCCGTGCGAACACTCACCGGCATCCCGACTTGTGTTGGCATTGGTCCAACCAAGACGATGGCGAAGCTGGCCAATCATGCGGCCAAGAAAAACCCGGTCTTTGGTGGCGTTTGCGACATGATGGAGAAAGGTGTCGCCGATTTCGTCATGCGGCGGATCGAAGTGGGTGAAGTGTGGGGCGTCGGCTCGCGCACGGAAGCCAAGCTTGCGTCGCAGGGCGTACGCACCGTTTCCGATCTGCGCGACATGCCGATGGCATTGGCGAGGAAGGTGGGAACGGTGGTTCTCGAGCGAACCGTTGCGGAACTGCAGGGCGTGCGCTGCCTGGACATCGAGGATGTCGAACCGCAGCGAAAGGGTATGGCTGTGACGCGCTCGCCTGGCGTGCCGATCACCGATCTCGACACGATGTGCCGCGCCATCACGGCGCATGCGACACGCGCGGCCGAGAAGCTGCGCAACCACGATCTTGTCGCCGGCACGCTGACGGTCTTCTATCACACCAATCCGCATCGTCCTGACAGACCACAGCGCCATGCCAGCCGAAGTCTCGCGCTCAAGCCAATGTCGTCGAACACCTTCGACCTCGTTGAAGCGGCTTTGCGCGGGGTTCGTTCGTCCTGGCGATCAGACAAACCTTACGGCTTCACCAAGGCCGGCGTCATCCTCGATGATCTGCTCAAGCCTGATGAAGCGCCCCGCATGCTGTTCGAACCGCTGAAGCCGCGCAAGGCGCAGCTGATGAACGCGCTCGACCAAGTGAACGATCGCTTTGGAAAAAAGACCTTGGTGTTGGCTAGTGAAGGGTTCGATCGCCGCTGGCACATGAAGGCGGATATGCGAACGCCGCGCTACACAACCCGGATCAGCGATCTGCCGGTGCTTCGGGTGTAGAATCGATACCATCCGCAGCAAGGTGCTTGTCGACCAAGGCGCCGAAGTCGGAGTAAGTCATGCCGGCAACGTGCAGGATCCTCGCGATCGTCTCTGTGCCCGGGAAGCGCAGCGCACTCTTGAGCGTTCGTTTGGACTTGTTGAACGCCGTAGAGTCGTTCCCTGCAAGGATCGACAGGCGCGAAACCGAGACACCGCGTCGAGCGGCCACTTCGTCGATTGCTGCCCATACGGCAGTGTGCTGACGCTTTAACACGTCGTCATCGATCTCTCGTGGGGTTGGCGCCCATGGCTTTCTGCCGGCCGTCAGCGTCAACGGCACCATGGCTCCCGCCGGCCAGACCATGGACGCGCTAGACCTTCTTCCACGAGGATGTCACCGACGTCACGACCATCGACTGTAATGGTGGCAAGGGTTCTGCCATGCCGATCTTTCAATCGGCCGTCTTGAGGGTCGCCGCGATGTAGGGTGATCTTGCCCGATGCTAGCAGCTTGGCGAGACGAGCCTTTGCTACTGCAGCCAGGCGGCGCTCGGCATCACATTGCGGCTTCCGCAGTTCGGGTGCATCGATGTTGGCGATCCGGATGCGTTCGCGACCGATGCGGATCGTGTCACCATCCGTAATCGATGGGATCGGCATCCTCTCAGCCATGACTGCGGATGGAAAAACCGCAAGCAAGCTGGCGAACAGGTGGGCATGTCGAAGCACTCTCATAGTGGCATTTCCCATGGGTCCACAGAAAGGGTCAATGTCCCTCTTGCGAGTTTCAACTTTCTGCTTTAAACGCCCCGATCAGACGCAGATAAACGCGAAACATGGTTTGAAAAGTCAGGAACTTTCCCTGGCCTGTCACGCCGGAGGTCGCGGGTTCGAGCCCCGTCACTCGCGCCATTCTCGTCAAAGGGTTAGACAGAACCCTTAAAGCAGAAGATTTCCTTTCTTCTGAATTATAGCTTGGACTGAACCTCTGGCATCAAGCCGCTTTCGGCCATGTTGAGGGCGATTAGCTCAGTTGGTAGAGCGCCTCGTTTACACCGAGGATGTCGGGAGTTCGAGTCTCTCATCGCCCACCATCTTCTCCCCTACCACGAGCGCTCGACTGATAATCTGCTCCAGATCACCGCACGTGGTGCTTGGGTCGTGTGCAGCGCTGCTTTCCCCATGCAGTTCGGATCAGTGCGGCGATATAAACTTAAAGTCAGCTGCTTCGTGTTCGGCAAAGCGCCCCTATCGCCATTAGACGAAAAATACTCGCAGAAGTTTCACTGCTTTCATTGACGCTCCGTGCTCGGCTGTTTCCTTTTGTTCAGCATTTCATGCCTTAAAATAAGGCAGGCCTGGCGCATGCGCTCGCACCGGGTGAGGCACGCAGCCGAAGGAAGAGGTTCGACCGACTCCGTGTAAACGATGGGCGCTGAAGGCCTGTTCTGTGTACGGTTTTATTTCGCGACTAGCAGCCGATTACGCGCCCGGACTTGTGGCCGGCGCCATTCTCATCTGCCTTATCGGTTCGTGGCTCCTCGTCGGCCTTCTGCGTCAGTCCCGGCGTACACGCAGCAATGACCGGTTCTGGTGGCTGGCTGCCACGGCCATTGTCGCGGGCGTCACGGTTTGGACAACCCACTTTCTCGCCATGCTCGGCTACCGCGCCGATCTTGCGATGTTCTACGACCTGCACTGGACGCTGCTTTCCATGGGCATCAGCGTTCTCGCCGTCGGCGTGCCCCTGACCGCAACTGTCTTCTTTACACAACAACCGGTTCGGATCGCGCTCGGCGCGGGCGCTGGCCTCGGCGTCGGCGCCATGCACTTCACGGGCATGGCAGCCATCGTTGGCTGCCTGCAAACACAGTCTCTGCCCGCTGCCGTAGTCGGCTGCGTTTTAGGGGCGGCCTGTTATGCAGCTGCCATGGCCATTACCGGCCGGTATCAAACGCGCCTGATCAAGACGCTTCTGTTTACGAGTGGCGTTTGCGCCACCCATTTCATCTCCACATCCGGCGTGACGCTGACACAGTTGCCGGGCTTCCAGACGATCAGGCAGATCGATCAGATCCTGGGCTTCCTCACAGGCGGCGCATCGCTCGTCCTGTTTGCTGGAGCCATGGCGTCCCTGACGGCATCCAAGCGTCTTCGCCTTCAGGAACAGGCACACACGTCGATCCTGGCGACCGCCCTCGACAACATGTCGAACGGCCTGTTGTTCATCGGCGAAGATCATCGCCTGCGCTTGTTCAACGATCGCTTTCTTCAGCTGTTCGGCATCGGCAAGGGCGTGATCTATCGCGGCATGAGTGTGCCAGAGCTGATTATGCGCGTTTCGGAAAGCAACCGCTGGAGCAAGGAAGAAAACCAACGCATCACGCAGCGCATGAAGAGCATCATGAGGCTCTCGCATTCCGAGACGTTCGAGTACCGCTTTTCAGATGAGCGGCTTCTGGAGGTCGTCAGCGGCCCCGTCCAAGGTGGTATCGTCCTGACCTTCGACGACAAGACCGTGGAGCGAAAGGCACAGCTGCGCATCGAGCACATGGCCTATCATGATCCCCTCACCGCACTGGCAAACCGCCATGCGCTGCAGCAACGGATGGAAGAAGGTTTCGCGCCCAAGCGCCTTTACAAGCTGCTGCTGGTTGACCTGGATCGCTTCAAGGCCGTCAACGACACGTTCGGACATTCCGTCGGCGACCAGCTTCTGGTGGCTGTCGCCGACCGGATTCGCAACGTGACGGGGGACAACGATTTCGTCGCGCGCTACGGCGGCGATGAACTGGCCGTTCTGGTTTATGGCGACTTCGATCTTTCCATGGCCGTGGCGAACAACATCGTCGATGCCATGAGCCAGCCCTTCTTCATTCAGGACTTCACCATATCGATCGGCTGCAGCATCGGCATGTGCTGCACCGACGACGCACAAGACGTCAACGAGTTGATGCAGCGTGCCGATCTCGCGCTCTACCAGGCCAAACATGCCGGGCGCGGTCAGGCTGTTTGTTATCAACCGGGCATGATCGAGCAGATTGCAGCCCGTCGCCAGCTCGAGCAGGACATCGACGTTGCCATCGAGCAGCGGCAGTTCCACCTCGCCTATCAGCCCATCCTCTCGCTCAACGACGATCGCATCGTAGGCTACGAAGCCTTGATCCGCTGGAATCATCCGATCCGCGGTTCTGTTTCGCCGGTCGACTTCATTCCGCTGGCGGAAGAGACCGGACAGATTCTGGCGATCGGCCAGTGGGTACTAGAGGAAGCGTGCCGCGAAGCCGCGTCCTGGGCTGACGATCAGAGCGTTGCCGTCAACATTTCTCCCGTGCAGTTCAAGTCGCCCTCCCTGACCGGCTGTATCGCGACCGCACTCGCAGAAAGCGGACTATCGCCACACCGGTTGGAAGTGGAGCTGACGGAGACGGCTTTGGTGACCGACGGCAAAGCTCTGGCCCACATTCTTGTTGAACTGAGAGCCCTCGGCATCAAGGTCGCCATGGATGATTTCGGCACGGGTTATTCGTCGTTTGCCCATCTGCGAGACTTCCCCATTGATCGCATCAAGATCGACCGGAGCTTCGTTGCCGCCGCGCTGACCGACAGTCACGCCATGGCCGTTCTCAGGGCCATTACGCAGCTCGGACGGGATATGCACGTGCCGACACTCGCAGAGGGTGTGGAAACACAGGACCAGCTTGATCTCGTGCGCCGCCTTGGATGCGACGACGTGCAAGGCTACCTGATCGGCAAGCCTGAACGGCTGGATGTCGCTCCCATGGCTGAAAAGCAGTACGCCTAGCCTTGCCGGCCAAGGCAGGTGATCGCAAGACGCTTGAATGTAGCGGTTGATCGCAGGTCTCTCGTTCTGCAACCTGAGGGTACGTTACGCATTACATAGCAACCTATTTAGTTTATCGAAAGCGCTTTGCATGAGTGAGGCTTCCGTCCGGTCTTCCTTTCTTCCGCAGCTTGGGGTGGTCACCCGCAAGATGCGGACGCTTTATGATGCACAGCTGAAGACGCAGGAACTGAGCCTTTCGCGCGCGCGTCTGCTCTTCCATCTTTCTGCGCGGGAAGGCGCGACCCAGAAAGAGCTCGCGAGCCTTCTGGCCGTTGAGCAGCCTTCGATGGTGACCTTGATCGACGCGATGGAGAAAAGTGGCTTTATCCGCCGCGTGGCACTTTCTAGCGATCGGCGTTCGAAGGGTATCTTCATGACGGACCGTGCTCGCGAAGCCACCACCAGGCTCATGCGCCTTACCGAGGAATTCAACGAGATGGTTCTGGCCGGCATCGATGACGCCGAGCTCGCTGTGGTGCAACGCGTGCTGCAGCGCATGTTCGACAATATTAGCGAAGCGGGCTGATTGCCGCTGTTCCCCTACCTGGCGGCAATAAAAAAGGGCGGGAATGACCCGCCCTTAAAAGAAACTGATTTTGCGCCGGCTTAGCCGTTCACGGAATCCTTAAGGCCCTTGCCGGCCGAGAACTTCGGTACGTTGCGAGCAGGGATCTTCACTTCGGCGCCGGTCTGCGGATTGCGGCCGGTGGTTGCTTCGCGCTTCGAAACGCTGAAGTTGCCGAAGCCGACGAGACGGACGTCGCCGCCATTCTTCAGCTCTGCGGTGATTGCAGCGAAGACAGCGTCGACAGCAGCGGCAGCTTCGTTCTTGCCCAGGCTGGCGGACTCGGACACTGCGGCTACGAGTTCATTCTTGTTCATCGATCTCTCCCTCTCTCAGGTGTTGTCTCGATACTAGTTCAATCCGGCGGGACTTTATAAATCCCAAGCGATTTACCCAAGCCGGAATTTTCGCCGGGGTAAAGCTTTTCCCGCTTTTCCAAGGCTTTTCACACGAAAAAAGCCGGGCATGGAAGCCCGGCTTTCGATTTTGCGTGCTTAGTGAGCGAGCGACTTGCCCGCTTCTTCGCTGATCGGCTTCGGCGTTTCCACCGGCTCGACCCATTCGATCGGAGTCGGCATGCGGACCAGCGCGTGCTGGAGCACTTCGCCGATGCGGCTGACAGGGACGATCTCCATGCCGCTCTTCACGTTATCCGGGATATCCGCCAGATCCTTGGCGTTTTCTTCCGGAATGATGACCTTCTTGATGCCACCGCGAAGTGCTGCGAGCAGCTTCTCCTTGAGGCCACCGATCGGCAGCACCCTGCCCCGCAGCGTGATCTCGCCGGTCATGGCGACATCGGCGCGGATCGGAATGCCGGTCATCACCGACACGATCGCCGTCGTCATGCCCACACCAGCCGACGGACCATCCTTCGGCGTCGCACCTTCCGGCACGTGCACGTGGATGTCACGCTTGTCGAAAATCGGCGGTTCGATGCCGAAGTCGATTGCGCGGGAACGGACATAAGAGGCCGCTGCCGAGATCGATTCCTTCATCACGTCCTTGAGGTTGCCGGTTACCGTCATCTTGCCCTTGCCAGGCATCATGACTGCTTCCACCGTCAACAACTCGCCACCGACTTCCGTCCAGGCAAGACCCGTGACCACGCCGACCTGATCATCCATTTCGGCCTGACCGAAGCGGAAGCGCTGGACGCCGAGATAATCGCCAAGGTTCTCGGCGGTCACATCGACCGACGGCTTCTTGGAGCGGATGATCTCCGTCACGGCCTTGCGCCCAAGCTTCATCAGCTCACGCTCAAGGCTGCGAACACCGGCTTCGCGCGTATAGGTCTGAATGATCAGACGCAGCGCGTCGTCGGTTACCGAAAACTCGGTCGGCTGCAGCGCGTGATCGCGGATCGCCTTGGGCAGAAGGTGCCGCTTGGCGATCTCGACCTTCTCGTCTTCCGTGTAGCCGGCGATTCGGATGACTTCCATACGATCCAGCAACGGACCCGGAATATTCATCGTGTTGGCCGTCGTCACGAACATCACGCTCGACAGGTCGTATTCGACCTCGAGATAGTGATCCATGAAGGTCGAGTTCTGTTCGGGATCGAGCACCTCGAGCAGAGCCGACGACGGATCGCCGCGGAAATCCTGACCCATCTTGTCGATCTCGTCGAGCAGGAAGAGCGGGTTGGACTTCTTTGCCTTCTTCATCGATTGGATGACCTTGCCGGGCATCGAACCGATATAGGTGCGGCGGTGACCGCGGATCTCGGCTTCGTCACGCACGCCACCGAGGGCGACGCGAACATATTCGCGGCCGGTCGCCTTGGCGATCGAACGGGCGAGCGAGGTCTTGCCGACGCCGGGAGGACCGACGAGGCACAGGATCGGACCCTTCAGCTTCTTCTGACGGCTCTGAACAGCCAGATATTCGACGATGCGCTCCTTCACCTTGTCCAGACCGAAGTGATCGTTGTCGAGCACCTCTTCGGAGAAGGCCAGATCCTGACGCACCTTGGAATTCTTGTTCCAGGGGATCGACAGCATCCAGTCGAGATAGTTGCGCACGACGGTGGCTTCCGCCGACATCGGCGACATCGTCTTGAGCTTCTTGAGCTCTGCATCGGCCTTTTCGCGTGCTTCCTTGGAGAGCTTGGTCTTCTTGATGCGCGCTTCGAGTTCGGCTGCCTCGTCGCGGCCGTCCTCGCCTTCGCCGAGCTCCTTCTGGATCGCCTTCATCTGCTCGTTGAGGTAGTATTCGCGCTGCGTCTTCTCCATCTGCCGCTTCACGCGGCTACGGATGCGCTTTTCCACCTGCAGAACCGAGATCTCGGCTTCCATGAAGCCCATCGCCTTTTCCAGGCGCTCGCGCACGGAAAGCGTGCCTAGCATTTCCTGCTTCTCGGGGATCTTGATCGCGAGATGCGAGGCGACGGTGTCGGCGAGCTTGGAATAAACGTCGATCTGGCTGGCGGCACCAACCACTTCCGGCGAAATCTTCTTGTTCAGCTTCACATAGTTTTCGAAGTCGGAGATCACCGAGCGGGCGAGCGCCTCGATCTCGACTTCCTCTTCCTCGGGCTCCTCGAGCGTCACAGCCTGCGCCTCGTGAAAGTCGCCACGGTCGGTGAACTCGGTGATCTTTGCGCGCGTCGTGCCTTCGACCAGCACCTTCACGGTGCCGTCCGGCAGCTTCAAAAGCTGCAGCACGTTGGCCAAAGTGCCGACATCGAAGATCGCATCGGAGGCCGGATCATCGTCGGCCGCATTCATCTGGGTCGCAAGCAGGATCTGCTTGTCAGCGCCCATGACCTCTTCCAAAGCCTTGATCGACTTCTCGCGACCAACGAAAAGCGGCACGATCATATGCGGGAAAACCACGATGTCGCGGAGCGGCAGGACAGCAAACGTTCCTGATGCGGAAGGACTGGGGGTCTTGGTCATTGTCTTGCCTTTCACCTCGCCAACGCCTGATGGCCGAAAGCGAGTCTCATATTAACGGCCATGCCGCGGTCCGCCTATGGCTGATTTTCATCAACCACCTATCAGCACGGATCTTGCGGGAAACAGCCTGACAGGGTGTTAGGTGGCTATATCGGGCAGGTGTTTCAAGCCTTCCAACCCAGTGCCAGCGCACCGTTGCGGAAGATGGCTCGACCTGCCGGCATCTAAAACGAAAAAGCCCGCCGGCGCCGCGGATGATACGGCGTCGGCGGGCTGATTCTGGTTCAAAACAGCGGCTCAGGCGCTGACGCTGCCCTTTTCCTTCTCGGCATAGATGTAGAGCGGGCGGGCATTGCCCTGAACCACCTCATCCGAGATCGCGACTTCCTGCACGCCTTCCAGCGCCGGCAGTTCGAACATCGTGTCGAGCAGGATCGCTTCCATGATGGAGCGAAGACCGCGGGCACCCGTCTTGCGCTCGATGGCCCGCTTGGCGATCGCCGACAGGGCGCCTTCATGGAAGGTCAGCTCGACATTCTCCATGTCGAACAGGCGCTGATACTGCTTCACCAGCGCGTTCTTCGGCTCCGTCAGGATCTGGATCAGCGCGGCTTCATCGAGGTCTTCGAGCGTCGCCAGAACCGGCAGACGTCCGACGAACTCGGGGATCAGACCGAACTTCAGCAGATCTTCCGGCTCGACCTGACGGAACAGGTCGCCCGACTTGCGATCTTCCGGCGAAGCAACCGTTGCACCGAAGCCGATCGAGGTCTTGCGGCCACGATCCGAAATGATGCGATCGAGACCAGCAAAAGCGCCACCGCAGATGAACAGGATGTTGGCCGTGTCCACCTGCAGGAATTCCTGCTGCGGATGCTTGCGGCCGCCCTGCGGCGGAACGGAAGCAACGGTGCCTTCCATGATCTTCAAGAGCGCCTGCTGAACGCCCTCGCCCGACACGTCGCGGGTTATCGAAGGATTGTCCGACTTGCGGCTGATCTTGTCGATCTCGTCGATGTAAACGATCCCGCGCTGGGCGCGTTCGACATTGTAGTCGGCCGACTGAAGCAGCTTCAGGATGATGTTTTCAACATCTTCACCGACATAACCGGCTTCGGTCAGCGTCGTGGCATCAGCCATGGTGAACGGCACGTCAATGATGCGGGCCAGCGTCTGCGCAAGCAGCGTCTTGCCGCAACCGGTCGGGCCGATCAGCAGGATGTTCGACTTGGCCAGCTCGACGTCGTTGTTCTTCGTCGCATGCGCCAGGCGCTTGTAATGGTTGTGAACGGCAACCGACAGAACGCGCTTGGCGTAGGGCTGGCCAATCACGTAATCGTCGAGAACCTTGAGGATCTCCTGCGGGGTCGGAACGCCCTCGCGGGACTTCACCATCGAGGTCTTGTTCTCCTCGCGAATGATGTCCATGCACAGCTCGACGCATTCATCACAGATGAACACGGTCGGGCCTGCAATCAGCTTGCGCACCTCATGCTGGCTCTTGCCGCAGAAGGAGCAGTACAGCGTGTTCTTCGAGTCGCCGCCGCCGGTGCCCACTTTGCTCATCGTTTCGTCCTTTCGCTCAACCCGCCCGAAGGCGGCTGCTCATTCCTGGTGAGAAGAAGTCCTGCGCAGCGGGCTCACTCTGGAACGACCATCGTGATGGTCGCTGTTCCCGCGCACTCGGCTTTGCTTCGATTCCGGCAGATCGACAGCAAAGGTTCAAACGTCTTCTCGCCCACCTGATTTCCCGCGTGCCGAATCCAATAGATGGAGTCTCCACGCCATAAGCTCAACATAGGCTTAACGTAGGCCCATGCACTCGCTGAGGGAACAAGAAATTGTGACGGAAATGCCGCAGCCCCTCGCAAATTCGCAGGACTGCGGCAGGACCTTCAAAAAGCGCGTCAGGCCTTCGCCACCGCGTCTTCGATCGCGTCGCGGCTCGAAATGACCTTGTCGATCAAACCGAAGTCCTTCGCCTCGTCCGCCGTCAGGAAGTGATCGCGATCGAGCGTGCGCTCGATGGTCTCGTAATCCTTGCCGGTGTGCTTGACGTAAACCTCGTTCAAGCGGCGCTTCAGCTTGATGATGTCCTGGGCGTGGCGCTCGATGTCGGAAGCCTGGCCGGAGAAGCCGCCGGAAGGCTGGTGCACCATGATGCGGGCGTTCGGCGTCGCAAAGCGCATGTCCGGATGACCGGCGCACAACAGCAGGGAGCCCATCGAAGCCGCCTGACCGATGCACAGCGTCGACACGGCAGGCTTGATGAACTGCATCGTATCATAGATCGCCATGCCGGACGTCACCACGCCGCCGGGCGAATTGATGTAGAGCGAGATTTCCTTCTTGGGGTTCTCGGCTTCGAGGAACAGAAGCTGCGCGCAAACGAGCGTCGCCATCGTGTCTTCCACCGGGCCGGTGATGAAGATGATGCGCTCCTTCAAAAGGCGCGAAAAGATGTCGTAAGCGCGTTCGCCACGGTTCGTCTGCTCGACAACCATGGGAACGAGGCTCATTGCGCGTTCGACCGGGTCTCTCATTGGGTGTCCCTTTGTGAAGCTGGGATTCCGTTGCCGGGCGGGCCGAATCACGGGAATCGAAGACTGGAATTACCAGACACAAATAAGGTGCCGGTGCCTGACTTCGCAAGGGTTTCGCTGGAAGGTTCGAGCCAGGGTTAAGTTGCGGCCGGATTCCCTCGGGTCATCAAGCAAAGGTCGGCTCGCAACGCAGCTGCCGTGCGTCAGGCGAATGGGACACGCAGATAGTGATGCGTTCCCCGAACACGACGGGGCACCGATGCCGCGAAACGCCCGAGCTTGCGCACCCAGCGGCGCAGTTCCTTCGGGATCTTGATCAGAACCGATGTCTTGCCGGTTTCATGCCGGCGGATGACGCTGCCCATTGCTGTGCCCTGCACGGCCTGGAACCGCTTCTCCTGCGCGACAACGGCGGGAATGGCCTGGAAGATGCGCGGGCTCGACGAAGCCACGGCATCCTTGCCGAACATGAAGAGATCGACCGGCTCGGAGAAGGTTACCGAGCGCGCGAGCAGTGTCGCTGCGGCTTCGGCGGAGATGATGTAGCCGGCCGTGCCGGTATGCTCGCTGCAAAGCCTCGCGAGGCGCACTGTCTCTGCAACGACACCAGAGGCGGCTTCCACTTCAATTGAACGGCCGGAAGTATCCAGTTTGAGGATGTCATCACCCCGGCAATGCGACGCCGCCTCCTTCAGAAAACCGGGCAGGTGCTCGCTCAATCGAACGTCGTCTTCCAGAACCAGCGCAACCGCATCTCCCGACGAAACGAGGCTGCGCCACGCCTCGCGATGGCTAAGAAAGCAGCCGACTTCCCCGGGCCGCAGCCCCGAGGCGGCGAAAGGAGCCAGATCGATCGCATTGCCTTCAACCGCCGCCAATCGCTCCGCCTGCAACCCCAAGGCGTCCAGCTGCGCCGTCATGAAAGCGAGACGATCCGGAGAGCGATCGAGATTGATCAGGAAGATCAGCATGCAAGCCTCAGCCCGCCTGCTGTGGAAGATGGATCACATACTCCTTGCGAGTCGTTTCAAGCACTTCCCAGGTGCCTTTGAAGCCGGGCTTGAGGACAAAGCTGTCGCCTGGCTTCACCATACGGGCCTCGCCGTCATCTTCGGTGATGACGGAAAGGCCGGTCAGGATGTGACAGAACTCCCACTCGTCATAGGTGATGCGCCACTTGCCGGGCGTCGCCTCCCATAGACCGGCATAGACGCCCTCGCCGGTCCCATCGGCGTTCCAAGTGCGGAAAGTCGGCTGTCCGGAAATGACCCGCTCGGGCGCAGGCGCGCCCTCTTCAGGGTCGATACCATTTGTGTCTATAGCAACGAAGAGCGTCATCGGCGGCATGTCTCCTGCCGCCGATTTCAGGCAGCATCATCAAAGTTTGTCAAAGGACTGTGACAGATCTGCGATGATATCCTTAACATCCTCGATCCCCACCGATAGCCGAACCACGTCCGGGCCAGCACCGGCGGCAACCTTCTGCTCGTCGGACAATTGGCGATGGGTGGTGGAGGCCGGGTGGATCACCAGTGACTTGGTGTCGCCGATATTCGCCAGATGCGAAAACAGTTCCAGCCCTTCCACGAAGCGCACGCCGGCCTCGTAGCCGCCCTTCAAGCCGAAGGTGAAGACCGCACCGCTGCCCTTCGGGGAGTAGCGCTGCTGAAGAACGTGGTTCGGATCATCCGGCAGGCCCGGATAGTTCACCCAGGCGACCTTGTCGTTGTTCTTCAACCATTGCGCGACAGCCAGCGCATTGCTGCAATGCCGCTCCATGCGCAGCGGCAGCGTTTCCAAGCCGGTCAGGATCATGAAAGCGTTGAAGGGCGAGATCGCCGGGCCGAAATCGCGCAGACCGAGAACACGCGCGGCGATCGCGAAGGCGAAGTTGCCGAAAGTCTCATGCAGCTTGATGCCGGCATATTCCGGCCGTGGCTCCGACAGCATCGGATAGTTGCCGGACTTCGACCAGTCGAACGTCCCGCCATCCACGATGATGCCGCCGATCGAATTGCCGTGCCCGCCGATGAACTTGGTGAGTGAGTGGACCACCACGTCCGCACCATGCTCGAACGGGCGGATCAGATACGGCGTGGCCAGCGTGTTATCGACGATCAGCGGCAGGCCGTGCTTGTGCGCGATCTCCGCAATGGCCGCGATATCCACGAACGTGCCGCCGGGATTAGCCAGGCTCTCGATGAACACGCCGCGCGTCCGTTCATCGATCAGCGCTTCAAATGTCGCGATGTCATCCATGTCGCCCCAGCGCACTTCCCACCCGAAGTTCTTGAAGGCATGGCCGAACTGGTTGATCGAGCCGCCATACAGCCGGCGCGCCGCAACGAAGTTGTCGCCGGGCTGCATGATGTTGTGGAAACACAGCATCTGTGCCGCATGGCCCGATGCCGTTGCGAGCGCCGCCGTGCCGCCCTCAAGGGCAGCCACGCGCTCTTCGAGCACGGCCTGAGTCGGGTTCATGATGCGTGTGTAGATGTTGCCGAAAGCCTGCAGCCCGAACAGGGATGCGGCGTGGTCTGCATCGTTGAAGACGTAGGACGTCGTCTGGTAGATCGGCGTGGCGCGCGCGCCGGTTGCCGGATCAGGCTGGGCGCCGGCGTGAACGGCCAGCGTGTTGAATCCGGGGGCTTGTTGGGTCATCGATAGTCCTCCCTCATTCCATCGTCTCGTGCGAACTGTGCCTGCACGGCTGCGACAAGGCAAAGAACAATGTTCGAATGCCGCAGCCAATGGTGCGCAGGCGACGTCGCGCACCTTCGTTTCAAAGCAAAATGGTTCTCAGCTGCGGCGGATGCCGAAACTCTGAAAGCCGCCGCGCATCACCGGCCGCTTCGACGAGATCACGCCGGAATTGACGCCGTTCCAGCCGATCTCACCAGCCAGCCGCGCATATTCGATCTTGGGGCAGCGGTTCATCACGACCTTGATGCCGGCTTCTTCGGCGCGCTCTGCAGCCTCATCGTTGCGGACAGTCAGCTGCATCCAGACAACCTTCGGCAGCGGTTTCAGGGCCAGCACCTCGTCCATGATGGCCGGAACAGCATCGGATGCGCGGAAGACATCCACCATGTCGATTGGATCGGGAATGTCCGCCAGCCGCGCATAGGTCATCCGTCCCAGGATCTCCTTGCCGGCATGTCCGGGATTAACGGGATAGATGTCGTAGCCTTTGTCCATCATGTACTTCATGACGAAGAAGGATGGCCGCACCGAGTTGGCAGAGGCACCCACCACAGCGACTGACTTCACGCCGTTCAGAATGCCGGAGATGTAGCTGTTGTCGTATGCGTCGTGATTCATTGGGGCAGCCTGATGTTTCCATCCGCATCGATGGGGAACTGCGGATTGTGCGCGACTTCCCATAGATTGCCTTCGGGATCGGCGAAATAGCCGTACCACCCGCCCCAGAAGGCCTTCCCGGCTGCTTTGACGATCGTGCCGCCTGCTGATCTGGCTTGCGACAAGACCGTGTCGACCTCGGGCTCGGATCGCGTGTTGTAAGCGAGATAAACACGCGGCGTACCTTCGCCAAAGCGGATGCCCGCATCCTCTTCCGCATCTTTGCGCGGAAACAGGCCGAGGATCGCGCCACCCATCTGAAAGAAGGCAACCCCATCGGTAATCGCGGCATGACGCTTCAAGCCCATGCCTTCATAGAAGGCCACGCATCGTGCGAGATCCTCCACGGCGATGGTGATAATCGAGATGCGAGGCTCCATCATCGAAACCCGAAGTGGCTTTTCAGTTCCGCGAAAAGCTCTGCGGCTCCCTCTTCGTCCAGCTGTATGCTCTGACTCACCTTGCCTGGCATGTTCCGCGAGGTCCGACCAACTGTGTTGATTTGCATCAGTTTGTGACCATCAAGTTCATAAGTGAATAGCTGCCGCATCAACAGCGTCATGCAGAGTAATCCGCTTCAAGTCTGCCCGCTCAAAATGACTTACACGCGCCACTTGCCTACTCCCCCGTCCATTCCGGCTTGCGCTTGCCGATGAAGGCACCGATGCCTTCTTCCGCGTCGCGCGCCATCATGTTCTCGACCATCACGCGCGCCGTGTAGTCATAGGCGTCAGCCAGGCTCATCTCGGCCTGTTTGTAGAACGCTTCCTTGCCGATCTTCACCGTCAAAGGCGATTTGGAAGCAATAGCTTCGGCATATTTGTTCACGACCTGATTCAGGTATTCTGGCGGCACGACGCGGTTCAGGAGGCCGAACTCGCGCGCTTCCGTGGCTTCGATCGTTTCACCGGTCAGCAGCATTTCCATCGCCTGCTTGCGTGACACGTTACGGGTCAGCGCAACCATGGGCGTGGAACAGAACAGGCCGATATTGACGCCGGGCGTGCAGAAGGTCGCTTCGGTGGAGGCGATCGCCAGATCGCAGCTGGCCACCAGCTGGCAACCCGCCGCGGTCGCCAGTCCCGCAACTTCGGCGATGATCGGCTTCGGATGATGGACGATCGCCTGCATCAAGGCAGCGCAAAGCTGCATCGTCTTCTCGAAGAAGGCGCGGCCGCGATCGGGATCTGCGCGATGCAGCGTGATCTCCTTGAGATCGTGGCCTCCGGAAAAGATGCGGCCCACGGCACCGATGACGATCACCCGCACGGCCTTGTCGTTTCGCGCCTTGTCCAGCAACTCGTGCAGCCGCTCCATGACGGCGATCGACAAGGCGTTGGCCGGTGGCGAATCGAGGGTCAGGCGCAGCACGCCTTTTTCCAGCACTTCATGAACCGGGCCGGATTGGGTTAGCGGATGCAACGCGTGAACGTCAGCCATCGTGTCCTCCTATTCTCAAGGCCTAGCATAAGCCGGCTTGAAGGCGATGTGCCAGTCATGGTTCATCTGGCCGGTGCAAAGATTGAGGAGGACGATCTTGCCAGCTACCCCGTTGCAACCGGTGATGACACCCGATGAAATCAACGCCTTTATCGCCGACGTTTATCCGCACCTGAACGGCACCAACCGCGACTACGAGGTCGTTTCCGTGGCGCCCGGCACCTGTGCCGTGCGCCTGAATGCCACTGAGCGGCACTTGCGCCCAGGCAACACGGTTTCGGGTCCATGCCTGTTCACGCTTGCCGATATCGGCGGCTATGCCTGCGTTCTCGCGCATGTCGGCCGCGAGGCGCTGGCGGTCACGACCAACCTGAACATCACCTTCATGCGAAAGGCAGGCCCCGGCATCGTTGAAGGGCGCACCCGCCTGCTCAAGCTAGGCAAGAGCCTGGCGATGTTTGACATCGAACTGGTGGCCGGCGAGAACGAAGCCGTGATCGCCCATGCGACAGGCACCTACGCGCTCCCGCCAAAGCGTGCGGTAAAATAATACCGCAATACCTATGCCATTGTTTTTGCGCGAGAAAAGCCCTTTTTCGCACCATCTCGGTAACCTTGACGCTGCGCCAGGCGTCGTTTAGAGAAGTGCCATCAGCGGTCCTCGTTTGGGGCCGTTGTTTTTATGTTCATCGCAGATCCGTCTTCGATGAACGCAAGCAACAAGAAACGCCTTCCACAAGGAAGGTTCTAAGGAAAAACACTATGGCAACCTTTTCGCAGAAGCCTGCGGAGGTGGTGAAGAAGTGGGTCCTGATCGACGCCGAAGGGCTCGTCGTCGGCCGCCTCGCCACCCTCGTCGCGAACCGCCTGCGCGGCAAGCACAAAGCCACGTTCACCCCGCATGTGGACGATGGCGACAACGTCATCATCATCAATGCCGACAAGGTCGTGTTCACCGGCAAGAAGTACACCGACAAGATGTACTACTGGCACACCGGTCACCCAGGCGGCATCAAGGAGCGCACCGCGCGCCAGCTGCTCGAAGGCCGCTTTCCGGAGCGCGTTGTCGAGAAGGCTATTGAACGCATGATCCCGCGCGGCCCGCTCGGCCGTCGCCAGATGAAGAACCTGCGCGTTTATGCCGGCACCGAGCACGGCCATGAGGCACAGCAGCCGGAGACGCTGGACGTCGGCGCTCTGAACTCCAAGAACAAGAGGGTCGCATAATGGCTGAACTCAACTCCCTCGCAGAACTCGGCGCTGCCACTGGCGCGCAGACGAGCGAGCAGGCAGCTGCGCCGGTTCACGTCCAGAAGCTGGACAAGCACGGCCGCGCCTATGCAACCGGCAAGCGCAAGAACGCGATCGCTCGCGTTTGGGTCAAGCCGGGTTCGGGCAAGATCATCGTCAACGACAAGGAATTCGCGGGTTACTTCGCGCGTCCGGTTCTGCAGATGATCCTGCAGCAGCCAATCGTTGCCGCTGCTCGCGCCGGTCAGTACGACGTGATCGCAACCGTTGCCGGTGGTGGTCTGTCGGGCCAGGCTGGTGCCGTTCGTCACGGCATCTCCAAGGCCCTGACCTATTACGAGCCGGAACTGCGTGGCGTCCTCAAGAAGGGCGGCTTCCTGAC
The DNA here is from genome assembly GCF_018457165.1 of Tianweitania aestuarii. Taxonomy (GTDB): domain Bacteria; phylum Pseudomonadota; class Alphaproteobacteria; order Rhizobiales; family Rhizobiaceae; genus Tianweitania; species Tianweitania aestuarii. Next base: position 1,121,611 of record NZ_JAFMNX010000001.1, on the reverse strand, counting down.
CCGCGACAGCCGCGTCGTCGAGCGCAAGAAGTACGGCAAGGCCAAGGCCCGTCGTTCGTTCCAGTTCTCGAAGCGCTAAAACCGCTTCCACATTGGATCTTCGGAAAAGCGGGCCTTCGGGTCCGCTTTTTTGTTGCCTCGACACCGAAAGGTGCCAACTAGAAAACGTTGCCTGCCAAGACACCAGAAGGATCTGGGATGCCGCCCAAGTCGATCGACAACGCATTCACCGCCCGCAGCAATCTCGGCCCGTCGGGCGATCCGACCTATGCCGGCGCGCTGTCCTTCATGCGCCGCCGCTATACCAAGAACATCAACGGCGCCGACGTCGTGGTCTGGGGCATTCCCTTCGACGCCGCGGTCACCAATCGTCCCGGCGCACGCTTCGGCCCGCAGGCGATCCGCCGCGCATCGGCGATCTTCGACAACGATCCGCAATACCCGTTTCACCGCCAGTTCTTCGACGACCTCAACGTCATCGACTACGGCGATTGCCTGTTCGACAACGGCTATCATGCCAAAACGCCGGCGATCATCGAGCGCGAAGCAACCAAGCTGATCAAGAACGGCGCGTTTCTTCTGTCGCTCGGCGGCGATCATTTCGTGACCTGGCCGATCCTGAAGGCGCATGCCGCCAAATACGGACCGCTGTCGCTTGTTCAGTTCGACGCGCATCAGGACACCTGGCCGGATGACGGCAAGCGCATCGACCACGGCTCGTTCGTGTGCCGCGCCGTGCGCGATGGCGTGATCGATCCCGCGACCTCCATCCAGGTCGGTATCCGCACCCATGCGCCGGATGATTTCGGTATTCAGATCCTCTACGGAGAGCAGCTGGAGGAGATGCGCGCCAGCGAAATCGTGGATGCCATCGCTAAACGCACGGCAGGCAAGAAAACCTACATCACCTTCGACATCGACTGCCTCGATCCGGCCTTCGCTCCGGGCACGGGCACGCCGGTGGCCGGCGGGCCGTCCTCAGCCAAGATCCTGTCGGTTCTGCGCCGCTTGGGCTCGCTCGACATCGTTGGTGCCGATGTGGTGGAAGTCTCGCCGCCATATGACCACGCGGATCTCACAGCGATTGCCGCATCCACAGTCGCGCAGCATTATGTCGGCCTCGCAGCTGAACGAAAGGCGCGCGGCTGAACCTCGCAATCTGATTCAACGCGCTCGCATTCTGATTCACCAAGCTCACCTAACGCATTGATTAGCCTGACGGCACGGGAATAACCGCATGAAACCGAAGATCTTCATCGATGGCGAACACGGCACGACCGGTCTGCAGATCCGCACGCGTCTTGCCGGCCGTGACGATCTCGAAATCCTGTCCATCCCGGTTGAACGTCGCAAGGACCCGGAAGCGCGCGCCGAGTTCCTGAAGGCGTCGGACGTCGCCATCCTCTGCCTGCCGGATGCCGCTTCAAAGGAAGCGGTTGCCCTGCTCGGCGACGACAGCACCACCCGCGTGATCGACACCTCGACCGCCTTCCGCACGGCACCCGACTGGGCCTATGGCTTTGCCGAGCTGACAAAAGGTCAGGCAGAGACGATCGCGCAGGCACGACTGGTCGCCAATCCCGGCTGCTATCCGACCGGCGCCATCGGCCTGATCCGGCCGCTCGTGGAAGCCGGCATTCTGCCTGCGGATTATCCGGTCTCGGTCAACGCCGTGTCCGGCTATACCGGCGGGGGCAAGCAGATGATTGCGCAGATGGAAAACCCGGACGCGCCGGATGCCATCACCGCACCTTACTTCCTTTACGGGCTGACGCTGGCGCATAAGCATGTGCCGGAGATGCAAACGCATGGGCTGCTGACGCGCAAGCCTATCTTCTCGCCAAGCGTCGGACGCTTCGCGCAAGGGATGCTCGTGCAGGTGCCGCTGTTCCTCGGCGACCTGAACGGCAATCCGAGCCTCGCCGATCTGCATGCAGCTCTGGAAAAGCATTATGCCGGCGCTGGCGTGGTGGAGGTGGTACCTTACGAGACCGGCATCGCCCTGCCCCGCATCGATCCGACCGAGCTGAACGACACCAACCGCATGAAGCTGTTCGTGTTCGGTTCGGAAGGTGGCGGTCAGGCCAATCTCGTGGCGGTGCTCGACAATCTCGGCAAAGGCGCTTCCGGTGCGGCCGTGCAGAACATGGACCTCATGCTCGGCAAATCAGCCTGAGCTTCAGTGCCGGACCGCGCTCGCGGTCGGCAACGGCATTGCGCCCTTCGTGCCGCGCCAATGCGCGGCCGTAAAGCCCAGCACCAGGATCGCTCCGGCATGATGCAGGATCGCCCAAGAGAATGGCACCACCAGCAGCAGCGCCGTGATGCCAAGCGCTGCCTGGCCGAGCAGCAGAATCACCAGCAGAATGGCGCGGCGGGCATGCGTTGAGCCAGGCGCGAGCCGCGCGGTCTGGAAGGCATGAATAATCGCCAGCACCAGCACCGTGTAAGCGCCGAGGCGATGCACGAACTGCACCGTCTTCGGGTTCTCGAACAGATTGACGATACCCGGCTCCATCACGAAGAGCCCCTGCGGGACGATGCTGCCATCCATCAACGGCCAGGTATTATAGCTCAGCCCGGCATGCAGACCCGCCACCAGGGCGCCGAGATAGACCTGCGCCAGAACGGCAACCACCATCCAGCCGGCAAAGCGCTGCACATCACGATTGGCCGCAGGTGCGCTGTGCGGCGCGAGGCTTCGGGCCGTCACAATCGTCGCCACGAAGATGATGCAGGCGAGCGTCAGGTGGGTCGCCAAACGATATTGGCTGACGCTGGTCAGTTCCGACAGGCCGGACGCCACCATCCACCAGCCGACAGCGCCCTGCACGCCGCCCAAAGCAAGAATGCCTAGGAGCCTCGGCTTCAAGCGCGGTTCAAGCCGACCGGTGGCCCAGAAGAAAATCAGCGGCACAGCCATCACCAGCCCGACGCTGCGCGCCAGAAGGCGATGAGCCCATTCCCACCAGAAGATGCCCTTGAACTCGTCGAGGCTCATGCCCCGATTGATTTCCTGATATTGCGGGATTTCGCGATATTTAGCGAACTCTTCCCCCCATTCCGCGACGCCGATTGGGGGAATCACGCCGTGGATCGGCTTCCATTCGGTGATCGAAAGCCCAGAACCGGTCAGTCTCGTTCCCCCGCCGACAACGAAGATGGCAACGAGGAAGAGGACGACGACATAAAGCCAGGTGCGAACGAGCTGTCGATTACGATGAAGGCGAGCGTGTTCGCTGGCTGACGTGAGGTCGAGGCTGAAGGGCGTGGCGGCGGTGCTCATGGCGGATGTCGTGCGCCATTCCGGCGTGGCAGGCAAGCCTCCGCATCCAGCGACAAGCCGTCGCGCTGAACACCATCGGTTGCGTTCGGCGAGAGCCGGTTCTAGACGGGCTGGCGAGGAGATCACCGGATGCCCGTTCGTCTGAAGAAACTGATCGGCACCGTGCTGCTGATCATCCTGGTCTGCGTTTATGCGATGGCCGCGACTTTGTTTGCCGTCGGGCATCTCGGCGAATCCAGCCCCTGGGTTCACCTCGCCTACTTCTTCTTCACGGGCCTTCTGTGGATCCTGCCGGCCATGGCGATCATCAAGTGGATGGTGACGGAGCCCAAGCGGCGCTAGAGCGCGTTGTTAAGACGCAAAACCACTTCGCAGTCTTACCGTACTTGCTCTCGCTCACATCGTCACGACGCGGCGGCCGCGATTGGCCATGGCGACGGTGAGGCCCGACAGCATCGTGCGCACATGGCTGATCGACTGATAGCGGCCGTTGAGCGAAAGACGCGGCAAAGCATGCAGATGGCGCGCATGTTCGGCATGGATCAAACCATGGCGCGTGGTCACGGCCGACACGAAGCCGGTTTCATCCGCCAACCGCGCCTCACGCTCCCCCACTGCGCGCGCAAAGCCGTAGGGATAGGCCATGTGGCGCGGGCGCACGCCGAGTTCGCGCTCCAGCATGCAGGCGGCTTCGGCGATCTCGGTGCGCGCGGTGGCTTCGTCGAGACGGCGCAGCGCGTAGTGATTGACGGTATGGGCACCGATCGTGCCCAGCGGATGCGCCTCGATGCTGCGGATCTCGTCCCAGCACATCAGCAGTGAGCGCGAGCGCTCGAGCAGGTCGAAGTAGGGTAAGCGTCCCAACGTCGTAACGACATCATGCTGCTCGCTTTCGCTGATGCCGCCGGACAGGTGTCCCATCAAACGGTGGAAGGTCTTCGCCTTTTCCGGCCTTGTGCGAGCACCCCAGGTCACCGCACCGCCTTCGGTGGCGAGCAGCACCTTGTCCTTGACCGTGACCACGTCCTCGATCACCTCCCACCAGAGATTGACGTCGCCGCCGATCAGTCCGGGCGCGATGTAGATGGTGAACGGCGTCTGGTGCTTTTCGAAGATCGGCAGCGCTTCAAGGAGATTGTCGCGGTAGCCGTCATCGAGGGTGATGGTTGCGAAAGGAGCACCGCCGTCCGGTTCCTTCACCAGCCGAACGGCCTCGTCCATCGAAACGAAGCGGTAGCCCTGGCGGCGCATGTCGGTCAGAACCGCATCAAGGAAGTCGGGCCGCACCGCGAGATGCCCGTTGAGATCGAGCGGCTTGGCGGGCGCTGCGGTCACGCGATGCAGCATCAGGATCACGCCGATGCCACCGAGGAACGGACGTGCCAAGGCCGCGAGGCCGGTCATCCGCATCGTGGCCAGCGTCAGTTTTCGCAGCGTTTCTACGCCGTCGATCATCCCTTTACCTTTGCGTGCCACCTTGATCGGCAACTTCTTGCCCGTTCTTTAGAGACCAAGAATTTAAGCATGGTTGACGCAACCGTTTCGAAACGAGCTATCCCGAACAACCCTGCAGCAGACGCCAGGCAGGCGACCGCAGTCGTAAACGTGGATGCAGCTTCAGACGCGATGCTGCAGCAATACCGGGATTTTGCAAGTGAGGTGACCTGTGGCGCCGCACAGCATCCCGATTGGGTGGAAAGCTGGGCGTTCACCCGCTCCACCGAGATCCTGTTTCTGAGCCTCAACCTATCCGGCCAGACCGTGCTGATGATGCCGCTGGAAGTCGTGCGGCAGCGTGGCTGTCGCATCGCACGGGCGATCGGCGGCAATCACGCCAACGGCAACTTTCCAGCAATAGCGCCTGAACGTGGCCACAATCTCACGCCGCAGGTCATGAAGCGCGTGCTGGCAGATGTGCACCGGCTGCGGCCTGACCTCGACCTCGTCCTGATCGAACGGCAGACCGCATCGATCGACGGTGTTTCCAACCCGTTCGCACAGCTCGCCAGCGTTCTCAGCGCCAATATCGGCCTGGCGCTGCATCTCGGTTGCGGCTTCGACGCCATCCTCGACCGGATCGGCCGCAAGCGCCGCCTGAAGAAGCACCGATCGCAAACGCGCAAACTCGAAGCGGCCGGCGGCTTCCGTCGCATTGAAGCGCAGTCGGATGCCGAGGTCGAGCGACTCGTCGCGGCCTTCCTACAGCAGAAAGCCGAGCGCTTCGAAAAACTCGGCATCCACAATGTCTTTGCCGACATGCAGCCGTTTCTGAGCGCCCTATTCAGCCGCGCCCAATCAGCCGAAAAGCCGGCCTTCCTGCTGCATGGCCTTGAAGTGGCTGGTACGATCCGCGCGGTGACCGGCGCTTCGGTTGTGGGCGAGCGCATCATCTGCGAGTTCGGCAGCATCGCGGAAGACGACCTGTCCCATGCCAGCCCGGGTGATTTCCTGTTTTATCTCAACATAGAGGATGCGGCGCGTCAGGGCTTCAAGACCTACGATTTCAGCGTCGGGGATGAAGCCTATAAGCGCGGCTGGTGCGATATCGAAACGGAGCAGTTCGACACGATCGCACCGCTGACCCTTAGGGGCCGCGCCTATGCACTCGCCTTGCAAGCTGTGGTGAGTGCGAAGCGGCGCATCAAAGCCAATGCCCGCCTGATGACAGTGCTGAAGCGGCTCCGGCGTGGTGCCGCCAATGCGCAAGCGAAAAGCCCCTCACCCGCCGACAGCGCCGACGATTAAGCCGCCGAACGCTGCATTCCGTTGCGACCGGCCGCTGCTCCAACCGGCGACACCAGCATCATGTCGTCGTAGCCGGCGCCTGCGAACGCTTCGGCACTGACGGTCACGGCGTCATCGGCCGGATCGATCATCGCAAGCGCCAGCTTGGTATCGTCGCCCATCAAGCGCTCGATGCCTTCCGGATCGGTCGGACCACATTCCACGACAACCAGATCATAGGCGCTGGCGAGCGAGCGCATGATGATCGGCAGGCGATCGGCTGCGCGCATGGCCGTTTCCGGATCGGCCGTTCCAACCGGAATCACATGGCAATCCGAATAGAAGTCGGCGTGAATCACATCCGTAAATTGCGCTTCCGCAGCCAGGAGGTTGGTGATGCCGGGGCGCTGCTGATTATCCAGCATGGGCTGGGACGCGACGCCTGATGCCGTCAGGTCGAGCAGAAGAACACGCTGGCCGGCGTCGGCGATCTCGCGGGCAACCATGACGGAAGCCGCAGCGGCTTCGTCGCCTTCGGGCGAAACGAAGATCGCGCGCTTGGCATGATCCGCAATCAGCGCTGCCGCCGCCCGCTGAACCGTCAGCGCACCGTTGCGCTCTTCCACAACGACCGGCGCCTCGACCGCTGCTGCTGCCGGCATCGCGAGTTCATCCACGTCATAGAAGCCTTGTCCGGCGCGACGCATGGCGCGGCCGCTGAACAGCTCCTGCAGAAGGGTGATGACGGCCATGATCAGCAGGGATGCGACGAAGGCCGCGATCGTGATCGGCAGGATCTTCGGGAAATAAGGCTCGACCGGCGGCATGGCGCGCTGGAAGATGCGGGCATCAGCCGGCAGATAGTTACCCTCGCCGCGCGACAGGGCTTCGCGATAGCGGGCCATGTAGGATTCAAGGAGATCGCGCTGCGCTGCCGCCTCGCGCTCCAAGGAGCGAAGCTCGATCTGCTGGTCGTCGGCGCGCGCAGAGACTTCCTTCAACGCATCGAGATCGCGCTGCAGGCTGGCTTCACGCGCCGCGGCGGTCCGCGCTTCCGTTTCGAGACCGGCAAGAACCTTGCGGGCTTCGGTACGGATCTGGCCTTCCAGATCATTGAGCTGCGAGTTCAAGGCGCGCAGGCGCGGATGGTTGCCAAGCAGCGTAACCGAGAGATCCGCAATCTGCGCCTTCAGCTCGACCTCGCGCTCGCGCAAACGCTGGATCAGCGGCGAGGACAACACTTCCGGCGCGGAATCGAGCGAAGCCCCTGCCTGGATGGTAGCGCGCAGGCTTTCCGCATTCGCTTCTGCTGCCGAGCGGTTGGCGCGCACACGCGATAGTTCGCTGGACAGTTCGGACAACTGCTGGGTCGCCAGCACCGAATTGTTCTGGCCGATTGGCAGGTCCGACTGCGCCCTGAAGGCGGCAACCTTGCTTTCGGCTTCCTTCACCCGCTCTGACAGATTGGCGATCTCGGGCTGCAGCCACTGCGTCGCATTCGTGTTGGACTGCTGCTTGGCAATCTGCTGGACGCTGAGATAGGCCTCGGCAATTCTGTTGGGAACGGTCGCGGCCAGCTGCGGATCGGACGAGGAGAATTCCACCGCGATGACGCGCGAGCCTTCGACGGCATAGACCTTGAGCTTGTCGCGCATGGCAGAAACCACCCGCTCCTCCGAAGGCACTTCCTTCGGATCGCGCATCAGGCCTGTGGAAACCAGGATGCGCTTGGGCAGCGACATGTCAGCGGACGGGTCGAACTCGGAACGGCTTGCGAGATCGAGATCGGCTGCAACTTTCTTGAGGATGTCGGTGGAGGAAATCACCTGAACCTGGCTTGCCACGCCTTCGGCATCAAGGATCGGCCCGTCGGAACCGCCCGATGCGTCGGCACGCGTGACAGGCGATTCGCGCGTCTCGATCAGGATGCGGGTTTCCGCCCGATAAAGTGGCGTCGCCGACCATGCCAGCAGAAAGGCCAAACCGGTGATGCACACGGCGACAAGCAAAATGCGCAGCCAATGCGCGGCCAGGCTGGCAAATAGCCGGCCCAGGTCGACATCGATGTCATTTGCTTGGTTCGAGACAACCGGCATGCGCCTACACTCCACCACAATGGGGAGAATCTAAACAAGCATGGTAACCGTGGGGTTAATGGTGCGCTGCGGGGTAGGAGTAGGACCTCGGTTCGCGCGCTGCAGTTGCACCTTTACCCGCCATTAACCCTAACACGGCGATAACGCAGCATCTTAGACACCTATCCTCAGGCGCGGCCGGACATGATCACCAAAGCCATTGCTTCCGTTCTTGCGCTTTCGCTGCTGACGGCCGGCTGTTCCGGATACCGCCCGACCCCGGCTGCCTTCCACGCGGCGCTCGACAAGCCTTATATCCTCGACGCCGGCGACAGTCTGCGCGTCACGGTGTTCGAGCAGGACGGGCTGACCAACACCTATGCCGTGGATCAATCCGGCTACATCTCCTTCCCGCTGGTGGGTGCCGTGGCGGCGCGCGGAAAGACCGTGCAGCAGATCGAGCGTGATCTCGCGATCAAGCTGCGCAATGGTTATCTGCGCGATCCCGACATTTCCGTCCAGGTCGAGCGCTATCGCCCGATCTTCGTGATGGGTGAAGTGGGCGCTGCCGGGCAGTATTCCTATGTGCCGGGCCTGACGGTGCAAAAGGCGATCGCGCTGGCCGGCGGCTTCTCGCCGCGCGCCAACCAGATCAATGTCGACGTGACGCGCAGCATCAACGGCGAGATCATGACCGGTCGCGTCATCACCTCCGACCCGCTGTTGCCCGGCGATACGGTTTACGTGCGCGAACGCCTGTTCTGATCGCGGCGGCTGCGAAGATCTTGGCTCAACAGCTGCGCATCCTGCATTGCTTCCGGTCGCCGGTGGGCGGCATCTTCCGGCATGTGCGCGATCTCACGCAGGCACAGGTTGCGGCGGGGCATCAGGTCGGCATCGTCTGCGACTCCACCACGGGCGGAGCGCATGAAGCGCGCTTGTTCGCTGAAATCGAACCACAGCTGGCGCTTGGCATCCACCGCACGCCGATCCAGCGCAACATCGGCCTTGGCGACATCGCCGCGGCCTGGCGCACCTACAAGATCATCAAGCAATTGCAGCCGGACGTTCTGCACGGGCATGGCGCCAAGGGTGGCGTTTATGCCCGCATGTTCGGCTCACTTCTGCGGGTTTCAAGGTCTCGCGTAGCCCGCCTTTATTCACCGCATGGCGGAAGCCTGCATTATGACGAGCAGACGATGTTCGGCCGCACCGTGTTTGCGATCGAACGGCTGATGGAGCGGTTTACAACCGACCAGCTGTTGTTCGTGTCTGAACATGAAATGCGGGCCTTCGTGAGCAAGGTCGGCCAGCCCAAAGCGCCGTACCGCCTCGTTTACAATGGTCTGCGCGCGGAAGAATTCGAGCCGGTATCGCCCAACACGGACGCCGCCGACTTCCTTTACATCGGCATGATGCGCGACCTGAAAGGTCCCGACATCTTCATCGACGCTCTGGCGAAAGCGGAAAACGCCCTGTCCCGACCGCTGAAAGCGGTGATGGTCGGGGATGGCGACGACCTGCCCCACTACAAGGCTCAGGCAGCCGGCTTAGGATTGGCTGACCGGATCACCTTTCATCCAGCGATGCCGGCGCGGCAGGCTTTTGCGCTTGGTCGCGTGATCGTCGTGCCCTCGCGCGCCGAAGCCATGCCTTACATCGTGCTCGAAGCGCTCGCCGCCGGCATGCCGATGATCGCCACCAAGGTCGGCGGGATTCCCGAAATCCTTGGCCCGTCCTCGCCTGCCCTGATCAGGCCCGGTTCGGCTGATGCGCTGGCCGAGCGCATGGTGGAAGCGATTGATGATCCCCAGGGTCTGCACAATGCGATGCCCTCGCCTGAGGCGCTGCAAACGCGGTTCGGTGCCGATGTGATGGCCCGTGAGATCGAAAAAGCTTATTTCGACGCACTCGCGCGCTAAGGCCGCGACAAAGTCGCAGGCAGCTGCAAGTCTTTATTAGCCGCTTCGTCATCATATATGCCCGGAAGAACGGAGCTCTAAGACAGGGCGTCCGCGGGGCCAGTTCTGCATGACTGAAAACGATCCGGCGCTTCGCTATACGTTGGAAGCTGTTCGCAGCTTCCGCGACGGCGAACTCGCGACCGCGCCGCGTCGAGAATTGAACGATATGGCGCGCCAGATCGCGCAGCAATATCGCGGCGACGGCATGTCATCGAACATGGTGAGCGGCCTGCTGCGCATCGCCGAATTCGTGCTCCTATGCGCGGTCGGCCTTCTGATCCGCGTCGTTTATGTCGGCCAGGGACCGTGGCTGGCCTGGGAATATCCCGCCGTGATCGCCAGCGGCTCGCTGCTTGCGGTGGCGTTCCTGAACGTCGCGGAAGCCTACCAGTTTCGTATCCTCAGCCGACCGCTGCAGAACCTCGCCCGTCTGGGCCTTGCCTGGATGGCGGCGCTCGGCGCGCTGGCGACGATGGGCTTTCTGCTGAAATGGTCTGAAGACTTTTCGCGCGTCTGGTTCGGCTCATGGTTCCTGGGCGGCTTCACCGCGATCCTTCTCGTGCGCGTCATCGTGTCGATCTTCGTGAAGCGCTGGGTGCGCAACGGCGTCATCGAGCGTCGTGCGGTGATCGTCGGCGGTGGTCAGGCGGCCGAAATGCTGATCCGCTCCATCGAAGCACAGCCCTATAACGACATCCGAATCTGCGGCATCTTCGACGATCGTGATGACCGCCGCTCGCCCGCGATCGTTGCGGGTTACCCGAAGCTCGGCAACATCAACGAGCTGCTGGAATTCGCGCGCATCGCCCATATCGACATGCTGATCGTGTCGCTGCCGTTGACGGCGGAATCGCGCGTGCTGACGCTTCTCAAGAAGCTCTGGATCTTGCCGGTCGACATTCGCCTGTCGGCGCACACGCACAACCTGCATTTCCGGCCGCGCTCTTATTCCTTCATCGGCCAGGTGCCGATGCTCGACATCTTCGACAAGCCGATCAACGATTGGGACTCGGTCGCCAAGCGCATCTTCGACATCGTGTTCAGCCTGTTCGGGATCATCCTGTTCTCGCCGGTGATGATCGCCACAGCCATTGCGATCAAGCTGGACAGCAAGGGTCCGATCCTGTTCCGGCAGAAGCGGCACGGCTTCAACAACGAGGAGATCGAGGTCCTCAAGTTCCGCTCGATGTTCAGCGAGCAATGCGATCCGACCGCCAAGCAGGCCGTCACCAAGAACGATCCGCGCGTCACTCGCGTCGGCCGCTTCATCCGCAAGACCTCGATCGACGAGCTGCCGCAGTTCTTCAATGCCTTGTTCGGCAGCCTGTCGCTGGTCGGCCCCCGCCCCCATGCCGTGTCGGCGCAGTCGCATGACACGCTCTTTTATGAAGTCGTCGACGGCTACTTCGCGCGCCACCGTGTGAAACCCGGCGTCACCGGCTGGGCGCAGATCAGCGGCTGGCGTGGCGAGATCGATTCCTCCGACAAGATCCGCATGCGCACGGAATACGACCTCGATTACATCGAAAACTGGTCGATCTGGTTCGACCTCAAGATCCTGTTCCTGACCCCGATCCGCCTTTTGCGCTCGGAGAACGCATATTAGCGCCCTCGTTCATCCGGCGCTGCCGCGCGCCGCCGTCAACGCCAAGCTAATCGCCCTGATCACCACGGCGGCGGTCAGCCTCGGCGTGCTTTTGTCCGGCTTCGTGATCGAGGAACCGGCACCCTACGAGCTCTACATGGCGGGGCTGATCGGCGTCTGGGCCTTGTTCGGCCTGCGCATCTCGCGCGCCATCCTGCCGCTCGTGATCCTGCTGATCACCTTCAACATCGGCGGCATGATCTCGATGACGCAAATGGCGGATCTCAAGCAAACGCCGCTTTACCTCGCCGTCTCCATGTTCCTCGCCTTCACCGCGATCTTCTATGCCTCCGTCACGGAATCCAAGCCTGAACTCTTCCGCTCCATGGCTCTGGCCTGGGTGTTGGCGGCCGTCGTGACTTCGTTCCTGGGCATTGTCGGTTACTTCCACCTTCTGCCCGGCGCCGAGATGTTCACGAAATACGATCGCGCAGCGGGTGCCTTTCAGGACCCGAACGTGTTCGGTCCGTTTCTCGTTTTTCCCGGCATCTACATGCTGCATCGCATATTAACCGGCAGCCTGAGGAACGCCGTGATCTGGAGCGCACCGCTGCTGATCCTGGTGACCGGTATCTTCCTGTCCTTTTCCCGTGGCGCATGGGGCCTGTTCGGTGCTGCCGCCATCGTGCTGGTTGCAGCGCTTTTTCTGCAAAGTTCCAGCGGCCGGTTCCGTTTGCGCGTCGCCGTCATGAGCCTGGGCGCAATCGTGTTCGTCAGCCTCGCCATTCTGATCGCCCTGCAACTGCCGGGGGTCGCCGACCTTTTTTCAACGCGTGCGCAGCTGGTGCAGAGCTATGACGGCGCGCGCCTAGGCCGCTTCGCGCGCTACGGCTATGGCTTTGCGATGGCGTTGGAGCACCCGCTGGGCATCGGCCCGCTCGTGTTCGGTACGATCTTCGGTGAAGACACGCACAATATCTGGCTGAAGGCGCTGATGGATTACGGCTGGCTCGGCTTCGTGTCTTATCTCACGCTGATCCTGTGGACCATCGCGGCCGGCTTTCGCATCCTGTTCCGCGATCGTCCGTGGCAGCCCTATCTGCTTTGCGCTTATGCGACCCTTCTTGGACACATTGCGCTCGGCAGCGTGATCGACACCGATCACTGGCGGCATTTCTATCTGCTGCTCGGAATGGTCTGGGGCTGCATCGCCTTGGAAGCCCGCTACGGTCATCAAGCCCGTTTGCAGCGCCGCCAACAAGACTGACCTGCCGCCGGCTCAGATCGCTGCGCACCTGCGCGATGACGTGTTGTTGAAAAGGCGTGTCGCAACCCGCTCGTCCCGCTCGCATTACGAATGCACTCGGAGTGCGCCACAGCGGCGTGCGCTGAAACCCAGCACGGGCCAACCCAAGATTTCGCGACACAAGGACAATCCATGAGCCGCTTCCTGACCCTTTTCGCCAGCACCGCTCTATCCCTCAGCCTTGCCGGCGTTTCCGCGCATGCCCAGTCCACGGGCGACACCTCGCCGGTGGAACAGGTGGAAGGCCAGGTTCCTGCGAGCGGCGATGAAGGCACGCCGCCCAACCAGCCGGTTGAAACGAAGAGCCCCAACGCGCCCAATCAGAAGCCCGCCTTCGAGAACCAGACGCGCGCACCCCAGCCATCCAATCTGGCAAAGGTGTCGGTGACCACCATTGCCGAGGGCCTGCCGCAGCTTTGGGCCATGGAGTTCCTGCCGGACGGCCGCATGCTGGTCACCACCAAGGAAGGCGCGATGCATGTTGTGTCGGCCGACGGCAAGCCGGGTGCCGCGCTTGAAGGCGTGCCGGACGTCGATGCACGCGGTCAGGGCGGCCTGCTCGATGTGGCGCTTGCACCCGATTTCGAAAGCTCGAACCGGATCTTCTTCAGCTTCAGCGAGCCGCGCGACGATGGCAACGGCACGTCCGTTGCTTCCGCCACCCTCGCATTGGACGACAATGGCGGCGGCAAGCTTGAAGACGTGAAGGTGATCTTCCAGCAGACGCCATCATGGCAGAACAACAAGCACTTCGGCTCGCGCATCGTGCCGACCGAAGACGGCCAGCTCTACGTCACGGTCGGCGAGCGCTCTGACTCCGAGCCGCGTGTCCAGGCTCAGGATCTCAGCAGCGGGCTCGGCAAGGTGTTCCGCATCAAGGCGGATGGCACGGCAGCGGACAACAACCCGTTCGCCGACCAGCAGGATGCCCAGCCGGAAATCTGGTCCTACGGCCACCGCAACATGCAGTCCGCCGCTCTGGATGGTCAGGGCCGCTTGTGGACGGTTGAACACGGCCCGAAGGGTGGCGATGAGCTCAACCTGCCCGAAGGCGGCAAGAATTATGGCTGGCCGGTCATCACCTATGGTCTCGATTACAGCGGCCAGCCGATCGGCGAAGGCATTACCGCCAAAGACGGCATGGAGCAGCCGGTTTATTACTGGGATCCGGTGATCGGCCCGTCCGGCATGGTGTTCTACGAAGGTGACCAGTTTGCGGACTGGGACAACACCGTCCTGATCGGCGGCCTCGTTTCCACCGGCATCGTGGTTCTGCACCTCGACAACGACCGAGTCGCTTCCGAAGAACGCATTCCGCTCGACGCCCGCGTGCGGGACGTGAAGGTGGGTGAAGACGGCGCGATCTACGCCGTGACTGAGAACCCGAATGCCGGCACTTCGACCATCCTCAAGGTCACGCCGGAAGCCTGATCCCTTTGAACTTGCACAAACGAAAGCGGGCTGCCTTGCAGCCCGCTTTTTTGTTGGGGTAACAGCGACATAAAGCCTATTCAGTGCTTCTTGCGTCGTGACTGCCACACGAAATAGGTCGAGCCGCATTTCCAGACGGGCACCAGCCTCGCACGCTCATCGCTGCGAAGATGCCAATAGCGCTTTACCTTAAGGGTCCCACCGGGAAGCCGGATGCGTAGGGGCAGCATGAGCCAGATATCCTCGGTCTTGGGTCGGGTCCCCTATATGAGAATACTCTGATATTGTGAAATCAATTCGCCGTTTGATCTCGTGGCGGCGAGTTTTGGAAACGCTGCTCCGGCGCCAAATATGCCGGTCCTGTGGATAGCCTTGGTTGCGGAAGGCGCAAGTCCGACGATAGGTTGCACGTCAACACACGGCGCTTGCGCGTCGGCACAGGAGAGATAACGATGAACAGAACCCTCGCTGGCATCCTGCTTGCTTCGGCAGCAATCACGGCTCCCACAGCAGCCTTCTCCAAGACCTTCGTTTATTGCTCGGAAGCATCTCCTGAAGGGTTCGATCCATCGCATTACACGTCGGGCACGACCTTCGACGCCTCGGCTCACCCCATCTACAACCGCCTGCTCGATTTCAAACCGGGAACAACGGAGATCATCCCGAGCCTCGCTGAAAGCTGGGACGTTTCGCCCGATGGCAAGGAATACACGTTCCATCTGCGCAAGGGTGTGAAGTGGCACTCCAACGACGCCTTCACGCCGACCCGCGAGTTCAACGCGGATGACGTGATCTTCACGTTCGATCGGCAAGGCAATGCCGACAATCCCTGGCACGAATATCTGCCGGGAACGAGCTACGAATATTACCACTCGATGGAGTTCGACACGCTGATCGAGGCCATCGAAAAGGTCGACGAGCACACTGTTCGCTTCAAGCTGAGCCGGCCCGAAGCGCCGTTCCTGTCGACGGTCGGGCTACACTTCACCTCTATCATGTCGAAGGAATATGCCGACAAGCTTCTGGAGCTCGGCAGGCAGGAAGACTTCAACAACCTGCCGATCGGCACCGGTCCGTTCACCTTCGTCGCCTACCAGCCGGACGCCGCCATCCGCTATAAGAAGAACCCGGATTATTGGGGCGAGAAGGCAAAGGTCGACGACCTGCTTTTCGCGATCACCACCGATGCCGCCGTGCGCCTTCAAAAGCTGCGATCCGGCGAATGCCACCTGATGCCCTATCCTGCGCCCGCCGATCTCGAGGGCATCAAGGCCGATCCTCAGCTCAAGCTCGAGGAAAAGGCCGGCCTGAATGTCGGCTATCTCGCCTACAACACGCAGATGGCACCGTTCGACAATGTGCGCGTGCGCAAGGCGCTCAACATGGCCATGAACAAGCAGGCCATCATCGATTCCGTGTTCCTGGGCGGGGCCCAGCCGGCAAAGAACCCGATTCCGCCGACGATGTGGTCCTATAACGAGGATGTCGTCGACGATCCGTATGATCCCGAAGCGGCCCGCAACATCCTGAAGGAAGAAGGCGTCAACGACCTGCACATGAAGCTCTGGGCAATGTCCGCACAGCGCCCTTATATGCCGAACGGACGCCGAACGGCCGAGATCATGCAGGCAGACCTCGCCAAGGTCGGCGTCACGGCTGAGATCGTCAGCTATGAGTGGGGCGAGTATCTTTCCAAGTCGATGGAGCCTGGACGTGACGGCGCGGTGATCCTAGGCTGGACGGGTGCCAGCGGCGATCCGGACAACTTCCTGTCCGTGCTGTTGTCCTGCGCTGGCGCCGGTGCCGGCGGCGCAAACCGCGCCTTCTGGTGCAACGAAGAGTTTTCCTCGCTGATTGCCGAAGCCAAGGTCAACTCCGACATGGACGCCCGCACGCGCGCTTACGAAAAGGCGCAGAAGGTGTTCAAGGACGATGCACCCTGGTTCACGATCGCCCATTCCACGCAGTATGTGCCCATGCGCAAGGAAGTCGAAGGCTTCGTGGTAGATCCGCTTGGAAGCTACACGTTCGAAACGGTCGATCTGGCGGAGTAGCGCCCAGCCGTTCCGGCAATCTGTGAGCCGGGGCGGGCTTTCCCCCGGCTCTTTTCCAAGCACCTCAAGGCTTCGGGTCGCCCTATCTGAAGCTGCCCCTGACCATGCCAAGCGAGTGAACCATGTCTGACTTCGCCAAGGATCTCGAAAGCCGCTTCGTGCGCTATTGCGCCATCGACAGCCAGGCCGACGACAAGAGCACCACGCATCCATCCAGCGATGTCCAGATCGAGATGGGCAAGGTTCTGGAGCAGGAACTGCGGGACATCGGCGCCGTCGACGTCACGCGCAACGATCACGGCGCCGTTCTGGCCACGATCCCCGGCAACACCAGCGGTCCGACCATCGCCTTCATGGCGCATATGGACACCACGCCGCAGTTCAATGCCACGGGTGTGAAGCCGAGGGTGATCCGGAACTATGATGGCAGCGACATCCGCTATCCGGACAATGCGTCGCTGGTTCTTTCACCCGACCACGTTCCTTATCTCCGTGAGAAGATCGGCGACACGATCGTTACCGCATCGGGAACCACCTTGCTGGGTGCCGACGACAAGGCAGGCGTCGCGATCGTCATGACGGCTGCCAAGCACCTGATCGACAATCCTGATCTGCCTCATGGTCCGGTCAGGATTTGCTTCACCACGGATGAAGAGATCGGCAAGGGCGTTTACCCAGCCTTGGTGGAAGACGTCGGCGCGGATTTCGGATACACTTTCGATGGCCAGAAAGTCGGCGAAATCGAGTTCGAGACCTTTTCGGCCGATGAAGCGACGATTCGCATCGAAGGCGTTTCGATCCATCCGGGTCTCGCCAAAGACCAGCTCGTCAACGCCGTCGTGCTTGCATCCAGCTTTGTTGCCGCCCTTCCCCGCGACATGAGCCCGGAAACAACGCAAGGCCGCGAGGGCTATGTTCATGCGACCGAAATCGCCGGTGGTTCGTCGGTGGTCACCATTCGCGTGATCATCCGCGACTACGAGCTGGATGGTCTCGCTTCCAAAGGTCAGCTGATCGAGGACATTGCGGCCAAGCTGCAGGCATCCGAACCGCGCGCCAAGATCTCGTGCAGCATCCGCAGCCAATATCGCAACATGCGCTACTGGCTGGAAAAGGACAAACGCCCGGTCGACCTCGCCGAGCGTGCTATGAGCGAGATCGGCCAAACGCCGAAGTTCACGGCCTTCAGAGGCGGCACGGATGGCTCACGCTTCACCGAAATGGGACTGCTTTGCCCCAACCTCTTTGCCGGCATGCAGGAAATCCACGGGCCGCTCGAGTGGGTGTCAGTCCAAGACATGGAAGTTGCGGTGGCATTGATGCTGAAGATCGCGGAACTCGGCGCCGAACCGGCCGACGGAACATCTGGTGGTGCAAACTCATCCTGAGATGTCTTTTCCCGCTTGCGCTGCAACCCCATGCTCTATAAGGGTTGCGGCGGTTCGGAGCGTAGCGCAGCCCGGTAGCGCACTTGACTGGGGGTCAAGGGGTCGTGGGTTCGAATCCCGCCGCTCCGACCAATTTCCTTCCGGGAACAAACAAGCTGTCTGCGCGTCTTCATCGAGTACCTTTCGATGAATGGCCGAGATCATGACAGCACCTTCCGAAGCCAAGACGCTGACCATCACGCTGACGCCGGAGCTTGCGACTGCGCTTGATCGCTATATGGCGGAATCGAACGCAGAGCAGAGCCACGCGCTGGCCGTCACGCAGGTTGTGCGTGAATGGGCAATGTCAAAAGGCTATCTTGATGGATCGGATGAAGGCCTGCGGCCCGATCAGCTGAACGCCGCGAACGACGACTGAGCGTTCCCGTCAGCGCACCTGATCGAGCAGGCGCTTGCATTCCAAGAGATCGAACAAAGCTTCCTGAAGCAGCGCGCGGTTGTCGCGCGAAAGGCGTCCCTGGTCGGCTGACACCGGACCCTCTTCCTCATGCTTACCCATGCCGAAGAAGCGTCGGCTGGGCTTCACCTTCGGCTCGCCAACCAGCATTTCCTCGTCAGCACCGCGTTGCAGCGACTGCGGCGCGGCCGGAACCGGCTCGGGTGCTTCCGCCTGCTTGCGTTGCGCCAGCGCTTCGGCAGCCGCCATGTCGCCGTTGCCGACGGCCATCAGGAACTGGTTGCCGTTGTCGCGCAGCAGCTTCTGCACGCCCTTGATCGTGTAGCCCTGATCATAAAGCATGTGCCGGATGCCCTTGATCAGATCGACGTCATGCGGCCGGTAGTAGCGACGGCCGCCGCCACGCTTCATCGGCTTGATCTGGGTGAAACGGGTTTCCCAAAAGCGCAGCACATGCTGCGGCAGATCGAGATCTTCCGCGACCTCGGAGATCGTGCGGAAGGCGTCAGGGCTTTTATCCAGCATTGTCACACACTCCCGCTCGCGCAAGCGTTCCGCGAATCATGGGGTATTCCAGCGCGTTGCGCTGGCACTTTCATGCACGGCGAGAAGCCGAGGCAAGACCCTCAACCAGCTTTCTTCGCCTTCGAACCCTTGGCGGCACTGGTGTGACCGTCGATGATGCGGCTTTTCAGGACGTTCGATGCTTTGAAGGTCATCACCCGGCGCGGCGAAATCGGCACTTCTTCGCCGGTTTTCGGATTGCGGCCGATGCGCTCGTTCTTTTCGCGCACATGGAAGGTCGCGAAGGATGACAGCTTCACGTCCTCGCCGCGCACGATCGCCGAGCAGATCTCGTCGAGAACCGATTCCACCAGCTGGGCGGATTCGCTGCGCGACAAGCCGACCTTGCGATACACGGCCTCGGCAAGATCAGCCCGTGTGAGTGTCTTGCCTTCCATCCGCCGCCGTCCCAGCTCGTCGCTTCATCTAACTAACAAATGAGACGCGAACCTAGAAAATTCATTTCGCGAGGTCAAGGACTTAGCTGATGAAAACGCTACCAGCGCAGAAGCACCGCACCCCATGTAAATCCGCCGCCCATGGCCTCCAGAAGCACGAGATCGCCCTTCTTGATGCGCCCGTCGGCAACGGCACTCGCCAGTGCGAGCGGAACGGAAGCGGCTGATGTGTTGCCGTGGAGATCCACGGTGACGACCACCTTCTCCATCGGAATGCCGAGCTTCTTGGCCGACGCTTCGATGATACGGCGATTGGCCTGATGCGGGACGAACCAGTCGAGCTGATCGGCCGTGATCTCGCCCTGGCGGAAGGTTTCCTCGATCACATCCGTGATCATGCCCACTGCATGCTTGAAGACTTCCTTGCCTTCCATGCGCAGCATGCCGACCTTGCCGGTGGTCGACGGGCCCCCATCGACATAAAGCTTCTGCTTGTGGCTGCCGTCGGAGCGCAGGCTGGCGGCGATGATGCCCTGATCGGTCAGGGCGCCGGTGCCTTCCTGCGCTTCCAGCACAACCGCGCCGGCGCCGTCGCCGAACAGAACGCAGGTGGTGCGATCAGTCCAGTCGAGAATGCGCGAAAAGGTTTCGGAGCCGATCACCAGCGCGCGCTTAGCCCGCCCACCACGCAGATAAAGATCGGCGGTGTTGATGGCGTAAACGAATCCCGAGCAAACGGCCTGGAGATCGAAGGCGAAGCCGTGGGTGATGCCCAGACGGTTCTGGATCTCGACGGCGGTTGCCGGAAACGTGTTGTTGGGCGTGGAGGTCGCCAGAACGATCAGGTCGATGTCAGCTGGCGTCAAACCGGCTGCATCGAGTGCGGCGCGTGCAGCCGCTTCGCCGAGCGATGCGGTTGTTTCGTCCTCGCCGGCAATATGGCGCTGCGTGATGCCCGTGCGCTGAACGATCCACTCGTCGGTGGTGTCGACGAGCGTTTCGAACTCGGAATTCTTCATGATGCGGCGCGGCAGCGAGGTGCCTACGCCTTTAATCACGGAACGGATCACGCTTCCCCCTCGCCTTCTTCATCTGCCCGCGCGCGGCTCAGCGGGGTCAATTGGTGCCGATGCGCATGAAACAGCTGCAGATCCGCTTCGATGCGGTCGATCAGCCGGTTGCGAACCATATCGTAGCCAAGGTCGATCGCGGCGGCGAAGCCTTCGTCGTCCGTGCCGCCATGGCTTTTCACGACGATGCCGTTCAGGCCGAGAAACACGCCGCCGTTGGATTTGCGGACATCCATCTTCTCGCGCAACGCATTAAACGCGCCGCGTGCAAAGAAATAGCCGATCTTCGACATCAGGCTCTGGCTCATGGCCGCGCGCAGATAGCCGCCGATCTGCTTGGCCGTGCCTTCGGCCGTTTTCAGCGCGATGTTGCCGGAAAAACCTTCCGTCACCACCACATCGACGGTACCCTTGCCGATGTCGTCGCCTTCAACGAAGCCTTGGTAAATCAGCGAATTGAGCTCGGTATAGCGCAGGATGTGCCCGGCTTCCTTGACCTCTTCCTGGCCCTTGATCTCTTCGACGCCGACATTGAGCAGGCCGATCGTCGGGCGCTCGTTCTGGAAGAGCGCGCGCGACATGGCGCCGCCGAGAATGGCGAAGTCGACGAGCTGATGGGCGTCGGCACCGATCGAAGCGCCGACATCCAGCACGATGCTTTCGCCCCGCGTCGTCGGCCAGATCGCGGCAATGGCCGGACGATCGATCTTGGCCATCGTGCGCAGGCAAAAGCGGGCCATCGCCATCAGCGCGCCGGTGTTGCCGGCCGAAATACAGACATCCGCCTGGCCGAGCTTCACCGCCTCGATGGCGCGCCACATCGACGACTTGCCGCGGCCATGGCGCAAAGCCTGGCTCGGCTTGTCGTCCATGCGCACGGCAACTTCGCAGTGAACGAATTCGACGACATTGGAGAGTTTGGGGAACTTGGCGAGTTCCGGCTTCACGGCCTCTTCGCGTCCGAACACGATGAACCGCGAATCGGGACGACGTTCAAGAAACATGGCGAGGGCGGGAATGACGACCCCAGGGCCGTGATCGCCGCCCATGGCGTCGATGGAAATTCGTATCACGCTGAGCTTTTTCTTGAGTTGCTGAAGGGGCGGGCGAAAGGAGGCGCGAAAATAGCTGTTTTGGCGGGCGGCACAACCGCAAAGGGTGCGCCGGTCTCCGAAATCAGAGCTTGTCCTTCAAAGCCGCCAGTTTCTCGGCAAGCGGGTTCATGGGCGCTTCATTGTCTTCGATGAATTCGAGTGGCTCGACGCCGTCCTTGCGCGGATAAGGGTCTATGGCGAGCGCAAAGATCTCTTCTGCGAGAGCGCCGACATCCACCATGTCGCCTTCCAGAATTTCCGGCGCGTCGGGACCTTCAGGGTCGATCATCATCTCGTCGCTCGGGTCCGGCAGCCGGTGCAGCTTTGAATTGCGCGGCAGAAAGGTCGCTTCAACAGGTTCATCGATTCGCGCCGTCAGCGGCTCGAGCGTCACGATGCAGGCCTGCGTGATCTTGGCTTCGACGGTGCCGTTCACCGCAACGCCGCTGGCCTTCCAGTCGGTGACCATGACATCGGCCACGAAGCGCTCCACGGAAAGAAGATCATGCGCCTGCGCAAGGGCCGCGCGCATATCCGCGTCAGCCTCGATTCGCACCGGCATGCCCTTGGATGGCAGGCGATTGATGCTGACCGGAAAGGAGACCGGGCTTTTGGTGGTGTTCAAGTTCGACTTTCCTCAAGAACGCTGCCGAAGCGAACCTGTCCTTCGGCAAAGGCCGTCAAAGGCTGGCTCGCCAGATAGCTGCTGGCACGTTGCATATAGTGAGCAATGTCCCTCGTTTCAGACCAATTGATGACATCGGGCCGGACATTGCGCGCAATCGCGGCAGCTAGCGCAACCTCATCCCTGCTGTCGAGCGCTTCCGAATAGGATTTCGCGCGTCCATAGAACATGCGGGCCAGCTTCTTGATCCGCTTGGGCACACCCACATCCGAAATGCCGAGCTCGCGCAGGGAGTGATCCACATCGAGAAAGAATTCGTCGGTGAGGTTCTGGCCGATCCGCTGCAGGTCCCCTGCCTCGCCACGAATACGATGCAGAAACAGCACCATATGCATCGAAAGCATCTCGAATCGGCCGAGCGGCGTATCCGGTACATTCCATTGTGCATAAAAGGCAGGCTGCCGCGCCGCTGCCACGATCTGCTCATAAAGGCTGACCGCTGCCGTTCTGCCCGCATTCTCGCTGCGGCCGAACAGTTTGCGTAACATGGTGCGTGAACTCCCGTTTCTGCGGCGAAACCAGTCCGGTTGCATCCGCTTCGAAGCTGGTCTACCGGTTTTCACGCTTTCCTGCAAAGCTGGTGGGGATTGGACGATATGGATTTGACGGCAGTTTCCCGGATGTGGAAGGTTTCTTGCAGCATTGCGATGCTCGGAGCATCGAGCGTTGCGCTGTCCGCGTGCACGGCAGCAAGCCTTGCACCGGGTGAAACGCTCACCCAGGGCTATGTGATTGACGAGCAGGCCATCGAGCTGGTTCCGGTCGGCTCATCGCGCGAACAGGTGCAGCTGGCTCTCGGCACGCCTTCCACGACGGCGACCTTCGACAACGAGGCCTATTACTACATCTCGCAGACGCGCCGCCGCGACGTCGCGTTCATGAACCCGCGCATCGTGGATCGCCGCATCCTGGCCGTTTACTTCGGCGAAGATGGACGCGTGACGCAGATCGCCCATTACGGTTTGCAGGACGGCAAGGTGTTCGACTTCATTTCGCGCACGACGCCGACCGCCGGCAAGGATCAGACCTTTATCGGTCAGGTGTTGACAGGCGCTGGTCGCTTCAATCCGAGTTCGCTTGAAGGCAATCGCGGCCCCAAAGCCGGCATCTAAGTCTTTCAGAATACGCTTGAAAAAGCCCGCCGAGATCATCTCGGCGGGCTTTTTCGTGTCCTGATCAGCCGCTATGGGCGAGCACGACCAACAGAAGCAAGGCCACGATATTGGTGATCTTGATCGCCGGATTGACCGCCGGTCCTGCCGTATCCTTGTAGGGATCGCCCACCGTATCGCCGGTGACCGACGCCTTGTGCGCATCCGAGCCTTTCAGATGGCGCGTGCCGTCCTTGTCGACGAAGCCATCCTCGAAGCTCTTCTTGGCATTATCCCAGGCACCGCCGCCCGAGGTCATGGAGATCGCCACGAACAGGCCGTTGACGATCACGCCCAAGAGCGACGCCCCGAGTGCTGCAAAGGCCGATGCCTTCGAGCCGGAGATGATCAGCACGCCGAAGTAAACGACGATCGGCGCCAGCACCGGCAGAAGCGACGGCACGATCATTTCCTTGATCGCCGCCTTGGTGAGGATATCCACCGCACGGGCATAGTTCGGCTTGCTCGTGCCCTGCATGATCCCGGGATCAGCGCGGAATTGCTGGCGCACCTCTTCTACGATCGACCCTGCCGCACGACCCACAGCCGTCATCGCAATGCCGCCGAACAGGTAGGGAATCAGTCCCCCGAAGATCAGCCCAGCCACCACATACGGGTTCGACAGGTCGAAAGAGACGGTGCCGATATCCTGTAAATACGGGAACAAGGTCGGGTTGGAGGCGAAATATTGCAGGTCGTAGCTATAGGCCGCAAACAGCACCAGTGCGCCGAGACCGGCCGAACCGATCGCATAGCCTTTGGTCACGGCCTTCGTTGTATTGCCAACTGCGTCGAGCGCATCGGTTGATTGCCGGACTTCCTTCGGCAGACCCGACATTTCCGCGATGCCACCGGCATTGTCGGTCACCGGCCCGAACGCATCCAGCGCCACGATCATGCCGGCGAGCCCAAGCATCGTCGTCACCGCAATCGCTGTGCCAAACAGGCCGGCAAGCTGGTAGGTCGAGATGATGCCGCCAACGATCACGATCGCCGGCAGCGCGGTTGATTCGAGCGAAACGGCGAGCCCCTGAATGACATTGGTGCCGTGGCCGGTGACCGACGCCTGCGCGATCGAGTTCACCGGCCGCTTGTTGGTGCCGGTGTAGTATTCAGTGATCACCACGATTAGCCCGGTCACGACGAGGCCTAACAACCCGCAGGTGAAAAGGCTGAGGCCGGTGATGATCATGCCGTTGGCCGATCCGATGTCGCCCCAGCCAACCGTCAGCTGCGTTGCGATCGCCAGGCCGACGATCGACAGGAGGCCCGTCACGATCAGACCCTTGTAAAGCGCGCCCATGATGGAGCCGTTGGCCGACAGCTTCACGAAGAAGGTGCCGATGATCGAGGTGATGATGCAGGTGCCGCAGATGGCGAGCGGGTAAAGCAGCACGCTCGACAGTACGTCGTTACCGGCAAAGAAGATCGCGCCGAGCACCATCGTTGCGACAACCGTCACCGCATAGGTTTCGAACAGGTCGGCCGCCATGCCCGCGCAATCGCCGACATTGTCGCCGACATTGTCCGCGATGGTTGCGGGATTACGCGGATCGTCTTCCGGAATGCCTGCCTCGACCTTGCCGACGAGATCGCCGCCGACATCCGCGCCCTTGGTGAAGATGCCGCCACCCAAACGCGCGAAGATCGAGATCAGCGAAGCGCCGAAGCCCAGCGCCACCAGCGCATCGATCACTTCGCGCGGCAGCTGATTGTTCGTGATGGCGTAGCCCATGGGGCCAATCAGCACCCAGAAGTAAACCGACACGCCAAGCAGTGCGAGGCCAGCCACGAGCATGCCGGTGATCGCGCCGGACTTGAAGGCAATGTTCAGGCCTGCCGCAAGGCTGTTCGATGCGGCCTGTGCCGTGCGCACATTGGCGCGCACCGACACATGCATGCCGATGAAGCCTGCCACCCCCGACAAAACGGCTCCGATCAGGAAGCCGATCGCGGCGGTGGCGGACAGAAGCCACCAGACAAGAAGAAAGACCACCACGCCGACGATGGCGATCGTGGTGTATTGGCGAGCGAGATAGGCCTGAGCCCCTTCGCGGATCGCGGCCGAAATCTCCTGCATGCGCGCGCTGCCCTGGTCGGCTGCAAGAACCGACCGGGTTGCCCATATCGCATAGCCAAGGGAAAGCAGACCGCAGAGAATGACTGGTATAAGCATGGTCATTGCCTGGGATTTCCTCCGGTTTCGTCCGGCGAACCCCTCCCCGGACGCAGAACGAGACCCTGAACAGGACACTCCAATCCCGGCCCCTTCCTTAGGGGTAGGCCCTCCAGACCGAGATCGTCAAGCGCAAGGAGATTCGTGCCGGCTTCGAACGCTGCCGCAGGCGAGATCAGGCAGGCAGATGGCGGCGTTGTTTCACCAGGGGAATCAGCACCACGAAGCAGAGCGCCACGACGGGAAACACGATCCAGTTCAACATGGCCCAGCCATAGGCATTGTAGATCTGGCCCGACATCAGCGATCCGAAAGCCACACTGCCGAACAGAACGGCATCGTGGAAGCCAAGCACACGCCCGCGCTCATTCGGGCGGTAGGTCTGCGCCGTCATCGCCGTTGACCCGATGAAGCCGAAGTTCCAGCCGAGGCCGAGAAGAACAAGCGACGTCCAGAACTGCCACAGCTCGATGCCCGACAAAGCCACAAGGGCGCAGACAACCAGCAGGACCAGACCCCCAGCGACGATCACTGGTGCGCCGAAACGGCTGATCAGCCTGCCGGTGAAAAAGCTCGGCCCGAACATCGCCATGACATGCCACGAGATGCCCAGTGCCGCCTGATCCGTCGTGAAGCCGCACCCGACCATGGCGAGCGGCGCCCCCGTCATCACGAAGCTCATCAGGGCGTAGGTGCCCACGGCGCAAGTCAGCGCGCAGATGAAGCGGGGCTGGCTGATGATCTCGCGCAAGGGCCGCGCTGGCGCGTCTTGCGTGTTCGTCGCCTGCGATGCCGCCGGAACCCTGCGCGGGAGGCGCGACAGGAGAACGGCGCCCACTGCGGCCAGACCCAGGATCGACAGGAACGAGCCGGCAAACATTACCGGCGCCAGCAGTTCGCGCGTGAAGATTACGATCTGCGGTCCAATGATGGCGGTGACGATGCCGCCCGTCAGCACAAAGGAGATCGCGCGCGCCTTGAACTCGGGCGGGGCGTTGTCTGCTGCCGCAAAGCGAAACTGCTGCACAAAAGCGCCACCCAAGCCGACCACGAGCAGGCCGAGGACGAAGAGCCAGAAGCCGCCAAGAAAAAGCGCTGTGGTGGCGACGGCACCGCCAAAGGCCGTAAACAGCGTGCCGACCTGAAAACCCAACCGCTGCCCAAGCGCGCGGATGAGCGCGGCGGCTGGCAGTGCGCCAAGCGCGACACCGATGTTGAAGCCCGTTACCGGCGCGGTGGCCAGCGCCTTGTCCTGGTCGAGCAGGTAATGCCCCGCCAGCGCGCCGATCGAAATACAGATCGGTGCCGCGGCACCGAGAACAGCCTGAGCGGAAGCAAGGATCAAAGCTACCTTGCGTGCTTCCGCCGGCGTCGCGCTCATTACGCGTCCTTGGAACCGGGATCCCGACCCCTGCCTTCGCCGCGAATGCGACGCGCGACGCGATCGAGCACGGCGTTCACCAGCTTCGGCTCGTCTTCAACATAGAAGGCCTTGGCGATGTCGACATATTCCGAAACGATCACGGCAACCGGCACGTCCTGGCGGCGCATCAGCTCGTAAACGCCGGCGCGCATGATGGCGCGAAGGGTCGAATCAAGCCGCGACAGCGGCCAGTCTTCGGTCAGCGCCTGGCGGATCACCGGATCGATCGTCTTCTGATCTTCCACGACGCCGGACAGGATGGCGCGAAACCACTGCGCGTCGGCATCGCGATAGGTCGCGCCGTCGACTTCCTTGCCGAGGCGGAAGGCCTCGTATTCCGCGGCGATCTCCAGCACGCCCGTGCCGGCGACATCCATCTGATACAGCGCCTGTACGGCGGCCAGACGGGCAGCGCCGCGTTTGTTCACCTGGCGGATCGGTGCGCCTTCGGTGACCGGCGCATCCTGATTGGAGGGACTGTCAGCCAATCCTCAACCTCCCAGCTTTTCGCGAAGCGCGATCATGGTCAGCGCGGCGCGCGCGGCAGCACCGCCCTTGTCGAGCTCGCTGCGCTTGGCGCGCGTCCAGGCCTGCTCGTCGTTTTCGGTGGTCAGAATGCCGTTGCCGATCGCCAGCGACTCATCAACCGACAGTTCCATCAGGGCGCGGCAGGATTCGTTGGCAACGATGTCAAAGTGATAGGTCTCGCCGCGGATCACAGTGCCCAGCGCGACATAACCGTCGTAATCCGTGCCGCCATGCTCGGCGCCATCGAGGGCGAAGGTGATTGCGGCAGGAATTTCCAGCGCGCCCGGCACCGTCACCACGTCGAAAGTCGCACCCTCCGCTGCAAGGGCAGCTTTCGCGCCATCGAGCAGGGCGTCGGCGAGATCGTCGTAGAAACGCGCTTCTACAATCAGCAGATGGGGCTTGTTGCTGTCGGCCATATTCAGTCTCCGGAAGAGGCGCTGACTTAGGCCGAACGCGCGAAGAGCGCAAGAAAGGATTGGTGTGCCAGAGGCGACGAAGTGTCAGCGAAGCACCCGAAGCGAGAGCTGGAGGCCCCTACAGCCCCTGCTCGCGCGCTTCAACCAGACGGGCCGCGTAGCGGGCCATCGTGTCCACTTCGAGGTTGACCCGGTCGCCCACCTTGCGTTCGCCCCAGGTGGTGACGGTGAGCGAATGGTGGATCAGAAGAACATCGAAGCGCTGTCCATCAACCTTGTTGACAGTGAGCGAGGTGCCGTCGAGCGCGATCGATCCCTTGGGCGCGATGAACCTGGCGAAGTCGGCCGGCGCTTCGAGCGTGAAGCGCACGGCTTCGCCTTCATCCGTGCGCTCGACGATCGTCGCCATGCCATCCACATGACCGGACACGATGTGGCCGCCGAGTTCGTCGCCCATCTTGAGCGCGCGTTCGAGGTTGAGTGCCGTGCCTTCGCTCCACTCGCCGGCCGAGGTCAGACGCAGGGCTTCTTCCCAGGCTTCGACGTCGAACCAGCGCGCATTGGATTGGCTTTCCGGCAGTTCCACCACGGTCAAACACACGCCCGAGCAGCTGATCGACGCGCCGATCTCGATCGTCGCGGGATCATAGGCCGTTTCGATGCGCAGGCGCTTGCCGCCTTCGCGCGCCGAAATTTTGCCGACGCGGCCGATATCGGTGACAATGCCGGTAAACATCAGTGAGCCCTCACCCATTCCTGGCCGATATCCGCACCGAAGCGGCTTTCGCGCAAAAGGCGAAAGCGCGCCGGTACGGTTGCCGGCGTGATCGGCGCACGCACGCCGCCAGTGCCGATCTCCTTCGTGCTGGAAAACAGCACGAGACGATCAACGAGATCTTCCGCTAGAAATTGCGCGGCGGCATCAGCGCCGCCTTCCACCATCAGCGTGCCGATGCCACGCGCGCCGAGATCTTCCATCAGTTCGGGCAAAGCGACGCGGCCTTCATGCGCTTCGGTCGCCAGAAACGTCACGCCACGGGATTCGAGTTCTGCACGCCTCTCCGCTCCGACAGTCTCGGGAAGGGCCGCCACCATCGTGGGCACAAGACGGGCGGTGACCGCAAGCTTGGCACTTGCCGGCAACCGGGCATTGCGGTCGAGCACGATGCGGATGGGCGAACGACTGTCGAGACCGGGCAAACGGCAGGTCAGTTCGGGATCATCGGCCAGCGCGGTTCTGATGCCGATCAGGATGGCATCGGATTCCGCACGCATCAGATGAACCTGCCGCCGCACGGCCTCGCCCGTCACGGCCACCCTGCCCTCGTCGGTCAGTCCGATCATGCCATCGGCGGAAACCGCAAGTTTCAGAGTCACTTCCGGGCGGCGCTTCACGGATCGAATCAAATAGCCGTTCAGCTGATCGCCGGCGTTTTCAGCCAGAACACCTTCCAGAACGGCGATACCGGCGGCTCGCAAGATTGCATAGCCACGCCCCGCAACGCGCGGGTCTGGGTCGGATGCCGCACCGACCACGCGCGAAACACCGGCGGTTACCAGAGCTTCGGCGCAAGGCGGCGTGCGGCCATGATGGGCACAGGGTTCGAGCGTGACATAGGCGGTTGCGCCCCTGGCCCGCTCGCCGGCTTCAGCCAGCGCCTGCGTTTCGGCATGAGGGCGACCGCCGATTGCGGTGACGCCACGGCCGACGATCACGCCATCGGCAACGATCAGGGTCGCAACGGAAGGGTTGGTGCCGGTCAAGCCGAAATGGCGGCGTGACAGCCGAATGGCCGTCGCCATGAAGCGGCGATCGTCGAGGCTGGGCTCGGTGTCAGCCATCGTGTGGGTCGACCGCATGATCGGCCTCGTCTTCCACCGTCAGCTCGTCCAGAACGCCGTGGAAGTCGCGAGCTTCGCGGAAGTTGCGATACACGGAAGCGAACCGGACATAGGCGACATCATCCAGCGCCTTCAGCGCTTCCATCACCAGGCGGCCGATTTCGCCGGCCACGATTTCCGTTTCGCCCGAGCTTTCCAGCTGCCTGACGATGCCGGTCACGGCGCGCTCGATGCGGTCGGGATCGACATTGCGCTTGCGCAGCGCGATGTCGAAGGACCGCATCAGCTTGTCGCGATCGAACGGCACCTTGCGGCCGGACTTCTTGACCACAACGAGATCGCGCAGCTGCACGCGCTCGAAGGTCGTGAAGCGGCCGCCGCAAACCGGGCAGATCCGGCGGCGTCGGATCGCGGCGCCATCTTCGGCAGGCCGCGAATCCTTAACCTGGGTGTCTTCGGACTGGCAGTAAGGGCAGCGCATCGGTATTCCGGTCTAGAAGGGATGCCCCCTCTTACCCCAGATAGGGATAAAGCGGGAAGCGATCCGTCAACGAAACCACCTTGCGCTTCACAGCCTCTTCCACCGACTGGTTGCCTTCGTCGGAATTGGCAGCCTTCAGACCGTCCAGAACCTCGGTGATGAGCTGGCCGATCTCGCGGAACTCCGCTTCGCCGAAACCGCGCGTGGTGCCGGCTGGCGTGCCGAGACGCACGCCCGACGTGACAAACGGCTTTTCAGGATCGAACGGGATGCCGTTCTTGTTGCAGGTGATGTTGGCGCGGCCCAAAGCGGCCTCCGCGCGCTTGCCGGTGGCGTTCTTCGGACGCAGATCCACCAGCATGGAGTGGTTGTCGGTGCCGCCCGACACGATGTCCAGGCCGGTATCCTTCAGGCTGCCGGCCAAGGCCTTGGCGTTGGCAACGATGTTGGCGGCATAGGTCTTGAACTCGGGCTGCAGCGCTTCGCCGAAGGCGACGGCCTTTGCAGCGATCACATGCATCAGCGGTCCACCCTGCAGGCCGGGGAACACGGCCGAGTTCATCTTCTTGGCCATTTCCTCGTCATTGGTGAGGATCATGCCGCCGCGCGGGCCACGCAGCGACTTGTGGGTCGTGGTCGTGACGACATGGGCATGCGGGATCGGCGACGGATGCACGCCACCGGCAACGAGACCGGCGATATGGGCCATATCGACCATCAGATAGGCGCCAACCGCATCGGCGATCTCGCGGAAGCGCTTCCAGTCCCAGATGCGGGAATAAGCCGTGCCGCCGGCCAGGATCAGCTTCGGCTTGGTTTCATGCGCCTTCTGCTCGACCACATCCATGTCGATGAGGTGATCGTCTTCGCGCACGCCGTAAGACACGACATTGAACCACTTGCCGGACATGTTGACCGGCGAACCGTGGGTCAGGTGGCCGCCTGAATTCAGGTCGAGACCCATGAAGGTGTCGCCGGGCTGCAGGAGCGCCAGAAACACGGCCTGGTTCATCTGGCTGCCGGAGTTCGGCTGAACGTTGGCGAAGTTGCAGTCGAACAGCTTCTTGGCGCGCTCGATCGCCAGCGTTTCGGCGACATCCACGAACTGGCAGCCGCCGTAGTAGCGCTTGCCCGGATAGCCTTCGGCATACTTGTTGGTCATGATCGAGCCCTGCGCTTCCAGCACGGCGCGCGACACGATGTTTTCCGACGCGATCAGTTCGATCTCATGGCGCTGACGGCCGAGCTCGTCGCGGATCGAACCGAAGATTTCCGGATCCCGCTCTTCAAGCGGCGTGGTGAAGAAGCCATTGGTCGAAGAAGCCATCGCAGGATCCTTTACGAAGCGAAAGGGAAGGTCACGGGCGCACTATCACACTTGAAGCGCCCTCGCCACGAGCCGGAACCGCATTTTTCTGCTGTGTTTCCGACACGGCTGATGAAACGAAAAAGGCCGCCTCGAGGGCGGCCTTCGTGTTGATCATGCCTGAAGCGATCAGATCGCCTGCGACATCTGCAGTTCCTGATTGCCGTCCAGCGCGTAAACGTCGTCGCGGAAATGCACGACGCCATCGCCCGTCGACCAGGCCGACACATAGGTGAAGTGCACCGGCACAGGGTTGGTCAGCTGAACCGGCGTGTTTTCGCCGCTGCGGATCGTGTCCTCGAAACGCTGGCGGCTCCAGCCGGGCGTGTCGCGCAGCAGCCACGTAACGAGATCGCGCACGTTCTGGACGCGCACGCAGCCCGATGAATCGAAGCGCATCAGATTGTTGAACAGGCTCTGCTGCGGTGTGTCGTGCATGTAGGTCTGGTGATCGTTCGGGAAGTTGATCTTCACCGAAGCCATTGCGTTGATCTTGCCCGGATCTTGGCGGAAATGCAGCTTGGCGGCATCTTCCGTCGACCAGTCGATCGACATCGGATCCACCGGCTCACCACCCCAGGTGAAGATGCGGATGTTGTTGTCGCGCAGATAGTTCGGGTTCTTGCGCATCAGCGGAATGATATCCTTGCGGATGATCGATTCCGGCGCATTCCAGTAAGGATTGACGATGACTTCGTTGATCGCGGAATCGATCAACGGCGTTTGGCGGTCGATCTTGCCGACAACGGCCGTGTGACGCGACACGACGCGGCCATTCTCCACAGCTTCGATCTGCGCCGCCGGAATGTTGACCATCACATAGCGCTGATCCTGATAGTTGCCCAGGTTCTGGTTCAGGCGGTTCAGGTTCGTCTGCAACTGGCCGAGGCGGATCTGCGGCGACACGTTCATCGCGGCATAGGTGTATTTGCCCGTTACGCCATCGGCCGGCAGACCGTGGCGACGCTGGAAGCGCTTGAGCGCTGCGTCGGTGTAGGTGTCGAAGGACTGCGACAGGCCGGCGCGCTGCGAAAGATCGCCCGAGATCATCAAACGGCGGCGCATGGCCTCGACGTCCGGATGAACGACGCCGAGCTGCAGCTTGTTGCCGGACGGAACCTGGTTCCAGCCGCCCTGCGCCACGATGTTCTGGTAGGTGTTGATCGCCTGCTGCGTGTACATCAGCGTTTCGTGGCTATAGATCGGCACATCAGATTGAACCGCCTCGCCGCCAGCCGCACGCGAATCGAACTGGTCGTCCCAGCCGCCGCGGCGGTTGGACTGAAACACGTCGTCCAAGATGTTCTGCGCGAATGCAGGTGCGGCGAGAGCCGTTCCGGCCAAGGCACCGGCTGCGGTCAGAAAATGGCGGCGATTTGTGTTCATCATCTATCCACGTTATCTGCAGTCACTTGGGTCTACGGTCTTGGGTCTGCGGTCACTTGGGACACGTCCGAACTCGGCATCGATCCGCCACGATAGAAAAACAGGCTTAACAAGTTCTTTTATCGGCGGACTGGCCTTGCGTGCCCTAGGATCCGCGATCAACGACTTCAACGCAGTGTCGATCGGGTCGTTCCAGGCACCCGCGCCCGTTCCATAACAATGGCCGTGTCACCCGAATATGGCGGCAGCGTGGCCTGCCGCGCCGCTTGGCGCATCAAGGGTCGCGATCATGCAAAGCGTGATCGTCGCTGTTGCAGTTTGAGCGCAGTTTCAAACGCAGGAACGGCGCCTGGCCATACAGCCGAGGCGCCGTTTCATGAGGATCACCCTCGGAAGCGTCTGTTGATTACATCCGGTAGGCGATCGTGTCGTTCCAGAAGCGGTCGAGGCGCTGCAGCGACTTGTTCATCTGGTGGAATTCGTCGTGGTTGATGCCGCCGACGGCTTCGATCGAACCGATGTGGCGCTCGTAGAGGCCGGCCACGATCTTCTCGATTTCCTGGCCCTTCGGCGTCAGGCTCACCCGCACCGAGCGGCGGTCGATGCGCGAACGCTGGTGGTTGATGAAGCCGAGATCGACGAGCTTCTTCAGATTATAGGACACGTTGGAGCCGAGATAATAACCGCGCGAGCGCAGCTCGCCGGCGGTCAGTTCGGCATTGCCGATGTTGAACAGGAGCAGGGCCTGGATCGCGTTGATGTCGCTGCGGTTGTTGCGGTCGAACTCGTCCTTGATCACATCGAGCAACCGGCGATGAAGGCGCTCCACGAGCTGAAGGGCTTCCATGTAAAGCGTGCGGATTGCTTCGCGGCTGTCGTCTTGTGCCGGTGCGGGCTTGGTGGCCTGTCGCGTGTTCATCGGTTGTGCCTCTCGTGTTGACGCCCGGTGATTGTTTTTTTGATCTCACCTTGGGCATGACCATAACCGTCGCACCTAAAATTCGACTTAAACGCCAAGCTTAACCAGCGGTATCCAAGCCTCCATTTCAAAGAGGCTTAACAACGACTTACGTGATCCTTTTCCTTTGGAGATAAATAACCAAGCGCAGGGTCAGATAAAGCGCGGCAACGATGCAATGCGTGGCCACCGCGCCGATGCGAAAGCCGTAGATCTGCGGGAAGCCGACATACATCACGATTTCCGTGATCGCGCAGATCAGCCACAGAACCGGCCCCCAGGATGCCAGCATCCAAAGGCCGATGGCGGCAAACGGAAAGAATACGGCGAGCAGCACGCTGGCCGCCTGCCAGGTGATCGGCATCGTGTCGAAGCGCCAGGTCAGGCCGTCGTTCAAGCCGATCAAACGGATCCAGTAGAGGATGCCGAACAGAAGGCAGTACACCGCCACCAGCCGGTGCAGCCAGGCAAGCGCGCCTTCGGCCATGGTCGGCGCGGCAACCGCGATCCTGGCTTGGCTGGACATCACAGGCGCAGTTCTCCGTCATCCAATGGTTTGAAATAGGCGTCGACATCGGCATCCGACACCGCGTCGATCTCGGACGGCTTCCATTCCGGCGTCGATCCCTTGTCGATCAGCGCCGCGCGAATGCCTTCATAGAAGTCATGGCCTTGGAGCATGCGGTTGAGAATGCGATATTCCATCTGCATGCATTCGGGCATCGACAGCATGTCCCCGTCGCGGATCTGGCGGAAGGTGACATGCAGGCTCGTGGGCGAGCGCTTGGCGATCGTATCGAGCGCCTTTTGCGCGAACTGGTCGCGCGCCGCAGCGCGTTCCAGACCGGCGATCAGTTCCTTGAAGCCGTCGACCGAGAAGAGCTTGGCGATCGTATGCAGCGCGCCATCGTCGATCTCGGGTGCCGGCGCTTCCGTGGTGAACTTGGCGAGTGCTGCGCGCGGATTGCCGGAAGATGCCAGTTCCTCGACGAGCAGCGGGAAACTCGCCGATGGCACGAAATGCGTGCCCATGCCGGACGTCATGATGTCGCCGGCGCGAATGCGATCACCGGTCAGAGCGAGATACCGGCCGAACGAGCCCGGCAGCTTCGGCAGAAGATGGCTGCCGCCGACATCGGGAAAGAAGCCGATGCCGACTTCGGGCATGGCAAACAGCGCGTTTTCGCTGATCACGCGATGCGAGCCATGGAAGGAGATGCCGACACCGCCGCCCATGACGATGCCGTCGATCAGCGAGATATACGGCTTGGGATAGGATTCGATCTGGATGTTCAGGCGATACTCGTCGGCAAAGAAGGCAACGGGATGCTCCCCCGCCTTTCCGCGCCGATACACGTCGAGAATGTCGCCGCCGGCGCAAAAGGCCCTGCCCTCCGCCTTCACCACGACAACGGCCACGTCGCTTTCATCGGCCCATGCGGTGAGGGCCGCCGCCAGCGCCTTGACCATCGTGTGGGTCAGCGCGTTCAGCGCCTTCGGCCGCGTGAGCGTGACCACGCCGGCCCGTCCGACGCGCTCGAAGGCGATCTCGTCACCGCCGCCAAAATCTACCTTCATGACCACCTCTCCCAAGCCAACCGCCAAAAAAGCCATGCCGTGCAGGCAGGCTTCGGGCTTACGGTTCGTCCTGCTTGGCGTCAATGCCGCAGGTTTGCTGCGTGGTGCGTGCAAAGCCCTTGTGCTATGGGCTGGCGCAAGAAAGGGCCTCTGCCATGGACAGGATAACCCGCACGCCGACACGGATCGGCCGAAGCGTTGACGAAATCACCGGAAGCCGCCGCCTGCGCCGAACGCGCAAGACAGACTGGTCGCGCCGGCTGGTTCAGGAAAACCGGCTGACGGTCGATGACCTGATCTGGCCGATCTTCCTTGTTGATGGCGAGAACAAGCGCGAGCCCCTGCCCGCAATGCCCGGCGTGTTTCGTTTGTCGGTGGATATGGCGGCACAGGAAGCCAAGCGCGCCGCCTCGCTCGGCATTCCCGCGATTGCGACCTTCCCTTACATCGACCATGCCTTGAAGGATCAAACCGGGTCGCATGCCTGCCATGCCGACAACCTGATCAATCGCGCCACCCGCGCGATCAAGGACGCCGCACCCGACATCGGCATCATCACCGACGCCGCGCTCGATCCCTTCACCGATCACGGCCATGACGGCATTCTGCGCGATGGCATCATCGTCAATGATGAAACCGTGGATCAGGTCGTTGCAGCAGCACTCGAGCAGGCTCGCGCGGGTTCGGACATCATCGCGCCCTCCGACATGATGGACGGCCGCATCGGCGCGATCCGTGATGCACTGGACGCCGATGGCTTCCAGGATGTCGCGATCATGTCGTACGCCACCAAGTTCTCGTCGGCCTTTTATGGTCCTTACCGCGAAGCCATCGGCACAAGCGGGCTCCTGAAGGGCGACAAGAAGACCTATTATCTCGATCCCGCCAATTCGAATGAAGCCATGCGCGAAGCCGAGCAGGATCTCGCCGAAGGCGCTGATATGCTGATGGTCAAGCCTGGCATGCCCTATCTCGACATCATTCACCGGCTGAAGGAAACCTTCGCCGTGCCGACCTTCGCCTATCAGGTGTCGGGCGAATTCACGATGATCAAGGCTGCTGCCGCCAATGGCTGGATCGACGGCGAACGCGCCATGCTGGAAAGCCTTCTGGCTTTCAAGCGCGCGGGTTGCGACGGCATCCTTACCTACTTCGCCCCTGATGTGGCGGAACTCCTCGCATCATGATCGCAGCCCAGCCGGGTCGCGCCCTTTGCGTTGCCGCCGCGCTGTGCGGTGCAGCGGGCGTCGCCTTTTCGGCGGTCGCAACCCATAGCGGCGGTGGAACCATCGCCACCGGCGCGTCCTTTCTTCTGATGCATGCACCCGCGCTTCTGGCCGTTGGGCTGCTCGGTGCTTCGAAGGCGCTGCGTCTGGCAGCCTGGCTCTTGTTTGTCGGCGTCGCCTTGTTCGCGGCCGACCTCATCATCAGACATTACGGGGCCGAGCGCCTGTTCCCCATGGCGGCGCCCGCCGGCGGCGTGATGATGATCCTCGGCTGGATCGCGATCGGCGTCGCCAGCCTGCTTCCCCGGCGCGGCTGACATCGACGCTTCTACGTCCCGAGGGTTCTTTCTTGAATCCGGCGCAAAAATCGCCATCTCAAGGGCAAGAAACCACTGGAAGGACCGCGATGTCGACTCAGCACACTGCCACGATGAATCAGACCGGCGCGCTTGATCGCAGCCTTGATGATGTCAGGCTGTATGATGGTGTTCGCCGGCGTCGCATTCTCGCGTTCTGCATCGACTACGCCATCGTTCTTCTGCTGCTCATTCCAGTCAGCGTGATTGTCGGCTTCCTCGGCATCATCACCCTTGGCCTTGGCTGGATGCTGTTTGGCATGCTGACCCCGATGATCGCCCTCATCTATGTGTTCGCGACCATGGGCTCGTCGCGTCAGGCCACGCTTGGCATGCGCGCCATGTCGATCCGGCTCGAGCGGCTCGATGGTGGCCGCGTGGACGGCGTTCTCGCGGTGGTTCACTCCGTGCTATTTTGGGCTGGCAATGTCATTCTTACGCCGTTGATCCTGCTTGCTTCGCTGTTTCTCGACCGCAAGCGCACCGCCCACGATCTGCTGCTCGGCACAGCCGTGGTTCGTTCGGATCGCTGAGCGGCGGTCCCGCTTGAACAGCGGATCAATCTTTGTGAGTTGACCTTTCGCGTGAGGGGTTCAACCTACGCGTAAAAGAGTGAGCCGCTTTCAGGCATTCATGACGCATCACCAGCCACCTTCGCCGCAGTTCTTTCTGACGGCACCCACCGCCTGCCCTTATCTGGAAGGGCAATATGAGCGGAAGGTTTTCACGCATTTGATCGGCAATCGGGCGACGGATCTCAACGATCTCCTGACGCAGGGTGGCTTTCGCCGCTCGCAGAACATCGCCTACCGTCCGGCCTGCGAGACCTGCCGCGCCTGCGTTTCCACCCGTGTTCTCGTCAACGCATTCGAGCCCACCCGCAACATGAAGCGGGTGTTGGGGCGCAACGATGATCTGGTCGGCGACATGCGAAACGCTGCGCCCAGCACGGAGCAATATTCCCTTTTCCGCCGCTATCTCGAAGCCCGCCACAAGCGCGGCGGCATGCTGGACATGAGCGTGCTCGATTACGCCATGATGGTGGAAGACAGCCATGTCGAAACCAAGGTCATCGAATATCGCCGGCGCGGTCCCGACACCTTCATCACCGGCAAGGGTGTGGGCGATCTCGTGGCCGTGGCGCTCAGCGATCGCATGGGCGACGGCCTGTCGATGGTTTATTCCTTTTTCGATCCCGACCTCGACGAGCGCTCGCTCGGCACCTTCATGATTCTCGACCACATCGCGCGCGCCCGCTCGATGGGCCTGCCGCATGTGTATCTGGGCTATTGGGTCAACGGCTCGCCCAAGATGGCCTACAAGGTGCGCTTCCAGCCGCAGGAACATCTTGGACCAAGAGGTTGGGCGCGCTTCAACCCAGATGAGGTTCGACAAGGCGCGTGAACTGGATCTAACTCCCTTCCAGATCCGGGGAGATTCGCTTGTTCCAATCGCTTTCGCCGCATGCGCGCGGTTTGCTTCTGGCTGCCCTTGGCGGCCTCGTGCTCACGGTCGACATTCCCCTGGTCAAGCTCGGCCAAGCCAACAGCTGGAGCGCGCTTCTGATCCGCACCAGCACGACGCTGGTTGCCACTTTGGTGATCTGGTCGATCCTGCGTGGCCTGCGCGTAAAACTCCCGCCGCTGATCCCCGGCCGCATCGGCCTTCTGGTTGCCGGCCTTTATTCGCTGTCGTCGATGACCTTCCTGCTCGCCGTGTTCCACACGACCACGGCCGACCTCGTTTTCATTCTCGCCTTCAACACCGCCTTCGCCGCCGTTCTCTCATGGATCTTCCTGAGAGAACGGCCGAAGCCGGCAACGCTCGGCGCGATCACGCTCATGATCGTCGGCGTGCTGATCATCGTTCACGCCGGCATCGGCACCGGCAATCTTCTGGGCAATGCGCTGGCGATGTGCTCGGCCTTTCTGATCGCCACCGCCATCACGATCAGCCGCTGGAGCGGGCGCGATATGGGCTTCGCGTCGCTGATGGCCGTGATCCCCGCTTTGTGCGTGGCGATCGTCATGGTGTCGCGCGTCGGCTTCGAAGCGCAGGCGCCGCAGTGGATCATGCTCGACGGCTTGCTCGTCATGCCCATCGCCTTCTTCTGCCTCGCCAACGCGCCGAAATACCTGTCCGGCCCGGAGGTCGCGATGTTCTATCTGTTGGAGACAGTGCTCGCGCCGATCTGGGTGTGGCTGATCTTCACCGAGGTGCCGACCACCGCCAGCCTGATCGGCGGCGCGATCCTCATCGTCACGCT
This sequence comes from Tianweitania aestuarii, assembly GCF_018457165.1. Taxonomy (GTDB): domain Bacteria; phylum Pseudomonadota; class Alphaproteobacteria; order Rhizobiales; family Rhizobiaceae; genus Tianweitania; species Tianweitania aestuarii. The sequence goes on along the minus strand of NZ_JAFMNX010000001.1, from coordinate 1,082,374 downwards.
GATCGCCCATTCCGCTTGGCAGATCGCGCAAGGCCGCCGACGCCGTGCAGCCCTGACGATCCGCCATCCGACTTGAGCCATCTGACTTGAGGCACGCGGGCAGGAACCTACCTTCCCAACCATGCAGCCCCTCATCCCGAACCGCCTGGCGCGCCGCCTCCTGATCCACCACCAGGCGCTGTCCGATCCGCCGCACCGCGCCCAAACCCTGCCTGAACTGCAGGCCGTGATCGAGCGGCTCGGCTATGTCCAGGTCGATAGCATCGCCATCGTCGAGCGCGCGCATCACCAGATCCTGTTTGCCCGCAACAAGACCTACAAGCAGAAGCAGCTGCATCAGCTGATCGAGCGCGAAAGAACACTGTTCGAGCATTGGACGCATGACGCGTCGGTGATCCCGGTGTCCTTCTTCCCCTACTGGAAGCACCGTTTCATTCGCGAACAGGAGCGGCTCGACCAGCGCCGCGCGGCGCAGTTCGGCTCGGCCTTCAACGAAACCGTCAATGCCGTTCTCAAGCGCATCCGCGATCACGGCCCGGTCATGGCGCGTGATTTCGAAGCGCGCGACAAGCCCTCCACCGGCTGGTGGGACTGGCATCCGTCGAAAGCCGCGCTTGAATATCTTTGGCGCACCGGCGCGCTTCAGATCACGCGCCGCGAAGGTTTCCAGAAAGTCTACGACCTCACCGAACGCGTCATCCCCGCCGCCTATCGCGCGCAGACTGTCGATCACGACGCCTTCGTGGACTGGGCCTGCACCGCCGCCCTCGCCCGGCTGGGCTTTGGCACGCGCGGGCAGATCGCAGCCTTCTTCCAGCTGTTGAAGCCCGCCGAGGTGGAAGAATGGGTGGCCGCCAATCGCGCGCGGCTGGAAGAGGTTCGTATCGAAAGCGCCGACGGCTCCAAGCCGCGCACCGCCTACGCCTTTCCCGCCACACTGGCCGAACTCGACACCGTGCCCGAACCGCCGACTCGGGTGCGGATCTTGAGCCCGTTCGATCCGCTCCTGCGCGATCGCGGGCGCGCCGAGCGCATCTTCGACTTTCATTACCGCATCGAAGTCTTCGTACCGGAAGCGCAGCGCAAATATGGCTACTACGTTTTTCCGGTTCTGCGCGGCGACACGATCGTCGGGCGCATCGACATGAAGGCCGATCGCCCCAACGACCTGATGAGCGTGCGCCGCTTCTGGCCCGAAAAAGGCGTCCGCATCTCGAAGGCGCTGACGGTTGCGCTCGAAGCCGAGATCGAGCGCCTGCGCCGTTTCACCGGCGTCAGCCGCACCGACTACGCCCGAGACTGGCTGGCCCCAGACTGGCTCGCGCCTAGTTGAACTGCCCCGTGCGCGGGAAACCCTTCGGCGCGATCCGGCCAGCCGTTGCCCGTTCGGCCGTCCACTCCGCCAGCTCGGCGGCACTGCGGTTGAAGGTGCGGTCGGCGGAATCCTGCCAGCTCAGGCCCTGTTCGGCCGTGAAGACCTTGATGTCGGACACACCGCCATCCTTGTAGCGCTGCAGCCGCACACCCTTGCCCCTGGCCATTTCCGGCACCTCGGCCAGCGGGAACACCAGCATCTTGCGGTTTTCGCCGACGATCGCGACCTGATCGCCGTTGGCGGGCACGCAGCGCTTGGCCTCGTCCGGCATCTTGACGTTCATGACCTGCTTGCCCTTGCGGGTGTTGGCGATCACCTCGTCTTCCGGCACGAGGAAGCCGTAGCCGCCATGCGAGGTCAGCAGCAAACGCCGGCCCGGCTGATGCGCAAAGGCGGTGACGATTGCCTGATCGTTGTCCATGTCCACGATGATGCGGATCGGCTCGCCATGGCCACGTCCGCCCGGCAAACGATCGGCTCCGATCGTGTAGAACTTGCCGCCGGTGGTGAAGACGAGGATCTTGTCCGTGGTCTGCGCATGGAAAGCGAGCTTCAAACTGTCGCCTTCCTTGAAGGTCAGCGCGCCGAAATCCGCCAGATGCCCCTTCAGCGCCCGCAGCCAGCCCTTTTCGGAAATCACCACCGTGACCGGTTCTTTCTCGATCATCGCCTGATGGATGTCGCCGAGATCGACCTCCGGCGCGTCCGCAAAGGTCGTGCGGCGCTTGCCGATATCCGTGTCCGGTCCGTAGTTGCGCCGGATCACCGACACTTCCCACTTGATCGTCTGCCACTGCTTTTCCGGCGAAGCGAGCAGCGCCTCGATCGAAGCCTTTTCGGCCGACAGCGCATCGAATTCCTTGCGGATCTCGAACTCTTCCAGCTTGCGCAACTGGCGCAAGCGTAGGTTCAGGATCGCTTCGGCCTGCACATCGGTCAGGTCCCAACGCGCGATCATCACCTTCTTGGGCTCATCTTCCTCGCGGATGATGCGGATCACCTCATCGATGTTGAGGAAGGCGATGAGATAACCGGCGAGGATCTCCAGCCGGCGCTCGATCTCGGCCAGACGATGGCGCGAACGGCGGATCAGAACATCCTTGCGGTGTTCCAGCCATTCCTTCAGCACGCCCTTGAGCGAGAGCACGTTCGGCACCTTGCCGCGCGACAACACGTTCATGTTGAGCGGAAAGCGCGTTTCGAGCTCGGTCAGCTTGAACAGCGATTCCATCAAGAGGCCCGGGTCCACCGCGCGGCTTTTCGGCACGAGAACCACGCGGATGTCTTCCGCGCTTTCGTCGCGAATGTCTTCCAGCAGCGGCAAACGGCGCGCGATCAGGAGGTCGGCGATCTTCTCGATCAGCCGCGACTTCTGCACGCCGTAAGGGATCTCGGTCACCACCACCGTCCAGGTGCCGCGTCCCAGATCTTCCTTTTCCCAGCGCGCGCGCAGGCGAAAACCGCCACGGCCCGTTTCATAGGCTTCATGGATCGATGCGCGGTTGTCGACCACGATGCCGCCGGTGGGGAAATCCGGTCCCTGCACCCATTGCAGCAGCGTTTCGGTGGACGCGTCGGGATTGTCGATCAGATGCAGCGCCGCGTCGCACAGCTCGGCCGCATTATGCGGCGGGATCGACGTCGCCATGCCGACCGCAATACCGGAAGAGCCGTTGGCCAGAAGGTTCGGAAACGCGCCCGGCAGGACCACCGGTTCTTCGTCTTCCTCGTTATAGGTCAGGCGGTAATCAACGGCGTCTTCGGTGATGCCTTCGAGCAGCGCCGTCGCCACGTCGGTCATGCGCGCTTCGGTGTAGCGCATGGCGGCGGCGCTATCGCCATCGATATTGCCGAAGTTGCCCTGGCCGTCGACTAGCGGATAGCGAACGGAGAAATCCTGCGCCAGGCGGACCAGCGCGTCATAGATCGACGCGTCGCCATGGGGATGGAACTTGCCCATCACCTCACCGACAATACGGGCGCATTTGGCGAAGCCCTGATCGGGGTTGAGCCGCAACAGCCGCATGGAATGCATGATGCGGCGGTGCACCGGCTTCAAGCCGTCGCGCACATCCGGCAGCGCGCGATGCATGATGGTCGACAGCGCATAAGCGAGGTAGCGCTCTTCGAGCGCCCGCTTGAGGTCGACCGGTTCAATGGCGTTGCCGCCATTATCCGGCGGCGGAACAAGGCTCTTTCCCATGGCCTTGGCCTAACGAACGCAGTGATTCGCGGCAAGAACAAGATCAGAACATGCGCGTAAACCAGCCGTTCAGCCTGTGAGTTCTGTGGATAGAAGCTGGTTTGCTTTTCGTGCAGGCATTCAGCAAAGTAGCCGCAAGCGGCGGGAGGAGATGAAATCCGTCAGCATCCTCTGCTTGCGCCACCATTCGCCTTGCTCTCGCCGGGTTGATCTCGGAAAGAAGCACCCAACATTGACCGAACCATTGCTTTGGACAGGATCATCAACATGACCAAGCGTTTGCCTCTGGCTTCAACCCTGTGTTTCACCGCGCTCGCCCTTGTTCTGCCCATCACGGGTGCACAGGCCTTCGAGCTCGAGCAGTTCGGTACGCGCTTGAAGGCGCTTTCGGCGGAACAAGGAACCATCCTGGAATGGAACGAGCTGACCGGTGACGAATCGCAGGTCGTCGCCAAGGGCGTGAAGGGCACCGTGCCCGGCATGACCGAGCCGGTGCAGCTCGGCGACGTCACCTTCTCCGACATCGCGGAAGAAAGCGACCACTACCGGGTCGGCTCCATCACCATGTCCGATTATTCGATCATGCAGGAAGGCGCGACGATCGCTGCCAAGGGCATCGAGGTCACCGGCGCGCAGTTGCCGTTCGATGCAGTGGCTTCTTCCGGCATGACGCCCTACGACAGCGCCAAGGCCGACACGGCCACCGTGGATCTCGGCGGCAAGCGCGTTCTCACGATCGAAGACATCAACAGCTCGGCCAAGGAAACATCCACCGGCAGCGGCTCCTTCGACATCACGGTCGCGGCCAATCGCTTTAGCAGCGATCTGTTTCAGCTGGCGACCCCGGACCTGAAGCCGATGCTGTCGGATCTCGGCTATGAGACCGTCACCGGCAAGATCGACATGCAGGCGTCCTGGAACACCAAGAACGGCGATCTCGTCATCAAGAAGAACGACTTCGTGGTCGACGATGCCGGCACGCTCAGCGTCACCTTCGATATCGACGGCTACACGCCGGCCCTGATCCGCACGATCCGGGAAACCACGGAAAAGATGGCGGCAGCGCCCGAAGCCGATCAGTCGGCGCAGGGCATGGCCATGCTCGGTCTCATGCAGCAGGTGATCTTCAACCAGGCGACCATCCGCTTCGAGGATGACTCCCTGACCAACAAGATCATCGGCATCATCGCCAAGAACCACAAGACGACGCCGGAAGCGATGATCAACCAGGCCAAGGCGATCGTGCCCTTCGGTCTGGCGCAGCTCAACATGCCGGACTTCGCGCAGTCGGTCAGCAATGCCGTCAACAGCTTCCTGGATGATCCGAAGAGCATCCAGATCATGGCCAAGCCCGCTCAGCCCCTGCCCTTCGCCCAGCTGGCCGCAACCGGCATGATGGCACGCGGCCCGGATGCGCCGAAGGCGATCATCAACCAGCTCGGCATCAGCGTTTCCGCCAACGACTAAGTTGGGTTGAACCGTTCAAAGAAAAAGCCCGGCGCGAGCCGGGCTTTTTTGTATCTTCTGGAAAGAGATTGGAAGCGGCTGCAAGCAGCCGCTCGCCTCAGTCCTTCTTGGGCGTGGTGCGCAGTTCGAGCTCGCGCAGCTGCTGCGGCGTGGCTTCCGACGGCGCACCCATCAGCAGATCGTAGGCCTGCTGGTTCATCGGGAACATCGTGATCTCGCGCAGGTTCTTGGCACCGCACAACAGCATCACCACACGGTCGATACCGGCCGCCATGCCACCATGCGGCGGCGCGCCGTACTGGAAGGCGCGGTACAAACCGCCGAAGCGCTCTTCCACCGTGTCGCGCGACAGGCCGACCATCTCGAACGCCTTGACCATCGTTTCCGGCAGGTGGTTGCGGATACCACCGGACGCGATCTCGAAGCCGTTGCAGACCATGTCATACTGGTAAGCCTTGATCGACAGCGGATCCTGGTTTTCCAGCGCCTCGATGCCCCCCTGCGGCATGGAGAACGGGTTGTGCGCGAAGTCGATCTTCTTCTCGTCCTCGTTCCATTCGAAGAACGGGAAGTCGATGATCCAGCATAGCGCGAAGCGATCGCGATCGACGAGGTTCAGTTCTTCGCCGGCGCGCGTGCGTGCATCGCCTGCGAACTTGTAGAATTTCGCGGGGTTGCCGGCGACGAAGAAGGCCGCATCGCCGTCTTCCAGGCCGAGCTGCTGGCGAATGGCTTCCGTGCGCTCTTCGCCAATGTTCTTGGCGATCGGGCCGGCGCCTTCGATCTTGTCGCCTTCCTTGCGCCAGAAGATGTAGCCGAGGCCCGGCTGTCCTTCGCCTTGCGCCCAGGAATTCATGCGATCGCAGAAAGCGCGGCTGCCGCCGGTCTTGGCCGGGATCGCCCAGACTTCCGCCTTGGGATCGTTGGCGAGAATCCCTGCAAAGACCTTGAAGCCCGAACCCGCGAAATGCTCGGAGACGGCCTGCATCTCGATGGGGTTGCGCAGGTCCGGCTTGTCGGAACCGTATTTGCGGATCGCGTCGTCATACTTGATGCGCGGGAAGACGTCCGTGACCGGCTTGCCTTCGGCAAAGGTCTCGAACACGCCGCGCATCACCGGCTCCATGGTGGACAGGATGTCTTCCTGTTCCACGAAGCTCATTTCCAGGTCGAGCTGGTAGAATTCGCCCGGCAGTCGATCGGCGCGCGGGTCTTCGTCGCGGAAGCAGGGCGCGATCTGGAAATAACGGTCGAAGCCCGACACCATGATCAGCTGCTTGTACTGCTGCGGCGCCTGCGGCAGGGCGTAGAACGTGCCGGGATGAATGCGCGACGGTACGAGGAAGTCGCGCGCGCCTTCCGGGCTCGATGCCGTCAGGATCGGCGTCGAGAACTCGGTGAAGGCCGACTCGGTCATGCGCTTGCGCATTTCCGCGATGATGCGGGTGCGCTGCATGATGTTCTTGTGCAGCGTATCGCGGCGCAGATCGAGGAAGCGATACTTCAAGCGAATGTCTTCCGGATACTCCTGCTCGCCGAACACCGGCAGCGGCAGTTCCTTGGAAGCCGACAGCACTTCCATTTCCTTGGCGAAGATCTCGATCTCACCGGTCGGCAGGTTCGAGTTGGTGGTCTCGGCCGTACGCGCCTTCACCTCACCGTCGACTCGGATCACCCATTCGCCGCGAACCTTCTCGGCCGTCTTGAAGCAGGGCGAGTCCGGATCGGCGACGATCTGGGTCAGGCCATAATGATCGCGCAGATCGATAAAGAGCAGACCGCCATGATCGCGGACACGATGAACCCAGCCTGACAAACGAACGGTCTGGCCGACATCGGTTTTACGAAGTTGAGCGCAGGTGTGGCTGCGATAGCGATGCATGAGAGTTCCCGGGTGGTACGGATGCGCTGGAGGTCGCCCGCAAGTTGCAGGGACCGAAATCGGCGCGAAAAGCGCATGCAGGGTGCGGTTTGTCAAGAACACGCTCTCCGAGGGCGCATTCCTGTCTGCCAAATGCGCAAATTGCTGCTACTGGTCCACTTAATTCAAGCGTTTTGGATCGCCACATCGCTGTTCTGCGCTCCATATTGCGTGGCTTAGGCCGCATTCCGGATGCCCATGTCGACGCTGCGCCCCCTGATACCCCTCCTGATTGCCGCCGGCATCCTGCTCGGCGGCAACGGCTTGCAAGCCACCCTGATCGCCATCCGCGGCGCATCCGAAGGCTTCCAGCCCTCCATGATCGGCTGGATGGGCACGGCCTATTTCGCCGGCTTCTTCATCGGCTGCCTGTGGATCACCCGCATCATGCAAGCCGTCGGCCACGTCCGCGCCTTTGCCACCTTGGCCGCCATCGCCTCCGCCGCGACCTTGATGCTGATCCTGTGGATCGACCCGTTTGTGTGGGCCGGCGTGCGTTTTGTGACCGGTTTCTGCTTCTCCGGCCTCTTCACGGTGATCGAAAGCTGGCTCAACCAGGGCGCCACGAACAAGGACCGCGCCCGCGTTCTGGCGCTGTATCGCATCGTCGATGTCAGCTCCGTCACCGGCTGCCAGTTCCTTATTCCGCTCGTGGGAACAGAGGGTTATGCAATCTTCTGCATCATGACGATGATGATCACGCTGTCCCTGGTGCCGGTTTCGCTCGGTGACCGGTCCAATCCCGTCGCCCCCGAAGAGGTGAAGCTCAACCTCCGACGCGCCTGGGCGATCTCGCCTCTGGCAGCCATCGGCTGCGTTGCCGTTGGTGTCACGAACGGCTCGTTCCGAACCCTCGCGCCTGTTTACGCGCAACAGCTTGGAATGTCGGAAGCCAACATCGTCATCTTCGTCAGCGCCGGCATTATCGGCAGCGTTCTGCTGCAATATCCCTTAGGCGCCCTGTCCGATCGTTGGGATCGGCGCAAGGTGCTGTTGATCGTCACGGCCGTTTCGATGATCGCAGCCTTTGCGCTGGCCTTTCTGGCAGGCAGCAATGTGCTTGCAAACTTCGCGCTCGTTTTCACCTTCGGCGCCTTTGCCATGACGCTGTTCTCGCTTTGCGCCGCCCATGCCAACGACCATGCCGAAAAGGGCGAGTATGTGCTGGTGACCGCAGCCCTGATGCTGTTCTATTCCATCGGCGCAATCGTGGGCCCGGTGGCAGCGGCCTATGTGATGCAGGTGTTTGGACCGGCGGCCCTGTTCGTTTTCACGGGCATGGTTTATGCCGTACTGATCGTCATCACGCTCTACCGCATGCGTGTTCGTGGGCCGGTCCCTGCGTCGCGGCGCAGCCGCTTTACCGCGCTGTTGCGGACCTCGCCTTTGTTTTCGCGGCTGACGCGCCGCACGCGCACTTCATCGGCGCCGCTGGCAAGCGAATGACGCAATTGCCGTTCTGCGGCCTTGACGTGCCGCGCTTGCGCTGAAAACTGCGCCAACGGAATCGAAAGCAGTCTTTATGAACGTTATCCAGACCCAGGCAGAACTCGAAGACGCCATTGCAGACTTCGAGCAGGCAGACTTCGTGACGGTTGATACGGAGTTCATCCGCGAAACCACCTTCTGGCCTGAGCTCTGTCTCATCCAGATGGCGACACCTGAGCGCAACGCGCTGATCGACCCACTGGCCGAAGGCATCAACCTCACGCCCTTCTTCCGCTTGATGGCCAATACGGGTGTCACCAAGGTCTTTCATGCCGCACGCCAGGACATTGAGATCATCTTCCATCTTGGCGGTCTCGTGCCCTCGCCCGTTTTCGATACGCAGATCGCGGCCATGGTCTGCGGCTTCGGCGAGAGTGTGTCCTATGACCAGCTCGTCCAGAAGATCACCGGCTCGCACCTCGACAAATCCTCGCGCTTCACGGACTGGCGGCACCGGCCGCTGTCGACGAAACAGCTGGAATATGCGCTGGCCGACGTGACCTACCTCATCCCGGTTTACCTGCATCTGAAAACGCAGCTGGAAACGGAAGACCGCGCGCACTGGCTGGCAGAAGAAACGGGTATCCTTACGGCCACTGAAACCTACGACCTGAAGCCGGAAGACGCCTGGAAGCGGCTCAAGATGCGGCTGCGCAAGCCGGTCGAACTCACCGTGGTGCAGCATGTCGCAGCCTGGCGCGAGCGCGAAGCGCGCAGCCGCAACGTCCCGCGTGGCCGCGTGCTCAAGGACGACGCCATTTACGAGATCGCGCAGCAGCAGCCGAAAGATGCGCATGCACTCGGACGGCTGCGTACGACGCCGAAAGGCTGGGAGCGATCGTCGACAGCCTCTGAGTTGCTTGCCGTCATCAACACGGCCCTTGCCGTGCCGAAAGACGAGATGCCGAAGCTGCCGCGCTATTCGCAGCCGGCAGAGGGCACGAGTGCGGGGGCCGAATTGTTGAAGGTTCTGCTGCGCATTGTTGCCGAACAACAGTCCGTCGCACCCAAGATGCTGGCGTCGAGCGATGACATCGAGCAGATCGCTTCCAAGGGCGAAAACGCAGATGTGCCGGCATTGCAAGGCTGGCGCCGCGAAGTGTTCGGCGAACAGGCGTTGAAGCTCATCCAGGGCGAAGTCGCGCTGAAGTTCGAGAAGCGCCGGATCGCGGTGGTAGAGGCAAAAGGCTGAAGCAAAGCTTCAGCCTTTTGCCCGCTTACTGATCCGCGACAACCAGCTCCAGAGCCTTACCACTGACCTTGGCAAGCTGGGCAATGCGCCCGGCCGGCCGCTCTCCGGCGAGATGGGCCAACGCCTTCGGAAGAACGAGCGCCAGGTTGCCGTTCGCCTGCTGCGCCCATTTCAGCTGCGGCAGCACGCCCGGCATGGAAGCCGACAGCAGGTAGACGACCCGCATCATTGCGCCGAGCAGACGCGCGCGCTCCAGATAATGCTTGCCGGCAAGCGACGCGAGTTCCGGCGCGAAACCATCCTGGAACACACCTTCATGACGGAACAAGTTGGCTAGAGCGATAAAGGCACGACCGGGATGGTCGACGCCGATAAAGGAGGCATGCGCGATGATGTTCAGCGACTGCACACCGCGATATTCGGGATGCGCCCGCCAGCCTATATCGGCCACGAGGCAGGCGGTATGGCGCAATCGCGCTTCTGCTGCATTCTCCTTGATCCCCAGCGCCTGCAGCGTCTCGCCTGTCCAAGCCACGAGCTCATGCGCGTGGGTCACGGACCGAGCGCGTAAAACCGCCAGTTCTTCAGCCGCCGAAATGAGTGCATCGGACTTGCGCTCTTCTTCTGTGAGCAGGGAATACAGATAGCCTTCGCGAACACCGAGCGCTGACACGACGATACGCGACGGCTTCATGACAGCCGCGATTTCCTGCAAGGCTGCGGCGCCGTAAGGCAGCAGGCTGCGACGGTTTTTGGAGATCAGGTTGATCCCCTTCATCTTGTCCAACTCGCCGCGCGCTACCTGCCGCAGGAAAGGCGCAATGCTTTCCAGATCCATTTCGTAATGGTGCATGACGTTGAGCGGATAGCCGGTCGAGATCATGTGCAAACGCGCCAGATTGCGCCATGTCCCGCCAACCGCATAGAAGGTGCGATCCTTGCCACCATCGAGCAGATCGGCACGCGCCAGCTGCTTGCGGATGACATCAACTGCCGCCTGCGGCGAGCCCTTCGTCACATCCTGCAGACGTAGGCCACCCAGCGGCAGCGTAATGCCGTCACCGATGACGTCGCCCGCGACATCCACCAGTTCCAGACTGCCGCCGCCCAGATCGCCGGCGATGCCGTCTGGATCATGGAAGCCGGAGATCACGCCGAGCGCCGAGTAATAGGCTTCTTCGCGCCCGCTCAGAACCTTGATGTCGACGCCTAGAATGTCCTCGGCGCGCCGGATGAAGTCCGGTCCGTTTTCTGCTTCACGCGCAGCGGCGGTGGCGATGACATGCAGGCTTTCCGACCCGGCCTGTTCCGCCAGCGCCCTGAAACGGCGGAACTCTTCCACCGAGCGCTGAACGGCTTCCGGATCCAGTCGGCCCGTTGAAACGATGCCACGGCCAAGACCGGCCAGCATCTTTTCGTTGAACAACACAGTCGGTGACCGCGCTATGCCTTCATAGATGACCAGACGGATCGAGTTTGATCCGATGTCGATGATTGAGATCGGACGACGGTCTTGAAGACGCCCTTGCGAGTTCGCGATCATGCGGTGCCTTCAACGCTCCCTTTCTTGCGCTTCTGGCGGGTAATGCGCTTGGGTGCGGATTGTTTCAGTGCATCACCTCGGCCCGACAGGCTTGGGTTCGTCATGAAGTATTCCTGCGCATTAAACGCTTCCTCGCTGCCGTCCCATTCCATACGGCGGGACGTGCCGTCGGCCAGTACTTCAAAGCTCTGTTGATTGTCCATGATGTTGCCGAGCATGATCTGCCCGAGAACCTGTTCATGCACAGTCGGATTGGTGATGGGCACCAGGGTCTCGACGCGGCGATCGAGATTGCGCGGCATGAGATCGGCCGAGCCGATATAGACCAACGCGCCATCAGACGGCAGTCCGCCGCCATTGCCGAAGCAGAAGATGCGGCTGTGTTCCAGGAAGCGGCCGATGATCGACTTGACCCGGATGTTCTCGGACAGGCCCGGCACCTGCGGACGCAAACAGCAGATGCCGCGCACCACCAGATCGATGTCCACGCCGGCGCTGCTCGCATCGTAAAGTGCGTCGATGATCTCGGGATCGACCAGCGAGTTCATCTTCATCCAGATCTGCGCCGGACGCCCTGCCTTCGCATGCTCGATCTCGCCTGCGATGTTCTTCAGGATGCTGGAGCGCAGCGTGAATGGCGAGATCGCCAGCCGCATCTCCTCGGTCGGTTCGGCGTAGCCCGTGATGAAGTTGAAGATCTGCGACACGTCACGGGCGAGCTGCGGATCACAGGTGAAGTAGGACAGATCGGTGTAAATGCGCGCGGTGATCGGGTGATAATTGCCGGTGCCCAGATGCACGTAGTTGCGCAGCTTGCCTTCTTCGCGCCGAACAACCAGCGACATCTTGGCATGGGTCTTCAGCTCCACGAAGCCGAATACGACCTGCACGCCGGCGCGTTCCAGATCGCGCGCCCAGCGGATATTGGCCTCCTCGTCGAACCGCGCCTTCAGCTCGACCAGAGCGGTGACCGACTTACCGGCCTCTGCCGCATCAGCCAGTGCGCGCACGATGGGGCTATCGTTGGAGGTGCGGTAGAGCGTCTGCTTGATCGCGAGCACATCGGGATCGGCTGCAGCCTGGCGCAGATACTGCACCACCACGTCGAAGCTTTCATAGGGATGGTGGACGATGATGTCCTTTTCCCGGATCGCCGCAAAGCAGTCGCCGTTGCGATCGCGCACGCGTTCGGGAAAACGCGGGTTGTAGGGGATGAACTTCATGTCATCGCGCGGGATCGAGGTCAGTTCCGAAATCTGGTTGAGCGCCAGCGGCCCGCGCAGCACGCTGACGCGGCTTTCCGGCACGGCGAGTTCCCGCGCCACGAAGGCGCGCAGTTCAGCCGGCGTTCCGCTGTCGAACTCGATGCGGATCACCTGCCCGCGCCTGCGGCGCTTCAAAGCGGTTTCAAAGAAGCGCACGAGATCCTCGGCTTCTTCCTCCACCTCGATATCGCTATCGCGGATAATCCGGAACGTGCCGGATGCGGTCATCTGGTAGCCGGGGAAAAGCTTGCCAATGAACAGTTCGACAGCATCTTCCAGGAGAACAAGCCGCACTTCCTTGTCCTTCTCCGGCAGGCGGATCAGGCGGCGCAGAGCGGGCGGCATGCGGACCAGAGCGGTCATGGTCTCGTTCAGGCGCTTGTGCTTGAGCGCCAAAGCCATGGTGAAGCCGAGGTTCGGGATGAACGGGAACGGATGGGCCGGGTCGATCGACATCGGCGTGAGAACCGGAAAGATTGCGTCCATGAAGTGCGCTTCGAGCCAGGCTTTCTCATCCTTGGCGAGCGCGCTGGGCTTAACGGTTTCGATGCCTTCCACCTTCAACAACGTGTTGAGTTGGCTCAGACTTGCTTCCTGGTCTTCCTGAAGACGACCGACTTCCAGCAGGATGTTCTCCAGCTGCTCCTCCGGCGTGCGACCATCAGCGGATTTCGCGGCGATCCCTTGGCGCACCTGACCTGCAAGGCCCGCGACGCGAACCATGAAGAACTCGTCGAGGTTGGCGGCCGAGATCGACAGGAATCGAACGCGCTCTAGCAGCGGATGCCGCGCGTTCTGCGATTCTTCCAACACACGTCGGTTGAACTGAAGCCACGAGAACTCCCGATTGACAAAGCGATCCGGGTTTCCGCCCGACGTTTCCACCACCTCCGACGCATCCACCTTCAACTCGCCACGCCGCGGCTTGCTCTCGCTCATCAACAATCTCCCATTCCACCGCTGCACATAGCGCGGCACAATGTAGCGTCATGCAATTGATTTGCGACAGTTTCGTCACGGCCGCTTGCAAACACCCGATTTCTGTTCCAGATGCCGATCACGCAAGCACAGGAGCATGTCATGGCTGGCGGCACTATTCCGCATTTCCAGAACGATGCCGGACATCCGATGATTGAAGTCGGGGTCAAGGAATTCATGTGCGTGGGGGCAAACCCACCTTTCGACCATCCGCATGTCTACCTCGACATGGGCGCAGACAACGAGAAAGTCTGCCCTTATTGCTCGACGCTGTACCGCTACAATGCGGCGCTCGGCGCGGGCGAAAGCGTTCCGGCAGGCAGCCTTTACGAAGTGCACGCGGCCTGATCGGCTGCATGTGCCGGCATGGTCTCTCCCGATAGACCGATCCTGATCGCAGGCGGCGGTGTTGCCGGATTGACCGCAGCACTCACCCTGGCGGCTGAAGGATTTCCCGTGCGCCTGTTCGAGGCCGCACAGGAATTCGGCGAAGTGGGCGCAGGGCTTCAGCTTTCCCCCAATGCGACACATATCCTCCGCCGGCTCGGCGTGCTCGAGCACCTTCTGCCGCATGCGGTGGCGCCAACAGGCGTCGTGCTACGCGATGCAACCACGCTGCGGCAACTCACCGAAATTCCGCTGACAGAAAGTGCCGCCCGCTACGGCGCGCCGTATCTTGTGGCACACCGAGCTGCGATCCAGCAGGCATTGCTTGCAGCGGTGAAAGCCCAGCCTGCTATCATAATCGAGAAAGATGCTCAGGTTCTCAGCGCGGAGTTCGGTACCGACGACGTGACGCTTACGCTTTCCCGCGATGGCAGCACGACGACGATCAAGGGCGCATTTCTGGTGGGCGCAGACGGCGTTTGGTCGAGCCTTCGCCGCTTCGTTCAGCAAGACCAGCCGGTGGATAGCGTGTTTTCCGGCATGACGGCGTGGCGCACAACGATCGACCGCGGCACAGCCGAGGCACTCGGCCTTTCCTCGCTGATCCGCTTCGACAAGGTGTCGACCTTCCTCGACCCGAAAGCGCATTTGGTGGCTTACCCGATCTCGGCAGGCAAAGCGCTGAATCTGGTGGCCATCACGCGCGGAACGGCGGGCACAAAAGACTGGTCTCAGACCGATGGCCAAGCCGCGTTGACTGCGTTTCTGTCGCGCCTGGGAGCGCCGCTTCAACATTTGAGTACGCTAACAACATGGACGCGTTGGCCGCTTTACAGCGCACCGGCGGGTTTGAAGTGGACCGCTCGGAGGCTTGTGCTGACCGGCGATGCGGCGCACGCGATGCTTCCATTCGCTGCACAAGGCGCAGCCATGGCGATCGAAGACGCTGCCGTTCTGGCGAGCCTGCTTGGCCAGCATCGCACTGATCTTGAACGCGCCTTGCCGCTCTATGAAGCCGAACGCCGACCGCGTATCGATCGCCTTCTGGCTCGTGGTAAGCTGAACCGCATGGCGTGGCACGCGGCCGGCCCGATCGCCTTTGGTCGCGACATGGTGCTGCGCTTGAAGGGGCCGCAAAGTCTCGCGCGCGATCTCGACTGGCTTTACGGCTGGAAGGAGCCGCGCGAGCAGCGCTGACCCCTTCCAGACTTCGTCTCCAGCCTAGTGCAGGATCTGGCTGAGGAAGAGCTTGGTGCGCTCGTGCTTCGGATCGTTGAAGAACTCGGCTGGCGTGTTCTGCTCGACGATCTGTCCCTGATCCATGAAGATCACACGATTGGCGACTTTGCGCGCGAAACCCATTTCGTGGGTCACGCACAGCATGGTCATGCCTTCTTCGGCGAGACCAACCATCGTATCCAGCACTTCCTTGATCATTTCCGGATCGAGCGCAGAGGTCGGCTCATCGAACAACATGATGCGCGGGTTCATGCAAAGCGAGCGGGCGATTGCCACGCGCTGCTGCTGACCGCCGGAAAGCTGGCCTGGATATTTGTTGGCTTGCTCCGGGATCTTCACACGACGCAGGAAATGCATCGCCGTTTCCTCGGCCTGCTTCCTTGGCGTCTTGCGAACCCAGATCGGCGCCAAGGTGCAGTTCTCGAGGATCGTCAAATGCGGGAACAGGTTGAAGTGCTGGAACACCATGCCGACATCGCGGCGCACTACGTCGATCTTCTTCAGATCATCCGTCAGTTCTGTGCCATCGACAATGATCTGGCCCTTCTGGTGCTCTTCCAGACGGTTGATGCAGCGGATCAGCGTCGATTTGCCGGAGCCTGACGGACCGCAGATAACGATGCGCTCGCCGCGCATGACCTTGAGGTTGATATCACGCAGAACGTGGAAGTCGCCATACCACTTGTGCATGCCCTTGATATCGACAGCCACTTCCGTGTCGGAGATGTGCATCTTCGAACGGTCGACATCACGATCCTGATCGCTGACGGCATTCTCGATTGCCATAGTCTTCTTTCCTTTGGCGTTTGCGCCTGTGTGTCCTGACGAGTTCGCGATTGCGCCTAGCGCCGATGCCCTGTGTCCAGCCGCCGCTCCATGAACATGGAATAGCGCGACATGCCGAAACAGAAGATCCAGAAGATCAGCGCCGCAAACACATAGCCGGTCTTGGCCGTCTGCGGTGTGGCCCAGGTCGGATCGCCTGAAATGCTCTGCTTTACGGTGCCCAGCAGGTCGAACATCGAAATGATCAAAACCAGCGTCGTGTCCTTGAAGAGGCTGATGAAGGAGTTGACGATGCCGGGAATAACCAGTTTCAACGCCTGCGGCATCACGATCAGCCCCATCTTCTGCCAGTAACCGAGGCCGAGTGAATCAGCGCCTTCGTATTGGCCGCGAGGGATGGCCTGGAGACCACCGCGAATGACTTCTGCCATGTAAGCCGAGGCAAACAGCGCCACGCCGATCAAGGCACGCAGCAGCTTGTCGAACGTCACGCCGGGCGGAACGAACAGCGGCAACATGAATGCCGCCATAAACAGCACCGTCACCAGCGGCACACCGCGCACCGTTTCGATGAAGATCACCGACAGCAGCTTGACCACCGGCATGCGTGACCGTCGTCCGAGCGCCAGAAGAATGCCGAGCGGCAGCGACACCGCGATGCCCACATAAGACAGAACCAGCGTGACCATCAGGCCACCCCAGAGCGACGTCTCTACATGCTGCAAGCCAAACACGCCGCCCAATAGAAGGATGAAGGCGACAACAGGGAATACGCCGAAAATAAGGACCGCATTCAATCCCTTGTACGGCACTCGCGGGATCAGCAGGGGCACGAGCAGCGCAATGAAAATCACGCCAGTGAGGATGACGCGCCAGCGCTCGTCCAGCGGATAGCGGCCGAACATAAAGTAGCCGAAGCGGCTGCTGACGAAGGGCCAGCACGCCCCTGACCACCCAACCGGCAGTTCTCCACCTTGTGCCGTGGTCAAGCAGGCGGTGCGGTCCGCACCCGTCCAAACAGCGTCGAACAGCACCCAGCTCAGTATCTTGGGCAGGAACCAAGCCACCGCGACAATCGCAATGGCGGTCATGAGCGAGTTCAACGGCGTTGCAAAGAGGTTCTTGCGACCCCAGGCGAACGCTCCAGCCTCGCGACTTGGCGCGCGCTGCGCCAGTGTCATTTCGGTCCGTACCCAGGAGAGATCGTGCTCTTGCATGGTCTATCTCTCGTTAAGGGCCATTTTGGCGTTGAACCAGTTCATCAGAAGCGACGTCAGCAAGCTGATGGTGAGGTAAACCACCATGAACACGACCACCACTTCGATCGCCTGACCCGTCTGGTTGAGGATCGTTCCGCCAACCGCATAGAGGTCGGGATAGCCGATGGCGACGGCCAGAGACGAGTTCTTGGTGAGGTTGAGATATTGGCTGGTCAAAGGCGGAATGACGATGCGCATGGCTTGCGGAATCACCACCATCCGCAAGCTCTGGCTTGAGCTCAATCCGAGAGCCGCAGCCGCTTCGGTCTGCCCCCGGCTCACGCCCAGAATGCCGGCGCGCACGATCTCGGCAATGAAGGATGCCGTATAGAAAGACAGAGCCAGGAAGAGAGACAGGAATTCCGGCTTGATGTTGAGGCCGCCGTTGAGGTTGAACGCACCTTTCTGCGGCAGGTCGAATGTCAGAGGCATTCCGGCAAGAAAGAAGCCCAGGAGCGGCATGCCGAGGATCAAGGCGACGCTTGTCAGGAAAACGGGAAACTGCTGGCCCGTGGCAGCCTGACGTGCCTTTGCCCGTCTCGCCACGAAGTAGCTGAGCGCCACACCTATCGCCAGTCCGGCGAGAACAAGCCATGCGCCCTCACCCCAAACCGGGCTCGGGAGATAAAAACCACGGCTGTTCAGGTACGAGCCGAAAGGCAGCACATAGCTTCCACGCACGTTCGGCAAGAGCGCCAGAACACCCTGATACCAGAACAGGATCACCAGCAACGGCGGGATGTTGCGGAAGATTTCGACGTAAACGGTAGCAATCTTGCGGATCAGCCAGTTGTTGGAAAGGCGCCCGATGCCAACCAGAAAGCCGATGATCGTCGCAGCGATAATACCGGTGACGGCCACCATCAGCGTGTTGGCAATGCCGACAACGAGTGCGCGTCCGTAAGTGGAATTTGAGCTATACGCGATCAGCTGATCGGAAATATCGAAACCCGAGCGCCCTTTGAGAAAGTCAAAGCCGGTCGAGATGTTGGAGCGGCGAAGATTTTCCAGCGTGTTGTCGACAATCCACCACACGCCCAGAATGAGCAGCAGGACGACAACGATCTGTACGAAAAGGCTTCGGATGCGCGGATCATAAAGGAACGACGCCCTGCCTGGGCTGACGTCCTCTGTCACGTCTTGTGTTGCCACGGGGTTCCCTTCCCACGGTCTTGATATGAGGCGGCCGTGTTCTTGAGACCGGTCCTGCCGTGGCTGCGTCGTCGAGGTGCCGAAGCACCCCGACGATTGTTCAGCTCGCCCTTAGCGGATTGGCATGCCGTACTGCAGGCCGCCCTTCGTCCACAGCGCGTTTACGCCGCGTGCGATCTTCAGCGGGCTACCCGAACCGACATTGCGCTCGAAGATCTCGCCATAGTTGCCGGTCGCCTTGATGATGTTGACGACCCAGTCATTGGTGAGGCCGAGATCGGTGCCGATCTTGGTTTCAGCTTCGGTTCCAAGCATGCGCTTAATGTCCGGATTGGCCGAGTTCTTCATCTCCTCGACATTTGCCTGCGTGACGCCGGCTTCTTCTGCGTTCAGAAGAGCGAAGTAGGTCCACTTCACGACGTCCAGCCACTGATCGTCACCCTGGCGAACGGCTGGTCCGAGCGGCTCCTTGGAGATGATTTCCGGCAGAACGACGTGATCGTCCGGGGATGCCATCTGCAGGCGTACGCCGTAGAGACCGGACTGATCCGTGGTGTAGGCGTCGCAACGACCCGAGTCATAAGCCGCATTGGCTTCTTCAAACTTTTCGAAAACAACCGGATTGTATTCCATGTTGTTGGCGCGGAAATAATCGGCGAGGTTCAGCTCGGTCGTGGTGCCCGCCTGCACGCAGATGGAAGCGCCGGACAGCTGCATGACCGAGGTGATGCCTTCGAGCTTCTTCGAATTGATCATGAAGCCCTGGCCGTCATAGTAGGTGACGCCAGCAAAGTTGAAACCAAGCGCGGTGTCGCGGTTGATCGTCCAGGTCGTGTTGCGCGAAAGCATGTCGATTTCGCCTGACTGAAGCGCGGTGAAGCGATCCTTCGCCGAAAGTCCGGTGAACTTCACCTTGGTCCCATCGCCGAACACGGCAGCGGCAACGGCACGGCAGAAATCAGCATCGAGGCCGGTCCATTCACCCTTGTTGTCCGGCGCAGAGAAGCCAGCCAGACCGGTGTTGACGCCGCATTGCAGGAAGCCTTTTGCCTTCACGTCGTCCAGCGTTGCTGCCGAAGCCGTGGCAGCGGAAGCGGCAAGCACGCCTGCACCAACCAGCATCTTGATGACTGTTTTCATTACCACAACCCTCTTGTCGCGCCGAAGCGTCCTGATCTTATTTGGAGAGTGAACGATGCTGCCGGGTGTCGCAGCCATACTGGCACCCTTCATCAGTCCCTCACACCGGCATCGAAAGCGATATTGAGCCAGTGGTCAAGGGCGAAAGGGCCAGGAAGCTTTTTTGTTGTGCAATAATAACGGCCTGCTCGCCTCTTCATCATACCAAAGGATAAGAGGCTGAGCCGTTGCCGCTACGTCGTTCAAGCGGCACGACGAAAGCACGGCACCGGCAGCAAATGGTCGTGTTGCGCACGAAAGGCGATCTCACGTTGCGCCAGCCAGCGCGCAAGCGACAGCACGACCAGGAAGCCAAGCGTGAAGCCTGCAACGATGTCGCTTGGATAATGCGCATCCGCTGCAACGCGGCTTGCCGCCATGAACAGACCTGCGGCCAGAAAGAACCACCGGAAGCGCGGAAGCCAGGCCATCAGGATCACTGTCAGTGCCGCAGCAGTGGTGGAATGGCCGGATGGAAAGCTCGCAAAATCATGCGCAACGGTAAATGGCTGCAGGTGCAACTGCCCGAAATCGTCGAACAGAACCGGTCGCGCGCGCCCAAAAATTATCTTGAAGACGTTGGTGACCATCAACGCTCCGCCAACCGCGACAACCACAAAGATGGCCTGTTCATAAAGGTTCGACCAAACACGTCGCGCCCCGCTATCGGGTTTTCCCCAGTCTGCGACGCCTGCAATCAGAACAAGAAGCGCAGCTGGAACAAGGTACCATTGAATACGCACCAGATCCGTCCAATCGGCCATAAAGACGCGCAGCGGCGCCTGTGAGGCACGCACGGCCGCATTGATTCGACCGTCTACAAAACTCAGCGCGATGATCAGGAAGGCCGCAGTCCAGGCAATGATCGTCATCGTCTGCGTCCAGATGGGCTCCGCTCCATCAACGGGACCAGACCGGAGCTGCGTCCAACCTTGGCGCATACGGTAGATGAAGCGTTGCGTGCCGCGCTCAGGTTCGCTCGGAGAATTTTCAGGTTGCGGTGGAAGCGAGTTGGTCAAGCGAAGGCCTTTGCATGGCGAGATGATTGGTCCAGCAGAACTGGCAGGTTGCGCTTGAGCTAGTGCATGCGTAACCGTCGGCAAACAAGTTTCACGAGGTCACGATGACGACGTCAACAAGCGGCAAGCAGGGCATGAACACGCGGCTGGCACATGGTGGCCACGATCCGAAGAGCTTTCACGGCTTCGTCAACCCGCCGGTGGTTCATGCCTCCACGGTTCTGTTTCCCAATGCCGACACCATGCGTCGACGTGACCAGAAATACACGTATGGCACGCATGGTACGCCAACCACAGACGCGCTTGCCGCCGCCATAGACGCGCTCGAGGGCACTGCCGGCACGCTACTCGTTCCATCGGGGCTTGCAGCCGTCACCGTGCCGCTGCTGGCCTTTCTGTCATCGGGCGATCACGTGTTGATCACCGATTCGGTTTATTTCCCGACCCGTCGTTTCGCCGACACGGTTCTGAAACGCCTCGGCGTCGCCGTCACCTACTATGATCCGCTGATCGGCGGCGGCATCAAAGCGCTGTTGCAGCCGAACACCAAGGTCGTATTCACGGAATCACCGGGCTCGAACACGTTCGAAATTCAGGACATTCCTGCGATCGCAGCCGCCGCGCACGAGGCTGGTGCCGTTGTGATGATGGACAACACCTGGGCAACGCCGCTTTACTTCCGCTCTGTGGATCATGACGTGGACGTCATCATTCAAGCGGCCACCAAATATCCGGCGGGCCATTCGGACGTGCTTCTGGGCACGATGTCCGCGATCGAGCCTTATTTCGCCAAGCTGGAAGAGACCTACAGCGCGCTTGGCATGTGCGCAGGTCCTGACGACGCGTATCAGACATTCCGCGGCTTGCGAACGATGGGCGTCAGGCTCGAGCACCACCGCAAATCCGCGCTGGAACTCGCGCAATGGCTGGAACAGGAGGAAGGCGTGGCCGAGGTGCTGCACCCTGCCCTGGAATCGTTTCCGTCCCACGACCTTTGGAAGCGCGACTTCACCGGATCGAGCGGCGTCTTCTCGATCGTTCTTGATAGCGCCAACACAGCGCAGACCGATGCGTTCCTCGATGCCTTGCAGATTTTCGGGCTCGGTTACTCCTGGGGCGGATTCGAAAGCCTCGCGGTGCCGGTCTCCCTTGCCGACCGCACGGTTGCGAGCCGCGACTATGCAGGCCCCGTTATCCGCCTGCAGATCGGCCTCGAAGATGTGGAAGATCTGAAGGCGGATCTCACCAAAGCGTTGGCCGCCGCAAAAAGCGCTTAAGAATGCGCACTTTTCCTGTTCGTGGTCTTGCCATCGCGCGATCCGCCCTCTAGGAGACGCGCATTGGCGGAGTGTAGCGCAGTCTGGTAGCGCATCTGGTTTGGGACCAGAGGGTCGGGAGTTCGAATCTCTCCACTCCGACCATTATTTCCCAAGGACTTAGCTAGCTTCCCGTGTGAACGGGTCCGGAACACCGGGAGCCATACGGGAAGTTGTACGGAAAAGCTTTCCGTACGAGGGTGGCGGCACAGGGGGAGTGATCGTCAATGAATGAGCTGAACGCGCTCCAAATCTTTACGACTGTCCTTTCCGGAACCTTTGTGGGTTCGCTGCAAGACCCGTCATTTCTCATCATCCTGCTGGCGTCGCTTTGTGCTGGCTTTGCAGCTCGCAAGTCATGGGTAGTGCTTCTGATAGCTGCTGGTGCCGCCGCAATCAGGATTGCCGTTGCATTCCCGACCGGCAGCCCGTTGTTCAGCTATATCTTGCTTGCCATCGGCACGATCTTTCTGATGGCAGCGTCAGTTGGGTATGTTGTTCGACGTTTAGCCGCCGCTGCTTCCGACGGATAGGGCTACTTCCGCAGCGCCGGCAAGGCGCGATCGACCCGGGCCAGTTTATCCATGATCACATAGAGGATCGTCACGGTGCAGCGCCGCACGCGCTGTGCCTGTGAAGGTTCGTGTTCTTCCTGCAAGAAAAGTGCAGCGTCGGTCAGGCTGCGGGCTTCTGCAATTTCATGGTCGATCGTCTGGAGTGCGTTGTTCGAACGAAACTGAATCATCTCTCTTCCCAAGTCCGGCAGTTCGTAGGCTAGAATATATTCCTATACACTGTCTCAGGCGGGAGTGTGGATCAACGGGCTGTTGAAAAGTTTCCCATCACGGCCCGGTGAAGGTCAGAAGCGTTGCGAATGCAGGGTTCTTGATGCGCCGGCGAAGATGATCTGCCAGCTGCTTTATCCACGTCTGGCTAAAGCCCGATCTCCGTTTCGCCGCCGGCGTCGTACCATGTGATCATCTTGCGCATGGCCTCGTCGGCCATTTCCGGATGGCGCGCGAGATAGTGTTTCAGCACTTCCGTGGCGCTCTCGATCGAGTGGCCGGTGACGCTGATGATCTCGGGGATGGTTGCGCCGGCGAGCGCCATCCATGTGACTGAGGTGTCGCGCCAGTCGAGATCCCAGAAGCCTTCGCATTCCGGGCAAGGCTCAAGCACAACCCTGCCCGCCTTGTCCTTCGCACCCGAGACCGCCACCTTGCGGATCTCGGCGAAGGTGCGCGACCAGTGGTCTCCCGAGAACGGCACCCAACGTTGTTCATCCAGCACGAAGTGCGAGAACAGCGCTTCGACGGCGCGGCGTTCCTTGTCCGTCGCTCTCAACATCGCTTCTGCGTAAACCGCCTTGCGGCGCTCCTGAGCCTTGGCGCGGCGTGCTTCCAGTTCCGGGGCTTGCAGGATTGCGACCATCGCTCCGGTCTTCGCCTGGCGGAACAGACGCCGGTTCCTGTGCAGGCCTTTCTCTTGAAGTGAAATGCGATCGTTCTGCCGTTGACCGGTCCAGAGCGCCAGCACGATCATGTCGCCACCTTCCGGCCGGCCGATATGATCGGCGGCGGCGATGAAGGCTTCGACCATCTTGCGGGTGGCAAAGCGCACGCGTGGTGCGGGCTTCGACATGCGGATGCGGAAGCACGGGTTGACCGGCAGACCGCGCACTCGGCCGTTGAGCTGACCCCAGCTGATGGCGGCCGACAGCGTCAGCACCGCACCACGCGCGGATGCAAGGCCGCGTTCGGTCCAGAGCTTTTCAAACATGCTGCGAATCGTCGGCTGTTCCAGCGAGCGCACGGGTGCATTCCAGATCATCGGATGATCGCGCTCGATCAGGCTCAGCTTGTATTTGAGATCGATGATCGTGTTTGGCTTGAAGCCCTCGGGCGGCGGCCGCTGGAAGCGCGGGCTGCGCTGCCAGTCCTCGAACAGTTGGGCCACGGTGTAGATCGCGACCGGCCGCTTGCCTGTAGCTTTGCGCGTTTTCGTCTTGGCGGCCGCCAGCTCCTTCACGAAGCGATCAGACCAGTCGACGGCCTCTCCGCGCGTAAACCAGCGGCCGTCCTCATGGCGCAGATCCTTGCCCTTGTGGCCGGCATCGCGCAGATCCTTGGCCGGATCGAAGCGCGGGCGGCCGTCGCGCCAGTTGACGTGTGGGTGGGGTGACTTCCTAGGCATTGCGATCTCCGGGGCTGGCGGCCGGGTGCGATCGAGCAACATGCAACACGGCATGGCAAATGAGAAGCGGCCGGGCGGGTGCTCGATACATACCCCTGCCCGGCCGTGCCGCTCTCCTGGGAGGATGGAGAGAGGGAACTTTGATCAGGTCAGTCTGCGGATCTCGCCGGTCGCACGGCCTTCCAAGTCGCGGACCGCTTCGAACCCATCGGGAACAGTAAAGGTCTGCCGATTGGCGGTGACCACTTCGACGATCTCAGTCGATAGGAGCTGCGTTTTCAGCTCACAGATCTTGGCCGACATTTCGTTGTGCCGCTCCATCATCTTCACCATCATGGCCTCGTCGAACTCGACGCGCGGCCGGATGGCTTCGGCGAACTGCTTGATGTGGGCTTTCACCATCTGGATCGACACGTCGCCTTCGGCGAAGACGAAGGTGGTGAAGCGCTTCACGGTTTCGTCGAAGCTTTCATGCGGCGGGGCACTCGCTTCCTTGATCGCACTGGCGAAGGCGACGGTAAGCCGCTCTCGGGAGACGTGGTCGCAGCCATAGATGTCGGAAAAGCCATCGGCCCATTCGTAAGCCCGCTCCCAAACCTCGCCTTCTAAGTCGGCTTCGGTGAGAACCGGCCCCTGTTCCTGCGGCTCGCCGAACATGGCGGCAAGCAAGGCATCGTCATTAGTGGTCATTGGCTGGCTCCAGCGGATCGAGGCGCACAGCCGTTTCGGGCTTGTAGGTGAGTTCGAAACCGCTGCGGCGCGGCTTCGGCTGGGCGAGCAGCATGAAGGAGACGGCGAGGCTGAGAAGGAAGGTGATGCCGACCAGCATGACGAAGTTGCCGAAGTCTGCCCATTCCAGAAAGGCGCGCATGGCTTGCTCGAGCATGGTCATGCGCTCTGCCTCCGATCGCGGCGAACCTCGATCACGGCTTGCACCTGGCGGCCGGCGCCGGTGGGAACGAGCTGCGTGTTCTTTTCCATTCGCGCGAGGCCGAGCCCCTTGAGCGAGCTGGCGACATTGAGCGAGATCTTGTTCGGCACAGCGCCATAGCCATTGCGGGCACGCATCAGGCGAAGCGGCGAACAGATCAGGTTAAGAGCGCGGCGCTGTTGCGCCGACAACGTGCGAGGGTCTGGCAGCTGAGTCATGCCCGGCCCTCCGCCTTGGCGGCACGACGACGCTTTTCTTGCAGGACCCACTCAGCTGCGCGCTCGAAGTGCGCACGGTTCATGCCAGAGAAGTCGCCAGTGTCTTCAAATCCTTCGCCGGCAAGCGCTACGTCTAAGGCCGCAGACATGGCGTCAAGGAGCGGAGTTGTGAGCCTTGCCATTATGACCGGCCCTCCGCCTTCTGTTACCTCGCTCATGCCATCCCCCCGCCGTAGTGCAGCGCGAGCTGTTCCTTGTAGGTTGCGATCATATCGCCGCCGGCGGTGTTGTCGTTGGTGGGTTCGGCCAAGGCCGTGACGACGCCGCCGGCGCGCAGCCAGGCGACAACCGGACGCCGCGGCCAAACCGGGCCGCATGGCAGCTTCCGGGGGAAGCCCTTTTCCTGTGCGAGCTTGGACCAGTTACGCCGCAGCCAGTTGGGCGAGCGGCCGATAGCTTTGGCGACCTCGTCGAGGTCGGCGACTTCTTCCGAAAGCATGCCTCGTCTCCGTTTGTTGATTCGAGGCTAGAATATGCGTCCTCGCAAATTTGTAAATAGAGATTTGCGTGAACTCGTTAACGCGCAAACGAAAGACGAAAGTGTTTGCACGATCTGCGTCCGGACGTTTGTTAGAGATGCGCGCCGGCGCTACGTCCGGACGTTTGTTCCGCAGCGGTCATGCGTAAACGTCCGGACGTTTGTTAGGTCAAACGAAAGCACCCCGCGTCCGGACGTTTGTTCCGGCGCAGGGCGCAGCAGGGCTGATAGGAAGATGCTTAGTGGCGCGGGCGGATCAAACCGGTCTCGACACCGACAACGCTCACACGCATGTCGTCGATGACTTCCGGCCGGCTTGGACCGCTCTTGGCCGAATGCGTTGTCACGTAAGGGGGATCATACCGCCGCAAAACGGTTTCGGTTGAGCCCGTGGCGAGATCCCGAAGCTGCACACAAACAATGTCGCCGGGCTTCGGCCTCTTGTTCTGGTCGATCAACACCACGTCGCCGGGGATAACGCCGAGCATATCGAGGGCCCAATTCTTGGCGATCCAGGCAGCAACACCGTTGCGTGTTCCCACGGCGGCTTTCACTGCAGCTTCAACCCAGTCCGGCAGCTTCTCCGGACCCTGCGCATCGTAGGGCATCGCCTCGCCCTCACCCAAGCCTGGTACTGCCTGCTGACCCGGCATGACGTTTTTCGCCACGCCGGAAAAGACGGCGATCGCATCAAGCGTTCGGTCGGTGATGGTCAGCTTGCCGCTGTTGTCGTTCATGTAGCGCGTCACGGTGGAAGGCGACAAACCGCTCTTCACCGCCAGCTCTGAAAGCGACAGGTTAAGGTAGGCCGCGACGGCCTTGATCCAATCTTTGGTAGCTCTGGGCGTGTTCATACGCCGAAAGCTAATTTGTGAACTCACACAACTGGACACTGATACGCTACTTGCAAAATTTGCGTAGACGCATATCACCATGCAAATACAAACGACAAGGTGATTCGCGTGATTTCAGAAATTGAGCAGCGGAGAACGCAAGCAGCGGTCAGTCAAAAAGACCTCTGCGCAAGAGCTGGCGTCGATGCCACCACGTACAGCCAGCTAAAGCGCGGCCGTCGCGGTGCGATGGTCAAGACGATGGACAAGCTTAGCCGGGCTCTCGACCAGATCATCAAGGAGAAAGATCGTGGCTGAGATCCAGACGACGCGCGAACTGGCGCGACAGGCGGCAATTTTCGAGAAGCTGCGCCGCGATTACTTCGCGCTGTATCTCAGCGTCTCACCGCTCGCGCTGGAAGCAGCGCGCAAGGCGCAGGTGGCGGCATGAGCGTCCGCAAATGGCAGCTGCCAGCTTTGCGCCAGGAGCAACTTACAGCTCAATGTCGGGAGTGGTCTTGGCCACCTTTCGAGAAAAGCGCTGCGGTGGCTAACATGGACTCGGCCTCCTCGCGCACCAAAGAGAGCCACAAGCGGCGATCCTCATCGGACCCCTTCATCTTGAAGTCGACCGCTTGGACGACATTGTCCGCAGTGTGGGGCATGCCAGCCATTGCTAGAACCGCAAAGGCTTGCATCGTCAGCACTGCGACAAAGATATTCCGTTCGAGTTCGTCCATCGGTCGCTTCCTTTCAAGCCGGCCTGCACGCTCCAGCGATTCCACGCGACGGAGCAAGCCCTGATGGTGTCGCTCGATGTCTGTGTGCAGGTTCCGGACGCGGTGTCGAAGGACACCGGGCGCATCCGCATTGCCGGCCTGACCCCTGACAGCCGCATCATCGTCGTTGCCTCGCTGAAAGCCGGCGACACGATTGCGGATCACGAATTCTCCTTTGGGCTCGATGACGGTATGCGACTGGCGGAAGCCTGCCTATCCGGCGATCGACGCGCCCTGACCTCCCCGGGCTTGGCCCGCAAACTCTCGGCTACCTTGGCGATCCTGTTCCGCGTCTGCGTCCAATCCGGTGCCATCTAGAAACAAGGCAGCATTGATGACGGCGACGGACTTTTCCCGGATCGAGGCGAAGCGGACAGCGATGAAGATCCCGGTCAGTGACCTCACACAGGCCGCCGGCTTGAGCGAGCGCAGCTACCGTCGCTTCCGGCAAGGCCAGATCACGCCGCGCCCCTCAACGATCGCGCGGCTGAACAATGCCCTGCGCCAGTTCAAGGCGAGCGTCGGCAAGGAAACCGGCGATCTCGGGCCTGTGTCGACCTTCAAGATGAGCGTGGTTGTGGCCGCCTTCTATCTCGACGGCAACCCGCATGGCGCTCTCAACATCGACCCGCGCCGCAAGGGCATCGCGGCCGACGCTGGGCTTGAAGGCTCGCGCATCCGGCGTGTCGCCTATTGGATCATGAACCAGATGTTCGGGTTCAGCCAAACCGACACCGCGCGCGCGGCCGATGTGACCAAGCAGGCCGTGTGCATCGCGCTCGGCGAGCTGGAAATGCAGCGCGACACCGACCGCGACCTAGACCGCGTCCTGACCCGGATCGAAGAGGTGTTCTCGTGAGCTTCGATCCGTGGACCGTGGAACCGCGCGAGCATCCGGCGAACGATACCGCTGACGTGACCGACAGCAGCCAGACGGTCGCGGCCGGCGAGCTGCGCGCCTTCATCGAGCGCATCGAGCGTCTGACACAGGAACGCAAGGATCTCGCCGACGATTTGAAGGACGTTTACGCCGAGCTCGGCGGCCGGGGCTACGACAAAAAGGCCGTTCGCACGGTCGTGAAGCTGCGCGCCATGGACGATGCCGAGCGGCAGGAATGGGAAAGCCTCGTCGATCTCTACAAGATCGCGCTGGGGATCGCATGAGCCGCCTCGCCTCAACCGCTGTGATGGCGCGTCGGCATGAGCCGGCTGACAGCCTCGACTATTTCCCGACGCCGCCATGGGGCACACGCGCGCTGTGCCACCATGTCTTGCCCGCCATCTGGACCGCAGACGATCGCTTCGCCTGCACGGCCTGGGATCCAGCCTGTGGTGAAGGGCATATGGCGCTTGCGCTTGGCGAATATTTTCGCAGCGTCGGGGCTTCCGATATCTTTCCTTACGGGTTCGGCAGCGTTTCCGACTTCCTGCACCCCAACACGGAAGGGCAGGCCGATTGGATCGTCACCAATCCGCCCTTCATCAGCGGCCCGGACTTCATCGCCAAGGCGCTGCGGCTCGCCACGCGCGGCGTTGCGGTACTGGTGCGCACGGCCTTTCTTGAAGGGGAAGATCGACTCGCCACCCTCTACAGCCACCGACCGCCGGCGCTGATCGCGCAGTTCGCCGAACGCCTGCCGATGCACCGCGCCCGCTGGGTTGTCGATGGCAAATCAGCCACAGCCTATTGCTGGCTGGTGTGGCGGCGCGATCAAGCGCCGGGCACGCGCTTCATGTGGATCCCCAAATCGCGAAAGACGCTCAGCCGTCATGACGACTGGCTGCGGTTCGGCGGCTGCGTGGATCTCAAGAAGTCGCATCCGGCGTGGCGCGCGGAGAATGAGAACGTCACGCGGGCGGACATCGTGGAACGGCAAAGCTGGAGGCTGGCGGCTTGATAATCACCTCAAGTGATAGGCGCCGGCTTAATCACCACCGGATGTGGGGTGGCCTGAATGTATTGCGACCAATCCAAATCCCACCCCTCTCCTACGGGCGGGTTGCTCGGATCATAGAAGTTAAGGTCCGCACGAATATCTCTGAAACCCCGCTTTGGCGCACCCAATATTGCGGTACCCGAGAATTCACAGTTGGAGAATTTACTAGAGAGAACCGCGTAGTTGGTAAGCGACAAGAAGTTACAATGGTTGAACTCGCAGTTAACAAACGACATCAGCCTAGCATCTATAGTGCAGAACTCAAATCTGCATTCGACGAATGTTCTGTTAAGGCCGCTCTTTTGCCTAATTTCCTCGAGGGAGATTACGGCTTCTTTGATCGAAAGATTGACGATTCCGTCAAGGAAGCCGGAGAACCGTTTCAGTCCATAATTGATGTGAGCAAAAGCAAGAACGCGATCCGGTGCGTTCGCAAAGATCTCATTTTGAGTTTTGACGATGTCACGGATCAGTTCCGGATCACGGACGCTGGCGTTTCGCTGAACGTAGGAGACAAGCAAATTGCGCACGGGAAGGTGGTACTTATCACTGCCGCTCTCTGCGAGTGTTTGCAACGTCAAGTAGCCTGCGCGGATCTTTGGCTCGTTATCATCGGAAAGCAGCTCAGCTCCATTCTGCAGCAGGCTTGCCAGGTTGTTTTCCTGGGTCACAGCTATCTGATGGCGAAGCTGATCCAATTGATCAAGTCCTGTGTCGGCCTGACGAACAGAGATGAAACCGCGCCAGATCACTGTGCAGAAAGTCACGGCCGCTATAGCCAACGCGCCGAATGGAGCTACCGACTGCACATAGAGCGCCCGCTGTTGGAAATCTGCCAGCGCAGAAGCACGCACGCCGGCCCACAACGCTGCCAATCCAAGGATCACTGCGAAGCTTATGGCCAAGCAAAGTGCGACAACCTCTCTGTTGTGAGGTTTTGGTTCGTACTTCTCAGACTGCACAGCCATGTCTTTCTCCAAGATGCTGTCAGTAATGCTTTGCGATTGCGTCGCCGGCAAGAAGAGGTCTTGCCTCTATGAACAGCAAAGGCGACCTCGACCTCATCAAGGGTCAGTTGCAGGATCGCATTCGTGATCTTTGCCAGCGCCTGTTGCCTGACGGCCGCGAGGAAAGCGGCCAGTGGGTGGCGTTCAACCCGATCGAGGGCGATTACAAGGCTGGCCGTCTGCCGGCGTTCAAGGTTCGACTGCGCGGCGGCGTTATCGGCGCTTGGAAGGATTGGCGATCGGATGCCGCCGGCGACGTGATCAAGCTCGTCGCGTATCTCCAAGGCACCGATACCTCCGGCGCGCTCGCCTGGAGCCGCGACTTTCTCGGGCTCAAAAGCATGTCGCGCGAAGAACGCGAGGGCATGCGGCGCGTGAGCCAAGAACGCAAGGTGCGCGCCGAGAAGGATGACGCACGGCGGCGCGCCGCCAAGCTGGCCGGTGCGGAAAAGCTGTTCAACCTGGCGACGACGAGCGCCTATGCAGAAGGCCGCCCAGCTGAACTGCACGCGCTCGCTTATTTCACCGGGCGCGATGTACCGTTGCGTGCGATTCCCGATCTTGCCCGATCGAGCTTCCGGTTTTCATCCGCCACCGAGTGGTGGAAAGGCGCGACCTGGTCGAGCGAGAACGGCCGTCGCTTCAAGACGGCCGCCGGCCCGATCTTCCCGGCCGTTCATTCTGCCATGCGGCAATGGAACGGCGTCATTTCCGCCTGCCATGTCACGTTTTTGGATCCTGTGAAGCCGGTGAAAGCGCCGGTTTCGCCGCCCAAACTGATGTTTGGCGAGGCGCTGGGTGCCGTCATCGAGATCTCCGCCGGCCCAAGCGGCGAACCGTTCTGGATGACGGAAAAGCCTGCACCGCTTGTGGTGGCGGAAGGCATCGAGACGGCCTTGTCGTTCGCGCTCGCCGCGCCGGAAGCCCGAGTGTGGGCCTGCGGTTCGCTCGCCGGCGTCGGCAACGCGCCAATCGGCCTGCCTTGCGTGTCGTGGGTGCTGTTTGCCCGCGATAACAACCACGGCAATTCCCAGGCGCAAAAGCAGTTCGAAACCGCCCTCTCCAAGCTGGAGGAAAGCGGCAAGACGATCCGCGTGGAAGCCAGCCACGTGGGGGATGACTTCAACGATCTGGCGCAAGGAGAAGAGTGATGGTGGTAAACAGGCATCAACGCCGTGCGGCAGAAAAGGCGGCACAGGAACCCGGCGCAAGCCAGGACACCAGACAGGAAGCGGCGGCCGTGGCGCTCGAAGGTGCACCGGCCGACGAGCAGAGCCAAGAGGACAAGCAGAAGGAAGCCAGCGAGGCGATCGGCACTGTCGAAAGCTCAAGCCCGCCGGCGGAACCCATTAACAGCGGCGAGGTCGCGCCTGATGGCGCAGATGAACAGCGGCTCGAAGATCAGGAGGCAAGGAGCGCGGATGGCAAAACGGTCGAGCCGATCAGCGCCGGCGAGAAGCCGCAAGAAAATAGTCAACCCGTGGAATCGTCTGCCGGCGATAAAGGCGACATCGGATCCGATCAACCTGCCGTACGAGGGCCAGAGGATGGTGCAGCCGCTGATGTTCTTCGGCAGCCCGGGGCGAACAATTCTGGTGCATCGGCTCACGATGGCGCTGGCGATCGAGCTGCGTCGCACGGGCATGTGGTGAACGACAGCGACGGCTCTGTCGACGGCGAGGCATTTGAAGAAGAGCAGGACGAAGCGGAAGTGACGCCGAACGTGCTGGCGGCCGCCGGCGCGGCCTCGATGGCCTACGGCACCGACATTCGGGTTCTCCGTGTTGATGTCAGCTGGCTCCGCCCGATCGGCGGCAACCGGCCGTCGCTGATCCGCCGCGCCAACGTGCTTGCCAAGTTCATCCGCGACAATCCGGACGCGCCGCACCATGCCTGCGTCATCCACCTTCAGCGCAACGGCTTTCCGGAAGTGCCGGACGCCGACCCTCGCGGGCTTGTCGCCTACCAGGTGTTTGCCACTACGTTGCACGCGCTCGACAAGATCGACGCCGATGCCGCGCGCGCGGCCGAGCCGAAAGGCGATGGTGCACCCGCGCCGATCTATGCGGATGCCGGCGGCATGTTGCCGGAAAGCGGCGGCCTCACGGCCGGCGGCTACGGCAGCCTTTAAGCCCACCCTGTTCCCTGCCCGATGCTCGCGGCGGTATGTCGCCGCGAGCTTTTTTGTGACCGGAAGCCATGGCGACGACGAAGAAAGCACAGACACAGACCGGCTCACGCGCCATTCGCGCGATCTTTGCCGACGCGACACGTTCCGTGGCAGACGAGGCCGCCAACACGTTGCCCGATCCGGATCCGAACGAACCGCGCGATGGCATCAAGGCCGGCCAGTGGCCGGGCTTCCCGTCCAGCAACATGCCGCCGAACCATCCCGTTCAGATCATCGGCCGTGACACCGATGGAAAGATCTATGCGCTGACGGCGACCGGGCACATGCGCGTCATCGAGAAGTGGGACATGCCGACCCTCTATGATCTGCACGCGCCTCATTCGAACGCGCTGAAATGGGCGTTCCCCGCCTTTGGCGAGAAGAAGGTGCCTGATCCCGACAACCCCGAGACGCCCAAGAAGATCCAGGTGGTGAAGCGTGTGGAGCGCGACCTAGTCGCCGAGTGCTTCATCAACGAGGCGGCGCGCAAACCCGATTTCGACCCGAACACCCAGCATCGCGGCCGTGGCGGCTGGGTGGACAGCCAGAACAACTTTGTGTGGCATTCCGGCGGCTGGCTCTGGAAGGGCAGCAAATCAAGCCTGTCCCGCTCCCGGCCGGCGCAACATGACGGCTTCCTTTACACGCGCCAGGCGGCCACGATCGAGCCGTGGAGCGAGCATGTTGCGCAGGAGGAAAGCCCCGCCCTTCGCGCGCTGCAGGATCTGCGCACATGGAATTGGGAGCGGCCGTGGCTGGACCCGATCCTGCTCCTGGGCTGGCTGGCGACCTCGATCATGGGCGGTGCCCTGCGCTATCGTCCCATCATCTTCACCACGGGTGGCGCCGGCGTCGGCAAGAGCCGCTTGCAAGAGCTGATCGGCGGTATGCTGGAAGGCGTTGTCTCCACCACCGTCAACACCACGGCCGCCGGCATCTACCAGCGCGCCAAACATGACGCGCTGCCGTTTCTTGTCGACGAGCTCGAAAGCAAGCCAGGCTCCAGCCGCGCGGAAAGCGTGATCGAGCTGGCACGCGTAGCCTATTCCGGCGGCGACATTTCACGCGGCGGCCAGGACCATGAGGCAACCACCTTCACGGCGCGGCAAAGCTTCATGTTCAGCGCCATCAACCCGCCGCCCATGGGCGCGCAGGACAAAAGCCGCATGGCCGTGCTGAACCTCGGCCGGCTCCAGCTAACGGCCGGTCAGGTGAAGCGCGAAATGGTGATCAAGCCGGAGGTCGATGGCCGCATGTTGCTGCGGCAGGTCATGGATGGTTGGTCGGAGTTTTCTAAGGGATTGCTCCCCTCCTATGCCGGCATCCTCAACGAACACGGGCTTTCAGCGCGTGCGATCGACACGTTCGGCACGTTGCTAGCGGCGGCCGAGCTGCTGGTGGGTCCGGCCGAGCTGGAAGACATGGGCTTGCCTGTCAGCCACCCGCGCCACCTCGGCGAGGTCATCGCGGCCGCAACCGCGATCGAGCGCACGGAAAATCTCGACAACTGGCACGCCTGCATCGACCATCTGATGCAATCGGCCATCGACGGCTGGCGCGAAGGCGTGAAGCCGACCGTGGGGAGTGTTTGCGAGCGCGTGCGGACTGATCACCAATTCGAACTATCTCATGCCCGCGAGCGCCTGGCGCTGGCGAATCTCAGCATTCTGGGCCGTGGCAAGGCCGGGCCGAACACCGGCCCCTGCCTTGCCGTTCCGGCAGACGGGCCGACGCTGCAGAACATCTTCGGCAACACGATCTGGCACAAAAGCGTGTGGTACTCGGCGCTCAAGCAGGCACCTACCGACATCGTTTTGCGCGGTCTCGGAAACGCTCAAAAGGTGAAGATTAACGGATCTGCAAAGCACTGCCTGCTGATCGATCTGCAGAAGTTCGACGAGTATGCGGCGAAGGTGGAGTAGGCGAGGAACCACAAGATGCACTTCTTTTATCAGCGTTCTTTGAAGCACCACTTTCATTTACGGCTGTTATGATGCTTAGGTGACCACAAAACGTGGGGTAGCAAGATGGCCGAAAACGATCGAAACCCAGAACAGGACATGCCTGCTGGTGCGATGATAGAAAGGGTTAATGCTCCGTTTTTTTATGCGAGCACGATCCAAGTCGCTGTTGCAAGTAATGATGTGAGCATGATTTTCGCTCGACCTCATCCAGTCGTTATGCGTAACGCTCATGAGGAGATACATGGTGCGACGAGTGAGGCAGTAGCCATCGTTGCAATGAGCATTCAAAACATCAAGGATCTGTCCATCCTGCTCGGCGATTTGGTGGGGAAATATGAGGATGAGTTTGGTGTCATTCAGACCGAATACACACAGGCCCGGACAGCTAAGAAGTGACTTCGAACTTTAAGCCTCTTGTGGTTTCGTTCGCTTCGAATGTGGTTAACGAAACTGAGGGATATTGTGAAATTACAACAAGCGCGGATCCGCGCATTACAAAAGTGCGCTTGTATGAAGAGACTGTTGCTCATGTGAAGGAGCAACACGCTGCCAACTTTCCACCTCAGTTTCCTGCTGATTTCCCCTCGATTGTCGAGGCTGTTGGCAATGCGATACGTGAGCCAAGTCGCATTGAACCAAGCTACAAAAACTCCGTTGTGTACGTAGATGAGAATTCGACCAATCGACGAGGTCATCCGCTGCGTGTCCCGGTCAAAATAATCGAGGGGACATCGTCTGGTCTCATTAAGACTTTCTTCTTTGCTAGCACAGAAGATGACAAAGATGATTAAATCGGTAAGCGAGTTGCCAGAGACCGTTTCGTTCAGCGTTTCGTACGATCGCCGTACCGACGTTCTATACATCAGCACCCTAGCTAGTGGCGGTTCTGACGCGCGTTACGACGGGCGGCACGGCATTATTTGGCGCTATGACGACGCCGGTAATTTGGTGGGAGCTACGTTCACTGACTTCTGTGACAGATGGTCTGGAAACAAAGATGACCTTACTGCCCGGATTTCGAAACGGTTCCACTTGCCTGAGCTCCAGGCGAACAAAGTGGTAGAACATGCCCTTACTATAGGATGTGCAGTTTAGACGACTGCTATCCGCGGACCAACTTAGCGGCCCCATCAATCCCGCCTGACGCCATATGCGGCCGCTACAATGTTCGCCCGTGCCATGCAGGCATAGCAAGGCGTCGAACAGTGTGATGAACAGAGCATTAGAGCGATCTCATCACGCGTTGGCTTGTCTCCCATGTGCATGAGCGCGTTCGCGATCAGCACGGCCGTGTCAGGCGTGATGATCGACGTGCGACGGCGGCGCGATCGCGCCAGCAACAGCGCTGCAAGGTCCTTCTCGGTTCGCCACGGCTTGTCCATGCGTTCTCTATTTGTTCGCACTCCTCGTTCTGTCAATCCTGATGCCGCATGCGCCAGCGCGCCCACCAGGCGCGCCTTGCTGCTCAGCCTCGGCCTGCTGGACTGTGAGCGCAGCCAGCGTCGAGATCTCCACAGCCTAGACCTGCTGCGCGTGCCTCGGCAGCGTGTCACGCCACAATGAGTTGCGGCCCGGCAGGGCCGCGCTGCTTTCATCTCTCCCAGCCCCGATGATGATTGATTCGCGCTGTTTCCCCGCGCCCGATCCGCGCCGAAATCATCCCGCTTCGCGCTCGATCCCTCGCCCACTTTCCTGCAATTCCACGCTTCTTTGCCGCCTCATTTACCCTGCCCCAGCCCATGCCCTTTGAGGCTGAAAAGAAGTTCCTTGCGGCTTCGCTCGGCCAGCACTTAACGGCAGCGAAAACCGGCGAGGTTGATCGAGTTCGAAGCGGGTTCGGGGCGAGTTACCCGGTCACCTGACGGTTACCAGCTGGGTAACCAGAATAAACCAAGGAAAACAACGTGATACACTTTTCGGTTACCGGTTACCCCGGCAATGCAGCTTCGCATCACACGCGCGCGCGCATACGCGTTAGGAAGTAACCATGTAACCGGTAACCTGACGGGTGTAGCGATATGAATTTCCTATCGAAAAGCCGGTTACTCGCCGGTTACCAGACCTCCCCAGCTGGTGACCGGCGGCGGGCGGAATAAACAATTCGGTTTTGAGGACGATCCATGGCGAAGAAGCCGAAACAGGGGCAGGAAGAGGCACACACACTGGATCTGGACGCGGCGCTTGGCAGCGTCGACGCCCTGGCGCGCGAGCTGCAAGCCGGTGGCGCTTCCGTTCCCAGCCCCGATGATGACGGCCAGCTTGATACCGGTGGTCGTGACCTGTTTTCGCTGGCAGCGGAACAAGTTGCTTCCGAAAGAAGGGCGCGGGGAAGGCCAACAGCTTCACCCAACCGGCGCAACGCCGCCATGTTCGATTATCTCGGCAAGATCGGCCACCGGCACCCGGCCGTGACGCTGTCGCAGATCCAGACGGCCGACACGCTGGCACTGGCTGCGGCGCTTGGCGCAAAGCCCCTTGAGGTCGCTAAGCTGCAAGCGTCGGCGGCGGCCGCGCTGCTGCCGTTCGACCTGGCGAAGAAGGTGCACGTGGATGCGCCAACTGATCGGCGCTTGCCGGTGATGGTGATCGGCGAAATGAACGTCATGATGGAGCGCAGCGACGGCACCATGAGCGCGGGCGAAAAACCCAATGAAATCAACGGTGACTTCATGCGGCAACCGAGCGACGTTCCGTATGAAGAGGAATAATCCAGCAGGATCAATGCGTTAGATGCTGCGATCCTCTGATTGAAAATCAGTAGGGCAACCTCGTTCCTCACGTGCACGTGCGCGAGGCGGCAAAGCGCCTGGCCTATCCGTCGACCCCGCCCCCCGGTCGATGCCCCAGCCGAAGGGCCGACCCGGAATTTCAGAAACGCCGCGACCCCCCACCCACCCACGGGGGTGGTGCCTCACACACACCGCCTGTTTGAAGGGGCTCGCCCTGAACCTCGCCGGGGCTGAAATAAATTCTCGACGATGAATCGGGGCGCGGGCGCCCGGGTGGCGAACACAGGGTGCCGAGGGTCATGGGAAAAACTGAGCTTGAAAGCGGGAAGTTCGATATTTTCAACTTCTCGCCACCGGGACCTGTCGGCGCTCGATACATCCAATCGACCGCGCCGATCAACCTGATCATGGGTCCATGGGGCTCGGGCAAAACGGTCGCGACCGTTTTCAAGATCGCCTACCATGCGGCCAGCCTCTTCCCGGTCTGCCGGGATGGCGCGGTGCATGTTCGCTGCGCGGCGATCCGCGACACCTACCGCGAAATGGCGAAAACCGCTTTGTCGTCCTGGCACGGCTTCTTCCCGAAGAATGGCCCCTACACGCGCCAGCCGGTGGCGCAGAACTATTCCGGCGGCCAGGATCGGCCGGTGAAACACATCCTCGAATGGAAGACGATCCGAAAGTGGCCGGACGGCCCAAGGCTCACGCCGATCATCTTGGAGATGGAGTTCGGCGCGATCGGCGAACAAAACCTCGATAGCTTCTTCAAGGGCTACGAGATTTCCATGGGCTGGATGAACGAATGCGACCTCCTGCACGAAGACGTGCCGGGCCGCTTCTACGGCCGAACTGGGCGCTTTCCGCCACGCTCGGAAATCATGGAATGGGAAGGCGATCGGCTCGGCTGGGAAACGGACGAAGAGGCGGGCACAAGCGTGATCAAGCTGCCGCGCCTGATCATGGGCGATTACAATCCGCCCGACGAGTCGAATTGGACGTATAAGCGCCACATCGAAGAGCCGGAAAACTGGACCGGATATTCGTTCTTCCAGCAGCCTAGCGGGCTTTCACCCCAAGCGGAGAACCGGCGAGGCAAGACGCGCGCCGACTACGAGGCCGAGGAAAAGGCTTTCGGTGGCCCGACCAACTCGGAAGCCCGTCGCAACGTGCATGGCGAGTATGCCGCGAAGAAACAGGGCACGGTCGTTTATGACCGCTTCTCGCTGCACAAGCACCGCTCCGACAGCTTCATCGAGCCCGTGCGCGAGCTGCCGTTCTATCTCGGCCTAGACGCCGGCGGCACGCCTGCATGCGGCATCGGTCAATTCATGCCGAACGGTCAGTTCCGTGGCTTGCGCGAGATCGTCACCACGCCAGACACGGTGACCGGCCCTTCGCGCTTTTCGGAACAGATCATGGAAGTTCTGCTTGCCGACTTCGCGGGCATGCGGTGCGGCGGCGCGTGGGGCGATCCATCGGCTTGGTACGGCGCAGACAAGATCCGCGGCGAACTGGCTTTCATGGAAACTGTCTCGCTCGCTCTGCAAATCCCCATCATTCCGACCGAAAGCAACGACCTGAAAAGCCGTATCGAGGCGGTGGACTGGTATTTCGGCAGCGACATCGACGCGGTAACGCCGCGTTCGCTCTGGGATCCGCGCATGAAACACACGATCCGGGGTTTCGTGTCGCAGTATCACCTCACCAAGCACGCCAGCACGGGCAAGACAGACTCGGCCGAAATCGAGAAAAACCAGT
Organism: Tianweitania aestuarii; assembly: GCF_018457165.1. Taxonomy (GTDB): domain Bacteria; phylum Pseudomonadota; class Alphaproteobacteria; order Rhizobiales; family Rhizobiaceae; genus Tianweitania; species Tianweitania aestuarii. The sequence goes on along the minus strand of NZ_JAFMNX010000001.1, from coordinate 1,043,548 downwards.
ATTCCCACATTCAGGACGCTTGGCAGTATCTGCTTTACGGCTATCGGGGCCGCGCGGCCGTGAAGCGCGATGCCGCCCAGATGGGCCGGCCTGCCAACGTGGTGCCGATGCGCTCCGTCACCGCCCGCGCTGACTTCGACGTGTTCAAAACCTGATGGCCTGGCGGATCGTGACGCCAGCGCCGCAATCAACGGCGCTGTCCCTCGCGGGCGCACGTGCACGTGAGAGGCGGCTTGTGTTGGGTCAGGTTCGAAACTGCGAAACAGCCGCGATCCTGGTCGACGATCAGGCCATAGCCCTCGCAATGTTCGGCCGGCATGGCTGGCGACGCGTTGAGATGGCGCTGTCGATCGCGCCCGATGCTCGCCAGCACATGCACCGGCTTGTCCGGTTCGCGCACTTGACGCTTTGGGCCATGGCGGAAACTCGCATCATCGTCGCTCATGTCGACCCGGCAAACAAAGCCGGCATTCGCATGGCGCGGCTCGTCGGCTTCCGGCCCGCCAAGTTACGGCGTCGGGGCGTTTGGGTGTTCCGGAGGCCAGATGGCATCGATCATGGGTGGCGGCAGCGGTGCGGCGAAGGCAGCGGCGGAGAAAAGCCGCCGCGTCCAGCAGGTCGCGAATGATCGGCAGCTTGCCGCGCTTCAATCCAGCAACGAAGACGCCGGTGCGACCCGCAAGACACCTCGCGGCCGTCGCCTGTTCGTGTCCGACCCGGGCCAGAAGACGGATCTTTCCTGATGGCGGATGAAGTCACGGGCGTTGCCAAACAGCGGCAGCGATCGGCGAAAGCGTGGGAAGAGCGTTCCGGCTGGGATGGCATCTACGCGGACGCCTACAACTACGTTTTGCCGAACAGGCGACCAGGTGGACGCGGCAAAACCAAGAGCCCGGCACAGATGATCTTCGACATGACGGGTCCGAATTCCGCCATGCACTGCGCCGGCGAGATCCAGCGCCAGATTTTCCCAGCCGCCACACCCTTCCAGATCGAGTGTGGCCCGCTGATCGCGCAACGCTTGCCGCCAGACCAGAAGAAGGCTTGGGACAAGCAGCTCGGCTTGATGGCCTCGCAGGTCTATCCGTATTTCAAAACCGGGGATTTCGACACGGCCGCGCATGAAATGTGCACGGATCTGACCATCGGAACCGGCGCGCTTCTGCCGCTCAAGGGTCCGTCGATAGAGGATCCTATTCGCTTCATCTGTGTGCCGCAGGATGAGCTTGCCGTTCTGCAGGACGCCTACAGCAGAATTTATTTCGTGTCGTGGAAGCGAACTAACCTAGGCCGCGAAGCCATCATCGAGGCATGGCCAAAAGGCCGCTTCTCCAAGGAGTTCACGGACGCTGCCAAGTCCAAGCCTTACGAGGAAGTCACCGTGTATCAGGACTTCTTCCGCCTGCCTGACGGCCGTTGGAAGTTCGTCGCCTATTTTGAAAAAGATGGCGACTTCATCGTCGAAGAGACGTACCGCACCCAGCCGATCGCCGTGGCTCGCTTCTACCGCTGGCCTGGCGAAGCGTATGGACGCGGCCCTGTGCTGTTTGCATTGCCGACGATCAAGACGGCGAACAAAGCGCAGGAACTAGCTCTGAAAGCGGCCGCAATCCAGCTGCTCGGCATCTGGGGCTATCGTGCCGGCGGCACGTTCAATCCCGACACTGTCCGCGTTGGTCCGGGCGAGTTCTGGCCGATGCAGTCCACCGGCGGCGTGCTCGGGCCGGACATTCAGCGGCTCGATCCAGCGTCCGGACGTTTGGATATCGCCCGAATGGTGATTTCCAACCAGCAACAGCAGATCCGCGAAGCGCTTCTGGACACCCGTATCTTCGACGATGGAGGCACGCCGCGCTCGGCATCGGAGATCGCCGCCACCATGCGCCAGAATGCCAGCGTGCATATCGGTGCTTATGGCCGTTTGAACCGGGAAACCATCGCAGTTGTCGTTCCACGTGCCATGGAGATCCTGGCGGAATGGCGCATCCTGCCAACTCTCATGACGTTCAACGAACTGCTCGTCACCATGTCGATCAATTCGCCCATGGCGGCAGCGTTGAAGGCCGACGAGCTGCAAGCCAGCGTGAACTATTATCAGCTGGTTGCAAACACGGTTGGCCCTGATCGGGTCAATGAGAAGATCTCGATGGATCGCTATCTTGATCGCACGCGCTCCGCCATGCTTGTGCCGGCCGACATCGTCACTACGCCGGAAGAAGAACAGGCGGCCGTTCAGCAGAACAACGAGCGCCAGATGGCGGCGCTTGCGGCTGAAGGCGCGGTGAAGGCCGCGCCCCAGATCGCTGGTGCGCTTATGGCACCTGAAGCCGAGGCGGCTTGATGAACGGTCCAACCGATTTCGGCCGCCAGCTGCAAAGCATCGAGGCCATGCTTGCCGCCCCATCGACATGGGATGGTTTGGAACATGCGTTCAAACCATCCCAAATGCCTGACCGCTTTGATCCAGGCGACGATATCAAGATGCTGCTCGCTGGCCTCAAGAACACTGTCGACGGCCGCCGCATCATCGAGTGGCTTGCCGACCTGACCTTCCGCGCGCCCTACCCGTCCACCGGCTCCAGCTTCGAACAGGCGGCGCTTGCAGCCGCCAAGCACGAAGCCCGCGCCGCTGTCGGGCATGTGCTTTTGCGCGCCATCGCCGAGGGCGATGCTCTGCTTAACCAAAGGAGCCAGCGACATGAAACACCTGCTTGAACGATACCTGCCCTTGCGCAATGCCGAGAATGAAGGCGGCGGCGGGGGCGGTGGAACTCCGCCGCCGGCTGGCGCTCCCGGCGGAGAAGGCGGCCGGCCGGCGGCAGACGGATCTCCTCCCGCGTCTGATCCGCCGGCTGGTCCCTACCGACCACAAGGCTTGCCCGACACGATGTTCGGCGAGAACGATCGCGACACGATGGACAAGATGGCGACGGCCTTGAACGGCTACCGCACGCGCGATTCGGAACGTGGCGTTCCCGAGACCGCCGACGCTTACCAGACCTTCGATCTCGACAAGGTCGACGAGGCTGTGCGGCCGCAGCTGGAAGCGCTTTCCAGCGATCTGCTGTTCAAGGCGGTGGCTGATGTCGCGCTTGAAGAAAAGGTGCCGGTTGGCGCCATGCAGAAGATCGTTACGACGCTCTATTCCGAAGCGGCAAAGGCGGGCATTTTCGAGCCCTTCCTTGACGTCACGGCCGAGCGCCAGGCGCTTATCCCAACCGAGGCGCAGAACCTGCCGAAAGCCGAGCAGGATCGCGCCATTGATGCCCGCATGCAGGCGAACGAAGATTTCGTGAAACTGCTGATGAAGCCCGGCGAAGATGGCAAATCGCAGATCGATCAAGCCACCGGCGAGCACGTCATGCTGATGCTCATGGATTCGGCGAACGGCAACAAGTTCCTCGAATTCTTCCGCTCGCAGATGACCGGCGCGGAAAAGCCACAGCCGCTCGGTGGCGGGCTTGGCAGCGGCGGAGGTGGCGAAAGCCGCGAGGCTTTGCGAGCTGAAATGGCAAAGCCGGAAATGCAGCCAAACCATCCGAAGTTCGACCGGGCGGCCTATGACGCGCTTGATGAAAAGTACAAGAAGCTGATCGGCAACTAGTTCCAGCACTTAACGCGCTCGCTGCGTAGGCAAACTGCAGCCTACGCAGCCAAGGGAGCGACCCGGCAGAGCGGGCTATCCTTCACCGGACCTCGCCACCTGCCGGCTCTATCGGCCCCACGGATGCTTCACCGCAACCGCATCCAAAGGGGTTTCCCATGTCTCAGAATATCGCCGCCTGGTACATCGAGAAGGTCAGCGACAAAGTCGTTGTTCTCTTTCAGGCGCATGGTGGCTTGCTCGACGGTACGATGGTCGAAGGTGACATCGTCGCCAATACCATCAAGTTCCCGATCATCGGCCGCACCGAAGTTTACAAGCTTTCTGGCGCGATCGAGCGTGTGCCTGTTGGTGGCCCCGGCCTCTCAACCGTCACGTTGACGGCTGAGGATTTTGAGGCGTCCGACTGGTGGCGCATTCAGGATGCCTACAAGGCAGGCCCGAACGAACAGCAAGCTTTGGCGATGATTATCGTTAAGGCCATCCGCCGCAAGCGCGACAAACTCAAGATTGATGCGCTCACCGTCTTCGCGGCTGGCAACTTTGGCGTCAAGACGATCGGCGACGGCACCGGCATCATCGACATTCTCGACACCGAACAGGCCCGTGCGGAAGTCGCGGCCACCGGTGCAGAGAACTTCGAAATGTTCTGCATGCTCCCAGCTTTGTGGATGAGCCAGCTTAAGTTCTACAAGGAGTTTGCGAGCGCCGAGTGGATCGGCAACGATAATCTGCCTTGGTCGAATGTGCAGCGCGCTCTGACCCGCACAGTTGGTGGCGTCCATTACATCGAAGGTCCCGACGAGTATTTCGCCGGCCCCGATGGAAACAGCCTCTTTGCCTACATGTGGGCGAAAGAAGCTATGGGCGCGACCATGCCGATCAACAAGGAAGCGCCATCGATCACCCAGCATCATGACATGCAGGGTTCTCCCTACCTGATCAAGTCGATGATGTCGGGCGGCGCGATCGGCATCCAGGCCGCCGGTGTGAAGCGCCTGCACTTCAAGAAGATCGCTCGTCCGGTCCGCCCGGCAATCCTGACCCAGCAGGCAGCTTAAGCCAGCTTTGAGGGCGGCCTAGTCCGCCCTCGCATCTTCACGCAACAAGGATCTGCGACCATGGCTTTCGGAAAGACTTCTCTCAACCTCTACGGCTCTTCGCCTTACGGCACGGCTGGCAAGAACATCAATTTCCACACCTATGCGACGCCTGATGCGCCGGCCACGGTGCTGGCCGCCGGCTACTTCAACGGCGCGCGCGAAAAGCTCAAACCGAACGATGTCATCGACGCGATGACAAACGCCGATGGAACGGGCGATCGCCTGCACCTTCGCGTCGTTCTCGTCCCGGTGGGTGCCGGCGACGTGACGGTCGCAGTCGACGCCCCGGCGTCCGGCTCGTAAGGCGGGCTGGCGGCATGAGCGAAGGTCTGATCGACAAACCGGTCATCGTGAATTGGGCGCTGGCAGAGCTTGGCTTGCCACCGTCCTTTTCGACCGACGATCAGACCCAGCTCGGCCGAAACGTAAACATCTTCTGGCCGCGCGCGGTGGCGCGCTGCTTTGCCCTGCATGACTGGACCTTCGCGCGCCAAACCTTTCCCTTAGCTCGCCTCGCGGAACAGCCGGTCACCGGTTACAGCTATGGCTTTACCCTGCCCAACCGCATCGGCGAGCCGATGAAGCTGCTTTCCGATCCGCGCGATGAAAGCCCGATCCGTGAAAGCCGCATCGAGGGCAACACGCTGTTTGCGGACGAACCGGCCGTGTGGGCCGTGTGCAAGGTTGAGACCGATCCTGCCATCTGGGATCCAGCCTTTGCCGATGCATTCGCGATCGTGCTTGCCGCTTACCTCGCGATCCCGCTGACCGCCGACGCCGACAGCCGCACCGCCATGCTGCGCGAAGCCTTCGGCACGCCGTCCGAGGGCGGCACCGGCGGCATGTTCGGCCGGCTGCTCGCCCAGAACAAGGCGGCGCATCCCGTGGCCTCCCCGATCGACCGTTTCGACCCTCTGTCCGCGAGCCGCTGGTAATGGTTGCAAAACCCACCACACCCTTCCGATCGGGCAATGCCGGCGAGATTTCGTCGGACGCGAAAAACCGCGTCGACATCAAGCAGTATTATTCCGGCGGGCTTGCCTACAAGAACATCGAACCCGTGCCGCAAAGCGGTTTTCGGCAGATGGGTGGCAGCTGGCGAAAAGGTCAGATCGCCGCGACAGTCGCGCCCCGCTTCGTGTCGCTCAACCTCGACAACGGCACTACCCTCGCCTGTTTCGTCATGGAGGGTCAGGTGGCGATCTACACCGAGAGCGGCCTCGCCTATGTCGTTCCTATCGCTCGGCTGACGCCCGACCTCATTCCCAACCTCGAATTCTATGCGGAAGGCCGGACCATCGGCATCTTCCACGCTTACATGCGCCCGCTTCGCCTGTTTCTCGACCCGGCCAGCAACAGCTGGTTGGTTTCGGACTGGACCTTTGCGCCTCCGCCCAAGGTGGATCTAGGCGGTAACTATCCCAGAAGCGCGGATATGTGGGAGATCTTCATCCGCTGGGCCGATCGCGACAACACCGTCGCTTTGTCGGTCACCGTCAACGGCGAAACCACGCCATCCGTTCGGTTGACCGATAGCGCGGGAAACCTTGTATCCGTTGCAGCCGACAATGCCGACTGGAACAAGTTCGCTGCGGATGTCGCTGCCGCCATCCAGGCGCTCCCGAACATCGGACCCACCGTCACCGGCTTCCAGTCGACAGAGCTCGGAGACTCCCGCCGCTTGATCATCACCTTTGGCGGGGATCTGCTCGGCGAGGAATACGACCTCGCGGCCGTGGTCACAAACACGTCGGAAGTCTCGGCCTTGCCAGTGCATACCAGCATCGGCCGCACCGAGCTGGAATACCTGTTTTCCGACGCGCGGCATTGGCCCGGCCTGGCCGTGCTCGTTCAGGATCGCATGGCCTATGCCGACATCGCGGCCGAGGGTGGCGCGCTAGCTTTAAGCGCCGTGGCCGAATATTTCGACCTCGATACCGCCGGCAAATCGGACAGTGCGGCACGCCTCGACCGCATCCGCTCGCAGACGTCAGAGCGCATCAACCAGGTCAAGGAATCGCGCTACATTCTGCTGTTCACCGATCGCGGGGTTTACTTCGTGACGAACCGCACGATCGAGCGCAACACTCCACTAAATTTTGTGCTGGCTTCCGAAGTGGGTGGTCAGCCGCACTGCCAAGCGTTCGACCTTGAAGGCGTGATCTATTACGTCGCAATTAACCAACGCGGCACGAGCGAAGCCTATGCCGGCGGAAATCAGCTGCTTTCGCTGGTTTATGACGATGTCTCGACCTCCTACAACGCCGACACGGTGAGCCTGCTCGCTTCGCACCTCACACAGGGCATCATCCGCACCGCACGGCAAAAGCCGCTGACCGACTTCGACGCATCGAAAGGCTGGCTGCTTCGGGCTGATGGCCGACTTGTCGCGGCGCAGATGATCAAGAACCAAGACATTCTCGGCTTCTGCGAATGGATCGCGGCATCCGGCGGAGTGGTGCGGGAAATCGGGATCGATGGCCGAAACCGCCTCTGGGTGGCCGTGCAGCGCAACGGCGTCATCGGCATCGAGCTTTACGACCCGTCGATCTACCTGCATGACGCGATGGTCGCCACGCCGAACCTCGCCGGTGTCATCAGCGGCCTGCCCTATGAGAACGGCGCGGTGCTGTATGCCGTAGCCGATGGCTTCGAGATTGGACCCTTCACCTGCCAGAACGGCACGATTGACCTGCGGGACGCTTATGCCTCCGCGATCGTCGGCCGGTGGCAGCGACCTTATTTCGAGAGCATGCCCTATCGGGCGGTCACACCCGGCGATGAAGTCATCGAACGTCCGGGCCGCATCCACACGGCGAATGTCTCGCTCGTTGACACAACCTCGATCGCGATCGGTGCGAACGGTCAGCCGCCGGAAGAGCAGCCCTTGCTTACGGTTGATGATCCGGCCGACCGACCGATGCCCGGAAAGTCGAAGACGATCACCGTCACCGGCCTGCTAGGCTATGTCGACGGCACCACGCTCGTCATTACGCAGAACAAGCCGGGCCGTTTCAGGGTCAGCCAGTTTTCAGTGGGAACAAAACTCTAATGGTGCAGGTCCTTCTTGGTGCGGCCGGTAGCCTGTTCGGCGGCGGGGCGGCGGCGGGTACAGCAGCGGCCGCCGGGACGGTAGCTGGTGGCACAGCTGCAACCGGATTGTCGCTGGCTTCGATCCTGCAAGGCACGGCCACCGTCCTTGGTGTCGTGTCCGCCGTTGGTGCCGGGAACGCGGAAGCGCAAAAGCTGGAGCTCGAAGCCGCCGACGCCGACCGCGAACAACCATTGGAAACGTTGCAGGGGATTGAGCGACGGACATCGATCAAGCGCGCCATGGCCGACGCCATCGGCGCACAGGACACCGCCTATGCGGCGTCCGGCGTCGACCTCTCCTTCGGGACCGCAGCCAATGCTCGGAAAGATGCCTACCGCGAAGCCGACCTTTCACTGACTACCGCCACCGGAACGGAAATGACGCGCACTTCGCGATTGGCTGAACGGGCGGCAGGCTATCGATCCGCAGCGAAGAAGTCTCGTGTCATGGGGTGGATCAGCGGTCTCGGCGCAGGCGCATCACAACTTGCATCGATCAAAGGACGCGGGTCGACTAATGCCTAACACACGTCGAGACCCCGTTTCCTATCGCCCCTTCCGCGCCGAGCCCGTTCTTGGCGAGGGGCTTCTTGCCGTCTCGCGCCCAGGCGGCGAATTCTACGAGCGCGTTTCGTCGGCCCTTTTCCGCATGGCGGACGAGGCCGGCGTTGTTGCCGATCGTCAGGCCGTCACGGCAGGCCAGCGCGCCGGCGAGCGCGACGCGCTCCAAGGCAAGCCGAGTGCCGAGTTTCAAGGCGCGACAGATCCCGACCCGGTAACAGCCAAGCCGGCGAAGGGCGGGTACACCGGCAAGACGCGCGGTTCCCGGTTCAGCGGCGTCGTTGATGCAGCGATCGAGCGCGCCGCCAAGAAGCACGGCGTGAGTGCAGCGGGCCTGCGAAGAACCGCGCACATCGAAAGCGGCGGCAATCCAAATGCGAGGAACCCGCGCTCCAGCGCCGAAGGTCTTTTCCAGTTTATCGATGACACTGCCAAGCAGTACGGGCTTTCCAAGAGCCAGAAGTTCGATCCGGATGCTTCCGCCGATGCAGCTGCCCGGCTCTGGAAGGACAACGCCAACTATCTCCGCCGACAGCTCGGCCGCGAGCCCACGGATGGGGAGTTGTATCTTGCCCACCAGCAGGGAGCCGGCGGCGCTGCCAAGTTGCTGCGCAATCCGAACGCCAAAGCCAGTTCTCTCGTCGGCGCCGAAGCCGTGCGGCTGAATGGCGGCCAGCCGGGGATGACGGCCGGTGACTTCGCGCGGCGCTGGACCGGCAAGATGGAAGGCGGCTATTCCATTCCCAATCAGCCCGGTCCACCGACCTTAAGCGGCGGCACCTGGCGGCCCAGCGGCGAAGATACGATCTACGCCCGCGCCTATAACGAGGCGGGCGCGCGCACCTATACCCAGACGCTGGAAAACGAAATCCGTTCAACCACATCGCAATTGTTCGATCGATACCGCGACGATCCAGCCGGCTTGACCAAGGCGCTCGGCGACCTTCGCGGCGACATCAGCCGCGAACACGTCTTTCCGGAGATCCAGGCAGACTTCGAGACCGGCTATGACCGGATCGCAGAAAGCTATCTTGGACAAGCGCGCGAAAACCAACGCCGCAACATGGAGGCCAGCGAGCGCGCCGAGTTCATCGATAACACCGGCAAGATGCAAACGGATCTGCAGCGTCGTGTTGCCGATTTCGACCCGGCCGACGATGTCGCTGCCGATGGCATCGCCTCCGCGCAAAGCGCCCTTGATGCGCATTACGATGATGCGGTGGCGCGCGGCATCATCACGCCCGACGCGGCGGCCACAGCAAAGGCGTCGGCGAAGCGCGAAGCTGCCCTGACCTTCTACGGCAAACAGGCCGACGCGCTGGATGCCAATGGCGTCAAGGCAATGCGCGAGAAGATGAAGGCGGACTTTGCGGCTGGCGGCGTGGACGGGCTCGATGGCGACGGCTTTGCCACGCTGGACGAAGCCTTGACCAGGCTGGAGACGAACAAGCGCCGCGAGGCTGCCGGTGCCGAGCGCGACTTTCGCGAGCGAGGCGACGGCTTTGCCGTGCGCGTGGCAAACGGTCTGAACGTCAATCCGGATGACATGGCGCGCTATGCACTCGATGCCGACAAGACGGCGCAGGGCAAAGCCGCGCTCGAGGAAACGAACGCGAAGATCTCGACCGCCCGCGCGATCCGCGATTTCTCGGTCACGGAAGGTGATGCCTATGTAACCGGCCTTCGCAAGCAATACGGGAAGGATGCAACGGAAAGCCAGTTGCGCCGGCTCGCTTTTGCGGAAGCGGTGCTTGCCGACAAGAAGAAGGCGATTGCGACCGACGCCGTTTCCTACGCCGAAACACAGGAGCTTATTCCCGAGACGCCGATGCTCACCGACGCTGGAACGGCCGAGGACATGGCGTCAATCATGCGCTCACGCGTGAAAACAGCCAATGATGCGGCCGAGCAGCTCGGAACGCGCCCCCGCTTCCTCAAGGCCGGCGAAGCCAAGGCGATCGCCGACGCCATGCGGAAAGATCCGGCACAGGGTATTTCGGCGGCCGCTTCGATCATCGCCGGCGCTGGCGATCGTGCCGGCGAGGTTCTTGCCGAGTTCGGCGATGATGCGCCGATGGTGGCGGAAAGCGGTGCGATCATTGCCGCCGGCGGCAGCGCACGGGCGGCCCAGGATGTCGTTCTCGGCTATGGCAAGGATGCGAACGGCAAAGAGCTGACGCGCCTCAAGCCGACAGAGCAAACCACCAACTTCAAGCGCGTGACCGGTTCGGCGCTCAGCCTTGTTCCGCGTGACGCGCAGCGGATCGACCGTGCTGCCGCGTCGATCGCGCGCAAGCGGATCTCGGAAGAAGGCGTTGAGCGCGACAGCGACGAGGCGCTTGCGATCCACGAACAGGCCATCAACGAGGCGGCCGGCGCTGTGTTCGATCGCGGCGTTCAGTATGGCGGCTTCGTTCCCTACGAGGGAACAACGGTCGCCATTCCGCCCGCAATCCGTGCCGATCGTTTCGAGGATCTGTTCTGGGCGCTCACCGATGAGGATCTGGCATCGGTCAGTGCCAGGCCGCGCGTCGGTTTCGGGATGGGCTTCAACGGCCGCTATGAAAAGACGCCGCTGCGCACGCTCGCCGATGCGAAGCCGGTGGCCGTAAATGGCGGCTTTGCCTTCGCCGTTGGCGAGCCGGGCAGCGAGGATCCGCAGTTCATCCAGGACGAAAACGGCGGCGTTTTCGTGCTCGACCTCATGGCGTTGCGCGATCGGCTGGAGCCGCGTGTGCCGGGAGCTTTCCGCTGATGTTCCTTTATGGCTCGAAGCTGCCTGAAAACCCGACCTTTGCTCCGAACTTGCGCAGCGAGCAGGAACAAGAAGAGCGGGTCAGCACGCAAGTAGGCGATCTGTATCGCGCCACGCGAGATCTCCAGCTTTATCGCGACAACTCCAATGCGGAAGAGCTGGCGACCACGGAAGCTTACGAGCGCCGCAACAAGCAGATCTTCGACGCGACCGGCGTGCAGCTCACCAACCCTTTCCTAGCTCCTGCCGCGCAATCCCTGTTGCCCGGCGGGCTAGGTGAGATCGGCGGCGGTTGGGGGCCGAAGACGCGCGATTATCGCGGCGAAGCCGTTGCAGATTGGGAGAAGCGCGTCGCAGATCTCCAGCGCGAACGGCCGGAGCTGGCTGACAGGATCGGCGCTGATCGGCCGATACGACAAGATGCACTCGACGTCACCCGAAGTGCCGAGCGGAACGCCGAGCAGCTGCGCACGGACGATCTGGGCTTCGGCCAGAGGCTTGCAACGTCGCTCGGCGGCGGCGTCACGGGAATGGTGCGCGATCCGCTCCAAGTTGCAACCCTGATCGCCGGCGGCGGCTGGAATGCCGGCCGAACCGTTGCCGCGCGCGTGTTCGGCACAATGCTCACCGAAGCCGCGATCAACGCCGGTGTCGAAGGTGCGGTGCAGGCAGCAAGCCAGTCCTGGCGCAAGGAGGCTGGCGTTGAGCACGGGCTGACGCCGGCGTTGAAGCAAGTCGGCATTGCCGGGCTTTTCGGGGCTGGTTTCGGCGGGCTCATGCAAGGCGGAGCGGAAGTGTTCCGCGCACTTGGCAAGGCGGCCCCGGAAGAGGCCCTACAGCGCTTTGCGAGTGGTCAGGCGCAACCAAGCGACCTCGACACCATCGCCGCCGCTCTCGGGCGTCCGCTGGACCCGGAAACAAGTCGGGTGGCGCAGCTCGCCATCGAGCAAGACGAGCTCGACCGCGTTGCCTTCGGCCCTGCGCCAGATGACATTGAGCCCGCGCGAGCCGAGCGCCTGGCGGCCGATGCATTGCGCGACGCAGAAAACCCGCGTGAAGCGCCCATGTCCGCCGAAATGCAGGAACGCTTCGAGCAGATCGACCGCATCCTGCGCAACGAAGCGCCGCTTGGAAAGCGGCCGCGCCAGCCCGAAAGCCTGATCCGCTTTCTTGCCCGCGACGGCATCAAGGATGAAGCGGGCGCGATGTCCGCCATGGGCCTGCGCAAGCGCTTCATTCCCGGTCGCGGCCGGCTTGTACGCGAAAGCGGTTTATCGCTCGATTATGCGCGCGAGCGTGCTGCCGAGGCGGGCTATTTCAACGACCTCTATGGTTCAGCCGAGGAAGCGGTAGCACGATCAACGCCCGACGATCTGTTGAGGGCGATCGACGAGGAAGTCGCCGGCACTCCGCGCTACTCCATCCAGGAGGATGGCGAGCGCATGGCCGAGGTCGAAGCCTTCCAGTCACGCGAGGAAAACCAGCTGCGCTATCGCCGCGTGCTGGAGGACATCGACGCGGCCCGTGTAGAAATGGAGCTTGGCGCGGTCCACGACCGCATCATGTCCCGTGCCGCCCGCCTTGTTGACGACGAGGTTGATGCATACGACGCCCTTGAGCGCGCATTCGAGGAAGACTATCGTGCCTTCATCGACGCGCCCGATCTTGCCGAAAGAGCCCCGGCCGATGACCCAGACTTCGAAATCCCCTTCTTTCCGGAGGAAACCGGAACAAGACGACAAGCGCGTGGCGATGCTGGAGCGCTGGGCGCAGACGATGGACGGCGACATGAAGGAACGGACGCTGGAACAGGCGAACAACTTCAAGATCCTCGCAGCGTTGAAGCGCAAGCGGGAAGCGCAGGGCTAAGAGCCAGCGGCGCAACGCCGGAGCCGGGCACGCCGCAGGCCGGCGACCTGGCCGACCTCGCCTTGGTTGAGGCACGGCGGCCGAACAGCGAATCCACCCCAGCCGGCGAGCAAACCCTGATCGATGGCGTTGCACCCGTTTCCACCCGCGAGCGGCTGGAAGCCGAGGGCGCGAAACCTATGCGCGGCGGTGAAAGCGCTCTGCCCGATGGCGGGCTGTTCGATGACACGGCCCGCAACCAGCTCGACATATGGGACGCCATCCCGGCCGCGCGGACGGCCGATGGTGAGGTCGCGCACATAACGCATGCGAGCATGCTGGATGATGCAGAGCGCTCCGATTTCTTCGGAGATCTTATCGCCAGCTGTAAGGATTAAGCGCATGGAAGAAAGTCGAAAGCTACAGATCAACGCAGCCGGTGTTACGGCGTCCGAAGCCGGAGGACAGCCGCCAGCGTGTGAGATCGCCTCCGAAATATCTATTTCTTCGTTTGATTTTTCACCAGCACCTCAAGGTTATGGTCGATGGCAGACAATGATCTCGCGATATGCTCAAGGGCTTCTGCGATCTTTTCGCCCGTCTCAAGGTTAGCTCCAAGTTCCGGGGTTGGAACAAAGGGCCTTACCGTTCCTAATGGTCCACCTAGTCTAATCCGCTTCATGTCGAATCTCCTGTTCTTCTGACCAGAAGACGCGAGTCCTAGTAACGAGTCCAGAGAGCTTCTTTATGGGCCTGAAAGACTGCCTGATCTCCGCCGTCGAGCAAAAGGCGATCTCGCGCGAGGAAGCCACCTTCCTCGCTGACGAGTTCGAAGAGCGCTTCGCACAAAACCGCTTGTCGATGGGCGACGATGTCGCCAAGGCGAAGGCGCGCAAGGATCTCGAAGCGTCCTTGCGCGCCGAGGCGATCGAGAAGAAGCGGCGCGCGGATCTGACCGAAGCGCGCCGGCTCGGCATCAAGTCCTATCTCCAGGGCTATCGCGACCGGCAGGGCCGCGCGAACGTCTATGAAGGCGCGATGGCGCTGCTTTCGCATTACGGCTATCGCGGCACGTCCTCCGTGCGCGGCAAGACGGAAGCCATCATCGCGGGCGCGCACAAGAACCTCGATGAGGTGATGTTCGCCTTTCAGCGCAAGGGCGTCTTCGGCCAGCGGCAGAACCGCGCCATGATCAGCGACGTGGTGCGCGAGCTGCATGGTGAAGCATCAGGCGATGCCACGGCCAAGGGACTGGCGCGCTCGATCTCGGCCGTGTTCGAAGATCTCCGCCAGCGTTTCAATGCCGCCGGTGGTGCGATCGGCAAGCTGGAGAACTTCGGCCTGCCTCACAGCCATGATCGCGTGAAGGTCAAGCAGATCGGCCGCGAGGGCTGGAAGGCTGCGATCCGGCCGCTGCTCGATCCGGACCGCATGACCAACCCGCTCACCGGTCAGCCAGTCGGCTCTGCCGGCATCATTACCGCGCTCGATCACGTGTTTGCGTCAATCGTGTCCAACAATCGCGCCCACATGACGCCCTCGATGGGAAAGCGCGGCGCTGGCGCCATCGCCAGCCAGCGGCAGGACGAACGGTTCCTCGCTTTCCGCGATGCTTCCAGCTGGGAAGCGTACAACCAGCAGTTCGGCCGTGGCGACCTCATCCAGGCGGTGTTCAACCATGTCAACGGCATGGCGCGCGATATAGCGTCTATGGAAATGCTCGGGCCAAACCCTGCTTCCATGGTGGAATATCTCAAGCAGGTAACGGAACACGAAATCGGCAAGGGCGAAGCCGGGCTGGCCTCGCTCGTTCCGGAAAGCAAGCTGTTCTCCGGCAGTCAGGCGAAGCTTGCTTCCTACCGGATCGACTCGCTTTGGCAGACAATCCGGGGTCGCCCGCAGGTGGTGGATGGTGCCGCCGGCGTCACGGCCAACATCAAGAACCTCATGACCTCCGCGCAGCTCGGATCCACCGCCATCCTCGCGGCCTCGACGGATCCATTTGTTGCCGCAAGCGCGCGCCGCCTCGCCGGCCTGCCGGTCACATCAACGATCGGGAAAGTGGTCGACACATTCCGGACAGCCAAGCGCGACGAGATCGTGCGCGCCGGCGTGATCTGGGACGAATACATGCACGTGATGCACGACGAGCTCCGCTTTGCCGGCCCGGCCGTTGGCGCGGAATGGTCGCGCTGGCTGGCTGACCGCACCGTCGCATGGTCCGGCCTAGCCCCGCTCACGACCGGCCGCAAGCTGGTGGAAGCGCGCGCCTGGCAAGGTCACATCGCCGACATGGCCGGCAACAGCTTCGACAAGCTGGATCCACGCTTCCGCACCACGTTGGAAGGCTTCAACGTCACGCCGGCCGATTGGGAGATCTGGCGAAACAGCATCGACCCCATGGGCTTCGTCACACCGCGCCAGATCGAAGAGAACGGCGGCGCGGTGACCTATCTCGACATGAGCGCCGGCGGGTTGTCGTCGCCCGCGTACCAGGCCGAGGCCAAGGCGCTGGCGCACCGAGAGGCGGCCGAAAAGCTTTCCGAGCTGGTAACATCGTGGTCAGAGCGATCCGTTCCCGGCGGCACGCCCAACGCCCGTTCCGTGGTGACCGGATTCGCGCCACGCGGCACGATCGGCGGCGAGCTGCTGGATTACATGCTGCAGTATAAAAGCTTCGGCCTCTCCTTCACCGCATTGCAGTGGGAGGCAGTTGGGAAAATGTCCCTAGCGCGTGGCGGCGGCAAAGGCTGGCGTACTGGAGCCGCCTACTTTGCCGCCATGGCCGTTCCGCTTACTATGGGAGCAGCCGTTTACATGCAGCTCAAAGCTTTGCTCGACGGCAAAGAACCTGCCGACATGAACCCGGCCACAGCACCAGATTTCTGGATCAAGGCGATGTTTCAGGGCGGCGGTTTTGGTCTGTTCGGCGACTTTGTGAAGGCCAGCGAAAGTCGGTTCGGGCAAACGCCGATCGAGGCGCTTGCCGGACCCGGCGTGGCATTCATCGGCGACGTGGCAGGGCTGACCATGGGCAATGCGCAGAAGCTGCTCGGCGGCGAGGAATTGAAGCTCGGCCGCGATGTGCGGCGCTTCGCCGGCCGCTATACGCCTATCATAGCTTCGCATTGGGCCACACGCGGCGCTTACAACCGACTCGTGCTCGACAATCTGCAATGGCTGACCGATCCGGAAGCCGACAAGGCGTTCAAACGGCTAGCCAAGAAAGCGGCGATAGACGGGCAGGCTTTCTTTGTCGAGCCCGGCCGCTTCACGCCCGCGCGGTGATGGCTAGATAGGTGGCTTTGTCATCTCTCGTCCTGCGCCTCAGATTGCTAAGCGCCCACCTAGCTTCTAGAAAGATTATGGGATGAAGAGATCAGCTATCTTCGGAGGTCTCTCAGAGGGCCAAAGACCTATGCGTTACTTGTACGTTGACGAAGCAGGAACATCCTATCCTGAGCCGGTATCAGTCGTCGCTTGTGTGATAGTAGATGCAGACGCACAGTTTGTGGCTGCGGAAGAAGCACTTAAGATAGCGTTTGAGCAGGTTCCAGAGGAGTTCCGTGAAGGCTATCACTTTCATGCGAAATCGGTTTGGGCTGACTCCAAGTACCGCACAGTATGGCAGCTGTCGGATCGTATTTCATTTCTTAAAGAAGTTATGTCGATCCCACGCCTCCTAAAGATGCCTGTTGCTGTTGGTGCCGTTAGGCGCAGCTGTATAGTTCCTGCCGGTATTGCCGATAATAAAACAACCGTTGTGCAATTCCATCATACAATGGCATTCGCATACTGTATTGGCCGAGCTGACAAATACATACGTGATCACTGTCCTCCTAATGAAGTAGCGACTATTGTGTCAGAGGACGTTCCTGAAATGCGTCGGTTTCTACGTGGAGCGTTGAATGGTCTTCGAAATAGTCCAGTTACCATATCCACCAAAAATGTTAGACCGACTGCAGAAGAACGTAAACGGGGTATTATCTACCAAGAGACCGAGCAGGCAGTGACGAGAGTTCGAGACACTGTCCACTTCGCCAGTAAAGAAGATAGTCCTCTACTCCAACTTGCTGATGCGTGTGCTTTTGCTTTCAGGCGTGCTCTCTCTGACCAGAAGATGGGGCTCGATTTTGTTAGAAGCGTGATTGGAGCTGATTTCCCTCGGGATGATTGGAGCGGTCCTGCTGATGCGTCATGTTTCTACTGGCACCCGCGCAGGTTCGAGGCCACAGCTGCATTTGCTCCAATCTGGAGAGCGAAGTGACTTTGAGTAAGCTTCATCCGGCCTAGATAGGTCTCAAGACCGCGCTTAACACAGGCATACGCGCGTCATTCTGCCACCGTTAAATCGGATCGGTAGCATGGCTGACACTCCCTTCCCTCTCCCGCGCGGCCGGCGCGAAACCGCCGTGCTGAACGGTAATGGCGGCACGGTCTATGGACCTTTCGCCGAGTTCGGGATTTTCGACCCAGAAGACGTCAAGGTTTGGGCGAAACCGGCGGGGGCCGTGTCGTTCCTGCCCGTTGGCGGCGTTGTCGTCACGAAGGCGGCTGCGACGGTTTACAGCACCTTCACCGTCACGTTCCCGGCTCCAGTGCCCCCAACGACAAAGTTCGTAGTGCGCGGCCACCGGACACCCAAGCGCGACGTTTCTGTGCTGCGAGGTGGATCTGTATCCTCCCAGCAGCTGGAAGCCGAGTTGTCGCGGATCGCAGCGACTCAGCAAGAACAGGTCCGCGATGCTGAATATTCCTGGCAATCGGAACCCGGAAAGCCGGGCGGTTATATCCGCTCAGGTTTGCGGAACCACGTGGCCGTGTTCGACGCGGACGGCAACATTGATCAGGAAGAAAACTTCACTGTGGAAGGCTTTCAGACCGATGTGATCGAGACGCAACAAAACCGCGAGCGTGCGGAAGCGGCCGACGAGAACGCCGCCTTCAGTGCGTTGCAGGCGCTGGAAGCGGCAAAGGATGTCCAGGGCGTCGGCGCTGTGGCTGCAAACCTGAACGACATTCTGACGGCCGCCAGGATCGGCGGCTATGTCGGGCAAGTCTTCGACCTGCCGCTAGCCTTCTTCCAGAAAACCGGGCTGTTCGGGGCCTATTACAACATTCGCAAGCTGCAGTACCTGTTCCAGGATTTAGCAGGCACAGTGCCAGTTACCGGGCCGGGTCAGCCAGTCGGCGTCATCCTCGATCTATCCGGACATGGCATGCACCTGATCGCCGTGGATGATGCTTCGAGGGGAACGCTTGTAGAGCTGAACGGCACGTTCTGGATCCTCACCACGTCCGGCGTCACACGCTATCGGTCAGCCGCTTCGCGAACTGTTCGGATGCCCTGCTACATCAACGCCGCAGTGCTCCGCGACGAGGAAACCGGCAATGGTGGCTTCTTGGGTTTCGCTGGTGACAGCAACAACCGCTTCCAGATCGTCGGGCGAAATGCGCAGAACCGCGCTCAGGCCATCCTTCGCAACGCCGCGCACGGCCAGGTCGCAGTTTCGAGCGAGTTCGAAGAAGGCCCACTCGATGCTGTCATGGTGATCGATACCCTCGCCACCGAAGGCTTGATCGACATTGGCGTAAACAATGCGCAGCCGCGTGAAACCCTTGCAACAAGCTGGACGGCAGCATCGGCGAGCGCCGGAGCAGAACGCTACGTGCTCAACATCAATTCCCTGACCGGTGCGGCTGGCAACAAGATCCTGTTCGGCGGCGGCATGATCGTCGAGGGAAACCCCGGCAACGATCGTGATTTGCTCGTGGACTTCTGGCGGCGGCAGTGCGAGCGCCCGGCGGCAACCACCGATATCAACATACTGGTAATCAGCGACAGCACCGGCGATGCGCAATACGAATGGGTGTTCCTGTTCGCGCAGTGGCTGGCGACACAATACCCGTCGCATTTCGTAGGCTATCGCCTGTTCAACAACTACTTCGAGAAGAAGAAGCAGTATTCGCCGGAAATTACGGTGTCCAACCCCGCGAAACAGCTTGGCGCGATCCGGATCTACAATGCGGCAATTGCCGGCAGTCAGCCGAGCCAGTTCATGGGCGACAATTTTCAGCCCATTATCGCCGGCATACCGAGGCCGAACGTCATCATCTGGAACCACGGCTACAACATCCAAGCCAAGACAGCGGCGCAAACGAGCTATGCAGGTCAATTCATGGGGCCCATGGATCAGGTTCGCCTGCAATGGCCGGGTGTGCCGCACATGGCCATCCGTCAGCCCCCTCTGCGGGACAACAACAACATGGCGCCAGTGGTCGCGGCGCTTGATTTCGTCGCCGGTCAGTATGGCGACATGTTGTTGGCCGACGTGCACACCGACTTCATCAATGCTGGCAAGCCGGCAGCATGGTACAATCCGGATGGGCTACATCCCTCTGAGACTGGGGCGCCGCAATGGTTGCCAAAGATCCAAGCGATGTGGACAGCCAACTTTCCACAATTGGGCGCAGCGCCAGCATTCAGCGCCATCAAGGGGACTAACCTTCTTAGCAACGGCAAGTTCGCCGACCTGTCAGGCGGAGTGCCGGCCGGGTGGACGAAGATCGGCGACGGCGCTATCCGCGCCGATGCCTCGCATCGGTTCAATGATGCGCCTTATTCCGTTCGGATCGCGAACGGTGCCGGCGCAGCGACCGGCCTGCGACAGATTATCAACGCTGTGCCGTTGCGCGGACTGACTGTCACGTTGCGCGTGGTGATTGATATCATAGCGCCAGGCCTGACGGCGGGCCGCCTAAGGCTAAGCTCGGATGGAGCGGGAGCGCCTTTCGCCATCAACTTCAATGGCGAGAAAGGCGGCCAAGGCTTCCGCATGATGGTTGCCAGCCTCACGGTTCCGGCAAACGCCACCGCCATCACTGTTGACCTTCTGGCGGCCGAAGCCGCCGGAGCAGATGGCGGAACGATCGCATTGGCCGAAGCCACGCTCGTAGCCGGCAACGTGCCGCGTGCCCCGCTCAGTTAAGACAGTATGCCCTACCGGCATTTGACGGCCTCGCACGCCCCTTAATCTCGCAGACCTCATCGGAGGTCTGCCTGTGGCTGTCGGCAATTTTGCGAACTGTTTGAACGTGACACTCGCCTATGAAGGCGGGTGGGCTGAGCACCCAAAAGATCCGGGTGGCGCCACCATGAAGGGCGTGACGCTCGCCACGTTCCGCCGCTGGAAGCCGGGTGCGACAAAGACGGATCTTCGCAACATTTCGACGGAAACGCTGCAGAAGATCTATCGTGCCGATTATTGGGAGCCGGTGAAGGGCGACACGCTGGCACGTGGCGTTGATCTTGCAACCTTCGACTATGGCGTCAATTCCGGCCCTGCGACGGCCCGCAAGCAGCTTCTTAAGGTTCTGGGTGGCACAGACGCGGAAACCGTCAAGCGCCTCTGCAAGGCCCGTTTATCGAGCTACCAGAGCTTCAAGACATGGATCACATTTGGCAAGGGCTGGACGGTTCGTGTTACGGCGGTCGAAGCCAAGGGCGTGGCATGGTCGCTTGTTGCCGATGCGCCTGTTGACGCCCCTACCCCGTCACCGGCAGAGGCTTTGAAGGCTGAGGGCATCAAGGCGGCATCGACGGCGAAGATCCAAGGCAACGGCGGCTATGCTTCCGCCGGCGGCGCTGGCGGCGGTGTCGCAACGCCCACGCACGCCGACAACCTTGACCAGCTTGCAACCTGGCTGCTCGCCGGCATCGTGGTTGGTGCGATCGCGCTGGCCGTTTATCTTCTCTGGCGCAGTCACATCAACAAGAAGCGGGCCGAAGCCTACCGAGCCGAAGCCGCCATTGTCGAAAGCGGTGCAGCATGAGCGCTCTGGCTGGCATCCTGATTGCAGCCGCCGGCAAGGTCGGCGCTCCCCTCATCAAGGGCGTTCTAGAAAAGCATCTTGGCGGCGTAACCGGAGATCTCGCCGGCACGATCATCGACACGATCGCCGAACAGGCTGGCGTGCCGATCGACAAGCTTCCGAATTTGCCAGCGCCCGAGCTCGAAGACGCAGTGCGGCGCGTGGAAGAGATCACGCCGGCGCTTATCCTCGCCCAGGTTGAGCAGCAACGTGAGGCCAATAAGCTGATGCTTGCTGAAATGGACAAAGGCGAAGCCGGTTGGACGTGGATGTGGCGGCCGGCCTGGATGTACCTGCTCGCCTTCTTCTGGATCTGGGTCATCGTCGTGTTGCCGATCGTGCGCCTTGGCACGGGCACGGCCGTCGAGCTGCCGGTTGATGCGGCAACCCTGATGACGCTGACCGGCCTTTATCTCGGCCTCTACATGGGCGGGCACACGATCAAGGCCGGCATCGAGAAATGGAAAGCGTAAGCGTGCAACCGCGAGTCACGATGTTCGTTGCTTTAAACGAGGGGTTCATCCCGTGAGCGAGGACAAGTCAATGCAAGTGCAGAAGGCCACCTTGGCGATGAACTTCAATATCCCAACGCTGCTATCCGTTGGCGGCGTTATAGTTGCCGTTGTGACTGGCTGGGTCCAGCTCGACTCGCGCATCGGCACGATGGAAAGCTATCGCGCCGATCGCAGCCGCAGCACTGACGCGAATTTCGCTGCGATCAACGCACAGCTGAACCTGCTGTCGAATATCCCCTATCGCGTCCAGCAGACGGAAACCCGGCTCGATGAAACCGGCAAGCGCATCGACCGCCTGTCCGAAACGATCCTCAATTCGCTCGACAATATCCGCAAGGACGTGAACGGGCTGTCCACCCGCGTCGAAGTTCTCTCTGGGAAGATTGACACTCTGGCGGATAAGCGGGCACAAGCTGGATCGCAAACCGGTTCATTCCGGTAGCTTCTTACGGAAAAAGACAGGCACTTCCTGTAAGCCTCTGAATTGCTTTGACCCTGCATTGATTTGGGACCAGAGGGTCGGGAGTTCGAATCTCTCCACTCCGACCATTATTTCCCAAGGACTTCCTGCAGGATAGCTAGCGAGGCGGCAAAGGCCCGGCGCATGGTCTCTGCATATCTCTTTTCAGCCTGTGACAATTTATAATCGCAGGCTTTGCATCCAAATCGTGGCTGCTCTATTGAAGCATCAAAATGCGTGCGGCTGGAGCTGCACAATCGCCTAGCCCAGGAGCTCGTCATGTCCGCCAGAATCTTCAGCCCCGCCAAGACCGCCATGCAGTCGGGCAAGGCGAAGACCGGGTATTGGGTGCTGGAATATGATCCAGAAATGCCGCGCAAGATCGATCCGCTGATGGGCTACACGTCTTCCGGCGACATGAAGAGCCAGATCCGCTTGACGTTCCACACGCAGGAAGAAGCCGTCGCTTATGCGGAAAAGCACGGCATCGATTATCGTGTGCAGGAGCCCAAGGAGAGCCGCCGCCGGCAGATATCCTACTCCGACAACTTCCGCTACGAACGCAAGACGCCCTGGACGCACTGATCCAGTGCTATCAGCGCTTCAACGCGCTCCGGTCCCGTAGCTCAGCTGGATAGAGCACCGGCCTTCTAAGCCGATGGTCACAGGTTCGAATCCTGTCGGGATCGCCACTCTTCTTGAAAGGCTTGGCCGGGCTCAGCCGGCCTGCAGAACCAGAGTGGTGCGCGTTCCGCCGACGCCGTCACCATAGCTGATGGTGCTGCCGAGCGTGGAGGCCATGGCTTTCACGATGCGGGAGCCGAGGCCGGTGCCTTTTGCGACGCCCAGTCCATTCCAGCCAATACCGTCATCTTCAACGATGAGAACCGCCGTTTGTTCGTCTGAACGGCGCACGATCAAACGCACTTCGCCATCCTGATCGTCTGGATAGGCATATTTGAAGGCGTTGGTCAGGAGCTCTGTAACGATCATGCCGACAGACACGGCGCGGTCGGTCGGGATCGTAAATGATTCCAGCTCAAGCTTGACCCGCGACCGGTAGCCGGTGGCTGCCATGGAGGCGTCCAGCTCGGACACGAGCGTGGAAAGATACCCATCGAGCGCGACGCTTTTCACGTCTTCGGAGGTGTAAAGGCTGCGATGAAGATTGGCGATGGCGGAGATCCGCGCCTGGGTTTCTGCGAGAGCTTCCTTGGCGCCGGGATCCTGGATAGCGGACGCCTGCATGCGCACGAGGGCTGCAACAAGCGCAAGCGAATTGGCCACGCGGTGATTGACCTCAGCCAGCAGAAGCTCTGCGCGATCCTTCGCGCGCCGAATCTCATTTTCCGCTTCGATCTGGGCGTGGCGCATGCGCGCGGCGGTAATCGCCTGTTCAAGCGCCTTGGCAAGCAGGGCGATGAAGTCTTCGCCCACCGATTTCAGCACATAATCGTCCGCACCCGCCTTGAGCGCATCGACGGCAATGGAAGCTTCCATCGACCCGGTAACGTAAACCACCGGCGGCGCGTCGGCTTGATCGCGCAGCGCGTTCAAGACGCTCAAGCCGGTACCGGACGCGAGATAGTGGTCCAGCACGACGGCATCAAAGTCGCCTTCGCGAATGCCTGCCAGACCGCTTTCTATGTCGCTTGCGTTCTCGACCTCGAATCCGCGGCGCGCCAATGACTTCGCGACCAGCCTTACAAGGGCCGGGTCGTCGTCGATATGAAGAATGCGGACAGGCCGGGTATGCAAGTTAGGCGGTCTCCGGAACCTGCATCACCGAGAAGAACAGGCCGAGCTGGCGGATGGCGTTGGCAAAGCCCTCATAGTCGACCGGCTTGGTGATATAAACATTTGCCCCAAGATCGTAGCAGCGCTGGATTTCGCGCTCGTCATCGGTCGTGGTCAGGATAACCACTGGCGAGCGGCGGGTGTGCTCGTTTGCCTTGACGCGCTGCAGAATATCGACGCCCGTCATATCAGGCAGGTTCAAGTCCAGTAAAATGAGTAGCTGGCGACCGGCATTGGCAGAGCCGGATCCATCAGGACCCAGCAGGAATTCCAGCGCCTGAGTGCCATTGGCGAAGGGAACGATAGGATTGTTCACGCCGGCGCGACGAATATTCTTCTCGATCAGGCGCGCATGGCCCTCATCGTCTTCGACCATGACGATCGTGACCGGTTTAGGATTGTCACTCACTACACTTCACTCCTTACCACGGTTCTCAGGTCCAAAGGCAGTTCGATCGTGAAGGTCGAACCGCGGCCAAATTCAGATTCCACACTGATATCGCCTCCGAGGCTGCGTGTCAGCGTTCGCACATGCGCAAGGCCAATGCCCTCGCCTGCTTTATCCTGTGTGCCCGCCCGACGAAACAGGTCAAACACGCGTTCATGATCTTGTTCGGCAATGCCGCGCCCGTTGTCTTCCACGCTGAGGGTGAAGCGATTGCCAGGCTTGCGCTCTGCCTTCAGGCGCAACCGCAGCGCGCGATCCTTGGCGCTGTACTTCACCGCATTGTCCAGGAGGTTGCCGACGATCTGCTCCAGCGACATGCGATCGGATACAATGCGCGGCACAGCGACGTCGATCGTCGCTTCACCATTGTCTTCGACGATCTGATGCTGGACGCTGGCAAGCGTATTCTCAAGCATCGTCTTCAGATCGATTGGCTCAGGCTTGAGCGGGCGCCGGCCTTCGCGGGAGATCTTCAGAATGGCGTTGATGAGCCCGTCCATCTTCTTGGTGGACGAGCGAATAAAGCCGATCGCTTCGGGCAGATCCTCTTCAGCCGCGAGCTTGGCCTCTTTCGCGTCGCTCTCCGTGGCCTTGCCCGGCTCGGCCAGAACATAGTTCTGGATCGTCTTCATCGTTGTATCGAGTTCGGCGGTGAAGCCCATGATGTTGACAAGCGGAGCGCGCAGATCATGCGTTACGATATAGGCGAAGCGCTGCACTTCCTCGTTGGCCCGCAACAGGTCCTGCGTACGCTCCTGAATGCGTGACTCGAGGCCGACATTCATGGCTTCGACTTCGGCGCGCGCTTGCATGATTTCGCGTGTATAGATGATCGCAGTCCAGACCGAGCCACCAACCACGAGAAGAATGATACCGCCGCCGATCAGCGTGACCAATCGCAACGCCGAGAAGTTCCGGGCCTGGCTGGTCAGTCCCTGCAAGGATTGCTCATCAGCCGCTTCGATCGTTTCAGCGAAGAAAGCGTCCGCCTCCTCCATCAACTCCTTGCCGACATTCGTGCGGACACGCGCAATCGCTTCTTCGCGGCGACCGCTCTGCGCCAGCTGAATCGTATCCGCTATTTCCGCGAGCTTGGCCGTGATCGCCGCATCGAAGCGACCGACATCGACACGGTCACCAAGCAGTGGCTGAACGGTTGCCGCAAGCCGCCCGTAAAGCGGTGCGATGCGGCCAACTTCCTGCTCGTAGGGTTCGAGATATTGCGGATCATCGGTCAGCAGAAAGCCGCGCTGGCTGCTTTCAACGATCTGAATGGAGTTGCGCAGATTAACGGTTGCCGCGCGCGTGATGCGCCATTGTGTCAGCGTATCCGAAATGGCCTCCGAGCGCTGCGCAAGCCAGAACGTCGCGCCGACAATCGCCAAAAGCGCGGCAAGACCGATCAACAGGAACAATGCGGCACTGCGCATGAATCTGGCGCGGGAAGTAGACATGAAGCGTTGACCCTCGGATACCGCTTCCTTGATCGAAGAAGAGGCGAGACGCCAGCGGAAAAGTGGAGTTTTGCCGATATTTACGCAGGTTCATCATGTTTGTGGCAACGATCGCAAACCTAGTGATCGCCAGCCCTAGGTTGCTCGACCGTCCGATACCAGAACCTCGGCAGCCAAAGCGCGCGTGATCGGACGTCTTTGCTCGAGGGCTGCGCGGTCTATGTCTTCAACGGCGGTAATCGCTGCAGCAAGCGAGCGCTCGATTCGCCGCGTGATGAACTGCACGACATGCGGTTCGATCTCGATCTGCCGGTCGGCGAAGAGCTTTGTCACGACCGCGCTCAGCAGCATGTCGCCGGGCTCGCCGATATCCACGACCGCTGCCGTCTTCAGCCGCGAAGCGAGATCAGGCAGCGTGACAGACCATGCAGCGGGTGCATGTTGCGCGCTCATCAACAAAGTGGCGCCGCCTGAGCGAACGGCATTGATCAGGTGGAACATAGCAACCTGATCAATGCGCAGAGCGTCGGCATCATCAAGTATGATCGGCCGCCCCTCTTCGGCAGCATCAATCGCGGCATCATAATCGGCTACCGCGTCGATCGCGCCGGATTCCTCGCAAAAGATCGACAGGAGGTGCGACTTTCCCGAACCCGACGGTCCCACAAGAAGCGCCAGAGGCGCTGACCAGTGTGGCCACCGGTCAATGAGGTTCAGCGCTGCGGCGTTTTCCTGCGATCCGACAAAATGGTCGCGGCTTTGGCCCGGGCGATGACCGAGGTCGAGCGGGATTTGGCGTGCTCCAGAAGACATAAATCAGACGATCACCTGACCAGCCTTCCCCTTGTAAAGCGGGGAAGCAAGGTAGCGCGCAATCATGAAGCGGACGAGGACGCCGACAGCGGCTGCAGCTGGCACGGCGAGGAGCAGGCCGACAAAGCCGAACAAGGAGCCGAAAGCGAACAAGGCAAACATCAGCCAGACCGGATGCAGGCCGACGCTCGAGCCAACCAGCTTCGGCTGAAGGATATTGCCCTCGATGAACTGGCCACCGAAGAAGATCGCCGCAACCAGAACCACCATCGGCCAGTCCGGCCAGAACTGCACGAAGGCCACGCCGATCGACAACACAAGTCCGACGAGCGAACCGACATAAGGAATGAAGCTGATGAGGCCGGCGAACAAGCCGATCAGCAGGCCGAAGTTCAGACCGACCATGGTCAGACCGACCGCATACATCGCGCCCAGGATCAGGCAGAGGGTGCCCTGCCCGCGCACGAAGCCGGCCGTTGCCCTGTTCACATCGCGGGCGAGCTGGCGCACGGTGTGAATGTGATCGCGCGGAACGCAGCGGTCGATCGTCGCGATCATCCGGTCCCAATCAAGCAGCATGTAGAAGGCGACGACCGGCGTCACGACAAACAAGGCCACCACATCCACGATCGCCTTGCCGGAGTTCCACAGCGACTGCAGCAGCGTCGTGATGAAGCCGACGCCTTGCGTGACAAGCCCGCTCAATGCCTCGCGCAAAGCTGCCGGCTCAACGCCGAAGTTCTCCCGCAGCCATTCGGGATCGAAATCGGTAATCAGCGCCTGCAGGTTGGTGATGTATCCTGGAACATTGGAGATGAAATCAGACAACTGCGAACTCAGAAGCGGCACGATGATGATCACCACTAGCACCACGGCCAACAGGAAGCCGATCAGGATCATGATCGTCGCCATGAGGCGTGAAAGACCCAGTCGTTCCAGGCGATCCGCGACGGGGTCGAGGAAGTAGGCCAGCGCCATGCCGGCCACGAAGGGCAGCAGGATCGAACTGAAAACCACGAGAAAAGCGATGAAGCCAAGCAGGGCTGCGCCCCAGAACAGTGCGGTGCGCGCAAAGCGCGCGTTCATCAGGGATGGTGTCGCGTCGTTTGCCAACACAAGACTGTTTGTCTCGACAAGAGCAGGCTGGGTATCTGTGGGCACTTGGGAGGCCAGGCGGTCAGCCGTCGGAAAGATTGGATCTGCCATAACCGCTCATATGCCTCAGCCAGCGCACGAGATAGGCCGCCGCGGAAGCGACGGTCAAGGAGGCGGAGATATATATAAGTGCGCTGCGCAAGGCACCACGATTCCAGCCCGATGCGAGTTCCCCCAGAACAACAAGCGCGAGCAAAATTTGAAAGGTCGTATTGGCCTTGGACACGAAGAGCGGCTTCATGGCGACGGGATTGCCCATCACGGTGGCCAGCATCACGCCGCCGATGATCAAGGCGTCGCGCGATACCGCTGCGACAACGATCCAGAGCGGCAGCTCGCCAAGCAATCCAAGCACCACGAAAACGCAGACGAGAAGCAGCTTGTCTGCGATCGGATCGAGATAAGCGCCGAGTTCGCTTCGCTGATTGAAGGTGCGCGCGATGAAGCCATCGACGCCGTCTGAAACGCCGGCGACCAGAAAGCCGACAAAGGCCCACCCCATATTGCCGCCAAGAAGCGCCAGCACCACGCAGGGAACCAGGAAGAACCTGATCAGCGTTATGATGTTGGGAATGGTCACTTTAGGCCTTCTTGCGTCCATGATTCTCGGATCAAAGGGCCTCTAGCACGTTGAAGCTTGTGGTCGAAGAGCGTGTCCAACTTGCGAGCGAAGCTGGCGCATGCGAAGAGCGCAAAAGCGGCGGCAAAACGGAGCGAAAGACCATGACGGGCGAGCAGGACAAGCTCACTTACGCGCAAGCAGGCGTTGACATCGATGCCGGCAATGCCCTCGTCGACAAGATCAAGCCGATCGTGAAATCGACGCGCCGACCGGGTGCAGATGGCGAGATCGGCGGCTTCGGCGGCTTGTTCGATTTGAAGGCCGCGGGCTTCACCGATCCTGTTCTGGTTGCGGCCAATGACGGCGTGGGCACCAAGCTGATGGTGGCGATCGAGGCCAACAAGCACGACACTGTCGGCATCGACCTCGTCGCCATGTGCGTTAACGACTTGGTTGTGCAGGCAGCCGAGCCGCTGTTCTTCCTGGATTATTACGCCACCGGCAAACTCCTCCCGGATGAAGGTGCGGCGATCGTCGCCGGCATCGCCGACGGCTGCCGCCAGGCAGGCTGTGCGCTGATCGGCGGCGAAACGGCCGAGATGCCGGGCCTTTATCGCGAAGGCGAATACGACCTCGCAGGCTTCGCCGTCGGTGCAGCCGAACGCGGTGCGCTGTTGCCGACGGACGACATCGTCGATGGCGACGTGATCCTCGGCCTGTCCTCATCCGGCGTGCATTCCAACGGCTTCTCGCTCGTGCGCAAGATCGTGGAACGCAGCGGCCTGTCCTATGCCGATCCGGCACCTTTCGCGGAAGGCTCCTCGCTTGGCGAAGCCCTGCTGACGCCGACCCGCATCTATGTTCGACCCTTGCTGAACGCGATCCGCGGCACGCATGGGATCAAGGCACTCGCCCATATCACCGGCGGCGGCTTTCCCGACAACATTCCGCGCGTTCTGCCGAAGGATTATTCGGCCGAGCTTGATCTCGATACGATCACCGTCCCACCCGTTTTCTCGTGGCTGGCTGAAGTGGGCGGCGTAGAGCCGAACGAAATGCTGCGCACCTTCAACTGCGGCATTGGCATGATCGCGGTTGTGGCTGCAGGACAGGCCGCGCAGGTCGCTGCCGTTCTCCAGCAGGAAGGCGAGACCGTCACGCCGATCGGCCGGATCGTTCCGGCGCGCGAAGAGCGCGTTGTTTATAACGGCATGCTCGCCCTATGAATGGACCACGCAAGCGTGTCGTTGTTCTGATTTCTGGACGCGGCTCCAACATGAAGGCGCTTATAGAAGCGGCCCGGAATCCCGCCTATCCCGCGCAGATCGTCGGCGTCATTTCCAACCGATCCAATGCTGCCGGGCTCGACTTTGCGGCGCGCGCAGGGATCCCGACGCGGGTCATCACCAAGTCCGATCATCCGGATTCCGCCTCGCAAGATGCCGCGCTGGAACGCGCGCTCACGGAGTTTGGCGCGGAGCTGATCTGCCTTGCCGGCTACATGCGCCTTCTGACGCAAAGCTTCGTGTCGCATTGGAGCGGGCGGATGATCAACATTCATCCGTCGCTCCTTCCGCTCTTCAAGGGCTTGCATCCGCATCAACAGGCGCTGGACGCCGGTGTGCGTCTGCATGGCTGCAGCGTTCATTTCGTGACCTTCGAGATGGATTCCGGTCCAATCATCGCACAGGCCGCCGTACCGGTTTTAAGCGGCGACACCGAAGACAGCCTGTCTGCCCGCACGCTTGCGGCAGAACACAAGCTTTACCCCCTCGCCCTCCAGCTTCTGGCTGAAGGCAAGGTGCGTATGGACGGCGACAAGGCTGTTTTCAGAACAGCCGAAAGCAACACTGCCGCGATGCTGATCTCACCCGATCTAGTTGAGCAGGGTCCCGATCTCGAGGCGCTCGCCCGCTCCACGCCCTGACGCGTCACTGGTTGCGCTGTCCACCTTGCGCAGCCAGACATGCGTGTCGTGCACGACCAGTCCACCATAAGGCGGACCGGAATCGGCGCTGGTCAGCGTATTGATGCCTTCGCCATTGATGTGCGCCGAATTCGGCCAGATACCCTCGGCGATCACGACGCCCGGAAGCACGCCCTCAAACAGCTTGACGTGCAGCGCAACCTCGCCGCGATGATTGCCGATCTTGGCAACATCACCGTCGCCAAGCTCCAGCTTCGTTGCATCTTCCGGGTTCAAGAGCAGTTCCGGACGCCCTTCCCGCTTCAACGATCCCGGTGTTTCCGTGAAGCTCGAATTGAGGAAGGACCTTGCCGGCGACGTCACGAGGCGGAACGGATGGCTTTCATCTGCCCCTTCGATCAGGTCGACATGATCCGGATAGGTCGGCAGCCGTGAATAGTCGCCCTGGGCGCCCATCGATTTCGGCGGCTTGTTGGGCGCCGGCGTGTTGATCCAGTCCGGCCGGAACCGGTACTTACCGTCAGGATGGCCGAAGCCGTTGACGAAATGCGCGTCCTCGAAGGGTGGCTGCATGTCGACGAAGCGCTTTTCCTGTAGTTCGGCAAAGGAGCCGAGCCCGCGCTTTTCGAGGATGATGTCGATATGCTGCCGCGCGGTCAGGCCGAAGCCGGGCTTATCGGCCACCCCCAGTCGCCTTGCCAGTTCCTCGATCACATAAAGGTTGGGACGGGGCCCCAGCGGCGGCTCGACCAGTTTGGGACCGAGCGTCACATGCTGCTGCCCGCCGCCCTTGTAGATGTCGTCGTGTTCCACGAACATCGTGGCCGGCAGAACGACATCGGCGAGCTTAGCCGTATCGGTCATAAACTGCTCATGCACGCAGGTGAACAGGTCTTCGCGCAGGAAACCTTGCCGGACCAGTCGCTGTTCAGGCGTGACATTTGCCGGATTGGTGTTCTGGATCAGCATCGCCGTCACCGGCGGGCCACCATAAAGTGCTTCACGATCGCCGGTCAGGATGCGTCCGATCTTGGACTGGTCGAGATGCCGGATCTTCGGATCGAGCATCTCGCGTCCTTCGATCAGGCGCGTGTCCAGCTTAAACATGCCGGAATTGGAGTGGAAGGCACCGCCGCCCTCATAAGCCCAAGCGCCCGTTACCGCCGGGATCGACAGCGCGGCATGCATGTTGACTGCGCCGTTGCGCTGACGCGAGAAGCCATAGCCCAGCCGGAAGAAGGTGCGCTTTGTGGTGCCCACCAGCTTTGCAAACAACTCGATCTCCTCGACACCGAGGCCGGTGATCGCTGCAGCCCATTCCGGCGTGCGCTCCCGCAGATGCGCTTCCAGACCTGCTGGATCATCCGTGTAGCGCTCCAGAAATGCACGATCCGCCAGCCCATCGCGGAACAGCACATGCATCACCGCACAAGCCAGCGCGCCATCCGTTCCCGGCCGAAGCACGAGGCCGAGATCGGCCTGTTTCATCGTTGCGTTGTCGTAGATGTCGATCACGACGATCTTGGCGCCGCGTTCCTTGCGGGCGCGAATGGCGTGGGTCATTACATTGACCTGCGTGACCACGGCATTGGTGCCCCAGATCACCACGCAATCCGATTTCGCCATTTCGCGCGGGTCGGCACCACGCAAAGCACCTGCACCCATCATCCAGCCTGTCCAGGCAAGATTGGTGCAGAAGGAATCAAAGGTGTTGGAATATTTCTTGGCGTGGCGCAGCCGGTTCATGCTGTCGCGCTGCACCAAGCCCATCGTGCCGGCGTAATAATAAGGCCAGACGGTTTCGCTGCCATATCTCGCTTCCGCCGCCTGAAATTTCTCGGCGACGAGATCGAGCGCGGCTTCCCAGCTCGCTTCCTTCCAAGCGCCCTCACCCTTCGCACCGGCGCGAATCAACGGCTTCAACAGGCGATCGGGATGATGGACGCGCTCGGCATAGCGAGCGACCTTCGCGCAGATCACACCGGCCGTGTAGCTGTTGTCTTTTGCGCCATAAAAGCGGCCGACCTGCCCGTCGACGATCTCGATGTTCAGGGCGCAGGTGGACGGGCAATCATGCGGGCAGGCCGAGTGGCCGATGGTGGTGCGGACATGGGTGTTCATGCGAGCCAAACTAGCCGGTTTCCTTTCCGCCGTGTAGAGCGTGCGCTGACGAGGACGAACATATCTGATGAACTATCGACACGCTTTTCATGCCGGCAATTTCGCCGATGTCTTCAAGCACGCGGTGCTTGCGCGGCTGATCGACTATTTGAAGCGCAAGGAAGGCGCTTTCCGCGTCGTCGACACTCATGCGGGCATCGGCCGCTATGATCTGCAGGCGAGCGAAGCCACCCGCACCGGCGAATGGCAGGGCGGGATCGCTCGGCTGATGAACGAGCGCTTCGATCCGGATGTCGAAGCCCTGCTTCAGCCCTATCGATCAGCCGTCGATGCGCTCAATCCAGATGGCAATCTTCGTTATTACCCCGGCTCGCCGCTTGTTTCCCGTTATCTTCTGCGCAAGCAGGATCGCTTGTCGGCGCTGGAATTGCATCCTCAGGATGCAGATACCTTGCGTTCTGTCTTCACCGGCGATCATCAGGTCCGGGTCATCGAACTCGACGGCTGGCTTTCCATGGGCGCCCATTTGCCGCCGAAGGAAAAGCGCGGGCTCGTGCTTGTTGATCCGCCGTTTGAACAACCCGGCGAGTTCGACCGCATGGCCGAAGGTTTGCTGACCGCGCATCGTCGCTGGCCGGGTGGCATCTACGCCTTCTGGTACCCGATCAAGGATCTGGCCGCTGTGCAGCGCTACCGCGAAAGCCTTGCCGCGCTGGGCATCCCAAAGATCCTGGACACCTGGCTGACGATTCGCGGTTCAGCCGAGGAAGCTGGCTTGATCGGCAGCGGCATGGCGATCATCAATCCGCCCTTTACGCTCGAACAGGAGCTGGCCACCCTGCTTCCAGCCTTGTGCGAGTGCCTTGCCGAGGATCAAGGTGCGTCTTCCGGGACACGGTGGATCGCTCGCGAACATCGGTAAGCTTGTTCTTCGTGGCGGCTTGACCTGATCGGGTTGACCGGGCAAGTGCGGTGCACGACATTCATCGCAACCTATCGTTTCAACATCGCGGGGCTTCCAATGGCGCGTGGTTCGTTTCTCCTCAAGGCAGCGGCTGTCTTGGCTGTCAGCCTGGCGAGCTTCAGCGCGCCGACCGCACAGGCCGCCGATTACATTCAGGTCATGCCGGAAGCCGATGCCGGTTTCTGCATGAACACCAGCGTGCTGGGTCGTATTCAGTCCAAGTTCGAGCATCAGGTCACGCACGTGCCTGCCCTGCCGAAAGTGGCAATTGCCGAGTTCCACAACATCACGCTTCGCCGCTGGCTGCCGGCCATTCCGGAAGAACGCCCGATCGCACGCCTTTATTGCGGCGCGACCGTCAGCCTGTCGGACGGCATGCAGCGCAAGATCTGGTATCTGGTGGAAGAAGGCATGGGCTTTGCCGGCACCGGCTACAATGTCGAATTCTGCGTGGACGGCTTTGATCGCTGGAATGTTTATAGCGGTGCGTGCCGTATCCTGCGGTGACAAGCCTGCGCGCCGGGCTATGCCTGGCTGCCACGCTTCTTCTTGCCGCCTGCCAGCCGCCTGAGTCCTCATCCGGCGAGGCCGATGCCCCGCCTTCGCTGAGTGCCGATGCCATCCCGCAAGGCACCGGCTTCGACTTCTATGTTCTCAGCCTTTCCTGGTCACCGAGCTACTGCCAGGCAGAAGGCGAGCAGGCGAATCGGCAGCAATGCGGCCGTCGAGATCCACACGGCTTTGTGGTTCATGGCCTCTGGCCGCAATTCGAGCGCGGCTATCCCGAATTCTGCAAGAACAGCGAACCGGACCGCGTTCCCGACTCGCTGGTTGCCGACTACCGCGATCTCATCCCGTCAGCCGGCCTGATCGGCCACCAGTGGCGTAAGCATGGTTCGTGCAGCGGCTTGTCGCAGGTGGACTATTTCGCAACCACGCGCGCTGCACGCGACAGGATCACCATACCTGCCGCGTTGAACGGCGATTCCCAGCCGGTGTCTCCCAAGGCGATCGAGGATGCGCTGACTGCCGCCAATCCCGGTCTCGAAGCACGTGATATGGCGGTCAGCTGCAAGGCCGGCCTCATCCGCGAAGTTCGCATCTGCCTGTCCAAGAACAATCTGGATTTTCGCGCCTGCCCCGAGATCGATCGGCAAGGCTGTTCGCGACCGGCTTCCATGCCCGAGGCGCGCTGAGTTTCTTCACCAAACTGTCGGAGACCGAATGCCCAAGATCCTCTTTTCCAACGCTTCGCCTTACAGCGCCAAGGTCCGAATGGCGGCGCATCAGGCGGGCATCGCATTCGAGCCCGTTACCACGGAGACCGTCAATCCGCCCGCTTCGTTGATCGAAGCCAATCCACTCGGCAAGATCCCGGTGTTCATTCCCGATGATGGCGGTGCGATCTATGACAGCCGGGTCATCATCCAATATCTGAACCGCGAAAGCAAAGGCTCGCTGTTTCCGCGCAACGGCGCGAAGCGCCTGGAAGCCGAGCAGATGGAAGCATTGTGCGACGGGATCTGCGATGCAGCACTGGCGCATGTCTATGAGCGACGCATGCGTCCCGAAGAGCATGTGAGCCAAACCTGGCTCGAGCGGCAGTGGGACAAGGTCGAGCGGGCGCTTGATCTGGTGAACGATCAGAAGATCAGCCTGCCGACGAAAGTGCATGCCGGCCATCTCGCACTGCGTGCGACCCTCGCCTACCTGGCGCTCCGCTTCGAGGGCAAGTGGGAGAAGAAGCGCGGAAAGCTGACGCGCTGGGCGGATCGTTTCGACCGCAAGTTTCCGGAACTGGCGAAATACCTGCCGAAAGGCTGAACCAGTTTCCTGATTACAGGCACAAAAAAGCCGGGCATTGAGCCCGGCTTTTTCGTTCGTTGGATGAGAAGCTTAGAACTTCACACCGAGACCAACCGAAACCTTGTGGTCGGTGGTGCCAACGTCCTGAGCGAAGCCGCCCGTGTTGAACGTGTCGTCCGACAGGTCGGTGTAGCGATACTCGACGCGACCGAAGACCTGGTCGGTGAGCTTGGCATCAACGCCGGCGCCGACGGTGTAGCCGAGCAGGGTCTGCTTGTCGTTGCCGAGTTCGTTCGACACTTCAACGCGCTCAGCAGCGCCACCAGCCGTACCATAGATCAGGACGCGGTCGGTTGCTGCAACACCAACGCGAGCGCGGATCGAGCCGTTCAGGCCGCCTTCAACCGTCTGGCCGCCAGCCGAACCGTCAACGCCGCTGTAACCAACGTCGCCTTCAACACCGTAAACGAGGTTGTTGGTCTGCCAGTTGTAGCCAGCGAAGCCCGAACCAGCGAAACCGTCGGTGTCAGCGTCCGGTCCAACGAGACCGTTGCTGCGGCCTTCGAAGCCGTAGGAAGCCACGGCACCAGCGTAGGCACCAGCCCACGAAGCAACCGGAAGGGTTTCCATGGCGATCGGTGCCGGTGGCTCTTCCATGATCACGTCAGCTGCCTGGGCGGAGGCGGCAGCGAAGAGGGCTGCAGCACCGGCGAGAACCGCAACAGAGCGGCCGTACTTGTTCGTCAGGTTCATTCTCGTACTCCTTGTACACAGGGATCTGCTTGGGACAAATCCAACCACTGCGGGTAATCAAGAGCGACGTGTGAACGCCGTCTGTGCCCTACGAGGATGAAAATGGTCTCGAAATACGGCTGAACAAGACCTCAAAAGCGAAGTTTCCCTGTCAGCATTGTGGCAGAAACGTGATGTTGCCGGATCGCCACAGACGGGTCAAAAGTTTAATAAAATCTTATGGTTACGATTTCGCAGCTCGTCATGGTTAAGGTTTGGTTGAACCGCTTCAAACGCCTATATTCACGCTAGAAGCGGTGAGTCACGCGCTTCTTTTCCAACCCAGATCATCAAGGTTCTAGACTCATGACCGCATTGCCCGTTGCCTTGATCACCGGCGGCGCACGTCGGATCGGCCGAGCAATCGCTCTCGACCTCGCCAGCCACGGATTGCCTGTGGTCATCCATTGCCACCATTCGCATGAGGAGGCTGACGGCCTCGTTGCGGAAATCATTAAAAATGGCGGCAAGGCTGCTCTTGTTCGTGTCGACCTCAGCGACACCGATGCGCTTGATGGGTTGATTGCGGAGGCGGCCGGCTGTTTCGGCCCCCTCGGCCTATTGATAAACAATGCCTCGATCTTCGAGGAAGACAGCGCACAGGACTTCGACTGGGAGACTTGGGACAAGCATTTCGCTGTTCACGCCAAGGCACCCGTGCAGCTTGCCCGCGCCTTTGCGCAGCAGCTCGGTTCGGATGGTGATGGATTGATCGTCAACATCATCGACCAGCGGGTGTGGCGACCGACACCACGCTTCTTTTCCTATACGCTGTCCAAATCCGTTCTTTGGACGGCCACCCAGACGCTGGCGCAGGCCTATGCGCCGCGGATTCGCGTCAACGCCATCGGCCCCGGCCCCACCCTGCCCAACAGCCGACAGGATCAGGCCGATTTCGACGCACAGGTTTCAGCGCTGATTCTGGAGCGCGGCCCGGATCTCGCAGAATTCGGCGCAACGATTCGCTATCTTCTGGAAGCCAAATCGGTGACCGGGCAGATGATCGCTCTGGACGGCGGCCAGCATCTTGCCTGGCAAACGCCTGATGTTGCGGGAATCCCCGAATGAGCGCGGGTCATCCGAAAAGCGTTTCGCACCAGGCAGGCAGCGATGTCGCAGGCTTCATGCCCGGCCGTGACGAAGATGATGAAACATTGGTGGATGACGGCGGCAGCGAGCCGGTCGAAGCCGCCAAGCCGCTCGCCAATATGGATTGGATCGGCACCGGCGGTGACGCCGCCGGTCTGGTTGGCGAAGCCGCGATCCAGATGCTGGTGAAGCGCCTGCCCAACGCGCCTGGCGTTTACCGCATGATGAATGCGGCGGGCGACGTGCTTTATGTCGGCAAGGCACGCAATCTGAAGAAGCGCGTTACGGCCTATGCGCAGGGCCGCTACCACACCAATCGCATCGGGCGAATGGTTCGCGAAACCGCGAGCATGGAGTTCGTGATTACGCGCACCGAGATCGAGGCGCTTCTGCTTGAAGCGAATCTGATCAAGCGCTTGCGGCCGCGCTTCAATGTTCTGCTTCGCGACGACAAGTCGTTTCCTTATATCATCGTCACCGGCGACCATCCCGCGCCCGGCATCTTCAAGCACCGTGGCGCGCGCTCGCGCAAAGGCGATTATTTCGGACCGTTCGCGTCGGCCGGCGCGGTCGGGCGCACCATCAACGCCCTGCAACGCGCATTTCTGCTGCGCACCTGCACCGACTCGTCTTACGAGAGCCGCACGCGGCCTTGCCTGCTTTACCAGATCAAGCGCTGTTCCGGCCCTTGCACCGGCGAAATCGACGAAGCCGGTTACAAGGCGCTAGTCGGTGAAGCGCGCGACTTCCTGTCGGGTAAGAGCCAGACCGTGAAGGCGCAGATCGCTTCGGCCATGCAGGACGCGTCGGATGATCTCGATTTCGAGCGGGCCGCGATCTATCGCGACCGTTTGAGCGCGCTCAGCCACGTGCAAAGCCATCAGGGAATCAACCCGGCCTCGGTGGAAGAAGCCGACGTGTTCGCCATTCATGGCGAGGGCGGACAAACCTGTATCGAGGTGTTCTTCTTCCGCACCGGTCAGAACTGGGGCAACCGCGCCTATTTCCCCAAGGCCGATCCAACGATCGAGCTCGGCGAAGTGCTGGGTGCGTTCCTGGCGCAGTTCTATGAAGACAAACCCTGCCCGCGCATGCTTCTCCTTTCGCAGGAAGTGGAAGAGCAGCCGCTGCTCGAAGAGGCGCTGTCCACGATGGCAGGCCGCAAAGTGTCCATCTCCGTACCGCAGCGCGGAGAAAAGAAGGAGCTGGTTCAACACGCCCTTCAGAACGCGCGCGAAGCGCTGGGACGGCGGCTCGCCGAAACATCCTCGCAGGCCCGCCTGCTGGAGGGCGTCCAGTCGGTGTTCGGACTTGAGCGCAAGCCGCGCCGCATCGAGGTCTATGACAATTCGCACATCATGGGCACGAGCGCCGTTGGTGCGATGATCGTGGCGGGGCCAGAAGGCTTCATCAAGAATCAGTATCGCAAGTTCAACATCCGCTCGACCGAGATCACGCCCGGAGACGACTTCGGCATGATGCGCGAAGTGATGGAGCGCCGCTTCGGTCGCCTCATCAAGGAAAACGGCATCCCGGACCGTAAAGCCGCGCCCGATCCGTCGGAAGAAGACGAGGCCGTGCCAGCCTGGCCGGACGTGATTCTGATCGATGGTGGCGAGGGCCAGATGACGGCCGTGCGCAAGATCCTCGCCGACCTCGGTATCTCAGATGCGGTGCACGCGATCGGCGTTGCCAAGGGCGTGGATCGCGAAGCGGGACGCGAGCGGTTCATCATGGAAGGGCGGCCGTCATTCACCCTTCCCGTGCGTGATCCCGTTCTTTATTTTTTACAGCGGCTGCGAGACGAAGCGCATCGCTTCGCGATCGGGGCGCATCGCACGCGGCGCAAGAAGGACTTCGTGCGCAATCCGCTCGACGAGGTCGCGGGCATCGGTCCGGGGCGCAAACGTGCGCTTCTGCACCATTTCGGCACGGCCAAGGCTGTCAGCCGGGCGGCTATGGAAGACCTGATGGCCGTCGATGGCATCTCCGAATCAATCGCGCGTACCGTGTACAATCACTTCCACGAGAAGGGCTGAAAGATGCAGCGTTCACCAAAGATGTCGTCCCAGCGCTTGCCCCGGCTCGCAAATTGCCGCATTTGAGCGGCCACGAATGAAGCTTGCGCCAAAGAAGGTTTCGACTCGCACCATGGCAAGCCGCCGGGCTTTCAATATTCCAAACCTTCTGACCTACAGTCGCATCCTGACTGTGCCTCTGATTGTGCTCTGCTTCTTTTTCGAGGGTCGCCTGCAATCGAGCGACCTTGCGCGCTGGTCGGCGCTGTTCCTGTTCATCATGGCCAGCGTCACCGATTACCTCGACGGCTATCTCGCCCGGATTTGGCAGCAGACCTCCAACATCGGCAAGATGCTGGATCCGATTGCCGACAAGCTCCTTGTATCGGCCTGCCTTCTGCTTCTGGCGGCCGAAGGAATCATCGCGGGATGGACGCTGTGGGCTGCCATCATCATCCTGTGTCGAGAGATTTTGGTGTCGGGTTTGCGCGAATATCTGGCTGCGCTGAAGGTCAGCGTGCCGGTAACGCAGCTCGCCAAATGGAAAACGACGCTGCAGATGTTTGCCATTGCCTTTCTGCTGGCAGGCCCGGCCGGAGACAAGCTGCTTCCCTATACGACGCAGATGGGCATCGTCCTGCTCTGGATATCCGCAATTCTCACCCTTTATACGGGCTATGACTATTTTCGAGCAGGCGCCAAACACATCGTCGACGAATAGACCGGTCAAGCTGGTTTATTTCGCCTGGGTTCGCGAGCGCATCGGCGTGCCGCAGGAGGAGATCGCTCTCCCCTCCTCCGTGGTCACCGTGCGCGATCTGCTCCATTGGCTGAAAGAGCGTGGCGAAGGCTACGAGCATGCCCTTCAGTTCCCCGAAGTCATCCGCGTTGCGCTTGACCATGAGCATGCCGAGCATGACGAGCCGCTTGGCGACGCCCGCGAGATAGGCTTGTTTCCACCAATGACCGGAGGCTGATCGGTTATGACGATCAAGCCCGTTATTCGTGTTCAGGCCAACGATTTCGACATTGCCCGGGAGATCGAGCTTGCGACCGCAGGCCATCCCGAAATCGGCGCCGTGGTGACGTTTTCCGGCATCTGCCGCGATGATGGCGGCTCCCTGGCTGCCCTCGAACTCGAGCATTATCCCGGCATGGCAGAGCGGGCGATCAACGAGATCGCGCTCCAGGCAGCCGAGCGCTGGCCGTTGCAGGCCATCACCGCCATTCATCGCTATGGACGCGTTACGCCCGGCGAGAACATCGTGCTGGTGCTGGCTGCGTCCGCTCATCGGCAAGCGGCCTTCGATGGCGCAGCCTTCCTGATGGACTTCCTGAAATCCAAGGCGCCGTTCTGGAAAAAGCTGATTGCGCGCGACGGCAGCGATGGCGGCTGGGTGGATGCCAAGGAAAGCGACGATGAGGCGCTGCAGCGCTGGTCGGCTGCGGAAGGGTTCGAACGCTCATAAAAAAGCCCGGCTCGAAGCCGGGCTTTTTCGTTACCATCAGCCGATAATCAGCCGACGATCTCGGTCTGGGAGAACCAGTAGGCGATTTCCTGGGCAGCGGTTTCGGGAGCATCCGAACCGTGAACCGAGTTTTCGCCGATCGACAAAGCATGCACCTTGCGGATCGTGCCTTCGTCGGCATTGGCCGGGTTGGTCGCGCCCATGACTTCGCGGTTCTTCAGGATGGCGTTTTCGCCTTCCAGAACCTGAACGATCGTCGGACCTGCCGACATGGATTCAACCAGCTCGCCGAAGAACGGACGATCCTTGTGCACGGCGTAGAAGCCTTCGGCTTCGCGACGGCTCATCCAGACGCGACGCGATGCGACGACGCGCAGGCCGGCATCTTCCAGCATCTTGGTGATCGCGCCGGTGAGGTTACGCTTGGTCGCATCCGGCTTGATCATCGAAAAAGTACGCTCTACCGCCATGGTCCTGTTGTCCTGTGCTTGGGGTTCGGGAAGTGGGCGTCCTATACAGAGCGCCCTCCCGGTTGCCAAGCCTGATGGCTAGGCTGCGGCAGGAACGCTTGCGCCGATCCCTTCATGCAGGGCCAGGCAGCGCTCGAACCAGACGGCAACAGGATCGTCACTGGCAAGAAAGCCGTAAGTCGAAACGACGCGCGCCCATTGCAGCGCGCCGAACACGATG
This sequence comes from Tianweitania aestuarii, assembly GCF_018457165.1. Lineage (GTDB taxonomy): Bacteria > Pseudomonadota > Alphaproteobacteria > Rhizobiales > Rhizobiaceae > Tianweitania > Tianweitania aestuarii. The sequence goes on along the minus strand of NZ_JAFMNX010000001.1, from coordinate 1,002,632 downwards.
TAGTCGCAAAATAAGGGCGTCACACCGCCGATGAAGGGCTGCTCGGCCAATGTACTGCGCAGCGGCGCAAGGCTGGCGCGAAAGGCTTCCAGCTTCTCGTCGCGTCCAACCGGAACCTCTTCCAGCGGCTTGTTGAAGCGGGCTTCGCGGGTCTTGCGGAAATGCGCCTGATCCACAGGCTCCAGGCACTCGTGGATATCCATCAGAACGGCAGAGCCGATGAAAGGATGGATCGTTGCCAGCGACCAGCGCTCGATGAAGCGTGCCATCGATTCCCCGCCTTGTCCGCCGAACAAGGTCGGGCGATCCGGATAGGTGTGTTCGAGGTAAAGGGCTATCGCAAAGGAATCGGATACGACCGTTTCGCCGTCGCGGATCACCGGGATGATCTTCGATGCGCCGCCTTCAACGGCCCGGACCTCGGTGAAGGAAGTCGGCACCGTTTCGTATGACAGGTTCTTGTGCGCCAGCGCCATACGCACTTTCCAGCAATGCGGGCTGAAAGGGCGGGAATGATCCTTGCCGACGAGATCATAAAGCTTAATGGACACCGCAGCACCTCCCGAGACTCAACGAACCGCAACGCTGCATCAGAAAGGCGCGCGATGAAACAGGAATTCCAGATGTTTGCCGCTTACAACAGCTGGGCGAACCGTGCGGTCTATGATTCAGGTGCTGCCTTGTCCGATGATGCATTCACCCGCCAGACCGGCGTATTCTTCGGCTCGTTATGCGGCACACTGAACCACATCCTCGTGGCCGACCGCATTTGGCTGAAGCGCTTCACAGGTCGCGGCGAAGCGCCAACTGCGCTCAACACCATCATCCATCCAAACTTCGCGCCGCTGCGCCTCGCGCGCGAGCACGAAGACAAACGCATCGCGGACTGGATCAATGGTCTGGATGAAGCGGATTTCGCCGGGCGATTCTCTTACACGACGGTGAGTGACATGCGAACGATCAGCCAGCGACTGTCACCAGCACTGTACCACTTCTTCAATCACCAGACACATCACCGTGGCCAAGCGAGTGCAGTTCTGACGATGCTTGGCCAACCGGCGCCAAACCTTGATCTGATTAGCTTTCAACGCAGCGAAGGCCGCGCTTTCGCTTGATACTGCACGAGCCAACAGTCCCCTCTTAAAAGTATACATAAACTATATCACAGAATGAGTGAAACTTTTCCTGTACCCGCTCGTCATTTCATTATGGCTTATAGTTCAAGCCAACAAGCTCGAAGGGAAGGAAAATGGCTATGCGTGCGAAGATCTTCGCTACCTCCGTTTTCGGAGGACTTCTTTTGGTATCCATGAATTATCCGGCAGCCGCTCTGGATGTCGGTGTTGATGTCGGCGGCATCGGTGTCGGCGCTTCCATTGGTGGTGGCGGTATCGGTGCGGGTGCGTCCATCGGCGGCGCAGGCGGCATCGGTGCAGGTGCCGGTATCGGCGGCACTGGCAGCGGCGGCGTGGGCGCAGGTGCCGGCGCTTCGGTTGGCGGCTCCGGTGGTGTCGGCGCCGGTGCGGGTGCTTCTGTTGGCGGCGGTGGTGGCATTGGCGCCGGGGCTGGAGCGTCCGTCGGCGGCTCAGGCGGCGTTGGTGCAGGCGCCGGCGCTTCGGTCGGCGGCGGTAGTGGCGGCGGCATCGGAGCCGGCGCAGGCGCTTCCATTGGCGGCCGTGACGGCGTCGGTGCGGGTGCTGGCGCATCGATTGGAGGGGGCCGCGGTGTTGGTGCAGGCCTTGGAGCTTCGATCGGCGGCCGCAGTGGCGTCGATGCACGCCTCGGCCTCGGCATCGGCGAAAGACGTTCCGGAGGTGGAAGCACGGGTGGCACCGGGGGCACCGGGGGTGGAATCGGCAGCGGCGGCAACAATGGCGGCATCGCCACCAACCCGGTCGACGTGAACCGTCAAGGCACCGGCAATGCCCATAGCACCCCCACGCGAACTGCAACGTCCACGACGCGCACGCGCAATCTTGGCGCACCGTCCGTCAGCAGAGCGAACCGTCAAGGTCGTACGTTGAACCGGAAGAAGACCCTCTGTCTCGACGTGATGACGCATACCGCTCAGTATTCCAGTGAAACCGTGGCAGCTTGCTCACGCTGAACGAAAGCATCCTCCCAGATGCAATGGCCCGCTTCGGCGGGCCGTTTTGCGTTTTCAACCCGAGCCTGTGCTTGCGCAGAGGCGTGCGAGCAGGCAAAAGCCCGCAATGCTTATCATCAACGATCTTTCGCTGCGTATCGCCGGCCGGCTCCTGCTGGATCACGCCTCTCTGACACTGCCGGCAGGTACGAAGGCCGGTCTGGTCGGGCGCAACGGCACCGGCAAGACCACGCTGTTCAAGGCGATCACCGGCGATCTGGCGAGCGAGACAGGCTCGGTCAGCCTGCCCAAAGGCCTGAAGATCGGCCAGGTCGCGCAGGAAGCACCGGGCACGGAAGAGCCGCTGATCGAGATCGTGCTCAAGGCCGACAAGGAACGGCTGGCACTGCTTGAAGAAGCAGAAACCGCTACCGACCCCGGGCGCATTGCCGATATTCAGATCCGGCTGGCCGATATCGACGCCCATTCGGCGGAAGCGCGCGCGTCAACGATCCTTGCGGGCCTCGGCTTCGACCTCGAAGCGCAGCAGCGCCCGGCCTCGTCCTTTTCCGGTGGCTGGCGCATGCGTGTGGCACTCGCCGCCGTTTTGTTCTCGCAGCCCGACCTTCTGCTGCTCGACGAACCGACCAACTATCTCGATCTCGAAGGCACGCTGTGGCTGGAGAACTATGTCTCCAAATACCCGCACACCGTGCTCCTGATCAGCCACGATCGCGATCTGCTCAACCGTGCTGTCAACTCGATCGTCCATCTCGACCAGAAGAAGCTGACCCTGTGGCGCGGCGGCTACGACCAGTTCGAGCGCCAGCGCGGCGAACAAGCCGCCCTTCAGGAAAAGGGCCGCGTGAAGCAGGAAGCAGCGCGCAAGCATATGGAAGACTTCGTGGCGCGCTTCCGCGCCAAGGCTTCCAAGGCGCGCCAGGCGCAGTCACGCCTAAAAGCCTTGGAGCGCATGAAGCCTATCTCGGCGGTGATCGAGGATCAGGTCGCGCCGTTCAACTTCCCCGAGCCTGTCAAAACCGTCGCCTCGCCGATCATCACCATGGGTCAGGGCACTGTCGGATATGCTGAAAACAAGCCGATCCTGAAGAACCTGACGCTGCGCATCGATGCCGACGATCGCATCGCGCTGCTCGGCGCCAACGGCAACGGCAAGTCGACCTTCGCCAAGCTCATATCAGGTCGCCTGCCGCTGCAGTCCGGTACGATCACGATCGCGCCGCAGCTGAAAGTGTCCATCTTCGCCCAGCACCAGTTGGATGATCTCAGGCCGGAAGAAAACGCCATCGAGCATGTGCGTCGTCTGATGCCCGACGCGCCGGAATCGAAGGTGCGCGGTCGCGTCGCCCAGTTCGGTTTGCCGACGGAAAAGATGAACACGCCCGCCAAGGACCTGTCTGGTGGCGAAAAGGCACGTTTGTTGATGGGACTGGCCGTGTTCGACGGGCCGAACCTCTTCATCCTCGACGAGCCGACCAACCATCTGGACATCGACAGCCGCGCCGCCTTGATCGAGGCTTTGAACGATTTCTCCGGCGCCGTGATCATCATCAGCCACGACCGCCACCTGCTGGAAGCCACCGCCGACCGCTTGTGGCTGGTCAAGGATGGCACCGTCGCGCCTTATGACGGCGACTTGGCCGATTATCGTCAACTGGTGACGGGAAGCTCGGGCGATCGCAAGGAAAAGCGCGAGGCCGACAAGGCGAACAAAGCCGACAAGCGGCGCGAGGCAGCCGCGCGTCGTGCAGCGCTTGAGCCACTCGCCAAAGAAATCAAGGCGACGGAAGCTCTGATGGAGCGCACCCGCAAGCGCATCAACGGTATCGAAGAACAGCTCGCCAATCCTGCTTTGTACGACAAGGATCCCGGCGCGGTGACGCAGCTGTCAAAAGAGCGCTCCCAGCTGGAAAATACGCTGGCAGCCAACGAGGAAAAGTGGCTGAACCTGTCGAGCCAGTATGAAGAAGGTCTGGCCGAGTAGTCTCGTCCTAAAGCTCTCTTCGCTCCGGCATCGGGATGGGGGCTGCGGGACTTCATCCGCCGCGGCAAAATAGCGTCAGAAAAGGCTACGCCTTCCGCTCCCAGCGCCGTTCCGGTGTTTGCTGCCAGTAAGTTGCCTGATGCCCCGCCGTCTTGACCTCACGCCAGTGGCGGCGGGCGGTTTCGAGCTGGTGGGCGTCGTGGCCGTCGAACAGGAACACGGCACGTTCATATGAATCGATCGCTGGCGGCTCTGCGGCGTCGACCATAAAGCGAATCTTGGCTTCGTTGCCGTTGTCCTGCGTGGTTGTCAGCAGAATCGGCTGCTCGGCCGCATGCGGATCGCGGTCGCTGCCATGTCCCAGGAACGAGTCATCGCGGAAGGTCCATAGATGCGCGTCGAGCGTATCGCGGCGTTCTTCACTGCCCGATTGCACCACCACCCGCCAGCCGCGCGCGATCGAGCGCTCGAGGAGCGCTGGCAGCGCCTCCTCGAGCGTCGATTCGGTCAGGTGGTAGAACAGGACCTCGGTCATCCCGTCACGCCCGGCTTCAAGCCTCGTAGTTGTCGCGCACCAGACGGTCGAGCAGACGCACGCCGAAGCCGGATGCCCAGGACTGGCTGATGTCGGTTGCCGGCGACCCCATCGCCGTGCCGGCGATATCCAGATGCGCCCAGGGCGTGTCGCCGACGAAGCGCTGCAGGAACTGCGCCGCGGTGATCGCGCCGCCGAAGCGACCGCCGATATTCTTCATGTCGGCATTCTTGGAATCGATCAGCTTGTCGTATTCCGGTCCAAGCGGCATGCGCCACAGCTTTTCGGCCGTCACGAGACCAGCAGCGGTCAGCCGCTCCGACAGTTCATCATTGTTGGAAAACAGACCGGCGTGATGCTGGCCGAGCGCCACCATGATCGCGCCGGTCAGTGTTGCAAGATTGACCATGAAGCGCGGCTTGTAGGTTTCCTTGGCGTACCAGAGCGCATCACAGAGCACGAGGCGGCCTTCGGCATCGGTGTTCAGGACTTCGATCGTCTGACCCGACATGGAGGTGACGATATCGCCGGGGCGCTGCGCGTTGCCGTCCAGCATGTTCTCGACCAGACCTACGATGCCGATGACATTCGCCTTGGCCTTGCGGGCAGCCAGCGCATGCATGAGACCGGTAACGGCGGCGGCACCGCCCATGTCACCCTTCATGTCTTCCATGCCGCCGGCCGGCTTGATGGAAATACCGCCCGAATCGAACACGACGCCCTTGCCGATGAAGGCTACCGGCTGTTCGCCCTCAGCACCGCCGTTCCAGCGCATGATGGCAAGGCGCGGCGGACGCGAGGATCCCTGCGCCACGCCGAGCAACGCGCCCATGCCGAGCTTGGTCATCTCGGTTTCCGTGAGGATCTCGACATCCACGCCCAGTTCGCCGAGCGCCTTGATCTTATCGGCAAATTCGATTGGCCCGAGCATATTGGCGGGCTCGTTAACGAGATCGCGGGCGAGCATCACGCCATCGGCAACAGCCTGAGCAGCCTTGAAGGCTTCCTCCGCCGCAGCCGGATCGGCGCAATGTACGGTGATTGTCGCTGCCTTGTCGGCCGGCTTGTTTTCAGCGTCGTCCGACTTCTTCGTCTTGTACTTGTCGAATGTATAAGAGCGCAGCAGCACGCCTTGCGCCAGGTTCGCGACGTCCACTGCCGACACCGCGTGTTCGGGCACGTCCGCAATCACGGCAATCTCGGTGGAACGGCGCGCTACGGCCATCGCTACGCCGCCGATGCGCGACCAGGCGATCTCATCGAGCTTGTCGGCCTTGCCGGTGCCAATCGCCACCAATCGATCCACCGAAGCGCCTTCGGGTGCGATCACGTCAACGGTGCTGGCCAGCTTGCCTTCGAATTCAGCGATCTCGGCCGCGCGCGTCAAAACGCCCGATGGATCAGATGCCTTTGCGGCGTCGGAAAGGGTCGCGCCCTCGCCTGCCAGAACGAGAACGGTGCCCGACTGCGGTTGATCATCGAGGGAAGCGAAGCGGATGGTGGGACGAAGCGCCATGAAAGTATCCTGCTAGTTGGTCCGCATGAGCGGAAAGAGCATGTCCAGTCAGTGACACCCTGACGCGGCAGTTTCAAGACCGTGGCCTTTCAGCATCGCCTTCGAGCGAACTGCCCTTCAGTCGTCCATCTCCGAAGCGTCATGTCTCACCAAACACGACATCTTTCCCCAGCGTTTCCGCGGTCAACACTTTGTTAACCACCCTTCTTCGCCATTCCTTAGCCATTAGCGCTGCTTCTATGAGCGCTGGACAACCTGTTCGGGGTGGTTAAACACTCCGGCTCAGGGCGAGGTCACAGTGGTTTGGTACAGCAGATGCGTGGGGCGCGCAGTCAGCTGTCTTGTTTAGGACGAACACGACGGAATGAAAGTCGTAGAGCGCTACATCTTGCGGCGTGCGTTTGGCGTGTTCGCTTCAGCGCTGTTCTGGACGCTTGCCATGGTCTGGGTCAGCCAGATTCTGGCGCGCATCAACCTCGTCACGGATAGCGGCCAATCCGCCTTCACCTTCTTCCAGGTGGCAACCATGCTGCTGCCTTCGGTAGTGCCGATCGTGGTGCCTTTCGCGCTGATCATCGGGATCACCCAAACGCTCAGCGCCATGAACCAGGATTCGGAGCTCGTGGTTCTCAGCGCCGCCGGATCCTCACGCCGAACCATCATCCGTCCGATTATCCTGATGGCGCTTCTGGCTAGCGTGTTCGTTTTCATCGTCGACAACGGCCTCAACCCATTGGCCCGCGAGCGCTTCCGTCTGCTGCTTGCCAGCGCCAATGCGGATCTAATTTCGAGCGTCATTCAGGAAGGCTCGTTCAAGCGCGTCGAGGATGGACTCTATGTCCAGATTTCCGAACGTCTTCCGGACGGACGCCTGGGCGGCATCTTCGTTGCCGATTCGCGCGATCCGAAGACCGAGTTGAACTACTACGCAAAGACGGGCGTCGTCGTTGAAGGACAAGGCCAGGACAACCTGCTTCTGATGCAGGACGGGATCATCAGCCGCAAGGCGCCCGAACGCCCAGCTTCGTTGATCCGTTTCGATTCCTACGGCTTCGACCTGTCCGCCTTCGCGCCATCGGACAGGGCGCCCGTGATGTTCCCGAAGGATCGCCCGCTTTCCTATCTGCTCAATCCAGACCCTAACGACGCGGTGCTGATCGAGCGGCCGGATTATTATTCTACCGAGCTCAACACTCGATTCACCGAATGGCTTTATCCGCTTGTTTTCGCTTTGATCGCGATTGCCGCCGCGGGAGACGCTCGCTCGCATCGTGAGGCGCGCCTGCATCCTATGGCAACGGCGATCTTTCTGGCGCTGTTTGTTCGCTGGGCGGGCTTCACGGTCGCAAACAGCGCGGAAGGCAGCCTGCTGTTCTCCGTGTTGATCTACCTTGTGCCGCTGGGCGCTGCGGCTGTCGCCATCGGCTTCATTCGCGCCAACAAGACGCTTGAACTGCCGGTGTCCTGGGTCGAGTCGCTTTCCCACCGCTTTGACCGCCTGCGCACCATGATCACTGGCGCACGCTTGAACAATGCCCAGCCAGGAGGCCGCCCATGATCGGCTTTACGCTCGGCCGTTACTTCTTCATGCGCTATGTGACGATCACCGCCTGGTTCTTCGTTGGCGTGTTTGCGCTGGTTTTTCTCGTCGACTTCACGCAGTTCCAGGATGTCGTGTCCGGATCGTCCAGCTACTCCTTCACCGGCGCGCTCGCGGTTTCTGCCCTGCGCGTGCCGATGGTGATGCAGCAGACCGTTCCCTTCATCGGCTTGTTTTCGGCGATGTTCACGCTTGTGTCGTTGAACCGGAAGTATGAGCTGGTGATCGCACGGTCAGCTGGCATTTCCGCCTGGCAGTTCCTCACGCCGGTGGCGATCGGCGCATTCGTGTTCGGCCTGTTCACAATCATCCTGCTCAACCCATTGGCCGCCTATGGCTTCGCGCAATCACAGGGCATCGAGACCAGCCTGCGCGCCGGCGACACGCAGCGCAGCACGGCGTTCGAAGAGCCTTGGCTACGGCAAAGCTATGAGGGCGTGGACACGATCATCGGCGCCCGCTCCGTGCTGAACAACGGGCTTGAACTGAATGGCGCGAGCTTCTTCCGTTTCGACGCGGATGGTGATTTCAGTGACCGTCTGGATGCAGAGCGCGCTTATCTGCGTGATGGCTATTGGGAACTGCAGGGCATCGAAAGCTTCGCCGACGGCCAGCGCATCGTGTCCACCGACTCGGTTCATATTCCGACCGGTCTGACGCCGGAGTTGGTAGCGCAGCGCGTTGCGCGACCCGAAACCGTTCCCTTCTTCGAATTGCCTGGCAAGATCAGCGTGGCGCGAACCTTTGGTTTGCGGGCGGACGCTTTCGCCATGCAGTTCCATTCCTTGGTAGCGCTGCCGCTGCTGCTGGTGGCGATGACGCTCATCGCTGCAACAGTGTCGATGCGCTTTGCACGGATGGGACAATCCGAGATCATGATTCTGGGTGGCATCCTTGCCGGCTTTCTGCTTTATGTCGTGTCGGTCCTGGTCAAGGCGTTCGGGAGCGCGGGGATCGTTCCCCCCGTCATCGCGGCTTGGGTACCCGTTGTAGTTGCGATGTTTTTCGGGGTGACTTTCTTGCTGCATCGAGAGGACGGCTAGTGCGGGACGCGTCCGTGTCTTCGGCGCGCCTTAAGCGCCTTCTCAGCGCCAGTGCGCTTGGCTGTATCATGGCCGCAACGTCGCTTGCGCTGGCGTCCGCTCAGACGGTGGAAGAGACCGCTGTCCGCGACCGGATTCCGGAAGGCGGGCAGATGCTGCTCGAAGCCGATACGCTGGTTTACGACAACGATGCGCAGACGGTAACAGCCGTCGGCGGCGTTCAGATCGACTACAACAACAATCGTGTTGTGGCGCAGCGTGTTGCTTACAATCGCGCCACCGGTCGCTTGGTTGCTAGCGGCAACGTTCAGGCGATCGATCAAAGCGGCAACATCATTTATTCCGATCGCATCGACGTCACGGACGACTTCCGCGACGGCTTCGTGAATGCGTTGCGCATCGAAACGCCAGACAAGACCTACTTCGCTGCCGAAAGCGCCGAGCGGCGCGACGGCGTGGTGACGACCTTCAACCAGGGCGTTTACACCGCTTGCGAGCCCTGCGAAGAAAAGCCCGAGAAGCCGCCGATCTGGCGCGTCAAGGCGCAGAAGATCATCTGGAACGGCCAGACCAAGGTTGTTCGTTTCGAGCGCGCCCGCTTCGAAATGTTCGGCTTCCCGATCGCCTATCTGCCCGCCTTCGAGGTCGCTGATCCGACGGTTAAACAGAAGAGCGGTTTTCTGTTCCCTACCTTCGGCTACAAGGACGAACTCGGCTTCAGTGCGGCCGTTCCGTACTATGTTGCCCTCAATCCGAGCTACGATCTGACCATTACGCCGCGCGGCTACACGCGTCAGGGCTTCATGGGCGAGGCCGAATGGCGCCAGCGTTTTGAAAATGGCGCGTTCAACCTTCGGGTGGCCGGCATCAACCAGGCCAATCCCGATGCGTTCGACGAAAACACAGTCGACCGTGACGAGAAGTTCCGCGGCGCAGTGACAACCTCGGGTGCGTTCCGCATCAATCCGCGCTGGACCTTCGGTTGGGACGTTCTTGCGCAGACCGACAAGAACTTTGCCTACACCTACGGCCTTGATCGCTATGCGAGCTACGTGCACCGTTCGGAAGTCTACCTGACCGGCTTGAACGATCGGAACTACTTCGACCTTCGGGCCATGAAGTTCCAGGTTCAGGAAGATGTTTTGAACTCCGATCCGGACTCGGTCTCGCAAAAGCAGCCGTGGGTTCTGCCGAGCTTCGATTATTCGGTTACCCCCGATACGCCTGTGGCTGGCGGCGAATTGTCGATCGACATCAACGTGCAGAACATCTCGCGTGATCGGCTGGCGATCGACGACTACCCGCATTTCCCGGGTATCGTACCAAACATCATCGACGGCCAGAACATCCGCGGCATCGACGGCAACACGGGTCGCGCCACAGCGCAGGCCGAGTGGCGCCGCACGCTGATCACGCCTGGCGGATTGGCGTTGACGCCACTGTTGCAAGTGCGCGGCGACGGCATCTATACAAGCTTCGAAGACAACACGATTGCCGCCATCGAGGCGCAGTCGGCGGCGTCCGATATCCGTGACCAGTATTGGCGCGGAATGGCAACGGCTGGCCTCGAAGCTCGCTATCCCGTGCTTTTCACGATGGCCAGTTCTTCGCACGTGATCGAGCCGATGGCGCAGTTGTTGGTTCGTCCGGATGAGCGCTACGCCGGAACGCTGGGTATCCCCAACGAAGACGCCCAAAGCCTTGTATTCGACGCGACCTCCTTGTTCGAAACCGACAAGTTCTCCGGCTATGACCGTGTTGAAGGCGGTACACGCGCCAATCTCGGCGTCCGCTATTCCGGAACGTTCAGCAATGGCTGGACAACCAATGCAATCATCGGCCAATCCTACCACCTGGCTGGCTTGAACTCCTATTCGACTGCCGATCTCGTCAGCGCCGGCGCCTATTCCGGTCTCGAAACCGATCGATCGGATTACGTCGCACAGTTCGGCATCGGCAGCCCGCTCGGCTTCTCGGGTGCGATCGGTGGACGGTTTGACGAAGACTCGTTCGAGATGCGTCGTGGCGAGGTCAAGCTCGGCTATACGACCGCGCCGTTGACGGTGACGGCGCAATACGCCTTCATCCAGAAGCAGCCGCTTTACGGCTTTGCCGAAGACCGTCACGAAGTCACAGTCGGCGCTCGCGCCAAGGTGGCCGAGAACTGGTCCGTATTCGGATCGGCGATCTACGATTTCCAGTCGGAAGTGGTGGTGCGTGATTCCATCGGCTTCGCTTACGACGATGAGTGCTTCACCTTTGCACTCGCTTTGAACGAGACCCGTGAAATCGACAATCCTGATGATGTGGAACGTGGCGTCGGCTTCAATCTGACCTTCCGCACCATCGGCGATTTCGGCAAGGTCAATCGCGGCGGTCTCAACTAGCCGCCGAGCGCCTTTGTCCAAGCGGTTGCAGGAACCGCTTGATCAAGGTTAAGAGAGGGCCGAACGCAGTCATCGTTTTGCCGCTTTGAACCGGCACGAGCGCGGTTAACAAGCGCGATCCAGACCCAAGAGGCCCACTTCATGACGCCTTTCATCAAGAAGCTAGCCGCTCCTCTTTTTGCGGTTGCCCTGCTTTCGGCAGCAGCACCCCTCGCCTTTACCGTGCCGGCACAGGCAAGCGAAGTCAGGTACATCGTCAACAAGCAGGCGATCACCAGCTACGACATAGACCGGCGCGCCGCCTTCTTGCGGCTGCAGAAGCGCAATCCGAGCGAAGCTGGCACCGACATGGTGGATCAGGTTCTGCGCAGCCAGGAATTGGCGCGCATCAAGGTCAATGTCACCGATACGCAGCTCGACGACTCCTACAAGCGCTTTGCTGAATCCAACAAGCTAAGCCCTGCGCAGATGGATGAGATCCTAAACAAGGCTGGCGTCACAAAAGCGCATTTCCGCGAATATATGCGGGTCCAGATGGGCTGGGGCCAGGCTCTTGGCATGCGTGCGCGGTCGGAAAACCGCTTGAGCGAACAGGATGTCGTTCAGCGCATGATGAAGGAAGGCCGCAAGCCTTCGGCCACCGAATATCTCCTGCAGCAGGTGATCTTCGTGGTGCCGGCTGCGGATCGCAGCTCAATTCTCGGCAAGCGCAAGCGCGAAGCCGAGGCCATGCGCGCGCGCTTCAACGGCTGCGACAGCACACGTACATTCGCCAAGGGCTTGATCGACGTCACCGTTCGCGATCTCGGCCGTGTTCTTGAGCCAGAACTGCCGACCGAATGGGCCGATCAGATCAAGACCACGAAAGCCGGCGGGGCGACGGGCGTCAAGGAAACCGCTCGCGGCATCGAATTCATCGGCGTTTGCTCTCAGCGCGAAGTGTCGAACGATCGCGTCGCACGCATGGTCTTTGGCGCAGAAGACGCCGACAAGAGCGAAGGTGCCGCGGAACTCAGCAAGAAGTATACCGAAGAGCTTCACAAGCGCGGGCAGATCGTCAAGCGTTAGGCCTGTGGTCTGACGCTTGATCGCACGCTGATGGAAGACCTTCCCCCGCTCCGCGCGGTTGTCGAACGCCACGGACTTTTCGCCAAGAAGGCGCTCGGCCAGAACTTTCTGTTCGATCTCAATCTCACCGCCAAGATCGCGCGGGTTGCCGGGCCGCTTGAAGGCGTCACGGTCATCGAGGTCGGCCCAGGTCCGGGCGGCCTGACGCGCGCGCTGCTTGCGCAAGGCGCAGAAGTCATTGCAATCGAGCGTGACGAGCGTTGTCTCGCTATTCTTGCCGAAATCTCCGCACACTATCCCGGGCGCCTGACCGTGATCCCAGGCGATGCGATGGCAACCGACTTCGCCGCGTTGGCGGAAGGCCGCTCGCGTGTGCGCATCATCGCCAACCTCCCCTACAATATCGGCACAGAACTTCTGATCCGCTGGCTCACGGTGGAGCCTTGGCCGCCATTCTACGAGAGCATGGCGCTGATGTTTCAGCGCGAAGTGGCGGAGCGGATCGTAGCCCATCCTGGTGACGACGCTTTTGGCCGACTGGCCGTGCTGGCTGGCTGGCGAACGGAAGCGCGGATCGCCTTCGACGTGCCCGCGCAGGCCTTCACGCCGCCGCCGAAGGTCACCTCTTCCGTGGTTCACCTCGTGCCGCGCCCAGCACCCTTAGCTGTGAACCTGCGCATGCTTGAGCGCGTGACACAGGCTGCCTTCGGCCAGCGCCGCAAGATGCTGCGGCAAAGCCTGAAGGCCCTGGGTGGCGAAGCTCTGTTGCAGCGCGCCGAGATCGACCCGACGCGCCGCGCCGAAACGCTGGAGATCGAAGAGTTCGTTCGGCTGGCGAACGCGGTCGCTTAGGCGTGCCTCAGGCGATATTCTCGGCCAGAAGATCGCTGACGAAACCATGCATACCTGACCAGCGGCGATGCCGCCGTAGGCGCTCGGCGGTCACGATCGACTTCACCTCATCGAAGGCCTTGTTCAGATCCTCGTTGACGACGACGTAATCATAGTCGCGCCAGCGTTCGATCTCGACCTTGGCATTCTCGAGCCGTGTCTCGATGATGTCGTCCGAATCCTCGGCGCGCCGCTTCAGCCTTGTGCGAAGTTCCGCCATGGAAGGCGGAAGAATGAAGATGGACACGAGGTCGGCATCCATCTTTTCGCGCAGCTGTTGCGCTCCCTGCCAGTCGATGTCGAACAGCATGTCGCGACCTTCCGACATCGCCTTTTCCACGGCATCGCGCGGCGTACCGTAGTAATTGCCATGGACTTCAGCCCATTCGAGAAGCTCGTCGTCATCGCGCAGGCTCTCGAACTCACGGCGCGAGATAAAGCGGTAATGCACGCCTTCCACTTCGCTCGCGCGACGCGCACGCGTGGTTACGCTCACGGACAGCTCGAACTCGTGCTGCTCCAGCAGAATGCGCGCGATGGTCGATTTACCCGCGCCTGATGGCGACGAGAGTACCAGCATCACGCCACGACGACGGATGGTGTTCGACGGCGTATCCGTCCGCATGATCTACTCCAGATTCTGAACCTGCTCGCGGAACTGGTCTATCACGACCTTCAGTTCCAATCCGATCGCCGTCACAGATGCGGCGTTCGACTTTGAGCAAAGCGTGTTCGATTCGCGATTGAATTCCTGCGCAAGAAAATCGAGCTTGCGGCCGATCGGTCCGCCGGCGGCCAAAAGCTGGCGGGCGGCGGCAACGTGTGTGGTGAGGCGGTCGATCTCCTCGCGGATGTCCGCCTTGGTTGCCAGCAGCGCCGCTTCCATGTTGAGGCGCGCCTCGTCCAGCCCGACATTGCTGTCCATCAGCAACCGGACCTGTTCAGCCAACCGGGCTCGGATCACCGAAGGGTCGCGCGACGGGTCTGTTTGGACGCGCTGCGTCAACGTTTGGATGTGGTCGATATGCTCAGCGAGAATGCCAAAAAGCGCCTCGCCTTCGCTGCGCCTCGCCTGTTCCATCGCATCGACCGCTTCATCGAGCGCGAGGAGAATCGCAGCATCGAGTGCGGTGCGCCCGTCTTCGCTTTCCACAGCATCGGAAACTTCCAGAACACCGCGCAACGCGAGAAGCTGTGCCGAAGTCGCCGGTGCCGCGCCGAACTGATCTTCGATGCGCTTGGCATGAGCAGCCAGCTCGCGCAGGAAAGCTTCGTTGATCCGTGGCGGCGTTTGCAGCGTCTGGCGCGAGATCGTCAGCTGGCCTTGGATGTTTCCGCGTGCAAAGCGACGCTGCAGCGCTTGGCGGGCCGCTTGCTCCAGACGCTCGAAGCCAGGCGCCAAGCGCAGCCGTGCTTCCAGCGTCTTGCCGTTGACGGACTTCAACTCCCAGGCGATGGCCGTGCCATCATGCGTGGCTGATGCCCGCGCAAAGCCGGTCATGCTTTGCAGTCCGCCGGGCGATCGTGTGCTGGAACGGCTATCCGAGACCGTCATTCGACGGGGAGCGTTTCTTCCGCTTCGGTAGCGGACTGACCGGCATTCTGTGCCTGTTCCCGGCGGAATTTGCGCCAACGAGCCACGTTGTCGTTATGCTCGGCCAGCGTTTTGGAGAAAACGTGTCCGCCGGTGCCATCGGCCACGAAGTACAACTCGTTGGTTTGCGACGGGTTCGCCACCGCTTCGAGTGCTGCCTGGCCGGGAATGGCGATCGGCGTTGGAGGAAGTCCATCGATCCGATACGTGTTGTATGGCGTGGTTTTCTCGATATCGGAACGGTAGATCGCGCGATCCGCAGGCTTACCCGCGCCGCCGAAAAGTCCATACACTATGGTCGGATCGGACTGCAGCCGCATGCTCTTGCGAAGGCGGTTCATGAACACGCCTGCAATGCGCGGGCGCTCGTCAGCGACTGCCGTTTCCTTCTCCACGATGGAGGCTAGCGTCACGAACTCCTCCTTCGTGTTGATCGGAAGATCGGGCTGGCGGCGTTCCCAGATCGTGTCTACCAGTTCCTTCTGGCGAGCAACCAGCTTGTCGATCAGCGCCTGGCGTTGCATGCCGCGCGTGAAACGCTCGGTCTCGGCAAGCAGCCCACCTTCGGGCGGCATCTCACTTGGCATGTCACCGCTCAGCGCATCGTTTTCGGCAATGCGCTGGAAGGCCTGCTGCACGGTCAGCCCCTCGGGGATGGTGAGCGAAGCGAGCACCGACTTGCCGCTTTCCAACAGTTCCATGATGTCGCGCATCGAAGCGCCGGCTTTGATCTCGTATTCGCCAGCCTTCAGCCGGTTATCCGCTCCATTGACCCGCAGGCCGATGCGAAACACACGCGCATCGTTGATGACGCCGGCACGTTCCAGCGTGTCGGCGATCGTTGCGCTGCTCGAATTCGGACGGATCATCACCAGCTCGGTGTGCTGGGCCGGACCCGGACCCTCAAACATCGATTTGCCGAGCCAGGCCACAACCAGACCGCCCACGGCAACGAGAACCAGGCAGGCGACGATGAAATTCAGGAACACCACGAACTGGCTGCGTGAGCGGCGGGAGCGGCGCGGAGGCGCCACACCGCGTTCAGGCCGAAGCGCACCTTTGGCCGATTTCGGCACGATTGGCCGGCTTGGCTGCGGCTCGGCGGCAGGTGGCTGATCGTGGGGATCCATGCTCATCGTGTCGCGACGTGCTCCTTGGCAGAATAGGCTCAATCTACCGCCGAATATGGCGGAAATCGCAACTCATGCGGTCGAGCCTGTAAGAAACGGGGCGTGTCCCCCGTTTAGACGTAGCGTTGCATCACCAGGGATGCGTTGGTGCCACCGAAGCCGAACGAGTTCGACAGCGCCACATCGATCTGCCGCTCGCGCGGCTTGTGCGGCACGAGATCCACGGCGGTCTCGACCGATGGATTGTCGAGGTTCAGCGTGGGCGGGGCAATGTTGTCGCGCATGGCGAGCATCGAGAAGATCGCTTCAACCGAACCGGCCGCACCCAGAAGATGGCCGATCGCCGACTTGGTTGACGACATCGAGATCTTCGATGCCGCATCGCCGACCAGACGCTCTACAGCGCCGAGTTCGATCGTGTCCGCCATGGTCGAGGTGCCATGGGCGTTGATGTAGTCGATATCGCTCGGCGCCAGATTGGCGCGCTTGAGAGCCGCGCTCATGCAGCGGAAGGCGCCATCGCCGTCTTCCGACGGTGCGGTGATGTGGTAGGCATCGCCTGTCAGGCCGTAACCGACCACCTCGGCATAAATCTTTGCGCCGCGTGCTTTGGCATGTTCCAGCTCTTCCAGAACAACGACGCCTGCGCCCTCGCCCATCACGAAGCCATCGCGGTCGCGATCATAGGGACGCGACGCTTTTTCAGGCGTGTCGTTGAAGCTGGTGGACAGGGCGCGCGTTGCCGAGAAGCCGGCGATCGAAAGCCGGATCACAGGCGATTCGGCACCGCCAGCAACCATTACGTCGGCATCGCCGAACTGGATCAGGCGCGATGCGTCGCCAATGGCATGGGCACCCGTGGAACAGGCGGTAACAACAGCGTGGTTCGGCCCCTTCAATCCATGGCGGATCGAAACCTGGCCGGATACGAGATTGATGATGTTGCCCGGGATAAAGAACGGGCTGACGCGACGCGGGCCCTTTTCCTGCAGGATCAGAGCGTTTTCGGCGATCCCGCCGAGGCCACCGATGCCCGAGCCGATCATCACGCCGGTGGCGCAACGATCCGCTTCGTTTTGCGGATGCCAGCCGGCATCGTTCAGCGCTTCATCAGCAGCCGCGATACCGTAAAGAATGAAATCTGCGATCTTGCGAAGCTCTTTGGGCTCCAGATACGCTTCGGGATTGAAGGTACCGTTCGTACCATCACCACGCGGGATGGTCGCCGCGATCTTGCAAGGCAGATCGTCGGTCTGGAAGTGATCGATCTTCCTGATCGCGCTCTTGGACGCGAGAATGGACTTCCAGCTATGCTCGACACCCGAGCCAAAGGGAGTCACGAGGCCCATGCCTGTGACGACGACGCGCCTCATGACCGTCCTCCTGGAGAAGTCGAAGCCTCATGGAGCTTGCGACCTTAGTTGAACCGGACGGCGCCGAAGCGCCGTCCGTAGAACCAATCAGGCCTGAGCCTTCTCGATGAACTTCACGGCGTCGCCGACCGTGAGAATCGTCTCGGCGGCATCGTCCGGGATCTCGACGCCGAATTCTTCTTCGAACGCCATCACGAGCTCGACGGTGTCGAGCGAATCAGCGCCCAGGTCGTCGATGAAGCTTGCCTGCTCCGTAACCTTATCGGCTTCGACACCGAGATGCTCGACGACGATCTTCTTAACGCGCTCTGCGGTATCGCTCATGACAGGGCCCTTGGGTTTCCTTCGTTGAGTGCTCTGGTTAGCGGCACGTTTGCCGCTAATCAAGCTGAAAAAACATGGTCTTCACCGGGTTTGCAACAGGATTTGCAGTGTTTTGACCGCAGCGCCCTCTTGTGTGACCGGTTTGGGCGAACAACAGCGACGATGCTGCCGTTCCTCCCAGTCAGATCATAGCCATGCCGCCGTTGACGTGCAAAGTCTGGCCCGTCACATAACCGGCCTCGTTGGCGGCAAGGTAAAGAACGGCAGCGGCGATTTCCGCGCCCGTGCCCATGCGCTTGGACGGGATCGCCGAAAGGATCGCGTCCTTCTGCTTGTCGTTCAGCTTGCCCGTCATGGCCGATTCGATGAAGCCCGGCGCCACGCAGTTCACCGTGATGTTGCGCGTCGCGACTTCCTGCGCCAGCGACTTGGTGAAGCCGATCATGCCAGCCTTGGAAGCGCAGTAATTGGCCTGGCCGGGATTGCCCGTCACGCCCACGACGGACGTGATGTTGATGATGCGGCCGAAGCGGCGGCGCATCATCGGGTGGGTAAGTTCGCGGGTGAGGCGGAACACGGAGGTCAGGTTCACTTCCAGAACGCTGTCCCAGTCCGCATCGGACATGCGCACGAACAGGCCGTCCTTGGTGATGCCGGCATTGTTGACGAGGATGTCTACGCCTTCGAGCTCGGCTTCCGCCTTCTGGCCCAGCGCCTTGACGGCGTCGCGGTCGCTCAAATCGGCAGGAAACAGTTTGACGCGCTCGCCGAGTTCGTTGCCGAGCGTTTCAAGCTTTTCCTGGCGCGTGCCATGAAGGCCGACGATTGCACCCTGCGCATGCAGCGCGCGGGCGATTTCTTCGCCGATGCCACCGGTCGCGCCGGTCACCAGAGCCTTACGGCCGGTCAAGTCGAACATGAGTATCTCCTTCGGATACGCCGCCTTTAACAGGCCTGCGCCTTACTTCAAAGCAGCGAGCGCGGCCTCGACCTCGGCCGATGTGCCGACATTGTTAGTTGCAAGCGACTTGTCGATGCGCCGAGCCAGACCCGATAGAACCTTGCCGGAACCGATCTCGTAAAGCGTGGTCACGCCGTTGGCGGCAAACCACTCGATCGTTTCGCGCCACCGCACGCGGCCGGTCACCTGTTCGACGAGCCGAGCCGCGATCTCTTCGGGATCGCTCAACGGCGACACGACGACATTGGCGACAACGGGCACCTTCGGCGCGTTCTTTTGAACCTTCGCCAGCGCTTCGCGCATCGCATCCGCTGCAGGTCCCATAAGAGAAGAGTGGAACGGCGCGGAAACCTGCAGCATCAAGGCGCGCTTTGCGCCCTTTTCGGTGCAGATGCGTGCTGCTTGTTCCACCGCAGGCTTTGCGCCGGAAATCACCAGCTGACCACCGCCATTGTCGTTGGCGATCTGACAGGCCGAACCCTGACCGGCTTCCGCGCAGGCCGCTTCAACGACATCCTGCTCCAGACCGATGATGGCAGCCATAGCGCCTTCGCCCACCGGCACGGCTGCCTGCATGGCATTGCCGCGGATGCGAAGAAGGCGTGCGGTGTCGGCGACCGAGAACGTGCCGGCAGCAGCAAGCGCAGAATATTCGCCCAGCGAGTGGCCGGCGACATAAGAGACCTTCGAGGCCAGATCGAAACCCTGAGCTTCCATGGCGCGAATCGCGGCAAGCGAAACGGCCATCAGTGCGGGCTGCGCGTTTGCGGTCAGCGTCAGCTGATCTTCGGGACCTTCCCACATGATCTGCGACAGCTTTTCGCCAAGCGCATCGTCGACTTCCTGAAACACGGCGCGCGCTTCGGGAAAGGCTTCCGCGAGATCCTTGCCCATGCCGACGGCTTGACTGCCCTGACCGGGAAATGTGAATGCGATGCTCATGACGCCATCCTTTGGTTGGCGGCGCGTGTGACGCAAGCACAACCGCCATGTCAAGGCTTTGGCGAGCGCCATGAAGGCGGAGCGGACCTGAAAAGATGCGCATGTGACCGTGTCCAGCACCTTGCTTTTACCCCGCCACACTGTATAAGCGCGCCATTCTGCCGGTTCCAGCTGGGGGCTGAACGGAGGGCCGTGTTTTGGCGCAAGCCAAAGCCTGTCGTGGAGCCGAAGGGTCTCCTGCCTCCCGTGTCTCCTCTCTCGACCGTCTCGACGTTGCGCCTTTCCCTGCCACCTCACGTGGCTCGAAATGTCGCAGAGGCTTTGCCGTTGGGACCGGAAGATCAAACGAAGAAAGGCGAACAATGGCTCTTTACGAACATGTGTTCCTTTCCCGTCAGGACCTGTCCCAGCAGCAGGTCGATGCGCTTGTCGAACAGTACAAGGGTATCGTCGAAGGCTTGGGCGGCTCGATTGGCCGGATTGAGAACTGGGGACTGAAGTCCCTTACCTACCGGATGAACAAGAACCGGAAGGCCTATTTCACGCTCATGGACATCACCGCGCCTGCCGCGGCGATTGCCGAACTCGAGCGTCAGCAGGGCCTGTCGGAAGACATCCTGCGCTTCATGACCATCAAGGTCGAGAAGCACGAAGAAGGCGCATCGGCGATGATGCAGAAGCGCGACGACCGCGAGCGCGGCGACCGCTTCGGCGATCGTGGTGACCGCGGCGGCCGTGGCGGCTTCGGCGATCGCGATCGTGGTGATCGTGGTTCGCGCGGCGGCGACCGTGACGGCGCTCCGCGTCGTCCTCGTGAAGCTCAGACGGAAGGGGCTGAATAATGGTCGACATCAATCAGATCCCGACGCGCCGGCCGTTCCATCGCCGTCGCAAGACCTGCCCGTTCTCGGGCGCCAACGCACCGCGCATCGACTACAAGGACGTGCGCCTGCTGCAGCGTTACATTTCCGAGCGTGGCAAGATCGTTCCGTCGCGCATCACGGCTGTCAGCCAGAAGAAGCAGCGCGAACTCGCCAAGGCAATCAAGCGCGCCCGCTTCCTGGGCCTCCTGCCCTACGTCGTGAAGTAAGCTTTTCGGGCGGCATTCGTGCCGCCCGTTTCTCCTTCCGGTCGGCGGATTGGAGAGCTCAGACAAATCCGAGTTGGGCCATCTTCGGCCCTAACTGCCGCAAGGCAGGACAGCGAGATCAGCGGGTCGAACCGCTTCTGTCCTTTTTTCGCGGCACCATGCCATCTTCGCCGGATACCGGCGACATCGAAGGACCAGATCCATGCAAGTTATTCTTCTCGAGCGCATCGCGCGCCTCGGCCAGATGGGCGACACCGTCAAGGTCAAGGACGGCTTTGCCCGTAACTTCCTCCTGCCGCAGAACAAGGCTCTGCGCGCCAACGAAGCCAACAAGAAGAAGTTCGAAGGCCAGCGCGCTCAGCTCGAAGCCCGCAACCTCGAGCGCAAGTCGGAAGCTCAGCAGGTCGCTGACCAGCTCGACGGCAAGACCTTCATCGTGGTGCGTTCGGCTGGTGAAACCGGTCAGCTCTACGGTTCGGTTTCAACCCGCGACATCAGCGAGATCCTGACCGCCGAAGGCTTCTCTGTTTCGCGCAACCAGGTTGAACTCAACCACCCGATCAAGATGATCGGCCTGTCGAACGTCGCTCTGATGCTTCATCCTGAAGTTGAAGTCACCGTGACGCTGAACATCGCTCGCTCCACGGAAGAAGCCGAGCGCCAAGCACGCGGCGAAACGCTGACGACCGCTGAAGCGATCTACGGCGCCGACATCAACGAGAACGCCCGCCCTGACAACTTCTTCGATCCGAACGAAGAAGGCGAAGAAGAAGACCAGGACGAAGACGGCGAAGAAGCTTAAGCCTTCTTACTATTTGGACCAAAGCCCGGGATCATCGTCCCGGGCTTTTTTATGTCTTGTGGTGCAATGTCACAGGGATCATTCTGGTTATTCTCAGAGTTCGCGACTTCAAGCAACGACACTTGAGTTCCAGGATGAACAGACTTCTGCGCAGTGTTATTGAAAGCGTGGTGAAGACGGGTGATCTCACGATCACCGACCCCGAAGGTGTTCTTCATCACTTCGGCGACAGAACCGGCAGCCCGGTTCATGTCTTGATCAAGACCAAGCAGGCCGAGCGGGCCATTGCCTTTGATCCCACTCTTCATCTGGCGGAAGCCTTCATGGATGAAGAGGTCGATTTCCTCCAAGGCGACGTTCTTGCGTTGCTCAAGCTGCTTTACAACAACTCGGCCTGGAGCAATTCGCAGTTCGGCCGATCGCTCGACCTCGTGCGCAACCTGTTCAAGCGCTTTCAGCAGTTGAACAGCCAGAAGCGCTCGCGCGAAAACGTCCATCGCCATTACGATCTGTCCGGCGAGCTCTATAAGCTCTTCCTGGACGAGGACATGCAGTATTCCTGCGCGTATTTCGAGCGGCCCGACATGACGCTCGAAGAAGCGCAGGCGGCCAAGAAGCGACACATCGCAGCCAAGCTCGACCTGAAGCCCGGCCAGAACGTGCTGGATATCGGCTCAGGCTGGGGCGGGATGGGCCTTTATCTCGCGCGCGACTTCGGCGTCGATGTGCTGGGCGTGACGCTATCGACCGAACAGCATGCGGTTTCCACCGAGCGGGTGCACGACGAAGCTCTGGAGAACCATGTGCACTTCGAGCTGCGTGATTATCGCAGCTTGTCGGAGCGCTTCGACCGCATCGTGTCCGTCGGCATGTTCGAGCATGTCGGCGTCAACCACTTCAAGACCTTCTTCGACACCGCCGCCACGTTGCTGAAGCCCGATGGCGTTATGGTGCTGCACTCGATCGGGCGCAACGGTCCGCCTTACGCAACCAACCCGTTCATCCGAAAGTACATCTTCCCCGGCGGTTACATCCCGTCGCTGTCGGAAGTGCTGCCCTTCATCGAACGTGCCGGGCTGATGGTGACGGATATCGAGATCCTGCGTCATCACTATGCCGATACGTTGAAGGCCTGGCGCGAACGCTTCCTCCTTAATCGCGAGCGGGCCAAGGCGATCTACGATGAGCGCTTCTGCCGGATGTGGGAGTTCTATCTTTCGGGCTCGGAAGCGGCGTTTCGCTGGCAGGACATGATGGTGTTTCAGATCCAGATCACCAAGCGCAACGATGTGCTGCCGGTGACGCGCGATTACATCTACGAGCGTGACCACGCGACACCGCTACCCCTTCTGCCCGAAAGCATCAGCCCCCGCAGGCAGCGAACGCGCAAACGTGCGGATCAGGACTGAACGCCGAACTCTCGCATAGAAGCGCCAGAATATTCTTGTTTCGTTCCAGCCGACTCTGATAAAGATCCGGCAGGTCAATGGCGTTCGTGATGCTTGTGCACCGCCTGTGGATCATGGGCGCAAGCACCATACCATGCACACTTCGCCTGCCGGGTCTGTTACCTAGGCGAATGAAGCAGGGGCACGAAGCAAATGGCGGAAGCGCTTAGGAAAGTTGCGGTCAACGATGCGGCGCCGCTTTATCGCGAAGCACCGCACAATATCGAAGCCGAGCAGGCCCTGCTTGGCGCGATCCTGATCAACAACGACGCCTTTTACCGGGTGTCCGACTTCCTCAAGGCCGCGCATTTCAACGAGCCGCTGCATCGCAAGATCTGGGAGATCTGCGCGGAAATGATCCGCATGGGCAAGATGGCGACACCGGTCACCATCAAGACCTTCCTGCCGGGCGACGCCAAGGTCGGCGACATGACGGTGTCGCTCTACCTCGCCAAGCTCGCATCCGAAGCCGTAACCGTCATCAACGCGTCCGATTACGGCCGCGCGATCTATGATCTCGCCACACGTCGCGCGCTGATCACCATCGGCGAAGACATGGTGAACATCGCTTACGATGCGCCCGTCGACATGGCGCCGCAGGAGCAGATCGAAGACGCCGAGCGCCGTTTGTTCGAACTGGCAGAAACCGGCCGCTACGATGGCGGCTTCGAGTCCTTCTCGGATGCGATGAAGACGGCCGTGGACATGGCCAGCGCTGCTTACCAGCGCGACGGCGGCTTGTCCGGCATCGCCTGTGGCATACGCGATCTCGACACCCGCATGGGTGGTTTGCAGCGCTCCGACTTGATCGTGGTTGCAGGCCGTCCGGGTATGGGCAAGACCTCGCTCGCTACCAACATCGCCTTCAACATCGCCTCGGTTTACGAAGCCGCGCAGCAGGCGGATGGTACGCTTGAAGCCAAGAACGGCGGCGTCGTCGCCTTCTTCTCGCTCGAAATGTCGGCGGAACAGCTGGCAACGCGTATCATCTCGGAGCAGACCGAGGTGCCGTCGTCGAAGATCCGCCGTGGTGATCTGACCGAATCGGACTTCGACAAGCTCGTCGCCTACTCGCAGATGAACCAGAAGCTTCCGCTCTACATCGATTCGACGGGTGGTATTTCGATCGCCCAGCTTGCGGCGCGCGCGCGGCGTTTGAAGCGCCAGCGTGGGCTCGACATGATGGTGATCGACTATATCCAGCTCATGCAGGGTTCGGGCAAATCATCATCGAACCGCGTGCAGGAAATCACCGAAATCACCACCGGCCTCAAGGCTCTGGCCAAGGAGCTGAACGTACCGATCATGGCACTGTCTCAGCTGTCGCGTCAGGTTGAAAGCCGCGACGACAAGCGTCCGCAGCTTTCGGATCTGCGTGAATCGGGCTCGATCGAGCAGGACGCCGACGTGGTGATCTTCGTGTATCGCGAGGAATATTACCTCAAGAACAAGGAGCCGAAGCCCGGCACCGATGAATACATCAAGTGGGAAGGCGACATGAACGACGCCCGCGGCAAGGCCGAGATCATCATCGGCAAGCAGCGCCACGGCCCCACGGGCACCGTCCAGGTTGCGTTCCAGGGCGAGTTCACGCGCTTCTCGGATCTGGCCGAGGAAAGCCATCTGCCGGAGCAATACGAATAGTGACGAGCACCAAGCCGGACGCCGTAAACGGCGTCGATCCGCAGATCGCCGGCGGCGAGCTGATCATTGATCTAGATGCTCTGAAAGCCAACTACCGCGCTCTGGCTGAGGCATCACGCCCAGCAAAGGCCGCAGGCGTGGTCAAGGCCAATGCTTATGGGCTTGGCAGCGACGTGGTGGTTCCGGCCTTGGTGTCGGAAGGCTGCACAGACTTCTTCGTGGCCATGCCGGAAGAAGGTCTTGCCGTGAGACGCCTTGCGCCAGACGCCCGGATCTTCGTGCTGGCAGGGCTGTTCAGCGACGACGTCGCCCGCCTTTATGCCGAATCAGATCTCACGCCAGTGCTCAACTCGCTGGAGGACATTGCGGTCTGGTCTGCCTTCTGCGCGACGGCTGGCGAAAAGCGGCCCTGTGCGCTGCATGTCGACACCGGCATGACACGTCTCGGTCTGACCGTTGCCGAGGCGCTCGCCTTTGCCGAAGACGCTAATCGTCGTGATGCATTGAACATCACGCTCGTGATGAGCCATCTGGCTTGTGCGGACGAGCTCGATCATCCGATGAACCAGCGCCAGCTTGAATCCTTTCAAAGGGTTCGGCAGGCTTTTCCCCATATTGATTCAAGTCTGGCCAATTCGGCCGGTGTCTTTCTGGGCAGCGACTTCCATCAATCGCTGACGCGTCCGGGCATCGGCCTTTACACCGGACTGCCGGACGACGCTGCACCGCAAAAGCCCGTGGTGACCTTGAAGGCGCGTGTCGTGCAGGTTCGCGCGGCATCTTCCGGTGAAGGCGTCAGCTATGGATCGGCCGTGCTTGTGCGCGACAGCATTCTGGCCGTCGCGTCCGTTGGTTATGCCGACGGCTATCTGCGGGCGGGTTCCGGCACCGGCGTCCCCTTGCGCGAGGTCGAAGCTGCCGGTGGCGGCGGTTTTCTGCACGGCCGGCACGTTCCCGTGGTTGGCCGCATCACCATGGACCTCACCATCTTCGATGTGACGGATCTCGGCGCAGACCGCGTGCAGGTGAAGGATCAGATCGAACTCATCGGGCCGAACATGCCGATCGAAAGCGTTGCCCGCGCTGCCGGCACGATCCCTTACGAGATCCTCACGTCGCTCGGCGCGCGCTATCACCGCCGCATCGTAGGAGGCGCCTGATGGCCAAGGCGCGCTCGCAATTCGTCTGCCAGAACTGCGGCACGGTTCACACGCGCTGGGCCGGCAAGTGTGACGGCTGCGGCGAATGGAACACCCTGGTCGAGGAAGGCACGGCCGGCGGCATCGGCAGCGGCCCGTCTTCCATGCGCTCGGCGCGCAAGGGGCGTGCTGTCACCCTGACCACGCTCGACGGCGAGATCGAAGATGCACCGCGCATCATTTCCGGCATCGGCGAGCTTGATCGTGCAACCGGCGGCGGTTTCGTGCGCGGCTCGGCGTTGCTCGTCGGCGGCGATCCTGGCATCGGCAAGTCGACCCTCCTGACCCAGGCCGCGGCGGCCCTCGCCTCCAAAGGCCACCGCATTGTTTATGTTTCTGGCGAAGAAGCGGTTGCGCAGATTCGCTTGCGCGCGCAGCGCCTCGGTGTTGCTTCCACGCCGGTTGAACTGGCTGCCGAAACCAATGTCGAGGACATTCTGGCGACGATCACGGACGGCAAGCGTCCCGATCTGGTGATCCTCGATTCGATCCAGACGCTCTGGACCGACCTGGCCGATTCCGCGCCCGGCACGGTGACGCAGGTTCGCTCCTCCGCGCAGGCGATGATCCGCTACGCCAAGTCGACGGGTGCGGCGATCGTACTGGTCGGCCATGTCACCAAGGAAGGTCAGATCGCGGGTCCGCGCGTGGTTGAGCACATGGTGGATGGCGTTCTCTATTTCGAAGGCGAAGGCGGCCATCATTACCGCATCCTGCGCACGGTGAAGAACCGCTTTGGCCCGACTGACGAGATCGGCGTGTTCGAAATGTCTGACAAGGGTCTGCGTGAGGTCGCCAACCCATCCGAGCTTTTCCTTGGCGAGCGCAGCATCAAATCGCCGGGTGCTGCCGTCTTCGCCGGCATGGAAGGCACGCGGCCGGTGCTGGTGGAAATCCAGGCGCTGGTCGCCCCCTCACCGCTCGGCACGCCGCGCCGCGCCGTTGTCGGCTGGGATTCGTCGCGCCTGTCCATGGTTCTGGCGGTGCTGGAGACCCATTGCGGCGTGCGCTTTGCACAGCATGACGTGTATCTCAACGTCGCTGGCGGCTACCGCATCACCGAGCCCGCGGCCGATCTTGCCGTCGCGGCTGCCCTCGTCTCATCTCTGACCGGCCTTGCTCTGCCTGCCGATTGCGTTTATTTCGGCGAAATCAGCCTTTCGGGCGCGGTCAGGCCCGTGGCGCATGCGTCGCAGCGGATGAAAGAAGCAGAAAAACTCGGTTTCAGACAAGCAGCGATGCCAGTCGTGGGTGACGATGCCGCTGGCGCGTTCTCCGCCCGATCTTTTCAGCCTTCCGTTCTTGCCGATCTCGTCGCACGCATTGCCGCAACAAAGCGCGGCAGTTCTGACGGTGACTAAACGCCCTTCACGGGCGCAAACTGTTTCGACGGCGATTAAGGGGAACCATGCCGATCACATTGCTCGACGGAATCCTCATCGGGTTCACCCTCGTATCCGCTCTGCTCGCCATGGTTCGCGGCTTTTCGCGCGAAATCCTGTCGATCGCGTCCTGGATCGCAGCCGCTGCGGCAGCCTACTTCCTTTATCCGGTCGCCCTGCCCTATCTCACGCCTTACATCGACAATGAGAAGCTGGCGCTCGCGGCATCTGCCGCGCTGGTCTTCGTGATTGCTTTGATCCTGGTCACGATCATCACGATGAAGATTGCCGATTTCATCATCGACAGCCGCGTCGGCGCGCTGGATCGTACCCTCGGCTTTCTTTACGGCGCAGCCCGCGGCATCCTCGTTGTTGCCGTCGCTCTGTTGTTCTTCAACTGGCTGGTGGGCGCCAATCCTCCGGCTTGGGTGACCTACGCAAAGTCGCGCCCGATGCTGGAAAATATCGGTGCCAAGATCGAAGCGATGCTGCCGTCCGATCCGGATACGTCCATCATCGACCGCATTCGTGGCCACGAAGACGAAGCGACGCCGGCGCCTGAAGTGCCTGCCGAGCCATCTGCCAATGATGCCGTTCCTCCGTTCGACGCCTCGCCGGAAAGCGATACCGCGCCCGAAGGTGAACCGGCTCAGAATTGACTTCGTAACGAACAACTGAGTGGCCAAGCGCGCCGACTTTCATTATATGCGCGCTTTAAGCCAGCCAGAGCGAGCTGAAGGGCCTTCATGATGCATGGTGCGGACCTCTCCTTGGACGATCACCGTTCCGAGAACGATGATGTTTTCGCGGACGAGTTGCATGAAGAATGCGGCGTCTTCGGCATTCTCGGTCATCCCGACGCTTCGACGCTCACGGCCCTTGGCCTGCATGCCCTCCAGCATCGCGGCCAGGAAGCGGCAGGCATCGTTTCGTTCGACGGCCTTCGCTTTCATTCCGAGCGCCGCATGGGCCTCGTTGGCGATCACTACACCGATCCCGTCACACTGGCGAAGCTGCCCGGCACGATCGCCATGGGCCATGTGCGCTATTCCACCACCGGCGAAGTAGCGCTGCGCAACGTGCAGCCTTTGTTTGCCGAACTGGAAGTCGGCGGCATCGCGATCGCCCATAACGGCAATTTTACCAACGGCCTGACCTTGCGCCGTCAACTCATTGCCGGCGGCGCGATCTGCCAGTCGACCTCCGACACGGAAGTCGTGCTGCATCTCATCGCGCGCTCGCGCTACAAGTCCACCGGCGACCGCTTCATCGATGCCATCCGGCAGATGGAAGGCGGTTATTCCATGTTGGCGATCACGCGCACCAAGCTGATCGCCGCACGCGACCCCACCGGCATTCGCCCGCTCGTGATGGGCGAGCTCGACGGCAAGCCGATCTTTGCGTCCGAGACCTGCGCTCTCGACATCATCGGCGCCAAGTTCGTGCGCGATGTGGAAAATGGCGAAGTCATCATCTGCGAGATCCAGCCGGATGGTTCGATCTCGATCGACTCGCGCAAGGCCGGCAACGGCCAGCCGGAGCGTCTTTGCCTGTTCGAATATGTGTATTTCGCCCGTCCCGACTCAGTTGTCGGCGGGCGCAGCGTTTACGTTGCGCGCAAGAACATGGGCATCAACCTCGCCAAGGAAGCGCCGGTCGAGGCCGATGTCGTGGTGCCGGTGCCCGATGGCGGCACGCCGGCAGCGCTTGGCTTTGCGCAGGAAAGCGGCATCCCGTTCGAATACGGCATCATCCGCAATCATTATGTCGGCCGCACCTTCATCGAGCCGACGCAGCAGATCCGCGCCTTCGGCGTCAAGCTGAAGCACTCGGCCAATCGCGCGATGATCGAAGACAAGCGTGTCGTGCTGGTGGATGATTCGATCGTTCGCGGCACCACGTCGCTGAAGATCGTGCAAATGATTAGAGATGCCGGTGCACGTGAAGTGCATCTGCGTGTTGCGAGCCCGATGATCTATTATCCGGATTATTACGGCATCGACACGCCCGACCGCGAGAAGCTGCTCGCCAATCAGTATGACAGCCTCGAAGCCATGTGCCGCTATATCGGCGCCGACTCGCTCGAGTTCCTGTCGATCGACGGTCTGTATCGCGCCGTGGGTGGCGAGCCGCGCAACAATGCGCGCCCGCAGTTCACCGATCACTACTTCACCGGCGATTACCCGACCCGCCTCCTCGACAAGGATGGCGAGACCATGGGCAACAAGCTGTCGCTGCTTGCCAGCAACGGCTGATCCCTTCTCGTTTATGTAATCGCATCGGAAAGGCCGGCTCGAAGCCGGCCTTTTTCTTTGCTCAGGGCGTGACGAGCTTCAGGCCAACGATGCCGGCGACGATCAACCCGATGCAAACGATGCGCATCGCCTGAGCCGGTTCCCCGAACAGAACCACGCCGAGGATCGCCGTGCCGACCGTGCCGACACCGGTCCATATCGCATAAGCCGTGCCGAGCGGCAGGGTGCGCAGGGCGATGCCAAGCAGGCCAAGGCTGACGATCATCGACAGGAGTGTGAGGCCGGTGGGAACCAGGCGGGTGAAGCCTTCGGTGAACTTGAGGCCCACGGCCCAGCCCACTTCAAACAGGCCGGCAATGATGAGAATGATCCAGGCCATCGCCCGATCTCCTATGAGAGGCGATGAGGTCGTCCCCATCCATATCCTTTAAAAACCGGGTCGTCCCGACACGGTCCTACCTAGGCGACGATGATCCGCGCGACAAGGTCGCTTCACCTCGGGGTTCCTCGCGACCCGAAATCCCGCTATCAGCCTCTCAGTTTTCAACGATCCGAAGCTGGACTGAGCCCCATGAGCACTGCCCCTGATCTGACCGGACAAATCGCGCTGGTGACCGGCGCATCGCGCGGCATCGGCTATCACATCGCCAAGCAGATGGCGGCAGCCGGCGCGCATGTCATTGCCGTGGCGCGCACGGTGGGTGGCCTCGAAGACCTCGACGACGACATCAAGCAGGAACACCAGCGCACCGGCAAGGGCGAAGCCACGCTTGTGCCGCTCGATCTCGGCGACATGGCCGGCATCGATCGGCTCGGCGGCGCGATCTTCGAGCGCTGGAAGAAGCTCGACATCCTCGTTGCCAATGCCGGCGTTCTCGGCGTGATCGCACCGATCGGGCATGTCGAGGCCAAGGTGTTCGAAAAGGTCATGACGCTCAATGTCAACGCGACCTGGCGCTTGATCCGTTCGGTGGATCCGCTGCTGCGCCAAAGCGAAGCCGGCCGCGCGCTGCTTCTGTCTTCGGGCGCTGCCGCCAATCCGCGTGCCTACTGGGGCCCCTATGCCGCGTCCAAGGCAGCCGTCGAAGCGCTTGCCCGCAGCTGGGCGGATGAAACGAAGAACATGACCTTGCGTGTCAACGCGGTGGATCCTGGCGCCACGCGCACGGCGATGCGCGCGCAGGCTGTTCCCGGCGAAGATCCCGCAACCCTGCCGACCGCGAGCGAGGTTGCCGAGCGTATCGTGGCCATCTCAGGTACGGACCGCACCGAGACTGGCCAACTGTTCCATGTCCGCGACAACCGCTTCAAGACCTTCCGGCTGCCGGAATAGACCGTTTCGATGGCAGGCGCCTCAGAAACGCGGCGCCTGCTCGACGATCCCTGGCGATAGGCTGGGCTTGTTCATGACATCGCTCAACCCGAGATCTCGCGCCAGGTGCGGCGTCAGCTCGTCGCGATAAAGGCGGATCGGCCTCGCATGGCTCTGCGGCCGCTTCATCACCGCCATAAGGGCTGAAAACAACCGCGATAGCCGATAGATTCTGGTTCTTTCCGGAATCGCATGACCGCTTTCCATGATCTTTCTCCTGATCTGCTTCTTGCAGACAGGTGCGCCTTCAGCGTCTATTGATCCAATCGAACCTCGATCAGGATGCATAAGGAGCATTAATGGCTGAAGCGTCGGACCTTCCTCCGCTTGCCGCGCTCCGGGTGTTCGAAGCGGCCGCGCGGCTGTTGTCGTTCACGAAGGCGGCGCAGGAGCTCGGCATGACGCAAGCGGCCGTCAGCTACCAGATCAAGATCCTCGAAGAGCGCGTCGGAGCGCCCCTCTTCCTGCGCCAGCCGCGCCAGGTCGCGCTGACGGAGGTCGGCGCGCGCTTCAGTCCAACGGTAAGCGATGCATTCGAGCGTTTGCGGGACGCCTACAAGGATGCACGCGGAGAAAGCCGCTCCGTGCTCGCCGTGTCGAGCGCCGTCACCTTTGCCTCGAACTGGCTCGCCCCACGCCTCGGCCTGTTTCAGCTGGAGCATCCCCATATCGCAGTCAGGCTGGACACGGAGCCACGGAACCGTGATTTTTCGCGCGAACAGGTCGATGTCGGCATTCGCGGCGGCCACGGAAAGTGGCCGGGCCTCACCGCCCATCAATTAATGCCGATCACCTTCACCCCCATGCTCAGCCCGAAGCTTCTCGAGCGCACCGGGCCACTGACAGAACCGCGCGACCTGCTGCAGCTTCCGATCATCGACGCATCAGACCCGTGGTGGCCGCTGTGGCTCCGCAGTGTCGGCCTGCCGCCAGACAGCCTGGCCGAGCGGCCGCATCACGACTTGGGATCACAGGCGATCGTTGCCAATGCCGCCCTTGCCGGCAATGGGGTCGCCATGCTGACGCCGATGTTTTTCACAGACGCTTTACGCAGCGGAGCCTTGGTTCAACCGTTCGAGCATCTGGGTCTCGATGGTCAAAGCTACTGGCTCATCCACGCCGACACACGGCGCAACGTCCCGAAAATTCGCGCTTTTCGTGATTGGCTACTGGACCAGTTTAGTGTCAGACCTAACTAGTGCTTGCTCGCAAAAAGGCGCGAAAGCCGCGCTTTCGTTGCATTGCAGCAAGAGAATTTTATTGACTCAGCCGTCAAGCTTTGGACATTCGCCAAGGCGAGGCATTTGCTCAAAAGCCCAAAGGGGAGGTACAGGATGAAGCTGAAAACATTGATGCTCGGCGCGTGTTCGATGCTGGCGATCGCCGGCACCGCACAGGCTCAGTCGACCACGCTGACCATTGCGACCGTCAACAATGGCGACATGATCCGCATGCAGTCGCTGACGGAAGACTTCACCACCAAGAACCCGGACATCCAGTTGAACTGGGTGACGCTGGAAGAAAACGTCCTGCGCGAGCGCGTCACGACTGACGTCGCCACCAAGGGCGGCCAGTATGACGTCATGACCATCGGCAACTACGAAGTACCGATCTGGGCCAAGCAGGGCTGGCTCCTGCCGCTCGACAATCTCGGTGCCGATTACGACGTCGACGATCTGCTGCCTTCGATCCGCAGCGGCTTGGAAATGGACGGTAAGCTTTATGCTGCGCCCTTCTACGGCGAGTCTGCGATGCTTATGTATCGCACCGACCTGTTCGAGAAGGCCGGCATCACCATGCCGGAAGACCCGACCTGGGAGTTCATCGCCGACGCTGCGCGCAAGATCACCGATCGCGACGCCAATCTCAGCGGCATCTGCCTTCGCGGCAAGGCTGGCTGGGGCGAGAACATGGCGTTCCTCACCGCGCTCAACAATTCGTTCGGCGGCCGCTGGTTCGACGAGAACTGGAAGCCTCAGTTCGATCAGCCAGAGTGGAAGGAATCGCTGCAGTTCTACGTTAACCTGATGAAGGATGCCGGTCCGTCCGGTGCCTCTTCCAACGGCTTTAACGAGAACCTGACGCTGTTCCAGCAGGGCCAGTGCGGCATGTGGATGGACGCGACGGTTGCCGCTTCCTTCGTCGCCGATCCGAAGAACTCGACGGTTGCCGACAAGGTTGGCTACGCAATGTTCCCGTCCAAGGAAGGCGTAGACAACCATGGCAACTGGCTGTGGTCCTGGAACCTCGCCATTCCGGCCGGTTCGACCAAGGCTGACGCTGCGCAGAAGTTTATCTCCTGGGCGACCAGCAAGGGTTACACCGAGCTCGTTGCATCCAAGGAAAGCTGGGCTGCCGTTCCTCCCGGCACGCGCACCTCGCTCTACGAGAACGCGGAATACAAGAAGGAGCCGTTCGCTGAGCCGACCTTCAAGGCGATCCAGGCTGCCAACATCACGAAGCCGACTGTGAAGCCGGTTCCGTATATCGGCGGTCAGTGGGTTTCGATCCCCGAGTTCCAGAGCCTCGGCACGACCGTTGGCCAGCTGTTCTCGGCAGCCCTTGCCGGCCAGACCAGCGTTGATGATGCGCTGGCTCAGGCTCAGCAGGTCAGCACCCGTGAGATGACGCGCGGCGGCTACATCAAGTAAGCGCCTGTTCAAGGCTTGCGTTGCCGGAACCGCCTGGTTTCGGCAACCTTCATCGCCCGGCTTGTGTCGGGCGATTTTCTTGTGTCTGATAGATCAACTGTGCCGCCGTTGAAGCACAGACTGGGGAAACACAATGGCTACGAGACAGACCCGGACCCTCGCCCGCATCATGATGATGCCCTCGGTGCTTTTGCTGCTGGTCTGGATGATCGTGCCGCTGGGGATGACCCTGTGGTTCTCGTTCCAGAACTACAATCTCCTCAACCCGGCCAATGTCTCCTGGGCCGGCCTGTTCAACTACCAATATTTCTATAGCGATCCCGCCTTCTTCGAATCGATCTGGAACACGCTTCTGCTTGTGGGCGGCGTGTTGATGATCACCATCTTCGGCGGCATTGCGCTGGCGCTGCTGCTTGACCAGCCGATGTTCGGGCAAGGCCTTGTCCGTATTCTCGTGATCTCGCCGTTCTTCGTGATGCCGCCGGTTGCGGCGCTGATCTGGAAGAACATGATCATGCATCCCGGCTATGGCGTTCTCGCCGATATCTTTCAGTTCTTCGGCGCGCGGCCGATCGACTGGTTCGCGCAATATCCGCTCCTTTCGATCATCATCATCGTCGCCTGGCAGTGGTTGCCTTTCGCCACGCTGATTCTGCTGACCTCGTTGCAGTCGCTGGATGGCGAACAGAAGGAAGCCGCCGAAATGGACGGCGCCGGGCTCGTTGCACGTTTCTGGTATCTGACGCTGCCGCATATGGCGCGCGCGATCACCGTTGTGGTTTTGATCCAGACCATCTTCCTGCTTGGCGTTTATGCCGAAATCCTGGTCACCACCAATGGCGGCCCTGGCTATGCTTCTACCAACCTACCCTTCCTGATCTACCGCACGGCGCTTCTCGGCTATGATGTCGGCGGTGCTTCGGCTGGTGGCGTTATCGCAATCGTGCTCGCCAATATCGTCGCGCTGTTCATCATGCGCGCCGTCGGCAAGAACCTGGACCGCTGAGGAAACGATCATGGCTCGCACTGCCTCAACCGGACAGAAGATCGCCTGGACCGTGGTCGCCTGGGTGATCGCCCTCGTGATCTTCTTCCCGATCCTTTACACGATCATCACCAGCTTCAAGACGGAGCCGGAAGCCATTGCCGGCATCAGCCTGATCCCGTCGGGCACGTTCCAAAACTATATCGACGTGGAAACGCAACGCGATTATTTCCGGCCCTTCATGAACTCGGTGATCATTTCGCTGGGCTCGACGGTTCTGGCGCTGATCGTCGCCATCCCGGCCGCCTGGTCGATGGCGTTCTCGCCGACGCGCCGCACCAAGGACATCCTGATGTGGATGCTGTCCACCAAGATGATGCCAGCGGTAGCCGTTCTTGTGCCGATCTATCTTCTGTTCCGCGACTGGGGCCTGCTCGACAGCCGCATCGGCCTGACGCTCATGCTGACGCTGATCAACCTGCCGATCGTGGTGTGGATGCTCTACACTTATTTCCGCGAGATCCCGGGCGAGATCCTGGAAGCGTCGCGCATGGATGGCGCCTCGTTGTGGAACGAGATCGTTTATGTGCTGACGCCGATGGCAGTACCGGGTATCGCCTCGACGCTGCTCCTTAACATCATTCTCGCCTGGAACGAATCGTTCTGGACGATCCGCCTGACCACCACCAACGCCGCACCGCTGACGGCCTTCATCGCATCCTTCTCCAGCCCGCAAGGTCTGTTCTGGGCGAAGTTGTCGGCAGCATCCACCATGGCGATCGCGCCGATCCTGATCATGGGCTGGTTCTCCCAGCGCCAGCTGGTTCGCGGTCTCACCTTCGGTGCGGTAAAGTAAACATAGACAAGAGCCAGCGCGCCGATCAAAAGGCGCAGGCTTGAAGGGGAAGTTAATGGGTAAGATCAACCTCGAACACGTCTCGAAGTCCTTTGGGGTCACGAGCATCATCCCGGACATCAATCTCGAGATCGAAGACGGTGAGTTCGTCGTGTTCGTGGGTCCGTCGGGCTGCGGCAAGTCCACGCTTCTGCGCCTGATCGCCGGTCTGGAAGACGTGACCAGCGGCATGATCCGCATCGACGGGCGCGACATGACGCAGGAAGCGCCGGCCAAGCGCGGCCTGGCCATGGTGTTCCAGTCCTATGCGCTTTATCCGCATATGTCGGTCTACAACAACATCGCCTTTCCGCTGAAGATGGCGGGCGAAGACAAGACGCTGATCGACCGCAAGGTGAAGGACGCGGCCAAGGTCCTCAACCTCACCAACTATCTCGATCGTCGTCCAGGCCAGCTGTCCGGCGGTCAGCGCCAGCGCGTCGCCATCGGCCGCGCCATTGTGCGCCAGCCCTCTGCCTTCTTGTTCGACGAGCCGCTGTCCAATCTCGATGCGGCCCTGCGCGGCACGATGCGGCTGGAAATCAGCGAACTGCATCAGCAGCTCAAGACCACGATGATCTACGTCACCCACGACCAGGTCGAAGCCATGACCATGGCCGACAAGATCGTGGTGCTGAACGCCGGCAATATCGAGCAGGTCGGTTCGCCGCTCGATCTTTACCGCAGCCCGCGCAATCTGTTCGTGGCCGGCTTCATCGGAAGCCCGCGCATGAACCTGATGGGTGGTTCGGCAGCGGCGAAATACAACGCCGAGACCATCGGTGTGCGTCCCGAACATATGCTCGTTTCGCGCACGGAAGGTGAGTGGAAGGGCAAGGTCGGCGTAGCCGAGCATCTCGGCTCCGACACGTTCCTGCATGTTCACGCAGAAGGCATGAACCACGGCATCGACCACATCACCGTTCGTGCCGAGGGCGAAGCCGGACTGAACCCGGGCGACACGATCTACCTGACGCCGGATCCCCAGCGCATGCACCGCTTCGGCAAGGATGGCCTCGCGCTGTCATAATGCGGCGGCGCTTCCCGCGCCGTTTGCCATCATACGACCATCGCCTGAGGGCCACCTTGGCCTTCAGCGAAACCTGGATGAGCTGTTATGTCTGTGAAACTGTCTGCCGCCGCGCTGTCTGATCTGCCGGCCAAGGTCCCTGCCCCGCAATATGACCGTTCGGACCTGAAGGCGGGCATCCTGCATTTCGGCGTCGGCAACTTTCACCGCGCGCATCAGGCTGTTTACCTCGACGATCTGTTTGCCACCGGTGCCGATCACCATTGGGCGATCATCGGCGCCGGCGTACTGCCGTCCGAAGCCGCCATGCATGAAAAGCTCGGCGCACAGGATTGGCTGACCACGGTTGTGGAGCAGGACGAGGGCCATATGGAAGCCCGCGTCACCGGCGCCATGGTCGATTTCATCGCTCCGGGCGACACCGCGCGCATCCTTGCCACGCTGGCCGATCCCGCTATCCGCATCGTGTCGCTGACGATCACCGAAGGCGGCTATTTCATCGATGCGTCGTCGGGCAAGTTCAACCCGAAGCACCCGGCGATCGCCGCCGATGCCGCTTCGCCGGATGCGCCGAAGACCGTGTTCGGCCTGATTCTCGCCGGCCTGAAGCAGCGCCGCGACGCAGGCGCCGTTCCGTTCACCGTGATGTCCTGCGACAACATTCCACATAACGGCCACGTCACCTGCGACGCCGTTGCCGGTCTCGCTGAACTGTTCGACACCGATCTCGCAGCCTGGGTGCGCGAAACCGTGGCCTTCCCGAACAGCATGGTCGATCGCATCACGCCGGCAACCTCGGACCGCGAGCGCAAGCTCCTGCGCGACGACTTCGGCGTTGAAGACAATTGGCCGGTGTTCTGCGAGCCCTTCAGGCAGTGGGTTCTCGAAGACACGTTCACGGCCGGCCGCCCGGCGCTCGAGACCGTCGGCGTTCAGTTCGTCGAAGACGTTGCGCCCTTCGAGCTGATGAAGATCCGCATTCTCAATGGCGGCCATGCCACGATCGCATATCCCGCCGGCCTGCTCGACATCCATTTCGTGGATGAAGGCATGGCCGAGCCGCTGGTGAAGCGCTTCCTCGACAAGGTTGAACGCGACGAGATCATCCCGACCGTGCCGCCCGTGCCCGGCGTGGTGCTCGACGAGTATTACCAACTGATCGTGCGCCGCTTTTCCAACCCGAAGATCGGCGACACGATCCGCCGCCTGTGCCTCGACGGATCCAACCGCCAGCCGAAGTTCATCGTGCCGACCATTGCAGACCGCCTCAAGGCCGGTGCTTCGGTGGACGGCCTCGCGCTCGAATCAGCTTTGTGGTGCCGTTACTGCGAGGGCACGACCGACTCAGGCGCCGTAACCGAGCCGAACGATCCCTCCTGGGATCGCTTGCAGGAAACGGCAAAGGCTGCCAGAAACGATCCGTCGGCATGGCTTGCCATGAGCGACATCTATGGCGACGTCGCCAAGTCGGATGTGTTCGCAGCCGCTTTCGCCAAGAGCCTGAAGGCGCTGTGGGCCGATGGAACGCGCGCAACGGTCGAGCGCTATCTGGCCGGCCAGCACTAAGCGTGACGCAGGCTTCTCTCCCGGCTCATCCCGGCCTCGTCATCTTTGATTGTGACGGGGTTCTGGTGGATAGCGAGCCGATCTCGATCGGCGTTCTCGTTGATCACATCGCGCGCGCTGGCGGCGATGTGTCGACAGCGCTGGCCTATGACATCTTTCTTGGCCGCAGCATGGCGACGATCCGCCAGCTTCTGCGCGAGAGCCATGCGGTGGATTTCACCGAAGATCATATGGAAGCGATCCGGCAGGATATGCGGGCTCGCTTCAGAAGCGAGCTGCAGCCGATACCGGGCATTCGCGAGACGCTGCTTTCGTTGAAGCAGCCCTTCTGCGTGGCCTCCTCGAGCCAGCCCGACCGCATTCGCCTGTCGCTCACCGTCACCGGCCTGATCGATCAATTCGAACCGAACATCTTCAGCTCGACCATGGTGAAGCGCGGCAAGCCCTTCCCCGACCTCTTTCTGCATGCGGCAAGCCAGATGGGCGCCGAGCCGCGCGACTGCATCGTGGTGGAAGACAGCCCCGCCGGCATCCAAGCGGCGAAAAGCGCCGGCATGACGGTGCTTGGCTTTGCCGGTGGCGCGCATGCTGAACTCGGTGGATTGCTGAAAGCCTTTGAACAGCTTCAGCCGGACGCCGTGTTTACGGACATGCAGCAGTTGCCGGATCTGCTACAATCGATCAAGCCGCCGCACGCTCTTTGAAGCGGCGGCGCGCTGATCTTAGCGCAGCGCTTCCTTGGCGGCGCGCTTGCGATAGGCATGAACGCTGAGCGGCAGGAACACCGCATAGGCGACAGCCGAAACAACCAGCGTTTCCCAGGTGTAGCTGGTGAGAAACAGCACATAGGCCACCGCACCCAGCGTGAGCGGGATCACGGCGTCGCGGCCGATCCGCTGGCCCACCGTCTTGCCAGAATAGACCGGCAAGCGGCTGACGAGAAGCCAAGCCACGATCAGCGTGAACACGACGGCGGCAAGAGCGAAACCGCGGCTCGGCTCCATGCCGAGAAAACCGAGATAGATCGGCAGCATCACAAGCCCTGCCCCGGCCGGCGCAGGCACGCCGATGAAATAGGCGGTCTGCCAATTCGGACGTTTGGGATCGTCCAGCATGACGTTGAAGCGCGCGAGCCGCAGACCACACGCGATGGCGTAAAGCATCGCCGCGATCCAGCCGAAGGAACCCGCCTGATCGAGAAGATAGGCATAAAGCACCAAGGCCGGTGCCACGCCGAAGTTTACGATGTCGGCCAGCGAATCCATCTGCGCGCCGAAGTTCGATGTGGCCTTCAGCATACGCGCTGCGCGTCCGTCGATGCCATCGAGAAAGGCAGCGCCCAGCACCATCACCACAGCCACCTCGAAACGGCCCTCGAAGGCCAGTCGAACACCGGTCATGCCGGCGCAGATCGCCAGCAGAGTCAGCAGGTTTGGGATCAGCAGACGGATGGAGATGCGGCGCATGCCCGTTTCTTGCTCCGCATCGTTGTCGTCTTGGTTATGAACGGGATCCAGCATGATTGATCAGGCAATCCGCACGAGGGGCGTTGTCAAACCGCTGTCGAAATCCGCCAGCACCGTTTCGCCGGCAATCGCCGTCTGCCCAACAGCCACGCGCGGCGTGGCGTTGCCTGGAAGATAAACATCGAGGCGCGAGCCGAAGCGGATCAGGCCGAAGCGCTCGCCGGTCGAAATCTGGCTGCCCTCGTCGACCCAGCACAAGATGCGGCGTGCGACCAGCCCAGCGACCTGCACGCAAGCGATCGTGCCATGCGGGCTGTCGATCAATAGACCGTTGCGCTCGTTCTCGGCACTGGCCTTGTCGAGATCGGCATTCAGGAACTTGCCCGGACGATATTCGATCTTGGTGACGAGCCCGCGTACCGGCGCGCGGTTCACGTGACAGGAAAACACGTCCATGAATACGGAGATGCGGGTCATCTCCGCATTGCCCAGTCCGAGCTCGCGCGGCGGAACGGCTGGTCCAACGGCCGAAATGCGGCCGTCGGCGGGGCTGACGACCAGCCCGTCATCCACCGGCGTCACGCGCTGCGGATCGCGGAAGAAGTAGGTGCACCACGCTGTCAGCACGAGGCCGACGAAGAACAGCGGCGCCCAAAGAAAGCCGATGATGATGGTGACAACCGCGAAGCCGGCAATGAAGGGATAGCCTTCCTTGTGGATCGGGGTCAGCGTATTGCGGATAGTGTCCGCCAGGGTCATGCGCCAGGTTCCGTTAATCGCCTTTGTGATTAGCGGAAAGGGTTGCGCCTCGCAACGCAACCCATTGTCATCACTGTGTGTAAGCGCTCAGCTTTCAGTGAGCTGCGGCTGGCGGCGCGCCGCTTCTTCTTCCCGCTCTTCCGCTTCACGCGCAAGCCGCAGCCGCTCCTCGGCTTCGGTGGCTTCGCGCTGGCGCATCCACATCGAAGCATAAAGACCGTTTTCGGCGATCAGCTCGGCATGCGTGCCTCTTTCCGCGATCGTGCCGTCACGCAAAACGATGATCTGGTCTGCATTGATGACGGTGGACAGCCGGTGCGCGATCACGATCGTGGTGCGCCCGCGGCTGACGACATCCAGAGCCGCCTGGATCGACTGCTCCGTTTGCGTGTCCAGCGCCGAGGTCGCTTCGTCGAGGATCAGCAAGGGCGGCGCTTTCAGGATGGTGCGGGCAATCGCCACGCGCTGCTTTTCACCGCCCGAGAGCTTCAAGCCGCGTTCGCCGACCATGCTGTCGAAGCCTTCCGGCAAACGCTCGATGAAGTCCGCGATCTGCGCCTGCTCGGCCGCGTAGACGACCTCTTCCTTGGTCGCGTCGTTGCGGCCATAGCGGATGTTGTAGGCGATGGTGTCGTTGAACAGCACCGTGTCCTGCGGCACCATGCCGATCGCTGCACGCAAGCTTTCCTGCGTGACCTCGCGAACATCCTGACCATCCACGGTCACGCGGCCCTGTTGCACGTCATAGAAACGGAACAGAAGGCGCGAGATCGTCGACTTGCCCGCACCCGAAGGGCCGACGATTGCAACCGTCTTGCCGGCCGGCACTTCGAAGCTGACGCCTTTCAGGATCTGGCGATTGGCGTCATAGGCGAAATGCACATCCTCGAAGCGCACCGTGCCGTCGCTGATGGCGAGCGGTGCGGCGCCCGGTGCATCCGTCACTTCCTGTTTCATGTCGAGGAGACCGAACATCTGCTCGATATCGGTCACCGCTTGGCGGATTTCGCGATACACGAAGCCGATGAAGTTCAGCGGCACTGCCAACTGCATGAGGAGGGCGTTGACGAAAACGAAGTCGCCGATGGTTTGCGTGCCGTTCATCACTTCACGCGCCGACATCGCCATCACGATCGCCGTGCCCAGGCCGAAGATCAGGCCCTGGCCGAAGTTCAGCCAGCCAAGCGATGTCCAGGTCTTGGTGGCGGCATCTTCATAGCGCGCCATGGACCGATCGAAGCGCTGCGCTTCCATGCGCTCGTTGCCGAAATACTTCACGGTCTCGAAGTTCAGCAGCGAATCGATCGCCTTGGAATTGGCATCCGTATCCGAGTCGTTCATCTCGCGGCGAATGGCGATGCGCCAGTCACTCGCCTTCACCGTGAACCAGACATACAGCACCACCGTCGCGCTGATAACTGCGACGTAGCTCCAGCCATAAGACCAGGCGAACACGGCTGCCGTCAGAATGAATTCGAGAACGGTCGGCATCGAATTGAGGATCGTGAAGCGCACGATCGTTTCGATGCCCTTCGTGCCGCGTTCGATGACGCGCGACAAACCGCCCGTGCGGCGCTCCAGATGGAAGCGCAAGGACAGTTCGTGCATGTGCACGAAGGTGCGGTAGGCAAGCTGGCGCACCGCATGCTGGCCGACACGCGCAAACAAAGCGTCGCGCAGCTGGTTGAAGCCAAGCTGCACCAGACGCACTGCATTATAGGCGATTACCAGCATGACCGGCGCGACCAGCACGGCCGGCACCATCTGCGACACGGACAGCTGACCGTTCAGCGCGTCGGTGGCCCACTTGAAGAAGTATGGGACCAGGATCAGGATCAGCTTGGCGAGAACGAGAAAGAAGCTCGCCCAGATGACGCGCTGGCGCAGGTCCGGTCGGTTGGAAGGCCACATATAGGGCCAAAGATTGCCGAGCGTCCGGAACAGTGATCCGGAGTCGGCCGAAACAGTTTTGTCAGCCAAAAGAATTATCCGCAGAGTTCGTTCAAAGACGCCGCGCAAGCGCCGGAAAGGCAGGACAGGCTATCGGCCAGCCCCTTGAGCGCGGCAGTATCCAGTTTATAGCGCGAACGCTGGCCATCGGGTGAGGACATCACGAGACCGGCATCCACCAGAACCTTTAGATGTTGCGACACAGTCGATTGGGCAAGGTCCAGCCGACCAACAACATCCTTGCAGCAACAGGCCTCTTTTCGCGAAAGCTCACGCAGGATGCGCAAACGCGCGGGATGCGAAAGGGCCGACAGCCCCGCTGCAATCCGCTCGTCGTGTTCCCAATGTTGATCCGAGACACTGCTGTTCATCGTTTATCGTCGATAAACGATGAATGCACGACACACAAGGCTTGGGCTTGGGCTTGGGCTTGGATAAGCCAGATTAGTCCCGCGTCGTGGCCTGATCGCCGAGCTGCGTCATATCCGCCTTTTCACCTTCTTTGGTGCTGTCGGGCATATGAAAGACCTGCCCCGGCCAGATGCGATCCGGGTTCTGGATCTGATCCTGATTGGCGAGGTAGATCGTGGAATACCGAACGCCGCGCCCATAGGCGCGCTTCGAAATGCGCCACAGCGAGTCGCCACGACGGATGATGACGGCTCCCTTCGCAGCCTGCAAAGCCGGCGCGGTCGCTGCAACGGAAGCGGCCGCACTTTCATTCGCTGGCGCGGTTGGCGCAGCCGATGCCGCTGGGGGTTGTGTGGAAGCCGACGCTGTTGCGCTCGCATCCGCCCCCGCATCGTCCTGCTTCGGCGCAACCGCAGCCACGGCTTCACCGGCTTCGCGCTCGAACGGAACGGCGGCACGCTGTGTCACGGTCGCGCCATCGGCGCCGATCGCATCGATGCGGATCGTGTATTTGCCGACCGCCAGATCCCGCTTGGCTTCCACCAGGAACTGCCCGTCGGGCGACGCCTTGGCTTCACCGAGGAAGTCGTCATTGGCATAAGCGCGCAACCGGGTGCCCGGTGCACTGCGGCCGGCGACATAGATCATGCTGCCTTCAATCTCGACGGCTTCCACAGTGGGCGCAGCGCTCGTCTCAGCAGCTTGCGGCGCGGCGGCGGGTGCCTGCTTATCGGTGTTCACGGCAGCCGTTTGCTTGTTTGGAGCAGGCTCGGTTGTCGCAGCGGGAGCCTCCTCGTCTTGCGAAGGCGCAGCAGCCGTCTCGCTCGCCGACGCAGCCGCCTTGTTCGCGTCATCGGCGTGCGGCAGGCTGATCAAGCGGCTGGGCTGGCCGGGTTCCTGAACCATCGCCAGAACCTGACCCTTCTTGTCGCTCGGCACGGACACGATCGCCATTTCGGTGGACGAAGCCGATCCACCGCCGTCCTTGGCGCGCAATCCCAGCGTGTGGTCGCCGGCTGTCAAAGGTGTGTCGAGCGCAATGGCGAAGTCACCGTTCGGGCTGAC
This sequence comes from Tianweitania aestuarii, assembly GCF_018457165.1. Lineage (GTDB taxonomy): Bacteria > Pseudomonadota > Alphaproteobacteria > Rhizobiales > Rhizobiaceae > Tianweitania > Tianweitania aestuarii. Next base: position 959,207 of record NZ_JAFMNX010000001.1, on the reverse strand, counting down.
CTTGGTTTGGCCGAGAACCATGTCGTCCGACACGATCTCGACATCGGCGCCCGGCTTGGCACGACCGGCGATCACGGTCGATCCATCGGACTCCACGCGCAGAATATCGAAGCTCGGGGTCACGCGACCACTGCGCGTCGACGTCGCCGCGTCCGCAGCAGGCTCGCCGACACTTGCTGTCGCTTCCTGCTGCGCGGTGGCAGCATCCGGCTCACCAGTGACAGAGGATGGGATGGCAGCCTCCGTTTGCGGCTGAGCAACCCGCTCGGGCTCTGGGGTAGCAGGCGTCGAGGCAGGTGCTGCCGCTATCGGCGCTGACGCGGTCTGCGGCTGATCCGGCTGGGTGTCGAAGGCACCGGTGCCATAGGCGATGAGGCCGCCCACGAGGAACAGCCCGATCAAGAACAAAACGACGCGTGCCGGTGTCACAGCCATCTCACAACCCCATGATGTTCAAGGCATTAGCCTGTTTTCACAGGCGTCACAAGAAAAAGGCAGCGTTGAACCTTGACGCCGGCTTGACGTGAACTACGCGCCGGGTGCACTTCGATTGCATGTCCTCGATTCATTCTGTCTGCGTTTATTGCGGCTCCTCGACCGGCCGCTCTCCCATCTACATTGAAAGCGGCCAGGCGCTTGGCACCGCTCTGGCGAAAGCCGGGCTGCGGCTGGTTTATGGCGGCGGCACACGCGGCATCATGGGCGCGGTTTCGGCTGCGGCCGTGGCAGCCGGCGGCAAGGTCACCGGCATCATTCCGAGTTTTCTTCTGTCGAAGGAAGCCAAGGATGGCGCGCCAAACGGGCTCGACGAGCTTCACGTCGTCGATACCATGCATGTGCGCAAGCATATGATGTTTGAGAAGTCGGACGCCTTCGTTGCCCTGCCGGGCGGCATCGGCACGGTCGAGGAAATTATCGAGATCATGACTTGGGGCCAGCTCGGGCAACACCGCAAGCCGATGATCTTTGCCAATATCGACGGCTTCTGGGAGCCGATGCGTACGCTGATCGACCATATGGCAGCCGAAGGCTTCATCCACAGCGCGCATCAGGTGCGCCCGATCTTCGTGGATACGATCGAAGACATCATCCCAGCCATCCTTTCAGCCGGCGACAGGGCGAAAGAAGGCGACGAGGCCGTTATCGAGAAGATGTAAGTCTCGGGCTTCGTGCCGGCATCAGGTCCGGCGTGACAGGAAGACGGATGCCGTAAATACCACCAGCGCCGCCCAAATAAACAGGAAGGCGATCAGCGTGGTGACGGTAAAGGGCTCGCGGAACCAGAACACTGCAATGAGGAAGACGAGGCTCGGCGCGATGTACTGCATCATGCCGATCGTCGAGAGCTTCAGCAGCTTTGCGCCGTTGGCGTAAAACAAAAGCGGCACCGCTGTTACGAGGCCGGATGCGGCCAGCAGCCACGCATTGATGTTGCCGGACCCGCCGAAGAAATGCGACTGCCCGCTCAAGCCGAGCCAGATCAGGTAAGCCATTGCTGGTACGCTGATCAGCAGAACTTCCAGGAAGAAGCCTTGGTTGGGTCCGATCGGCAGTGCCCTCTTGAACATCGCGTAGAAGCCCCAACTCACCGCTAGCGCCACCGATACCCAGGGCAGACCACCCCGCTCCCAGGCCAGGATCGAAACTGCGATCACGGCCAACGCGATCGCCACGATCTGCGCCCGGGTCAGCCGCTCGCCCAGGAACATCGCCGCCAGAAACACCGAGAATAGCGGGTTGATGTAATAGCCGAGCGCGGCCTCCACCGTACGCCCCGCAGCGATGGCCCAGACATAGATGCCCCAGTTGACCGAGATGATGGCGGCCGTCACCACGGCCATGCCAAGCATCCTCGGCGTGCGCAGTGCGAGAAGGAGGTCACTGCTTCGGCCGATCCACAACAGCGCCAAGGCCGCGATCGGCAGCGACCACAGCGCGCGATGCGCCACGACCTCGACCGCCGGAATATGGCCGACAGCCTTCATGTAAAGCGGCAGGAAGCCCCAAAGGAGGTAGGCGACGATCGCCAGGGCAAAACCTCGGCTGGAGGCTTCGCGCGCAGCAACGGGAGCAGGCTGGTCGGACATCACGCGGTCTACGAACCTGCCGCCCGGGTCAAAGGCAGCTCCGTTGTTGGTCGGCGCCGCATCAACAGCGAAGCCGTGTAGATGATCAGGGCAACCCAAATGAAGGCAAAGGCGATCGCGCGGTGCCAGCCAAAAGGTTCGCCGAACACGAAGATGGCGAGCAGGAACAAGCCGGTCGGCACGATATATTGCATGATGCCGATGGTGGTGATGCGCAGCAGCTTGGCCCCGAAGCCATAAAGCAGAAGCGGGATCGCCGTTGCCGGGCCGCAGACCAGCAGCCACAGCGTGTCGGACGCGCCGCCTGCCACGAAGTGCCCTTGGCCGGTCACAGCCAGCCAGATGACGTAAGGCAGCGCCGCAATCAGCAGGATCATCGTTTCCAGAAAGAAGCCCTGGCTCGGGCCGATCGGCAGCGTCTTGCGCAGGAAGCCATAGATCGCGAAGGACAAGGCCAGAAGCAGCGAAATCCAGGGAAGGCCGCCGGTCTCGATCGTCACCAACGCCACGCCGATCGCGGCCAGCGCAATGGCGCCGAGTTGCAGCCTATCGAGCTTTTCGCCCATGATCAGCGCGCCGATGGCAATCGTCACCAACGGGTTGATGTAATAGCCGAGCGCCGCTTCAACGGTGCGGTTCACGGAGATCGCCCAGACATAAACGCCCCAGTTAACGGTCACGGCCGCTGCCGTAACGGTCGCCATCAGCAGGGTTCTGGGCGAACGAAGGGCAGCCCGGATATCGGCCGTTCGCCCCAGCCAGAGTACCACGCCAGCAGCAATGGGAACGGACCAGATCACCCGATGCGCGATCACTTCAGCCGCGGGAATATGCGCCACGAGCTTCATCAACAGCGGGAACAGGCAACCCCAGATGAGGTAGGCCGTACCGGCATAGATGAAGCCGCGCGTTTCAGCAGCTGGTGCGGGCGTCGGGGATGATGGGACGTTGGTCATGGCTTCGCTATGCGCCGGAGCGTGCAGCGACGCCACAGATGCGCAGCTCTGGCCCAGCCGCTTGCCGTTTATGGCTCATTCAACTGAGACCAGTCCCGCCAGATCCCGGTTCTTCATCAGCTTGAAGGTGATCGAATCCATCAAGGCCTGGAAGGATGCGTCGATGACGTTGTCGGAAACGCCGACCGTGCGCCATCGAGCGCCATCCTTGTCCTGCGATTCGATCAGAACGCGCGTCACAGCTTCCGTGCCGCCGTTGAGGATGCGCACCTTGTAGTCCACCAGCTGCAGACCCTCGATCTCGTCCTGAAACTTGCCGAGATCCTTGCGCAAGGCGATATCGAGTGCATTCACCGGACCATTGCCTTCGGCGACCGACATCTTCTCTTCGCCGTCGATCATCACCTTCACGACGGCTTCCGACACGCTCTTCAACTGGCCGTTGGCGTCGAACCGCCGCTCAACCATGCAGCGAAAGCTGGTGACGGCGAAGAAATCCGGGACATGCCCGAGTTTCTGGCGCGCCAGAAGCTCGAAGCTCGCATCCGCGCCCTCATAGGCATAGCCTTGCGCTTCGCGGTCCTTTACCAGCGCCACCAGCGTATCGAGGCGCGCATCCTCGCGCCCGACAGCAATGCCGCGCCGCTTCAACTCGGCAATGAAATTTGCCTTGCCACCCTGATCCGAAACCATGACCCGGCGACGGTTGCCCACCGTTTCCGGCGGAACATGCTCGTAGGTTTCCGGCTCTTTCAGGAGCGCGGAAGCGTGAATACCGGCCTTGGTGGCAAAGGCTGACGAGCCGACATAAGGCGCCTGCTCGTCGGGTGCGCGGTTGAGCAGCGCGTCGAAGGAATGCGACAGGCGCGAAATGCCGGCCAGCGCATCTTCAGTGATGCCGAGTTCGAAACGCTCGGCAAAGGCCGGCTTCAGCATCAAAGTCGGGATCAGGCTTATCAGATCGGCATTGCCGCAGCGCTCGCCGATGCCGTTCAGCGTGCCCTGTATCTGCCGCGCACCGGCTTCCACGGCCGCCAGAGAGTTTGCGACCGCCTGCCCCGTATCGTCATGCGCGTGGATGCCGAGATGATTGCCCGGCACGCCCGCTTCGATCACCTTGCCGACGATATCCAGCACTTCCGAAGGCAGCGTGCCGCCATTGGTGTCGCAAAGAACGATCCAGCGCGCTCCGGCCTCATGAGCGGTTTTCGCGCAGGCCAGCGCGTAATCGGGATTGGCCTTGAAGCCGTCGAAGAAGTGCTCGCAATCCACCAGCGCTTCCTTGCCGGCCGCGATCGCTGCCTCGACCGAGGCCTTGATGGCATCAAGGTTCTCGTCATTGGTGCAGCCAAGCGCGACGCGCACATGATAGTCCCAGCTCTTCGCCACAAAGCAGATTGCATCGGCATCGGCCTGCGTCAGCGCCGCGAGGCCCGGATCGTTCGAGGCCGAAACGCCTGCGCGCTTGGTCATGCCGAAGGCGACGAACTTGGCTTGCTTGGTGCGCTTCTTCTCGAAAAACGCCGTGTCGGTCGGATTGGCGCCGGGATAGCCACCCTCGACATAATCCAGACCGAACCCGTCCAGCATGCCCGCGATCGCGATCTTGTCGTCCACGGAAAAGTCGACGCCCGGCGTTTGCTGGCCGTCGCGCAGCGTCGTGTCGAACAGGTAAAGGCGCTCTTTTCCGGTCATCGTCCCATCTCGTTGCGCGCGACGGAGTCTCTTGTTTGTTCGTCCTCGCACGCTTCGCTCCTGCGGGCGAACGGGCCGCACAGCGTCGTGTCAAACATGTAAAGGCGCTCCCGGCTCATGATCCGGACTTGCCGGCGAAGCGATCAGTTGCGCGGATCAGCTGATCGAGAATGCCCGGCTCCGAATAAGCGTGCCCCGCACCTTCGATGATATGGAGCTCCGAGCCCGGCCACGCCTTGTGCAGTTCCCAGGCGTAGCGCAGCGGGCACGGCATGTCGTAGCGGCCATGGATGATGACGCCCGGAATGCCCGCGAGCTTGCCCGCGTCACGGATCAGCTGGCCTTCTTCCAGCCAGCCGGCATGGGTGAAGTAGTGGTTCTCGATGCGCGCAAAAGCCAGCGCGAACTCGTCGCCGTCGTGCTGTGCGCTGAGCGCTGCGTCCGGCAGTAGCGTGATCGTTTCGCCTTCCCACAGGCTCCAGGCTTTGGCGGCCGCGATCTGCTCGGCGCGGTCATCACCCACCAGTCGCTTGCGATAGGCGGCCATCAGGTCGCCGCGCTCGGCTTCGGGAATGGGCGCGATGAAGCGTTCCCACTTGTCCGGGAACATCTCGGACACGCCAAACTGATAATACCAGCTGAGCTCCGCCTTCGTCAGCGTATAGATGCCGCGCAGCACCAGCGCGCTCACGCGGTCGGGATGCGTTTGCGCATAAGACAGCGCCAGGGTCGAACCCCAGGAGCCCCCGAACACCAGCCATTGCTCCACGCCGACCATCTCGCGCAGCTTTTCGATGTCGGCCACCAGATCCCAGGTCGTGTTGTTGTCGAGCGACGCATGCGGCTCCGAACGCCCGGCACCGCGCTGTTCGAACAGAAGCACGTCGTAAAGCGTGGGATCAAACAAGCGGCGGTGGCTCGGCGACAGCGTCGAGCCGGGACCGCCATGCAGAAACACGGCAGGCTTCGCGCCCGGCGTGCCGGAGCGTTCCCAATAGATGCGGTGCCCGTCGCCGACTTCGAGGTGCCCGGAGGCATATGGTTCGATGGCCGGATACAACTGGCTCAAGGGCTGGGTCATTGTTTCGGCTCCACAGGCCAGTGTTTGGTGTCGTGATCGGGATGCTGATACGAGCGGATGTCGGTCAGGAACGGAGCGCTTGCCAGATCATCTTCCGTGCTGCATCCCGGCAGCTCATGCAGCGCGTCGACATAAGGCAGCTTGTTTTCGATACCCCACTGGACCGACGGCTTAATCGTTCCGGGATGGTCGAAAGCACCAATGGCAAGCGCCAAGCCGTCAGCCGCTTCATAGGTGAGCGGCGTGCCGCAATCGCCGCAAAAGCCGCGTTGAACATGGTTGGACGACTGGAAGTGCTTCGGCGCGCCACGCATCCAACGTAATGTGCCATCCTTCACGCTCACTAAGGGCCCGTAGAAGCCGCCGAACGCCTTCTGGCACATGCGGCAATGGCAGATGGACGCATCACCGAGCGCGCCTTCCACACGAAAGCGGATCGCGCCGCACTGGCAGCCGCCGGTATGAACCGGCTTGTCGTCCGAGCTCATCGCTTGACCTCCCAGGTCGTGATGCGCTCGCCCGTTTCGGGATCCTTGCCGTCCTTGAGCTGAATGCCCTTGGCGAGCAGTTCGTCGCGGATCGTGTCGGCTTCAGCCCAGTTCTTGGCGGCGATAAGAGCGAGACGGCGCTGGACGAACTCCGCAATATCTCCACTATCGCCTTCATCCTTGCGCACGGGATCGATGCCGAGCAGATGCAACGAAGCGAGTGCGGCTGCGGCCTGCCCGTCATTGATCAGAGCATGGACTCGCACGAAGGCTTCGTTGAGATTGAGGTCGTCAGCCAGGGCTTCAAGCACGACGCTGTCCGGCGCATCCGCCGGCTCTGCATCCTTGGCCAGCCGTTCCCAGCGTTCGATTTCGCGCAACGCTTCTTCCAGCTTCGCGACCGTGAAGTCGATCGGCTCGCGATAGTTGGTCTTGAGCATCGCCAACCGCAGCACCTCGCCCGGCCACTTCCGCCCCCCGAACTTCTCCGTATGCAGCAGATCGTGGATCGTCACGAAGTTGCCTTCGGACTTCGACATCTTGCGGCCTTCGACCTGCACGAAGCCGTTATGCATCCAGACATTGGCCATGACATCGCGGCCATGGGCGCAGCAGGATTGGGCGATCTCGTTTTCATGATGCGGGAAGATCAGGTCGAGGCCGCCGCCATGAATATCGAACACCTCGCCGAGATAGGCTGACGACATGGCCGAGCACTCGATGTGCCAGCCCGGCCGACCGCGGATCACCAGCGGCGTTTGATCCACGGTGAAATGTGCATCCCAGCCGGGCTCTTCGGCCGATGACGCCTTCCACAACACGAAGTCGCCGGGGTTCTTTTTGTGTGCATCAACCGCGATGCGCGCGCCGGCCTGTTGTTCGTCGAGCGGACGGCGCGACAGCTTGCCGTAGTCCTGCATCGACGCCGTGTCGAAAAGGATTTCGCCATTGATCGCATAGGCATGGCCGCGATCGATGAGAGACTGAATCAGCGTGACCATGTCTGTCTTGCCGTCCTCGCGCGGCAGCACGAACTCGGTGGCCCGCGGTTGATGGCTCGGCTCGAGGCAGCCGAGTGCGGCAACGTCCTGGCCGAACTGGTCGGCGGTTTTCTCGGTGACCTTGCGGATCGCCTCGTTCAACGGCAGGTCGGGATAATCGCGCAGGGCACGCGCGTTGATCTTGTCGTCCACATCCGTGATGTTTCTGACATAAGTGACATGCTCCGCGCCGTAGATGTGGCGCAGCAGGCGATACAACACGTCGAACACGATCACCGGCCGGGCATTGCCGATATGGGCAAAGTCATAAACGGTCGGCCCGCAGACATACATGCGCACATTGTTCGCATCGATGGGCGTGAACACGTCCTTCGAGCGGGTGAGCGTGTTGGTGAGCCTGAGCTGCGTGTCAGCCATATCGTGTTCCTTCCCCTCGCAATCGGCCGAGCGCCGACCTGCCTGCTGGCCGGGGCGTTTGTCTCGTCTTGATGGAAGAAGGCGAAAACGACCGGACCAGCGAAGCGCTAGCCGATAATGCAAATCCCGATGGATGCGAAAGCCGTTTTCATGATCGGGTTTATGCCGCCTGCCCCGGCGAAAAGCAAGATGATGCGCGCCCTCTGCGTGTCTCCTTCGCAACAGCAATCATGCATAGCGATTTCAGTAGATCAGCCGGCGGCAACGCATAGGACTTTATTAAACATAGAAGCAAAGAGTTACCGGGAGGAAGTGACGGAACCCAATCGCCCGACACGCTTTGGTCCTAATCGGCCAGCATCGGTCGGTGCCACGACCATCATCCGTTGGAGGTATCAAGATGCCGCAAATCAAGTCTGCTCCCGCCGCGCAAGCGCATATCCGTCATGACGTCGAACTCAGCGACCAATATCGCCAGATCGGATCCGCCGCGATCCTCGGCGCCCTCGCAGCCAAGATGAAGCAGACGCAGGCTGAGAGCGACATCACCCAAAAGCGCGCTCGTCAGGCAGCCTGAGGTTCAGAACAGGCGAAGCTGATCCTGGTCTTCGTTCTTCTTTTTCGGTTTTGGCTGCGGCGCCACGACTGGATCCTCGACCCGCTCGATCAGGTCCGGACCGAGATTGGCGACCTTGTTGACGCGATCCGATACCGGGATCGCTTCAAAGAAGTCCGGCTGAACCGGTCTCAGGAGGTCCACCACATCGCGCGGCTCCTGCGTGAGGCAATCGAGCCAGCGCGCGAAATCCTCTCGCCTGATCACCACCGGCATCCGGTCATGAATATCGGCCAGCGCCGTATTGGCTGAGGTCGTCAGGATCGCGGCCGTATCGATCTCCGAGCCACCCGGCTCGCTGAAGCTTTCCATCAAACCGGCAAACGCGATCAGCCCACCGCCTTTGGGACGGATAAAGAAGGGCTGCCTCGTCTTGCCCTCGCGCCGCCATTCATAAAAGCCGGTTGTCGGCACAAGCACGCGGCGATGGCGCAGAGCCGTCTTGAACGCCGCCTTCTCGCCAACCGTTTCCGCCCGCGCGTTGATCATCAGCGGCATGTCGGCCGGGTTCTTCGCCCAGGATGGAATCAGCCCCCAACGCACCAGAACCGCCTGCCGGTCGGGCAGATTGGAACCGGGCTCACGCGACGGCGCTGACACGACGACAAGCACGGGTTGCGTCGGCGCGATGTTGTAGCGCTCCGGAAACGGATCGAGATCGATCACGGAAAAGACGTCCTCGACCGCGCCGGGCGTCGTGATCAGTGTAAAGCGTCCGCACATGCGCTCGGGTTTTCCTCGTGTATATCTGGCTTGAAGTGCCGGCCGCGTTTGACTTGATTTCCCATCCCTAGATAGTCGCTTCCCATGGCGAATGCACCGATTCCCGCAGTGTCCGTCGCTTTGCGCGACAAGAACCACTTCCTGCTCGTGAAGCGTGGGCGTGCGCCGAGCAAGGACTACTGGGCCTTTCCCGGCGGGCGCGTCGAACCGGGCGAAACGCTCGACGAAGCCGTGCGACGCGAGCTTGCCGAAGAAACAGGACTGGTGGCGCAAGATTACCGCATCCTGCGCATGATCCCGCTATCGGGCGAATGGGGCTCCTTCGACCTTCACATCTTCAGCGCGGTTGTTTGCGGAAACACGAATGCGGTCGCCGCCGATGATGCTGCCGATGCCGGCTGGTTCGACGTGAACGACATGGCGACCATGCAGGTCACGCCGTCCACCATCGAGATCGCCGAAGAGATTTTGCGTGCCTCGCCTTCAAGCGACCACGTTGAGACGTCACGGTCGCCGCGATGATCCGCAGCACCCTTCCCGTTCTTCTGCTTGCCGCAACGCTTGGCGCCGCCTCACCGGTCCGCGCGGCCGAAGCACCGTTCGAGCCGTCCTTGTTGCGCTTGTCGGAAGTTCTGGGCTCGCTGCATTACCTCGACACGCTGTGCAAGCAAGACGGTCCGCAATGGCGCGGCTTGATGGAAAAGCTGGTTGCCGCCGAAGCCCAGGACGAAGCCCGCAAGGCGCGGTTTATCGCCAGCTTCAATCGCGGCTACCGCTCGTTCGCCAGCGTTTACACGACCTGCACCGCTTCCGCGAAGACCGCTCTCCAGCGCTATCGCAATGAAGGGCAGGAACTCGCAAGTCAGACTGCCGCACGTTTCGGCAATTAAGACACAGTTTACTTTTTAACCATCTCGCCAGATGACGACTCGGCGGACTGTGCTAAACTTTAATGGGACATTAAAAGAAAGCATCAAGTTCGCCCGGTGTTGCACCCGGGAGACACACATGCAGACGGGAAGATTGGCAGCCATGGAACCAGGCCGTAGCGATATCGACGCCATGATCCGTGAGGAAAAGCGGCTCACTGCTGTTGAAAGCCATAGCGAGGCTTGGGCAGACGGCATTTCTGCTGGCATCGAGCCGGAAATCATGGCCGAAACCGCCTTGGCGACCGCGCTCGAGGAACTGCTGCGCGTATCCGGCGATGGTGCCGCGCTCGCCCTTCTGGAGCGCATGCGCGAGCGTGTCGAAGCCGGCGAGTTCAACGCCAACCAGTCCCGCCATTAGTCCTCAATTAAGTCCCGACAGCGTTCTATCCGCCTGCCCATAAGGCTGGAATCGATTCGCATGGAAGGAACCTGATGATGCGTGCACAACGCTTGCTCCCAACGCTGGGGCTCGTCTTCGGCGGTGCCCTTCTGTCATCGACTGCCCTGGTTTGCGTCAGCGTTCCGGCCTTTGCGCTGAGCGAATTGCCTAACGCCGCTCCTTTGGAGGAGCCCGCAGCCGAATCGCCCTCCATCCAGCGCGCACCCCTGCCTCTGCCGAATGCCGACGAGGGCGACACCATCGCGCCGGATACGCAGCCGGAACAAGGCACACCCGAGCTTGGTGACGACGAGCCGCAGATCTCGCCATCCGCCGCTCACCCCCGCGCCGATCCCGACAGCCCGCCGCCGGAAATCCTTTATGATCTGCAGCGCCTGCCCGAGCCGGTGAAGCGCATGCATCAGCTGATCGTTGAAGCCTGCAAGAGCGGCGATCTGGAAAAGCTGCGACCGTTGATCGGCACCGGTGATTCGCAAACGCAGCTGACGCTCGGCGAAATCGATGGGGATCCGATCGACTTCATCCGCCAGCTTGCCGGTGACGATCAGGGTCAGGAGATCCTCGCGATCCTCGAAGAGATCCTGGAAGCCGGATATGTCCATCTGGATGCCGGAACGCCCGAAGAGCTCTATGTCTGGCCCTACTTCTTCGCTCTGCCGCTGGACAAGCTGACGCCGCCGCAGCGCGTCGAACTTTTCCGGATCGTGACGGCCGGCGACTTCGAGGAGATGAAGAGCATTGGCGCCTACATCTTCTACCGCGTCGCTATCACGCCAGAGGGCCGCTGGTCCTTCTTCGTCGCCGGCGAATAAGGACCCTCGCCCGAAAGCGCTCCCTCAGGCGGGGAGCGCGTCCTGGAACAGAACCGGCTGTCCGGTTGATGGCGTAACGATCTCGCCTTCCCACATCACACGCGTTCCGCGCACGAAGGTGCCGACCGGCCAGCCCGTGACCTGCTTGCCGTCATAGGGCGTCCAACCCGCCTTCGATCCGGCCTGCGCATGGGTGATCGTCTCCGTGCGCTTCATGTCGACCACCGTGAAGTCGGCGTCATAGCCCACCGCAATGCGTCCCTTGCGCGACATGCCGAAGATGCGATTCGGACCGTGGCTCGAAAGATCCACGAACCGCTGCAGCGTCAGGCGACCGGCATTGACGTGGTCGAGCATGATCGGCACCAGCGTCTGCACCCCCGTCATACCCGAAGGCGATGCCGGATACGGCTTGGCCTTTTCTTCCAGCGTGTGCGGAGCGTGATCGGAACCGAGCACATCGACGATGCCCTGGCTGATCCCGTGCCAGATCCCGTCACGATGTTCGGCATCACGGACCGGAGGGTTCATCTGGATCAGCGTGCCGAGACGGGCGTAATCGTCCGACGTCAGCGTCAGGTGATGCGGCGTCGCTTCACATGTCGCAACGTCCTTGTTTTGTGCCAGGAATGGGATCTCTTCGCGCGTTGAAATATGCAAAACGTGGATTTTTGCCCGTGCCTTTCGGGCAATTGACACCAGCCGTTCGGTGCATTGAAGCGCTGCAACCGCGTCGCGCCACACCGGATGAGAGGCCGGATCGCCCTCCACCCGCTCGCCCAACCGCTCCCGCAACCGGAACTCGTCCTCCGAATGGAAGGCTGACCTGCGGCGCGTATTCTTCAGGATTTCATAGACGCCCTGGTCGTCTTCAACCAGCAGATCGCCGGTGGAAGACCCCATGAACACCTTGATTCCCGCGGCTCCCGGCAGCCTTTCCAGCTCGGCCACATCCCCCGCATCGTCCCGCGTCCCGCCAACCCAGAAGGCGAAATCACAGTGCATGCGATTGGTCGCGCGCTTGATCTTGTCGGCAAGAGCGGCCTCGCTGGTGGTCAGCGGATTGGTGTTCGGCATCTCGAAAACCGCCGTAACGCCGCCCAGAACCGCTGCCCGCGATCCCGTTTCGAGATCTTCCTTGTACTCCATACCGGGCTCGCGAAAGTGAACCTGGCTGTCGACCACGCCCGGCAGGATGTGCAAACCCTTGCAATCCAGCCGTTCGCCGGCGTCAGCACGCGAGAGATCGCCGATGAAAGCAATGCGCCCGCCATTGACGCCAATGTCTCTGACGGCCTCGCCATCATGGTTCACCACCGTGGCGCCTGCCAAGATCAGATCGTAGCTCGCGGTCATCGCAACTTGTCCCTGTTGTCGGCCGGGCTTACGTAATGGGCAGCCTTGTGACAAGTAAAGACCATGCCCCTCATCACCCTTCCCGACCGCACCTGCATCCTCGTCACCGGCCCCGAGGCTGAGGACTTCCTGCAGAATATCCTCACGCTCGACCTTCAAACGGTCGGAACTGACGACGCGCGACCCGGCGCCTTGCTGACGCCGCAGGGCAAGATCCTGTTCGACTTCCTCATTTCGCGTGTGGATGGCGGCTTCTGTCTCGAATGCAGGAGCGACATCGCCGCTGATTTTGCGCGGCGCTTGATGATGTATCGGCTGCGAGCCAGGGCCGAGATTGCCCTGCAAGATGAATGTGTTGTGCAGGTTTCATGGAATGAAGAGTCCGCCTCTTCACCCGAAGATTCAGCCGTTCTCGATCGGCGCTTCCCCGAAGGCACCGTGCATCGCGTCTATGATGCCGACCGCACGACGTCCGCCACTCGTGAGGACTGGACTGCCTATCGCGTCGCCCATGGCGTCGCCGAGAGCGGATCGGACTACGAGCTGTCGGACGCTTTCCCGCATGATGTGCTGCTCGACCAGAACGGCGGCGTCGGCTTCAAGAAGGGCTGTTACGTCGGACAGGAGGTCGTCTCCCGCATGCAGCACCGCGGCACCGCCCGCCGCCGTGTATTGATCGCGGACTCCGAAGCGTCCCTACCCGCATCCGGCACCCCCATCACGGCAGATGGCCGCCCCATCGGTACAATGGGTTCCTCCTCCGGTGGCCGTGGTCTGGCGTTGGTACGGATCGACAAGGTGAAAAACGCCGTCGACCGCGATGTTCCGGTGCTCGCAGGCGAAACCAGCATCACGCTGTCCATTCCGGCTTGGGCGAGGTTCGACTTTCCCCAATCGCCTTCGTCGGAAGACTGATGCCGAGGGGAGTCGCGTCGCAGCCGCGCGCTTGGCAGCGCATGTTGTCGGGGCGCCGCCTGGATCTGCTGGATCCGTCACCTCTCGACATAGAGATCAGCGATATTGCGCACGGACTCGCCCGTGTTGCACGCTGGAATGGCCAAACCGTAGGCGATCATGCCTTCTCCGTCGCGCAGCATTCGCTGCTGGTCGAAGGCATCGTGTCCGCACTCCAGCCTGAAACGCATGACGCGATCCGCCTAGCTGCCCTTCTCCATGACGCGCCAGAATATGTCATCGGCGACATGATTTCGCCCTTCAAGGCTGCGGTCGGCGGGGACTACAAGGCCGTTGAACATCGCCTGCAAACCGCCATTCACCTGCGTTTCGGCTTGTCTCCCCTTCTTCCCGCGCCGATCAAAACCCTTCTGAAACGCGCCGACCAGATCGCCGCATATTTCGAAGCAACGCAGCTGGCCGGCTTCAGTGAAAAGGAAGCCGCCGAGTTCTTCGGCCGCCCGCGCGGTCTATCCGTTGACCACTTCGACCTGACGCCTTTGCCCGCGCTGGCCGTTCAACAAGCCTTTCTCCAACGCTTCTCGGAGATCAGCACCCCCACCCAATCCGCACCCGCGATCAGTTGATGATCGGTGCGGCAGCCCTAAGTGGCCGCCTGAGACGAACGAGACCAGACGTCATGGAAGCTTCCTCTGAAAATCTGATCGCTGCCGCCGGAGATGTCTGGCAGACGCTCACCGCGCTAATCGTCGCCTATGCCTTTTCCGCGCTGGGTGCGATCCTGATCCTGATCATCGGCTGGATCATCGCAGGACTTGCGGAGCGTTGGTCCTATTCTGGCCTCGGCGCCTTCAAGCATATCGACGAGACGATCAAGCGCTTCATCTCGAAGACCCTGCGCTACATGATCCTGGTGCTGGTCGGCATCACGGTTCTCTCCCAATTCGGCGTCCAGACGACGAGCATCATTGCCGCGCTCGGCGCCGCTGGCCTGGCGATCGGCTTGGCTTTGCAAGGAACCCTGCAAAACATCGCCGCCGGTCTCATGCTTCTCTTCCTGCGCCCGTTCCGCGTCGGCGAATATGTCGATGCCGGCGATGTCGCGGGTACGATCAAGGAGATCGGCTTGTTCGCTACCGAGCTCAGAACCTTTGACGGCCTCTACGTCATGGCGCCGAACAGCTCGCTTTGGGGCAAACCAATCAAGAACTTTTCGCGCAACACCACACGCCGTGCCGACATCGCCGTGGGCATCGGTTACAACGACAATGTCGAGCTTGGCCGGTCCTTGCTTCTGGACATGATGAAGCAGGAACCCCGTGTTTTCGATGATCCGGCTCCAATGGTGTTTGTCACCGAGCTCGCCGACAATTCGGTGAACCTTGGGCTTCGTTACTGGTCCCAGAGCTCAGATTATGAGGTTCTCAAGTCCGACATGACCAACCGCGCCAAGTCCGAGCTAGAAGCGCACGGCCTGTCGATCCCCTTCCCGCAGCGCGATGTGCATCACTTCTACGAAGCCGGGCTCCCGCCGCGCGAGGCGGCAGCTGGCTCAGACATCAACTGACGCTGGTGCCCGGCTGAAACGTCTGGTGATAGATGAAGCAAATTGAAGGCTGGCGAACAGCAATTCATTTGATCCTGGTCTGACACGAAGTACTGTCCGCGCGATATCTGCGGAGCACCTTCTTCGATGACCACGGCACCTTCACCTGCTTCGTCGCGTCCTGACGCTCTGCCTTGGCTGATCATCCTTTGCGGCTGTCTGGTTGCAGCCGTGACCTTCGGCCCGCGGTCGGCGATGGGCTTCTATCAATTGCCTCTGCTGGCAGAAAAAGGCTGGGACCGCACCACTTTCAGCCTCGCTATGGCTCTGCAGAACCTTGCCTGGGGTTTTGGCACGCCGATCTTCGGCGCTTTGGCCGATCGCTACGGTACATGGCGCGTTCTTGCCCTGTCAGGCGTCATCTATTGCGCCGGCCTCGTCATGATGGCGACCGCCACATCCCCGGGCATGCTGTATATGGGTGGCGGTGTTCTCGTTGGACTGGGCGTTGCATCCGGTTCCTTCGGCATCGTTCTGGCAGCCTTTGCACGCAACGTGGCGCCGGAACGCCGAAGCTTTGCCTTCGGTCTCGGAACGGCTGCGGGATCCGCCGGCATGTTCCTGTTTGCGCCACTCAGCCAGGGTTTGATCGATGCTTATGGCTGGTATCAGTCACTGTTGATCATGGCCGGCATGATGCTCGTGCTGCCTCTTATCGCCATTCCCCTGCGCGGCAACTCCAAGAGCGGATTGGCCCAGCAAGCGGTTTACGAGCAGACGATGGGTGCTGCGCTGAAAGAAGCGCTGGGCTACCGCTCCTATAACCTGCTGGTTGCCGGCTTCTTCGTGTGCGGCTTCCAGGTGGCTTTCATCACCGCGCATTTTCCTGCCTATATCGCCGATCTCGGCATTGATTCGCGCTACGCCGTTCTGGCTCTGGCGCTGATCGGCTTCTTCAACATTATCGGCTCGCTGAGCGCCGGCGTCCTGGCACAGCGCTATTCCAAGCCACACTTTCTGGCCTGGATCTATCTTGGCCGTTCGGTTCTGGTGACGGCTTTCCTGCTTCTGCCGCAAACGCCTGCATCGGTGATAGTCTTTGCCGTTCTGATGGGATTGCTCTGGCTATCGACCGTCCCGCCCACGAATGGGTTGGTGGCGATCATGTTCGGCACGCGCCATCTCGGCCTGCTCGGCGGCATTGCCTTCTTCTCGCATCAGATCGGCTCGTTTCTCGGCGTATGGCTCGGCGGCTACCTCTACGACCATTTCGGCAGCTATGATCCAGTTTGGTGGCTTGGTGTCGTGCTCGGACTGTGTGCAGCCCTGGTGCATCTGCCGATACAGGAGAAACCCGTGGAGCGGCCGGCAGCGCTGTCCGCAGCCGAGTAGTCAGCCGGCAGGCGCAGCCGGCGATTGGCTGGTCAGCGCCTTCAACAAGGCAGCCAGAAAGCTCGCGCGTGATTGCGGCGCACTGATTCCACGCGGCTCATAAACGTGACGTGCCAGGAAATAGCCGCTCAAGCGAAAGGCGGCGCTGATTGCCTCACCGTCGCCGCCGATCTCGGCCCCGCTCTTGAGAAACGACGGCAGCGGCAGAAGCTTGTCGGCCCATGGCGCGCCGGCTTCTGCCGAAACCGCGCGACCGGTCTTGGGCGACACATAGATCAGGTTGTCACGTGTTCCGGTCGCCGCACATTGCAGGAGATCAAGACCGAAGCCGAGTTCGTCCAGAACCATGATCTCGAAGCGCGCAACCAGCGCCCCGGCGACCGTCGCATCATCGAGATGCGCGATGATCAGCCCGAGCGTCTCGTACAAACGGATGTGAGGGTCGCGCTCCGGCAGGAGCCGCAGATGCGCAGCCAGCGTTTGCAGACCATGAACGGCGGTGGCACTTTCCAGCAGGCGCGCTGCATTCTGTTCGATCGGCTCCGCCTGGAAGGTGCCAAGCTGCTCGTCCAGCCGTGCGCGCCATGAAAGATCGACACGATTGCCGGGCTGGAGGAACGGCCGCATCTTTCGCGAGCGCCCGCCTCGGACCATGCCGAGGTGGCGACCTCGGCCGCGCGTCATGACTTCAAGAATGACGCTTGTTTCGCCGTGCTTGCGGGTTGCGAGGATGATGCCTTCGTCGCGCCACTCCATGGCGAATACGTGAGTTCCCTATGAGGGGAACTCGAGCCCCATCTCGCGGTAACGCTCTGGATCGTCGCCCCAGTTCTCGCGAACCTTCACGAACAGGAAGAGGTGCACGGGCTGTTCCAGCATCTCGCCGATCTCGCGCCGTGCAGCCTGGCCGATCGAGCGGATCGTTTCGCCCTTGTGGCCGAGGACGATCTTCTTCTGGCTGTCGCGCTCGACATAGATGACCTGCTCGATGCGCACCGAGCCGTCCTTCTTTTCCTCCCACTTCTCCGTTTCGATCGTGGAGGAATAAGGCAGTTCCTGATGCAGGCGCAGGTAAAGCTTCTCGCGCGTCACTTCGGCGGCGAGCTGGCGCATCGGAAGGTCCGAGATCTGGTCTTCCGGATAATACCATGGACCCGCCGGCAGCGTTTCGGCGAGATAGTTCAGAAAATCCTTGCAGCCGGATCCCGTCAGCGCCGAGATCATGAAGGTGCGGGTGAAGGCGACCTTCTCGTTGGCTTCCGACGTCAGCTTCAGAAGCGCTTCCGGATTAACGCGGTCGACCTTGTTCAGAAGCAGGATCTTTGGCTGCTGAACGTCGGCAAGGCTTTCCAAGATGGCCTGTGCATCGCCGCGGATGCCGCGTTCGGCATCGATCAGCAGCACGATCAGATCGGCGTCCTTGGCGCCCCGCCAGGCAGTGGTGACCATCGCCGTATCGAGACGACGGCGCGGGCGGAAGATGCCCGGCGTGTCCACGAACACGATTTGTGCCTTGTCCTGCGTGACCACACCGCGCACCATGGCACGCGTCGTTTGCACCTTGTGGGTGACGATCGACACCTTGGAGCCGACGAGCTGGTTGAGCAGCGTCGACTTGCCGGCATTCGGCGCACCGATCAGCGCCACGAAACCGGAGCGCGTATCGGGCGTCGTCGCGGTCTCAGCGGAGCCGCCGGCCATATCTTCAGTTTCGTTCATCTGGTGTTTCCTTGTCGTCCGACCAGACACCTTCACGGATCAGAACAGCGCGGGCGGCCGCCTGTTCCGCTTCACGCTTGGAGCGGCCGGTTCCTTGTTCTTCTGCGACACCTTGAATGAGCACCTTCACCACGAAAGTGGGATCATGATCCGGTCCTGTCCGGTTCGCAACGCTATAGCTCGGTGTCACGGCGCATGTCTGATGCGCCCATTCCTGCAATTCCGTTTTCGCATCGCGGCGCGCTGATTGCGCCTTCGTTGCATGCTCTTTCCAGAAGGTACGGATAAAGGTCCGCGCCGGCTCGAAGCCACCATCCAGGTAGATCGCCGCGATCAGCGCTTCCATGACGTCGGAGCGCATGTTGACGCGCTTGCGACCGCCCACCCCCCTGATCTCTCGGCCGGCCTTGATCCAGTCGGACAAACCGATGTCCTCGGCGATCGCAGCAAGGGTTTCGGCGTTGACCAGTGCGTTGAGGCGCACCGACATCTCGCCTTCATTTGATGTCGGATAATCCTGATAAAGCCAGTCGGCCACCACGAGGCCAAGCACACGGTCGCCGAGGAACTCGAGCCGCTGGTAATCCGTACCACCGGCTGGTCGGGCGCTGGCATGCGTCAAGGCTCCGTCCAGCCTCGCCGGATCGTTGAACGTGTAGCCGATCCGTTCTTCCAGTTCCCTGCTCGATGGCTCCGCTTGCTTTCGACGCGCCATGTTTAGCGAACAAAGTTGAGGAGGCGTGAAGCGCGCAGATCGCTCGGCCACTTCCAGATTTCCAGCGGGCTGGCGCCATCGGCTATCGAGAAGAAGATGATGTTGGCGCGGCCAACAAGATTTTCTTCCGGCACATAGCCGACCGTGAAGCGGCTATCGGTGGAGTTGTCGCGATTGTCGCCCATCATGAAGTAGTGGGCCGACGGCACCACGAACTCGCGCGTGTCATCGCCAACGGCGTTCGGCGACAGATCGAGCGTGTTGTAGGACACACCGTTCGGCAGTGTCTCGCGGTAAACGTCGACTGGTCGATTTTCTTCGGTGATGTCGGGATTGTCGATCTGGCCCACCAGCTCGCGCGGCACGGCCTCGTCATTGATATACAGCACGCCGCGACGAACCTGGATGCGATCGCCTGGCAGGCCAATCACACGCTTGATGTAATCCAGCGACGGATTGGGTGGATATTTGAAGACGACGACATCGCCGCGTTCCGGCTGCGAGCCCCAGATTCGGCCCTCGAACAGATCGGGGCTGAAGGGTAGCGAGTGCTTGGAATAGCCGTAAGCCCACTTCGTCACGAAGAGATAATCGCCCTCCAGAAGCGTCGGCCGCATGGAGCCCGAGGGGATCGAAAAGGGCTGGAAAAACAACGTCCGGATAATGAGAGCGAGGATCAGTGCCTGGGCGATTACGTTGATCGTTTCGCCAAAGCCGCCGCTTTTCTTGTCAGTCTTGTCTGCCACGCTCAATCCGTCTCCGGTCCGGCGCTCGAGGAGGAGCGCCGCAGGTCATTCTGCCATCTCTTATCCGCTAGAGTGTTCGCGGGCAATGCAGGCGGCAAAGCGGCGTTAACGACGCCTATTCCGGCAAAGCTTCTATGATCACGAAGGCTTGTGCCAATGGATAATCGTCGGTGATGGTGAGATGCACGACCGCGCGATGCCTTGCCGGCATCATCTGCGTCAAACGATCCGCCGCGCCGCCCGTCAGATGCATGGTCGGCTTACCGCCCGGCAGGTTCACGACCCCCATGTCGCGCCAGAAAACGCCCTGCGAAAGGCCGGTTCCAAGCGCCTTGGAACAGGCCTCCTTGGCGGCGAAGCGCTTGGCGTAAGACGCTGCGCGCTCCTTGCGCCGGTCCGACTTCGCCTGCTCGACCTCGGTAAACACCCGCGCACGAAAACGCTCTCCGTGCCGATCGAGCGTTTTCTCGATCCGCCTGATGTCGATGAGGTCGCTGCCGATGCCGATAATCATGTCAGCGATCAGGCGGGCGCTTTGGTGTATCGGCTGCCAGGTTTAACCGGCGGGATCTTGGCGAGATCTTCAGGCATCAGGTCAGGCGGATAGGCCGGCACCTCATACTGCGCCAGCGAAATGAGCGGAACGCCGACATCCGACTTGCCTGCTGAACGATCGATGATGCAGGCGGCGCCCAAGACGTTAGCGCCGACATTCGTCATCGCCACCACCGTTTCGCGAATCGACAGACCGGTGGTGACGATGTCTTCCACAATCACGATACGCGCGCCTTCCGGAATGTCGAAGCGCTTCAACCGGAACTCACCATTCTCGCGCTCGACCCAGATGGACGGTACGCCAAGATGGCGTGACGTCTCATAGGAGGGAATAAGACCGCCGATGGCAGGGCCGACGACATAATCGATCCCGTCTGGGAACTGCTCCCGGATCTTTTCGGCCAAGGCGCGGCAGAGCTTTTCCGTTTTGTCCGCATGCATGAAGACACGCGCCTTCTGCAGGAAAATCGGGCTGCGCAAGCCGGAGGTCAGAATGAAATGACCTTCCAGGATGGCACCGGCCTCGCGGAAAACTTCTATAACTTCATCCGTGTCCATGGAGTCTTTCCAATCCGCATGATCAGCCATTGACGCGGCGTGCGTCACTAACGCTGGACGTATCCTTCAGTTGCGACAGCAACCGGCTCAAATGCTTTAAGTCCCACACTTCCAGATCGATCAGCATTTCCGTGAAATCGGGTGCAGTGCTGAGCATGGACAGGTTGTGGATGTTGGCATCGTTCGCGGCAATCGTGCCGGCAATTTCAGCCAGTGAACCCGGCGCATTGATCAGCGTCACCGCAATCCTTGCAGGGAAACGTTCCGACGTCGCCTCGTCGATGTCCCAGCGCACATCGATCCAGCGTTCGGGATGATCGTCGAAGGCGGTCAAGGACGGCGACTGGATCGGATAGATCGTAATGCCCTGCCCCGGCTCGAAAATTCCGACGATACGGTCACCAGGCACCGCGCCTTCCGGTGCGAACTTCACGGGCAGATCGCCCTGAACGCCTCGGATGGGCAAGGCACCTTCGCTTCTCGTCTTGCGCGACGAGGACGAAGACGAAGAGCGGCTTGGCACCTGAAACAGCATGCCCGCTGCATTACGCAGATTGAACCAACCTTCTTCGCGCTGACGGGGCACCGGCGACACGCGCTCGTCCTTGTAATCGGGAAACAGCGCCTTGATGACATATTGCGATGGCAACTCGCCGCGACCGACAGCCGCCAACACGTCATCGATCTCTTTGTGCCCAAGACGATGCAGGACAGGCTTCAGCGTGTCCTTGGAGAAGGTCTTGCCGCTGCGCTCAAAAGCGCGCTCGAGAATGCGGATGCCCAGACCGGAATACTGTTTGCGGATCGCGTTCTTGGTCGCGCGCCGGATAGCGGCGCGTGCCTTGCCGGTCACCACCATCGATTCCCAGGCGGCGGGTGGGACCTGCGCCTTTGAACGGATGATCTCGACCTCGTCGCCGTTCTTCAACTCGGTCATCAGCGGCATGACGTGGCCGTTGACCTTCACGCCGACGCAGGTGTCGCCGACATCCGTATGCACGGCGTAGGCAAAGTCGATCGGCGTGGCGCCACGTGGCAGCGCGATCAGCTTGCCCTTTGGCGTGAAGCAGAAGACCTGGTCCTGGAAAAGCTCCAGCTTGGTGTTTTCGAGAAAGTCTTCCGGACTGTCGCCTTCGGCCAGCGCCTCGATCGTGCGTCGCAGCCAGGCATAGGCATTGGTGTCCTTGGACACACCATGGCCAGCAGGCGCCTTGGTCATGCCGTCCTTATAGAGCGCATGAGCGGCCACGCCATATTCGGCGATCTTGTTCATTTCATCGGTGCGGATCTGCAGCTCGATACGCTGCTTGGCTGGGCCGACAATGGTGGTGTGGATCGAGCTGTAATCGTTCTGCTTTGGCGTAGAGATGTAATCCTTGAAACGACCGGGGACCATCGACCAGGTCGTGTGGATCAGGCCAAGAACGCGGTAGCAGTCTTCCACGCTATTCACGAGAACGCGGAAGCCGAAGATGTCGGACAGCTGCTCGAACGACAGCGCCTTTGTTTCCATCTTGCGGAACACCGACCACGCTCGTTTCTGCCGGCTCTTAACGCTCGCCTTGATGCCAAAGCGGGCGAACAGCTCGGAAAGGAGCGTTTCAATATCGGTGAGCGTCGTCTTGTTGCGCTCAAAGATATCGGCCAACCGCTTGGTGACGGTGTCAAAGGCTTCCGGATTGATGTGGCGGAACGCGAGCTCTTCGAGCTCTTCACGCACGCCCTGCATACCCATGCGACCAGCCAGCGGCGCGTAGATATCCATGGTTTCTTCCGCTATCCGCAGGCGCTTTTCCGGCGCCATGTGATCCAGCGTGCGCATGTTGTGCATGCGGTCGGCAAGTTTCACGAGAAGGACACGCACATCCTGGGCGATCGCCAGAAGGAGCTTGCGAAGGTTCTCCGCCTGCTCCGCCTTCTTGGAAACCAGGTCGAGCCTCTTGAGCTTGGTCAGCCCTTCCACAAGGACGCCGAGATCCTGCCCGAACAGCGCGTCGATCTCCTGGCGCGTGGCGGTCGTGTCCTCGATCGTGTCATGCAGCAAGGCGACCGCAATCGTCGCCTCATCCATATGCATGTCGGTCAGAATCGCAGCGACTTCGAGCGGATGCGAGAAGTAGGGATCGCCGGAAGCGCGCTTCTGGTGGCCATGCTTCTGCATGGCATAGACATAGGCCTTGTTGAGCAGCGCTTCATTGACGTCAGGCTTGTAGCGCTGCACGCGCTCGACAAGCTCATACTGACGCATCATGGGCGGAAGCTCCAAAGCAGAACAAGAAAAGGGGTACCGCCGCCGAACCGCGCCGATACCCCTTAGGTAGCATCAAATCGCCTGCATGACAGATGCGGCGATTGATCCAGGCAATCAGAAGTCGTCGCTTTTTTCCGGAGCCACGAGCCCCTCGATGCCGGCGATCAGGTCTTCTTCCGTCATGCGGTCGAAAGTGACGTTCTCTTCTTCGACATCGTCAGCCGGCGCGCTGGCAGTGGCATCGACGTGACCGGCATCCGCTTCCGGCTCATCGACTTCCACATGCTTCTGCAGCGAATGAATCAGATCTTCCTTGAGATCGCCCGGCGAGAGCTTCTCGTCGGCGATTTCACGAAGGGCAACGACTGGGTTCTTGTCGTTGTCACGATCAACGGTGATGGGTGCACCCTGGGAGATGAGGCGGGCGCGGTGACCGGCAAGCAGAACCAGCTCGAAGCGGTTGTTCACCTTGTCGATGCAGTCTTCAACGGTTACGCGGGCCATGAATGCCCCTTTCATATCACTGGGATGTCGGAATTGACGGCGTGTTTAGCCGGAAAAGGCGGAAAAAACAAGGCGGAGTGCGCTCTTCCAATCCGACGCATTTTGGCAGAAATGTGGTTGAAGCTATAAAGACGTGCAACGCTTTTTGCCCCCACCAGTTTCTTCATAATGTTTCGACTTTGAATTTTCGTAGAAGGAATTTCCCGATGTTCGACCCGCGCGAAAAGATTGCCTTGTTCATCGACGGAGCCAACCTCTACGCCACGTCGCGCTCGCTTGGCTTCGACATCGATTATCGCAAGCTGCTCGCGAACTTTCAGAAGCGCGGCTACCTCCTGCGTGCCTATTACTACACCGCGCTTGTTGAGGATCAGGAATACTCCTCCATCCGCCCGCTGATCGACTGGCTCGATTACAACGGATATCGTGTCGTGACGAAGCCGGCCAAGGAGTTCACCGACGCCACCGGACGCCGCAAGGTCAAAGGCAATATGGATATCGAGCTCGCGATCGATGCGCTGGAGCTCGCCGACGTCGTCGATCATTACGTGATCTTTTCCGGCGATGGCGACTTCCGTTCGCTGGTGGAAGCGTTGCAGCGTCGCGGCCGCAAGGTCAGCGTCGTGTCCACCATGTCGTCGCAGCCACCTATGATTTCCGACGAGCTGCGCCGCCAGGCCGATTTTTTCATCGACCTGCAGAGCTTGCGTGCCGAAGTCGGCCGCGATCCTTCCGAACGGCCGGTGCGCCGTCCCGAGCCCACTGAGCTTGAACCGGAAAACGATCTTGTCTGATGTTGTTCTGCAGCCGGAGCCCTCGCCCGATTGCAATTTCTGCCCTCGCCTGCACGACTTCATTGCCGGCTGGCGCGCGCGCGAACCTGACTGGTTCAACGCACCTGTGCCGCCATTCTTGCCGGCTGGGGGTATTGCATCTGCCAAGCTGCTGATCGTCGGACTGGCGCCCGGTGTACGGGGCGCCAATCGTACCGGTCGCCCGTTCACTGGCGATTATGCAGGCGATCTGCTTTACAGCACGCTCCTGAGATTCGGCTTCGCATCCGGCCAGTTTGAAGCCCGACCGGATGACAGTCTGCAGCTGGTGGACACCGCGATTGTCAATTCGGTCCGCTGCGTGCCGCCGGAAAACAAGCCGACGCCGGAAGAAATCCGAACCTGTCGCCAGTTTCTGACGCCGCTCTTCGATCAGCCGGATGCCTTGCAAGTCGTCGTGACGCTGGGCTCGATCGCGCACCAATCGACGGTTCGCGCCTACGGGTTGAAGATCAAGGATTACCCGTTCAAGCACGCCCTGCCGGCTGATGTGCCGGGTGGGCCGACGATCATTTCGAGCTATCATTGTTCGCGCTACAACACGAATACGGGCGTGCTGACCACACCCATGTTCCACAATGTGTTCAGGCTTGCGCGCAGCGTGATCGATTCGGCTGGTTCACCTACTGGGCCGGCATAGCCGGTTCGGTGTATTCCAGCCTTAGCGGCAGGCGGTAAGTTGCTTCCGCTGCATAGCCGTCAAGTGGAATCGGTGGCAGATCGCCGAGCGCTGCGAGGATTGCTCGTTGAGCATCCTGCGACAAAATGGAGTGTACGATCTTCGGATTGTCGACCCTGCCATCGGGATCAAGCTGAAACTCTACAGTCACATTGCTCGGTGAGGCTTCGCGGGCCACCGCCACCACGCGCGCATCACCCCGCACCGTCATCAGGTGCTGGTGCAGGCGTTGCGCGAAATGGGCAGCCGGCTCGGCGGCATGCGCCGGCAGCATCGTGCCGGCCATGAACATCAAGCCGAGCAGGAACCGCTTCATCAGCCACGATCCCGCAGAAGCCGAGCCTTTTCCCGGCCCCAGTCGCGCTGCTTCGATGCTTCGCGCTTGTCGTGCAGCTTGCGGCCGCGAGCGACCGCGAGCTGCAGCTTGGCGCGGCCACGATCGTTGAAATAGATCTTCAACGGCACGAGCGTCATGCCCTCGCGCTCGATGCTTTGCGACAGGCGCGCCATTTCCCGCTTGTTCAACAAGAGCTTGCGGCGCCGGCGAGGCTCATGGTTGAAGCGATTCGCCTGCAAATATTCCGGCAGATAGGAATTGATCAGCCAGATCTCGCCGCCTTCGACCGACGCGTAGGATTCGCCGATCGTGGCGTGACCTTCACGCAGCGACTTGACCTCCGTCCCCGTCAAAACGAGGCCGGCCTCCAGCGTGTCGAGAACCTCATAGGAAAAACGCGCCTTGCGGTTCTCAGCTGCAATCTTGTTGTTGGGATCGTGCTTCTTCTGGCTCATGGCGGCTTAGATAGGGCTCAACTAGCCTCAGTTCATCAGTCCGGCATGCTTCAAAGCAGCGTCAATCTTCTCAGCCGTGCTGTTTTCGATCGGCACCAGCGGGGAACGCACGACATTCTCGATCTTGCCGAGGCGCGACAGAGCGTATTTCGTGCCCGATACACCGGGTTCGATGAAGATCGCCTTGTGCAGCGGCATCAAGAGGTCCTGCAATTCGCGGGCGCGTTCCATGTCGTTGGCGCGGCAGGCTTCCTGGAATTCCGAGCAGAGCCGCGGCGCGACATTGGATGTCACCGAAATGGCGCCCACGCCGCCATGCGCATTGAAGCCGAGCGCCGAAGCATCCTCGCCCGACAGCTGGATGAAATCCTTGCCGCAGGTGATGCGCTGTTCCGAAACGCGCTCGATCTTGCCGGTCGCATCCTTCACGCCGACGATGTTCTTGAAGTCGTGCGCCAGCTGCCCCATCGTTTCCGGCGTCATGTCGACGACTGAACGACCCGGAATGTTGTAGATCAGGATCGGCAGCGACGTGGCTTCCGCAACAGCCTTGAAGTGCGCATAGAGACCGCGCTGCGGAGGCTTGTTGTAATAAGGTGTAACAACCAGCACAGCATCGGCGCCGACGCTTTCTGCAAACTGAGCCAGTTCGACAGCTTCACGGGTGTTGTTTGAACCGGCACCCGCAATCACCGGCACCTTGCCCTTGGCAACGCCAACGCAGGCCTTGACGACCTGGCGATGTTCCTCATGCGACAAGGTCGGCGTCTCGCCGGTAGTTCCAACGGGCACAACACCATGCGTGCCCTCGGCGATCTGCCAGGCCACGAAATCGTGAAAGGCTTTCTCGTCGAAGCGACCATCCTGAGTAAACGGGGTCACGAGCGCCGTAATCGAGCCTCTCAACATCATTCCAGCTCCAAGCAATAGATGCCCTCCAACCATCGGCGGGCGAGGACTTCTAGACGATTGCGTCCCGCGGCACCATAGTCTTGACACGGCGCTCGTTCACGTCGGCCCAACGAATGGACGCGAGGAAAGCGACAACGCAGGAAGAGGCAGCGTCTTTACGCTCTCTTCATCCTGCTTGCTTACTCCTAGCTAACCCTCGCCATCTTTCCCCGCATCTCGTCTGGTTATGGGAAATCAACGACATGAAGCCTCGCTCGCTCCTGCCTTTGGCCTTTACCGGCGTTATGCTCGCCACGATGCCGGCGGCGCATGCATTTGACCTGTTCAAAGCGCCGAAGCCGACGAGCCGCCCCGCCGTCAACTCGTTTGTCGACACCAAGATCAAGACCGGCTCTTTGAGCTCCAGCGTGGACACGTCCGGCAAGCTCGAGCGCGGCGGCAGCGTAACGGTGCTGAAGAGCGGACTCGACGCAATCTCATCGCGAAACATCCCGCGCGCCCGTGCCGTGCGTGACAGTCTGCCGTCCAACTCGCTGGACCGGCACATTCTTGCCTGGGCGATCGCCTTGTCGGCTGATCCGGGCGTGGGCAGCGATGAAATCGCGAATGCTGCGGCGATGCTGCCCAACTGGCCGGGAATGGCTGCCCTTCGCCGCAACAGCGAACGCGCCCTCGCCCGCGAAAAGCCGGCGCCGCGCATCGTCATCAATGCGTTTGGCGGCACCACGCCTTTGACACAGGACGGCACCTTGCTGCTGGCCCGCGCCCATGTTGCGATTGGCGATGCCAAGGGCGCCCGCGCTGTGCTGGCTCCGTATTGGCGCTCGGAGAAGCTCGAAGCCTCTGACGAGCAGGCCATCATTCGCGAGTTCGGCAAGATCCTGACGACGTCGGATCATCGTACCCGCATGGAACAGATGCTCTACCATGAGCGCGTTTCTTCTGCGGAACGTGTTGCGGGCTTGAGCGGCGCGCAGGCGCTTTTCAAGGCGTGGGCCGCCGTGATTCGTGATGAGCGCAACGCCACCAGCCTGCTCGAACAGGTTCCGGCAGCCCAGCGCGAAACCGGCTTCTATTATGCGCAGGCCAAAAGTCTGCGCCGGGCAGAAAAATACACGCTGGCTGCCGCGGCAATGCTGCGGGCCCCCAAGGAGCGCAGCGCGCTTGTGGATCCCGATGCATGGTGGATCGAGCGGCGCGTGTTGTCGCGCGAGCTCCTCGACATCGGAAAGCCGGACCTCGCCTATCGTGTTGCGGCCTCTCACGCCGCCGAAAGCGCGACGAGTGCCGCGGATGCAGAGTTTCACGCCGGCTGGTATGCGCTACGTAGCCTCGGAAACGCCAAGACTGCCGCTGCGCATTTCGCGCGCATCGCCAAGATTTCCAGCACGCCGATCTCCTTGTCTCGTGCGTATTACTGGTTGGGACGAGCAGCGGAAGCCGGCGGACCGGGCAGCGCGCAAACTTATTACCAGCAGTCGGCACGCTATGGCGCGACCTATTACGGGCAGCTGGCTTCCGCCAAGCTCGGTCGCCATACGATCACGGCCGAATACCCCTCACCCACGCTTACCGATCGGCAGAACTTTGCCGGCCGCGAAGCCGTCCAAGCCATTCAACGTCTTGAAGCTGCCGGCCATGCCTGGCGTGCGGACGGTCTTTACCGGGATCTGGCCGAGCAGCTGACGAGCCCAGGCGAATTGGCGCTTCTGGCAGTTCAGGCGGAAAAGCGCGGCAACCATTATCTCGCTTTGCGTGTCGGTAAGATCGCCGGACAGCGCGGCCTCGACATTGGCGCCCTCGCTCATCCGACCGGCGCCATTCCCTCCTCGGCAAAGATGTCGACCGCTGGCAAGGCGCTGGCCTATGCGATTGCGCGACAGGAAAGTGAATTCAACGCCGGCGCGGTCTCCGGCGCGGGTGCAAGAGGCTTGTTGCAGCTTCTGCCAGGTACGGCCAAGGAAATGGCGCGCAAGAGCGGGCTTGCTTATTCCGCTGACCGGCTCACCACCGACGCCGGCTACAATGCGACACTCGGAGCGGCCTATCTGTCGACACAGCTCGACCGATTCGATGGCTCCTATGTCATGACCTTCGCCGGCTATAATGCCGGCCCGTCGCGTGCAGCCGAATGGGCGAAGCGCTATGGCGATCCGCGCGGCCAGAACATCGATACCGTCGTGGATTGGGTGGAGCGCATTCCCTTCACCGAAACGCGGAACTACGTGCAGCGCGTCATGGAAAACTACCAGATCTACAAGATGCGTCTGGCCGGTTCGATGGATATTGCCGGCGACCTATCGCGCGGCCGCTAAACAGACCCGACGCTCCCGTATAAAAGCGCCCCCTTCTTGGGGGCGTTTTGCTTTGTGCTTCTGAAAGAGGGGGCGTAGTCAGGCGAACAGCGACGGCGCTGCAGTTTACCTGACCGGCGTCCAATGACGACGAGCCCTCCTCATAGGAGAGAGCAAGGCGCGTCATGACTGATCGTCAAGCTTAGCTCAGCATAGCTGCAGGCGAACACAGACCGAGTCTATCGGCCTGACATTGCCGCATTGGACTACGTCTTCTGCGCCATCGAGTACCGGGCTTATAGCGCCGCGTAGCTGTTGTTAGACGGCCCCCTGGCCCGCCGATCATTGCCGGAGACACAGGCAGCTCGAAAACACATTGCAAGAACCGTCAGACCATAAACTCACAAGCGTCATGCCGTTGAGAAGCTTGGTGGACGACCTTTGTCGGGCGACAAGCCTGCCTAAACAACAAAAAGCCCGGCGTTACCGCCGGGCTTTCCGTAACCAACTCTTGCGAGTGGATTAGAACGAACGCTGGAAGCGCAGGATGCCGTTGAAGGCTTCGTCGCGCGACACGTAGTTGACTTCTGGCGTGATCGACAGGCCAGCAACTGGCGAGATCGGCAGCGAAACAGCAGCGAACCACTCTTCGGTGTCGAAGTACTGGAACGTACCAGCCAGGCCAACCTTCTCGTTGAAGGCAACCGATGCGCCGGCGAGAACAGCCCATTCAGCCAGTTCTGCAGTGCCGTATGCATTGCCGTTGTCGAGCAGCGAGTAGTAGTTCTCGACGTCGGTATCGCTGGAGTACAAGCCCTGAACCGTCAGCTCGATAGCCGTGTTCGGGATCTTGAAGCCAACACCGACCTTGCCGCCCCATTCGTCAGCAACGCCGTCGTAACCGGCCATACCGCCGATCCAACCCCAAGCCTGCGTGAAGCGCACGCCGCCTTCGAAGTTCGTGTCCCAATCGCCGTTTTCGTCGTTGTCGACGGCAGCGATGATTGCGGAGAAGCCGTTACCACCGGTGAAGGTGTACGAGATTTCGGAAGCGTTGCGGTCGCCATACGAACCGTCGTTGATGGTCGGACCACCGTAGTCGAGGAAGCGCGAGTAAGGCGTGTCGCCGTAGCCGACGAGGAAGGTGCCCGTAGCAGTCGCCAACGAAATCTGAGCATGCTCGATTACAGTGGAGTTGCTGCCGGTCTCGGAGAAGACGAGCTCACCGGTGCCGGAGTCGAAGCCAGTCGGCGACGTGCCGTTGGAGTCGTACTGAGCGAAGATACGGCCATAACCGGTCAAGGTGCCGAGTTCGGTTTCCGACTTCACGGTGAAGGTCGGAGCGAAACGAGCGCGGGTGTCGTAACCGTCGTTGTTGAAGTCTTCGTCGTCGCCACCGATGTTGCGAACTTCGAAGCGAACGTAGCCACCAACCTTCAAGCAGGTCTCGGTGCCCGGGATGTAGAAGTAGCCGGTGCCGTAAACGTCGCAAACGCGAACGTATTCGACGGGCTCTGGTTCTGCGATCACGATAGCGTCAGCAGCGCGTGCGCCGGAGACAGCGATCATGGCCGCTGCGGAGCCGAGAAGCAGGCTCTTAATGTTCATTTTCTGACCTCCAGTCAAAGTTGATAGTGGGTCTGGGTATTTTGCTGAAGGACAGCGTTCCCTGCCCCATCCCCTATGGCCGAAAAAGCTGCGTTGTTCGCCCCTTCTTCTGAT
The DNA here is from genome assembly GCF_018457165.1 of Tianweitania aestuarii. Lineage (GTDB taxonomy): Bacteria > Pseudomonadota > Alphaproteobacteria > Rhizobiales > Rhizobiaceae > Tianweitania > Tianweitania aestuarii. The sequence continues at coordinate 928,510 of NZ_JAFMNX010000001.1, read as the reverse complement.
CAGAGGTGTACCCCCGCTTCGTTGAACCGTTCAACTGGGATTGTGACCGAGTGACCTTGAAGTCGCCCCTATGAGAACACCTTGTTGCACAAAAGACACGAATTGAGGGGGTCGGGTAAGATCTGGTTAACATTTGGGATCGCTAAAGCGTCAAATGCGAACCTGTAGGCGCCTCACGAGCCCGAGAATCGTGGCGGCACGGCAGTTTTGACGTCGAATCGAGTCGGCGAGTGCTAAAAACAAACAAGGACGCCGAAGCGCCCCTGTTCCTGTTCTGCAGCTGCCTGGATCACTCCAGGATCTTGTCGATGGTAATTGGGAGATCGCGAAATCTCTTGCCCGTGGCGTGGAAGATGGCGTTGGCCACTGCCGCAGCCGTTCCAACGATGCCGATTTCGCCCACGCCTTTCACGCCCATCGGCGTCACCTCCGGATCCGGCTCATCGACGAAGATCACCTCGATGTCGTGAATGTCGGCATTGGCGGGCACATGATATTCAGCGAGGTCATGGTTCATGATGCGGCCGATGCGGTGATCCACGAAGGTTTCTTCATGGAGCCCCATGCCGATCCCCATCACCACGCCGCCCAGGATCTGGCTACGTGCCGTTTTCGGGTTGATGATCCGGCCTGCCGCCACCGAGCACACCACGCGTGTCACACGCGCGACGCCAAGCTCCTCGTCCACCTTCACTTCGGCGAAGACGGCACTGTGCGTGTTGCGCGACTTGCGCATCTGGCTGATCATGCCTGAAATACCCGCGGAAACCGTTTCTTCGGCTTCCAGGCTTCCTTGTTCGGCCGCAGCCATCGCTTCGCCGTAGGAAACGTTCTTCGAGGGATCGGCCTTTGAAACGATACGCCCATTGTCGAACACGACGTCGTCGAACTTGGCGCCCTCCAGCGGTGAGTTACGCACCTTCTCCGCCGCATCGAGCAGCTTTTTACCCAAGCTCTGGCAGGTCGCCTCGATTGCAGCGCCTGCTGAAGCAGCGGTCCAGGATCCACCTTCGATCGGTGACATCGGAAGACTGCTGTCGCCGATCTTGACCGAGATCTGATCAACTGGGATGCCCAGCGTATCGGACGCGATCTGCGCGAGGATCGTGTAGGTACCCGTGCCGATATCGGACGAGGCCGTTTCGATCACGAGATTGCCGTTGGCCGAGAGCTTGGCGCGTGCCGCCGTCTTCTGGAACATGGCGTCCCACATACCGGTCGCCATACCCCAGCCGACGAGTTCATGATTGTCGCGCATCGAGCGCGGCTCCATGCTCCGCTTGTCCCAACCGAAGGATGCCGCGCCTTCAGCATAGGCTTCCCGTAACGCCTTCGACGTGAAAGGCGTGTCGTTCATCGCATCCTTTTCGGAATAGTTGCGAAGCCGGAATTCCAGTGGGTCGAGGCCGGCCTCGTAGGCCATCTCGTCCATCGCAATTTCGAACAGGGTCATGCCTGTGGCCGCACCAGGCGCACGCATGTCACCTGGCGTGTAGGTATCCATAGGCGAGATCGTGTAGTCGCCGGCTGCGTTGGGACAGGCGTAAGCCATCAAGCCCCAGTTCACGACGTTTTCCATGTAGTTCTCGAAGCGGGACGTGGAGGTCGTCGCTTCGTTGCGGATTGCGGTCAGCTGGCCGCTTGCATCCGTACCCAGGGAAACCGCCTGGAGCGCTTCGGGACGGTGAACGTGGCTGAACATCTGCGGACGCGTCAGAACCACGCGCACCGAACGTTCCAGCATCGTGGCAGCCAGCGCTGCGAGGAAGACCTGATATTGCGGCCGCAGCCCCGAACCGAAAGCGCCGCCGACAAACGGATTGAGCACGCGCACATTATCCGACTTCAAGCCGAAGATGTTTGAGATGTAGGTCTGAGTGTTCTGCGACCCTTGTGTCTTGTCGTAGAGAGTGAGGCTGTCCTTGTTTTCCCAGACCGCAGTCGTTGCATGCATTTCCATGGGATTATGGACATGCACACCCATGTGGTAGGTTTCGGCAATCCTGTGGGTCGCCTGCGCCATTCCGGCATCGACATCGCCACGGTTCTTGAAGCCGAGATAGTTGTTGCGCTTCTTGGATGGCATGAAGCGCTCAGCCTGAGCGGCGCGGAAGTCCGTGTTGTGCTCGGCAGCTTCATACTCGACCTTGATCAGCGATGCGGCGTAGCGGGCCGTTTCAAGGTCCTGAGCCACCACAAGGGCGATGGGCTGAAGGCTGAACTGTACTTCGTCATCATAGAGCGCGCGGAACGGCTTGCCTGGAGGCGACACCTGTTCCTGGTATGCGCTGTCAGACCCAGCGAGGTCCGGGCGGTTCTTGTGGGTGATGATCTCGACCACGCCGGCAACGGCGCGGGCAGCGTCTTCATGAATGGCTGTGATGCGACCGCGGGCGATGCCGCTGGAAACTACCCAGCCATAAAGCAGGTCGGCGACGGGATGTTCGGCTGCATAGCGGGCATGGCCTGTCACCTTCAAGCGACCGTCCACGCGGCTGAGCGGTTCACCGATACGAGCGGGTGCGTTGGCATGTGTTGTCATAGCCGACCTCCTCAAGCCACTTGCTTGTTGGTTTGCGACTGCGGCGTTCCCGCAGCTGCCTGACGAAGCGCCCGGCGGATCGCCCGGCGTGCCAGTTCGATCTTGAAGTCGTTTGTGCCCTGACCAACCGCTCCCTGGAGCATGGCATCAGCAGCCTGGGCGAAAAGGTCCGCCGATGGCTCCTGCCCCTCAAGCAGCGCTTCCGCTGCCGGAACGCGCCAAGGCTTGTGCGCGACACCACCAAGCGCAAGACGCGCCTTGGCGATCTTGCCGCCTTCCATCTTCAAACCAACGGCCACCGAAACAAGCGCAAAGGCATAAGACAACCGGTCGCGCAGCTTCAGATAGGTGTAGTTTTCGGTGAAGCTGTCGGCCGGCAGGTCAATCGCGGTCACGATCTCGCCGGGCTGCAGGGTGTTATCCTTCCACGGTTCATCACCTGGAAGCCGATGATAGTCGGCGAAGGCGATCACGCGCTCGCCAGCAGGACCTTGAACGCGAACCTCGGCTTCAAGAGCGGCGAGCGCCACGCACATATCCGACGGATGCGTGGCGATGCAGGCTTCGCTCGTTCCGAGGATCGCATGAATGCGGTTCACGCCCCCAATCGCGCTGCAGCCGGAGCCCGGCTCGCGCTTATTGCAGGGCGTTTCCGTGTCATAGAAATAATAACAACGCGTGCGCTGGTTCAGGTTACCACCATTCGTCGCGGCATTGCGCAGCTGCGGGCTGGCACCGGCCAGAATGGCCGAGCTGAGAAGCGGGTAGCGCTGTTCGACGCGCTCGTCATAGGCGGTGTCGGCATTCGTCGCGAAGGCGCCGAGGCGCAAACCACCTTCCGGCAGATCCTCGATCGTGTTTTGCGAAAGGCGCGAAATGTCGACCAGCCGCGTCGGGCGCTCGACATTGGCCTTCATCAGGTCAACCAGATTGGTCCCGCCTGCGAGGAAACGTGTGTCCGGTTCCGCGCCCATCTGAGCGGCTTCGGCAATGTCGCCGGCACGATGATAAGAAAAGCGGTTCATTTCGCGCCCTCCTTCTCCAGCACATCCATCACCGCATCGGTGATGTTCGTATAAGCACCGCAGCGGCAGATGTTGCCGCTCATCAGCTCGCGGACCTCGTCGCGTGTGCTGGCACGACCTTCGTTCATGAGACCAACGCCGGAGCAAATCTGGCCAGGCGTGCAGTAGCCGCACTGGAAAGCGTCCCTGTCGATGAAGGCCTGCTGCAAGGGATGCAGCGTCTCGCCCTGCGCCAGCCCTTCGATCGTGGTGATCTCCGCACCATCATAGGCGACGGCGAGCTTCAGACAGCTGTTGATCCGCTTGCCATCCACGAGCACCGTGCACGCGCCGCATTGGCCGTGATCGCAGCCCTTCTTGGAACCCGTCAGATCGAGCCGTTCACGCAGCAGATCCAGAAGCGTGACCCAAGGCGCAACACTCAGTTCGCGCTTTCGGCCGTTGATCGTCAGTGTGATGGGAATTCCGGGCAGCTCCGTGCCCGCCGCTTGTTCCTGTGAGCCGGTGATGTGATCCATGCGATCCTCGTGGTCTCTTGCGAAAGGGACACGACGCTGTGGAGAGAGCTCCAAAGGCGGGACGAGGCGTTGCTCAGTGTCTAGCAGAGCTGCGTTCCTCGACCACGCGCCAGCTGCGCCCGTCGATTGGTCAATCATGTGGTGGCAGGCACGAAGATCGCGACTACAGGCTGCTAATCCGCGAGGCGCAAACAGGTTCCAGACGCATTCACGCCTAGGCTGACCATCGTAGCTCTTCAACAAACGGGTGCGTTGCGGCTGGCGATAATCCTCGCTAAGCCGCCTCTACGATCCCAAAGGTTTTCCGATGCCGCCCCATCTCACCAATCTCGCCAAGTCGCTGCCGTCCACCGTCCCGTTCGTGGGGCCGGAAACTCAGGAGCGGAACAACGGCCGCTCCTTCAAGGCGCGTCTTGGAGCCAACGAAAATGGCTTCGGCGCATCGCCGAAAGTGGCTGCTGCAATGGCCGCAGCTTCGGATGAGATGTGGAAATACGGCGATCCGGAAAACTACGAGCTGACGCAAGCACTGGCGCACCATCTCGGAATTCAGCCTGGCCAGATTGCCGTTGGTGAAGGCATTGATGGCCTGCTCGGACTGGCCGTGCGGCTTTTCGTTGAGCCCGGCGCCACCGTTGTCACCTCGCTCGGCGGCTATCCAACCTTCAACTACCATGTCGCAGGCTTCGGGGCGCAGCTGCATACGGTACCGTATAAGGGCAATTACGAAGATCCCGATGCTCTTCTGGCGGCCGTTCTGAAGATGAAGCCGGCAATGGTTTACTTTGCCAATCCCGACAATCCGATGAGCACATGCTGGCCGGCAGAAGATGTCATGCGCCTCATCGACGGGGTTCCCGATGACGTCATGCTCATTCTCGATGAAGCCTATGGTGAATTCGCGCCGGTTGGGACCTTGCCGCCGATCGACGTGATCCGGCCAAACATGCTGCGCATGCGCACCTTCTCCAAGGCTTATGGCCTCGCCGGCATGCGCTGCGGCTATGCGATCGGGGACGTCGAGATGATCCGCGCGTTCGACCGTGTGCGCAATCACTTCGGAATATCGCGCATGACACAGGTCGCAGCCTTGGCGGCACTAAAGGATCAGGCGCATCTCGCGGAAACGGTGAAGAAGGTGGAACGGTGCCGGGAACGGCTTTACCGTATCGCCGAAGACAACCGTCTCACAGCCCTGCCTTCGGCCACAAACTTCGTGGCTATCAATTGCGGCTCCGATGGCGCGTTTGCCATGCGGGTTCTGCAGGAACTCGGCCAGCGCGGAATTTTCGTGCGCAAGCCAATGACACCAGGGCTCGATCATTATATCCGCGTCAGCTGCGGTCCGGATGCGGAGATCGATCTCTTTGCGAAGGCTTTGCCGGCTGCACTCGATGCTGCCGGCAAAGCGTAGTTCTTATGCCTAGAACTTCAGCGCGCCGCTCAGCGAAAGGGCGTAGCCCCATTCGTTGTCGGACGTCGCGGTGTAATCAAGCGCGTTGGCGACCTTGTCCTTGTCGCCATCGGTGAAATAGATCGCCGCGCCACCTGCACGCAGCTGGAACTTGTCGGAGAAGTCATAGGCGACGCCGCCGCCAAAGCTCCAAGTGTCAGTTAGCGTGTCCCAACCGGTGGTAACACCCTTATCCCAGGTCACGGAAACGGACGCACCCAGCTTGTCGTTGAACTTGTGTCCAACACCGCCGGTGACCGTCCAGCCATCTTCGAAATAGAAGTTGGTGGACGAGAAGGTCTGGTTGGCGATGCCTTCAACCAGCTCGATCCGCTTCAACACACTCCAGTCGGTCCACTTCACGGAACCGAACGCCAGCCAGCCCGGCGCGATACCGGACTGAAGGCTGAATTCGAGGTTCTGCGGCAAGGTTGCCGAAGTGCTCGCGGACGTAGCCATGGCGTTGCCATAGATGGCCGCTGCCTGGCGTGGTGTCAGTCCAGTCAGGGTCGCGAGCGTCGCGAAAGGCGTGTTGTAATATTCGCCTGTCGCATCATGGTTCGTTTCCGAACGGTAAAGCAGCTGCGCTTTCAGAGCGATTTCCGGGATCTCGTAGCCGACGCCGAGACGGTAACCAACGTCTTCGGATTCAACCTTGATGCGGCTCGTGCCCACCGTGCCGAACGCCTGCGAGAAATCGCGCGCCTGGGTGAAGTCCACCGTTTCATAGAACACGCCGCCGATCAGCATCAGGCGACCCTTTGAAAGGTCGAACCCGTAACCGCAGGTCAGGCCGTATTCATCCGTATCCAGCTTCTGCTGGGCGATGTTGAAGCGGATCGGGCCGTCATAGTTGGCTTCCACGCCGTAGGGCTGGGTGTAGGAGCCTGCGCAGCTCAGATCGCCGACAACGCGACCGCCGACTGTCACCGAGGGAACAGCGAAATCCTCGACGATGTCGGTTTCGCCTTGCGTGAAAGCACCTGGACGACCCGCAACGATACGGCCACCCGAAACGCTCGAGAAGGACCGTGCCGGCGACACGTAAGTGATCGAGCTCGTGAGGCCGAAGCCGGTCGTATAATAAAGCGGATCAAGGTTCGCGATGCCGCGATTGAAGCCGCCGGCCTGCGACGGCGCAGCGAGCAAAATGGATGCGATACCGGCGGACACCAAAGTTGCCACGGTGCGTGTCGACATAAGCCCCTCCCAAACTGAGTGACTCGAACCTAACAAGCTCCTCACCTTCTAAGAAGTGCAAGAATACAACGCTTGATCATTCTTTGCGCAGGAATGGAACGAATTCGCCTTTAAAGGCACCACTTGAATTAAGTGAACGATCGTTTTATTCTTTGCAATAGGAGGATCGATGGCGCGCACGATCGGATCAGACGGGGGAAAAACGGAAGCGGCGATCCGTCTGGCGGCAGCCGGTCTTATCGCGCGGCACGGCTTCGAGGCTGTGTCCATGCGCCAGCTTGCCAGCGAAGTCGGCGTTCAGGTTGCAGCGCTTTACCGCTATTTTCCGACCAAGCAGGATCTGCTTTTCAAGCTGATGTCCCGCCACATGGAAGAGCTTCTGACGTCTTGGAACGGTGCGGTCAGCAAAGGCGTCGACCAGCCGACGGAGCGTTTATCCGCCTTCGTTGAACATCATATCCGCTTTCACCTGGGACGGCGCGAAACCACGCATGTCAGCAATCTGGAGCTTCGCAGCCTGTCACCGGAGCAGTTGACGCCGATCCTTGCCTTACGCGCTCGGTATGAAACCGAACTGCGCACGATCCTTCAAGAAGGCGCTGACGCTGGCCGCTTTGCCATCGAGGATACTGCGCTTACGACCATGGCGATCATTCAGATGATCACCGGCGTTATCGTCTGGTACCGTCCGCAGGACCGCCTGAGCGTTGACGAACTGATTGCCCATTACAGCATCATGACCTTGCGCCTTGTTGGCGCAGCACACGATCATACAGACTGAATACCGGGAGGCAGCATGTATACGAACAGCATGGATTTCGGCCTTGGCGAAGACATCGAGGCGCTGCGCGACACGGTTCGCCGCTTCGCGCAGGATCGCATTGCGCCACAAGCCGCGGAGATCGATCGGAGCAACGAGTTCCCTGCCCCGCTCTGGAAGGAGATGGGCGAACTCGGCCTCCTCGGCATGACCGCCGACCCCGATTTTGGCGGGTCGGGCATGGGCTATGTCGCCCATGTCGTGGCTATCGAGGAAATCAGCCGCGCTTCGGCATCCGTCGGCCTGTCATACGGCGCGCATTCCAATCTGTGCGTCAACCAGATCAACCGCTGGGGAACGGCGGAGCAGAAACAGAAATACTTGCCGAAGCTGTGTTCCGGCGAACATGTCGGCGCGCTCGCCATGTCGGAAAGCGGCTCGGGGTCCGATGTCGTGTCGATGAAGCTGCGGGCCGAAAAGCGCAACGACCGCTTCGTGCTCAACGGCACCAAGATGTGGATCACCAATGGTCCCGATGCCGAAACGCTGGTGGTTTACGCCAAAACGGATCCGGAGCGGAAATCGCGCGGCATCACGGCCTTCCTGATCGAAAAGGACATGGCCGGCTTTTCGGTCGCGCAAAAGCTCGACAAGCTTGGCATGCGCGGCTCCAACACCGGCGAGCTCGTCTTCGAGGATGTCGAAGTGCCTTACGAGAACATGCTCGGCGAAGAAGGGCGCGGCGTCGAGGTGCTGATGTCAGGCCTGGATTACGAGCGCGTGGTTCTGTCGGGCGGCCCGCTCGGCATCATGGCGACCTGCCTTGACGCTGTCGTGCCTTATGTTCGCGAGCGCAAGCAGTTCGGCCAGCCGATCGGCGCCTTTCAGCTGGTGCAGGGCAAGATGGCTGACCTTTACACGACGCTGAACGCCTGCCGCGCTTATGTCTATGCCGTCGCGCGTGCCTGCGATGAGGGCAAGACTTCGCGCAAGGACTCCGCCGGCTGCATTCTTTATGCCGCGGAAAAGGCAACGCAGTGCGCGCTGGATGCGATCCAGCTGCTTGGCGGCAACGGCTATATCAACGATTATCCGACCGGCCGCCTTCTGCGCGATGCCAAGCTTTATGAGATCGGGGCCGGCACCAGCGAAATCCGCCGCTGGCTGATCGGCCGCGAGATGATGGAAGAAGGCTGATCCCATGTCCGTGATCCAGACGCAGATTTCGCCCTCCTCCGAAAGCTTCAAGGCGAATGCAGAGCGCATGCGCGCGCTTGTCGCCGAGATGGAGGACAAGGCAGCCATCGTCGAACAAGGGGGGCCGGTCGAAGCGCGCGAGCGTCATGCCGCGCGCGGCAAGCTCCTGCCTCGCCAAAGGCTGGCGCAGCTGCTCGACGCCGGATCGCCGTTCCTGGAGATAGGGCAGTTCGCGGCTTGGGACATGTATGGCGGCGACATCGCGTCGGCCGGGATGATTGCGGGTGTCGGCATGGTCGAGGGCACGCCCTGCATGATCGTCGTCAACGATGCCACGGTGAAGGGTGGCACCTACTACCCGCTCACGGTCAAGAAGCACCTGCGGGCGCAGGAGATCGCGGCCGAAAATGATCTTCCTTGTTTGTACCTCGTGGATTCCGGCGGAGCGAACCTTCCCAATCAGGATGAGGTGTTCCCGGATCGCGAACATTTCGGCCGCATCTTCTTCAACCAGGCGAATATGAGCGCCCGAGGCATTCCGCAGCTCGCCTGCGTCATGGGCTCCTGCACGGCAGGCGGCGCTTATGTGCCGGCCATGTCCGACGAAGCCATCATGGTCAAGAACCAGGCGACGATCTTCCTCGGCGGCCCGCCTTTGGTGAAGGCTGCAACCGGCGAAGTGGTGTCGGCTGAAGATCTCGGCGGTGCCGATACGCATACGCGGCTTTCAGGCGTGGCGGATCATTATGCGCTGAACGACGACCATGCCCTCGCCCAGCTTCGGCGGATCGTCAGAAACCTGAATCGAAAGCGGGAGATGCCACTCAAACTTCGAGAGGTGATTCAGCCGCTTCGTGCAGCTGATGAGATTTACGGCATCGTGCCGGAAGACACGCGCCAGCCCTATGACGTGCGCGAGATCATCGCCCGCATTGTGGACGGATCGGAGCTCGACGAGTTCAAGCAGAACTTCGGCACGACGCTGGTGACGGGCTTTGCCCATATCCATGGAATGCCGGTCGGAATCATCGCCAACAACGGTGTTCTGTTTTCCGAGTCGGCCCAAAAGGGCGCTCACTTCATCGAATTGTGTTGCCAAAGACGCATTCCATTGGTGTTCCTGCAGAACATCACAGGCTTCATGGTGGGCCGCAAATACGAGGCAGGCGGCATCGCCAAGGACGGCGCCAAGCTGGTCACGGCCGTCGCCACCGCGCAGGTCCCGAAGCTCACCGTTATCATCGGTGGCTCGTTCGGTGCGGGAAATTACGGCATGTGCGGTCGCGCTTATTCCCCGCGTTTCCTTTGGATGTGGCCGAACGCCCGCATATCCGTCATGGGGGGCGAACAGGCAGCGACGGTGCTCTCTATCGTCAAGCGCGAAGGCATCGAGCGACGCGGCGGCGAATGGAGTGCGGACGAAGAAGCGGCGTTCCGCCAGCCGATCCTCGACAAGTATGAGCGCGAAGGCCACCCGCTCTATTCTTCGGCGCGCCTTTGGGATGATGGCATCATCGATCCTGCAAAAACCCGAGACGTGCTGGCGCTGAGCCTGGCGACGACGCTCAACGCGCCGATCCCCGAAACCAAGTTCGGCCTCTTCCGGATGTGAGGTGAGAGAGATGTCAAAGCCTTTCAGCAAGATCCTCATCGCCAATCGCGGCGAAATCGCCTGCCGCGTGATCCGCACCGCTCGCCACATGGGCATCCGCACGGTTGCCGTTTACTCCGATGCTGACGCGCGCGCGCTGCATGTCGAAATGGCGGATGAAGCCGTGCATATCGGCGGATCGCCAGTGGGCGAAAGCTATCTTCGCGGCGACACGATCATCGAGGCCGCAAAGAAGACAGGCGCGCAAGCCATCCATCCCGGCTACGGCTTCCTGTCGGAAAATCCGGACTTCGTGGAACAGGTGACGGCTGCCAGCCTCACCTTCATCGGACCATCCGCCGACTCGATCCGTGCCATGGGCCTGAAGGACGCGGCCAAGCGCTTGATGGAGAAAGCCGGCGTGCCAGTCGTGCCAGGCTATCACGGCGAAGCGCAGGAGATCGTCGTGCTGGCCAGCAAGGCGCGCGAGATCGGCTATCCCGTGCTCATTAAGGCGCGCGCTGGCGGCGGCGGCAAGGGCATGCGCCGTGTGGATGATCCCGACGCCTTCCCTGAAGCCTTGGCCTCTGCCCGGCGCGAAGCCAAGGCGGCTTTCGGCGACGATCGGGTGCTGGTGGAAAAATACATCCTGTCGCCGCGCCACATCGAGGTGCAGGTGTTCGGCGACAATCACGGCAATGTCGTGCATCTCTTCGAGCGCGACTGCTCGGCGCAGCGCCGCCACCAGAAGGTGATCGAGGAAGCGCCCGCTCCCGGCATGACGCCGGAGATGCGCGCTGCCATGACGAACTCGGCTGTAAAGGCCGCGCAGGCGATCAGCTATTCCGGCGCCGGCACGATCGAGTTCATTGTCGATGGTGCGAATGGTCTGCATCCCGACCGCTTCTGGTTCATGGAAATGAATACGCGGCTTCAGGTCGAGCATCCCGTGACCGAGATGGTGACGGGCATCGATCTCGTGGAATGGCAGCTGCGGGTTGCTGCAGGCGAAGCGCTGCCAAAGGCGCAGAACGAAATCGCGCTCAATGGCCATGCCTTTGAAGCGCGTGTTTATGCCGAAGATGCTGCAAAGGGCTTCCTGCCGGCAACCGGCACCCTGCACCACCTCGCCTTCCCGGTCGCAAGTCCGGATCTGCGTGTCGAAACTGGTGTGCGCGCCGGTGACCAGATCTCGCCCTTCTATGATCCTATGATCGCCAAGCTGGTGACGCATGGACCAACCCGGCGTGCGGCGTTGGACGCACTGGTGGACGCCATCGACACGACGCAGATCGCGGGATCGGTGACGAACACGGTGTTCCTGCGCGAGCTGGCTGATGATGCGGATTTCGCGGCTGGGCGCGTGGATACGGGGCTTATCGAGCGCAAGGCAGACACGCTGACCGCGCTGCCTGAGCCGACGGAAACGGTCAAAGCCATGGCGGCACTCTCGGCGGCCGGTATCTTGGCAGAGACTGCGGACAATCCGTGGACCAGCTTGCGCGGCTACTCCCATTTCCATCCCGTGCAACGGCAGGTGAAGATCGGCGCAGGAGACGCCGAGATCACGGCGACGATTTCGGCGCTTGCCGGTGGTCGCTGGACTGTCGGCCTTGCGGATGCCGGGACCGTCGTCCTGCCCGCAAGCGCGGTTCAAGACGTAGTGCGCTGGCCGGGACATCTTACCGTGTTCGATGGCGCTGTCGGTTACAGCCTCGCCTCGCGAGATCCCCTCGAACAGGCTGCGGAAAGCGCGGCGGCTTCCGGTGGTCTTCGCGCCCCAATGCCGGGACTGGTCAAGCTGGTGCGCGTCAAGCCGGGCGATCAGGTCAGCAAGGGTCAGCCGCTGCTCGTGCTCGAAGCCATGAAGATGGAGCACACGATCACCGCGCCGGGCGATGCTGTGGTTGCCTCCATCGTTGGTCAAGGCGAACAGGTCGAGGATCGTACAGTGCTCGTTACTTTCGAAGAAGCGGGGGCAGCGTGAACGTAAGCCTTGCTGCCTTCGCCTCTGCTGAATAACGTCCAGCCATGACGATCACCGAAGAGAGTGCCAGCCGCCACCGCTTGTATGAGGATGTGCTTGCACTTCTCATAGGCACCGGCTTTGCAGCACTCGGTTTGACCTTCTACACGCAAACGCATCTGACCACCGGCAGCGCTGCCGGTCTGGCCTTGCTGTTGCAATATATGACCGGCTACGGGTTCGGGACGATCTTCTTCGTCATCAACCTGCCCTTCTATGCTTTCGCGGTCGCACGCATGGGTTGGCCTTTTGCGGTGCGCACCTTCATCGCGGTGGTGCTGATCTCCGCCATGAGCCGGATCTTTCCGCTGTTCATCGGCTTTTCTCATCTCGACCCATTATTCGCAGCCTTTGTTGGCGGCGGGTTGCAGGGCATGGGCTTGCTGATCCTGGCGCGGCACCGAACGGGCCTTGGCGGCTTTTCCATCTTGGCGCTGTACCTGCAGGATCGCTACGGCATTCGTGCCGGATACTTCCAGCTCGCAGTGGACCTGGTGATCCTGCTGATTGCGCTCACCGTGCTGACCTTGCCGCAAGTGGTGCTGTCCGTGATCGGTGCTGTCATGTTCAACATGATCCTGGCGATCAATCATCGTCCTGGGCGCTATGTCGGAATGAGTTGAAGAGTTTTACAGGAACCATCGGGAGTCCCGGTGGTTGGTCAGGCAGATCGGAACAAGGAGATCTGCCCCATGAAATATCTAATTGCCTCCGCAACAGCGCTCACCCTGCTCGCCAGCTCGGCTTATGCTCAGAACGCTGCCCCCACCCCACCACCTGCTCCGACGCAAGCTGCACCCGCTCCAATGCCGCCAGCACCGCCGGAAGAACTTGCTCCGGGTGCCGACGCGCAGAACGGTAGCCAGAACTCGCAGTCCTCCAACGGGATGGACGATGAAATGGATGGCATGGGTTCCGATGACGGCAAGCCCGATGCGATGAAGAACGAAGCCCGCCGCGGCCCCGGTCGACACCATTGGGATCGCGATCGTCCCGGGCGTCATCACTGGCGCGGTGGTCCGAGACATGCCCGCGGCAACGAAGGCGCTCGCTTCCGCTTGAACACCAAGGACGATGGCAGTGTCGAGCTTGATGTGCGCTGCGCGGCCAATGAGCCGATGCAGGCTTGTGCCGACATCGTCAACGGCATGCTCGATCGCTTGAGCAACGATGATATGTCCAGCGAAGATCGCAACGATCAGTAAGGATCGCTGAGGTCCCAGGACCGAGATCAAGATGGGGAGCGGCGCATAACGCGCTGCTCCCTTTTTGTTTTTAGTGCACCGTCATCCAGTCGCGCGCCTGACGAAGCGCCTTGGCGAGATCGGCCTTGTTCATGCTGGCCGACACTTCAGCCCGCATGCTGCTGGCGCGTTCGCAGCCCTTGATGGCCGCGATGTTGAACCATTTGTGCGCGGCAACCAGATCAACCGGGCAATCGCGGCCGGTGGTGTACATCAAGCCGAGGTCGAAAAGGATGTCGGCGTGGGTGGTGGTGGCCATCGAAGATGGTTGGTCGTCGAGGATTTCAAAGCGTGCCATTGTCTCGATCCCTGTTAGCCCCTGAGACCTTGTTTTCCGGCCTCTTTCTGATGGTTCGAGAATGCACCTTCGGCTTGAATCTGTCGTTAAGCCATGTGCTTAACCCCCGGAAAACAAACATAAAACAAGAAGTAAAGGTGACTCATTCTTAAGGATGAGAACCCGCGCGGATGCTGGCATTTCGGTAAAAACGTGCGGAACTCCGGCAGCCGCTGAGTGACGGTTTGATAACCGTGACTTGCACATGTCAGAACGCGACTTGCCCATCTCGCAGCACAAAACGCTGCTTCCGCAAGCGCGATGTTCTCATTAAGCTCACTCCGCAGCGTTCTCGAGGAAGCGTCTGGGGAGGAGTGAATGAAGCGTCTGATAATCGTTTCTGTGCTGGCAATGATCGCGGCGCCGGGCTTGGCTTTCGCCGATGACATTGAAGGCAAGTGGAAGACCGACAATGGTGAGACCGCCGAGATCGCGTCCTGTGGCAAAGCGTTCTGCATCACGGTGCGCAGCGGCAAGTATAAGGGCAAGCAGATCGGCCGCATGAATGCCGATGGCGACAACCGCTATTCCGGTGAAGTGACCGATCCGACCAACGACAAGACCTATGCGGGCAAGGCGACCCTGTCCGGCAATGGCTTGTCCATGAAGGGCTGCGTTCTGGGCGGGTTGATCTGCCGCGGCCAGAACTGGAAGCGTTTGTAAGAACGGCAACGCTTCGCGCGCTGCCGTTCTTGAGACGTCAGCGCGCCTTTTGGTTGAACATGATTTTCTGCGCTTCCTTGTCATCGGCAAGGTTGGAGCGCGCTTCAATAGCCACTGCCAGACCACGCTCGACGGCCGGACGCGCGGTCACGGCCTCGAACCAGCGCTTGAGGTTCGGGAAGTCGTTCAGGTCCTGACCCTGGTTCTTGTACGGCTTGATCCAGCCGACGCAGGCCATGTCAGCGATGGAATACTCACCGGCGAGATAGTCGCGATCCGCCAAACGCTTGTTCATGACGCCATAAAGCCGGTTCACCTCATTGGTGTAGCGGTTGATGCCGTATTCGATCTTTTCCGGCGCATATTGGCGGAAGTGGTGGGCCTGTCCGGCCATCGGTCCAAGACCGCCCATCTGCCAGAACAGCCACTGGTCGACTTCCACACGGCTACGCTCATCGCTTGGATAGAACTTGCCGAACTTGCGTCCGAGATATTGCAGGATCGCACCGGACTCGAACACCGAAATCGGCTGACCGTCCGGACCTTCCGGATCCACGATCGCGGGCATGCGGTTGTTGGGGGAGATCGCCAGGAAAGACGGCTCGAACTGCTCGCCCTTGCCGATGTTCACGAGCTTCAGGTCATAGGGGACGCCGAGCTCCTCCAACATGATGGAGACCTTCCAGCCATTGGGCGTCGGCCAGTAATGGAGTTCGATCGGCTTTGTTTGTTCGGGCATGGCAGCTCTCCTTCGGTTCGACCTGATATGGCGCCATCCCTAGAGGTTTCGAGCCACCAAGGCTGAAATGCGGCTCAATTTTGTTGAACGCAGGATGAACGGCAATCTCAGGGAGAATTCAGCGCGCCAGCCTCATAGTTGGTCCAACACCTTTGGAGGAACGCAACCATGCTCGCCCGCCGCTTCGCCATCGTTTGTCTGATGACCATGATCTTCGGGATGATGCTTTCCATGGTGGTGGCCGAAACAACGCGCGGGCGCGTCAACGACGGCAGCATTTCCTGCACCTGGTTCAACGACTATGCTTGCCGATGGGACAAGCCGTAACCAGGCGTCATTCCAGCGCCATCTAATGCCGCTACGCCTCTCCCACAAAGAGGGGCGTCGTCTTATATAAAGGCATGGAAAAGCGAATCTACCCGACACCGATCCAGGATATCTCCGGTCCCGAAGCCTACGGGCGCAAGAGCTTCACCAATGCCGAAGAGGCCGTGGACGCGCTGATCTGGCTTTACGAGCGCAACACCCGGTTCCTGCGCGACAGCTTTTCGGCACTGGCTGACGGCGGAAGCACGGATCATCGCTATCGCGCCTTTTATCCGGAAATCTCGGTCACCACCTCATCCTTTGCCCTGATCGACTCGCGGCATGCCTATGGTCACATGCCGGCGCCGGGGCAATATACGACAACGGTGACGCGCCCGGACCTGTTCAGGCACTACCTCGTCGAGCAGCTGCATCTGATCATCCGCAATCACGGTGTGCCGATCATCGTTCAGGAATCGGAGACGCCGATCCCGCTGCATTTCGCCTTCTTCGAAGGGACCTATGTGGAAGGTGCTGCGGCGGAGCGGATCACCCGGCCGCTGCGCGACATGTTCGACGTGCCGGACCTGAACGCGACGGACGATCTGATCGCCAACGGGACCTATGAGCCTGCCCCCGGCGAGCCCGCACCGCTGGCGCCCTTCACGGCGCAGCGCATCGATTATTCGCTGCATCGGCTGGCGCATTACACCGCAACCGGGCCGCAGCATTTCCAGAACTTCGTGCTGTTCACGAACTACCAGTTCTATATCGACGAGTTCTGCGCCTATGCCCGCAAGCTGATGGCCGAGGGTGGTGGAGGCTATGAGAGCTTCGTGGAGCCCGGCAACCTCGTCACGCTTCCGGGCCAGAGCGAGGCCCGCGAGGGCGCGATGCCGATCCGCTTGCCGCAGATGCCGGCCTATCACCTGGCCAAGCCCGGCCATGCCGGCATCACGATGGTGAATATCGGCGTCGGCCCTTCCAACGCCAAGACGATTACCGACCATATCGCGGTGCTGCGGCCGCATGTCTGGCTCATGCTGGGCCATTGCGCCGGGCTTCGCAACACGCAGGCGCTGGGTGACTATGTTCTGGCGCATGCTTATGTCAGAGAAGACCATGTGCTCGACGACGACCTGCCGGTCTGGGTGCCGATCCCCGCTTTGGCTGAAGTTCAGGTCGCGCTGCAGGAGGCTGTGGCTGAGGTCACCGGACTGTCCGGCTATGAACTGAAACGCATCATGCGCACGGGCACGGTTGCAACGATCGACAATCGCAACTGGGAACTGCGGGACCAGAAAGGGCCGGTGCAGCGCCTGTCGCAATCCCGTGCGATCGGTCTCGACATGGAAAGCGCGACCATCGCGGCCAATGGCTTCCGCTTCCGCGTGCCTTATGGAACGCTGCTTTGCGTGTCCGACAAGCCGCTGCATGGCGAGCTGAAGCTTCCCGGCATGGCAACGGACTTCTACAAGCGGCAAGTGTCACAGCACCTGACAATCGGCATCCGCGCACTGGAAAAGCTCGCCGACATGCCGCTGGAACGGCTCCATTCGCGCAAGCTGCGCTCATTTTCGGAAACGGCGTTTCAGTAGAACCTTTTGGTCTCAGACCCCGTCCGGCAGCGTCTCGTATTGAGGCAGGCCCGACGGGATCACCACCCACGGATGTTTGCTGCGTACGAAGTAGTGTGCGTCCGGTTGGATTTGCTCTCCATGATCGAGCGTCCCGACCCGGATGAACCGCATGTCATCTCCGTAGAAGGGATGATCGGCAAAGAGCAGCACGCCGCATTCCGCGCATTGCCACTTGCGCTGCCCGAACTCGCTTCCGATCTGGTCATGACCAGACCAGGATGATCCGAGTGTTTCCACCGAAGCCGTTTCAAACATGGCATTGATTGCGAAGGCCGAACCGGTGATGCGCTGGCAATCGCGGCAGTGACAGGCGTTCACCGCTTTCGGCTCGCCTGTCACGCGGTAGCGCAAGCGTCCGCACAAGCAGCCGCCTTCCCGCAACGCCGCATCACGCTTCACTTCCTGTTGGCTGATCATGCGCATTCTCCTCCGTTGAAGTGTCTGACATCATGATGCTCCGTCCACCAGGAGGCAATGCGAATGCTGATCGACAAACAAGCCGGGCGTTTGGCCCGGCTTTTCGCATTTACATGTTGGCGTAGACCGGACCTTCGCCGCCTTGGGGCGGGACCCAGTTGATGTTCTGGTTGGGGTCCTTGATGTCGCAGGTCTTGCAGTGGACGCAGTTCTGCGCGTTGATCACGAAGCGGGCCTGGCTGGCATCGCCGTCAGCGCGGTTTTCACTGCCCTTTTCGCCCTTCGGCGAACCTGGACCACCGGCAACGGAATTGCCGTCTTCATCCACCCACTCATAAACCCCGGCTGGGCAGTAGCGGGTCGAAGGTCCGGAAAAGACGCCCAATTCGGATTGCTTCTGCAAGGCGGGATCGAGCACCTGCAAATGAACGGGCTCGTTCTCGTCGTGGTTGGTGCTGGACAGGAAGACCGACGACAGGCGGTCGAAGGTCAAAACACCGTCCGGGCGGGGGTAATCGATCGGGCGGTGCTTGGAAGCGGGTTCGGTGGAAGCGTAGTCCGGCTTGCCATGCTTCATCGTGCCGAACGGCGACCAGCCGAACAGCGTGTTCATCCACATATCGAGGCCACCCAGCGCGATGCCGGCGATGCCCAGCTTCGACCAGAGCGGCTTGACGTTGCGAACCTTGTAGAGGTCCTTGCCGATGGCCGAACCACGCCAGGCGTTTTCGTAAGCAACCAGTTCGTCATTGGTCCGACCGGCCGCGATGGCTTCCGCCGCATGCTCGGCAGCCATCATGCCGGACAGAACGGCGTTATGCGAACCCTTGATGCGGGGGACGTTGACGAAGCCGGCCGAACACCCGATCAGCGCGCCACCCGGGAAGGACAGTTTCGGCACCGACTGATAGCCGCCTTCGGTGATCGCACGCGCGCCGTAGGACAGGCGCTTGCCGCCTTCGAATGTGTCGCGGACGCGCGGATGCGCCTTGAAGCGCTGGAATTCCTCGAACGGCGAGATGTAGGGGTTCTTGTAGTTGAGATGCACCACGAAGCCGACGGCGACGGTGTTGTTCTCGAGGTGATACAGGAACGAGCCGCCACCGGTAGCGCGATCGAGCGGCCAGCCGAATGAGTGCTGAACGAGGCCGGGCTGATGCTTTTCCGGGCTGACCTGCCAGAGCTCCTTGAGGCCGATGCCGTATTTGCCGGGCTCACGTCCTTCATCAAGACCAAACTTCTTGATCACGACCTTGGACAGCGAACCGCGGGCGCCCTCACCCAACAGCACGTATTTGCCGAGCAGTGCCATGCCGGGCGCAAAGTTCGGGCCGGGCTCGCCGTTGCGCTCCACGCCCATGTCGCCGGTGATGACGCCGATAACCGCACCTTCGTCATTATACATGACTTCAGAGGCCGCGAAGCCGGGATAGATTTCGACGCCCAGCGCTTCGGCCTTCGTGGCCAGCCAGCGGCACATATTGCCGAGCGACACGACATAGTTGCCGTGATTGTTCATCAGCGGCGGCATCATGAAGTTCGGCAGGGGCAGCGAGCCCGCCGGCCCCATCAGGAAGAACTGGTCTTTCGTGACCGGCGTCTTGAACGGATGCTCGGGATCTTCGCGCCAGTCCGGAAGCAGCTGATTGATGCCGGTTGGATCGACAACGGCGCCTGACAGAATATGGGCACCGACTTCGCCGCCCTTTTCCAGCACCACGACCGAAAGATCGGGATTGACCTGCTTCAAGCGGATGGCGGCGGCGAGACCGGCGGGACCGGCGCCGACGATCACCACGTCAAATTCCATGCTTTCGCGTTCGATCTCGTCCATGTATTTTCCTCCGGGGCGCAGGTCCCAAGCGCCTCCAAGCTCCTGTTTCATCGTGCATAACGCATGTTTTGGTGCGGAAGCACGTCTTTTTCGCAACTCCCACGGCGCAAAACGTCGCGTCTTTGACCGTTTTCTAAACCGAATGCGCCGCTCTGTCCTGCCCGTCACGATCAGGCGCTTGCATCCTTACACAGAGAAGTTGAAAAGGAGATCATGCCCGACAGGATCGAAGCCGATATTGAAGCGCTGCTGCGCTTTTATGCCGATGCCGGCTACAGCGATGCGCTGGACGACGAGCCGCATGATCGGTTCGCCGAAAGTGCCAAGCGGGTGATGCCGCGGCAAAGCGCTGCCGAACCTAGCACGCAACAAGCGCGACCTGTCGTTCAAACGCAACCTGTTGCTCCCCCTGCCATCTTCGCGCCCGCCGGCCAGCCGACCATTCCGGCCGAAGCACAGGCGGCACGTGCGCGGGAGCTGGCGCAAGCGGCGTCCACCCTGGACGAGTTGCGCGGCGTGCTGGACGGTTTCGACGGCTGCAATCTGAAATTCACGGCCAAGCAGACGGTGTTTTCGGATGGCAATCCGCAAGCGCCGATCATGTTTATCGGCGAAGCGCCGGGGCGTGACGAGGATATGGAAGGGCTGCCGTTTCTAGGGCGCGCCGGACAGCTGCTCGACCGCATGCTGGCGGCGATCGGGCTTGATCGCGATCAGGCCTATCTCGCGACGTTCATCCCGTGGCGGCCGCCGGGCAATCGCGATCCTTCGCAGCTCGAGATCGAGATCTGCCGGCCGTTCATCGAACGCCAGATCGAGCTTGTTGCGCCGAAGATCCTGGTGACGCTCGGCAACTGCTCGGCGCGCACGATCCTGCACACCAAGGCCAACCTGATGCGCACTCGCGGCACGTGGACGGTGCATCCGACAGCCGGTGGGGTGGAGATTCCGGGCATGCCGACCCTGAACCCCGAGCGCTTGCTGCAAACGCCCGCGCACAAGAAGCTCGCCTGGCGCGACCTTCTGGAGATCAAGGCGCGGCTTAAAGAAGCCTGATCAGCGATCCAGCGACAGGCGATCCACCAGCGCCGGATCGCCCTCGCCCGCCATCTTGTCGGCAAGGAGCGCTGCCGTTGTGGGGCCGAGCGTGAAGCCCTGATGGCCGTGGCCGAAGTTGAACCAGAGGCCTTTGTGACGGCGCGCGGCGCCGACAACTGGCAGCATGTCGGGCATGCAGGGCCGGTTGCCCCACCAGGGTTCGTTTTCCACTGGCTCGCCGAGGTCGAACAGTTCGCGGATGCTGCTTTCGGCCCGGTTGAGCTGGCGCAGAGCGGGTGCGGCGTCGAAGTGGGTCAGCTCGGCGCCGGTAAGCACGCGCGAGCCGGCGATCATCGGGGCGATGATGGCAGCGTTTTCGGCATCCATGACGGCGACGGTCGGGCTTTTGCCGCCTTGGTAATGGCGATGATAGCCGCGCTTGAACAGCATGGGGATTTTGTAGCCGAAATGCTTCAGCAGTTGCGGTGACCATGGGCCGAGAGCCACCACGACATCGGACGCTTCGATGACGCCGTCATCCGTTTTGACCCGCCAGCCGGAGCCGACCTGCTGAAGCGTCGTGGCATCGCCGCTGATGAAACGCCCGCCGCGCTCCTGGAACAGCCGCGCATAATTGGCCGTCAGACCGCCGGGGCTGGAGCAGGTCCATGGCTCGGTCCAGCGCACGGCACCCTGAAGCTCGCGGCGCAGATTGGGCTCGGCCGCCTTCAACTCACTTGCGGTTTCGATGCTGATGCCGACGCCGTAGGCTTCGTTCAAACGCTCGGCCGTGCGGGCGCCCTCTTCCATGCGCTTGGGCGTGCGGAACACCTGACGGAAGCCGTCGCGCTGGATGAGATTGTCGGAGCCCGAGGCCTTGATCAGCGGGGCATGATCGGCGGTGGCCCGATGGATCAGCTGCGAATAGGTCTGCGAGATCGTCTTGTAGCGCGACGGGCTGGAATGGCGGAAGTAGCGCAGAACGGGTGCGGCCCAGTTCGGCAGTGCGGACAGGTTCCAGTTGACCTCGTTGCCGCGCTTGAGCGCGATCGATACCATGGAGCCGAGATCACGCGGAAAGGCGTAAGGCTCGACCGCTTCGCCCTGGATGATGCCGGCATTGCCGTAGCTGGTTTCTTCGCCAGCGCCGCGACGATCGACCAGAACAACCGAACGTCCCTTCGCCTGCAAAGCGAGCGCGGTGCTGACGCCCACCATCCCCGCGCCGAGAACAATGCAATCCGCCATGATCAAAGTCTTCCCTGCCTTAGCGATACTGTCGTGGCACTCGCCCGACACGGGATCAAGATCGAAGCATCTTCATCCAGAAGTAAAGATTGGACCAGGCGATCAGCCGTTGCTGCGGCATTATGGGCCGGGCGGCGTGACCTGCTTCATGGCCCCGGCGGCGTGACCCGCTTGGCGGCAGCGCGCTCCAGTCCAAGACGACGCTCGCGCCAGATGATGAACAGTCCCGCGATGATCACGATCACACCGCCGACCAGCATGTTGATCGAAGCCACTTCTCCGAACAGGAAGTAACCGGCGGCGATTGCCCAGATCATGGACGTGTATTCGAATGGCGCGACGGTCGAAACTTCGGCGTGGCGGTAGCCTTCGGTCATCAGGATCTGCGCAACACCACCGCAGAGCCCCGCCGTTATGAGCACGGTGAACTGGGTCCAGCTGAGCGAAATCCAGCCGAAGGGCAAAGTCAGAAGGCCGACCACGGTGGATGTCAGCGAAAACCAGAGAACGATGGTGCCGCTCTCTTCGGTTTTCACCAGACGTCGCACGAGCAACAGCGCCACGGCGGAAACGGCCGTTGCCGTCAACGCGGCGGTCACGCCTGCGGCCTGCCCGTTGGTGAAGCCTTGGCCGGACGTGAAAAGCGACAGGCTCGGCCAGGAGATGATGATGACGCCCACCAGGCCGATCATCACCGCGCCCCAGCGATAGGCGCGCACGACCTCGCCCAGGAACACCGCGCTGAAGACGATCACGAAAAGCGGCTGCGCGTAGTTCAGTGTCACGGCTTCGGGCAAAGGCAGATGCATGAGGGCAAAGAACTGCAGCCCCATGGAGGCGACACCGACCAGACCGCGCAGCACGTGGCTTGCGGCATGATTGGTCTTGATCCCGCTCAACAGCTTCCTGTGCCAGGCCAGCATCAGCATGATCGGAACTATGGCGAAAGCCGAGCGATAGAAGACCAGCTGGCCCAACGGCACGTCGCCCGCCGCCTTCAAGCAGATGCTCATGCCGAGAAAGAACAGGATCGACGCGACCTTCAGCCCGATCGCCAGCAAGGGTCGCGAGTCGCTCGGTTCGTGGCGCCTGGAAGCGGCTTTGCTGGAAGATTTCACTGTCGCGTCCGCGGCTGTCGGTGGAATGCCATGCTCGAACAACGAGGCTGAACAGGCTCGAATTTGCGTTGCACCCCGCTTAAGTGAATCCGCCGGAGCAAGCCAGCATTCATGAGGGCGAAAGTGGTAGGCCAAGACGCTGTTGCCGATTTGTTTCAAAACGGCATCCGTAATAAGAACGCCGGATCAGCGATCCCGCCGCCCTTGTTTCAGCTGGCGCGGCCCTTCCCGAGGAAACAGGTATGCGCGTCGACACAGGTCAGGTGTTCAAGCTTGAGGATTACAGGCCAAGCGAGTTCCTGATCCCGGAAACCCGGCTTACCTTCAAGCTGCACCCCACCAGGACGCTCGTTCAGGCTGATCTGACGATCCGCACGCGCAGCGGCGGGCCGAGCAATGCAGCACTCGTTCTGGATGGCGACGAACTGCAACTGCGTTCGCTTTCGATCAACGGAACGGTTCTAGACGCGGCAAGCTATCAGGCGACGCCGGACCGCCTGACCATCAACGCGCTGCCGCAAGCCGACACGTTCACCGTGCAGATCGAAACGGAGATCGCGCCAGAAAACAACAAGGCACTGTCCGGCCTTTATCGTTCAAGCGGCAACTACACGACGCAATGCGAAGCGGAAGGCTTCCGGCGCATCACCTATTTCCTTGATCGCCCCGATGTTCTGTCGGTTTACACGGTGCGGCTGGAAGCCGACGCCAGCGAAACGCCGCTTTTGCTATCCAACGGCAATCCCGTGGAAAGCGGATCGCTGGCAGACGGCCAACATTACGCCGTGTGGCATGACCCCTTCCCCAAGCCGTCCTATCTCTTCGCGCTTGTTGGCGGCAATCTCGGTGTGATCACCGACAGCTTCACGACCATGAGCGGCCGTGAGGTCGAGCTCGGCATCTATGTCGAACATGGCAAGGAAGCGCGTGCCGCCTATGCGATGGACGCGCTGAAGCGCTCCATGCGCTGGGACGAGGAGGTGTTCGGGCTGGAATATGATCTGGACGTGTTCAACATCGTCGCCGTGTCAGACTTCAACATGGGCGCGATGGAGAACAAGGGTCTCAACATCTTCAACGACAAATATGTTCTGGCCGACGAAGTCACCGCAACGGATGCCGATTACGCCGGCATCGAAGCGGTGATCGCGCATGAGTATTTCCACAATTGGACAGGCAACAGAATCACTTGCCGCGACTGGTTCCAGCTTTGCCTCAAGGAAGGGCTGACGGTTTATCGCGATCATGAGTTCTCCGCCGACCAGCGCTCGCGGGCGGTGAAGCGCATTGCCGAAGTGCGGGGTCTGCGGGCACAGCAATTCCCCGAAGATCAGGGACCGCTCGCGCATCCCGTGCGGCCGCGCCGTTATCGCGAGATCAACAACTTCTACACGTCGACCGTTTACGAAAAGGGTTCGGAAGTGGTGCGCATGATCCGCACCATTCTGGGCGCCGCTGACTTTCGGCGCGGCATGGATCTTTATTTCGAACGCCATGATGGCGACGCGGCGACGATCGAGGATTTCCTGAAGGTTTTTGAGGATGTGTCCGGCCGCGATCTCCAGCAGTTCGCACTCTGGTATCATCAGGCCGGCACGCCGAGCGTTCAGGTCGCCCTGCGCCATGACGCCGCCAAGCGCGAAGTGACCCTGCATCTGGAACAGGCGCTGGCACCGACGCCAACGGAAAGCAGCAAGCGGCTGATGCACATTCCCCTGCAGTTCGGCCTAGTGGGACCGGACGGTCATGACATGGCCGTGCATGCCGCAGATGACAGCGTCGAGGGCGACGTCATCCACCTGCGCAAGCGCCAGCAGACCGTTCGCTTTACGGATGTGGCCGAGCGGCCGGTGCTTTCGATCAATCGCGGATTTTCCGCGCCGATCATGCTGGCGATGGAGCAAACGGCGGAGGACCGGATGTTTCTTGCGCGCCACGACAGCGATCTGTTTGCCCGCTGGCAATCCATGACCACGCTCGCCACGCAGGCTTTGACGCAGGCCTATCGCACGATCCGCGGCGGTGACACGCCGGTTTTCGATGAAGCGCTGCTGGCCCTGGTGGGCGACACGGCAAGCGATGCGTCGCTCGAGCCTGCGTACCGCGCGCTGGCGCTGTCTTTGCCGGGTGAAGGCGATATCGCGCGCGAGATCGGACAAGGCATCGATCCCGATGCCATTCTTGGCGCACGCAACGCGCTGGTGCTTGCCATTGCTTCGGCCAATGCGGACCGCTTTGCCCTGATCTACGAGGAAATGGCGGCAAGCGGAGCCTTCAGCCCCGACGCCGCCAGTGCCGGCAAGCGCGCATTGCGCAACGTGCTGCTCGATTACCTTTCGACACCGGCAGGCGCGGTGGAGCGCGCTGCCAGCCAGTATGAGCGCGCGACCAACATGACGGATCGCGCAGCAGCTTTGGCTGTGCTTGCGCATCGCCAGAGCGGATCACCGGAAGCCGTTGCCGCGCTTGCCGATTTCGAACACCGCTTCCGCACCGAACCGCTCGTCATGGACAAGTGGTTCCAGATCCAGGCGACGGTTCCTGGCGCTGCAACCGTGGACGCCGTGCGCCGCCTGATGCGCCACGAAGGCTTCTCGATCGACAACCCCAACCGCGTGCGATCGCTGGTGGGCGCGTTTGCGGCGGCCAACCAGACCGCGTTCCATGCGGCTGATGGGTCCGGCTACACGCTGTTTGCCGATGCCGTGATCGAGGTGGAGCGCCGCAATCCACAGGTGGCCGCCCGCATCGCCACCGCTTTCCGGTCGTGGCGCTCGCTCGAGCCGGAAAGACAGGACAAAGCCCGCCAAGCTTTGGTCGCGATTAGCCAGCACAAGGACCTGTCGTCGGACCTGCGCGACATCGTGGAACGAACGCTGGCTTGAGTCTTCTTTGCAACGCTCGTCTTCAAAGGCGCGCAAAGGGCTGGACACGGCGAATCAGGTCTGATTCTTTAGGTTAGATTCGGCAGTGCGGCGTTCTCGGATCGTTTCAGTAGCAAGAGCAATTCGGGGGCCCATTGATGGGAAAGGCGGACGCGTGGCGCGCGGACGGTAAGCGGTCGCATGCGCGAGCAAGCGCAGCGAAGCACCGCTCGGCATTGGCGGGAACAGCCCGCTCGCTTGCGCATCCAGCGTATCAGCGACTGCTTGCGGCCGAACCGATCCTACGCCGCTCCATTCCCAGCCTGATCGTGGTGTTTCTGATCGTTGTCGCCGCGACGCGTGTTCTTTCGCTGATGACCGCGCAAGAAGAGGTCGAGCGCAATGCGCGCACGATCCTCGCGCTGACGGCTGCCGACATCATTCGCGGCTACGAGCATTCCGGCGATACGCCCGAAGCGCGCAAGGCCGCATCGGACAGCACGCTCAACTATTCGCGCGGCTTCAGCTCGCTCGGCAACCATCATGTGCTCGCTCTGACCGATGCCCGCTTCAAGGTCACGGCTGCGTCGCCCGACCAGAGCGGTTTGCTCGGCCGCTCGCTTGAACAGGTTCTGATCGGCAGCCAGCCGCTGTTCCTGTTCGGTGAACGCGCCGGCGTTCTCACCGTTTCCATGAACGGCGAAGAATGGTTCGCCGCCATGAGCCTGATGCCGGATCGCTCGGCCGCCGCCATTTCCATGATCTCGCATGACGCGGTCTTTGCGGACTGGCGCAAGACGGTGTCGCTCAATGTCACGCTGTATGTGCTGACCGCCGGTGTGATGATCGTGATCCTGTACGCCTATTTCGGCCAGTCCTCACGCGCTCGCTCGGCCGATCGCATCTATCTCGAAGCGCATCAGCGCATCGATCTGGCGCTTGTGCGCGGCCGCTGCGGTTTGTGGGACTGGGATCTGCATCGCGGCCGCATGTACTGGTCGCGCTCCATGTATGACATGCTGGGCTATGAGGCCTTCGACACGATGCTGTCGTTCGGCGATGTCGCGGAAATCATCCATCCCGACGATGGCGACCTGTTTGCGCTGGCCAATCGCATCGTGTCCAAGCAGACCGACCAGATCGACCACATCTTCCGTATGCGCCATGCCGAAGGCCATTGGGTCTGGATGCGTGCGCGTGCGACGGTTGTCGATCCGGACGCGGACGAAATCCACCTCATCGGCATTGCCGTGGATGTCACCGAGCAGCGCACGCTGGCGCAGCAATCGGAAGCAGCCGATCAGCGCCTGCGCACGGCCATCGAGAGCATTTCGGAATCCTTCGTTTTGTGGGACGCCGACAACCGCCTCGTGATGTGCAACAGCAAATTCGCCGGCGATGTCGGTTTGTCGCTGGACGATCTGGCGGAAGGCACCGAGCGCCGCGCGATCGAACAGCGCATGACGAAGTTCGTGTCAGAGCGCCGGCTCGTGAACTCCAACGGTCCGTTCGGCGGCGCGACCTATGAGCGGCAGGTGGCCGATGGTCGCTGGCTGCAGGTCAACGAGCTGCGGACGCGCGATGGCGGCATCGTGTCGGTGGGTTCGGACATCACGCAGCTGAAGCAGCATCAGGAACGGCTGACCGAAAGCGAGCGGCGCCAGATGGCGACCATTCACGATCTCAGCTTGGCACGCCGCGCCGAAGAAGAGCGCGTGGCGGAACTCGCCGATCTCAACCGAAAATACATGCATGAAACGGAACGCGCCGAGGCCGCCAACCGCGCCAAGTCGGAATTCCTCGCCAATATGAGCCACGAGCTGCGCACGCCGCTCAACGCCATCATCGGCTTTTCCGAACTGATGGCATCAGGCTTCTTCGGACCGCTGGGTTCGGAGCGCTATGCCGAGTATGCCCGCGACATCAATTCGAGCGGCACGTATCTTCTGGGCGTCATCAACGACATTCTCGATATGTCGAAGATCGAAGCCGGCCACTTCACCGTGGACCGCGAGGAAGTCGATCTCGCGCCGCTGATCACCGAAGCCGTCAAGGTGATCGCGCTGCAGGCACAGGCCAAGACGATCACCATCGACACCAAGATCGCCGACACGCTGACGGCTTTCGCAGACAAGCGCGCGGTGAAGCAGATCGCGATCAACCTTCTGTCGAACGCGGTGAAGTTCACCGGTCAGGGCGGCCGCATCTCGGTGCGCGCACGCCATGCGTCCGGGGCCCTGCTGCTGACGATCGAAGACAATGGCTGCGGCATTCCGAAGGATGCGCTGAGCAAGCTCGGAACGCCGTTCGAGCAGGTGCAGAACCAGATGTCGAAGAACCATACCGGCTCCGGTCTCGGCCTTGCCATTTCGCGCTCGCTGGCCGAGCTCAATGGCGGCTCGCTCAAGATCCGGTCGGTTGAAGGATCGGGAACGGTGGTTTCGGTCCGCCTGCCTGCCCAGCATCAGGCACAGCTGCGCGCCGCCTGATCGCGCTACGAGCGAAGCAGCCGGTCAAAGATGGCGCGCACATTTGTTTGTGTTTCAACAAGCAGCGCATCGAGCACCGACATTTCAGGCGTGTCGGTCGCCCGGAGAAGGATATCGGACAGGGCCGGCGGCATGTCGGTCTTGTCGAAGGTACCGACGACGCAAAGCCTGATGACCTGCATGACGGCTGTGTAGAGCTGATGGGCGGCGACGAGCGTGTCGACGTCGCCGGCATCGGCGAAAACCGGGTCGATATGGGCGAGAACCGCCGCCGTGCCTGTTTCCCGCTCGGTGTCATCCTGAACGGCACCAATCAGGCTCGCGACCTGCGCGATGAATTCGAGATCGATCACGCCGCCGGGAACGAGCTTGAGGTCCCATCGATCGGTTGCGGGCTTTTCCTGCTCAAGCAGGTCGCGCATCTCGGTTGCCGCGGCCTTCACCTCAGCTGCGTTTCGCGACGTTGCAATGATGGCTACGATGTCTTCCTGCAGTTCGGATGCCAGGGTGGTGTCGCCGGAGATCGGGCGCGCGCGGGTCAGCGCCATATGCTCCCAGGTCCAGGCGTCGTGCTGCTGGTATTTGCGGAAGGCATCGAGGTGGGTCGCCACCGGCCCCTTGTTGCCGGACGGGCGCAAACGCAAATCGAGATCGTAGAGGATGCCCTTCGAGGTCGGCGCCGACACCGCCGCGATCAGTCGCTGCGTCAGACGAGCGAAATAGCGTGTCGGCTCCAGCGGCTTGTAGCCATCCGACCAGTCGGCCTTTTCGTCGTGATCGTAGATCAGGATCAGGTCGACATCGGACCCTGCCGTCAGTTCGCGGCTGCCGAGCTTGCCCATGCCAAGGATCACCGCACGCGCGCCCGGGATGCGGCCATGCTTCTGCGCCATCTCGGCTTCCACGGCGGAAAAGGCATGGCCGATGGTGAGATCGGCCAGATCGGAAAAGGTGCGACCTGCACGCGGTGCATCGATCGAGCCGGTGAGAAGCCGCACGCCGATCAGGAAGCGCTGTTCGGCGGCAAAGATGCGCAGCCGATCAAGCGCTTCCTCGAAGCTGATCGCGCCTTCAAGAAAGGTCGTGAGCCGACCGGACAGATAGTCGCGGTTGGGCAGTTCGGACAAAAGCGAGGGATCGAGCAGGCCATCGAACACATGCGGGCTGCGGGTGACCGTTTCGGCAAGCCGTGGTGCCGCCCCCATGATCGTGACAAGCAGGCGCAGCAGCGACGGGTTGTTCTGCAGGAGAGAAAACAGCTGGATGCCGGCAGGCAGGCCGGACAAGAAGGCATCGAAGCGGATCGCCGCATCATCCGCACGCCGCGTTTCGCCGAAAGCCTGCAGAAGGGCCGGCGTCAGTTCGGTCAGTCGCTCGCGCGCTTCGGCCGAGCGGGTCGCGCGGTAGCGGCCGAAGTGCCATCCGCGGATCAGCCGGATCATGTCGGACGGTCGCTCGAAGCCGAGGCCCGTCAGGGTGTGCAGCGTATCGGGATCGTCAACATCGCCTGTGAAAACGAGATTGCCGACCTTGTCCGACAGCTTCGGCGCGGTTTCGAACAGGGCGGCGTAGTGCTGCTCGACCGCGTGCAGCGCAGCGCGAAAGTCGGCGGCAAAGGCTTCGTCCTGCTCGCAGCCCATGAGGCGGGCAATTCGTGAAAAGCCCTCATCGTCTTCGGGCAGAACATGGCTTTGCTCATCGGCCACGATCTGGATGCGATGTTCGACATCGCGCAGATACCAGTAAAGCCTTTGCAGGGTCGCGGCTGCATCGGCCGTAATCCAGTTCTGGTCTGCCAGCATGTCCAGCATCGCGACGGTCTCGCGTCCGCGCAGCTCGGGAAAGCGGCCACCAGCGATCAGCTGCTGGGTTTGAACGAAGAACTCGATCTCGCGAATGCCGCCACGGCCGAGCTTCACATTGTGGCCGCGCACGGCGACATCGCCATGGCCGCGATGAGCATGGATCTGGCGCTTGATGGAATGCACATCGGCGATCGCCGCGTAGTCCATATATTTGCGCCAGACATAAGGGCGCAGCTCGCCAAGAAAGCGCGTGCCCGCCTGTTCGTCGCCCGCAACCGGCCGCGCCTTGATCATGGCGGCACGTTCCCAGTTCTGGCCGCGTGCTTCGTAATAGGAAAGCGCGGCGTCAACGGAGATCGCGAGGGGTGTCGAGCCGGGGTCCGGCCGCAAACGCAGATCGGTTCGGAAAACGTAGCCGTCGCCGGTTCGGTCATGAAGAATGCGCACCAGCCGGCGCGTCAGCCGCATGAACAGCTCACCCGCTTCATCGGGCTCGGTGATGGCGGGCGCTGCCGGATCGAACAGCACGATCAGATCGATGTCGGAGGAGAAGTTCAGCTCCCGCGCGCCGAGCTTGCCCATGCCGAGCAGGATCCAGCCGCTGTTTTCTTCCGGCTTGTCCGGGTCCGGCAGTTTCAGCTTGCCGCTGGTGTGTGCATCCCGCAGCAGATATCGAACCGCTGCACGGAGGCAGGCATCGGCGAGGCTCGACAGCTGGTGGATGGTGGCCTGCGTGTCCTGGGTGCGCGCCAGATCCGCCAAACCGATCAGCGCATGCGCTTCGCCCTTCAGCCGGCGCAGGCGCGTCATTAACCGGCTTTCCGTCTCGCCCTCGACCGGTTCCAGGATTTCAGCTTCGATCTTAACCAGGCGATCGAAAAGCGACTGCGTGAACAAGGCTTCGAGGATCTGCGGCCGGCGCAGGAAGGCGCTCTTCAGAAAAGGCGAGAGCGACAGGACGCTGCCAAGGAACGTGGAAAGCGGGCTCTCGCCGGCACACAGCTGAGCGAGTTGAAGAGCGTCCTGCTCCTGCGCGGCAGAGGCCAGTTCGCCAAGCGCTTCCCTGGCGTCTTCGGCATCGAGCGGCGGCAGGGGCTGCACGGGTTGGTTGAACCAGATCGTGCCGTCTTCTGCTTGCCTATCCCGGTTTGTCCGCTGCTTCATCCGGTTTCCTGATCATCGGAAAAATCATCGATACCAGCAAACCCGGCTCGGCGTCAGCCAGTTCCAAACGACCTTGGTGGAAGCCCATCACCGCCTTGGCCAGGCTCAACCCCAGACCCGAGCCCGGCTGCGAGCGGCTCTTTTCCAGTCGCACGAACCGCTCGGTGGCGCGCGCACGATCGTCTTCCGGGATGCCTGGACCGGTGTCGCGTACCGTCAGCCTTGCTTCGACATCATCGGCGGTCAGGGTTACTACGACCCGCGAGCCGCCATCGGCACTCGCCGAATATTTGATGGCGTTATCGACGATGTTGGACAGCGCCTGTCCGATCAGTTCGCGATTGCCGTGCACGGTCGCCGAAACATCGACAGCGCTTTCCATGACGACGCCGACTTCCTCGGCTGCAGGCTCGTAGAGCTCGGCCACGTCCCTGGCGATCGCGGTCAGATCCACATCCACCATCGCTTCAGCGGAATAACCGGCTTCAAGGCGCGAGATCATCAGGATGGCGTTGAAGGTGCGGATCAGCTGATCGGATTCGATGATCGTGCCTTCAAGGACTTCACGATATTCGGCGCTGTCCTTCGATGTTGCCAATGCGGCCTCGGCGCGGTTGCGCAAACGGGTCAGCGGGGTTTTCAGATCATGGGCAATGTTATCGGAAACCTGCCGCAGCCCTTCGTTCAAGGCGGCGATCTTTGCCAGCATCTCGTTGAGGTTTTCCGACAGGCGGTCGAATTCGTCGCCGCTGCCTTCCACCGGCAGACGGCCGCTGAGGTCGCCGCCCATGATGCGGCGGCTGGCTTCCGAGATGCGGTCGATGCGGCGCAGCGCTGTCCGTCCGACGAAGAACCAGATCAACAGCGCACCCAGCCCCATGATGCCGAGCGTCACGATCAGCGCGCGCTGCACCACCTGACGAAAGCGCTCCGGTTCGCCGAGATCGCGGCCAACCATGACGATCATCTGGTTGGGCAGGCGCAACACGAGCGCGGTCGCGGAATGCACCGGCAGCTTCGGATCAACATCGACGGCCGCTTCCTCGCCATAGCGCGGCGCGCGTCCCTCACCCTCCGCTTCGCCATAGCGCTGATAATTGAAAGGGCGGTTCGTCCAGCCCTGTTCGTCCAGAACGCCAGGCTGCAGGCTCTGCACGTTGCCCGCGAGAATGCGCCCTTGTGGATCGGTGATGAGGTAGAGATTGGCCCCGGGTTGCCGCGAGCGCATCTCGATCACCCGCACCAGCGTCGTCAGGCCGCCGCGCTGGTAAGCACGACCGAGCCCGGCCATTTCTTCGTTGATCGTGTCCTGGATCTGCCCAACCAGCATTCGGCCGGACAAGGACGTCATATAAACAACGAGAAGAATGGCGCAGCCGGCGAAGAGGAGGAGATATAGCGCCGACAGCCGGGCCGCAGTGGTCTTCATCGTGGCCGAAAGGCGGGCAAACATAAGAAAAACTCAGCTCGCCTTGAGCATATAGCCGGCGCCACGCACCGTATGCAGAACGGGGCCTTCGAAGCCCTTTTCGATCTTGGAGCGCAGCCGCGACACATGCACGTCGATGACGTTGGTCTGCGGGTCGAAATGATAATCCCAGACATTTTCGAGCAGCATCGTGCGCGTCACCACCTGGCCGGCATGGCGCATGAGGTATTCCAGCAAGCGGAACTCGCGCGGCTGCAAGGTCACTTCCTGCCCTGCCCGCTTCACGACATGCGACAAACGGTCGAGCTCGAGATCGCCGACGCGGTAGGTCGTTTCGACCTCCTTGGCGCCGCTGCGGCGGTTCAGCACTTCGATGCGAGCAAGCAGTTCGGAAAAGGCATAGGGCTTGGTCAGATAATCGTCGCCGCCGGCCCGCAGGCCCGTGACGCGGTCGTCCACCTGGCCGAGCGCCGAAAGAATCAGCGCGGGCGTATCGTTGCCGCGCGAACGCAGCCCCGCGACCACCGAAAGGCCGTCCCGCTTGGGCAACATGCGGTCGACCACCATGACATCGTAGTCGCCATTGTCGGCCAGCACAAAACCGGATTCGCCGTCACGCGCGACATGAACGGTGTGCCCGACCTCGTTCAGCGCCTTTTCCAGATAGTCCGCGGCTTCGCGATCATCTTCGATGAGAAGGATTTTCATGCCACCAGTATATGAAGACAGGTCGGGAAGCTGGAAAGAAGAATCGTTCAGCATGATCGTATCCTTTCCCCAAAAGCGTGCAGCAGCGAACAGAACGCCCGCTGCTGCCATCGGCCTCGCGAAGGAGGCGGTCTTGGTCACGATCCGGCAGGGTCAAGGGAAAGCCTGCCGGATCGTACAGGGCGATCAGCCCTGATCGGTTGGAAGGGCGACGAAGCGGTTGACGTCGTCGCGGGTCACCTGAACCAGCACCTGCTTGCGGCCGGCCTTGGCGGCTTCCTTGATGGCGGCTTCGACATCATCCGGGCTCGTGACTTCCTTGGAGTTCACGGACACGATCACGTCGCCGGAAGCCAGACCACGGGACGCGGCATCGCTGTCGGGATCGACCTGCGTGATCACCACGCCCTTGCCGTCGTCAGCGGGAGCGACGGTCATGCCGAAGTCGTCGAGCGAGCTCGTCTGGTCTTCGTCCTGCTGGTCGTCGTTGCCCTGCGAAGCAAGCTTGTCGTCGCCTGGCAGCACGCCGAGCTTCACGTTGATGGTCTCAGCCTTGCCGTTGCGCCACAGGTCGATCTTCACATCCTTGCCAGGACGTGCCGAACCGATCACCCGGGCAAGCTCACGCGGCGTCGAAACGCTTTCACCATCAACCGCGGTGATGACGTCGCCGTCCTTCACGCCGGCCTTGGCTGCAGGGCTGTCATCCTGTGCCGAAGCAACGATCGCGCCCTTCGCGTCATCCAGACCGATGGATTCGGCGATTTCCGGCGTAACCGGCTGGATCTGAACGCCCAGCCAACCGCGCTCGATCGACTTGCCTTCCATCAGGGTGGTGACGACGTCCTTCACGGTGGTCGCCGGAATGGCGAAGGCGATGCCGACATTGCCGCCCGATGGCGAGAAGATCGCGGTGTTCACGCCAACCACTTCACCATTGGTGTTGAAGGCCGGACCACCGGAGTTGCCGCGGTTAACGGCAGCGTCGATCTGCAGGAAGTCGTCGTAAGGACCAGCGCCGATGTCACGGCCGCGGGCCGACACGATACCAGCCGTCACCGTGCCGCCCAGACCGAACGGGTTGCCGACTGCCACGACCCAATCGCCGACGCGCACCTTGGAATCATCGGCAAAGCCGACATAGGTGAACTTGCGATCCTTGTTGTCGACCTTGAGAACGGCCAAGTCGGTGCGCGGATCGCGGCCGATCAGCTTGGCGTCGTACTCGGCGCCATCGTCCATCTTGACGCTGTAAGCGTCGCCGCCTTCAACAACGTGGTTGTTGGTGACGAGATAGCCGTCTTCGGAAATGAAGAAGCCGGAGCCCTGTGCGATCGGACGTTCCGGGTTGTGACGGCGTTCGCCACGACGCTCGAAGCGGCGGCCCTGATCGCGACCATCCGGTCCGCCGAATTCACGGAAGAAGCGCTTGAGCGGATGATTGTCCGGAAGGTCGTCGAAGCCGGGGATCTGCGACGGGCCACTGTTGTTCGAGGCGGTCTGGGTCTTGCCCTTGACCATCACGCTGACAACGGCCGGGCTGACCTTTTCCACGACGTCGCCGAAGCCCGTCGTCTGGTTCTGCGGTGCAACGGTGACCGCTTCCGCCAACACCTGACCTGTGCCGCTGGTCACGACGCCGAAGCCCGTGCCTGCGATGATTGCCAGCGAAGCGGCAGCTGCCAGGAAGCGGCTGCGTACGCTGAGGGATGATTTGCTGGAGTTGCTCATGATCTCGGATCTCCTTGCCATCGAAATACTGTTCCGTACTTCGTTGAGGAGAGAGATAGGGTAGCGTTCCTTACAGGACGCTGTCCGGCGCATGAAACTTTCGTAATCTGCGGCAGCCGAACCGTTTTTCAGGCAGCCGCCGCTCAGCCGTCCTTCAGGATGGCATCCAACCGCTTGCGTTCATCCGAACTCAGTTCGGCGGAGGCGTCAGTGGTTTGCTGGCGGCGGTTCATGAAGAGAACGGTCGCACCAACAAGCAGGATCAGCAAAGGCGCGCCCCAAAGCAGCGCCGTTCGCAGCGTAAAGCGCGGCTTCAGCAAAACGAATTCGCCGTAGCGGGCAACGACGTAGTTCATGACCTCTTCATCATCGTCGCCGGCGGTCAGCCGTTCACGCACGATGATGCGCAGGTCCTTGGCGAGATCGGCATCCGAGTCGTCGATCGACTGGTTCTGGCAGACCAGACAGCGCAGCTCGGCGGAAATGGTGCGGGCGCGGGCTTCCAGCTCCTTGTCCGCCAGAACTTCGTCGGGCTGCACGGCAAAGGCCGGGAAGCTCATGCCGATCAGGATCAGGATTGTCGCCAGCCAGCCTCGCATCACGCTCACCTATTCTGCCGGCTGGAGTGTCGTGGGTACCTTGCGACGCGCTGGCGCGCCGATCCGCAGACGCCGATCCGAGATCGAAAGGATGCCGCCGATCATCATCAGGAGCGGTCCGAGCCAGATCATGGTGACCATCGGCTTCCACCAGATGCGCACCACGATGCCGCCATCGGGCGTCGGATCGCCCAACGCGACATAAAGCTGACTGAAGCCGCGCGTCATGATGCCGGCCTCGGTGGTCGGCATCTGGCGGGCGGTGTAGAGCCGCTTCGCAGACATCACCGATCCGACTTCGCGATTGCCGGAGATCAAGGTGAAGCGCGCCTGATCTTCGGTGTAGTTCGGTCCCTGGAAAGGCGTCAGGCGTTCGAACCGCAGCGTGCGGCCGGCAATGTCGGCGCTCTCGCCCGGCTTCAACGCGACGATATGTTCGCTTTGGAACGCGGTGGTCGCAACGATGCCGAGAAGGGCTACGCCGAGACCAAGATGCGCCAGAGCTCCACCATGGGCCGACCTTGGCAGGCCGAAGAAGCGGCGGCGCATATTGGCGAAGGACGTGTTCCCGAAGCCGGAGCGCAGCGCGATATCGGTGAGTGCGCCAAGAAACAACCAAACGGCAAGACCGATGCCAAGCGCTGCAAACAGCATGGTGCGGTCAACGAAGATCATGACCACCAGCGTGGCGAGGATCGCGCCGCCAAGCGCCCAGGACAGGCGCTGCGCGGCCGCATAAAGGTCGCCGCGCTTCCAGGCCAACAAGGGCCCAAACGGCACCAGCGCCAGAAGCGGGATCATCAAAGGACCAAAGGTCAGGTTGAAGAACGGCGCGCCAACAGAGATCTTATCGCCGCTGACGGCCTCGATCAGCAGGGGATAGAGCGTGCCGATCAGAACGGTTGCCGTGGCTGTGGTGAGAAACAGGTTGTTCAGCACCAGTGAGCCTTCGCGGCTGATCGGCTGAAACACGCCGCCTGCCGTCAGACTTGGCGCCCGAAACGCAAACAGCGCGAATGATCCGCCGACAAACAGGCTGAGGATGATCAGAATGAACACGCCGCGCGTCGGATCGGTCGCGAACGCATGCACCGATGTCAGCACGCCCGAGCGCACCAGGAAGGTGCCGAGCAGCGACAAGGAGAACGTTATGATGGCAAGCAGCACCGTCCAGATCTTCAGCGCCGACCGCTTTTCCATCACGAGCGCGGAATGCAGCAGCGCCGTGCCGGCCAGCCAGGGCATGAAGGACGCGTTCTCAACCGGATCCCAGAACCAGAACCCGCCCCAGCCCAGTTCGTAATAGGCCCAGTACGACCCCATCGCGATGCCGCCGGTGAGGAAAATCCAGGCCCCAAGCGTCCATGGCCGCACCCAGCGCGCCCAGGCCGCATCGATGCGGCCCTCGATCAGGGCTGCCACGGCGAAGGAGAAGCTGACGGAAAAGCCGACATAGCCGAGGTAAAGCATCGGGGGATGGATCGCCAAGCCGATGTCCTGAAGGATCGGGTTCAGGTCCTGCCCCTCGAACGGCGCCGGCACCAGACGCGCGAACGGGTTAGATGTCGCAAGGATGAAAAGGAGAAAAGCGGCACCCACCCAGCCCTGCACGGCCAGAACATTGGTCTTAAGCGTCGCGGGCAGATTGCGGCCGAACACGGCGACCAGGGCCGAAAACAAGGTCAGGATCAGCACCCAGAGCAGCATCGAGCCCTCATGGTTGCCCCATGTTCCCGTGATCTTGTAGAGCATCGGCTTCATGGAATGGGAGTTTTCGTAGACGTTGCGCACCGAGAAATCGGACACGACGTAAGCCCAGGTGAGCGCGATGAAAGCCATTGCGATCAGGGCGAAAACGGCGACGGCCACAGGGCTTGCCACCGCCATCAGGCGGGCATCGTTCCTCTGACTGCCGATAATGGGAATGATCGACTGAACCAGCGTCAGCGCGAAGGCCAGAACGAGGGCGAAGTGGCCGAGTTCAACCATTGGCATGTCCGCCCATCATTGTTCTTCCTGCCAAACGCCCTTGGCCTTCAGGCCCTCGGCGACTTCCTTGGGCATGTAGTTCTCGTCATGCTTGGCCAGAACGCTGTCGGCCACAAAGGTGCCGTCCTCGCGAAACGCGCCTTCTGTGACCACGCCTTGTTCCTCGCGAAACAGGTCGGGAAGAATGCCGGCATAAACGACTTTCACCGAGTCGGTGCCATCCGTGACCGAGAAGGCAACATCCGTGCCCTGCCCGCGCAAAACGGTTCCGGCCTCGACCAAACCGCCCAAGCGGATGCGCTGGCCGGCAGGCACTGCTGCGGTTTGAAGGTCTTCCGGCATGTAAAAGAACGATGTGCGCTGCCCGAGCGCGTAGAAGGTCAAGCCGGTTGCCATGCCTAGAAAGGCCAGCGCGCCGAGGATAACGGACAAACGCTTTTGCTTGCGGGTCATGGCTGGCTCACTTCGGGAATGTTGAGCGACGTTGCGAATGTCTGCAGCGCCGCTGCCTCCCGCGTCGTGTTGCCCAAGGCAGCCGTGCCGCGCTGCAAGGCATCGCGCGCCTGATCCGGCTTGTTCAACACCATGTAGGATCGAATGAGCCGCTCCCATCCCGCGCGGTCGTTCGGATTGTCCTTCAGCTTGGCATCGAGACTGGCGACCATGCCCTCGATCATGGCCGTGCGATCTTCCGCCGTCATGTCGCTGGCATTGTCGATATCAGCCGTGCTCGGGCCTGGCTGTCCCGTAGCCGCCGCTTCGGCCTGGATCTTGTCGGCTTGCGCAAGGGCAGCCGTGGCCGCATTCTTCCAGGACGAGTCATCGGGAAGATCGGCCTGCATGGCAGTCCAGGTGGCCTTCGCCTCGTCGAACCGGCCGTCCTGAGCGGCACTCAAGGCTAGATAGAAACGCGCCTTTCCGTCGGTCGGCGCAATCGCCAGTGCCCGCGTGAAGGCCGCTTTGGCATCGGGCGAAATCGCGCCACCTGCAACGGCTACATACGCTTCGCCGAGGCCGCTTTCGCGCGGCGCTGTTGGTCCGAGATATTCGATCGCGTTGCGATAAGCGGTCACCGCATCGTTGGCACGGCCGACGCGAACATAGATCGGCGCCAGCACTTCCCAGCCGTTGCCGTCGCGCGGATTGGCCTGCAGATGCGCTTCGGCGCGCGCGACCAGTTCGCTGACGGGACTTTCAGCCGGGTTCTGCTGCATGCGTGCCTGCAGCGGCTGCGATGGCTGGTCGGGCGAACCCGTCGCGGCATAAACGCCCCAGCTCACCAGCGGAACCGAAAGCACGGCCGCCATAGCCAGCCAGCGGCCAGCCGATCCGGTTCGACCGGCACCCGAATCCTGCGTCTGATCCGCCTTGAGGATACGGCGTGAAATCTCGTTGCGCGCTTGCTCGGCTTCGGCCCGGCCGATTAGGTTGCGGCTTTGATCCCGCTCCAATTCATCGAGTTGATCCTTGTAGATCATCAGATCGAAAGCGCTGTCGGGCGCAGCCTCAGCGGTGCGCCGCATGAACGGCAACAGAACGCTGACGCAGGCGCCAAATGTCAGCAGGGCAGCGAGGATCCAGAACAACATGCGCGTCTTTTACGCCGCGCCTTTGCCTTCGCCAACACCAGGCGGGTGCGGCACTCCGTCTAGGAGACGGAACTCACACAGATGTCAGGTCAGCGGCGTCCAGCTGCCATCCGCATTGCGGCAGGCCGAGCCACGCGCCGTGCGCGGAGCACCACCGACAAAGACGGTATGATTATACTGGCGGCAGTCCTGCGACCCGACGCGGTAAGGCTGAGCCGCAACGACTTCGCCGTAATGTCCGGCCTTCTGGTTCCGCCACGTCACGGGCTGACCGCTCGGCGTGTATTCCAGCGCCCGATATTCGGCTTCCAGAGCGCTGCGCTTGTCGCGATTGTCCAGCTCCTTGCCGATCGTTCCGCCGACAAGGCCGCCCGCCATCTGATCGAGAAGCGCTGCACCGACCGGCTTTTCCGCAACGGCCGGCTGCACGAAGCTGCTCGCGGGCACGCGCAGCCCGCTGGTCGAGCAACCAGCAAGAACAGTCAGAAGCAATGCCGAAAGAACGTTTTTCATCATGGTCGTAGGTGCTGCCGATCGCAAAGGTGCATCCATGCACGTCATGCTTCTATCATAAGCTAATGCGCGCGGGGCAGTTCTACAATCACCTTGAGCCCGCCAAGTTCCGAACGATCGAGCGTCAGGGCTCCGCCATACTGCGCCACCAAGTCCGACACGATCGACAAACCAAGTCCTGAACCCGGCTTGGTTTCATCCAGACGCTTGCCCCGCTTCAACGCCTCGCGCCGTTCTTCGTCGGGAATTCCCGGACCGTCGTCTTCGATGATCAGCACCAGACGCTCCGCCCGTTCATCGCTGACGGCGTCGCGCATGGTAACCTGCACCCTTGAGCGCGCCCACTTCACGGCGTTCTCGATCAGGTTGCCGGAGATTTCCTCGAAGTCCCCTTCTTCGCCGGCAAAGATGATCTCGCCGTTCGGCATGTCGAGACGCGTGGCGATGGCGGGATTGAGCTTCTCCATCACGCGCAGCAAGCGTTCCATGGACGGCCGCAGCGGCGTGCGGAACACCACGCTGTCGCGCTGCGCCGCGATCCGGGCACGCTGAAGATAGTTGTCGATTTGCTGGCGCATGGCGGTCGCCTGGTCGCCCAGCAACTGCCCCTGCTCGGTCCCCATCGATCGCCCTTCGTTCATGATCACGGCCAAGGGCGTTTTCAAGGAATGCGCGAGGTTTCCGACCTGCGTGCGGGCGCGCTCCACAATGCGGCGATTGTTGTCGATCAGCGCGTTTGTTTCCTGCACAAGCGGCTCGATCTCGGGCGGAAACGCACCTTCAAGCCGCTGCGCCGAGCCTTCGCGCACCTTCGACAAGGCGGCCCGCACTTTCGCCAAGGGCCGCAAACCGAAGATGATGGCGGCTGCGTTGAACGCAACCGTACCAAGGCCGAACATGAAAAGGTAGAAGTAAAGCCGCTGCTCGAACTCGCTGATCTCGTCTTCGAGTTCGGTCAGGTTGCCCATGACGCGAAAGCGCGCGATGCGGTTCTGGTCATCGAGCACGAACTCGTTTTCGAAAACCTTGACCCGCTCGCCGGCCAAACCGTTGGCGGCATAGGAGCGCTGGAAGCGGCCATCGAACGGCACCTGCACCAGCGTCGGCGAATCGATGTTGCCGCTGAAGGACAGCGACCGCAGCCGGCCCTGAAGGTTCTCGGAGATCGGCTCCACCGACCAGTACCAGCCGGACCGCGGAATGACGTAGCGCACATCGCCCAGATCGGGCGAGCCCTGCAAACGACCTTCGTCGCTCACGCCAACCGCACCGATGAGGTTGAACAGATGCGCCGACAGAAGACTGTCGAAGCTCTTTTCGCTCGCTTGCCGGTAAAGCGCGGAGATCACGGTCGCGATCGCCACGAGCGAAAGCACCGCCCACAGCGTCGACAGCGCGAGAACGCGGATTGTCAGCGAGCGCGGAAGCCGGATCATGGTCGAGCGATCAGGCCGCGTGGCCGGGATCGCGCATTCGGTAGCCCATGCCGCGCACCGTTTCGATCAGATCGACGCCCATCTTGCGGCGCAGTCGCCCGACAAACACTTCGATCGTATTGGAATCGCGGTCGAAGTCCTGATCATACAAATGCTCGACCAGTTCGGTACGCGACACCACCTCGCCGGTGTGGTGCATGAGGTAGGCGAGCAGCCGAAACTCGTGCGAGGTGAGCTTCAACGGAACGCCATCGACATCGGCCTTCGACGCCTTGATATCCAGACGCAGCGGTCCGCAAGACAGTTCCGAAGACGCATGTCCGGCAGCACGCCGGATCAGCGCGCGTACACGCGCCAGCACTTCTTCGATGTGGAATGGCTTGGTGACGTAATCGTCAGCTCCGGCGTCGATGCCCTGGACTTTGTCGCTCCAACGATCGCGCGCGGTGAGAATCAGCACCGGCATCTTGCGACCGGCGCGACGCCACCGTTCCATCACGCTGATGCCGTCCATCTGCGGCAGGCCGATATCGAGCACCACGGCGTCGTAGGGTTCCGTGTCGCCGAGAAAGTGTCCTTCCTCGCCGTCATAGGCGCGATCGACCACATAGCCCGCATCCGTGAGAGCGTCGGACACCTGCCGGTTCAAGTCCTTGTCGTCTTCGACGACCAATATGCGCATGCCCTCACCCCAGGCCCGACTTCACTTAACGCCGCAAGAAATCAGTTCTTGTCGGCGGGCACCACAAACTCCGCGCGCCGCGGACGAGCGCCATCTTTGCCAGGAAGCAGAATCACGATCCGGCAGACCTGCTTCCCGTCCTGAATGCCTGGCATGGCGCGGGCGAGCTGGCCATCCTTGTCGGCTGCCAGCTTCACCCCGATCGCATAGCAATCATCGGCATAGGCTGTCGATGGCCAAGGTGATGCCGCCAACGAACCGAGCACGACGAGCGATGCGAAAGTGAGAGCGCGTGTGAGCTTCATGGTTCCCGTCGAGGAAAAGCAGTTCATGGTTGGAGCAAAGACGGCAGTCGATTTGGCAAAGGCTTTTTGCCCGGCAATCGATCCGGAAAAAGGACCTTCTCGCCTCGGTTCACCGCCATCTTTCACTCCAGTTTCGTTGAACCTATCGCAGGAGGGCTGAACGCGTCATGAACGTTTCCGTTGCCCTTCGACCCTCACCACCCCGATTGGTCAGTGCCAAATCCAGAAACGCGCCTAGCCGATTTTCTCGGTTGCCGACAAGCGGCCCAGCACCGCGATCACACCACCCACCGCCGTCACGATCTGCAGCAGCGCTTCCGTCATCAGAGCCTGATCGGATGACCCGATCGACATGCCCATCAAACCACCAGCCGCCGCGGCAACCGTGACCAGCGACGCCCAAACCGTACGCGAGAGATACCAGGGTTTCGAGCTTTCCATTACAAACTCCTTTGCTTTGTTCATCACAATAGTGCGAATGCGGCGCTTGCCGGCATGCCGAGACCCACCGCTGCACTGATCTGGCGGACCGTCACCCGCAGCTGAGCCGGCACGCGTCCGAAGTCGCGAACCGCATCGTTTCGATCGTAGAAAAGCGCGGCTGATTGCATCTGCACACGCCGCTTCACCACGCCCGCAGCGTCGGCAATGGCGATCTCGTAGGCCTCCGTCGTCTCGCCCAACGGGATGTCGCTCGCCGCCCAATCATCCGCATCGAGCCGACCGCGCCGGATCCACGAAAAGCGCCAGCCATCCATTTGCGGCGAGCAGCGAAGATGAACCGGCGACAAGGGCTGGCGCGACCGTTCACCGCCGATCAGGCTTTGCGTCACGAACAGCCCGTCCGAAATGGGATAGCTCGTCGGGCCCACCCGCCATTGCCGCTCCAGCCCAAGCTCGGCGGAACGCAACCCAGCCGGCTTCACGCGTTCATCCAGCAGCACGAACGCCTGTCCGGCAGACGCACCGACAATCATCGCATCCTCCGTTCCAAGCTGCGCCCGCAGAAGGTTGCTGAGCTGCCAGCGCCCCGCCGCCACTTCTTCGGCCTGGCTGAACTGCAGGATCTCCCAGGCGCCATTATCCGCCTGCACGGCCGCCGTCCCGCCACCGTTCAGCATCTGCCCCATGGATTGGCTGGCAAGCGATCCTGCCAGCAGATCCACCGCGATACGATTGGCGCGGTCCAGGCGTCCCACGACGCCCGGCTGCAACGCCGCCACCAACGTGCCGATGACCGCCGGCGCCGCCACAATACCGCGCTCGCCGAATCCGCTGCCTTCCGGCGAAGCCATCACCGACAGCGTCTTCCAGGGCTTGGCATAGGCCGCGATCCGCAGCTGGTTTTCGGGCAGC
The DNA here is from genome assembly GCF_018457165.1 of Tianweitania aestuarii. Taxonomy (GTDB): domain Bacteria; phylum Pseudomonadota; class Alphaproteobacteria; order Rhizobiales; family Rhizobiaceae; genus Tianweitania; species Tianweitania aestuarii. The sequence continues at coordinate 884,955 of NZ_JAFMNX010000001.1, read as the reverse complement.
GTTTCGCCCGGCAGCATCGGCACATCGAGAAACACCACGAACGGCGCACCCGCCACCGGTTGTGTGATCACCGTTTCGACCGGCTTCTGCACCCGCCACGGCGACGCCGGCACACGCCGGATCTGCTTGGCGCGCAGGCTGCGCTTCGCGCCCGTTTCGGCGCTGGTCACGAGGTACTCGATCCCCGGCTTGGTGTCCGGCAGCCGGATCACCGTTCCCGGCTGAAGATCCACCGCGCCGCTTTGAACGGCAAACGCCACCTCTTCCCGCCCGGCCCAGAAATCGCGCAACCGATCCGCCGCCAGCGCCGCCGCACTCGCCGGTTCCAGCACGACCGGCATTGCCAGCGCCTGCTGCCGTGTTTCCGTTTCGCGCGGATCAATGCTGCGCACCGTTGCAGCCTGATAATCGGCGAACGGATCGCGAAATGCGAGCGTCAGTTCCGTCGGCAATTCGCCATCCGGCACACGGCTCGTTTCCAGGATTGCGCCGCCGTCCTCAAGTACGAAGTCGGTGACATCAACCGCTGCCGCCGTGCTTGTGCCGCCAAAACGCAGGCGCTCGCCATCGTCGCGCGCGCCCAAACCGAACAGGTTGACGATCGGCTCAAGCGCTGCCCGGGCCGTGCCCGGCTCTTCCACGATGAAGCCGTGCACCGACCCATCCACGCCCGCCACATCCGCCGCCGGCAAACCATGATCGGCCAGGATCGCGCTGACCAGATCGGCCACCGTCACGGCATTCAACCGCCCGTTCAGCCAATGCCCGAGCAGCCAGTTGTTGCCATCGGCCCAAACATCGCCGCGCTGGGGAAAGGCCGGAAAGGGCCGGGCATCCCAGGCCCAGAGATAAACGCGTTCCGCATCCACCATCCGCCCGCCATAAAGCGGCGAAAGGGGATTGTCGGCCTCGCGGAAGCCCGCGACATCCGGGTCCCAATGCGCCTGATGTGCCTGGAGGAAGTTCTGCTGCGCCACATCGGACCGCCCTCCGGTCGAATAATAAGGCAGACCATTTTCCGTCGATTTCGGATCAGGAAACACATTCGGCTGGTTCGGCCCCTTGTCGGCTGCCGAACAACCGAGCTCCGTGAACCAGATCGGTTTCGAGCAAGGCACCCAACCCGTTGCCTGCCGCACCTCGACACCGCCCACGCGATCACGATGCGGATTCGCCCACCAGTTGCGGAGATCCTTGAAGCGATACACCCACGGCTTGTTGTAACCGCCATCGGTGATCGGCGTGCGCTTGCGCTGATGCCGATCATCCAGGCTGGCATAATACCAGTCATACCCCTCGCCGCCCGCGATCTGGCTGCGCAACCCATCGGGATCATAGGCGCTGCCGAACCCATCCGGATTGCCACCGCTGGCATCCGCATCGCGCCAGTCCGACAGCGGCATGTAATTGTCGATGCCGATCGCATCGATCGCCGGATGTGCCCAAAGCGGGTCGAGGTTAAAGAGGATGTCACCGGTGCCCGCCGGTTGGTGCCCGAAATACTCGCTCCAGTCCGCGCCATAGCTGATCTTGGTGTCCGCCCCGAGGATCGCCCGCACATCTTCCGCCAGCCGCATCAAGGCATGAACAAAGGGAAACGCGCCCGACCCATCGCGCACGCAACTCAGCCCGCGCAGTTCCGAGCCGATCAGAAACGCCTCCACCCCGCCCGCCGCCTTCGCCAGATGCGCGAAATGCAGCAGAAAGCGGCGATAGCTCCATTCGTCCGCCGGCCCGGTAAAGCGGATCGTGTCCTTCTCCGTCCGGAATGCCCCGCGTGCCGCTTCTCCCACAAAGGTCGCGATCTGCACGCCTGCCGCCGCACTGCCCTGCGCCGTTCCCGCCTGGTCAGGCGCGGGATGACAAGTGATCCGCCCGCGCCAGGGATAGGCCGGCTGACCCGCCCCACCCCATGGGTTCGGCAGCGCATTGCCTTCGGGCACATCCATCATGATGAACGGATAAAGCGTCACCTTCAGCCCGCGCGCCTTGATCTCGCGAATGGCCTCAATGACCGACCGATCGGACGGCGCACCGCCATAAGCCGCACGCCCGTCATGGCGCGACACGACCGCCGCGTCGGCTCGGTCCAGGCCCGACACGCGCCACGGCTGTGATTGCCCGCCCGCCGTTTTCTGCGTCACCATCGGCCGAATGGTGCAATCACCCGCGCGCAGATCATTGCCGAACCAAGTCGCCACCAGCCCGATATGTTCGAGCTTCGGGCACAGTGCCTGCAGCTCATCGAGTGCCGCTACCAGATCGCTTCCGGCATGCAGCACATGCCGGTTGAGCGCTTCCGTTTCACCCGGTCGATGCTTCAGCGTCACCAAGGATGGCGAAAGGCCATATTCCGTCGAGCCGGGGATCAGCGTCACCGCCCGGATATTGGCGCTCAATCCCCCGACCGGCCGCATCACCTCGAAGGAAAACTGCGGCACGCGATTGCCGTAGTCGGCGAGCGGAAAGCGCTCGAACACCACATAGGCCGTGCCGCGATAAGACGGCGCATTGTTCGCGCCCTGCCTTGCCTCGATCAGATGATCGGGCTCCTGCGCCTCATCGCCACGATACCAGCGGATCTCATAGCGTGTCTGGTCGAGCTCGCGTCCATCCGCCCAGATCCGCCGAACACCCGCGATCGGCCCTTCACACAGGGCGAAAGCCAGATTGGCGAAATAGGTGTAGCTGGTGACCTTCGGCCCGCCCTTGGCGCCAGCGCGTTCGGACGTCGTTTCTTCCTCGAACCGCGTCGCCCAGATCAGCGTCCCGTTCACCCGCACGCTGCCATAGATACGCGGCAGCGCAGCTCCGTCTTCCGCCGTGAACGGGCGCGGATCGTTGAGGCGCGGACCTTCCAGACGCCGCGTGCCGTTGATGACGGCCTGATCCACGGCATAGCCCGCCAAGGCACCGGCCGCGCGGCCCACCACCGCGCCGACAGGCCCCAGCATGCCGCCGAGAAACGCCCCGGCCGCCTGCAAAACGATCGTCGCCATCGAAACCTCAGTGTTTCAGTTCGGGAAAAACAAACACGCCGGCGATGCGGCGCTTCCAGTGTGAGCCGAGCGGCGAAAGAAGAACCGCATGGCCTTCATAGGCATGGATCATGCGGGTTCCGCCGACCGCGATCGCGCAATGCTTGGCCGGCAGATCCGGACGCCATCGAAACAGGATCAGATCGCCCGCCGCCATCTCACCGACCGGCTTCTCCCGGCATTGCCGTCGCGCGGCTTCCAGCAGCGGATCACCCCCGCCAGCTTCCGCCCAGTCCGCCGCATAAGCACCCGGCTGTTCGGGAATGTTGCCGTAAACCCTGTCCCAAACACCCATGATGAGCCCCAGGCAATCGCACCCGACGCCCCGCCTTCGCCCCTGATGCCGGTAGGGCGTGCCGAGCCATGTCATCGCTTCGGCCACAATTCGATCAGCACTCATGGCACGATCGGTGCGCCGTCGAAGGTGACGCCGTCCGTGACATAGCCGTAAGCGGCATCATTGCCCGGCAGATGCGGAAAGCCGCGGAAGTTCGCGCTGTTGCCGAACTTCGCCTTGCAGGTCGCAAACAGCTTGTCGCAGCCTACTTCCACCGTGAACGCATCGCCCGGTGCCGAAACGATCGTGCCGTCGCGCCAAAGCACGAGCCGCACCCCGTCCAGCCTGCGCGCATGATCCAGAACCTGCTCCGTTCGCCCCGCATTGGCGCCCGATGTCCAGAACAGCCGCCCGTGCGAAAACCAGCCGGCCTCCGCATCATCCAGCCTGGAAACCAGCACGGCATCGCGCCCCTCGACCTCCAGCACGACACCACTGGCGTGAAAGCCCGGCCGATCCAGCGCGACCTTGCAGCGCTGATCCCCCAGCACCGCATCGCATTCCCGGCGAATGTATCGCCCGTTCACACGGTCGAGGCTTTCCGTCGGGCTGAGCAGTTCCGCCGTGAACTGACCGTCCTGCCTCGTGATCTTGCCGATCACCGCCTTGCGCAGCAGCGTCCACTGGTCGGGATCGCTCCAGTTCACCAGCAGCGTTTCCACCCCCGCCCTGTCAAACGCGCCCGCCGCGATCTCCTCGTCCGAAATGTCGAGCGAAGACAGGGCACCGTCGATGTCCACCGTATCCGTGCTCAGGCCCAAGCGGTCGCGCGCTTCGCTGGCCGAGAACCCGGTTTCCGGCTGAAACACCGTGCCGTCCACCACGAGCCGCTCGTCATGATCGGTATAGCCTGCCACCCACCCGTCGCGCCGGGTGACGCGCCAGCAATGGCACAGCGTCGTCGTGGCGCCTCCGAGATGGACACGAAACTCGTCGCTCACATTCATGCGCTCACCTCGATCAGGGGAATGGAAGGGATCTGCCCGGCCTTGAATGCGGTCAGACTGATGGCGATGCGCTCGGTGTCGAAGCGCACCGGCACATGAAACTCGAAGCCGGCCGTCACCGCAGCAGCCGCAGCCGGCGCTTGGACGAGCGTCACCAGGCCCGTAGCCCAGTCCACCGCAAACCGGTTCGCAGCGAGCTCACCACCCGCCACTGCCACGCGCACACTGCCCGCCAACACCTTGCGGATCGGCCTGACATAAGCGTCCTCGCCAGCCCCATAGGTCTTCGCCAGTTGGAACGCCTTCACGACACCATCACCGGTGCCGATCCGCTGATCCCGCGCCCCGATCACCCCATCCGGCCGGCACGATTTCATGTCGAAGGGATCGCGAAAGCGGAACCCGTGCAGCGATCCTCGCCGCGCTTCGAAGAAGTCCATGATTTCGTAGAGGTCACCGAGCGAGCGCACGCCGGTACCCGCATCGTAGTGCCTGCGCGAATGGCGCAGCCTGGCATTGCGCTGCTCCTTGCCCGACGTCATCTGTACGATTTCGACCCGCCGTTCCGGTCCCCCAGTCGCACCGAAAGACACGGCTGCGGGAAACAGCACGTCATGAAACTCAGCCATTTCCGCTCCTGATTAACGTCCGCGTGCGCCGCGCGACACGGCCTGCGCCAGCATGCCGGTGATCTGCGCTTCCGATTTGCGGAACGAGGCCGCATCGCTTGTTGTCACATTGAAGGTGATGTTCACCGGCGCCGATCCCCCGCCGCCGGATGCGACGCCCAGCCGCCCGTCCGAGCCGCGCGCCAACGGCAGGATCGCTTCCGCCCCCGCCTCGCCCATCAGCCCGGTGCCACCAGCCATCGGGAAGTAAGACGGCGTCGACACCACGCCCTCCTTGGCAAACGGCGTCACGCCGCCCATCAGTCCGCCAAGAATGTTCGACATCAACGAGCCGGTCAGCTGGCTCAACGGGGCCAGGCCTGCCGACAAGGCCCGGCCCGCCATGTTCGAGCCCATCCGCCTCAGAATATCGTCCAGCGACTTGCCGCTCACCGCCGCACTTTTCAGCGCTCCGGTCAGGTCGCGCCCGAAACCTTGCGACAGCGTGCGCAGCTGGTCGAGCGTCTGGAGAAACGGCGCCGCATCCGCCTCGATGCGGATTGAAACATCATCAGCCATAAGATCCTCCATCGGGGAATTGCTGCATCAGCCGGTCAAAGTCGGCCCGCCCAAGCGGCTCGCCGCCGGCAGGAAACAGCGGTTTGATCGCCACTGCCAATTCGATCGGCGTCATCGCCCAGAACTGGCTGGGTGCAAGCCGCAGCAGGCCGAAACCAAGCGCCATCGCCTGGTCCCACGGAAAGGCAGCACTTTGCTGCGCACCCCCACCTGCTGCGGCCTTCAAGGGTTTGGCGAAGGCGCTCCGAACGTCGCCTGCAGGAGATCGCTGACGATCTGCGCGAAGCCGGCCACGCCGCCGTCGGCCGTCATGCTGCGGACGGCACCATCCGCCACATCGTTGCCGCCACCGCGCAAACCCGCGCCGATCACCGCGATCATGTCGCCGGCCGACAGCGTTCCACCGGAAAAGCGCTGCACCAGCGCACCGAGATCATCCGCCGCAAAGGCATGTTCGAGTTCGGCCAGCGCGCCAAGCGTGAGACACAGCCGATACTCGCGCCCGTCCAGAACGGCGGCCACTTCGCCGCGTCGCCGGTTCACGCTCATAGGCCTGAGAACCCGACAGCGCCGGCCGATTCCAGCGAAACCTCGAAGGTCACTTCGCCGTCATGCGCGCCGGAATATTCCAGCGCGGTGATCTGAAACGGCCCTTCGACGGTGCCGAAGTCCGGCACCAGGAACTGCCAGCGCCCGATCGCGCCCGAAAAGAACGCCGCGCGCATCGCCGCATCCGAAGCCGCATCCTTGAAGATGCCCGCACCACTCACCGACGCCCGCTGCACACCAGCGGCCGCCAGCAGCTCGCGCCAGCGTCCGGCCGAGTCCGAGTCGGTCACATCCACCGTTTCGCTGTTGAAGGCGAGCCGCTTGGTGCGCAGCCCCGCCACCGTGGTGAAGCTGCCGCCTCCCGCATCCATTTTGACAAGCAGATCCCTGCCCCGTTGAGCACCCATGAAACAGTCTCCAGATTGTGCGTTAGATTGAGGGCTAGGCCGCCGGCTCGGTCACGGCGCGATACCGCAACAGCCCATGATGCAGCGCCTGGTCTTCATCGAAGCGCGTTTCGGCAAAGCTCGGCGTCATGTTCACCAGATGGTGCTCGCCCAGGTCGAAGGCGCCTTCGCGCAACAGCGCTTCGATATGGCCCATCAGCTCCAGCACCTCGGTCTTGCCGGTGGCCTTCGACCAGACATGGATCGAAAACAGATGCTCGGTGCCGATCTCCGTGCCCGTGCTCCAGTCATAGGAGTTGGAGCGCCCGAAGGTGAGATAAGGAAAGCGGATCTTGGCCGGCGGATGGTCGTGGATGCGCTCGCCCACAAGCGCGGTCACGTCAGCATCCCCCTTCAGGGCAGCAAAGATAGCCCTTTGCAGTTCAACCGCCGCGGCTGCCATCGCGCTCCTCCCTCATCTCGATCGAACGATCGCGCCTCGTGTTTGCGCGACCCGCCACTGCATCTTCTCGCCCGTTCCATTGAAGTTCATCCTGCACATGATGCAGTCTGGTGCGCAAGGCGCGCAGCATGCCATCCAGCGTCAGGGCAAAATCCACCTTCATCGGCCCTGTTCCCGCGTTCGACAAAGAAGGTAGCGACGGGTTTCATCCGGATCATGAACGGTCTGGATCGCGAACACCCGCTCGCCCCATCGAAAGCGCATGCCGCTCTTCACCGTGTCTCGAAACCGCAGCGTCACGCGATGCGTCACGCTTTCCAGCGTCTGATCGCCGGCAAAGCGAGCGTCGGCCCGCACCGGCTCCAGCCGCGCAAACACCGTCGCCACCTCCGCCCAGGTCTCCACATGCCCACCTGCGCCGTCTTGCGTCAGCGTCACGTCTTCCAGCGCCAGTTCCGTGCGCAGGCTTCCCGGCCCAATGAAATCCACCATCTAGAGCCTCCGCGATCGATACGGCCCGATCAGCCGCTCATAACCCTTGGGGTAAGACGCCGGCTGATCCCTCGCAGACAACACCGCGCGAAACTCGAACCAGTGGCTCGCCAGCATGATCACGGCGCGCTTGAGAAGATCCGGCACATCCGTTCCGGCCGGACCGAAGCCCGCCGTGAAATCCACCTCGATCCCATTCATCGCCCGCCCCGGCTGCGGTGCTTGGTCAAAATGCAGCCGCGCCGGCCGCGACCGACCATCCAGCAGCATGATCGCCGGATCCACGATCGCCGCACCACCTTCGCGGCCATAGATCGTCACCGACAGGATCTGCTTCACCGGATGTTTGTGGATGAGCACGCGGTTGGATTGGGGCCAGCGATCGAGTGTCAGCCGCCAGCTTTGCTCGATCAGCGCGCAGCCCGTGGCCTGCTCCACCTCTTCGCGCGCAGCCCGGATCAGGTCGACGATCAGCCCGTCTTCGCTCGCGTGATCGAGCCGCAGATGCGCCTTCACATCGGCGACGGTTACAGGTTCGGCCGCCGGCTCGACGGTGCGAAACAGAGTCATGAAAATCCCTCAAGCAACTGGCGGAAAAGAAAAGAACCCCGGCAGATGATGCCGGGGCTCATGTGTTTCTTCAGGCGCGGCCCGATCAGGCCGTCGCGAACTTCAGGAGCTTGATCGCGCTGAAGTCCTGCACGCCGCCGCCGACGCGCTTGGTCACGTAGAACAGGACATAGGGCTTGGCGGAATACGGATCGCGCAGCACGCGCACGCCGGTGCGGTCGACGATCAGATAGCCGCGGGCAAAGTCACCGAAGGCGATCGCCGTCGAATCCGCCGCGATATCCGGCATGTCCTCGGCTTCCACTACGGGGAAGCCCATCAGCGAGGCCTTCTGACCGACAGCCGCCGGCGGCTGCCAGAGGTAATTGCCGTCGCCGTCCTTCATCTTGCGCACGGCGGCCTGCGTCTTGCGGTTCATCACGAAAGACGCGTTTTCGCGATAGCCTGCCTTCAGCGCGTAGATGAGATCGACGAGCTTGTCGGCCGGGTTGGTCGCGGCAAAGGCACCGGCCGTACCCGTCGCGATCGTGCCGAGCGAACCCCAGGACCAGTTGGCATCCGCAACCTTGTCATAGGCGAGAAAGCCCTTCGGCTTGTTGACGCCGTTGCCGAGGACGAAAGCTGTGCCTTCCTGTTCGGCAAAGGCGAGCTCGATTTCGTCCGACAGCCAGGTGTCGAGATCCATCGCGCTGTCTTCCAGAAGCGCCTGCGTGGCGGAAGGCATGGCGTAGAGCTCGGCCGCCGGAAACTCGAGTTCGGCCAGCGTCGGGCTTGCGGTCTGCGTGCGCGCCGCCGTTTCGCCCACCCAGCCCGTTGCCGGACCGGTCAAGGCGAACGGCTTCTTCAGAACCGCCGTGGACACCTGGCGCACCGACGCAATCGAGCGGATCGGCGACAGAACCGCCAACCGCTTGGCGATCTCCGTTTCCGTTTCGCGCGGCACGAGATAGCCGCCGTCGGAACCAGTGCCCAGGCTCATCGCCTTGGCTTCAACGGAGCGGATGCCGCGCTCGTCACCCGAACGCACATAGGCCTCGAACGCATCCTTGTGTTCGCTGGCGCCAACCTCAATGCTGCGCCCCAGCGTCGGGCGGGCCTTCTTCAAAAGCAGCTCGTCCAGCTTGCGCTTCTGATCATCGAGCGCCCTCGAAATGCGATCGACCTTGTCGGTCGACAGCACGTCGGCCGTCATACGCGTTTCGAGCTCGCCGAGCCGGGTGTCGTTAGCGTCCTTGAACGCCTCGAAGGCGCCCATGAAATCGTCGAACGCGCCCTTCACGTCATAGGAACCGGCGCTCTTGATCTCCGGCGCACGCCCAGCCGTCATAGTTGGCTTCTGCATGGTCTGCATGTCTTGTCCTCAAATCTGAAACAGGTTTGCGGCGGCGCGGATCGTGTCCGCCACGCCGATGGGAGTTCCATGCGCGGCGTCTCGCTCGCGCTTCAGTTCGGCGAAGCCCTTGGCGATCACCAGCTTGGCTTGCGCCCGCGACAGCCCAGCATCCTGCGTGAGCCAGCGTTCGAATTCTCTGACCGTGGGAAGGCTTTGCGCTCCGCTCTTCACCTGGCGGATGCGCGCGCCCGGCAGCATGGGAAACGTCACCACCGAAATTTCCCAGAGGTCCGCTTCCAGAATGCGCCGGAACCCGGTCGCCGCTTCCTTGCGCGCCTTCACGGCCCGAAAGCCGATCGACAAACCGTCCAGCGCACCCGCTTTCATCAGCGCCAGGATCTCGCGCCCCCGCGCCACTTCGGTCTGCAGCCGGCCGCGCACAAAGAGCCCGCGCTCGTCTTCGCGCAGCTCGGTCCACACGCCGATCGGCTGCGCCGGATCGTGCTGGAACAGCATCCGCACGCCAGAAGCCCCACGCGCCCGCAGCGACTTCGCGAACGCCCCGCGTTCCACGATGTCGCGGCCGAGGTCCGGCGCGCCGAACAGGCTGGCATAGCCGGTGAACGAGCCTTCGGCGTCCACCTCTTCCACGCTGAGCGCCACGCGCTTGGTTTCGATCCCGCTCATTGCGCCTCGCTTGTATTGGTTGGTTTGGTGCCGCGCTCGAACAGCCGCATCAAAAAGCCCAGCGCCCACCAGGCGCAAAGGCTGGCAGCGGCCGAGCCCATCAGCATCAGTTCGAACTGCGCGAGATCGGCGCCGAGCCCAAGTTCCCCGGCGATCTTCAGCCCCACGCCGCCGCCGAACACGACGCCGCTGACGAGCCCCACCGCAAAGCGCACCGCCGCCTCGCGCCGTCCGCGCGGCAGGATATAGGCGAGCGAAATCGCCGAGCCGGCCGCGGCACCAAGCCCACGCGCCAGCCAGATCATGGCCGTATCATTCATGATGATTGTCCTTAAGGCCCGCTCTTCAGGCCAGCGGCCGATAACCGACCGCCTCGCGTTTCTCGTCGTCGGTCAGGAACGTCGCCGCACTCAGCCGCGACCACAGCGCCTCGCGCTCGGCTGCCAGACCCTCGATCTGGTCGGCATCGAACCAGAGCCTCAAGCCTTCGCTAAAGGTCGGCCCGAGCCAGGCCGACAACTCCCGCGCCGTCTTCGCCACCATCGGCAGCACCGTCAGGCGGTAGAAGGCGCGGTTGGCTTCCTGATAATTCGCATAGGTGTTGTCGCCGGGGATCCCGAGCAGCATCGGCGGGACCCCGAAGGCCAGCGCAATGTCGCGGCTTGCGGCATTCTTGGCCTCGATGAAGTCCATGTCCTTGGGCGAATAGCCCATCGCCTTCCAGTCGAGCCCGCCTTCCAGAAGCAGCGGACGCCCGGCGCGCTTGGCACCGGAATAGCCATCCTCCAGCTCCGCCTTCAGCCGCTCGAACTGCTCGTCGGTGAGATTGCCGCCTTCTTTCGGCGCATAAACCAGCGCACCCGATGGCCGCGCCGAATTGTCGAGCAGCGCCTTGTTCCACTGCCCCGCCGCATTATGCGTATCGAGCGCCGTCAATGCCGCCTCCAAGGGCGCGAAGCCGTAATGATCATCCACGGGATGAAACAGCTGCAGCTGCAGCGCCCCGTCCGACCCCAACGGCACGGAGCGCTTGTCGCGCCCTTCGCCGACGTTAAGCGCCACCGGCCAGCCACGTTCGTCGGTCGCCACCCGCGTTCGATCCGGCCGCAAGAGATGCAACTCATGCCGCTCGCCCGCGCTCACCAGCTCGATATAGGCATTGCCCGACAAGAGCAGGTGCCCGTACAGCCCCTCCATGAAGGCCGCACCCGCCATGCGCCGGTTCGGACGCGCCAGAAGCGACAGCAGCGGATGCGCGTCATGCTCGGTGACGCCCTGATACAGCAGCCACGGCACCGCCGCCGCCGCTTCCGCGATCATGCGCACCGAGCGATGCACGATCGGGTTCTTCATGTAACCTTCGCGCGCCAGCGCTCCGTAATCGCGCCGCGTCCAGTGTGCGGCGGCTTGCCCATGCAGCGCCACGAAGCCGATCCCGCCGGCCTCCTTGCGCTCGGGGCTTACGGCCACGCTCCGCCACGGCCAGTTCCAAGCCTTCATCATCCCAGCCTTGTTTTATTGAGTTCAGGTCAGCGCATCTGCCGGATGCGCGGCGCGGCACTCTCGGCCGCGGTCAGTTCGCTGATCGCCCAGACGAGCGCATCCACCCGATCCGGCGAGCGGCCATCAGCCAAACCATCCGCGCCGAAGTCGCACATTTCGTCTTCCAGTTCGGGAAAGCGCTCCGCATGGATCACGCGACCCTGCGCATAAAGCGCCGCGACCGGTTCGGCCCGCAGCCACTTGCCCCGTTTGGCGCGCACCGGCTTGACCGGCACATCAGCATCCACCGCGCGCAGCACGCTTTCCACCATCGCGCCGCCCTGGTTTACTTCCGCCACGATGCAATCCGCGTCGAGTTTGGCGTAAAGCTGCACCACCGCCGCCGCCCACTGGTTCGGTCCGACGCCCGAAACCGTCGCATCCGCCAGCACCACGGCATGCCCTTCGGCATCCAGGCCAGCCGCAACGATGCCGCAGCGGTTGCCCTTGCCCTGGCCACCCGCCGGCGGATCGACGGCCACAACGATGCGCCCGATCTCGCCAACCGGCCGCCGCGCCCCTTCCAGCAGAGCGCGCGTCCAAAGCGCATCGGCGCGATCTTCGATCAGCTCGCCCTCCAGCTCCTGCCGTCCCAGCCGCGTGCCGCCATAAAGCCTGTTCATCGTGGCCATGAAGCTCGGCGCGAGATTGTCGGCATTGTCGCTCGTTTTCATCCGCGTCACGGCGATCGTGGGATCAGCAAGCAGCCGCTTCATCAGCGGCGTCGGCTTCGGCGTCGTGGTCAAAATCTGCCGCGGCCGATTGCCCAATCGAAGCCCGAACTGCAGCATGTCGAACACCGCATCGGCGTTCTTCCATTTGGCGACTTCATCGCACCAGGCCGCCGCGAACTGCGGTCCGCGAAGACTTTCCGGATCCTCGGACGAAAAGATCTGCGCCACCGCGCCGTTGTCCCAAACGAGCCTGCGCCGCGTGGCTTCGAAGCGCGGCCGGTCATGCCGGGCGATCGTCACCAGACCGGACGGCCCGTCGATCATCACCTCGCGCACATCGCCCAGCGTTTCCCCCACCAGCGCGATCTGTCCGTGCCGGTCGCCAAGCTCCGCGAAGGGCGGGAAGCCCCGCACCATCGCATTCACCCATTCTGCGCCCAATCGCGTCTTGCCCGACCCCCGCCCGCCGATCACCAGCCAGGTGTCGGGCTTGTCGTCGAACAGCGGATATTGCTGCGGCCGGGCGGTCATCACCCATTCGGCCGCGATCAGGCTTGCGTCACTTGCTCCGATCCGCTTCGACCATCGCGGCAGCGAAATGCCGAGCGAGCTCTGAAATTCGTCCATCGAGATGCTGCAATATTTTTGAAACGCGGACATCTCGATCCCTGACCCTCAGTTTTGCCTTTTCCGGTTCGGACGGCAGCATCTCCTTCAGCTTCTCGACCGAGCGCAGAAGCAGGTTCAGAAGGTCGAGCTTGGCTTTGTCGATCCTCCCCTCGTTCTCGGCACTGCCTTCGATCAGAAGGTCGACCTGACCTTCCAGCTTTTCGATCGATTTCAGCAGACGGCCCTTCTGCTTGCGCTGGACCGCCAAGGCGCCACCCTCGATCCAACCTTCCCGCTCCGCCCGGCATTGGAGCCGGACTTCATTCATTTCAGCCACTTGCGCCAACAGGCCAAACCCCACCGTCTCCCCTTCGTAAAGCGCACGAAGGGCAGCCCAGACCTTCTCGGCCTTTGCTCCCATGAAAATCCATCCACGTGTCTTGAGTGTCGTGCCACACTGCCAGGCATCGAGCGCGCCGCCCGCCTTGGTCGCAACTGTGTGACGATAAGGGAAACCTACCCGAGCACCGTCACGGTGTCAAGGACTATTTTCCTATCATCGTTGATTCATCCCTTTCAGGTAGATCTGCTGCTCTGTCCCGTTTCTCCTTGAAGTGTGACATGAAAGCCTGCCATCGTAAGTCCGGGCGAAGGGACGCGCCTGACCTGCATGCACCTGTTTGTATCGCGTCGAAAAGCTTGCCGGACGTCGCCATGGATGAGCCAAACAAACCCCGCGGAAATCGCGGTCGCCTGTCTGCCGCAATGCTTGCGGCAGATGCGTGGCTCGATTCCACCGTTTACGAGGCGCGGTTTCATCTCGCTCGCGGCTGGGAAAACGTCACCATCTTTTCACGCCGCTTTCGCGTGCGCGGCTGGCGGCGCGGTCTGGTCGAGATCGCGTCCGAAGGCTTCACCTTTGGCGCGGCCGGCGCCGTGGTGATGCTGGCGCTCGCCATGCCCGCTTTCGAGGAAACCAAGACCGATTGGCGCAATCAGGGCGATTTCGCCGTCACCTTTCTCGATCGCTTCGGCAACGAAATCGGCCAGCGCGGCATCATCCAGCGCGATTCCGTGCCCGTGGACGAGATGCCCGATCACGTGATCCAGGCGCTGCTTGCCACCGAGGATCGCCGCTTCTTCAGCCATTGGGGCATCGATTTTCTCGGCCTCGCCCGCGCCATGAGCGAAAACATGCGCGCCAACGGCGTGGTGCAGGGCGGCTCGACGCTGACGCAACAGCTCGCCAAGAACCTGTTTCTGACCAACGAGCGCACCTTCGATCGCAAGATCAAGGAAGCCTTTCTCGCGATCTGGCTGGAAACCAACCTTTCCAAGAAGGAGATCCTCCAGCTCTATCTCGACCGCGGCTACATGGGCGGCGGTACCTTCGGCATCACGGCTGCGGCGGATTTCTATTTCGGCAAGTCGGTGAAGGACCTCAACCTGTCGGAAGCCGCGATGCTGGCCGGCCTGTTCAAGGCGCCCGCCAAATACGCGCCGCACATCAATTTGCCGGCCGCGCGCGGTCGCGCCAACGAGGTGCTGAGCAATCTCGTTCAGGGCGGCTTCCTCACCGAAGGCCAAGTCCTGTCCGCGCGTTTGCATCCGGCAAGCGTGGTGGATCGCGGCGAACGCCAGAGCCCCGATTATTTCCTCGACTGGGCGTTCGAACAGGCCAAGCAGATCGCCGAACCCTACGGCATCCGCTCCATGGTCGCGCGCACCACGATCGACCTGAACCTGCAACATGCGGCCGAAGAGTCGCTCGAATTCATGCTGCGCCAGCACGGCAAGCAGTACCGTGTCGACCAGGGCGCGCTGGTGATGCTCGAAACCAACGGCGCCGTGCGCGCCATTGTCGGCGGTCGCGATTACGGCACGTCGCAGTTCAACCGCGCCACCAAGGCGCTGCGGCAGACGGGCTCGTCGTTTAAGCCCTATGTCTATGCCACGGCCATGGAACACGGCTTCAAGCCCGACTCCGTCGTGTCCGACGGTCCGATCAACTGGAACGGCTGGTCGCCGAAGAATTACGCCCGTTCCTTCAACGGCCGCATGTCGCTGACCACCGCTCTGGTGAAGTCGATCAACACCGTGCCCGTGCGTCTTGCCAAGGATCATCTCGGCATTGGGCCGATCAAGGCGATGGCGGAATCCTTCGGCGTGGAATCGAAGCTCGAAGGCCACAAGACGATGGTGCTCGGTACATCCGGCATGACCGTGATGGATCAGGCAACCGGCTACGAGGTCTTTGCCAATGGTGGTTATGCCGGCATGCGCCACGGCATCACGCAGCTGTCCAACCATTCCGGCAAGGTGTTCTACGATCACGACCGTGACGCGCCGCCGCCGCACCGTGTTCTGTCCGAACAGGCGACCGCGTCGATGAACACGATGCTCGCGCAGGTTCCGGAAATCGGCACCGGCCGGCGCGCCGCCCTGCCCGGCATTCGTTCGGGCGGCAAGTCGGGCACGACGCAGGCTTATCGCGACGCCTGGTATGTCGGCTTCACCGGCAACTATCTCGCCGCCGTCTGGCTCGGCAATGACGACTTCACCTCCTCCAACGAGATGACCGGCGGCTCCCTGCCCGCCATGGTCTGGCAGCGCCTGATGGCCTATGCGCATCGCAATGTGGAAGTGAAACCGATCCCCGGCCTTGAGAAGCCGTTCATCGACAAGCCCGCCGACGACCAGGCGATCGCCAGCATCGCATCATCGGCCGGCGACAGCACGATCGGCGAACCCCCGCGCATTCTGTCGCCCGACACGACACGGGTTCTGGCCGAAATCGAAGCCGCCTTCTCGGGCGCGGCGCCGGCTCAGGTCTCGGCCAGCGGCAAGCTGTCCGCTCTTTGAGGCCTGCGGCTTGACCCATCACGCCGCTTGCGGCGGCAACCCGGCTCACGCTAAGGCGGGACACCTCGCCACGGCGTCTGCATGCTGAAAACCGTTCTTCTCGTTTGTCTCGCTCTCGCCATCGCCATCGGCGGCGGTGCTGGCAGCGTGCTTTATGCGCTCAACCACAGCGCGAGCTTCGGCGCGATCCACGTCGGCCCGTGGGTGGCCTTCCCCGATATCGGCACGCCCGATGCCGATCCCTACATGCAGGCGCGTTATGCCCGCGAAGGCGGGCTGGCGCTTGGTCGCGCCGAAGGCGTGGAGTTCCGCGCGTCAGAAGATACGGAGAACCAGCCGCTCAGCATCCGGTGCCGTTATCGAGTTGAAGGCGAAACGCCGCCGGCTCGCTTCTGGACGCTCTATGCCACGGATGAAAAACACGCGCTGCTCGATGGCATCGGCGAGCGCGCCGCCGCGACCAGTTCGCTGGCCATTCTGCGCGAAGCCGAAACGACGCGCTTTGTTCTGGAAGTCGGCGCCGAGCCTGTTGCCGGAAACTGGCTGCCCGTTTCCGGCACCGGCTCGATGCAGCTCGTTCTGACGCTCTACGACACGCCGATCGCCAACCGAACCGACCTCACCGACAGCGTGCTTCCTTCCATTCGCCGGATTGCCTGCGATGGGTAAGCTGCTTTACGCGATCCTCGTTGGCCTGGTGGGTGCCGCGATCATCCACATCGCGATCCTGTTTCTCATTCCCACCACCACCAGCCGCGATGCCTGGAGCCAGCTGGAAGCTGCCGGCGAGCTTTATCAGGTCACGCCGGCCACGGGTTCCGGTGCCGATGTCGTGCCGCTGGTGCGCGATGGCGATCCGCTGTTTCGCGCCGCCGCCTGCCGCTTCGATCTGGATGATGGCGGGCTGAAACTGTCCACGCCGCATCAGCTGCCGTTCTGGAGCCTGTCGATCCACGACCGCGCCGGCCAGACCACCTACAGCCTCACCGATCGCGCTTCCGCCACCGGGTCGCTCGACGTGGTGATCCTGTCGCCCATGCAGATGATCGAAATGCGTCGCGCCATGCCGCCCGAGCTCGAGCGTGCCGTGTTCATCGAAAGCACGACCAGCCAGGGCATCGTGCTCGTGCGCGCGCTTGTGCCCAACCAAAGCTGGACCGGCGTCGCCGACCGCTTCTTCCGCGACCTCGACTGCGAGCCGCTGGGCTGAAGCCTCAGCGCTGCAACAAGGCCGGCACCGTGCCGGTCAGCCGCAGCGCCACATCGCGCCGCGCAGACCCCGCCTGCTCGCCCTTGATCCGCTCGTAGCGGATGCCCGGAAAAATGATGATCTCTGCCGGCGCATCCGGCTGATGCCGATCCGCCTTCTTCATGCCCGTCTTCAACTGGGCACGTGGTGTGAAGTCCAATATATTCGCCATGATCTGCAAGCCCTCTCATCTCGATAGGAGCAAGTGACGCAACGCCTCCGTTTTCTATGGAGCCAGCTGACAGTTAATGGCTTGCTAACGCCTCGCAGCTAATTTGATCGATGGGCGCCCGGTCGCCTTTCAGGCTCCTTTTTCAACTCATGAACATGCCCGCGTCACAGGATTTCCGCCATATTGCTGAGAAGCACGATGCGAGCCGCGCGGATCGCCTGTTTCGTGCTGCGATCTCGGCATTCTGCGCGCTGACGCGGCCAAGCCGGCGCGACATCATCCAGCTGGAAGAGCTGTGCCTGCAGCTCTACGACAGCGTCTCGGAAGACTCGCTGCGCTACGTTTCCGCCGTTCTCAGCGAAAGCAGCTTCGCTCCGCCAGCCCTCGTGCGTCGCCTTGCCAGCGAACGCATCGAGATCGCCGCGCCGCTGCTCCTGAAGTCCAAGGCTCTGGCCGATGTCGATCTCGTTGCCCTTGTCGGCCGCAAAGGCGCCAGCCATGCCCGCGTCATCATCCAGCGCAAGGATCTCACGCCGCCAACCGCCGTGCTGATCGAGAAAGCTCTGCTGTCGCACCAGCGTCTCGCCAATCCCAACATCGCCGAAGCCGCGCGCAACAGCCTGCGCGCCATGATGCAGCCGGTCGACGCTGCTTCTGGGCAAAAGCCTTCCGCTCATCCTGCTTATGAGAAACTTCGCGCAACCGCTTTGACCGGCTCGGTTCCCTTCTTCGAAACGGCACTGGCCGAGGCGCTGGAGATCGAAGGCGGTCAGGCCCATTCCATCGTGGCCTCGACCGACAAGCGCGATCTGTCGCGCGTGTTGAAGGCGCTGCGCCTCGTTCCGGAACAGGCCTTCCTGCTTGTTGCCGCAACCTATCCGGCCGGCTTCGGTCATGCCCAGGCGATCCAGACCTTCGTGGCCCGCTATGAAGCGATCTCACCGGAAGAAGCGGCGGCCACGCTGCGCCTGTACCAGGCCGATGCCGTGTTCGCCGGCGTCAGCCGCCGCATGGCCGGCAACGGCAATACCGACGCTGTGCAGTCGCAGCGCGCCCATCAGGTCGCTTAAACAGCCACGGACAAAAGCTCTTCCACCGTCAGCCTGCCGGGTTCGATCTCGATCACCCAGATATCGGGATCGAAGCGCATTTCCTTGGCCAGCCGCGCTTCCACGGCCGCATCATCCGATCCTGCGAGCATGAGCGAGAACTGCCGATCGCTCGGTTGTTTCTCGTCATAGCTCGTTTGCGGTGCCGGCCCGAACAGGCTCACCTCGCCCATGCGGTTGCGCGTCGTCACGAACACGGCCCCCGCTTCCGTAGCGCCCCGGCGCACAACGGCCGCAAAGCCGCCATCGCCGAACACGCGCCGCGTCAGGGCCGAAACAAAGAAATCCGATGTCAGCCGCATGTCAGACCGTTCCATTCATGAGATTCTGCGTTCCCCCATTATGCGCCGTGATCGGCGTCTTCGACGTCAAACCCGACATTGTCATTATTGACACCTGATTTCGCGTGCATACCTCAGCCTCTTAATCCACGGAGCTTTTGCTTTATGTCTTTTCCCAATGTCGACGTGCTGTTTCAGCCGTTTCAACTGAAATCCCTGCATCTCAAGAACCGCATCGTCATGGCCCCCATGACGCGAACCATGGCGCCGGAAGGCATTCCTGGCGAGACCAATGCCGCTTACTACCGCCGCCGCGCCGAGGGTGATGTCGGTTTGATCCTGTCGGAAGGCACGGTGATCGACCGTCCCGGCTCGCGCAATCATCCGGGCATTCCCTTCTTCCACGGCGACGCCGCTCTGGCTGGCTGGAAAAACGTCATCGACACGGTTCATGTTGCCGGCGGCAAGATGGGTCCGCAGATCTGGCATACCGGTTCCACGGTCATCAAGGGCCTCGATTGGGCGCAGCCCGAGCCGATCGAAAGCCCATCCGGCCTGCTTGCTCCCGGCAAGAAGCACGGCGTTGCCATGACGGAGGAAATGATCGCAGACACGATCGCCGCCTTCGCACGCTCGGCAGCCGAAGCCAAGCGGCTCGGCTTCGACACGGTCGAAGTGCATGGCGCCCACGGCTACCTGATCGACGAGTTCTTCTGGAACGGCACCAATGAGCGCACCGACGCCTGGGGCGGCCCGACGCTCAAGGAGCGGTCGCGCTTTGCCGTGGAGGTCATCAAGGCCGTGCGTGCCGCCGTTGGTCCCGACTTCCCCGTGATCCTGCGCCTCAGCCAATGGAAGCAGCAGGACTACACCACGCGCCTCGCCCACACCCCGGACGAGATGAGCGACTGGCTCGTGCCTATGGTGGAAGCCGGCGCCGATATTCTGCATTGCTCGCAGCGCCGCTTCTGGGAACCGGAATTCGCCGATGTGGATGGTGCGGAAGGCCTGAACTTCGCGGGCTGGGCCAAGAAGCTCACTGGCGCGCCCACGATCAGCGTCGGCTCGGTCGGCCTGTCCAGCGACTTCATGGGCGCCTTCAAGGGCGAGAACTCACAGCGCAGCGACATCAGCCAGTTGCTGCGCCGGATGGAACGCGAGGAGTTCGACCTGATCGCGGTCGGCCGTGCCCTGATCGCCGATCCGCAATGGGTCACGAAGATCCGCGCGCAGGACGAAGCGGGCATGATGAACTTCGACGCCGCGAGCCTCGGCGAACTGGTTTAACAGCCTTCGGCAGTCGGCCTGATCTTAACTGGTCAGGCCGATCTCGCGCATCTTGGCGTAGAGCTCCTCGTCGGGCTCGCCGGTCACATCCAGACCGAACAGCGACTGGAACTCACGAATGGCATTGCGGGTCTTGGTGCCGACCATGCCGTCGATCTCGACACTTTCATTGCCGAAAGCCCGCAAGCCCGCCTGGATCCGGCTGATGCGTTCATGCGTCGGCAGTCCGGAGGCCACGACTGCGTCCGTCCCCGCTTCATGCGCACGCGTCGTCGGGTCTGACACCGGTGCTGCGGGAGATGCGGTTGGCCGGATCGAAGCCGTGCTCGTGGAAACGCCGAGCTGCGACAAAAGTCCGTCGTCGATCTCACCCGTCATCGGCTGGCCGACGATCTTCTGATAGGTCAGGATCGCTTCGGCCGTGTCCGTGCCGAGCCGCCCATCGATCTCGCCGCGATAAAGCTTGAGGTCCTGCAGAACCGTCTGCACCTGCAGCACCGTCGGATCGCCCTGGGGCTCCACCGAGCCGGTGGTCGGCTCAGCTTGCCTCGGTGCCTCGCCTTCTAGCGGCAAGGCGTTTTGCGGCAGGTCGCGCGTGGGGAAGAACGCGCCCTTGTGGAAATGCGGCTGATACCACATCGCATTCGCCGACACGAAAAACAGGGCGATCATGAACGCCGTCGTGCCGCCAACCATCATCGGGTTGCGCGCAACGGCAGCGCCGCCTGCAGCCGCAGCCCGCCGCACGAAGCTGTCGGCGACCGGCGCCCGCTCCGGGGCTGCTGGCTGCTTACGCGCTCTTGCGGTAGGTTTCTGCGTTTTGCGTGCCATGATCCACCATCCAGTCCATTCCCTCGTTCATCGAGGTTTGATCCGGTCCATCGACCGGAAGCGTCACCGTTACCGTTGTTCCCTCGCCTGGCTTGCTGGCAACGGCAAAGGTGCCGTGATGCAGTTCCACCAGCCCCTTTACGATCGACAATCCCAGCCCCGCGCCCTCGTGATGGCGGGTGTAATCGTTGCGCACCTGCACGAATGGACGACCGAGCTGGGCCAGATCGCAATCGGCGATGCCGATTCCCGTATCGCTGATCCAGAACTGCAGCTTGCGTCCCTGCCGATGCGCGCCAACCGTGACCGCGCCGCCTTCGGGCGTGAACTTGATGGCGTTGCCGACGAGATTGATCAAGGTCTGCTGGATCGCACGGCGGTCCCCGCACAGCTCACCCACATTGCGCTCGATCTGAACCCGAAGCGCAACATGCTTGGCCTGCGCCTGTCCCGCCATCATCGAGCGGCAGAATTCCACAGCTTCCTCGAAGCGGAACGGCTCAGGCGCGATCGTATAGGTGCCGGATTCGATCTTCGACACGTCGAGGATGGAATTGACGACCGAAAGCAGATGCTGACCGCTATCGCGCACGATGCCGACATATTCGGCCTGCCGCTGATCGGCGAAAGGTCCGGCCATGCCCTGGATCATCATGTCGGAAAAACCGATGATCGCGTTCAGCGGCGTGCGCAGTTCGTGGCTGACGGCTGCCAAAAAGCGGCTCTTGGCGACATCCAGACTGTCCGCCCGCTCGGTGGCGATCGTCGCCTGGCGCAGAAGGTCGGCATAATCCTGGCGGTTGCGGATCAGCAGGAAAACGCTGAGATCGGCTGCGCGCTGCGTCATCGACACCGTGAAGAGGTGCACCGCCGATCCCGTTTCGCCATCCGGCACGCGGATCCGCAGATCCACCGACTGCATCGCACCCGTCAACCGTAGGTTCGCAAGCGCGGTCATGTAGATCACGCGGTCCGACACATGCAGGCGGTCGAACAAAGCCGAACCCAGCAGATGCTCGGTCGGCAGGCCGAGAATGTCCTTCGAGCGCGCATTGGCGCTCAGCACTTCGCCGGATGTATCGAGCCGCAGCACGGCGCAGTCCGACAGCGTGTCGAGCTCCGACATGCCCTCATCGCGCAGAACAACGCTCGGGCCGACCCAATCATCACGGCGCAGAACCAGCGTCAGCAGATAGCCCACCGGCAACAGCCAGTGCCACAAACCACCGGGCACGTCAGGCAGCATATTGAAGGCATGCAGTCCGACGATCGTGCCAAGCGCTGCCGCACCTACGATGCTGCCGGCCTGCAAGGCGCGGCGGCTGCGGCCGGCCCACCAGGCTTCGATCGGCAAAGCACCCAGAAGAAGGGCGGCCGGTGATCCCGCGCCGCCGGCGCAAGCCACGACGGTGATCACCCCAAGCGCACCCAGCAACAGCGCAGCAAAAGCTGCCGGCGCGAAGCGCCCGGTGGAAGCCAGCGCCGCAACCGTGGTCCACGATGCGGCAATCGCAACGCAGATCAGCGCCAGCATGATGGGCGCGGAATAAACCGCGGAAAGATAAGGCGTTGCGAGAGCGGCCAACGCCAGTGGTCCAAGCAGAAGGAGGCCGGTCAGGCGCAAGTGGCGCTTCGCGTCCTCCTTGGAGGCGCGCGCGTTCACCAGCCGTCGGCAAGCGGCAACGAGGCCAGCTTTCCAATCGCCGGAACTGCGGGCTGAATGACTCAATACAACGCACTCACTTCATTCGCCGGAGCGAAACTTCATCGAGGGGGAAGGTCGCATCCAGCGTTTAAGGAAGAGATAAGCTCGCGCTAAAGGGACCCTTTTGTGCCGTACCGAAATGGCGCAACCGCGCATTCCCGGCGTTCCGATTACCCGTATGGTTAACGACAGGTAGCCTTTTTCTTGTAGGCGCAGTTCCGCCGCGCTGCGCCTCCGGAAGGCGACACTTCTCGTCCGGCTCAAACAAAGTCAGCAGCTTACATGGTTAATGAAAGGTTTAGACGAACCACCTGATTTATTTCGCCTTTTCGCCGATCTTATACCCATGACAAACCAGCCGGCTTTACCTAGAATAGAAGGTAATGCCGCTTGTCGCCTTGGGTGACTGCGGCGGGAAACGATCAGGTAGAGGCACTGGATGCTGGCCTTCTTGGGGATGTCGCGATGACGTTTCTGCTGCGGATAGGATTTTGGTTCTCGCTGGTGCTTCTGGCGCTGCCCTTCGGATTCGGCGGCGAAGATAGCGATGCGCCCTCGGTCGGCCCGATCCAGACCTTCTTCGCCGCCAAGGAAGCGATGAGCGACGTTGCGGGCCTGTGCGAGCGCAAGCCGGATGTCTGCGAAACCGGCCGCGCCGCCTTCGACACGATCAGCGTGCGTGCCCGCGAAAGCGCGCGGCTCGCGATCGAAATGGTGGATCCCGAAGTGCCTGAAACACACGCAAAGCCGCCGGTCAGCGGTGCCCCTGCCATTGTCGAACCAGCTGCAGCGCTTTTGCCCGCGCCGGCTGAAGCCGCGCCTGCCGTGACTGCCGACAGTTTCGTGATCCCGGTTCCGTCCGCCCGCCCGCTCGACGCGCCGCATTCCTAAACCTCCCCCCACCCCGGCCTGCACCTTTCTCGCTTTCGGCCGCGCTAGCTTGATGACGCTCGGCCAGCTCTGTCCTATATCCCGCGCCATGACCGCTTCCATCGACACGATCCGCTCCGACTTTTCCCTTCTCGACGATTGGGAAGATCGCTACCGTTATGTCATCGAGCTCGGGCAGGACCTTCCGCCCTACCCGGAAGCTGTGCGCGACGAAGCCCACAAGGTGCGCGGTTGCGCCAGCCAGGTCTGGCTTCACGGCGAGAAGTCTGGCGACCAGGATCCCGTGCTGACCTATCAGGGCGATTCCGATGCCCATATCGTGCGCGGTCTCGTGGCGATCGTTCTGGCGCTGTATTCCGGTCGGCACGCATCCGAAATCCTCACCGTCGACTTCGACGAGACGATGCGCGAGCTCGGCTTGAATGAGCATCTCAGCCCGCAGCGCTCGAACGGTTTGCGCTCCATGGTTCAGCGCATCCGCTCGGACGCGCAGGCCGCTGCAGGCTAAGCCTCAACCGATCACCGGCCGGTAATCCTCCGCACCCCAGTGGAAGCTGCGCGGCCGTGTGCCTGACTGGCGTGCCGGCTCGTAATGGCGTGCCAGCGCGCCCAGTGCTGCCTTCAGCATGACCTTGCCCGAGCGCACCGGCCAGCCGCGTTCCGCTTCCACCTGTTCCAGCCCCTTGAGAAAGCAGCAGATATCAAGGAGCACGCCGGAGAGTTCCGGTCCCGTCGCATCCACAGCCTTTTCCACCCGCTGACGCGCGGCAAGTGCCGCATCCGTCAGATCGACAGCGCCACCCGCCCCGCCGCTCCCACGTCCGCTCGAACCCGCCAGCGCCTGCCAGGTCGCGCCGAGCTTCGGCATCAGCTGCCCGCGCGTGAAATCCGAGCGCAAGCGCTCGCCGGCGCGTAGTTCCGCCTCGCTCAGATAAGCCCGGCCATCCCTCCCCCGTCGGCGCGCGATCTGCGCCAGCGGCGACTCGGCCAGATTGATCGTGACGCTTTCCCAGCCATCCTCCGTTTGCATGTTGGTCTGGCCGAGTTCGCGCGGCTGCGTCCCCAAACCCTCGGCCTGATCGCGACGCGCCATCTTGCCCGCCTCGGTCAGACCGATTGAAGCGCCATCGCGCGCCACCAGGCCTTGCTCGATGAGGCCGGCAACCACACTGGCCGCCACCGCAATAACCCCGCGTTCGCTGCGCAGCATCACCTTGCCGGTTGCCGTGGTTTCCAGCTCCGCGCCCTGCTTGCCCAGGAAGATGATCACCCGGCGGCTTTGTTGTTGCATAGGAAGTTGATCGCTCATCGCAGGCTCCAGACTTTGCGGCCGCGCATCACCGTTTTTGCGAGATGTTCCGTGCGCGCCAGAATCGCATCGAAGGTGGGATCGTCGCGCAGGTCCTCGATCAGGTGCACGGCATGCAGCACCGTCGTGCGATCACGCCCGAAGCCGCGACCAACCTCGGCCATGCTCATGTCGAGAACGGTATGGGCGACATACATGGCGATCTGCCGGATGCGTGCGACCTGCCCGCGCGAGCGCCCCGGCATCCGCATCTCCTTGCCGCACACATTGTAAAAGGCCGACGTCAGATCGATCACGCAGTCACAGAGTTCCACGATCGTTTCTTCGTTCTTTTGCCGCTCTTCCTCCGTTGCGCATTCCACCTCTTTCTCGGCCTCGTCCACCTGTCTTGCAGCACTCGTTCCCACCACGCGCTCTCCCGATATAGGAATACGTTCTTATATTGAACGCAGCGACGCATGTGAACAAAAAAGGAACAGCCGAGAACACGACGAAGGTCTAACGAGTTGATCTCGCGAGACCTTTTGAGAAATGGCAGTGTTTCTCACATCAATCCGATCCCCACCCCCTTCCGGGCAAGGTGATGATCTCCGCCAATCTGAAGCGGAGTTCATCGATGACCATCAAACAGGAAAAGGCCGCGTTTCTGCGTGCCAAGGCGCAGTATAGCGATCACGCAAGGCAGACCGCCGCCGTGTTCATCTTGAGCGGGATTGATCTCGCCGCAGCGCTGAGATCAACCGGGCCGGAGCGCCTGAAGATTGCTGCCCGCCTGCGCCGCATGATCGAGCGCGAGCGGCTGCGCGGCATCAACCGCCACTGGAGCTACGATCTCAACCGCCACATCGCGATGAAGCAGGCTCTGGATCGGCTGGTTCGGCTTGAGGGTAGCGAGCCGCTTGCGGCGTAACACCAAGCAAAGGGCGCAGAATCAAAAAGCGGCGCCGAAGCGCCGCTTTGATCAGGTCAGAAGGGGTAAGCTTAGCGTGCCGACTTCGGCTTGCGGCCAAGACCCATCGACTTGGCGAGCTGCGAACGTGCTGCCGCATAGTTCGGCGCAACCATCGGATAGTTGGAGTCGAGACCCCACTTCTCGCGATACTGTTCGGGCGTCATGCTGTAATGGGTCATCAGGTGGCGCTTGAGCGACTTGAACTTCTTGCCGTCTTCAAGACATACGATGTAATCGTCCTGCACCGACTTCTTCGGATTGACGGCAGGCTTCTGCTTGTCTTGAACAACCGGCTCGGCGGCGACAGCAGCATTTCCAACGCGACCCAGGGCCGCGTGAATTTCCGAAATTAGATTTGGCAATTCAGAAGCAGGAACCGAATTGTTGCTGACATAAGCAGCCACAACATCGGCAGTCAGTTCCATCAAAGCATCGTCATTACGTGTGGGAGTATTCTCAACTTGCATAACAGGCGGTTCCAAAAGGGTCGTGAAATCACTTCAAGCGCAAACTGCGCGGATCGGGCAAATGGCCATACGCTTGGCATAGCGCATTCAAGCATTCCCCCTATTTGGTGAAGACATAGACGCCTGTCAAATGAATATTCATTAATATAGGAGCCTAAGCGAGCGTTAAGCACGCCCGTATTGCAGCAGCGGCAAGAAAGGGCCTCAGCTTATCTGACAATATGCCGCTGCACCAATAAGCGACTATTCGTCTGCATCCGCCCGTCGAGGCCTGACAATATCAGTCATCTTATCGGTTTCGTTGCGCACAGAGCCCTCCCAAAGCGGATAACCTGCGGTCAGCGCAGCGCGCGCGAGCAGATGCGCGGAAATCGGCGCGGTAATAATAAAAAACGTAATGGCGGCCACCACACGGGTCGCAACCGTGAGATCGGCTTCCACAACCGCCAGCGCGAGCAAAATGACGCAGGAGCCGAGCGTGCCGACTTTCGAGGCGGCATGCATGCGTGAATACACATCAGGCAGCCGCAGCAATCCGATGGCTGCGGTCAAAGTAAAGATCGATCCAACAAGCAAAAGGATCGCGGCAACCGTATTGCTGATGATCTCGATCATGCGCCCTTTCCTTCGTTCTCTTCTCTTTCGTCCTGCTCGTCGTTCTGCTGCTGGATCTTGCCCTGCAGGCTGAGCGTGAAACGGGCGAAGGCGACGGTTGCGAGGAAGCCCACGAGCCCCAATGCCAGCGCGATGTCGACATAGAGGGTGAAGCCGGTTTTGATCCCGATCGTGGCAATGAAGCCGATGGCGATCACCACGAGCGCGTCGAGGCCGACCACCCGGTCCGGCAAGGTCGGCCCGCGCAACACGCGCCAGGTCACCATCAGGAACGCAAGGCTCAGCACACCCAGGGCAATATGGATCGCAACCCATAGAAAGTCGGCGGAAAGGCTCATCCGAACGCCTCCAGGATCAATCGCTCGAAGCCCTGTTCGATATCCGCGCGCACGGCATCGGGATCAACCGCATCGAGCGCGTGAATGATCAGGCGGCTTCGATCATCCGTCACATCCACCGTCAGCGTGCCCGGCGTCAGCGTGATCAGATTGGCCAGAAGCGCGATCTGGAAATCGCTCTGCACCCGCAAGGGATAGACGATGATTCCCGGTTTCACGTCCATGCGCGGCTTCGTCACCAGCACAAGCACGCGCCAGGCGGACTTGATGAGTTCGACCACAAACAGCGCAACAAGCGCCAGGATCTTCACAGGGCGACGAACCGTCTGCGGCGTGCCGAGCTGGAAGCGCACCAGCATCAGGGCAACGATCGACAGCAGAAGGCCGAGGATGAGGTTCGGCAGCGTCCAGCTTCCGGTGATGCCGAGCCAGATCAGCGTAAACAAGCCGGCGAGCAAGATCGGCATCAGCCCTGTTCTCCGAAAACGGCGCGCACATAGGCATCCGGTTGAAGAAGCCCGTCCGCAGCGTGGCTGGCAGCCCGCACGAAGGGTTCAGGATAAAGCCCCATTACGACGGCCAGGAAGGTCAGCGCCAGCATGGGTCCGGGAGACATCAGCCGCTTCGGCCGTTCGCCCAGCCCATCGGCGACGGGAGGACGCCAGAAAACGAACAGGAAGAAGCGTCCGAGCGTGATCACCGTCAACAGGCTGGACAGAAGAACTGCCGCCGTAAGCCAGCCATGCTGCGCTTCCAGGGCCGCCTGCACCACCATGATCTTCGGCCAAAGCCCCGAACCTGGCGGCAGGCCGGCGATGGACAACATCAGGATAAAGGCGGCGATGATCAGAACCGGTGCCGAAGACAGGCCGGCAACCACATGCAGCGACGAACTGCCGGCGCGTTCGGCAACAAGTCCGGCCAGCAGGTAAAGCGCCGTCAGTGCGATCATGGAATGCATCGCGTAGAAGATGCCGCCGGCCAGCGCCGGCCCCGTGCCAACCGCAAGCCCGGCGAGCATCACGCCGACGCCGGAGATCACGAGAAAGCCCACCATGCGGCGGATATCGCTTTGCGCCAGCGCACCGAGCGCACCGAGCACCATGGTTGCGGCCGCAACCCAGCCGATTACGCCCGACAGGCCGGCAAGCTGGAGTGGAAACAAAAGCACCAGAACGCGCAGCAGCGCATAAACGCCGATCTTCGTCAGCACGCCGCCGAAGAAGGCCGAGGTCACGACATTGGGCGTGTGATAAGAAGCCGGCAACCAGGCCTGCACCGGAAACGCCGCCGCCTTCATGGAAAAAGCCGCAAGATAAAGCGTCGCCAGCGTCATCAGCGGCGCGCCCTCGACCGCCGGCACCTTTCTGATGACATCGGCCATGTTGAGCGTGCCGAAGATGCCGTAGAGATAGCCCGTCGCGATCAGGAACAGGGTCGTTCCGATCAGGTTCAGCACGCCGTATTTCAGCGTGCCGTCGAGCTGCGCGCGCGTCGAGCCCACCACCAGCAGGCCGAACGAGGAGATCAGGAACACTTCGAACCAGACATAGAGGTTGAAGATGTCGCCGGTCAGAAACGCGCCGTTCACGCCAACCGCCGTCAAAAGCAGGAACGGGAAATAGCCGTAGCGCCGCGCCGGTCGCGCAACCGACTGCACTGCCGCCACGCTGCAAACCAGCGCCACCAGCGAGGCGGTGCAGGCAAACAATGCGCCAAGGAGATCCACGGTAAAGGAAATGCCGAAGGGCGGCAGCCAGCGCCCCATCGTCATGACCACCGTGCCAAAGGTCCAGACCCGCACCAGAAGCGCGAGCGTGGCCAGGAAGACCACCGCCAGCGTGGCCACCGCAATCGGCGCCTGCCAATGAAGGCGCTTGCGCAGCATCAGGAGTGCGGCGCCCGTGATAATGGGCAGCGCAACGGGCACAACCGCCAGCCAGTCGCCGGCAGGTGTCGGCGTCGTGATCATCGCGCCTGTGATGTCGATCGGTCCGGCCACGTCAATATCCCATCGGCGGAAGGATCTTGCCCTCGGGTTCTGCGACCCTGAGCTTCACCGTGTCGTCGGTGCCAACCTCCTGATAGGTGCGGAAGGTCAGCACCAGAAGGAAGGAGAAAAAGGAAAAGGAAATCACGATCGCTGTCAGGATCAGCGCCTGCGGCAAGGGATTGGCGGTGTCTCCGGTCAGCTGCGTCATGTCGAGCGACATCACCGGCGGCACTTCGCGCATGATGCGACCTGCCGTGAAGATCAGCAGGTTCACCGCATTGCCGAACACCACGACGCCCAACAGAATGCGGACGATTGCCTTCGACAGCATCAGGTAGATGCCGGCCGTGAAGAACAAGCCGACCAGAATCGAGAGCACGGCCTCCATCAACGTTCTCCGTTGTCTTCAAGCGCGAGCGCGATCGACGCGAATGCGCCCGCCACGACGAGATAAACGCCAAGATCGAACAGGATGATCGTCGCGACGTCGAAGTGGAACACCGGCGCCGTCGTCCAGATACCGGTCAGGTAGGGCGTGCCGCGAAAGAAGGACGGCAAGCCCGAGATCGCCGACAGAAGCAGGCCCGTTCCAGCCACCGAGATCGGGTGGAACCACATGGCCCGTCGCGCTTCGGGGACGCCGAAGGCGATGCCGTAGAGCGCAAAGGCCGATGCCGCGAGAAGCCCGCCGATGAACCCGCCGCCGGGCTCGTTGTGGCCGCGCAAGGTCACGAAGATCGAAAACAGCAGCATCAACGCGGTCAGATAAGGCGCAATTGCCCGGAAGATCAGCGTTCTCATGTCCGATCCTCCTGCTTTGCCTGCGGCGTGCCGATGCGGATGATGGCGAGGATCGCCAGACCGGTGATCGTCACCACCGCGATCTCGCCCAGCGTATCGAAGCCGCGGAAATCGACAATGATCACGTTCACCACGTTGCGGCCATGGGCGATGATCCGCGCATTGGCGCTGAAGAATGCGCTCAGTGCCGCGTCAAACGTGCCTTGCGTCACCTTCAGGAGCAGCAGGCCGAAGCCAAGTCCGCACAGGATCGCGATCGAACCGTCGAGCAGCTTTTCGTTCCAAGGCCGGTGATCGGTCGGCTCCAGTCTAATGCGCGTCATCACAAGCGCCAGGATCACCACCGACAGGGTTTCAACCATGAACTGGGTGAAAGACAGGTCCGGTGCGCCCATCAGAAGGAACAGAAGCGCGACGGCGAAGCCCTGGATCCCCAGCGACACAATGGCGGTGAGGCGATTGCGTGTGCGCACCACGGCATAAAGCCCGACCACCGCCACGAGAAGAACGGCCCATTCATGCAGCAGAAGCTGCGGAATGGAGGGCAGAACCGGCAGTTCGCCCGTAAGCAGCATCGGCATCCAGAGAGCGGCGGCAACCACAACGAAGGCAACGGTGATATACACATCGAGCCGTCCCGACTGCACCACGCCCGTGACGCGCACCGACAGCGTCACCAGACCGCGCATGACCTGATCGAAGCCGCGATCCGGTCCCCAGCCGAACGCCGTCAGCACACCGCCGATGCTGCGGCGCATGCCCTGAAGGCCGAGATAGAACGCCACGCCGATCGCCAAGGTCAACAAGGACAGGCCAAAGGCGAGCGAGACATGCGGGAACGGCGAAGCGTGGTTTTCGACGGCAAGGCCCGCCACCGCGCTCGCCATCGGATCGGCAAAGGCGCCGTAGAACGCGCTCGACAAAAGCGCCAGAGCAAGACCGAACGTCGCCAGTGTCACCGGTCCCAGCCACAGGAGAACAGGGCCTTCATGCGGGGCTTGCGGCGTCGGGCGCAGAGAACCGGTGAAGGGCGTCAGTCCCACCGCCAGGCCAACGGCCGCCATGGCGGCATTGCCGAGAATGATGACGATCAGAACAAGCAGCGACCAGGCGTCACCGCCGGCAAGGAGCGCTTCGTAGATCGTTTCCTTGGCAAGGAAGCCCGTGAAAAGCGGAATGCCGGCCATCGACAGCCCTGCCCCGAGTGCGGCGACGAAGGTCAGCGGCATGGCGCTGCGCAAGCCTCGCAGGTCCTCGATCCGGCGCGTTCCGGTTTCATGGTCGAGAATGCCCACCACCATGAACAGCGTGCCTTTGAACAAAGCATGCGCGATGAGGTAAAGCACGGCGCCCAGCACGGCCGTTTCGGTGCCGAAGCCCGTCAGCATCACCAGCAATCCGAGCGAACCGATCGTGGTGTAAGCCAGCATCAGCTTGAGATCGCTTTGGCGCAGCGCAAGCACGCTGCCCACCAGAAGCGTCGCGCCACCGAACAGCGGCAGGATGGTTTCCCAAAGAACCGTGTCACCCATAACCGGGTTCAAACGCATCAGAAGATAAACGCCGGCCTTCACCATGGTCGCAGAATGGAGATAGGCCGAAACGGGCGTCGGCGCTTCCATCGCGTTGGGCAGCCAGAAGTGGAACGGAAACTGCGCCGACTTGGTGAAGGCGGCAAGCAGGATCAGGATCAGCGCCGGCACATAAAGCGCGCTCGAACGTAGGACATCGGGATTGGCCAGAAGCCCCGACAGCGTATCAGTCGTAGTGGCCATGCCGATGGTGACGAGACCGGCCAAAAGCGCCAGACCGCCCATTCCCGTGACAACCAGCGCCTGCAACGCCGCGCGGCGGCTGGCTTCGCGCTGATGATCGAAGCCGATCAGAAGGAAGGATGTGATCGAGGTCAGTTCCCAGAACACGAACAGCGTCAGGAACCCGTCCGCCACCACCAGGCCCTGCATCGCGCCCATGAACAGGAGAAGGAAGCTCATGAAGCGGCTGTGATGCGGATGCCCCTTCAGATATCCGCCGGCGTAAAGCACGATCAGGATGCCGATGCCGGAAACCAGCAAGGCAAAGGCAAGCGCCAGACCGTCGATATACCAGGACAGGCCGACATCGAGGCTCGGAATCCAAGGAAGGCCGCCGACAAGCGCGTTGCCGCTGCTCACCGTTCCGATCTGCGCGGCAAAGGTGATGAAGGCGAAGGTCGGAGCAAGCGCGAGCAGCCAGGGGCCGCCTCGGGGGAAGCGCAGCATCACCAGGGGTGCGAGCAAGGCTCCCACGAAGGGAAAGCCGAGCGCTATCAGCAGTGCTGCTTCCGTGCCTTGGTTCATGCTTGTCCCTGGAGGTTAAAACGGGCTCTGCCCCGGTCGGTTTGCCTGCCTATCGCGTGTCATGACCAACTGCCACCCGCTAAATGCCCTAAACAATAGCGGAAATGCAGCTCCAGCACCTCATCCACGGGTTTCTGAGGCCTTGGCGCGGTGACTTGGCGGCCGGGAATGCCTATGTTCCCCGTGATTTACACGCCAACCGATATCGCGCTTCTTGTGCAGAGCAGAAGCCTTTGTAAACATTCACTTTCTTGTTAGAGAGCTCCATGACAGACCCCAAATTCCCCGCCATCACGCCGCCATCCACCATGCGCCGCGATTGGCGCGATACGCGTCACGGAATCACGCGCGAGGACGATTATGCCTGGTTGCGCGCCGACAACTGGCAGGACGTGTTCCGCGACCCGACCCTGCTCGACCCCGCAATCCGCACTCACCTGGAAGCCGAAACCGTTTATCAAACGGCGATGATGGCGGACACGGCAGCGCTGCGCGAGACGCTGTTCAAGGAAATGCGCGGCCGCATCAAGGAAGACGACCAGTCCGTCCCGATGAAGGATGGGCCGTTCGCTTACGGTTCGTCCTATGTGCTCGGCGGCGAACAGCCCCGCTATTTCCGCACCCCGCGCAACGGTGGCGAGCAGGTGATCCTGCTCGATGGCGACAAGGAAGCCGCCGACCGCGCGTATTTCCACCTCGGCGGCGTCGATCATTCACCCGATCATGCCCGCCTGCTTTGGGGCAATGACGACAAGGGGTCCGAGTTCTACGCACTGCGCGTGCGTACCCTCGACAACGGTCAGGACCTCGACGAAGTCGTGCCCGATACCGGTGGCGAAGGCGTCTGGAGTGCCGGCAGCGACGGCTTCTTCTATACGAAGCTCGATGCCAATCATCGTCCCTCACGCGTCTTCCATCATGCGATCGGCACGGCAGCGGAAACTGACCGGCTGATCTTCGAAGAAGACGATCACGGCTTCTTCGTCGGCGTCGGCGGCACGCGCGACAACAAGTGGATCATGATCTCGATCCACGATCACGAGACCTCCGAATACCGCATCTTCCCGGCCGACGATGCGAATGCCACGCCCAAGCTCGTCGCGGCACGCGAAACCGGCATGCAGTATGATCTGGAAGAAGGCGGCGATGTCTTCTTCATTCTGACCAATGCGGATGGCGCCAAGGATTTCAAGATCATGGAAGCGCCGGTTGCCGATCCGGTCCGAGAAAACTGGCGCGAGATCGTGCCGCATGAGCCGGGTCGCCTGATCCTGTCGATCGAATCCTTCCGCGACTTCCTTGTCTGGCTGGAGCGCAAGGATGGCCTGCCGCGCATCGTCGTGCGCGAGCGTTCAACCGGCGAAGAGCATCGCATCGCCTTTGACGAGGAAGCCTATTCGCTCGGCCTCGGCGGGTCGCTGGAATATGACACGGACACGATCCGCTTCTCTTATTCTTCCATGACCACGCCGTCGCAGCTGTTCGACTACAACATGCGCACGCGCGAGCGCACGCTTCTCAAGACGCAGGAAGTGCCGTCCGGCCATAATCCTGACGATTACGTCACCCGCCGCTTGATGGCGCCGGCCGCCGATGGCGAGCTCGTTCCCGTGTCCCTGCTGTATCGTCGCGACACGAAGCTCGACGGCTCCGCGCCCTGCCTGCTTTATGGCTACGGCTCCTATGGCATGACCATTCCCGCCAGCTTCAACACCAACTGTCTGTCCCTGGTGGATCGCGGCTTTGTTTACGCCATCGCGCATGTTCGTGGCGGCAAGGACAAGGGCTATGCCTGGTACGAAAACGGCAAGCGCGCCGCCAAGCAGAACACCTTCACCGACTTTATCGCGGCAGCGAAGCATCTGGTCGGCGAAGGATACACCGGCCATGACCGTATCGTCGCGCAGGGCGGATCGGCTGGCGGCATGCTGATGGGGGCGATCGCCAATCTCGCCCCGGAAGATTTCGGCGGCATCATCGCCGAAGTGCCATTCGTCGACGTGTTGTCCACCATGCTCGATGACACACTGCCGCTCACCCCGCCGGAATGGCCCGAATGGGGCAATCCGATCACCTCGGATGCGGACTACAAGGCGATCGCCGCGTATTCGCCTTATGACAATGTCGGCGCGCATCCCTACCCGCCGATCCTCGCGGTCGCCGGCCTCACCGATCCGCGCGTGACCTATTGGGAGCCGGCGAAATGGGTGGCGCGGCTGCGCGACCGCTCGACCTCCGACAATCCCGTGCTGTTCCGCATCAACATGGATGCCGGTCATGCAGGCGCGTCCGGTCGCTTCTCGCGGCTGGAAGAGATCGCCTATTCCTACGCCTTCGCGCTGAAGGTGGCAGGAAAAGGCTGAAGCTTTGATCGAAGCGGCGCGGATGGGGCAACCATCCGCGCGCTCGAAGCTTCTGTGTCTGGTTCCCTGCCGCGGCTGACCGGTCGCGTTTCCGAAAGTCTTTCCATGTCCCAGCCGCCGCATTCCGTTTCGCCGCAGCAACCCTATGAGCGGCGTTGGCTGATGCTGATCATTTTGCTGCTCGCCGGCTTCATGAACCTCATCGACGTGAACATCGTGAACGTCGCGCTGCCCAGCCTGCAGCGCAATCTGGAAGCCTCGCCAAGCCAGATCGAATGGGTGGTGGCGGCCTATATCCTGGCCTTTGCGATCGGCCTCCTTCCCTTCGGACGGCTTGGCGACCGTATCGGGCGAAAGCGCATGTTCCTGCTCGGCGTGTCGGGTTTTACGCTGTTTTCCGCCCTGTGCGGCATGGCTCCGTCGATCAACTGGCTGGTTGCCGCACGCGCGCTTCAGGGCTTTTCTGGCGCAATGATGATGCCGCAGGTGCTGGCCATTGTGCAGGTGATCTTTCCGCCGCATGAACGCGGCGCAGCGTTTTCCTTCTTCGGCCTGAGTGCAGGTCTGGCTTCCGTTGCCGGACCGCTCGCCGGCGGCCTTCTGATCAACGCCGATATTGCCGGCCTCGACTGGCGGCCGATCTTTCTCGTCAACATTCCCGTCGGCATCATCGCGCTGATCGCCGCGCAGATCGTGGTGCCCTCGATCCCCGGCGACCGGACGATCAAGAACGACACCGGCGGCACGCTGCTTGCCGGCGCTTCGGTGTTCCTGATCATCTTCGCTTTGATCGAAGGCCGCGGTTTCGGCTGGCCGATCTGGATCTTCGGCCTCGTTGCGCTGGCGCTGGTCGGTTTCGGCTGCTTCTACGCCTTCGAGCACAAGCGCGAAAAGACGAACAAGGCGCAGCTTCTGCCGGCCCATCTTCTGTCGAACAGCAACTACATGCTGGGCGGTTTGATGGTGGTGCTGTTCTTTTCAGGCGTCGCCGGCTTCTTCATGGTGCTGGCGCTGTTTCTGCAAAGCGGCCTCGGCTTCACGCCGCTGCAATCCGGCTTGAGCACCATCCCCTTTCCCGTCGGCGTGCTGCTCATCTCGCTGGTCAACAACCGCCTCGGCAGCCGCTTTTTGCGCCAGCGCGTGGCGGCCGGCACGACGCTTCTGGTTGGGGCCATGCTGTGGCTGCGCATCGTTTTGCCGGAAGTCACCAGCTTTGCCGATCATTGGACGATCGCGCCCGGCCTGTTCCTCGGCGGCGTCGGCCTCGGCGGCACGATCTCATCCTTGTTCCAGAGCGTTCTCGCCAATGTGCCGACGCGCGATGCGGGGTCCGGCTCAGGCGCGCTGCAATCCTTCCAGCAGATGGGCGCTGCCTTCGGTGTGGCGATCGTCGGCCAGATCTTCTTCATGGTGCTGGATGGACAAGGCGGCACAGGCGATCGAGTGGCCTATGCGGAAGCCATTCGCGCGGCCATCTCCTACGAGTTCCTGGCCTTTGGCAGCGTCGCCATTCTCGTGACCTTCTTCTTGAAGGCACCAAAGGAGAAAGAAGCGCATGGCACAGTTCACCATGCGCCCGTGGCGGACTGATCAGCGCGCCGGATAGCCGTTCGGCCTGCCCGGGATCGCCTTGAGATAGGCCGCGATCGCTTCGCGGTCTTCCGGGCGCAACTGCGCGAGGTTCTTCTGAACCTCGACCATCGAACCGCCGACCGAATCGTAATCGGGGGTAAAGCCGGTCTCGAAGTAGTTCACGAGATCGGATTGCGACCAGTCACCGACAGCACCGTCCGGCGTGATGTTCGGGACACTGCCCTCACCTTCCGCCGCCACGCTGCCAGCCAGCCACTCCGTCTTGATCGAACCGCCGGTCATGTTTCGCGGCGTGTGGCATTCCCCGCAATGGCCGGGACCTTCCACCAGATATTGCCCGAGACGCACCTGCTCGGACGCATCGTCACCCAAGGCAATCACCGGCTCCGCGCTGAGATTGAGCTGCTTCCACAGACCCAGACCGCGGCGAATGTTGAAAGGGAAGCGTACCTCATTGGGCGACGCCGCACCTGCCACGGCAGGCGTGGTTTTCAGGAACGCATAGAGATCGGCGATATCACCGGGCTCCATGCGGGCATAGGATGTGTAGGGAAAGGCGGGATAAAGATGCGTACCGTCCGGCGTCACGCCCTTCATCATCGCATTAGCCAGATCCTCAACCGACCAGTTGCCGATGCCATCGGTCGGATGCTGGGAAATGTTCGGCGCGACAAACGTGCCGAAGTCGGTGGCGAGCTTCACGCCACCCGGCAATTCCATCAGCGCATCGCCTTCGGATCCGGGCTTGGCATGACAGGACGCACAACCCGCCGCAAAGAAGATGCGGCGGCCGGCTTGCGCGTCACCCGCGTCGAGCGCTGCCAGCGTTTGCGCCGACACGCGTTGTGGCGCAGACAGGAACCAGGCGGCTCCTACTGCGACGATGCCCAGCCCGACAACGGTCAAGCCGATCTTGGCTGGCCATCTCACGTCACGATCACTTCTTGACGCGATAGGTCTGGTGGCAGGCGCCGCAATTGGCGGTGATCGACTTGAACGCCATCTGGAAGGATTCGAGATCCTGCGGATCGGCCTTCACTGCGGCAGCAGTATCGGCCTGATACTTGGCGATCTGCTCCTTGAAGCCGTCGCGATCCTCCCAGATCTTCGGCGAGGCTTCCGTATCGCCGCCCGTTTCCGTTCCTTCGGGGAACAGCTTGTCGGCATCGAGCTTCTGCGCATCGGTTGCCAGCGTTTCCAGCGCCGTCTTGACGGTGGCAGCATCGAACGGCTGCTCGCCCTTGGCGATCTTGGCAACAGAGCCAACAGCCTTGCCCATATCCTTCATGAGCGCCTGGCGGTCGGCGATAGGGTCAGCATGAGCCATTCCAAAAGACATGGCCAGCAAACCAGCGGTGAGTACGATCTTCTTCATCCAGTCCTCTCAAGAGATCGACAGTCCCTAAGCGGCAGCATGCACGTTACGAAGGAAAAGTCTCGGACAAACAAATGTGAAGCTGGTTCTGAGTTCATGAACACAGCGTTCAACGATTGACGTCGTGAGCAAAGAAAAGCCCCGCCGAAGCGGGGCTTGTTTAACCAACCTGAACGGATCAGGCCGAAGCGGCTTCGTAGCGCTCCAGGACGTAGTCCCAGTTGATGAGGTTGTCGACGAAGGCTTCGAGATACTTCGGACGGGCGTTGCGGTAGTCGATGTAATAGGAATGCTCCCACACATCGACGCCGAGGATCGGCGTGGCGCCGTGCACCAGCGGGTTCTCGCCGTTCGGCGTCTTCATGATCTCGAGCTTGCCATCCTTGACGGCAACCCAGGCCCAGCCTGAACCGAACTGGCCCTTGCCGGCGTCGATGAAGTCGTTGCGGAACTTGTCGTAGCCGCCGAGATCGCTGTCGAAAGCCGTCTGCAGCTTGCCCGGAAGGCTCTTGCCGCCGCCGTCCTTCTTCATCCACTTCCAGAAATGGATGTGGTTGTAGTGCTGTGCGGCGTTGTTGAAGAGCGGCTGGTCCTTGCCATAGGAAGCCTTGACGATCTCTTCCACCGACTTGCCGGCCATGCCGGCCTTTTCCGCCAGCGTGTTGCCCATGTCGACATACGCCTTGTGGTGCTTGTCGTGATGGTACTCCAGCGTTTCCTTCGACATGTAGGGCTGAAGCGCCTCGTAGTCGTACGGCAGTTCGGGAAGTTCGAAGGCCATTGGTCAATCTCCCTAATTAAATGGCTGTGTGGATTACAAATGAAACATAGGCACCGACGTCGTGATGACAACGCGTCAAAAAACGTCGGACGAAAATTCTGCTCGGGTCAGACCGACGTGGAGTGCGCCCAGTCCCAATAAAGTTCGCGCGTTTTCTTGGCCACCGGACCCGGCTGGAAGTCCTTGTTCTCGACCTTGATGATCGGCACGACCTTTGAATGGTTGCCGGTGGAGAACACTTCGTCCGCATCCACGAAATCGGCGACCTTCAGCGACTTTTCGACGACCTCGTAGCCGGCTTCGCGCAGGAGCATGATGTTGCGCATGCGGGTGATGCCCGACAGGAAGCTGCCGTTGGGGATCGGCGTATAAACGACGCCATCCTTGACCATGAACACGTTCGACGTGCCCGTTTCCGCGACATTGCCGAGCATATCGAGCACCAGCGCATTGTCGTAGCCGCGCGAACGGGCTTCCAGAATGGCGCGGGCATTGTTGGGATAAAGGCAGCCGGCCTTGGCATTGGTCGGCATGGTTTCGAGCGATGGCCGGCGGAACGGCGACTGCGTCACCGAAAAGCCGCTCGGCGGCAGCATCGGCGATTCGTAGAGCGACAGAAGGAAACGGGTCGATTCCGGATCCGCCGTCACGCCCATATAGCCGCCGTTCTCGGCCCAATACATCGGCCGGATGTAAACAGCCGTATTGCCGTCGAACTTCTTCAAACCGTCCTTGGTGATGCCGATGATCTCGTCGGCGCTCATCGTCGCCTTCATGCCGAGATTGACCGATGAAACGTTGACGCGCGCCGCATGCAGGTCGAGATCGGGCGCAACGCCCTCGAACCAGCGCGCGCCGTCGAATACGGTCGAGGCCATCCACATCGCATGGGTTTGCGGACCCACGATCATCGGGTTGCCTTCGATCCAGTCGCCGTCCAGATAGGTCCAGGTCTTGGTCTTGGCTGGCTTGCTTTCAGTCATAATCAGGGCGATCCCACGTGTCGTTTCGAGTGCGCACAAAGGACCTTCTTTCCAGGTGCGTCAACACCCTCGAGCCTGTGGAATGATGGTCCAGCCGGCTTGAACAGGTGGGGCCATGAACCAGCTTGGCTTGACGTCGGGCGCAGCAACGCCAAAGCCTTCGCAGGAACCACACGGACAAAGCCATGCCTCATTCCCATTATGTCTTTGACGCCTACGGCACCTTGTTCGACGTGCATGCCGCCGTGCGCCGCCATGCCGAAGAGATCGGACCGGACGGCCAGCTCCTGTCGGATCTTTGGCGCGCCAAGCAGCTGGAATATTCCTGGGTGCGAACCCTCATGGACACCTATCAGGATTTCTGGACGCTGACCGAACAAGCGCTCGATTATGCCTTCGCCCGCGTGCCGAGCGCCGACCGTTCCCTGCGCCAGAAACTGCTCGACGCCTATTTGACGCTCGATTGTTATCCCGAAGTTCCGACCGTGCTTCGCAGCCTCAAGGCATCGGGCGCGCGCATTGCGATCCTGTCGAACGGCTCGCCTTCCATGCTTGCCGCCGCCGTGCGCTCGGCAGCCTTGGACGACATCATCGACGACGTGTTTTCCGTAGATGCGATCGGCCGCTTCAAGACCGATCCCGGCACCTATGATCTCGTCACCACACAGTGGCGTCTTTACCCGGATGCGGTGTCGTTTCAGTCCTCCAACCGGTGGGATATCGCTGGCGCCGCCCAATTCGGTTTTCGCACCGTCTGGATCAACCGCGCCACCATGCCGGACGAATATCCCGACCTGAAGCCGAGCCTCGTTTTGCCCGATCTGACTGGCCTGATCCGCGCCTGATCCGCGCCTGATGCCGCCTTCGATGTTGTTGCCATTAAGGCACAGTGGTGGCGGAGTTTGCTCGCAGCGGTTGAATTTCCACGGTTCTGCCGGATTTCTTAAGGCAGTCACGTGTTCTTGCATTGAAAGCCAGGCGCCGTCGGTGCCCCTGGTTTTGCGTTGAGTTGAAAAGGCAGATCTCAAGTCTATGTCCGTTCACCACCCGTCCGACCGTCCCGACCGGCGCCGCTTCCTTATGGGTGCCGGTGTGCTCGCGGCGTCCTCTTTCCTGGCATCCTGTGCAACCCGCATCGGTCCAGCTGATCAGGTCGTCGAGCTTGCCCCGGCCGAGCCGACCTACCAATCCTCCAATGCCGCTTCCATGTACGGCCCGGTTTACGACGAGGGATTCGAGATCCCCGCGATTCCGTATGAGAAGATCGATCCGCAATTCTATCGCCAGATCGTGCCGAACCCGACGGGCGAGCGCCCGGGTACGGTGGTCGTCGATACGCGCGGTCACTTCCTGTATTACACGATGCCCAACGGTCAGGCGATGCGCTACGGCGTTGGTCTGGGCCGCGAAGGGTTCGCCTGGTCCGGGCAGGGCGTGATCCAGTGGAAAAAGAAGTGGCCGCACTGGAAGCCGCCGGCAGAAATGATCGCGCGCCAGCCGGAACTCGAGCCCTACAGCGTCGAAAACGGCGGCATGGAACCCGGTTTGCGCAATCCGCTCGGCGCCCGCGCGCTCTACATCTTCCAGAACGGCCAGGACACGCTTTATCGTCTCCATGGCTCGCCGGAATGGGCCTCCATCGGCCGCAACGTGTCATCGGGCTGCGTGCGCCTGATGAACCAGGACATCATCGACCTCTACGACCGCGTTCCCAGCGGCACGCCGATCGTGGTGATGTAAGGTCTATCCCATCGAAAAAGCCCCGGTTG
The DNA here is from genome assembly GCF_018457165.1 of Tianweitania aestuarii. GTDB lineage: Bacteria > Pseudomonadota > Alphaproteobacteria > Rhizobiales > Rhizobiaceae > Tianweitania > Tianweitania aestuarii. The sequence goes on along the minus strand of NZ_JAFMNX010000001.1, from coordinate 844,076 downwards.
ATCCAGGGCTTTTTTGTTTAAAGACCGCGCTTGAGCCCGCCCAGAATACCGCGCACCAGCGCACGGCCGATCGACGCTCCCGCTGAGCGCACCACGGACTTGATGGCGGCTTCCGTTACCGTTTGCCGGTTCGATGCGCGCGGCGCCCGCTTGCGCGGCGCATCGTCGTAGCGCGTTCGGGTGCGCCCTGTCGGTGCCTGGGATGGCGCGTCATCCTTGCGGTTGAAATCGGGCAGCGTCCACTTCGTGCCGCCCTCTTCCGCCTGCGCTTGTTCCTCGCGCTCGGCCGCCTCATTGGCGCGCTTCTGCAGCACTTCGAACGCCGACTCGCGGTCAATCGCTTCATCATACTGGCCGGCTACAGGGCTTTGGGCGATGAGATCGCGGCGTTCTTCCGGCGAAACAGGACCGATCCGTCCCGCAGGCGGGCGGATCAGCGTGCGCTGCACGATCGACGGCACGGCTTTCGCTTCCAGCACCGACACCAGCGCTTCACCGACACCCAGCTGCGTGATGGCGGTCGCGCAATCGAAGTCCGGGTTCGGCCGGAACGTTTCAGCCGCGATCCGCACCGCCTTTTGTTCGCGCGGCGTATAAGCGCGCAGGGCATGCTGAACACGATTGCCGAGCTGGGCCAGCACCGTTTCGGGAATATCGAGCGGGTTCTGCGTCACAAAGAAGACGCCGACGCCCTTGGAGCGGATCAGCCGCACAACCTGCTCGACGCGGTCCACGAGCACCTTGGGCGCTTCGTCGAACAGAAGATGCGCTTCGTCGAAGAAGAAAACGAGCTTGGGCTTGTCCACATCGCCGACTTCCGGCAGTTCCTCGAACAGTTCCGACAGGAGCCAAAGGAGGAAGGTCGCATAAAGCCGCGGGTTCATCATCAGCCGGTCGGCGGCCAAGACGTTGACGGCGCCGCGCCCATCCTGCGTCGTGCGCATCAGGTCCTGGATGCGCAAAGCCGGCTCGCCGAAGAAGTGGTTGCCGCCTTGTTGTTCCAGCACCAGCAACGCGCGCTGGATCGCCCCCACCGACGCCTTGCTGACATTGCCGTAGCGCGCGCCGATCTCCTTGGCGCGCTCGGCGATGTTGGCCAGCAGCGCCTGCAGGTCCTTCATGTCGAGCAGCAGAAGCCCCTCGTCATCGGCGATCTTGAAGGCGATGTTCATGATGCCTTCCTGCGCTTCCGAAAGGTTCATCAGCCGCGACAAAAGCAGCGGTCCCATCTCGGAAACGGTCGCACGGATCGGATGCCCCTGTTCGCCGAACAGGTCCCAGAAGATCACCGGAAAGGCCGCATGGTCGTAAGGATCGAGCCGCACCTCGGCCGCCCGCTTGAGCAGGAAATCCTGCGGCGTGCCCTTCACCGCAATGCCGGACAGATCGCCCTTGATGTCGGAACAGAACACCGGCACGCCAGCGCGCGAAAACCCTTCCGCCAGCACCTGAAGCGTCACCGTCTTGCCGGTGCCGGTTGCGCCCGTCACCAGCCCGTGGCGGTTGCCGTAGCGCAGCAACAACTCTTCCGCTTTCGCGTAGCTGTCGTCGGGATTGCGGCTTGCGCCAAGAAAGATCGTTTCAGCAGCAGCAGCCCACACCAAAGCCAGGGTCCTCGATCCAGTCAGACATATGTCATTCTATAGTCAGCCGCGTGTGCCACCACAATCTGGCACGACGCGGAGTGTTTGTGCTTGCAAGGATGGTGCAGGAGCGCCAAAAACCTAACAAGCGTTCGGTTGATCGTGAGACCGAGCCTTTGCAGGCTTTTGTTTGCGAGCTTTGCGCGAGTGCCCTAGATTTCAGGGTGCGAACATACGGGAGTGAGAATGAACTACGGCTCGATCAAGCAGGCTGCGTTTCCCGATCCTTCGATGGACACTTGGCGCACCCTTGCGGAAAAAGCGCTGAAGGGCGCCGACTTCGACGCAACGCTCCTTTCGCATACCGACGACGGCTTGCCGATCGCGCCGCTTTATCCGCGCGCCGAGCCGAACCTCCTGTCTCGCGCCAACCCAGCCAAGCCCTGGACGATCGTGCAGCGCATCGACGATGTCGATCCCGCACGCGCCAACAAGCAGGCGCTGGATGATATCGCTCAGGGCGCGACCGGTCTCGCACTCGTGTTCGAAGGTGCGCCGAACGCCTTCGGCTATGGCCTGCCCGCAACGCCGGACGCGCTCGCCACAGCACTTGCCGGCATTCCCCTCAACAAGATCCACCTGCGCATCGACGTGCATCCGCAAAGCCGCATGTCGGTTGACTGGCTGGTGGAGCATCTCACCCGCAATTCGGTTGATCCCGCCAAGCTCGACATCGCGCTCGGGCTCGATCCGGCAGCGATCTTCGGCGGAACGGGTCGGCTGCGCATGTCGATCGAGGCGCTCGCCGCCTCCATGCCGCCCTCCCTCGCCCATTTCTTCGACATGGGCATTCCCGCGATTTTGATCGAAGCCGATGGCCGCGTTTATCACAATGCCGGCGCCAGCGAAGCGCAGGAACTCGGCGCAATGCTGGCCGCCGCCGTGTCACATCTGCGGATGATCGAAGCGAACCGCCAACCTCTGCAGCACACCGTGCCTTATCTCGGCTTCGCGCTCAGCGTGGATCAGGACCAGCTTCTGTCGATCGCCAAGATCCGCGCCCTGCGCCAGCTCTGGACGCGTGTGCAGGAACTGGCCAAGGTCGCCCCGCGCCCGGCCAAGATCCACGCCGAAACATCCTATCGCATGATGGCGTTCAAGGATTGCGAGACCAACATCCTGCGCACCACCATTGCCAGCTTCGCCGCAGCGGTCGGCGGCGCCGACAGCCTGTCCGTTCTGCCGCACACGATCACCCACGGCCTGCCCGAAAACTTCGCGCGCCGCATTGCCCGCAACACGCAGCTGATCCTCGCCGGCGAAAGCAAGCTCGACTTCGTGGTCGATCCCGCCGCCGGTTCCGGCGTGATCGAGGCCCTGACGGACCAATTGTGCCAGGCGGCCTGGACGGAATTCCAGCGGATCGAAGCCGAAGGCGGCATTCTCCAGAGTTTGAAGAACAACCAGCTGCAGGCCCGCATCAGGGAAACGGCGGTCAAACGCGGCGAAGACATTCGTGGCGGCAAGCGCGACGTGATCGGCACCACGCTTTATCCGGCCAAGGTCGAGCGACCCGTTGAGGTGATCCGCGCCGACACACGCCCCGCGCCCACCGACGGTGCCGTGTTCTGCGACCAGCTTTCGCCCCTTTTCCTCGACCGCGTAGCGGGAGAAGCCCGATGATCCCCGATTTCTCCAAGCACGACTGGTCCGCCCCCGCCGCCACACCGTCGCGCGTCAAGGACGAAAGCTGGACGACGCCCGAAGGCATCGCGCTCAAGCGCGCTTATGGTGCCGACGATCTGGCGCAGCTGCCTTACCTCGACACCGTGCCTGGTCTTGCCCCTTATATTCGCGGCCCCTACCCCACGATGTATGTCCAGCAGCCCTGGACGATCCGCCAATATGCCGGCTTCTCGACAGCCGAAGAGTCCAACGCCTTCTATCGCCGCAACCTCGAAGCCGGTCAGAAGGGCCTGTCCGTCGCCTTCGATCTCGCCACCCATCGCGGCTATGATTCGGATCATCCCCGCGTCGCCGGCGATGTCGGCATGGCGGGCGTGGCGATCGATTCCATTCTCGACATGCGCCAGCTGTTCGACGGCATTCCGCTCGACAAGATGACGGTGTCGATGACCATGAACGGCGCCGTTTTGCCGATCATGGCGCTTTATATCGTGGCGGCCGAGGAACAGGGCGTCGCCCAGAAGGACCTCGCCGGGACCATCCAGAACGACATCCTCAAGGAGTTCATGGTCCGCAACACCTATATCTATCCGCCGAAGCCCTCGCTGCGGATCATCTCCGACATCTTCGCCTACACGTCGCAAAATATGCCGAAGTTCAACTCCATCTCGATTTCCGGCTACCATATGCAGGAAGCGGGAGCGACGGCCGACCTCGAGCTCGCCTACACAATCGCTGACGGCATCGAATATGCCCGCGCCGGCGTCGCCGCCGGTCTCGATATCGACAGTTTCGCCCCGCGCCTGTCGTTCTTTTGGGCGATCGGCATGAACTTCTTCATGGAAGTCGCCAAGATGCGCGCCGCGCGCCTGATCTGGGCGGCCCTCATGCAGAAGAACTTCCAGCCAAAGGACCAGCGCTCGCTGTCCTTGCGCACCCACTGCCAGACATCCGGCTGGTCGTTGACGGCGCAGGACCCGCACAACAACATCATGCGCACCATGATCGAGGCGATGGCGGCGACCCAGGGCCATACCCAGTCGCTTCATACCAACGCCTTCGACGAAGCACTGGCCCTGCCGACCGATCATTCCGCCCGCATCGCCCGCAACACGCAGCTTCTTCTGCAAAAGGAATCCGGCACCACCCGTGTGATCGATCCCTGGGGCGGCTCGGCCTATGTGGAACGCCTCACGCATGAGCTCGTCACCAAGGCGCTCGCCCATATCGAGGAAGTCGAAACACTCGGCGGCATGGCGGCTGCCGTTGAGAAAGGCATCCCGAAGCTGCGCATCGAAGAAGCGGCAGCGCGCACGCAGGCCCGCATCGATTCCGGCGAACAGCCGCTGATCGGCGTCAACGCCTTTCAGCCAGAAACCGACATCGAGGTCGACGTTCTCAAGATCGACAATGCCGAAGTCCGCGCCCGCCAGCTATCCAAGCTGCAGCAGCTCAAGGGCACGCGCGACGTGGCTGCCGTGGAAGACGCGCTTTCGGCGCTGACCAGAGCCGCGGAAGGAAACGGCAACCTGCTTGAATTCGCCGTCAACGCCGCCCGCGCCAAGGCGACCGTCGGCGAAATCTCGCTCGCACTGGAAAAGACCTTCAGCCGCCACGCCGCTGTGGTTCAGACCATTTCGGGCGTCTACCGCAAGGAAATGGGTCAGAACCCGACCGTCGATCGCGTTCAACAGAAGGTCGAGCAGTTCGCGAAGAAGAACGGCGGAAAACCGCGCATCCTCGTCGCCAAGATGGGCCAGGACGGCCACGATCGCGGCCAGAAGGTCATCGCCACCGCCTTTGGCGATCTCGGCTTCGATGTCACCGTCGGCGCGATGTTCCAGACACCCGAAGAAATCGCCAAGCTCGCCGTGGAGCACGACGTCCACATCGTCGGCGCCTCCTCGCTCGCCGCCGGCCATCTCACGCTCATCCCCGAACTCAGCCAAGCCCTCGATCGCCTCGGCCGCAAGGACATCATCATCGTCGCCGGCGGCGTGATCCCGCCGCAGGATTTCGAGGCCGTCCGACAAGCCGGCGCAAGCGAAATCTTCCCGCCCGGCACGGTCATCCCAGAGGCTGCGGATCGGCTAATGGACGCGCTGCTGGCGTGAGTTGCAACTGATGTTGCAACGTAAAGTGATCTAGGTTATACAGAAGTTATAACTTGGATCATCTCCATGGTCGTAGATCACACACACTTCGATCGCCAGATGCAGGCTGCTCGACGCTTCATGGACAAGTATGCTGAAGCGTTTAGCAAGCTGGCTGAAATCGAACGGTTGGAAAATGGAACGCAGATGAACATCACCGTCCGCAAGATCGGCAATTCGGAAGGCGTGATCCTGCCGAAGGAGATGCTTGAGCGTCTCAATCTGAAGGCAGGCGACACGCTCACCGTAATCCAGCGAGAGCAGTCACTCGAATTGCTGCCCAGCACCACCAGCCTCGCCGAACAGCTGGAAGCGGCGCGTGAAGGGATGGCACAGTATCGTGTCGCCCTTCGCGAATTGGCGAAGTGACGACTTGGAAGTGGCTTAGCCGCCAAGCCATCGAGATCATTCATAACGAACAGGTTGCCGAGCACGGCGGCCTGGAAGGCTTGAAGGACGAGAACGCGCTTGAAGCGGCGCTGGCTCGCCCCATGCATAAAGCCACCTATGGCGAGCCCGACGTCTACGAACTCGCGGCCGCTTATCTCTTCGGTCTCGCGCGTAACCACCCGTTCGCGGATGGAAACAAACGCACCGCCTACCTCGCGGCTTACACGTTTCTCTTGCTGCACGGCCTGCGCATCAAGGCAACGGATGCGCAAGTCATCACCTTCGTGCGGGATGTCGCGGCCGGAGAGATTGTCGAGGAAGGCATCATCCGATTTTTGCGCGACCATTCAGCTCCAAGAACCTAGGCACCTTCGGACTGACTTAGGCGTTTGGCATCGTCTTCGCGTCTGAACGCTCTGCTTACGATTAGCCCGCTAGGCTGGGCTTCACGCGCAACATCAGTGCGCAAGGATCGCAGCCCATGCTGAACCGACGCCACCTTCTCGCCAGCGGACTGGCCAGCCTGCCCTTGCTGGCCGGCGCATCGACAGCACGGGCGCAAACGCGAGCTGGTCTCCAGCCGAACGCACCCACTGATCAAAGCGCAGCTTTGCAAAGGCTCATCGACCAGGCGTCCGAGCGCAACGAACCGGTTGTTCTTCCGCCCGGCCGCTTTATCGCCGCCAACCTCACCCTCCCACGCCGCCTGCGGCTGATCGGCATTCCCCGTGCCACGCGCCTCATCTATGGCGGCGGCGGGCATCTCCTGTTTGGGTCCGATCTCGACCATGTCGAGCTTTCCGGCATCACCTTCGACGGTGCCGGTCTGTGGCTTGGCGACGACATCAAGGCGCTGCTCGATTTCCGCCGACCGGGCACGCTCTTCATCGATCGATGTGAAATCCTGAACAGCGCCAAAACCGGCCTCGCACTGGAAGGCGCGGCAGGGCGCGTCGAGCGCAGCGCGATCAACAACGCTACCGAATACGCGCTTTATTCGGTGCAGGCGCGCGGCCTCACAATCGCCGACAACACCGTTGCCGATTGCGGCGATGGCGGCATTCTCGTGCATCGCTGGGAGCCGGGCGAGGACGGAACGATCGTTGCGAACAATCGCGTCGACCGCATCGGTGCCAAGAGCGGCGGCACCGGGCAGTTCGGCAACGGCATCAACCTTTATCGCGCCCATACGGTCAGCGTCACGAACAACAAGGTTGCAGACTGCGCCTTTTCCGCCATCCGCGCCAATTCAGCGAGCAACGCGCTCATCACCGGCAACAGCTGTCTGCGCTCAGGCGAAACCGGGCTTTATGTCGAGTTCGCGTTCGAAGGCGCGGTGATCGGGAACAATATCGTGGATGGCGCGGCCAACGGCATTTCGGTCGTCAACTTCAACTTCGGCGGCCGCATGGCGACGGTGTCCGGCAACATCGTGCGCAATCTCTCCACCACCGGCCCTTATCCCGCCGATCCGCCTGGCTTCGGCATCGGCATCGCGGTGGAGGCCGATACGGCTGTGACCGGCAATGTCATCGAGAACGCACCGCTTTTCGGCATCAACATCGGCTGGGGCGAGTTCATGCGCAATGTCACGGCCACCGGCAACACGATCCGCGAGGCCGGGATTGGCATCTCGGTTTCGGTGGTCGATGGCACGGGAAGTGCCGTGATCGCCGACAATGTCCTGTCGCAAACCCGCAACGGCGCGATCATCGGCCATCGCTGGACGGAGCGCGCCACCGACGATCTCGCAACCGCTTCGGATCAGCCCTTTGCCAATCTGACGATCGCCGACACTCAGGTGAACTAGGCGTACGCCTCCGGTGTTCTGATCCCACCGACCTCGATCCCATTCCAGTTCCTGAACACGGGATTGGCCAGCGCTTTCAGTTTGGGACCCAGATCCTTGTCGTCGCGCAGCACGATTTCGAGTACGCGCGCCACGATCGCCTCCGCGGCACGGGCTGCACCGTCGTCGCATTTCAGGGCAATGCCGACGCCGATAGAGGGAATGGCAGCGCAGAACACCCCTTCCGCGCCGATCTTCACCATGATCTTGCCCGGCGCAGCCTGCATCAGCTTGGTGTCTGCGCGGTCGGTGCCGGCGACGAGGAATGGCTCGGCCATGCAGGCCTCGAACAGCCGTTTGGCGGCGGCGGCACGCTGGGGTGCCAGCCCCTCGCCGGTCGCCATGCGAGCGAAGCCGAGCGCCATGTTCTTCAGCGGAATAGCGTAGGTCGGAATGGAACAGCCGTCGGTGCCGCGATGGGCAGGATCGTGTTTTGCGCCGGTGACGTTTTCCATCGCATCGCGCACCATTTCCTGCAGCCGGTGGTCGGCGCCGACATAGCCGGTCGGGTCGATGCCTTCATGGGCGCAGGTGCACAGGAAGCCGGAATGTTTGCCCGAGCAGTTGTTGTGCAGCTGGTTCGGCTGTCGGCCGCTGGAAGCCAGGTCGAGCGCGCTTTTCTGGAGCGTCGGCCAATGAACGCCGCATTCCATGTCGGCTTCGCTCAAACCCGCGCGCTCCAGCATGCTTTGCGCCAGGCTTGCATGCTCCGGCTCGCCATTGTGCGAGGCGCAGGCCAGCGCCAGTTCGCGATTGCCGAAACCATATGCGTCGGCCGCACCTGACTCCACGAAAGGCAGCGCCTGGATCGATTTCACGGCAGAACGCGGAAACACCGGCTTGTTCGTGTCGCCCACCGCCATGATCGTTTTGCCGGACGCATCGCATACCACCACGGAGCCGCGATGGCGGCTTTCCACCTGATCGCCACGCAGCACGTCTGCCAGAACCGGATTTGTCATGATCTCACCAATGTGAACGCGAAAAACGCCAAGCGCTTCCTACATAGAGACTGTTCCCGTTTCGAGGCTTACCCGCTGCATGGCTGTTCTGAAAGCCGTTGTTCTCTTCATTCTGCTCGTCTTCATCCTTCCCACCGCCGCGACCGTGGCGTGGTGGATGCTGCAGGATCGTCCCAATTCCTGGCGCTCGGCCGATTGGTCGGCAAGCGGCGTGCTGCCCGTGGTCAAGGACACCGATGACGCCGCCGTTTATGTCATGGCCGCACGGCTCGGCGGCTTGAAGGGTGCGATCTCCGTTCACTCTTGGATCGTCACCAAGGAAAAAGGCGCGCCGCGCTATAACCGCTATGACGTTGTCGGCTGGGGCAATCCTGTGCGGCGCAACGGCTATCCCGCCGATGGCCGCTGGTATTCCAACGAACCGGTGATCATGCATGCCGTAACGGGCGCGGCAGCCGAAGCGCTGATCCCGCGCGTGGAAGCGGCGGTGGATGCCTATCCCTATTCGCGTGCCGGCGATTACGTGGTGTGGCCCGGTCCGAACTCGAACTCCTTCGTGGCCTGGGTGCTCAAACAGGTGCCGGAAATCGGCGCGCGCATGCCGCCCAATGCGACAGGCCGCGATTATGCGCCGGGGCTCTTCGACATCGCCTGGTCGCCCAAGACCCGCGATTTGCATGTCACGCTTGGCGGCTTCGTCGGTCTGGCGATCGGCGCGACATCCGGCTTCGAGCTGCACTTTCTCGGCGTCGTTGCCGGCATCGATGTCACCGAACCCGCCTTGAAGATCCCCGCCTTCGGTCGCGTCGACGCGTCTATCCTCGGCTGATTGTCCGGCGATCGTCACGAGATCGTCGCGACACTTCGATAGCGAACCCGCTTGATTGACCAATCAATAAAAGCTAGTTTCGAGCCATGCCCAAGCTCGGAATGGAACCTCTACGCCGCCGTGCCCTGATCGATGCGACCATCGCGGCGATCGGTGATGCCGGCACTCTCGATGTCACGATGTCCGACATTGCCGGGCGCGCAGGCGTTTCGTCGGCGCTCGCCTTTCATTATTTTCGCGGCAAGGACGACCTGCTGCTTGCCACGATGCGGCATATTCTGGCCGAACTCGGCCGCGATGCGCGCACGGCCCTGAAGAACGCCAAGACACCGCGCGCCCGTGTTTCCGCCATGCTCGAGGTCAACTTTTCGGCCAAGCAGTTCCGGCCCGAAATCATCGCGGCCTGGCTCGCCTTTTATGTGGAAGCCCAGCGCGCCGAACCCATGCGGCGCTTGTTGCGCGTTTATGCCAGCCGGCTGCATTCCAATCTGATGAGCGGCCTGTCGGCGCTGCTTCCGCGTGACCAGGCGGTGATGACCGCAGAAGGCGTTGCGGCCCTGATCGACGGCCTTTATATCCGCCGCGCCCTCAAGCAGGGCGAGCCGGATGCCGCATCGGCCATCGCGCTGGTTGAAGATTACCTTTCCCTTAAACTCCCATAAAGGTCCAGCACAGGCATGAGCCGGCCGAACATCCTCATCATCATGGTGGACCAGCTGAACGGGAAGTTCTTTCCCGATGGTCCCGCAGATTTTCTTCATGCGCCGAACCTGAAGGCGCTTGCGGCTCGTTCTGCGCGGTTCCGCAACAACTACACGGCCTCGCCGCTGTGTGCGCCCGGCCGCGCCGCCTTCATGAGCGGCCAGCTGCCTTCGCGCACCGGCGTTTATGACAATGCCGCCGAGTTCCCGTCATCCGTGCCGACCTATGCGCATCATCTGCGCGCGGCTGGCTATTACACCGCGCTTTCGGGCAAGATGCATTTCGTCGGCCCCGACCAGATGCACGGCTTCGAGGACCGGCTGACCACCGACATCTATCCCGCCGATTTCGGCTGGACGCCGGATTACCGCAAGCCCGGCGAGCGCATCGACTGGTGGTATCACAATCTCGGATCCGTCACGGGTGCGGGCGTGGCCGAGATCACCAACCAGATGGAATATGACGACGAGGTCTGCTTCCACGCGATCCAGAAGCTGTATGATCTCAGCCGCACGTCGGACGACACCTCCGCCCGTCCGTGGTGTCTGACCGTGTCTTTCACCCATCCGCACGACCCTTATGTCGCGCGCAAGAAATACTGGGATCTCTACGAGGACTGCGCTCATCTCGAGCCGGAAGTCGGCTTCATTCCCAAGGAGGAACAGGACCCGCATTCACAGCGCTTGTATCACGCCAGCGATTATCCCGCCTTCAACGTGACGGATGAAAACATCCGGCGCTCGCGGCGCGCCTACTTTGCCAACATCTCCTATCTCGACGACAAGGTCGGCGAGATCATGGATGTGCTCGAGCGCACCCGCATGGCCGATGACACGCTGATCCTGTTCTGCTCGGATCATGGCGACATGCTCGGCGAGCGCGGCCTGTGGTTCAAGATGAACTTCTTTGAAGGCTCGGCGCGCGTGCCTTTCATGATCGCCGGCAAGGGCATCGAACCCGGCCTGATCACGGCACCGACCTCGAACCTCGACATCCTGCCGACCATGGCCGATCTGGCGGGCCTCGACCTGTCCGGCATCGCCGCCTGGACCGATGGCCAGTCCGTTCTTCCGCTCACCCGCGGCGAAACGCGGCCTGAGCCGGTGCTGATGGAATATGCCGCCGAAGGCACCTACGCACCGATGGTGGCGATCCGCGAAGGCCGCTTCAAGTTCGTGCATTGCGAGATCGATCCGCCGCAACTGTTTGATCTTGAATCGGATCCGCTTGAGCGGACCAACCTTGCCGCTGATCCCGCTCATGCCGGCGACGTCGAGCGCTTCATGCGCTTCGTGCGCGCGCGCTGGGACATGGCGCGCTTCGATGCCGATGTGCGCGCCAGCCAGGCCGCGCGCTGGATCATCTATCCCGCTTTGCGCAACGGCGCCTTCTACCCCTGGGAATATCAGCCGCTGCAAAAAGCGTCCGAACGCTACATGCGCAATCACATGGATCTCAACGTGCTTGAAGAGAACAAGCGCTTTCCGCGAGGCGAATGATCATGAACACCCTCCTGCACGGCCGCGCCACGTCTTCCAATGTCCAGATCGTTGCCTGGGCGCTCACCGAACTCGGCCTTTCCTATGAGCGGCTGGATGTCGGCGGCGCGTTCGGCGGCAACACCACGCCCGAGTTCAAGGCGCTGAACCCCAATGGCCTCGTGCCTGTTCTGGAGATCGATGGCCTCACCTTGTGGGAGAGCGGTGCGATCACGCGCTATCTCGGCGCCCGTTACGGCGACGAAGCCTTCTGGCCCGCCGATCCGGCTGTTCGCGCGCCCGTCGACAAGTGGGCCGAGTGGATCAAGACGACCTTCGTTCCCGCCTTTCTCGGCGGCGTATTCTGGCCGATCATCAGCACCAAGCCGGGCCAGCCCCTGCCCGACAGTTTCGCAGCCGCGGCGGCCAAGCTGAAGCAGGTCGCAGCCATTCTCGAAACCGGCATGCCCGAAGACGGCTTCTTCGGCGGCGACACGGTCTGCTGGGCGGACATGGTGATCGGCACCTACCTCTTCCGCTATTTCGATCTCGACTTCGACCGCGCCGAAACGCCGAAGCTGCGTGCGTATTATGACCGTCTGACCGGACGCCCGGCCTATGCCGAGCACGTCATGGTTAACTACGACAGCCTGCGAGCCAAGTAATCATGGAAGCCGATTTCGTTATCGTCGGCTCCGGCTCGGCGGGGTCCGCGCTCGCTTATCGTTTGTCGGAAGACGGAAAGCATTCGGTTGTTGTGATCGAGTTCGGCGGCACCGATGCCGGGCCGCTGATCCAGATGCCATCCGCCCTGTCGATCCCGATGAACATGCCGTTTTATGACTGGGGCTTCAAATCCGAGCCCGAGCCGCATCTCGGCGGCCGGGTGCTCGCCACGCCACGCGGCAAGGTGCTGGGCGGTTCATCCTCGATCAACGGCATGGTTTATGTACGCGGTCACGCCAGGGATTTCGATCACTGGTCGAAAAGCGGCGCGGCCGGCTGGGCCTATGCCGATGTTCTCCCCTACTTCAAGCGCATGGAAACCAGCCATGGCGGCGAGAACGGCTGGCGCGGCACGGATGGTCCCGTTCACGTCCAGCGCGGTCCACGCACCAATCCGCTCTACAAGGCCTTTGTTGAAGCGGGGCGCGAAGCCGGGTTTGAGACGACGAGCGACTATAACGGCTCCAAGCAGGAAGGCTTCGGCCCGATGGAGCAGACGATCTACAAGGGCCGGCGCTGGTCTGCCGCCAACGCCTATCTGCGCCCTGCCCTGAAGCGGCCAAATGTCCAGGTCGTTCGCGGCCTCGCCCGTCGCGTGGTGATCGAGAACGGTCGCGCTACCGGCGTCGAGATCACGACGCGCAATCAGGTTCAGGTCGTGAAAGCCCGGCGCGAAGTCGTGCTGGCGGCATCCTCCATCAATTCCCCTAAGCTGCTGATGCTTTCGGGCATCGGTCCGGCCGCGCATCTGCGCGAGCATGGCATCGAGGTCGTGGCAGACCGGCCCGGCGTCGGCCAGAACCTGCAGGATCATCTCGAGCTTTATATCCAGCAGGAATCGCTCAAGCCCGTCACGCTGCATTCCAAGCTGAACTGGTTTTCCAAGGGGCTGATCGGCGCGCAATGGCTGTTCCTGAAGAGCGGCCTCGGTACCACCAACCACTTCGAGTCCGCCGCCTTCCTGCGCTCGAAAGCGGGCGTCGAATATCCCGATATCCAGTACCACTTCCTGCCCGCCGCGATGCGTTATGATGGCAAGGCCGCCGCCAAGGCGCACGGCTTCCAGGCCCATGTCGGACCGATGCGCTCGAAGTCGCGCGGGTCGGTGTCGCTCCGCTCCGGCGATCCCTTGGACAAGCCGCGCATCATCTTCAACTACATGGCGCATGAGGAAGACTGGGCGGATTTCCGCCATTGCATCCGCCTGACGCGCGAGATCTTCGGGCAGAACGCCTTCAAGGAGTTCAGCGGCCGCGAAATCTCGCCGGGTGCGAATGTCCAGAGCGACGAGCAGCTCGACGCCTTTATCCGAGAGCATGTGGAAAGCGCCTATCATCCCTGCGGCTCCTGCCGCATGGGCCGGGCTGACGATCCCCACGCCGTGGTTGATCCGGAAACGCGGGTGATCGGCGTTCAGGGTCTTCGGGTCGCCGACAGTTCGATCTTTCCGCGTGTCACCAACGGCAATCTCAACGGTCCATCCATGATGACCGGCGAGAAGGCAGCCGATCATATTCTTGGCCGCGCGCCGCTCAGCGCATCCAACCAGGAGCCGTGGATCAATCCCCGCTGGGAGGTAAGCGACCGCTAGACGGAGGAAGGGGGGATCGTCTGTCGTTCATTGACGCGGTGTTGAACAAGAACGCTCAATTGCACCCGCAAAAGAGGCATATTGTTAACGCTAATGCGCGACGACAAGGAGAACCATTCGCCAAGGCTCTTCCCGCCAGCCACCAAGGACCTTTTTCACTATGCCTGAACTATCGCGCCGCCTTTTCGTGCTGTCTGCACCTGTGTTCCTGGCCGGTTGCATGTCTTCGCGTCAGCAGACTGCTTCCGTGAAGCCTGCGCCGCGTGTCGTGCCGCAATATTTCCAGGAAATGTATGCGGCCAAGACCGACGAGCTGTATCCCGTTGCAGCCGCCGACCTGACCAAGGTCGAGCCGGAATTCTATCGTCAGGAAGTCGATTACCCGACCACGGAAATGCCCGGCACGATCGTGGTCGACACGCAGGCGCGCCACCTCTTCCTCGTGGGCGAAAACGGTCGCGCCATGCGCTACGGCATCGGCGTGGGCAAGGCCGGTCTCGAGTTCCAGGGCGTCGCGCGCGTTCAATACAAGCGCGAATGGCCGCGCTGGACGCCGACGCAGGACATGATGGCGCGCGATCCCGAGCGCTACGGTCATCTGTCCGGCGGCATGGAGCCCGGCCCGACCAATCCGCTCGGCCCGCGCGCGCTTTATCTCTTCAAGGACGGCGTCGACACGCTGTACCGCATCCACGGCACGACCGAAGACTGGTCGATCGGCCGCGCGGTTTCCTCCGGCTGCATCCGTCTCCTTAACGCCGACATCATCGACCTTTACAGCCGGGTACCCGCCGGCACACGCGTCGTCGTGCTGCAGGGTCCCGAAAGCCCACTCGTTTAAACGCAGGAAAAAGACCTCATGAATGTCCAGCCCAAAGCCTCCCATTACATCAACGGCCGCTTCGTCGAGGATGAAGGGGGCCGCGCGCTGGATGTTCTGTATCCCGCAACGGGCGAGGTCATCGCCAAGCTGCACGCCGCCACGCCCAACATCGTGGAACTGGCGCTCGAAGCCGCGCGCACAGCACAAGGCAGCTGGGCACGCATGAAGCCGGTCGAGCGCGCCCGCATCCTGCGCCGCGCCTCCGACCTCCTGCGCGAACGCAATGCCGAACTGTCGCGCCTGGAAACGCTCGACACCGGCAAGCCGCTGCAGGAAACTCTGGTGGCGGACGCGGCGTCCGCCGCCGATGCGCTGGAGTTCTTCGCCGGCGCCGTTCAGTCGTTCAACGGCGAGCTCGTGGATCTCGGCGGCTCCTTCGGCTACACGCGCCGCGAAGCGCTCGGCGTCTGCGTCGGCATCGGCGCCTGGAACTATCCCATCCAGATCGCCGCCTGGAAGTCCGCGCCCGCTCTCGCCATGGGCAATGCCTTCGTGTTCAAGCCGTCGGAAAACACGCCGCTGACGGCCTTGGCTCTGGCTGAGATCTATACCGAAGCCGGTTTGCCGGACGGCCTCTTCAACGTCGTGCAGGGCTTCGGCGATGTGGGTGCGGCCCTCGTGTCGCATCCCGTCACCGCCAAGGTCTCCGTCACCGGCTCTGTGCCGACCGGCAAGAAGGTCATGGGCGTCGCCGGTTCGCACATGAAGCACGCCACGATGGAGCTCGGCGGCAAGTCGCCGATCATCGTGTTCGACGATGCCGATCTCGAAAACGCCATCGGCGGCGCCATGCTCGGCAACTTCTATTCGTCCGGCCAGATCTGCTCCAACGGCACCCGCGTCTTCGTGCAGCGCGCTCTGCACGACCGCTTCGTCGAGCGCCTCGTGGAGCGCACCAAGACCATCCGCATGGGCGATCCGCTCGACGAGAACGTGCAGATGGGTCCGCTCGTCAACGGCGCGCAGCACGCCAAGGTGATGGAGTATATCGAAGCCGGCAAGGCCGAAGGCGCGACGCTGGTTGTTGGCGGCAACGCCCCGTCCATGCAGGGCTTCGACAACGGCTTCTTCGTGGAGCCGACCGTCTTCACCGGCGTCACCGATCAGATGCGCATCGCGCGCGAAGAAATCTTTGGCCCGGTCATGAGCGTGCTGTCCTTCGACAGCGAGGACGAGGTGATCGCGCGCGCAAACGATACCGAATTTGGCCTGGCCGCCGGCGTCTTCACCCGCGACCTGCCGCGCGCCCATCGCGTGATCGCCGAGTTGCAAGCCGGCACCTGCTGGATCAACGCCTACAATCTCACGCCGGTCGAACTCCCCTTCGGCGGCTACAAGGCATCCGGCATCGGCCGCGAAAACGGCACCGCCGTGCTTGGCCACTATTCCCAGCTGAAGTCGGTTTATGTAGAGACCGGAGACGTCGACAGCCCGTATTGAACGCGCTGACCCAACGGGTTATATTCGGCTGTGCAGACGGTCGTCACCACAACTCAGTTTCTCCGCAAGGCTGAAAGCCTTTTCAGTCAGGACGACCTTGACGCGTTGGTAGACTTTCTCGCGTTCAATCCGCGTGCCGGTGTGGAGATTGTGGGAACGGGCGGCTTCCGTAAACTGCGCTATGCACTGCCGGGACGCGGCAAAAGCGGAGGCGCGCGCGTGATCTATTTCTTCTTCGACGAAGACGTGCCGCTTCATCTGGTGTCATGCTTCGCGAAGAACGAAAAAGACAACATCAGTGCCGCCGATGTGAATACATTGAGCAAGATTTCGGCGGCGATCAAAGCCGAAGCCAGACGGAGGCGATCATGACGAAAGCAGGTGACGAAATCATCGCAGGCGCGCTGGAAGCACTCGCCCACATGCGCGGCGAACATGTTCCCGGTCTCGTCGTTCATCACATCGAGACCAACGACGTCGAACCCAAGATCGTCCGCAAGAAGCTGAAGCTCACGCAAACCCAGATGGCGCTGGCGCTCGGCACCAGCACTTCCGGCTACCGCAAGTGGGAACAAGGCCAGCGCGTTCCCAGCGGTGCGGCGCGCACGCTGCTGCGCGTCATGAACCAGGAGCCCGAGGCCGTGCTGCGCGTGCTCAACGAGCCGGTTGTGGTTTCACACCGCATAGCGGCAGAGTAGCCGCCCCTACTCCACCCGGTCCAGATACTGCGTCAGCGCGCTGACCAGATGGTAGAAAATGCTCGCCGGCACTTCCGTGGCGGACGCCCTGCCCTTTTCGTCGATCTGGTCGATCCACATGCCGGTTGGCGCGGGGTCGATGTGCCAGCGGAACAGGCGGCCGACGCGTTGTTCGATTTCGGGCTTGAGATCCGGGCCGTCCGTGCCGTCGAGCGCGATGGCCGCCTTGATGGCTTCCGACTGCGGCCAGGAGCGCGACAAACGATCAAGCGGCAGGCCCGCGCGTGACACCGCGCCATAAGCCAGCCCCGTCGCCCGGTTAAGGCCATTGGCGACGGCTGAGGCATAGAGCTTGCGGCCGAAGGGGATCAGGTCCTTCTGGCCGGATGCATGGGCGAAATCGATCAGCAGCGAGGCCCATTCGAAATGGTGGCCGGGCTCGGTCCACTGCCCTTTTTCTCCATCGGCGCGGCTCCAGTCATCCTCGAAGAACTCGCCAAGCGTCCAGGTATCGGCGTCGAAGAACGAGGAACGGAAGAGGTCGACGATGCGCGCGGCCCGTCTGAGATATGCGCGTTTGCCGGTCACCTGATGCCAGGCGAGAAACGCTTCGAGCAGATGCATATGCGGGTTGGAGCGCCGCAGGCCCTTGCCTTCGGATGTCTCGAGGAAGCCCGTCAGGCGCTGGTCTTCCAGATGCTCATCGAGGAACTCGAAGGTCGCATCGCCGAGCCGCATCGCATCTCGGTTGCCGACTGCGTGGGCATGCGCCAGCGCCAGCAGAACGCAGGAATGGTCGTAGGCGTCCTCGGTTGGATCGATCACGCGGCCGTCCACCGACAGTGTGCGCACGAAGCCGCCGCGCACCGTGCGCGCCTTCAGCGCCAGAAACTCGATGCCATGCGCGATCAGCTGCTCGGCATTGCCGTTCCAGCCCTGTTGTTTGGCGATCGCGAAGGCATAGATCTGGCGCGCCTGGGTCCGTACGCGCTTGTCGCGGCCGATCACCGGCTGACCGTCGAAGGACAGCGCTTCATGAAACCCGCCATGGGTGCGATCGACGCCGTTCTCGCTCCAAAGCGGCAGCGTTTCCTCGAACAGCCAATGGCGAACGCGCTTGCGCCACGCACCGCTTTCCACGATGCGATCTTCGGTCGGCGTGAAACGCGTTTCGAGACGGCCGCTTTTTTCCAGCTGCTCCACGATCTTCTTGACGTGCTGCGAATGCGTGACGGGCGCCACGAAGGTTGCATCCAGCGTCGAAACCACCGCGACATCCTTCATGCCGATCGCGGTCAGCAAGCGGCCATGACTGCGGAAATACGCGTTTTCGCAATCGATCGCGACGACGTCGCCGAGCTTCACATTGCCCTTCTCGTCGGCCTGCGAGACTTCCAGCAACGACTGCCAGGAGCCGAGATCGCTCCACTTGAAGCCGGCCGGCACCATGGTGATGTCGTCGGCGCGCTCCATGACGGCATAATCGATGGAGTCGGAAGGAACGTCGGCGTAAAGCTCGGCTGGCAGGAACACGCCGCCCACTTCGTCCGAAGCCTGCACAAGTGCTGCCTCGGCCTTGTTCCAGATTTCCGGAGCCAGTTTGGCGAAGGCGTCGCGCATGGCGCTCGCCTTGAACAGGAAGATGCCAGCATTCCAGTAGAAGCCGCCATCGTCGAGATAGCCCTCGGCGGTCGCGAGATCGGGCTTTTCCACGAACCGTTTGACCGTTCGCGGCTCATCGGGATTTTCCCCCTGGGCACCCGGCGCTTCGATATAGCCATAGCCGGTTTCCGGCTGCGTCGGCTTCACGCCGAACACAACGAGGCTGCCGGCCTTAGCCGCCGGCACACCGCTTTCGATCGTCGCCCAGAACTGCGCTTCGGTGGAAATCTCGTGGTCAGACGGCAGGATCAGCACTAGCGCGTCGTCATGCTTGGCGAGCACGCGCAGTGCCGCGACTGCCACGGCGGCTGCCGTGTTGCGGCCCATTGGCTCGAAGATCGCCGCGCCGCCGGCGAGATCGATGGGCGCCAGATCATTGCGCACGCGCTCGGCATGGCGTTCGGAGGCGATGAGATAAACCGGCGTTTCGCCTGATGTGCGCGCCTTCAGCCGCTTCACCGTCTTCAACAGCATCGAGCCGCCGCCGGACAGGTCGTGGAACTGCTTGGGATTGTCTTCGCGCGACAAAGGCCACAGGCGCGAGCCCACGCCGCCGCTCATCACGAAGCCGACGATCCGCTCGGCCGAAGCGTTTGTGCTCTTTGTATCGGAAGCGCGCGCATCCATGATCGCGATCTCCTTAGAACGTCTGGTTGTAAGCGCCGACGGCGTCGTTCTTCCGCAGAACCGCATCGACGGCTTCGAACATCGCACGGCGACGCTCCGACGACACCGGGCTTTCGATCACCACGACCAGCTCCGGCTTGTTGGAGGACGCGCGCACCAGTCCCCAGGTGCCATCTTCCGCCGTGACCCGGATGCCGTTGACCGTCACGATGTCCACGATCTGCTGTCCGGCCAACGCCTCGCCGCGCTCGCGCAGGGCGGTAAGATCGGCGGTCACCTTGTCCACCACGCCATACTTCTTGTCGTCGTCGCAATGCGGCGACATGGTCGGGGTGCCATAGGTCACCGGCAGCGCACGATAAAGATCGGCCATCGAGCGATCGGGGTTGCGGTCGAGCATCTCGCAAACGGCCAGCGCCGTCACCAGCCCGTCGTCATAGCCGCGCCCGATCGGCGGGTTGAAGAAGAAGTGCCCGGATTTCTCGAAACCGGCGATCGCATCCAGCTCCTTCACGCGGCGCTTGATATAGGAATGGCCGGTCTTCCAGTAATCGGTCTTAGCGCCCTTGCCCCTCAAGTCCTCGTCGGACAGGAACAGGCCGGTCGATTTCACGTCCACCACGAACTGTGCGTCGGGATGCTGGCCGGCGATATCGCGCGCGAGCATCACGCCGACCTTGTCGGCAAAGATCTCGTTGCCTTCATTATCCACCACGCCGCAGCGGTCGCCGTCGCCATCGAAGCCGAGGCCCACATCAGCGCCGACTTCGAGCACCTTGTCGCGAATGGCATGGAGCATTTCCATGTCTTCCGGGTTCGGGTTGTAGCGCGGGAAGGAGAAGTCGAGTTCGGTATCGAGCGGTACGACTTCGCAGCCCAACCGCTCCAGCACCTCCGGGGCAAACGCGCCCGCCGTGCCGTTGCCGCAGGCCGCAACGACCTTCAGCTTGCGCTTGATGCGTTTGGTTTGGACGAGATCATCGACATAGGTCTGGCGGAAATCATCCACGAAGCGATAGGTGCCGCCGCCTTGAAGATCGAAGTCGCCGTCGAGCACGATCCGCTTCAGCGCGCTCATTTCATCCGGCCCAAAAGTCAGCGGCCGTTCGCAGCCCATCTTCACGCCGGTCCAGCCGTTCTCGTTATGCGACGCCGTGACCATCGCGACCGATGGAAGGTCGAGCGCAAACTGTGCGAAATAGGCCATCGGCGACAAAGCCAGGCCGATGTCATGCACCTCGGCGCCACCCGCCATCAGCCCTTGCGTCAGCGCGATCTTGATTGCCATGGAATAGGAGCGGAAGTCGTGACCCACCACGATGCCCGGCGCCACACCGCGCCGTCGGATCAGCGTCGCCAGCCCCATGCCCAGCGCCTGCACGCCCATCAGGTTCAGTTCAGGGGCCTTGTCGCTCGCCGGATGCCCGAACCACCAGCGCGCATCATATTCGCGAAAGCCGGTCGGCTTCACCAGCGGCGTGGTTTCAAAGGCGAAGGTGTTGGGCAGAAGGTCGTCGGCAGGCTTGAAGCGCATATCGGACTCAGGGATCACACAGGCAGATACTGCGCCTTATGCCGAACCCCGCCGCGTTTTGCTACGGCAAACAACCAATTGCCGGCAAAGACTTGCGCGCACGATCAGTGAGTTACTCTACGCCATCACAGAACGATGCTGATGTTTACTTGGTCAGCCAAGCAACATGATAACTATCTCTCAACCGGCAAAGACGTTCGCGCGCCTGATCTTGAGATAACCCTGATCTCCGCGCGCAAGGCGGGTTTCGGGCGCAACGTCCAGTTCAACCGGCTCGCCATTGTCCAGTCTCGCCAGCACGCGACGATTATCCGGCCGGTCGATCACGCGCGTGACCGTCGCATGGACCCCCTCCCCCTCGCCGGTCCATTCCAGATCGGCCGGCCGTACGTAGATCTCGGCTTGCCCGTCGCGGATGTCAGGAGCCGCAACATTCGCGCCGCCGAGAAAAATCTGTCCACCCCGCGCATGTCCTTGCAGGCGATTCGTGTCACCGAGAAATCGCGTCACGAAAGCCGAGTTGGGGCGACGCGTGACGTCTTCCGGCGTTCCTTCCTGAACGATCTTGCCGCCGTTCAGGATCACGACGCGGTCGGCCAGATCGAGCGCTTCTTCCTGATCATGCGTCACAAACAGCGTGGTGATGCCGAGTTTTTCCTGAATTGCGCGCAGCCAAATGCGCAAATCGCGCCGAACGGCTGCGTCCAAAGCGCCAAATGGCTCGTCCAGCAGGAGCACTTTCGGATCCACGGCCAGCGCCCGGGCCAAAGCGACGCGCTGCCGCTGACCACCGGAAATCTGGTTCGGAAAGCGATCCGCCAGCCCTTCGAGCTGCACCAGAGAAAGCAGCTCCTCCACGCGGTCCGCAATCGCCTTTTTCGAGCGCTTCACCTTCGACACCTTCATGCCGAAAGCGATGTTTTCGCTCACCGTCATATGCGGGAACAAGGCATAATGCTGGAACACGAAGCCGACGCCGCGCTCCCTCACTGGGATAGTGGTAGCATCTTGATTCCCAAAGGAAATCGTTCCGCCATCGGCATATTCCAGGCCGGCAATCATACGCAGGATCGTGGTCTTGCCGGAGCCGGATGGCCCGAGCAGCGCAACCAGTTCCCCGCTCGCCACTTCCAGGGAAACGCCATGCACGGCACGAAACGTGTCGAAGCTCTTCACGACCTGATCGAGGCGGATTTTCATGATGTTGGTTCCTCGGCAATCATGCTCGGCGCGGCAATGCTGACGCGACTGCGCCGCCCGGCGCCGCGCCTTTCCAGCGCAACCTTGGCGATGATGGTAACAACCGCCAGAACGGTCAGGATCGAAGCCGCCGCAAAGGCGCCGGCGGTCTGATAATCGTGGTAAAGCAGTTCAATATGCAGGGGTAACGTATTGGTTTGTCCGCGAATATTGCCGGACACCACCGATACCGCGCCGAACTCGCCCATCACGCGCGCATTGCACAGAACCACCCCGTAAAGCAGCGCCCATCGCACATTCGGCAAGGTCACCGACCAGAACGTCCGCCAGCCCGAAGCGCCCAGCGATGTCGCAGCTTCCTCCAGATCGCGCCCCTGCGCCTGCATCAACGGGATCAGCTCGCGCGCTACGAAGGGTGCCGTCACGAACATGGATGCGAGCACAATGCCCGGAAGTGCGAAAAGGATCTTGATATCAGCGGCTTGCAGAGCCGGACCAAGCAATCCCTGCAGACCATAAACGAAGAGATAGGCCACACCGGCCACGATCGGGGAGATCGAGAACGGGATTTCGATCACGACGATCAGGAGCCGCTTGCCGGGAAAATCGAACTTGGTCACCGCCCATGCGGCGGCAACGCCGAAGGCGGTGTTGATCGGCACCGCGATGAGCGCCGTGATCACCGTCAGCAAGATCGCATGCAGCGTGTCTGGCTCACCGATGGCGGCAGTAAAGGCTTGGATTCCAAGGGAAAAAGCCTGCACGAAGATGACGATCAGCGGCGCCAGAACCAGCACCGCACCAACAAGAAGAACGAGCGCGATCAGCGTGCGGCGAACGGCTGGACTGTCGCCAACACGTGGCGGCTTGGCTTGATGGAGGCTCATCTCACGACCTTTGCGTATAGCGCAAAGCTCGTGCTTGCAGGAGGTTGGTGACCGCGAGCATGACGAAGGCTGTCAGAAGCAACACGGAGGCGACGGCAGCCGCTGCCTGATAATCGTATTCTTCCAACCGGATGAAGGTCAGCAGTGCCGTGATTTCCGTCTGCATCGGCTGATTGCCGGCAATGAAGATGATCGCGCCGAACTCGCCCAGGCTACGGGCGAAAGACAGCGATACGCCTGCCATCAGCGCTGGTGCGAGCAGCGGCAGGATCACCTTCCGGAAGATGGTCCAGTCCGAACCACCAAGCGATTGCGCGGCTTCTTCCAGCGCCGGATCAAGGTCTTCCAGAACCGGCTGCACGGTTCGCACAATGAAAGGAAGGCTGGTGAAAGCCATGGCAACCATGATGCCGAGCGGGGTGTAGGCAACGGAAATGCCGATAGCGGCCAGTGGGGCGCCGAACCAGCCATTGGCGGCAAACAAGGTGGTCAGCGCAATGCCGGCAACCGCCGTCGGCAGGGCGAAAGGCAGATCCACGATCGCATCCACCAACCGCTTGCCGGGAAAGCGATAGCGCACGAGAACCCAGGCCAGTGCCAGACCGAAGACAAGGTTGAAGACCGTAGCGACCGCCGCCGAACCTGCCGTGACCCGGTAGCTGGCCACCGCTCTTTCGGACGAGACGATGCGCCAGTAATCCGCAAAACCCAGCGTGCCCGCCTTGTAGATCAAGGCGCCAAGCGGCAGGACCACGATCAACCCGACGTAGAGAAGGGTTATTCCGAGCGTCAAAGGCAGGCCCGGCAGAACACGGCGCTTCAAATAATCATCCTTTGAACAAAGCAAGAGCCGGCATGCGTGGCACGCCGGCCTCCAGGCGACGTTCGATCAGCGGCTTCCGTAGATTTCATCCAGCAAAGCGCCGGAAGCGAAGTGCTCTTCCTGCACCTTGGCCCAACCGCCGAAGACATCCTCGACCGTGACCAAGCGCACCTGCGGGAACTGGTCCTTGAACTTGGCGGCAGTTGCCTCGTCATGCACGCGGTTGCCGTTTTCGGCGATGATGGTCTGGCCTTCCGGCGAATACAGGAAGTCGAGATAGGATTTGGCGAAATCGCGCGAGCCGCGCTTGTCGACGACGCGGTCAACGATCGCCACGGGGAACTCCGCAAGCACACTCATTTCCGGCACGACGATGTCGAATTTGTCATCGCCGAACTCCTTGGCAATGCCGCGGGTTTCGGTCTCGAAGGTGATCAGCACATCGCCGATATTGCGTTCAACAAAGGTCGTGGTGGCAGCGCGACCGCCCGTGTCGAACACCGGTACATTGTCGAACAGCTTCTTGACGAAGGCTTTGACCTGCTCCTCGTCGTCGCCAAACTTCTCTTTCGCGAAAGCGGTTGCGGCGAGATAGGTGTAGCGCGCGTTGCCGGAGGTCTTCGGGTTCGGGAACACGACCTTCACGTCGTCACGAACAAGATCGTCCCAGTTCTTGATGCCCTTCGGATTGCCTTCGCGCACAAGGAAGGCCGGCAAGGAGTAGTAGGGCGAGGCATTGTTGGCGAACTCACTCTGCCAATCGTCGGATACCGCGCCACCCTTCACCAGCGCATCAATATCCGTCACCTGATTGAAGGTCACGACATCGGCTTCGAGCCCTTCCAGGATCGCACGCGCCTGCTTGGATGAGCCGGCATGTGACTGGTCAATGGACTTGCCGGGGTTTTTCGCGACATAGGCCTCGTTGATCCTCGCGAAGAGCTCGCGCGAAATGTCGTAGGACGCATTGAGGATCTTGTCGGGCGACTGCGCGGAAGCCGGTCCGGAGAGAAGCGCGGCAAGAGCGGCGCCGAGAAAGAGAAGACGCATGAGGCGGGTCCTGAAGCTGAAACGTGCTTCACCCTAGCCTCCCCATCTCCTGGAGAGGAGGTAAGCTGCTCGCGCACTCCTCTCCTCCGATAGAATGTCCGCCTAAGAAAAGGCAGAACGAAGAAATGCTTTTCCGCTTGAGCGTCATGGTCGCTCAGTCGGTGGGATAAAGATCCTTCGCCCGGATGCGGTCGCGGATTTTCTCCTCGATCTTATCGACCGGCTTTTCATCGAAGCGGCCTGCAAGTTCGGTGGCCACTTGCTTCACCGGGATCATGACCTCCCCATGGGCCGCGGCGTCATCGACATATTGGTTGATGGCGGAAAGAAGTTCTGGGCTCGTCGTCATTGTCGTTCCTCCCAAAGACTGACGGGCCGAGTATGCCTCAGCCCGTCAGGAGTACAACAAGAAAGCAGGTCCTCAATGGGTTAGTCGACGAACTCGACCTTGGTGTCTTTCGCCTTCACCAGTTCGGCCAAACGACCGACATCCCAGTTGGTCAAGCGGACGCAGCCATGGCTTTCGCTTTTGCTGACGAGGTTCGGCAAGGCCGTACCATGAATGCCATAGGTCGGCTTCGACAGATCGATCCAGACGTTGCCGACAGGACCATTGGGACCAGCTG
Organism: Tianweitania aestuarii; assembly: GCF_018457165.1. Lineage (GTDB taxonomy): Bacteria > Pseudomonadota > Alphaproteobacteria > Rhizobiales > Rhizobiaceae > Tianweitania > Tianweitania aestuarii. Next base: position 818,697 of record NZ_JAFMNX010000001.1, on the reverse strand, counting down.
GCAGCTCCATCTTCTCTTTGTTGTCGCCCTGCTTGAAGTTGACCTCAGGATTGTAGGTGTAGGTCGGGTCCTTCACAACGGCGACGACTTCTACATTGCCCGACGGCGATGGTGTGTCATCCGAGCCGATCGAGGCTGGCGCCACGAACACCGGCTCTTCGGCATCGCCGGCATAGGCACGCAATTCGCCTTTGGCCTTGTCGACGAGGATCCGCGTGACTTCCCCTTCCGGAGCGCCACCCGGGGCTACAACGGTGATCTCGGTGCCAGCCTTTTCAAAATCCGCATCCGGATTGAGCGCCTTGAGGAGATCCTCATCCATATGGAAACGCTCGGCCAGCATTTCGGTGACATTGTGGTAGCCGATCTGGTCCAGCTCGGCCAATTCGGCATAGTCATCCGGCAGGTCGGGGAAATAAGGTCCCTCGATGTCTTCCGCCGTCAGCTCATAGGTCTGGATCGGGCTTTTGGTATCCTGGGAAAGGCTTTCCCAAAGCTGCTCATCCAGCTCGTCACCGGCAGGCAGGCCGTTCACAGCGCGATATGCGGCAACGGCCTTGCGGGTGTTCCCGCCCAGCATGCCATCGATCTCCCCGGGCGACGTATAGGCGCGATCAAGCAGCACCTGAACGCGGATCAGAAACGGATCAGCTTCGGCTTCGGCCTCGTTTGCGGCGGGCTTGTCGTCGCCTTCGTCGTTCGCGGCCTTTCTTTCGGCCTCATCCAACTGCTCCTCGGCTTCTGGATTGGCAGACACCTGGGCAGCAGCCTCGTCGGGCACATCGGTGGATTGTTCGGGGGTTTCCACAACGGCATCAGGCTGGCCTGGGACTGCTATCTTCGCAGCGTCCGGCTTTGCTTCTCCAGTGTCGGCCGCCTCGACATCGCCGGACTGCTGATCGATCTCGAGAACAGGTTGCTCGCCGTCCTTCTTCGTTTCATCACCGGATTTGCTTTCCTTGCTCTGCTGCCAGCTCTGGAAAGTGGCATTGGCAATGGCATCAGGCTCGATGGGCGCCGCATAGGCAAAGGATGCCGCCATTGGCATGATTGCAAGGATCGTAGCTAGTTTCAGCGTTGTCTTGTAGATCACCGTGCCCACCATCTTCTAGAGATTTCGAGCTTCAACGATCAAGCAGGACAATAGCTCCATTTTTAATGGAGGATCTTTTGAAATATGGGCGCAGGATTAAAGGAAGTAGCCCAGCAGAACGACGATGATCAGCCCGAACAGTACAAGGGTCAGCAACCAGCCCAGCAGATTGGGCGGACCATCCCGGTGCCTGTCGTAATCGCTCATTGCCTTGTCTCCGTCGCGGCCGACCAGAGGCCCGGCGTTTCGTTCGGGCAAAGCGATTCGATCCCGCCCTCGTCACGCTTATCCGCCAGAAAAACGAGGCAAGGGCAAGACCTCGTTCCCGTTGAACGGCGACGGTTTATTCGGTTGCCGCGTCGGCAGAGGCTACGATGCCTTTGTCGTCGAACATCGACGTGCTGCCACCGGCAATGAAAACCAGGACGATAGAGGCGAACAAGCCTCCCCAAATCAGAAATAGGCGCATGGTGTTATCATTCACTTGGTTGAGTGGATGATTAACGGAGGTAAACTCAAGCGGTTCCCTGCCCCTTGCTTACGTGGCGAGCGGCGTGGCGGGAAGGCAACAGCTGAAACGCGGGGGAAGGCTCTGAGATCGTCTTTGCGGATGCTGGTTCATCCGCTCGATCCCTTGAGCAAACTGGTCGGAGTGAGAGGATTCGAACCTCCGACCCCCTCGTCCCGAACGAGGTGCGCTACCAGGCTGCGCTACACTCCGTGACCAGTGGCGGGCTTATAACTTTGCCGTTCGCTCTTCGCAAGCGGGCTTCATTGCATTTTGTGTGGAGGCCAGGCGGTCACTTCTGGGATTTCTTTCGACCAGAAAACAACCATCGATTTCATTATCGCATACTTAATTCCCGGGAAACATCTTCTGATTGTATGAGCCCAAAAGTAACTCTGCGTGTATGTGGTTTCATGAAGGGAAAGTTGCGGATCTGGTTCGGCAATTTCTTCGAATGCAGGAATGGCACTGCAGCGGTTGAATTCGCCTTGCTCTCTCCCCTCTACATCCTTCTGCTGATGGGTTTGCTGGCCTACGGCATTTATATTGCCGCGGCCCATTCCGTTCAGCAGATAGCCGCCGATGCTGCCCGCATCGCCGTGGGCGGGATTGACAATGCGGAGCGCCAGAAGCTCGTTACCGACTTCGTGTCGGGTCATTCGCAAGGCTACGCCTTCGTGGAGCCGAACAAGTTATCCGTCGCCGTGAGCCAAGCGACTGCCGGCGACGAATATTTTGTCGTGACACTCACTTACGATGCCGCCGACCTGCCGATCTGGCAGCTGGCGAGCGACCTGCCTTTGCCGCAAACGGCGATCGTGCGGCAATCCGTCGTGCGGATTGGGGGCCTGTGAGCCATGTCGCGGCTGGGCGCCTTCAAGCGCAATCAAGACGGCAATTTTTCCACACTGACGGCGATCGTCTTTCCCGTTCTTCTCCTAGGTGTGGGGCTGACCCTCAATGCGGGCACCCTGTTCCTGCAAAAGCGCAACCAGCAGGCGGTTACCGATCTTGCGGCCATAACGGCGGCGGCGCATCTGGCGAAGTCTGGTGAAGCCGCGATGATGACCTTTGCCGACAATGGTATCACCGGCATGAGCCTCGCGACCTCGAGCGTCGGGGCGGTCGACACGCTGAAGGTGGAGCCGGGACACTACGATCTTCTTGCGTCCAAGCCCCTGGAGCAACGGTTTTCGCCAGGCACGGTCGCGATCAATGCCGTGCGCGTTTCCGCGCATAAGGAAGGCGAGATTTATTTCCCGACACCGGTGCTGAACGATACGGTGATCGGCACGAGCGCTGTTGCCTTGATCGAGCCGGAAGCGAGTTTCTCGATCGGCTCGCGACTGGCGGATGTGGATAGCACCGCCAGCCCGGTCATCAACAGCGTGTTGGGCGCTCTGCTGGGAACCAGCCTCAAGCTCGATTTCAACGGCTATCGTACGCTGCTGAACACCGAGATCGATGCTTTCTCGTTCATGGATGCCCTGGCCGGTGACCTGAAGCTGACGGCAGGCACCTATCAGCAGGTTCTGGACAGTTCGGCGTCGGTCGGGACGATCCTCAAGGCGGCTGCGAAGGTTCCGGGGCTCAGTGCCGATGCAAAGACCGCGCTTTCTGCGATTGCCACTGCGCTGCCTGCGAAAACGCCTGCCCTGCCGCTCAGCAAGCTGATCAGTCTGGACAAGGCAGCTTCGAACAAGATCGGCACACGACCGGTGCATCCTGGCGCTTACAAAGCACCGGAGGTGCGTCTCCTGAGTCTCATCAATGCTGCGGCCGCACTCAGCAACGGCAAGAACCAGGTAGCGGTGAATACGGGGCTGGATATCCTGGGCTTATCGAAGGTCACTGCAGATATTGCCATCGGCGAGCCGCCGCAGAGTTCTGCGTATCTGACCATGAGCAAAGTCGGCGCATTCGTTTATACGGCACAGACGCGTGTGCGGATCGTTGCCACTGTAGGTCTTCTTCCAAACATACCCCTGCTGCCGCTTCCAACGACCGAGATCACCGTCCCGCTGCTGCTTGATATCGGCAGTGCCCGTGGTGAATTGACGGCCGTGTCCTGCCGCAACAATGATGTAACTACAGCGTCCGTATCGATTGCGGCGCGTCCGGCAGTTGCACAGATGTATATCGCCGATGTGCGAACCCCGTCTGAGATCAAAGACTTCACGCACCTGCCAACGCTGAATGACGCAACGCTTGTCACCGTCGGCACCACCGGCATTCTGGGCGATCTTGTCAGTTTGAAGGTGACCGCGGGGAAAGGTTCGGGGGTCACCGCGGCGATCAGCAATGTTCGCGATACACCGCTGACCTTCAACGCGTTGGCCATCGAGGGTCACACCATAAAGACCGCGTCGACCCAAAACGCCGCAGATACATTGACGGCAAGTCTTCTCAAAAACCTCGCCCTGAACGTAGAACTCAAGCCGTTTAAGGCCGGGGTTGATGTTAGCGCGGTTGTTAGACCGACTCTCGCCAATGCCGTGAAGTCCCTCGACACCTTGCTCGATACGATCCTCGCCTCGCTCGGCGTAAAGCTCGGTTCGGTGGATGTGTGGATCAACGGCGTGAACTGCAGTCAACCTGTGCTTGTTCAGTAAGGCGTTTCGGATGCTCCAATTTGAGCAGCAAGCACCACGCTTCGGGCGGGGCAGGTCATGCGGCCGTCCTCGGTTTTCGTGCCATCGACGGCCCGCCAGACCAATTCCCCATGAGCCGGAAGAGCAAAGGCGCAGGGTTGGTCGGCACCGTTGATCAGGATGGCGATGCGTCCAGCGTCGGTTCGACGGATCAAAGCGAGCTGTCGGTTCTGCTCGTCGTGCCAGTCGGCTTCGGTAAAAGCCTCGCCATCGGGGCGCTGCCAATTGGCATCGGCATCGTTCAGAAACGCAGCGGCATCGGGCTCGATGAACAAGCGGCGGAAGCGCGTTAGATTTCGCGCATGCGCGAGCAGTTCGGCATCGGCATGGGACCAGTCGAGCCAGCTGATTTCGTTGTCCTGAGCATAGGCGTTGTTGTTGCCACGCTGGGTGCGGCCAAACTCGTCGCCAGCGGTCAGCATGATCGTGCCGATCGAGGCGAAGAGTGTGCCTAGCAGTGCCTTGAGGTCGCAGCGCCGTACGTTCTGGATTGCGGGATCGTCGCTTTGACCTTCGACACCGTGGTTCCACGACAGATTGTCGTTGTGCCCGTCACGATTATCTTCGCCATTGGCGGCATTGTGCTTGTGCGTGTAGGCGGTGAGATCGGCCAGCGTCATACCGTCATGCGCGGCGATGAAGTTGATCGTGCGCGTGTTCGGCCGATCGGCACGGGCGAAGATGTCAGAGGAACCGGATAATCGCGTAGCCAGATCGGCCAGAGACCCGTCGCCGCGCCAGAACCGTCTGACATCGTCGCGATAGCGGTCGTTCCATTCGAGGAATGGTGCCGCGAACCGACCGAGCTGATAACCTTCCGGGCCGATGTCCCACGGTTCGGCGATCAGCACCCGATCCGCCAGAACCGGGTCTTGTCGCATCGTCTCCAGCAGGGCGGCTTTTGGCGAGAAACCATGCGCGTTACGGCCTAGGATCGGCGCGAGATCGAAGCGATAGCCGTCGACGCCCGCATACAGAACGAAGTGGCGCAGCGCATCCAGAACAAGCTGTTGTACGACCGGCTGGTCGCAGGCGAGCGTATTGCCGGTGCCGGTATCATTTACCAGCCGGCCATCTGGCCCGTGGCGGAAATAGGTTCGCGCGTCGAGGCCACGCAGCGACAGCGTCGGCCCTTGCTCGTCGCTTTCGCCCGTATGGTTGAAGACGACATCGAGGATGGTGCCGATGCCGGCTTCTCTCAACGCCGCGACTGTGTCCCGCAACTCGGTCAATCCACCGGGCGCGAGACGCGGATCGAGCGCGAAATAGGACACGGGATTGTAACCCCAGGCATTGCTCAGCCCGAGCGGCGGCAGATGCCGTTCGTCGATCCAGGCGTGAACAGGCATAAGCTCAACAGCGGAAACGCCCAGCTTTACGAGGTGCTCGATGACGACGGACTCGGCCAAAGCGGCAATCGTGCCGCGTTTGGCCGATGGCACGTCCGGATGCTGCATCGTGAAGCCGCGGACGTTCAGCTCATAGATCAACCCACCTGGCTTGAAGACCGGCGGGTGTGGCTCGCATGGAGACGGAAGCTCTGTGACGATGCTCTTTGGCAACAGGCTCGCGGTATCGATCGCCTCCTCGCGGCGAGCACCGAGACGCGGATCGTAGCGGTAGGTACGGTCGATCGTCAGGGCGTAAGGATCGGTCAGCAGCTTGGCTGGGTCGAACCACAAGCCGGCGGCAGGATCATACAGACCATCTGCGCGGAAGCCGTAGCGCGCGCCGTTGCCGACACCGGGAAGATGCAGTGCGAACACGCCATCTTCCCCGCGCGACAACGCGTGTCGCGCAACTTCACGCTCGCCGCTTTCATCGAACAATGACACCCAAATGCGCTCGGCCGCGCCGGACCAAACGGCGAAGCGCGTTCCATGTTTGTCTGGAACGGCGCCGAGCTTCATGCGCGCGGACGCAGTGGGATCATGTGATCACGCTCGGCTCGTTGCGGCCCGTCATGGCGCGAATGCCGGCGATCTCATCTGCGGCTGTGATAAGGTCGGCCAGCGCGTCCGGGGTTGGTACGTCGTGCTTCGCGGCATCGGGTTCGAAGCGCTCGATATAAACGCGCAGCGTCGCGCCGGATGTACCGGTGCCTGACAGGCGATACACGATACGCGAACCGCCCTCGAACAGGATGCGGATGCCCTGATTGGCGCTGGTCGAACCGTCGACCGGATCGAGATAAGAGAAGTCGTCCGCGGCCGCGATCGTCATGCCCTGCACGCTCGTACCGGCGAGGCGATCGAGCTTTTCGCGCAGTTCGGCAACGAGACCGTTGGCGGCTTGCGTGTCGACATCCTCGTAATCATGCCGCGCATAGAAGTTGCGGCCGTATTCCGTCCAATGCGCTTCAGCGATTGCCTTCACACTTTCGCGGCGCACAGCCAGAATGTTCAGCCACAGCAGAACGGCCCAGAGACCGTCCTTTTCGCGCACATGGTCTGAGCCCGTGCCAGCGCTTTCCTCGCCGCAGATCGTGACAAGACCGGCATCGAGCAGATTGCCGAAGAACTTCCAGCCGGTCGGCGTCTCGTAAGCCTTGATGCCAAGCTTCTCGGCCACGCGGTCGGCAGCGCGGCTGGTCGGCATGGAGCGGGCGATGCCCTTCAGGCCACCGGCATAGGCTGGCGCCAGATGTGCGTTGGCGGCGAGCATGGCCAGCGAGTCGGACGGCGTAACGAAGATACCCTTACCGATGATCAGGTTGCGATCACCGTCACCATCGGATGCCGCACCGAAGTCCGGCGCGTCATCCGACATCATCAGGTCGTAGAGTTCCTTGGCATGCACCAGATTCGGATCGGGATGGTGGCCACCGAAGTCTTCCAGCGGCACGAAGTTCTTCACGCTGCCTTCCGCAGCACCCAGCCGACGCTCCAGGATCTCCTTGGCGTAAGGGCCGGTGACCGCATGCATCGCGTCGAACGCCAGGCGAAAGCCGCCGGCGATCATTGCCTTGATGGCCGCGAAGTCGAACAACTCCTCCATGAGAGCCGCATAATCGGCCACGGAATCGATGACCTCGACATCCATGCTGCCGACCTCAACGCGGCCGATCTTATCGAGATCGACGTCCGGCGTTTCGCAGATCGTGTAGGTCTCGATCACCTTGGTGCGGGCATAGATCGCTTCCGTCACCTTCTCCGGTGCCGGGCCGCCATTGCCGGTATTGTACTTGATGCCGAAGTCCTCGTTCGGTCCGCCGGGATTGTGGCTGGCCGACAGGATCAAACCGCCGAACGCCTTGTTCTTGCGGATGACGTTGGACGCAGCCGGTGTCGACAGGATGCCGCCCTGCCCCACCAGCACGCGACCAAAGCCATTGGCCGACGCCATCTTGATCGCGATCTGGATGACCTCGCGATTGAAGAAGCGACCGTCGCCGCCGATCACCAGCGTCTGGCCTTCGAAGCCCTCCAGACTGTCGAACACTGACTGAATGAAGTTCTCGACATAGTTCTGCTGCTGGAAAACCGGCACCTTCTTGCGCAGGCCGGATGTTCCCGGCTTCTGGTCCTGGAACGGCGTGGTGGAAACGGTTTTCATAGGTGTGTTCCCCGAAGAAGCGAGCGATAAACGTCGATATAGCACTCGGCGCTGTGGTCCCAAGAGACATCCGACTTCATCGCCTGCGTTTGCATCTGCCGCCAAGCGTCAGGTTCGCGATGCACGTTAAGGGCACGCCGGATGGCGTTCAGGAAAGGCTGTTTGGCCAGCGGCTCGAACTGGAAGCCGGTCGCGACCTTTGCAGTGAGCGCAGCCTCGTTGGCGTCGATGATCGTATCGGCCAGGCCGCCCGTGCGCGTCACGATCGGCACGCAGCCATAGCGCAGTCCGTGCAGCTGCGTCAGGCCGCAAGGCTCGAAGCGAGACGGCACGAGGATGGCGTCGGCGCCGGCCGTCAGCTGATGCGACAGTGCTTCGTCATAGCCGGTCACCACACCGATGCGGCCGGGATGGCGACCGGCTGCGGCATGGATTTCGCCCTCGAAGCCGGCGTCGCCGTTACCCAGAAGGGCAACCTTGGCGCCCATGGCGACGATGTCGTCCAGACAGTCAACCAGAACGTCGATGCCCTTTTGCCAGGTCAGGCGGCTTACGAGGCACAGAAGCAGGCTGTCGTCACGATCAAGGCCGAAGCGCTCTTCCACATGGTGGCGGTTCGAGCGCCGGTCATCGAGATCGTCCGCCGAGTAATGCACCGGCAGATGCGGATCGGTTTGCGGATCCCATTGGTCGACGTCGATGCCGTTGACGATGCCGATCAGCGACGCTGACCGGCTGTTCAGAAGCCCTTCCAGCCCCATGCCAAATTCCGGCAAGCGGATCTCCTGCGCATAGCTGGGGCTTACGGTGGTGATCGCCCATGCGGACTGAAGGCCGGCCTTTAGGAAGCCCACCCCGCCGTAATATTCCACGCCGTGGATCGACATGGCTTCGTCGGGCAGGCCAAGCTCGGCAAAGATGCTGGCGTCATACTGACCTTGGAAAGCCAGGTTATGAATGGTGATGACGCTCGGCGTTGCAACCGCTGCACCATAGCGCATGTAAGCGAGCGTCAGCGCCGCCTGCCAGTCGTGAACATGAACGAGGTCGGGCCGGTAATCGGCCAGAAGGCCGCCTGCGATATCGGCGCCAGCGCGTGACAGGGCTGCGAAACGACGCCAGTTGTCGCTCCAATCCACTGCGCCATTGCCGTAGATGCCGCCGTCACGCTCAAACAGATGCGGCGCGTTCAGCACGAACAGCTTGAGACCGGCCACTTGCGCCTGGATGATCTCAGCCCAGCCGCCGTAGAACTCGCCCCATGCAAAGACGCTGCGCGCCGTGCCCGATGCATGAACGCGTGCCATGACTTGCGGGTAGCCGGGAACAAGCGTGGTGGTGCCGACACCATGGCGATCGAGCGCCAGCGGCAAGGCACCGGCCACGTCGGCCAGACCGCCGGTTTTGACGAGCGGGTAGATTTCGGACGCGACTGCGAGAACTTGCATCAGCTGTATGGGAGCCTGTCGATCATTTCCTGGGTGATGAGGCAGACCCCACCTTCGGACCGCCTGAAGCGGCGCGCATCCAAAGCGGGATCGAAGCCGACCGTCAAACCTTCCGGCACTTCGACGCCACGATCCAGAACCACTTTGCGCAGATTCACATTGCGGCTCACGATGCAGTCCGGCATCACCACCGCTTCTTCCAGCGATGAAAACGAATTCACCCGTACGCCAGTGAACAAAAGGCTGCGGCGCAAGGAAGCGCCGGACACGATGCAATCGCCCGACACCAGAGACGAAACAGCCGATCCGCGTCGGCCCTCCTCGTCATGCACGAACTTCGCCGGCGGCCGCACTTCGGCATAGGTCCAGATCGGCCATTCGCGATCGTAAAGGTCGAGCTCCGGCACAACATCGGTCAGGTCGATATTGGCTTCCCAATAAGCGTCGATCGTGCCGACATCGCGCCAATAGGCCTTGTCCTCAAAGCGCGACTTCACGCAGGAGGTGGAGAAACGATGCGCGACGGCTTTGCCGTGGCTGACGATGTAGGGAATGATGTCCTTGCCGAAATCTCGACTGGAACCGGCGGTCGCAGCATCCCGGCGCAGCTGGTCGAACAAGAACTTGGTGCGGAACACATAGATGCCCATCGAGGCCAGCGCCATGTCGGGCTTGTCCGGCATGGCCGGGGGATCGGCAGGCTTTTCCACGAAGGCCGAGATGCGATCCTCGCCATCCACATGCATCACGCCGAAGCCGGTGGCTTCCATGCGCGGCACTTCCAGGCAGCCGACGGTCACATCGGCGTTCTGGTCGACGTGCTGACGCAGCATCAGCTCGTAGTCCATCTTGTAAACGTGATCACCGGCCAGGACCACCATGAATTCGGGATGGTAATCCTCGATGATGTCGATGTTCTGGAACACGGCGTCGGCCGTGCCCTCATACCACTGGTGTTCGGAAACGCGCTGGCTGGCCGGCAGGATGTCGAAGCTTTCGTTGCGCTCGGGATGAAGGAAGTTCCAGCCCTGCTGCAGGTGGCGGATCAGCGAATGCGCCTTGTACTGCGTTGCCACGCCGATGCGGCGGATGCCGGAATTCAGCGCATTCGAAAGCGCAAAATCGATGATGCGCGATTTGCCGCCGAAATAAACGGCCGGCTTTGCGCGACGATCCGTCAGTTCCTTCAGCCGGCTTCCGCGCCCTCCGGCAAGCACATAAGCCATGGCGTCGCGCGCCAAAGGCTGCTCACGATTCCTGCCCATCTTTCCTCCCGCCTGCACGTCCAGTCTCGATTGTCATTCTCAGTGCAAATTGCACCATTGTAGCTAGAGGGGGAATGGCGAAAGTCGCGATCCTTTATGCTTTATTTTGTGGAATACGCCTATGACAAAAGGGGCCAGTGCATGCACCAGCCCCTTCCCGTTGCGTCAGGTTCTCGGATCAGGCCGCAACGTTCCAGATCTCGTCGGCATATTGCCGGATCGTGCGATCGGAAGAGAACCAGCCCATGCGCGCAGTGTTGTGGATGGCGCGGCGATACCAGTCGTCGCTGTCGCGCCACAGATCATCCACGCACCTTTGAGCATCGGCATAAGAATCGAAGTCAGCGGCGCACATGAACGTGTCGTGCTCGTAGAGCCCGCCGATAAGGCCGCGATAGCGCTCCGGCTCGTCATGAGAGAACACGCCCGACAGAATGGCTGACAAAGCCTGCGACAGTTCCGGCGAGCTCTCGATGATCTCGCGCGGATTGTAGCCATTGGCTTTGGCCTCCTTCACCTCGGCCGCCGTCAGGCCGAAGATGATGATGTTGTCGTCGCCGACATGCTCCTTCATCTCGACATTGGCGCCATCGAGCGTGCCGATGGTCAAGGCACCGTTCAGCGCGAACTTCATGTTGCCCGTGCCGGACGCTTCCATGCCGGCCGTAGAAATCTGTTCCGACAGATCTGCCGCCGGCATCATGACCTCGGCCAAGCTGACATTGTAGTTCGGTATGAACACGATCTTGAGCAGCCCGCGTACCGCCGGATCGTTGTTGATGACGCGTCCCACATCATTGGCAAGCTTGATGATCTTCTTGGCGTTGAAATAGCTCGGCGCCGCCTTGCCGCCGAAGAACTTGACGCGGGGCACCCAGTCGCGTTCGGGATGCGAACGGATCTGGTCGTAAAGCGCCACTGCCTCGATGATGTTGAGGAGCTGGCGCTTGTATTCGTGGATGCGCTTGACCTGAATGTCGAACAGCGCGGTTGGATCGAGGCTGAGCCCCATGCGCTCGCTGACGACGCGCACAAGCCGCTCCTTGTTCGCCTGCTTCACGGCCGCGAACTTCTCGCGGAACGACGCGTCGTCCGCAAATTTATCCAGTTCACTCAAAGCCCCGATGTCATCCATGAAGCGATCGCCGATCGTTTCGCGGATGAGATCGGTGAGACCTGGATTGCACTGGAACAGCCAGCGGCGCTGCGTGATGCCGTTGGTCTTGTTGTTGATGCGCGAGGGGTAAAGCTGATGGAAGTCGGAAAACACCGTCTGCTTCATCAGGTTGGTGTGAAGCGCCGACACACCATTGATCGAATGCGATCCCGCGAAGGCCAGATTGCCCATTCGCACGCGGCGTTCGCCATCTTCGCCGATCAGGGAGATGTTGCGGATCTGGTTGTCGTCCAAGCCCTTGTCGCGCGCTTCACGCAGCAGCTCGGCATTGATCGCGTAAACGATCTGCATGTGACGCGGCAGCAGTTGCTCGAACACATGGATCGGCCAGCTTTCCAGCGCTTCCGGCAGCAATGTGTGGTTCGTGTAGCCGAAGGTCCGGCGCGTGATGTCCCAAGCGTCTTCGAACGCGAAGCCATGATTATCCAGGAGCAGCCGCATCAGTTCGGCCACGGCAACGGCTGGATGCGTGTCGTTCAGATGGATGGCAGCCTTGTCCGGCAAGGACGTCAGATCGTCGTATTCGCCGAGATGCCGGTCGACGATGTCCTGCAGGGATGCGGCGGAAAAGAAGTATTCCTGGCGCAGCCGCAGTTCCTGGCCGGCAAGATGCGAGTCGGCGGGATACAGCACGCGCGTCAGCGCCTCCGCCTTGTTGCTTTCCTTCAGCGCGCCGATGTGGTCGCCGGCATTGAAGGTATCTAGCAGGATCGGATCGATCGGGATCGCCGACCACAGTCGGAGCGTGTTGACGCGCTTGCCGCGCCAACCCACCACAGGAGTGTCATAGGCCGTTGCCAGAACGCGTTCCTGCGGGCGCCAGACATGACCAGCCGGGCGGCCAAGCTCATCTGTAAGCGCTTCTACCGCCCCGCCGAAGCCGATTTCGATTGAGCGCTCGCGGCGCTCGAAATTCCAGGGATTGCCATGTTCGAGCCAGGTTTCCGGCAGCTCGACCTGATTTCCGTCATGGATTTCCTGGCGGAAAAGCCCGTGCACATAGCGAATGCCATAGCCATGCGCCGGCACATCGACCGTCGCCATGGATTCCATGAAACACGCGGCCAATCGGCCGAGACCGCCATTGCCGAGCGCTGCATCCGGTTCCAGTTCAGCGATGACGTCCAAATCGACATTGAGCGAAGCCAGCGCCTCGCGCATTTCTTCCAACATGCCCATGTTGGAGAAGGCATCGCGCATCAGGCGGCCGATCAGAAACTCCAAGGACAGATAATAAACGCGCTTTCCACCCTCGCGGTAGGTTTGTTCCGTGGTGTCGATCCAGCGCGCGATGATGCGATCCCGCACGACCTTGATGGAAGCATCCAGCCAGTCATGACGGGTCGCCACACTGGCATTCTTGCCGACGCGAAACATCAGCGCCTTGAGAATCTCGTCTGCGAGTGTGCCCGGCGCCGCCTGCGGCGCGATCGGGTGGTGCTTCTTTGGAAGTATCTGTCCGCTCATCGCCTTTTCCCGTTTGCGTTTGCCGCTCCTCCGACAAACGTCATGCCTCCCAAATCGTGAAAATAGCCCCGGCGCGTGAACGCAACCTGAAGCCAAAGGTTCGAAATTCCAGCTATTCGACCTGTTTGGCAACGGTATTGCAAGGGCGACGCCTCTGGCCGAGCGCATCAAGCTCCGCTAAATGCGGATCATCATGAAACGTCGAATGCCGCGTCGGTGCGGCATGATTGGGAGACCGGACGATGATCGTTTGCTGCGGCGAAGCCTTGATCGACATGTTGCCGCGCAAGTCCACCGAGGGCGAAGACGGTTACGTGCCTTATGTCGGCGGCGCGGTCTTCAACACCGCCATTGCGCTTGGCCGGCTCGATGTTCCGACCGGCTTCTTCACCGGCATTTCCAACGACTTCTTCGGCCAGCAGCTGCAGGAATCTCTGGCGGCCAGCCATGTCGATCCGCGCTACATCCATCTGTCCGACCGTCCGACCACGATGGCCTTCGTACGCCTGAAGGATGGCCATGCCAGCTATATGTTCTACGACGAGAACACGGCTGGCCGGATGCTGACGCTGGACGACATGCCGAACTTCTCGTCGGATGTGGAAGCCCTGCACTTCTCCTGCATCAGCCTGATCCCCGAGCCCTGCGGCTCGACCTACGAAGCATTGATGCAGCGTGAGAAGGATCGACGAGTCATCATGTTCGACCCCAACATCCGCAAGGACTTCATTCCGGATCGCGAAGCGCACCGCGCCCGCATGATGCGGATGCTGGAAATGTCGGACATCGTTAAACTGTCCGACGAAGATCTCGCCTGGTTCGGCGAAACCGGTGAGCATGCCGACATTGCCGAGCGCTGGCTGCAGAAGGGTCCGAGCCTCGTCATCATCACCATGGGATCAAAGGGTATCGCAGGCTATTCCCGCAATCATGCCGTACAGATCCAAGGCGAGCAGGTGACGGTTCAGGATACGGTCGGCGCCGGCGATACGGTGAATGCGGGGGTGCTTGCCTATCTGCGCGACCACCAGCTCCTGACCAAAGAGGCTATCGCCAAGCTCGACGAAGAACAGGTGCGCGAAGCCCTTACCTTCGCAAACCGTGCAGCCGCGGTGACTGTTTCGCGTGCGGGCGCCAATCCGCCCTGGCGCAAAGAACTGACCGCCTGAAAAGCGGCCTGCAGCTCTTGACCTTCCAGTAGGGGGAACCCCCATCTGCGCTGCAGATGATCTCAGCGAAGGAAGGCGCTCATGAGCACCGCTTCAAACACCAAGACCGCCACCATCTACCGGATGGTGATGCCGAGCCATATCTGCCCTTTCGGGTTGAAGTCGGTCGATCTGCTCAAGCGGCAGGGCTACACGGTCGACGATCATTTCATCCGCACGCGCGAAGAACAGGAAGCGTTCAAGGCCGAGCACAACGTCAAGACGACGCCGCAGACCTTTATCGACGGCAAGCGGATCGGCGGCCATGACGATCTGCGCCGCTTCTTCGGCCTGACGGTGCGCGATCCGAACGCGGTGAGCTACAAACCGGTTCTCGCCGTGTTTGCCGTCGCCGCGTTGATGGCGCTCGCCGCAACCTACGCGGTGTTCGGTACGATCTGGACGCTGATGGTGGTGCAGTGGTTCATTGCGATGACGATGTGCCTGCTCGCCATGCTCAAGCTGCAGGATCTCGAGAGCTTCTCGACCATGTTCCTGAATTACGACGTTCTGGCGCGCCGCTACGTGCCGTATTCCTATGTCTATCCTTTTGCCGAACTGCTTGCCGGCGTGCTGATGGTGGCAGGCGCGCTCAAATGGATCTCCATCCCCGTCGCCTTGTTCATTGGCGGCATCGGGGCATGGTCGGTGTTCAAGGCCGTTTATATCGACAAGCGCGAAATCAAATGCGCTTGTGTGGGCGGCGGCAGCAAGGTGCCGCTCGGCTTCGTGTCCCTGACCGAAAACGTCATCATGATCGCCATGGCGGTCTGGATGCTGTTCCCCTCCGCGATGCCGGCTGCCATCCAGTAAGGTCGGGATCAGCGCGCCTTTGTTTCGGCGATAAAGAACGGGTTGGCGAAGTCACAATCGCCAGCCTGGCCGCGCTTGCCATAGGTGAGCGGCGTGCCATCCACGCGGCAGGTCGTGCCGCCCGCCGCTCGCAAAATCGCGTCACCGGCCGCAGTGTCCCATTCCATGGTCGGTCCGAAGCGCGGATAGATGTCGGCCGCGCCTTCGGCCAGTAGGCAGAACTTCAGCGAGGAACCGACCGACAAAAGCTCAACGGCGCCGCAGGTCTGGATGTAGCTGTTTGTTTGTTCCGTGCGGTGTGATCGGCTCGCCACAACCGTCAAAATGGTCGCCGGTGTTCGCACGACGATCCTGCGCCGTTCACGAGGCTCATGCTTCACCGTATCGATGCGAAAAGCGCCGTCGGGTGTGGCGCTGTACAGAACGTCGCGCGCCGGCGCATAGACCACGCCCAGCACGGGAATGCCGTTGCGGATCAAAGCGATGTTGACGGTGAAGTCCGGGTTTCGATTGACGAATTCACGCGTGCCGTCGAGCGGATCCACCAGAAAGAACGCCTGACCGAGATCGGGCGGACAAATGCCAGCCGACGCTTCTTCTTCCGCGACACATGGGATATGCGGATAAAGCGTGCGAAGGCTCTTGAGGATGATTGCCTCGGCGCGGGCATCCGCTTCCGTAACAGGCGAAGCATCGGCCTTGGTTTGAACGGCAAACTCGCAGTTGAAGATCGCCATGATGGCACGACCGGCTTCCAGAGCCATCGCTTCGAGGCTGGCCACGATATCCGCATCACACGGCGTAGGCGCGGGCTGGATCATGGTCTCGGCGCAATCCCGTTCGCGCAGCGGATCTTCCACCTGGCGTCCCTATTCTCGGCCGCGTTTTCATCTTCAAGCCGATCGTCGGACCTTTGGGTCCGCTTGTCTACCGAAAAGAGAGGTCCCTTTAGGCGCTGAGACAAGCTTGGGAGGCGGTGGCTGGGGCGCCTGGATTCGAACCAGGGAATGACGGTACCAAAAACCGTTGCCTTACCACTTGGCTACGCCCCACCATCATGGCCGATGAAACACGAGCCATGAAAAGGATCGCCGGCCTATACACGCAGCGATCCCAACGATCAATCGCGTTTCAGCGACAACTCACAACTCAGGCGAGACGCACGGCCTCGGTGACCTGCTCGATGATGTAGCGCTGTGTTTCCTCATCAAGATAAGGATGCATCGGCAGCGCAAACACGTCCTGCGCCACCGTCTCGCTTACCGGCAAACCAGCGGATGCTTGCGGGAAGTCCTTATAGGCGGTCTGTTGATGCAGCGGCTTGGGATAATATACAGCCGTCGGCACGCCCTTCGAGCTGAGATAGGAAAGGATCTTCTGACGGTCCTTGCCAGGTGCGCGCACCACATATTGCGCCCAGACCGAAGTCGAGCCATCGGCAATCCGCGGCACCTTCACGACATTCGACAGGCCATTGCTGTAGCGCTCCGCCACTTCGTTGCGCGATACGATTTCATCGGGGAAGATCGCCAGCTTCTCGATCAGGATCGCCGCCTGCATCGTATCGAGGCGACCGTTCATGCCGATGCGGACATTGTCGTAACGGTCCGAACCCTTGCCGTGGAACAGGAGCGAGCGCAGCAGATCGGCCGTGTCGTCGTCATTGGTGTAGATCGCGCCGCCATCGCCATAGCAGCCGAGCGGCTTGGCCGGGAAGAAGCTGGTGGTCGTGAAGTCGCCGATCGTGCCGACCTTGCGGCCCTTGTAAACGCCGCCATAGCCTTGCGCGGCATCGCACAGCAGCCAAAGACCAGCATCCCGCACGATCGTCTCGATGGCATCATAATCGGCAGGCTGACCGAACAGATCGACCGCAATCACGCCGACGACGTTGTGGCCCGCAGCCTTGGCTTCGCTCAACGCTGCCTTCAGCTTCTCCGGATCGAGGTTGTAGCTGTCTTCGTCGATATCGACGAAAAGCGGCGTTGCATTCAGCTGAGCAACCACTTCAGCCGTCGAGGCGAAGGTGAAGCTCGGGCAGACAACGACGTCGCCCGGGCCGACATTCTTCGCCATCAGGCAAAGCGTGAGCGCATCCGTGCCGTTGGAGCAGGCGATCGCGTGCTTCACGCCGGAAAACGCGGCCATGTCTTTTTCGAGCTGCGCGACTTCCGGCCCAAGAATGTACTGGCCATGATCCAGTACCTTGGCGACGGCAGCATCGACCTTGTCGCGGATGCGCTTTTGCTGGGTAGCGAGATCGATAAAGGGAATGGTCGGGTTGGTCATGGTCGTTCGCGTGCCCCAAGGTCAGTCTAAAACTGCGGGGTTGATAGAGCCCTCGCCTCAGATTCGGCAAATCACCTGTTGCGTCACTCTGTTTCAAACGAAAAGGCGGGACCGAAGTCCCGCCTTTCACAAAGTTCAGTCCTGAACGGCTCAGGCGCGCAGCGAACGAACCGCTGCAACAACCGAAGCGGCCAGTGCGATCTTGATCGCGTCACCGAGCAGGAACGGCACGACGCCAGCGGTGTAGGCGGCCTGCGAGCCGATCAAGGTCGCCAACCAGGCGAAGCCAAGGCCCATGATGGCAATTTCACCAACGGCCATCGCAGCGCCGATCTTGAAGGGATTGCGATCAAAGCCGCGATCGGCAGCCCAACCAACAACCGCGCCTGCAACGACATAACCGGCAAGATAACCGCCGGTGGTGCCCAGCATGTAAAGAAGGCCAACGCCCTTTTCCGGGCTCGACTGGAACACCGGCAGGCCGGCGGCACCTTCGGCCATGTAGAGAAGAATGGTGGCGAGGCCGAGTCGACTGCCGAACAGGGCAGCGATCAGGAAGATACCGAGCGTGCCGAGATTGAGGTCGACCGGACCCAGGAACACCTTGGTCTTGGCGGTCAGCGTCAGGAACAGCGAGCCGACAATGGCAATGCCGACCTGCATCGCCAAGCGTGCCGTGCGGTTCTGCGGCAGAATGCCGGAAATGAAGGGTTTTGCTAGCGATGCCGTGGCCATATCCACTCCCCGAAACAGTTTCCGGCACAAGGCCGGCTCGGCTTTCGGTATATTGGCTTCCATGCTAAGCGGCAACCGCCTTTGAACACTTGTTAGGTCGACGAATGTCACTGGAACTGAACATGGCCTTCGAAGGCAAAGCGCGTGAAGCCATATCCATGGCGCCCAACGTGGTCCGCGTCACCGCCAACAATCCAAGCCCCTACACGTTTCACGGCACCAACAGCTACATCGTCGGCACCAACACGCTGGCCGTGATCGATCCCGGTCCTGACGATCCGGCGCATCTCAGCGCCCTGCTCCAGGCGATCGACGGCCGGCCCGTGTCCCATATCTTCGTCAGCCATACGCATCGCGATCATTCTCCGCTGACACCCGCGCTCAAGGCTGCAACCGGGGCCGAGGTGCTGGCGCAGGGGCCACATCGCGCTGCCCGCCCTTTGCGCGAAGGCGAGGTGAACCCTTTCGGCGAAAGCTCGGATTACGCCTTTGCACCAGACCGCGCCCTAGCTGATGCCGAGCTGGTGCAAGGCGACGGGTTTGCGATCCGCGCAATCTACACGCCGGGCCACTGCGCCAATCACACAGCCTTTGCGCTGGAAGACACCGGCCTCCTGTTTTCAGCCGATCACGTCATGGCTTTTGCAACAACCGTTGTCGCACCACCGGATGGGTCAATGGCAGACTTCATGGCCTCGCTCGACCGGCTGCTGCAGCGCGACGACCGTCTTTATCTGCCGGGACATGGCGGGAATGTAGAAAACCCGCATCGCTTCGTGCGCGGCCTCAAGGCTCATCGTAAGATGCGCGAACGGGCAATTCTGGAGCGCTTCGTGGCGGGCGATCGCACCATCCAGGCGGTGGTGGCCGCCATCTACCGCGACACCGATCCGCGCCTGCATGGAGCCGCGGCTTTGTCGGTTTATGCCCATGTCGAGGATCTGGTTGCACGCGGTTTGTTGCAGGCGGAACCCGATCTGGCGCTCGACGCGCATTATCGTCCGGCTTGAACGAGCCACCTACTGGCTGACTTGCGGCATCGCCGCCTCGGCCAGAACCGCCGCATCGAGATCGTCGAAGAAACTCTCGATACGGGCAGCATTGTCGCCGAAGTCATGCGTGCCATAGCGCGATGCCGAGCGCATATCGACATAGGCCATCGTTTCCTCATCGGCGACGCGGATGGCGACGTCACACGGAAAGCCGAGCAGGAAGGAGCCGGCCACCGCGTTGAGCGTCGCGGCGGGTCCGCTTAGCTTGGGAAACGGGCGCACGATCTGCCAGCCGCGATCTTCCACCAGCGTCGTGATCAGCTGGCGTATGCGCTCAGGCGGCAGCGTATAGGAATGGCCGATCACCGTCGGATAGGCGGCAAGCTGCTCTTCCGCTTCATGTTCGCTCATGGCGCGCGGAATGTTCATCACGCGGGTCGGGTCGGCCACAGGGCTCAGGAGCGGCCTGCTTTCCGTATCCGTCGTGATGTCGTGCAGCATAGGCGTGGTGAGGCCACGATAGGCAAGAAAGCCGAACGGGATCAGCGCGCCGGTCAGGAAGAAACCGGCAACGACGAGATTGGTGCCGACCTTGTCGCCCCGCGTCCACATGCGGTGGAAAGCGAGACAAAAGGCGCAGAGCGACAGCACGATCAGAACCGCCACGACGCCGAGCGTCATCAGGAACGTTTCGGAATCAATCCGCCCGTAGCGGTGGGTCGCACCGGCGACGGCAAACAGAATGACGGCAAAGATCGCGCTGCGGCGCGACCAGCGCGCCGCTCGGGATTGTCGCTCAGGATAAACGGCAACCATGCAGGTCCTCAGATGGTCGGCAAACGATAATCCTTAAACCGCTCGCGCAAGGTGATCTTCTGGATCTTGCCCGTCGCAGTGTGGGGAATTTCATCAACAAAGGTTACGTCGTCAGGCAGCCACCACTTGGCCACCTTGCCATCCATGAAAGCCAGCAGATCGTCACGCGTCGGCTCCTTGCCGGGCTTCTTCACGACCACCAGAAGCGGCCGCTCGTCCCAGCGCGGATGGGCAATGCCGATCACCGCGGCTTCGGCGACATCGGGATGCGCGACGGCGAGGTTTTCCAGATCGATAGTGGAAATCCATTCGCCGCCGGACTTGATCACGTCCTTGGCACGGTCGGTAATCTGCAGGTAGCCGTTGGGGTTGATATGCGCGACGTCTCCCGTATCGAACCAGCCATCCTCGTCGAACTGCTCGGAACCGGCGCCGCCGTAATAGGCCTTGGCCACGGCGGGACCGCGCACCTTCAGCCGCCCGAAAGTCTTGCCATCCCAGGGACGCGGCTGGTCTTCGTCGTCCGTCACCTTCATCTCGACGCCGAACGGCGCGTAGCCCTGTGTTTGCTGAATGTCGAGTTTGGCCTCTCCATCGAGATCTGCGAAGTCGGCTTTCAGAGTGCAAAGCGATCCCAGCGGCGACATTTCCGTCATGCCCCAGGCATGCACGACCTCAACATCGTAGTTGTCCTGGAACTTCTTGACGATCACACGCGGACAGGCCGAACCGCCGATCACCACCTTTTTGAGGTGAGGCAACGTATTGCCGGTTTCCTCCAGATGCTGGAGCAGCATCAGCCAGACCGTCGGTACGGCCGCCGAGAAGGTCACCTTTTCGGTATCAAGCAGTTCGTAGATGGACTGGCCGTCCATCTTGCCGCCCGGCATTACCAGCTTGGCGCCAATCATCGGCGCGCTTTGGCCAAGGCCCCAGGCATTGGCGTGGAACATCGGCACGACGGGCAGGATCGTGTCGCGCGAAGAGATCCCCATCGCATCCGGCGCGGCCGCGATCATGGCGTGCAGCACGTTTGAACGGTGGCTGTAGAGCACGCCCTTCGGATCGCCCGTCGTGCCCGAGGTGTAGCACATACCGGCAGCCGAGTTCTCGTCGCCGTTGCAGTCATACCAGGTGTAATCGCCATCCGCGCCGCCGAGCCACGCCTCATAGGCCACGACGTTCGGCAGCCTGGTATCAGGCAGATTGGCCGCGTCGGTCAGCACGACGATCTTCTTCAGGGATGGTACGGCTGGCGTAATCTTTTCCAGCAGCGGCAGAAACGCAGTATCGACAAAGACCGCCTGGTCTTCCGCGTGGTTCATGATCCACGCAATCTGATCGGGAAAGAGGCGCGGGTTCAGCGTGTGATAAACGCCGCCCATGCCCATGATGCCATACCAGGCTTCCAGATGATTGCCGGTGTTCCAGGCCAGCGTGGCAATGCGGTCGCCCGGCTTGAAGCCCTCCCGCTCCAGCAGCTGCGAGATCTTGCGGGCGCGCAGATGGATATCCGTATAGGTCGTTCGGACGATCGGTCCTTCCGACGAGCGCGAAACGATCTCGCGACCCGGGTGCTGAATGGCAGCGTGATCAAGGATCTTATGGCAGAGTAGCGGCCATTGCTGCATTAAACCAAGCATAAGTCATCTCCTCCATGACAGACGACTTATAGAGCCACGATTCCGGCCGATGTCCAGCACCCCGCCCGCAACACGGCTCCGTTACGGAACTTCCTTTTACCGGTCCCGTTTCTGGAAGTCGCTTGCCGGCGCATGACGCAATCCCAATCTGCGCGCGCCTTATTTGTGACATCCCGGCCGCCAAGGATCATCCGCGGCACGCAGGCAAAAAGCGCGGAGACCCAAGATGCAGGCGCAGCAGGTTTTGCAGGACGACTTCGACTTTTCCGATGCGTTGGAAACGATCGAGCTGGAACTCGCCCTTCAGGTTCAGGATGTGTCCAAGCTTGGTTTCGACGCCGCCGTCGATGTCGCGCTGACCAGCCTCGGCGGTCAGCTTCTGTTTCGTCTTCCAGCAACACCAGGAGAGAACGTTGTTGCCGTTGCGGCCGTGTCCATGCCGACCGGCGAAGATGGCGGGCGTAAGCTGCTGCTCGTAAAGCTCGGCGAAGATGGCGAGACGATGCAGGTGGAGGACGCCGCAAGCGGCAACAATCCGGTTGCGGATCTCGCTTGCTCGATGGCCGGTTTGCTCGACACCTTTGACGTCAGCACCGCGCGCGAAGAAGAGCCGATCCTCCTGTAAGCTGTCTTTGCGGGTAGAGGCGAGTTTCCTCAGCATTCGCCTTACGCAACCAGTGGAACACGCCGCCTTTGACTGCGTTCCTCGCTCACACAGCAAAGAACAGGGAGAGCGGATCATGGACAGCTTCAACGCTTCAACCGCAAACAAGCAGCCGGCAACGGGCGGTATCACCATTGAGCCGTTTGATGGCGTGGTCACCGCCACCTTTTCGGACGTGATCGTCGGGTCCACGAAGGAAGCTCTGCTTCTTCGTGAAGAAGACCATGATCCCGTGTTCTATTTTCCCGTGAAGGACATCTATTTCGAGTTCCTCAGAAAGTCGCCTACCGTGAGCCATTGCCCGCACAAGGGCGACGCATCGCATTGGAGCGTGACCGCCAATGGCGAGGCCGTCGATGATGTGATGTGGGCCTACGAGACGCCAAAGGGCGGTGTCTCTTCCATCGCGGGTCATGCCGCCTTCTACCCGAAGAAGGTTCGCATCGAGGCGGTCGACAACAAGACCGATCAGTCCGTCGCTCTCTGATGTCTTGCCACGATCGCGATGACGGCGCTCCGCTCATCGTGATCGCTGTGGGCGGCTATGTGATCCTGCCGCCCTGTTTCGGCATTAATTCGAGCCCACTTCCTGGATCATGAATTCCGCTCATACGTTTTCGCCGCTTTCCCGTCGTTCATTCCTGGCCGCAGCCGGCTCAGCCGCGCTGACGCCTTTGCTTTCGCGCAGCGCCTTCGCTCAGGATCCGTCTTGGCAGAGCGCCATTCTGGAACGGGCGAACAGCTTTGATGCCATGCGCTCGCTGATCGTTACGCGTGCCGGCGAGCCGCTGATCGAAGAGGTTCTTCGCGGTGGTCCGCTTACCCAGGGCGTCAACATCAAGTCTGCATCGAAGACCATTATGTCCGTGCTTGTCGGCATCGCAATCGACAAAAAGGTGCTCGAAGGCCCAGATCAGACGATCGTTCCCCTGCTCGGCAATGCAGTGCCATCCGATCCCGATCCGCGCCTGCGTGAAGTCACGGTCGGCAATCTTTTGTCGATGCAGGCTGGCCTCGAGCGCACATCCGGCCCGAACTATGGCCGCTGGGTGCAAAGCCGCAATTGGGTTCGCTATGCGCTGGAACAGCCTTTCGTGGACGAACCCGGTGGCAGGATGCTCTATTCCACCGGCAACACGCATCTTCTCTCGGCCATTCTCACGCGCGTCACCGGCCGCTCGACACTGGCATTGGCCCGCGAATGGCTGGCCGAGCCGCTCGACATCACGATCCCTTCCTGGTCGAAGGACCCGCAAGGCATCTATTTCGGCGGCAACCAGATGGTTCTGTCACCGCGCGCGCTGCTTGCCTTTGGCGAGATGATCCGCAACGGCGGCAAGGTTGGCGATACGCAAGTCGTGTCGCAGGAGTGGATCGACCTCAGCTGGCAGCCGCGAACGGCATCGCCTTGGACCGGCCACCAATATGGCTATGGCTGGTTCCTGCGCGAAGTAAACGGCCAGCCGGTGCGCTATGCCTGGGGTTACGGCGGGCAGATGCTGTTCGTGGCTCCGCAAGCCGATCTCGTCACGGTGATGATTTCAGACCCCAACGCGCCGTCTGGCCGCAACGGCTATGTGCAGCAGTTGCATGGCCTGTTCGACGAAATTCTCGCAGCGGCTCAGAAGGCGGCCTGAGCAGCGGGTTGGCCAGTCTCGTCGCTTTTAAGCCCATCGAGTTTGACGAACTCGGCGCCGCGCGCCTTCAAGGCGAGCAATCCGGCCGCGACGCCTGAGCCTGCCTGATGCGTGGGCTGGTTGATATGCGCGATGATGACGTCGCCGTCCTTGGCCGCGGCGATCACCTTCTGCGCTTGTTTCGCACCAAGCAGTGAACCGCCGTCACCATTCAGCGAGTAGCCGGCGACCTTTAAGCCTAGTGCGTGAACTTCGCTGATCGCGCCACGGCTGTATTTCGCAGTCGCACCACGAAACCAATGCGGATGCGGAACGCCGGCAGCGATCAGAGCATCTGCCCCACCCTGCACTTCCGCTTCCACAGCAGCAGGAGAGCCCGCGGCCTTCAGCCCATAGATCGTCGAGGCATGATCAACAGCAGGAATGTGATTGGCGCCATGATCCTCGATCTCGAACAGATCGGGATGCGCCTTCAGCACCGCCAAAGCGGCACCATTGTGCTTCAACCAGCGACCGGTCGCAAAGATCGTCGCCGGAATGTGATTGGCGACCAGCGTATCGAGAATGCGCGCGTCGGTTTTGCCGCCGCAGGCATCGAGCGTCACGGCGACCCGCAGATGGCCGCTGTGTGGAAGGTGTAGGGACGGTTCAACCAGTGGCTCGGCCGAAGCCGCACTGAGTGAGATCAAAACAGCGAAAGCAGACAGGCTGAAGCGCATGGGACGGACTCGAGGAATGCAGTCCGATCCCGCTGCGCTCAGCCTGTGGCAAATGCGTGGCGCTATTTCTTGCCCACCGCAGCTTGTGCCGCCGCCAGGCGCGCGATCGGCACGCGGAAGGGCGAGCAGGACACGTAATCCAGCCCGACGTCCTCGCAGAAGCGGATGGACGCAGGGTCGCCGCCATGTTCGCCGCAGATGCCGAGCTTGATGTCGCCGCGTGTGCGCCGACCCTTCTCGGCTGCAATCCGCACGAGTTCCCCGACACCGTCGACATCGATCGACACGAACGGATCCTGCTCGATGATGCCTTTCCGGCGATAGGTCTCAAGGAAGCCTGCCGCATCATCACGTGAGATGCCGAAGGTGGTTTGCGTCAGATCGTTGGTCCCGAAGGAGAAGAACTCGGCTTTTTCCGCGATCTTGTCGGCCTGGAGGGCTGCACGCGGCAATTCGATCATGGTGCCGACAAGGTAGTCGATCGGCATATCCGCTTCGGCGATCACATCCTTGGCGACCTGATCGATGCGCGCCTTGACGTAATTGAGTTCCGTCACCAATCCTACCAGCGGCACCATGACCTCTGGCACAACCGGATTGCCGGTCTTCCTGGCGGACTCGACGGCAGCCTCGAAGATCGCGCGCGCCTGCATCTCGGCAATTTCCGGATAGGATACGGCAAGCCGGCAACCGCGATGGCCGAGCATCGGGTTGAACTCGTGCAATTCTTCCGTGCGATGACGCAGCTTGTCGGGCTCTACGCCCATGGCCGCGGCGACTTCGGCGATTTCTTCCTCCGTCTTGGGGAGGAACTCGTGCAGCGGCGGATCAAGCAAACGGATCGTCACCGGCAAACCGGCCATGATCTCGAACAGATCGATGAAGTCGGCGCGCTGCATCGGCAGGAGCTTGGCCAGTGCCTTGCGGCGGCCGTCTTCCGAATCCGACAGGATCATCTCACGCACGGCGATGATCCGCTCCTCGTCGAAGAACATGTGTTCGGTGCGGCAAAGCCCGATGCCTTCGGCACCGAACGAGCGCGCCATGCGTGCATCGGCCGGCGTTTCGGCGTTTGTGCGCACCTTCATGCGGCGAATCTTGTCGGCCCACTCCATGATGGCCGCGAAATCACCCGACAGCTCCGGCTGCAGCATCGGAACCGCGCCCTTCAGCACCTGACCGTTGGAGCCGTCGATCGTGATGATGTCGCCCTTCTTGAAGGTCTGGCCCATCACCATCATCGTGCCCGCGCGCGCATCGACACGCAGCGTGCCAGCGCCGGAAACGCAGGGCTTGCCCATACCGCGCGCGACAACCGCCGCGTGGCTGGTCATGCCGCCGCGTGTGGTCAGAATGCCCTCGGAGGCATGCATGCCGTGGATATCTTCCGGGCTCGTTTCCACGCGCACCAGAACAACCTTGCGACCCTGCTTCTTCAGGTCTTCGGCTTCATCGGAGGTGAAGACGATTTCGCCAGTGGCAGCGCCCGGCGACGCCGGCAGACCAACGGCCACGACATTGCGTTCGGCCGACGGGTCGATGGTTGGATGAAGCAACTGGTCGAGCGATGCCGGATCGATCCGCGTTACGGCTTCTTCCGGCGTGATGAGGCCCTCACCTGCCATCTCGACGGCCGTCTTCAGCGCGGCCTTGGCCGTGCGCTTTCCCGAACGCGTTTGCAGCATCCAGAGCTTGCCACGCTCGATGGTGAATTCGAGATCCTGCATGTCGCGATAATGCTGTTCCAGCACATCGGCAATGCGAACGAACTCGTTAAAGGCGTCAGGCATCACCTTTTGCAGCGACGGCTGGTCGGAGCCAGCGGCGATGCGGGCTTCTTCGGTAATGTTTTGCGGCGTGCGAATGCCAGCGACGACATCCTCGCCCTGCGCATTGACGAGAAATTCACCGTAAAGCGCCTTTTCACCCGTCGAAGGATTGCGGGTGAAGGCCACGCCGGTGGCCGAGGTGTCGCCCATATTGCCGAACACCATGGCCTGAACGTTGACGGCCGTGCCCCAGCTTTCGGGGATGTCGTGCAAGCGGCGGTAGGTGATCGCGCGCGCATTCATCCAGCTTGAAAACACCGCACCGATTGCGCCCCAAAGCTGCTCCTGCGGATCCTGCGGGAAAGGCCGCTCCAGCTCTTCCTCGACCTTTGCCTTGTAGAGCCCGACGATCTTCTTCCAGTCGGCAGCCGTGATTTCGGTGTCGAGTTCCAGCCCGAGCCGCGCCTTCTGGTCCTCCAGGATCTCTTCGAAATGCTCGTGATCGACGCCGAGCACGACGTCCGAATACATCTGGATGAAGCGGCGATAGCTGTCCCAGGCAAAGCGCTCGTCGGAGGCATCCTTTGCCAGAGCTTCGACCGTTTCGTCGTTGAGGCCGAGATTAAGAACGGTATCCATCATGCCGGGCATCGACGCACGTGCGCCCGAGCGTACGGACACGAGCAGCAGCTTGTCCTTATCGCCAAAGTGGCGGCCGGCGATGTCGCCGACCTTTGCCAGCGCTTCGGCGACCTGCTGCTTCAGCTCGTCGGGGTAGTTCTGGCCATGCTCGTAATAGTAGGAGCAAAGCTCGGTCGTGACGGTAAAGCCTGGAGGAACAGGCAGGCCGAGGCTGCACATTTCGGCGAGGTTTGCGCCCTTGCCGCCAAGCAGGTTCTTGTCACCGGCCCGTCCTTCAGCCGCGCCATCGCCGAAGCTGTAAACCCATTTTGCCATTCGTCCCTCCTGCAGCGGCCGATCAAGCTCAACAAGGCGGATAGGCTGTGGCCTGTCGGATGGCAAGACACGCTCGCCTCATCCCCATCACTCAATCGATTAGCAGTGTCGACTGCCTGATTCGAGCGGCCCGCTTGATGCAGATACGGAGGCGTTTGGCTGGAGCGTTACGGACTATCCGGCACGTTCACTGCATCGATCCTGCCGGTAATAAACCGGCGGCGGAGCACGTACGCTAGACGGCTTCCGCGATCTGCTCGGCGGTTTGCAGGTCCACCGAAACAAGCTGGCTCACACCCTGCTCGGCCATGGTCACGCCGAACAGCCGGTTCATGCGTGCCATGGTAATTGGATTGTGCGTGATCACCACGAAGCGCGTGTCCGTGGATGCCGCCATCTCGTCCATGAGGTTGCAGAAACGCTCGACATTGTGGTCGTCGAGCGGTGCATCGACCTCGTCCAGCACGCAAATCGGTGCGGGATTGGTGAGGAAAACCGCAAAAATCAGCGCCATGGCCGTCAAAGCCTGCTCACCGCCGGACAGAAGCGTCATGGTTTGCGGCTTCTTGCCAGGCGGGCGGGCGACGATTTCGAGACCTGCATTCAGCGGATCATCCGACTCGATCAGCTGAAGCTCCGCCTCGCCGCCGCCGAACAGATGCGTGAAGAGCCGCTGGAACTGACCGTTGACGACCTCGAAGGCGGCCAGCAAGCGCTCGCGCCCTTCGCGGTTCAGGCCATGGATCGCCTGCCGCAACATTCGGATCGCTTCCACAACATCGTCCCGGTCCTTTACCAAGGTGTTGAGCCGATCGGTCAGTTCACGCTGTTCCTCATCGGCGCGCAGGTTCACGGCGCCAAGCCGATCGCGCTCGGACTTGAACCGCTCAAGCCGCTGCTCGACCTCCGCTGCAGTCGGCAGTGCATCCGCCTCCGCGATGCCTGCATGAGCAAGCGCCTTATGCGGGGGCACGCCCAGAGCCTCATTGATACGTGCTTCGATCTCCAGGCGACGATCGTCGGCTGCCGTAACACGCTCTTCGGCGCGGCCACGTGTTTCGCGCGCTTCGGACAGCGCGGCAATCGCGGTCGTCGCCGCCCTGTCGAATTCGAGCTGTTTGATCTCAGCTGTTTTCAGTGCATCGGCGGCATGGGTGTGCGTCGTTTCCGCTTGCGCCAACTCGCTGTTCAAGGATCGGCGGCGCGTATCAAGCTCTTCCGGTGCCGCGAACAAGGTCGACTGCTCGGCTTGCGCATCAGCGCGGCGGGCTTCCAGAGCGACAAGCTGCTTGCCTGCATTCTCGCTGCGATCGCGCCAGGCGCGGCGCTCATTGGCGATCGCGCCCAAGCGACGCGTCCGCATCTCGGCTTCGCGCCTTAACGTGTCGACGGCTGCGCGGAGATCGGCGTGATGGGTCCGCTTCGAAGCGGCCACAGCGCGCGAGGCGTCCAGATCAGCATCGAGCGCGGAGAGTTCCGGCGCCGTGCCCATCGCATCACTCGCATCTGCAAGCGCACGCTCAGCCTCGCTCCGACTGTCGTTGATGCGCGCGGATGCCTCACCAATCGCGGCCTGCCGCGCCGCAAGATCCGCCGCAGCGCGTTCGGCTCTAAGCAAGACGTCGCGCGCTTTTGCGGTTTCCTGCTGCAAGCGCCGCAGGGCGTCACGCGCTTCGCGCTCAGCGTTCACCGCCTGTTTCAAGCTAGCGTCCGCAGCCTGCGCGCTCTGCTCAGCATCCGTCAGGGTTGCTCGCCCAAGCTGAAGCTCGGCATCGAGTTCAGCCAACCGGTTCTTTTGCGCAAGGCGCTGCGCGGCGGCTGTGGGCGCATCGGCGCTGGCGCGGTAACCGTCCCATCGCCACAAAGCGCCATCCGATGTCACCAGCCGTTGGCCCGGCGCCAGCTCGCTTTGGCGACGCGCGCCATCGTCTGCCGTCACCAAGCCGATCTGCGCCAACCGCCGCCCGAGCTGACGAGGTGCTTTGACATGCTGCGCCAAAGACACGATACCGACGGGCAGGTTTGGATCGTCGGAACGGAACGGCGCATCACCCCAGAACGCCGGCGCTTGAACGTGGAGTGGCAGATCGAGATCATCACCCAAGGCCGCGCCGAGAGCTGCCTCATAGCCGCGCTCGACTTCGATCTGATCGAGCACGGGCGGAAAGTCCTGGCTGTGCCCGGCATTCAGCACCCTGGTTAGCGTCCGCGCTTCGGTTTCGATTGCAGCCAACGCGGCCTTCGCGTCACCCAAAGGCGCACGCGCTTCACTTTCCTCGCGACGCGCTTCAACAACCGCGTGTTCAGCTTGCGCCAACACGCTTTCGGCCTGCTTTGACTCCGTTTCAGCAGCCGCAACGGCCCGCTTCGCGTCTTCGACATCAGGCGCAGCCCTCATCCGGGCGTTGAGCGCTTCCGCTTCGCGCTGGATATCGGCGGCCTGAGCGCTCAGCCGCTGCAAGCGCTCTTGGGCGGCGCGAAGAGCGCGATCGAGTTCAGCCCGTTGCGCAGCCACTTCCGCCCGCCGCGTCGTAGCCTCGCCCAGCGCTGCTTCGGCGGCAGACAAAGCTGCGCTCCCCTGCTCCAAAGCCTCGTGGCTCTGCCTTTCGCGAAGATCCGCTCCGTCATGGTCAGCCTGAAGAACGGCCTCCTCCTCATCCAGACGGGCAAGAGCGGCGGTGTTCTCAGTGCCAAGCTGTTCCTCGCGCGCGAGGTCGCCGGTCAATTGTTCGAGACGTCGGGCAAGCTCCGCCTGGCGCTCGCGCAGGCGCCTGGCCTCATCTTCCATCTGCGCCTTGGCAAGCTCCAGCCGCTGGACCGTGGCCAATGCTGCGGCCGCTGCATCGCGTAAAGTCGGCAGGTGATGCGCGCCGATACCTTGCTGCTTGGCGGCTTCCATCTGTGTCGCGGCACGTGTCGCCACGACCATCGTGGCCTGATGCAGAACCGTTTGTGCCTGCGCCGCCTGCTCCTTGGCCTGCGTCCAGCGCAGATGCAGCAAGGTGGCTTCGGCCTTGCGAATGTCGGCTGACAGGTTCTTGAAGCGCTGCGCCTGACGCGCCTGACGCTTCAGGTTCTCGATCTGAGAGCCGAGTTCGCCGACCACGTCATCAAGACGTTCGAGGTTCTGTTCGGCCGCGCGCAGGCGCAACTCCGCTTCATGGCGGCGGGTATGCAGACCGGATATGCCGGCGGCTTCTTCCAGCAACGCGCGGCGTGCCTGCGGCTTGGCCTGGATCAGTTCGCCAATGCGCCCCTGCCCCACCATGGATGGCGATCGGGCGCCGGTGGACTGGTCGGCGAAAAGCAGCTGCACATCCTTGGCGCGCGCTTCCTTGCCGTTGATGCGGTAGATCGAGCCGGACGCGCGCTCGATGCGACGCGATACCTGCAACTCGTCGTCATTGTTGAAGGATGGCGGCGCGGTGCGATCGGAATTGTCGAGAAAGAGCGTGACTTCGGCCGCATTGCGCGCCGGACGCGTGGCGGAACCGGAAAAGATCACATCGTCCATGCCGGACGCGCGCATGTTCTTGTAGGAGCTTTCGCCCATGACCCAGCGCAGCGCCTCGACAAGGTTGGACTTGCCGCAGCCATTGGGCCCGACCACACCGGTCAAGCCGCGCTCGATCACGAACTCGGCCGGTTCCACGAAGGACTTGAAGCCGAGCAGGCGCAGGCGGGAAAAGCGCATCAGCTCTCTTCCCGGAAAAACGGGAACGCGGACAAGCCGCGTCCGCCGATCGGCTTAAAGCAGGCCGTCGATAACCGCCGACATCTCGTCGATCGAGAGCGCGCCGGAATATTTCTTGCCATTGATGAAGAAGGTCGGGGTGGCATCGACGCCAAATTCCTGGGAGCCACGGGTCCGGACAGCCCTGATATCGTCGAGCAGCTTCTGGTCGGTCAAGCACGCCTCGAAGCTTTCCTGTGTAAAGCCGGCCAGCTTGGAGATCTGAAGCAGGGCAGCCTTGGCATCCTGAACCGGCGCCCACTGTTCCTGCTGCTTGAAGAGCACGTCGACCATGGCGAAGTAGTTGTCGCCCGAACAGCGCGCCAGCATGAAGCCTGCTTCGGCACGCGGATCAAACGGGAACTCGCGCATGATCAGCCGCGCCTTGCCCGTGTCGATGTACTTTTCCTTGATCGTCGGCAGCGTTGCGACATCGAAATGCGCGCAGTGGCTGCAGGTCATGGATGCGTATTCGACGATCGTGACCGGCGCGTCATCCTTGCCCAGCACCTTGTCGGGCAGCGAGCCGGCTTCCAGGAGCTTCACCATATCGACATTGCCGGTGGCAGCCGGAGCAGCCGCCTGCGCGTTGGCTACACTACTTCCGCCGAAGGACGCCAAAGTAAGCGCGGCGGGAACGACTGACATCGACCCCAGCAGGGAGCGGCGTGTAAGCGAGGGCGTCATGATCGGGATCACCTGTGACTTGTATCTGGTAGCGGGCCTATCGTAGTCGCCACACCTTTATGCGGCAAATACGTCATTCCTGTCGTTAAACCAATTAACTGGATGAGACAAAACATTCACGAATGCGCGAAAATTAAGGTCGCTTGCGGCGACCAATCACCGCGCGCCCCAAAGCTTCCAGCGATTGGCGCAAACCTTCGTCCTCGATCACGCTGACGCGGCCTGCCAACTTGTCGCTTTCGCCTGGGGTCAATGGCCGTAGTTCCGGCTTGGGTTTGGCATGCGTATGGAGGATCGGCTTTTGCAGGATCTTGATGCGGCCGATCGCTGGAAAACCAAGATAGCCGTTGATGCGGCCGATGATTTCCGTGGCCTCGTGCTGGATGCGCATGGCAGCTAGGCCTTCACAGGCGATGATGAGCGTGGCCGGCTGATAGGGATCATCTTCATGCGCGCGTCGCGGCCACTGAATCTTTTCCGGTCGAGATGTGGCCGCGACCTTTGGACCGACGATTTCTTCCCAGGATTGCACGAGGCCAACCGAGATCCCGGCGCGGCGGCGCAGCACCGGATCAAGGATCGCGGTTGAAAGATCGCTGACGGGCTGGGCGTTGTAGGAGCGACGTTTCTCTGCCATGGGATGGGTTTACCGCTTCGCCACGCTGGATGGTAGCCGTCCTCCGCCGCATGACCCTTCTTTCGACAGATCTGCCCACCCTTCCGCCCAAGGCCGAGCGTCTGCTTGCCTGGTATGATCGCCATCACCGGGTTCTGCCATGGCGCATTTCGCCAGCGGAAGCCGCGCGTGGCGTGCGAGCCGATCCCTATCGCATCTGGCTCTCCGAAGTGATGCTGCAGCAGACCACGGTTGAAGCTGTGAAGAAATACTTCCTCGCTTTCACCGAGCGGTGGCCCGATGTGCTGGCAATGGCGGCTGCGAGCGAAGACGACATCCTGCGAGCATGGGCCGGCCTCGGCTATTACTCGCGCGCTCGCAACCTCAAGAAGTGCGCCGATACGGTCGCGCAGCAATTTGGCGGCCAGTTTCCCGATACGGAAGAAGGCCTACGTGCCCTGCCCGGCGTTGGCGCCTACACCGCTGCGGCCATTGCAGCGATCGCTTTCAATCGTCCTGCGGTCGTGATCGACGGCAATATCGAGCGCGTGGTGACGCGGCTTTACCGCATCGACACACCGCTTCCGCAGGCGAAATCCGAAATCCGAACGGAACTGGCTAAGATCGTTCCTGCGGATCGACCCGGCGACTTCGCGCAGGCTTTGATGGATCTCGGCTCCTCCATCTGCACGCCGCGCCGGCCGACCTGCATTCTGTGCCCGTTCAAGGACGATTGTCAGGCGCTTGCCTTGGATGAACCGGAACGCTTCCCAGTCAAGAAGCCAAAGGCCGAGCGGCCTGTGCGGCACGGTGCAGCCTTCGTCGCGGTCCGCGCCGATGGTGCGATCCTGCTGCGCAAGCGGCCGGACAAAGGTTTGCTGGGCGGCATGGCCGAGGTGCCGTGCAGCGCCTGGCAGGCAAGCGGCGGGTTTGGCCCGGATGAGGCGCCTTTCCAGGCGGATTGGAAGCCATCCGGCACGATCACTCACATCTTCACCCATTTTGCGTTGATGCTAGATGTGTATCGCGCGCCGTTTGAAGGTCCTGCGCCCTCCGACATGTGGTGGTCGGCACCAAGCGAGGTCGCCGGCGAGGCCTTGCCCACCGTCATGAAAAAGGCGATCGAAGCAGCCGTTCCCGACGCCTTCCGTCAACAAGCGAGATGAACCATGGCCGAGATCAAGCATATCGTTTTCGACATCGGCAAGGTGCTGATCCATTACGATCCAAACATTCCTTATGCCCGTCTGATCCCGGATGATGAGGAGCGTCGCCTGTTCTTTGAGACGGTCTGCACCAACGACTGGAACCTGGAACAGGATCGCGGCCGCTCGTGGGAGGATGCCGAGGCCCTGCTGATTGCCGAGCATCCCAGCCAAGAAGGCATGATCCGGGCGTTTCGCAAACATTGGCACGAAATGGTCAGCTATTCCTACGATGACAGCGTCGCCCTCATGCGCCGCATCATTGCGGCCGGCTATGACGTGACCATGCTGACCAACTTCAACTCGGACACCTTTGCGCAAGCGCGCACGATCTTCCCGTTTCTCAACGAAACGCGTGGTGTGACCGTGTCGGGTGATGTCTTTCTGATCAAGCCGGACAAAGCAATCTACAACCGCCACACCGCCGACTTCGAGCTCGACCCGGCTTCAACGGTGTTCATCGACGACAGCCTGAAGAACGTCGAAGGCGCGAAAGCTGCCGGTTGGCAGGCAATCCATTTCACGAGCGCCGAGCAGCTGGAGAGGGAACTCCGGACGCTCGGGGTGCAGGTCTGACATCCAACCGCTTGCACGAACAACTGTATCACGCTATGATACAAACTATTCGAGGCCGCTTTGATCCTTTCCTACAAAGGCAAGTTCATCGAGGCAGTCGCTGCGGGTAAATGTCCGAAGGGATTTCCTGCGGATTTGCTTTCGAGTGCAAACCGCAGATTACAGGCAGTAGCCAACGCAGTTCGCCTGGAAGATCTGCGGTCGCCGCCTGGCAACCGTTTGGAGAGGCTTCACGGAGATCGAGACGGACAGCATTCCATCCGCATCAACGATCAATGGCGCATCTGCTTTCGTTGGAGTGATGCAGGTGCCGAAGATGTTGAAATTGTCGACTACCACTAGACAATCCCATCCCTCTTACATCGAGACATCATCGATGCTGAAGTTCGCAAATCCCGTTCATCCCGGCGAATTCCTACGGGAAGAATATCTCGGCCCGCTCGGTCTGAGCGCGGGCATGCTGGCCAGAAAGCTCGATCTCCCACGAACGAGGATCGAGCGTCTGGTCAAGGAGGAAGTCAGCCTGACAGCCGACACAGCCTTACGGATTGCCAGGTTCTTTGGCACGAGCCCGGAATTCTGGATGAACTTCCAGCAGGCTTACGACCTGCATCGGGAGGAAGCTCACATCGCGCAAGAACTTTCCAAGATCCAGCCGCTGGAAGTCCGGGCCGCTTAGGTCGTAGCTTTAAGCCCCGGCCCGCTCGATCCCGACGCGTGCGACACGGCGCAGCTCGTCGATGGGTGTCAGGCCGCCTGCGCGTTCATAGTGCCAGAAGGTCCAGCCGTTGCAGGCTTCGGCTTCCTGCACCTGCGCACCGACCTTGTGGATCGAGCCGGCCAGTGTTCCGCATGACAGCGTGCCATCGGCGCGGACGGTGGCCGTGTACCGGCGCTTGGCATCATAGAGCTTGGTGCCGACCTTCATCAGACCGCCATCGATCAGGCTGACAAAGGCGATGCGCGGCTCGGAGCGCTTGCTGACCAGCAGTTCCAGCGCCTGACGCTCCAGCGTCTTCACCTCTGCAATGCGTTCCTGCGCTGCGTCGATATAGGCCTGCTCGCGTTCAATGCCGACGAAGTGGCGGCCCAGGCGCTTGGCAACGGCACCCGTGGTTCCCGAACCGAAGAAGGGATCGAGCACGACATCTCCTGGCTTGGTGGAAGACAGGAGCACGCGCGCCAGAAGCGCTTCCGGCTTCTGTGTCGGATGGATCTTGGTGCCCTTGTCGTCCTTCAGGCGTTCATTGCCGGTGCAGATCGGGAACAGCCAGTCGGAGCGCATCTGCACGTCGTCATTGGCCGCCTTCATGCTCTCATAGTTGAAGGTATAGCCCTTGGCGTTACGGTCGCGGCTGCACCAGATCATCGTTTCATGCGCGTTCTGGAACCGTCGGCCGCGAAAGTTCGGCATCGGGTTGGTCTTGCGCCAAACCACGTCGTTCAGGATCCAGAAGCCGAGATCCTGCATGATCGCGCCAACGCGGAAGATGTTGTGGTAGGAGCCGATCACCCAGATCGTGCCGGACGGTTTCAACACGCGGCGCGCCGCCAAAAGCCAGGCACGCGTGAAAGCGTCATAGGCCTGGAAGCTTTCGAACTGGTCCCATTCATCATCCACCGCGTCGACCTTGGACTGATCGGGACGATGCAGCGCACCTTCGAGCTGAAGGTTGTAGGGCGGGTCGGCGAAGATCGCGTCGACCGAATGGTCCGGCAGGCGGTTCATGGCCGCCACGCAGTCGCCCTTCAGGATCGTGTCCAGCCAAGCCGGAGCGGGCTGGCCCTTGAAGGAAGGAGCGAGCGAAGTCTGATCGTCAACAAGACGCAAGGCGGTCATGGCGGGCACTCGGAACATACGCGTTACAGGGCTTTAACTGAGCGTTATGGTTACCGAACGACGTAAAAATTTGATGAACCTGATCGATTATTTGCGTCTTCTCGCCCCTTGAGCTAGACCGCGCCCCTTCCCGATGCCGTCTGTCATTTTCTCTGGAGCTTGTTATGCCGCAACCCGATCTTGTGATCTTCGACTGCGATGGCGTCCTCGTGGATTCCGAGATCATCGCCGCGCGCGTCGATGCCGGCGTTCTGACGGCCGCAGGGTTTCCGATCGAAGCGGAAGAGTTTGCCGAGCGTTATGCCGGCCTCACCTTCAAGGACATCCTTCTGCGTCTGGAAGGCGAAAGCCAGATCCCGTTCCAGGCGCGCATGATCGACGAGGCGGAGAAACAGCTCGATCAGCGCCTGAGGGCGGAGGTCAGGGCGCTTGAAGGCGTGCATGAGGCGGTCGCTTCAGTCACGACCAAGCGCTGCATCTGCTCCAATTCCAAGATGCACCGGCTCGACTTCATGCTGGACAAGGTGCGTTTGAAGCCGTTCTTCGAAGGCCACATCTATTCGGCGCGCGATAATCCAGGGATCCGTCACAAGCCGGCTCCCGACATCTTCCTGCAGGCTGCCGAAAAGGAAAACGCGCGGCCGGAGGCCACGTTCGTAGTCGAGGATTCCGTGCATGGCGTCACGGGTGCCGTTGCTGCAGGCATGCGCGTGATCGGCTACACCGGCGGATCGCACAGCTATCCTGGTCATGCCGACAAGCTGACGGAAGCCGGTGCCGAAACGGTGATCCGGCGCTGGGCCGATTTCCCAGGCGTGCTGGCGGCGCTCTCCGAATGGTCGGAGAACGCCTGACCGATCAGTTCTTCTCCGGACCTTCGTCGAAGCCGACAAAGATGGAAACGTTGCGCTGCGGCGGCATCGGAATGGTGATGGCCGGATCGGTGAACATGAACTGCGTTGCCGCGTTCGTATTGCTGACCGGCACCTGTTGCTGATGCAGCTTGGAATATAACACCTCCGAGCCGCGCACCACTGCAACGCGGATCGGCATGGTGATCGTGCCAGGCCGCACAGCCGGTCCAGGCACCACCTTGCCGGCAGCCGCCACCTTGATCGTGACATTCTCGCCGTCATAGGTGCAGGCGCGCGTCGTGTCCGTCAGCGAGGCCTGATAGATGACCTTGCTCGCGTCACCATCACCGCCCTTCTGATAGGTCGAGAAATAAGCCGTGCCTTCGCGCAACGACACGCCAGGGCAATAAGCACGCAGCTCCGACTCACGCACTGCCGGCGGCTTCACCACATCCGGAACATTGCGTGTCGGATTGTCGCTCGACTGACATCCAGCAGCGAATAAGGCCAAGCCCATCACGAGCGAGCCGGCGAAAAGTCCACCAGTCTTCAATGGAACCCCCATCCAAGCTTTCAAACCGAACTGCCGTCCTATACACAGCCCGCGACTGAAATGCGACGGCCTCAGACAATCTTGGCTGTCTCGTTCCACAGCATGCGACAGTTCCACAGGTACGGACACCCCGTCATGAACTTCATCAGCACCCGCGGCAACGCACCTCGTCTCGGTTTTCGCGACGCTCTCCTTGCGGGACTTGCCCGCGACGGTGGCCTTTATCTGCCGGAAACCTGGCCGCAGTTCAGCCGCGCCGAGATCGAGGCAATGCGCGGTCTTTCTTATGCCGATCTCGCCGTTCGCGTGCTGACGCCCTTCGTGGAAGGCGAAATCGCGACCGAAACGTTCTCCGCTATCGTGCATGAAGCCTATGCCACATTCCGCCATCCGGCCGTGTGCCCGCTGGTGCAGCTGGATCAGGACCGCTTCGTGCTGGAACTGTTCCATGGCCCGACCCTCGCCTTCAAGGACGTCGCCATGCAGCTGCTTGCACGGCTGATGGATCACGTTCTGGCCGAGCGCGGCGAACGTGCCACGATCATCGGTGCCACTTCGGGCGACACCGGCGGTGCGGCCATCGAGGCTTTTGCCGGTCGCGACCGGACCGATATCTTCATCCTGTTTCCGGATGGCCGCGTATCGCCGGTGCAGCAGCGCCAGATGACCTCGTCCACGGCGTCGAACGTTCATGCGCTGGCGCTCGGCGGCAATTTCGATGACTGCCAAACGATCGTGAAGGACCTGTTCAACGACCACGCCTTCCGTGACCGCGTGGCTTTGTCGGGCGTGAACTCGATCAACTGGGCGCGCGTCATGGCTCAGATCGTTTATTACTTCTCATCCGCCCTTTCGCTCGGTGCGCCGGATCGCGCGGTGTCGTTCACCGTGCCGACCGGCAACTTCGGTGACATCTTTGCGGGCTACGCCGCCAAACGCATGGGTCTGCCGATCGAGCACCTGGCGATCGCCACCAACGACAACGACATTCTGGCGCGGGCTCTTTCTTCCGGCGCTTACGAGATGCGCGGCGTGACGGCGACGACTTCTCCCTCGATGGACATCCAGATCTCTTCCAATTTCGAGCGCCTCCTTTTCGAAGCGTCGAACCGCGACCCTGCAGAAGTCGCCGGCTATATGAACGGATTGAAGCAATCCGGCTCCTTCACCATCGCGCCTGCTACACTCGAAGCCATCCGTGCTGAGTTCTCCGCTGGCCGCGCATCGATGGCAGAAACCGACCGCACCATTGCAGACACACTGGCATCGACCGGCTATCTGCTGGACCCGCACACGGCCACCGCTGTCAAGGTCGCGGCCGAGACCCGGAGCGAGGCACCGATGGTGGTGCTTGCCACCGCCCATCCCGCCAAGTTCCCGGACGCCGTGCAGGCTGCCAGCGGCCGGCGGCCCGAACTTCCTGTCTGGCTTGATGATCTGATGAGCCGAGAAGAGCGCTTCACCACCCTTCCCTCGGAAGTGAAAATGGTGAAAGATTATATCGACCGCCATTCGCGGGCAGCCCGATAATGGGCAAATAATGGGATTGAATGTCTATGAAGGTTGAGG
Organism: Tianweitania aestuarii; assembly: GCF_018457165.1. GTDB lineage: Bacteria > Pseudomonadota > Alphaproteobacteria > Rhizobiales > Rhizobiaceae > Tianweitania > Tianweitania aestuarii. Next base: position 779,658 of record NZ_JAFMNX010000001.1, on the reverse strand, counting down.
TCAGCCGGCTGTCCAATGGTTTGACAGTCGCCACCGAAACGATTCCTCACATTGAGTCGGTGGCACTTGGTGTGTGGGTGAAATCGGGCTCCCGGCACGAGCATGAAGAAGAGCATGGCATTGCTCATCTGCTTGAACACATGGCTTTCAAAGGCACCAGCCGGCGTTCAGCCTGGCAGATCGCCTCGCAGATCGAAGATGTCGGCGGCGAAATCAATGCCGCGACCAGCGTCGAGACCACCTCTTTCTATGCGCGCGTGCTCGATACCGATGTGCCGCTCGCCATCGACATTCTCGCCGACATTCTGACCGAATCGAAGTTCGATTCGCACGAATTGGAGCGTGAGCAGAACGTCATTCTGCAGGAAATCGGTGCCGCCTTCGATACGCCTGACGATATCGTTTTCGATCATTTCACCGAGACAGCCTTCAAGAACCAGCGCGTCGGCCGTTCGATCCTCGGCACGCCGGAAACGGTCCAGTCCTTCACGTCGCAGCAGCTGCGCAGCTTCATGGACCGCCAATATGCGGGCGACTCCATGGTCGTGGTAGCGGCCGGCAATCTCAAGCACGATGATTTCGTGCGCGAGGTTGAAAAGCGGCTCGGCCAAATCCGCCCGCATGCCGAAAAGCGGACGCTTGAGCAGGCCACCTATACGGGCGGCGATTTCCGTGAGCATCGCGATCTCATGGATGCGCAGGTGATCCTCGGCTTCGAGGGTCGCGCCTATCATGCGCGCGACTTCTATGCGTCGCAGGTGCTGTCGATGATGCTGGGCGGCGGAATGTCTTCCCGGCTGTTCCAGGAAGTCCGTGAAAAGCGCGGCCTTTGCTATTCCGTTTATGCCTTCCACTGGGGCTTTTCGGATACGGGCATCTTCGGCGTTCATGCCGCAACGGGCAAAAGCGACCTTGGCGAACTGATGCCGGTTATCGTCGGCGAACTGCAGAAAGCCGGCGAACAGATCCAGCAGGACGAGCTCGACCGTGCCCGCGCGCAATATCGCGCAGGTCTCCTGATGTCGCGCGAAAGTGCCGCAAGCCGTGCATCACAGATCGCAAGGCAGCTGCTTCTTTATGGCCGGCCGATTCCCACCGAAGAGCTGATCGAGCGTTTGTCCGCCCTTACGATCGAGCGCCTGACCGACCTTTCACATCGGATGTTCTCGAGCTTGCCGACCGTGACCGCAGTGGGTCCGGTCGAGCCGCTGATCTCCTATGATGCGATCTCGCGGCAACTTGGCAGCCCCGCTTCCGCTTCACGAAAAGTCGCCATCTGAGAGCACGGTCCCATGCTCGCCCTGCCCTTCGCCCAAAAAACCACACCGGTCTTGAAGGGCGAGCGGATCACGTTGCGGCTGCCGGTTGGCCGCGATTACGAGCAGTGGGCAGCGCTGCGGCACGCCAGCCGCTCCTTTCTGGAGCCCTGGGAGCCGCTTTGGTCGATCGACGAACTGGAGCGTTCGGGCTGGCGCTACCGGCTCGAACGCAACCGCATTGAGTTCAAGGCCGGCACCGGTGTCGGCTTCCTCCTGATCGACAACGCGGCCGATCGCGTGTGCGGCGGCATCACCATCGGCAACATTCGCCGCGGCGTCGCCCAGACCTGCCAGATCGGCTATTGGATGGGCGAAGCCTATGCCGGTCGCGGCTACATGGTGGATGCGCTGGATCTGGTTATCCCCTTCGCATTCCGCGAACTGCGGTTGCACCGGATCGAGGCCGCTTGTATCCCTTCCAACGCACGCTCCGTGCGTGTGCTTGAAAAAGCCGGATTCACGCGTGAGGGACTTGCGCGATCTTACCTGCGCATCAACGGCGCATGGCAGGACCATCTTCTTTACGGCCTGGTCTGCGACGACGCGCGCAGATAACTAGGTAACTTCAAGTCGACGGGGTGAGTTTGCCGCGCTTCATTCAAAACTCGATTCTGGCCGTTCTCGCCTTGGTTGCCCTCGTCATGGGAGCGCTGCCTGCACTGGCTGTCGAGCCCATCAAGATCACCCGCGACGACGTGGCGCTCAATCTGACGGGTGCCGTTGAAATCCACCGCAATCAGGGCAGCACCTTCCAGGTGTCCACCGCGCCCGGTCCGGACGGCATCGTGCGACGTATCGAGGTCGAGGCGCTGAACCCGGATTCGGCTGGCGACTGGGCGGTGTTCGCGCTCGCCAACACCACCGACCAGCAGCTCGACCGCCTGATCGTGGCTCCCCATTACCGCCTTGTCGGCTCAGGCATTCTGTGGCCGGACCTCGGTTCGACGCGAATTTCGGCGATCACGCCGTCTGAAGGCTTTGCGCTCGACCGTCAGGCCAGCGAAGACGCGGACGTGTTCCTCGTCACGTTGAACCCGAACACGGTGGTGACCTTTGTCACCGAAATGGCCTCTCCGCGCCTGCCGCAGCTCTATCTCTGGGAAACCGAAGCCTACAAGGATCAGGTCAACTCCTATACTCTGTATCGCGGCATCGTCATCGGCATTGCCGGCCTGCTCGCTCTGTTCCTGACCATCCTGTTCGTGGTCAAGGGAACCTCCATGTTCCCCGCCACAGCCGCGCTTGCCTGGGCCGTGCTCACCTATGTCAGCGTGGATTTTGGCTTCCTCAACCGCCTGATCGAGGTCGCGCCAGGCAACGAGCAGATATGGCGCGCAGGCACGGAGGTGGCGCTTGCCGTCACGCTTGTGGTGTTCCTGTTCACCTATCTCAATCTCAATCGCTGGCACGGCCACTTCGCTTATGGTGCCGTGATCTGGATTTTCGGCCTGATGCTGCTTGCCGGCGTCGCCGTGTTCGATCCGGTGATCGCATCCGGCATCGCCCGCATGTCGATGGCCGCCGCTGCCGGCATCGGCCTCCTGCTGATCGCCTATCTATCCTTCCGCGGCTATGACCGCGCTATCATGCTCATACCCAGTTGGCTGATGGTGCTGGCATGGCTCGCCGGCGCATGGCTGACGATCACCGGCATGCTGGACAACGACGTCGTGCAGCCAGCCCTTGGCGGTGGTCTCGTGCTGATCGTCCTGCTGATCGGCTTTACCGTGATGCAGCACGCGCTGGCCGGCACCGGCATGCATCAGGGTCTTTTCAGCGATCTTGAACGGCAGGCTCTCGCCGTGATCGGCTCAGGCGACATCGTCTGGGATTGGGACGTCCTGCGCGATCGCGTCGTGACCCGCCCGGATGTCGCGCCGCTGCTCGGTCTTGCGCCTGCCAGCCTGCAGGGCCCTGCCCGCAACTGGCTTCCGGTGCTGCATTCCGACGATCGCGACATGTTCCGCACCACGCTCGATGTGGTGCTCGAACATCGCCGTGGCCGTGTTTCGCAGGATCTCCGCCTGCGCGGTGCCGATGGTCATTATCGCTGGTTCGCGCTCAAGGCACGCCCGGTAATCGGCTCGGACGGCGAGGTCATCCGCTGCGTGGGTACGCTGATGGATGTGACGGATCAAAAAAAGGCCGAGGAGCGCCTGCTGCATGACGCCGTTCATGACAATCTGACCGGCCTGCCCAATCGCGAGCTCTTCATCAACCGCCTCGATACGATCATCTCGGTCGCAAAAACCGAACCAACGGTTCGCCCAACCGTCTTCGTGATCGACATCGACCGGTTCGGCGAGGTCAATGACGCGCTTGGCGTTGCTGCTGGCGATACGATCCTGCTGACCGTCGCGCGTCGCCTGCACCGCCTCTTGAAGCCGAGTGACGCGCTGTCACGTTTGTTCGGCGATCAGTTCGCCCTCATGCTCCTATCCGAACAGGAGCCTGCTCGCATTGCCGCCGTTGCAGAGGCGATCCGCCAAGCCGTTCGCGCACCTGTGAACTTCGCCAAGCGCGAGATCGTGCTGACGCCTTCAATCGGGCTGATCTCCTGGTCTTCGGCACAGAACGCGGCGGAAGACATGCTGAAGGACGCCGAGCTTGCGATGCATCAGGCCAAGCGTTTCGGCGGCGACCGCATCGAGCCGTTCCGGCCTGCTTTCCGATCCGTCGGCACGGATCGCTTGACACTGGAAGCCGATCTTCGCCGCGCTATCGAGCGCAACGAGCTGTCGCTGGCTTATCAACCGATCATCCGCCTGGAGGATCGCAGCCTGGCGGGCTTCGAGGCCCTGCTACGCTGGGAACATCCACGCCGCGGTGCCGTCTCGCCATCCGACTTCATTCCGGTGGCGGAAGGCTGCGGTCTGATCGGTCAGCTCGGTCTTCTATCAATGACCCGCGCGGCCGAAGATCTTGCCGAGTGGCAGAAGCATCTGCGCGACACGCCGATCTTTGTGTCGGTGAACCTGTCCAGCCGACAGCTGCTGCGCCGCGACCTCGTCAGTGACGTGCGCTCGGTGATTGCCCGCTCGGGCCTTCAGCCCCGCCACTTCCGGCTGGAGCTGACCGAGTCGCTCGTCATGGACAGCCCGGAACAATCGGCGCACGTACTCGGCAAGCTGAAACAGCTCGGCATCGGCCTGTCGATCGATGACTTCGGCACCGGCTATTCCTCGCTGTCCTATCTCACGCGCTTCCCCTTCGACACGATCAAGATCGACAAGAGCTTCCTTGACGATGAAAGCCCGAAGCGTGGCGTGTTGTTGAAATCGATGGTCGCCATGGCGCACGATCTCGGCCTGTCTGTGGTCGCAGAAGGCGTTGCGGACGAGGAAGATGCAGGTCTTTTGCGGGAAATGGGCTGCGAATATGCCCAGAGTTTCCTGTTTGGCCCGCCGATTCCAGCTGAAATCGTGCAAAAAATCCTGCGCGAACAGGCCAATGCGGCCCAGCCAGTGAAGGCCTAGAAGCGTCTCAGCAGTGAGTTGAGGATGGCCGCAACAAACACGCCGGCCATCCCACCACAGGCTTTCACGACAGCGTCGAACATCCGGGCATGACGGCCGGGAATGATCATCTGCAGGATTTCCAGCCCGACCGCGAAGCCCACGACGATAATCGCGATGCGCAAGAGATGCTTGGGATAGGCAAGGCCGAACAAGGCGCCGATCAGCGCAAAGGCGAACAGCCGCTCATAGTTCGGTCCGCCGAGATGCGGCCTCAGACCGATCGGCGACAGCGTTGAAAAGGCGATCCCGATCAAGCCCAGCCAAGCCGCAGCAACAGCTACACGACGCAACGATGCTGCGGAAGGTCTCGGAATAGGCTTAAACCTTGTTCTCGGCGCCTCAGGCGTGTCCAGCCGTATGGCTGAGATGCGCGAGGTCGATGCCGATCGAGTTCAGGATGCGATCATATTTCTGCTCGATCTCGGTATCGAACAGAAGCGCTGTATCGGCCGGGCAGGTCAGCCAACCGTTCTCGATGATCTCGGTTTCAAGCTGCCCCGCACCCCAGCCGGCATAGCCCAGCGCCATCAAAGTGTGCTTCGGCCCCTTGCCCGCAGAAATCGCGCGCAGGATGTCGACGGTTGCGGTGAGATAGATGTCGTCCGCAACGGGCGTGCTCGATTCCATCGTCACGTCATCGGAATGCAGCACAAACCCTCGACTACGATCAACCGGTCCGCCGTGGCGCACGATCAGGTCGCGCGCTGCATCCGGCAGGCGGATCGCGTCTTGTTCCTCGATGACGCCGATCTGAACCAGCAGTTCGGGGAAGCGCATCTGCTGGGGCTGATTGATGATCAACCCCATCGCGCCTTCCTCATTATGGGCGCAGATATAGATCACGGTGCGCGCAAAGCGGTCGTCCTTCATCGCCGGCATGGCGAGAAGAAAGTGATCATCGAGGTAGCCGTGTCCGGCCACTGTGTTTTTCTTGCCCAGAAGTTCCATGTGCGGAAGGGTAACGCGTTTTGAAAAGCGGTAAAGTGGGAAGAAGGGCGCAGGCTGAAGAAAACGGCCGAGAACACCGGTCTGATTGCGATGAAGCGCGTGTCACACAAAGATGAGGCGCCGCCTGATTGCGTCGGCACGAGCAAGTTGGGAAAGAAGGACATGGCGAACACCAAAAAAGCAGCGCTCGCGCTTTCCCTCTTTCTTGCCACGCTACCGGCCCACGCTGCGTCGAGCGACTGGTTCGAAACCGAAGGCGGCCGCATTCGGCTCGTGACCACAGGCAGCCCGGCAGCAGACGGTACGCTTCGCGCGGCACTCCAGATCGACGTCGCGCCAGGTTGGAAGACCTACTGGCGCGATCCCGGTGACGCCGGCGTGCCGCCACAGATCACATTTCCGCCGGCTTCCGGCATCACCACCGCCGAGATCGGCTTTCCCGTGCCGCAGCGGTTCGACGACGGGGCGAGCCATTGGGCGGGCTATGAATGGCCCATCTCGCTCGCGCTGACACTGCATGCTGCGCCGGCCAAGGCCATGCAGAGCCTTGAAGCGGACGTCTTCCTTGGCCTTTGCCAGAAGATCTGCGTGCCCGTGCAAGCACAGCTCACCGTCGATTCCACCCGCAATGCCGATGACCTGTTTGATCGCGCAACCGTCAGTGCAGCTTTCGATTCGCTGCCTGCAGAGGCTTCACCCAGCTTTGGTGTCACCAGCACGCGCGTCGAAGACGACACCTTGATTGTGGAAACGACTGCCCCGGCTCGGGAAAACCTGACGCTGTTTCTAGCGAGCAAGGGCGGCTTCGAGTTTGGCGAGCCGAAGCATGAGGAAGGCAGCACGCGTTTCAGCGTGCCGCTTCTTGCGCAACCGAAGGACGCGGCCGCACCAACATCGATCGCCTACACGCTGAGCAATGGCGACACGGCCGTGGACGGTGCTTTTACACTTCCGTAGCTCGAACCGGCTGGACACGCGATCAGCCAAGCCTACATCACGCGCTTCAAGACTCCCAACAAACTGGAGACCGTGATGACGATTGCAGTGGGCGACAGCGTGCCTGACGTGAAACTGAAAATGGTGGGTCCCGACGACATCACCGAAGTTTCCTCGAACGATTTCTTTGCCGGCAAGAAGGTCGTGTTGTTCGGCGTGCCCGGCGCCTTCACGCCGACCTGCTCCAACAACCACCTGCCCGGCTATCTCGAAAATGCCGATGCGATCCGCAGCAAGGGCGTCGACACGATCGCCGTGATTGCGGTCAACGATGCCTTCGTCATGCGGGCATGGGCGCGCTTTACGGGCGGCGAAGGCAAGATCAGCTTTCTTGCCGATGGCAGCGGCGTGTTCGCCAAGGCAGCCGGGCTCGAGCAGGATATGAGCGCAGGCGGCATGGGGCTGCGCAACAAGCGCTTTTCGATGATCGTCGACAACGGCAAGGTTACCGAGCTCAACTTGGAAGGTTCACCCGGCCAGGCGGTCGACAGTGGCGCGGCGCGCCTGCTCGAACAGCTCTGAGAAAAAAGGATTGAGGCTGCGACCGCGGCCTCAATCTTCGCGAATGAAGGTTCGGTTCAGCTTGCGCGTGGGTGCAGCGGGTTTGGCTGCGGCGGCGGCCGCCCTGATCGGATCGACCTTGGCCGTGCTGGCTTTCGCCCCGCGTTGCGCCTTGAAGGGCGCCATGCCCATGCGCGCCAGCTCGTCGGCCCGCTCGTTTTCCGGGTGGCCGGCATGGCCCTTGACCCAATGCCACTTCACCTTGTGGCGCTGACGTGCGTGATCAAGTTGCTGCCACAGTTCGGCATTCTTCACCGGCTGCTTGGCAGCCGTTTTCCAGCCATTGCGCTTCCAGCCCTCGATCCAGCCACCGATGCCGTCCTTGACGTAATTGCTGTCGGTATAAAGATCGATCTCGCACGGCTCCTTCAGCGCGTTCAGCGCCGAAATCGCGGCCATAAGCTCCATGCGATTGTTGGTCGTGTCGGCTTCGCCGCCCGACAGCTCCTTGGTCTTGCCGTTGTAGCGCAGGATCGCGCCCCAGCCGCCCGGGCCGGGATTGCCGGAACAAGCACCGTCTGTATAGGCCTCGATGGTTTTCATGTGATTCCGTAAACTTCCGGCGTGGTGACGCCGCGATGAAAGCGCAGCTTGGCGACATATTCCAGCGGATCGCGCTTCTGAACCAGCGCGCCATCCGGAATGGTCAGCCAGTCATAAAGCCGCGTCAGCATGAAACGCAGCGCCGATCCCTGAGCCAAGAGCGGCAGCGCCTGCTGTTCCGCAGCACTCAATGCCCGGACCGACTGATAGCCCCCCGTCAAAGCAGCCGCTTTTTCGGCGTTGAAGCTGAAATCCGGCTCGAAGCACCATGCATTCAGGCACACCGCTATGTCATAGGCGTAGAAGTCTTCGCAGGCGAAGTAGAAGTCGATCAGACCCGAAAGCCGGTCACCCAGAAAGAAGACATTGTCGGGAAAGAGATCGGCATGGATGATGCCGCGTGGCAGGTCGCTCGGCCAACTGGCTTGCAGCTGCGCAAAATCCGCCTCCACTTCCGCAACCAGCCCCGGCATGACGTCGTCGGCTCGGTCACGCGAGCCGTTCCAAAGGGCAAGCCAGCCATCCACGGCCAGCGCATTGGCGCGGTGCATGGGGAAGTCGGCCCCGGCCAGATGCAAGGCTGCAAGTTCGCGCCCGACTTCGCCGCATTGCGCGACCGTCGGATGGCGCATCCACATGCCTTCAAGGAAGGTGATGATCGCAGCCGGACGCCCGGCCAACTCGCCGATCAACTGACCATCACGCCGTTCCACGGGCAGAGGACACGTCAGGCCTTTGCGCGCGAGATGCTGCATGAGGCAAAGGAAGAACGGTAGATCGTTCTGGTCGACGCGCTTCTCATAGAGCGTCAAAATATAGGAGCCGGTCTCGGTGCGAAGCAGGAAGTTGGAATTCTCTGAGCCTTCGGCAATGCCCTTGTAGGAGAGCACCCGGCCGATCTTGTATTCGCCGAGGAAGCTCTCGAGTTGCTCCTCGTTGACGTCGGTGTAAACAGCCATGGCTCAGGCGTTTCCGTTCACGAAGGCCATGTCGGCTGGCAGCAGCGGCATGTCGCGAAGGACGCTTGGAACCGGAAAATTCTCGTCCTCGACCGCGGTCACGGCCAGATCGATGGACACGTTGAAACGTTCGTTGAAGGCATCGACGATCTCGTCGACGATGATCTGCGGCGCGGACGCGCCGGCCGAAAGCCCAAGCGTGCCGATCGTTTCGATTTCGTCCCAAGGGATTTCGGAAGCACGCTGCACCAACAAGGCCCGTTTGGCCCCTGCCCGTTCAGCCACTTCCACCAGCCGCTTCGAGTTCGAGGAATTGGGTGCGCCGACGATGAGGAAGAAGTCGGTGCCTTCCGCCGTTTCCTTCACCGCTTCCTGCCGGTTGGTCGTGGCATAGCAGATCGATTCGGCCGAAGGCGCCTGGATCGCCGGGAAGCGTTCCTGCAGCCGGGCAATAATGCCGGCCGTATCGCTCACCGACAGCGTCGTTTGCGTGACGAAACCGAGCTGCTCTGGATCAGCAGGCGTAAAGCTCTGCACATCCGCTTCGCTTTCGATCAACGTGGCCGCACCCTCCGGCAACTGCCCCATCGTGCCGATCACCTCGGGGTGCCCGGCATGGCCGACAAGCACGACATGGCGGCCGAGGCGCTGATGGCGCATGGCCTGCTTGTGAACCTTGGAAACCAGCGGACAGGTCGCATCGAGATAAAACAGGTTGCGCGCCTGCGCATCCGCCGGAACCGATTTCGGGACGCCATGCGCGGAAAACACGACCGGACGTTCGCGGTGTTCAGGCGGGATCTCGTGCAGTTCCTCGATGAAAATGGCGCCGCGCTCCTGCAGGCCCTGCACCACGAAGCGGTTATGCACGATCTCGTGGCGAACATAGACCGGCGCGCCGTATTTCTTCAGCGCCAAGACAACGATCTGGATCGCGCGATCGACACCGGCGCAGAACCCACGGGGCTCGCACAGGCGGATCGTCAAAGCAGGCTTGGCAGGGGAAAACAGGGACATAGAAACGCTCACATGGGCCGCGCCGGACATGAGGTCTGGGAGTGGCTCTGTCAAGGTTAGGTGGAGTCAGCCGGCTTGTTGCGACGCAGCCACATGGCCACGCAAATGCCGGCCAGCGCCAAGGCAAGGCCATACCAGGTCACGGCATATTGCAGATGATTGTTCGGCAAATCGATGATGGTGACCCCGCCGACCGGCAAGCCACCGGGGTTCGGCGCGGTGTTGGCATCCACGAAAAAGGGCAGCACCGGCGCACTGATCCCTGCACTCGCAGCCATGGCGTCGAGGTCTTTCCAGTAAAAGATGTTCTTTGCCGGATCATTGGTCGGCACCAGCCATGACGGCTTTCCGTCCAGCCTTTCGCGTGCCAGCCCGGTGATCGTCACTTCGCCTTCTACCTGCCCTTCGGCGCGCGTGGCCGCATTCTTCCGGTCATACGGCACAAAGCCGCGATTGACGAAGACGACCCGTCCATCGGCCAACCGCAGGGGCGTGTAAACATAGAAGCCGGACTGCCCCGCATAGGTCGCGAAGAAATGGCGTTCGCGATCATGCAGGAACGTGCCGGTGAGGCTGACGGGGCGATATTCGATCGGCTCGCCTGTGGCTTGGGCGGCTTCGACGGTTGCAAGCGCAACCGGCGGCTGAGCAAGCTGGCTGGTGATGCGCGCGAGCAAGCCTTCTTTCCAGGCCAGACGTTCCACCTGCCAGGTGCCTAAGGCAAGCAGAAGCCCCATCGCAGCCAGGACCAAGACGCCAAAGATCCAAAGCCGAGCCTTGGAGGTGGGTTCCGTCGCTGCGGACTGTCCGTCGCTCTGCTGAACTGCCAACGCTCATGTCTCCGAAAACGAAAAAGGCGGCCGCTCGCGCAGCCGCCCGTCTCTTAGCATGATGTGTGCTTCAGTGTGCGGTCGCGATCGTCGCGCCAGCTGATGCCCAGACATAGATCGTGGCAAACAGGAACAGCCAGACCACGTCCACAAAGTGCCAGTACCAGGCAGCGGCTTCGAATCCGAAATGCTGCTTGGGCGTGAAGTCACCCTTCATGGCGCGGATCAAGCAGACCAGCAGGAAGATGGTGCCGACGAACACATGGAAGCCATGGAAGCCGGTCGCCATGTAGAAGGTCGCGCCGTAGATCGAGTCCGCGAAGGCAAACGGCGCGTGCATGTATTCATAGGCCTGCACGAAGGAGAACAGCACGCCCAATCCGACGGTCAGCACCAGACCGGACACGAGGCCCTTACGGTCGTTGTGCAACAGCGCGTGGTGCGCCCAGGTCACTGTGGTGCCCGACAGAAGCAGGATCACCGTGTTGTAAAGCGGCAGGTGCCAGGGATCGAGCACCTCGATACCAGCTGGTGGCCACTGACCACCCGTATATTCGGTGCGCGCAACCTGTGCGACCTCACCCGGAAACAGGCTCGCATCGAAGAAGGCCCAGAACCAGGCAACGAAGAACATCACCTCGGAGGCGATGAACATGATCATGCCATAGCGCAGATGCAGCGACACCACGCGGGTGTGATGACCTTCGTGGCCTTCCTTGATCGTGTCCGACCACCAGCCGAACATCGTGTAAAGGATGACCGCCAGGCCGACGACGAAGAGCCATGGATTGTTCAGCGGAATGCCGAGCAGACCGAACTCGTTGCCCTTCAGCCCCTGCATCCAACCCACGCCGCCGAGCGCCATGAGCAACGCACCGACCGAAGCCGTGAATGGCCACGGGCTTGGGTCTATGATGTGGTAATCGTGATTTTTGGCGTGCGCCTCAGCCATATCAACCCCCGAGATTATCGCTGGAAACCTTGCTTCCCGCAGCACTTCCCTCTTTTCCAGCCGCAGCGTTGGCCGCTACCGGCGCGCCGGCTGGCAAGGGGAAGAACGTGTAAGACAAGGTAATTGTTCTGATGTTCTTGATGTCAGGATCATCGACGATCGCTGGATCGACGAAGAACACGACCGGCATGTCCAGGGTCTCGCCCGGCTTCAGGGTCGTATCCGTGAAGCAGAAGCATTCGACCTTGTTGAAGTAAGCGCCGGCGAGTTCCGGCGTCACGTTGAACGTGGCCTTGCCCGCGGTCGGCGTCGAGAATGGATTGGTGGCCGTATAGCCGATCTGCGTCGTTTCACCGATCTTGATCGTCACGTCACGCTGGTCAGGCTGAAACTTCCACGGCAGACCGCCGCTGACATTGGCATCGAAGCGCACCGTGATGTCGCGGTCGAGCACGGTGTCCGAATACTGCTCCACGCGCTGCGTCGTGCCGCCGTAACCAGTGACCTGGCAGAACATCTGGTACAAAGGGACCGATGCATAGGCTGCGCCGATCATGGCAGCGAAAAACGTCGCGCAGCCAACCGCGATGCGGACATTTGCGCGGCGTTTCGGATCAACGGGTTTGCTGTTTGTAGCCATGGATCAAAGCGGCCTGCTGAGCAGCGACGGACCAAACTTCGCGATCGTCGCCACGTAGAAGATCACGACGAGAATGGCCAAGCCGATGGCAATCGCAACGGACCGGCTGCGACGTGCCTTGCGCTGCTTGTCCGTCAGTTTGACCGTTTCTTCGAACTGGTTGCGCTCGCCCGACATCAGAAAATGCCTGCTGCAAGAAAGCGCGCGACCAAGCTGTCAGCGAGATAGGCGGCAAAGATGCCGAACAGATAAAGCAGGGAAAAGCCGAACATGCGTTTTGCCGGCAGCATGACGCGATCAGCCGGCGCCATGCGGAACACGCCCCAGGCGTAATAGATGAAGCCCGCGCCAAGCGCCGTTGCGACAATGCCGTAGCCTGCGGATGCATAGCCGAGCACCCAAGGAAGAATACCGATCGGCGCAACGATGAGGGTGTAGATGAAGATCTGGAGCCGCGTCGACGCTTCACCGGCAACATTCGGCATCATCGGAATACCGGCGCGGCCGTAGTCGCCGGATTTGAAGAGCGCGAGCGCCCAAAAGTGCGGCGGGGTCCACAGGAAGATAATCGAAAACAGGATGATGCTTTCCAGGCTCACCGAGCCGGTGGCTGCAGCCCAGCCGACAACCGGCGGGAACGCACCGGCGGCTCCGCCGATGACGATGTTCTGCGGCGTCCAGCGCTTCAACCACATCGTGTAAATCACGGCATAAAAGAAGATGGTGAAAGCGAGCAGGCCGCCGGCGAGCCAATTCACCAGCAGGCCAAGCGTCATCACCGACAAGAAAGATAGAACCAGACCGAAGCCGAGCGCCTCGCCTGGAAGCATACGGCCGGCGGGTACTGGGCGACGGGCGGTGCGGCTCATGAGGCGGTCGATATCCGCGTCATACCACATATTCAACGCGCCGGATGCGCCGGCACCGATCGCGATCGAGAGAATGGCGATTGCGGCAAACAAAGGATCGAAGGGAACAGGCGCGGCCATGAGGCCGACAAACGCCGTGAACACAACCAGCGACATGACGCGCGGCTTCAACAAGGCGATGAAATCGCCTGCCGTTGCTTCCGACAATCCAACCTCTGGGCCCACTTCCGGAACCAGCGTCGCGGTTTGTTCAACCATGCTCATTGACTGTTATCCAAAGGTCTGGACCCGGACTGTTGCAGCCCGGGTCGAAGTTCGTTCAACCGCCTTACTTGATGCGCGGCAGCTGCTCCCACTGGTGGAACGGCGGCGGCGAAGACAGCTGCCATTCCAGGGTGGTGGCACCTTCGCCCCATGGGTTGTTGCCGGCGATGCGCTTCTTCGAGAAGGCTTCAAACACGCCATACAGGAAGATCAGGACGCTGAAGCCCGACAGGTATGCGCCATAGGACGACACCATGTTCCAGCCTGCAAACGCATCCGGATAATCGATGTAGCGGCGCGGCATGCCAGCCAGACCGAGGAAGTGCTGCGGGAAGAACACCAGGTTCACGCCGATGAACATCAGCCAGAAGTGCACGCGGGCGATAGCCGACGAGTACATGTAGCCGAACATCTTCGGGAACCAGTAGTACCAGCCCGCGAAGATCGCGAACACCGCACCCAGCGACAGCACGTAGTGGAAGTGCGCCACGACGTAATAGGTGTCGTGCAGCGAACGATCGAGACCAGCATTGGCCAGCTGAACGCCCGTCACACCGCCGACGGTGAACAGAAAGATGAAGCCGATCGCCCACAGCATGGGTGTGCGCATGGAGATCGAACCGCCCCACATGGTGGCGATCCAGGAGAAGATCTTCACGCCGGTCGGCACCGCGATCACCATCGTGGCGAACACGAAATAGCGCTGCGTGTCGAGCGACAGACCGGTGGTGTACATGTGGTGCGCCCACACGACAAAGCCTACCACGCCGATCGCGACCATGGCGTAGGCCATGCCGAGGTAACCGAACACCGGCTTGCGCGAGAAAGTCGACACGATGTGGCTGATGATGCCGAAGCCCGGCAGGATCAGGATGTAAACTTCCGGGTGACCGAAGAACCAGAACAGATGCTGGAACAGGATCGGATCACCACCGGCTTCCGGCGCAAAGAAGGCCGTGCCGAAATTGCGGTCCGTCAGCAGCATGGTGATGCCGCCAGCCAAAACCGGCAAGGACAGAAGCAGAAGGAAGGCGGTGATCAGCACCGACCATGCAAACAGCGGCATCTTGTGGATGGTCATGCCGGGTGCGCGCATGTTGAAGATCGTGGTGATGAAGTTGATCGCACCAAGGATCGACGACGCGCCCGCGATGTGCAGCGACAGGATCGCCATATCCACGGCCGGTCCCGGCTGGCCCGACGTCGAGAACGGCGGGTAGATCGTCCAGCCGCCGCCAACGCCGTGAGCGCCAGGCGCGCTTGGCATGAACAAGGACATGAGTAGCAGGAGGAAAGCCGGCGGAAGCAGCCAGAAGGAAATGTTGTTCATGCGCGGGAACGCCATATCCGGCGCACCGATCATGATCGGCACCATCCAGTTGGCGAAACCGCCGATCAGCGCGGGCATGACCATGAAGAAGATCATGACGAGGCCGTGCGCCGTGGTGAAGGCGTTGTACATCGACTTGCCGGCGTCGATCGCGGCGTCGCCATCGATGCCATAAACCATGCCTGCCAGACCGTGGAAGATCTGGATGCCCGGCTCCTGCAGCTCCCAGCGCATCATCATCGACAAAGCGCCGCCGATGATGCCGGCCGTGATCGCGAAGATCAGGTAGAGCGTGCCGATGTCCTTGTGGTTGGTCGAATATACCCAACGCGTCCAGCCCGTGGGCCGATGATCGCTATGGGCATCGTGGTGGGTTGCAGCGCCTGCCATGATTCCGCTCCGTCTCCTTCCGTCCGGCTGTTGCGAGTTACTCGCCGGCCGAAGCAATCTTGTTCTGGGCGTCGACCGAGGCCATCAGGGCGCGATTGGCGCCACCGAGATCCGTAGCCGCTGCCGCGAGCCATGTCTGATATTGGTCCGGCGTCACGACGCGGATCGCGATCGGCATGTAAGCGTGATCCTTGCCGCAAAGCTCGGAGCACTGGCCGTAATAAAGACCTTCCTTGGTCGCCTTGAACCAGGTCTCGTTGATGCGACCGGGAACGGCATCCACCTTCACGCCGAAAGCCGGCATTGCGAAGGAGTGAATGACGTCGCTCCCGGTCACCAGCAAGCGCACCGTCGCATCCACCGGCACCACCACTTCGTTGTCCACGGCGAGCAGACGTGGGTAAGCGCCACGATCTTCCTTGCCAGCGGCAGCGCGATCTTCATCCAGCAGCAAAGCCGAGTTGAAGGTCAGCGGCGTTTCAACCTGATATTCGTAGTCCCAGTTCCACTGGTTGCCGATCGCCTTCACCGTCAAGGCGGGCTCTTCCGGCGGCGTATATTGCGCCGTCAACAGCTGGAAAGACGGGATCGCCAGGCACAAAAGGATCAGAACCGGACCAACGGTCCAGATGACCTCGATGATCGTGTTGTGGCTGGTGCGCGACGGCGTCGGGTTCGCACTGGCGCGGAAGCGCACAATGCACCAGGCCAGAAGCACCAGCACGAGCAGTGTGACGGGAATGATGAACCACAGCGTGTAGTTCTCGAACCACGTGATGCTTTCCATGATCGGCGAAGCCGCCGGCTGGAAGTCGGTCTGCCACGGCGTTGGCTGGGCGGCAAAAGCAGCCGCACCCGACAACAAAACCATCGCGGCAGCCGCGCCTGTCACTTTCTTCATGGTGATCGTCATCTCCCGGACACCCTGACTGGGACGCGCGTCGGCATGCGGCATGCACACGCACAGACTCCCAGTTCTCTCCAGCCTGTTCAAATCATACTCTCTTGGCGTCCGCAAGAAAGCCACGATTCTGCTGGATGCGGCATTTTGTTCGTGTTGGATCAACAACCTGCCATTGCGTTCTGAAGCTGAGCAGGAACTCGAGTTCAGGTTGATTCACATAAATCTGTGGTGGTTGCATGCTGATCTGCCGCTGACAGCGCTTTGATTTCCATGCGAAGGCTGCAGGCTAGATTGCGATGATTCGGTTGGAGACCTTCCCCTGATGCGCTTTTTGAGGCCGCTCGCCTTCAGTCTGCTTCTTGCCTCGCCTTTGGCAGGCACCCTTCCCGCCGTCGCGCAGCAGGCGGCACCAACCGGTGCCGTGCGCTCCAGCCACGGCGCGTGGTCGATCATCTGCGACACGCCGGCCGGTGCGACGTCAGAGCAATGCGCGATGATGCAGAACGTGGTTGCAGAAGACCGCCCCGAGATCGGGCTTTCCGTCGTGGTGCTGCGCACGGCCGACAACAAGGCCGAGATCCTGCGCGTTCTGGCCCCGCTCGGCGTGCTTTTGCCAAACGGCCTTGGCCTCAATGTCGACGGCAAGGATATCGGCCGCGCTTATTTCGTTCGCTGCTTCCAGGACGGCTGTTATGCCGAGGTAATCCTGGAACAGCCTCTGCTCGACACGCTGAAGAACGGCAAAGCCGCGACCTTCATCGTGTTCCAGACGCCGGAAGAAGGCATCGGCATTCCCGTGGAGCTGAACGGCTTCGGCGAAGGCTTCGCCGCGCTGCCCTGACGGCATCCTTGATGCGCACGCGTTGAACCGAAGCGTCGGACCGCTTCGGCTGGATTGTGGCGGCGGCAGACCCTACTTCTGGGGCAGTTGCTTCGCAAAGTGAGTCCGAATTCATGTCCAAGTCCCTGATCAGCCAATTCGATTGTTCCGAAGATCGGCTGCGGCAGATGCTCGCCGATACGCTGCAGGGTGCAGATGACGGCGAGCTTTATCTCGAACAAAGCGAAAGCGAAGCGCTGATGTTCGATAATGGCAGGCTGAAAACGGCAAGCTACAACACGGATCGTGGCTTTGGGCTGCGTGCCGTGGCCAGTGAAGCATCCGGTTATGCCCATGCCAGCGAATTGTCGGAAGCCGCCGTTGCCCGTGCAGCCAGTGCGGTGGCCGCGGTGAAGGCCGGATATTCCGGGACGCTGGCCGACGCGCCGCAAGGCACGAATCGCAAACTGTATGGCGACGACAATCCCCTGATCGAACCGGCCTTTGCCGACAAGGCGAAGCTGCTTCAGGAGATCGACGCCTTTGTTCGCGCCGAAGATGCGCGCGTCCGGCAGGTCACCGCTTCGCTCGTCGCCTCCTGGCAGCAGATCGAAATCCTGCGCGCCGATGGCCGGCTGGTTCATGACATTCGTCCGCTGGTGCGGATGAACATTTCCGTGGTTGTTGGCGAAGGCGACCGGCAGGAAAGCGGCTCATACGGCATCGGCGGACGCAAAGGGTTCGGCGCGTTCATTGCCGATGACTCCTGGCGTTTCGGCGCGAAGGAAGCGCTGCGCCAAGCCTTGGTCAATCTTGAAGCTTCCCCTGCCCCCGCCGGCACGTTCGATATCGTTTTGTCCGCGGGATGGCCCGGCGTGATGCTGCATGAGGCGGTCGGCCATGGGCTGGAGGGTGATTTCAACCGTAAGAAGACGTCTGCCTTTGCAGGCCTGATGGGGCAGCAGGTTGCCGCCAAAGGCGTGACTGTCGTGGATGACGGCACGATTGCCGAGCGGCGCGGTTCGCTGACCATCGATGACGAAGGCACACCGACTAACCGCACCGTTCTGATCGAAGACGGCAAACTCGTCGGCTACATGCAGGATCGCCAAAATGCGCGGCTGATGGGCATGCAGCCGACAGGCAACGGACGGCGCGAATCTTACGCGCATCAGCCCATGCCGCGCATGACGAACACTTACATGACCGCAGGCGACAAGACGCCGGAAGAGATCATCGCGTCGGTGAAGAACGGCATCTATGCCGTATCGTTCGGCGGTGGCCAGGTGGATATCACGTCAGGCAAGTTCGTGTTCGGCTGCACCGAGGCCTACATGATCGAAAACGGCAAGGTGACGCGACCGATCAAGGGCGCCATGCTGATCGGCAACGGACCGGATGCGATGCATCGCGTGTCGATGATCGGCAACGACATGAAGCTCGACACCGGCATCGGCATGTGCGGCAAGGCCGGCCAGGGCGTGCCGGTCGGCGTCGGCCAGCCGCATCTGCGCATGGACCAGATGACGGTGGGCGGCACGCAGGCCTAGAGCCAGGACGCCGGAGATTTCGGCAGGCGCGCATCGGGATCGACAATATCGAGCCTGGGCGCGCCTTTTTCGTTCCAGCGCCACAAAGCGACACAACTTCCTCCCGGCGACATGAACGAAGGATAGATCACGCCATCGAACCCGTCGGCAGCAAGACGTTGTTGCAGCGCATGCGTCGCGGGCACACGGCCTTCATCAAGATCGGCGCGCCACTCGCAGGCATGGATGTTTCGGGGAAAGTCGTGGCTGTCGAGCACCGCGTTGTCCGTGAGATCGAGCAGCTTGGCCTTCGCGAGGGTCAATTGCGCAATCAAGGCGGGATGCTGCGCCAAGCCCTGATTGTATTCCGCCCATGCCGTTGAGAGTTCGCGCGCGCCATAGATGGTTGGCGTGCCCACCGGGTTCCAGCGGCCTCCGAAGCGCGACGCGCCCTCACCCGACAGCGGCAGATAGGCCCAACGCGGCACGAAGGCGCGCCAAAGTGTCAGCGCATCAGGCATAAACGCCGGAGCGCACGGCCTCCAGATAGGCCAGCACCTTGTCGGCCTTGTTTTCGCGCACAAGGTCATAAGCGGTCTTGCCGGCCCAACCCGGCAGCGGCTGGTGCTTGAACCAGATTGCGGCGCGCTGTTCACCGCCAGCCATTTCGCCGGCCATGGCGAGAATGCGCACAACCGGGCTCAAGGCTGCGTCGACCTTGCGAGCGCCGCTTTTGGCGGTCAGCGTGTTGCGGGCGATACCGATCAACCCGGCCAGTTCCGTCAGCGTGACACCGAGAACCTCGGAAACACGGCGCGGGGACAGAAAGGGCGACTGCGTATCGCTGAGATCGGTCAAAACGAGAGCTGTCATTTCTTCTCGCAATTTGCGCATGGTTTGATAGCTATATGGATAATCTACGCGCAAACCTCAAATCACGCCAGCTTGAATGCCGTTCCGGAAAGCCAGCCGATGCCTTTTTCCTCCGTGGTGATCCTGACCGGCGCGGGCATCTCCGCCGAATCAGGCGTCGACACGTTTCGCGACAAGGGCGGCATCTGGTCGAAGGTGGATCTGCGCGATGTGGCGACGCCGCAGGCCTTTGCCCGCGATCCCGAGCGCGTTCATGGCTTCTACAACGAGCGCCGCGCTGGTCTGAAGACGGTTGAACCGAATGTCGCGCATCGGGCTCTGGCCCGGCTGGAACAGGAGTTCACAGGCAGCGTCCTCGTTGTTACGCAGAACATCGACGATCTGCATGAGCGCGCCGGCAGCACCAACCTTCTTCACATGCATGGCGAGCTGACCAAGGTGTTCTGCACAAAGTGCGGCACGCATCGCGAGGAGCGCGGCGATCTCACCACCTTCGATTATTGCAGCCATTGCGGCGCAACCGGCACCTTGCGGCCGGACATCGTGTGGTTCGGCGAAATGCCCTACCATATGGACGAAATCCAGGAAGCGCTGCAGCGCTGCGATCTCTTCGTTGCGATCGGCACAAGCGGCAGCGTGTATCCGGCGGCCGGCTTCGTGGAAGAAGCGCAGGCGAACGGGGCGCATACGGCGGAGCTCAATTTAGAGCCCACCGATCATGACAACGCTTTCGATGACGTGCGACGTGGCCGCGCCACGGAACTGGTGCCAGCCTTTGTGGAGGAACTGCTTGGCGCTTAACGCCGCTTCTTCGGCTTTTCCAGCAGCGCCACGGCTTCCACATGGCTCGACCAAAGGAACTGATCCACGGGCGTGACGGAAGTGACGCGATAGCCGCCGGCAGTGAGGATCGCCAGATCCCGCGCAAGCGTCAGCGGATTGCAGGACACGGCGGCGACTTTCGGCACCTGGCTTTTTGCCAGCTGCTTGCAAAGAAATTCGGCGCCGGCGCGCGGCGGGTCGAACACCACGGCGTCGAACTTGTCCAGCTCCTTGGTGGTCAGCGGGCGTTCGAACAGATCGCGCTTTTCCGTGGTGACGCGCTTCAGGCCCGGCGTGAAGCGGAACGCGCGGTCGAGCGCCGCCAACGGAGCCGCCTCGCCTTCCACGGCGTGAACCTCGGAGCGAGTTGCAAGCCTCAGCGAAAACGCGCCCGATCCCGCAAAGAGATCTGCGACACGCTTAGACTTTCCGACATGATCCAGCACCAGACTGACCATTGCGTCTTCTGCCGAGGCAACGGCCTGAAGAAAGCCGCCCGGCGGGAAGGTCACCACCGATGCGCCCATCGACACCTGCGGCTTGGTCGGTTCGACGATGATCTCGCCATCAACGGACACACGGGCAAAGCGGCTGGCAAGGGCGAAGTCGGCGATCGTCTTGCGCGCGGCATCGTCGAGCTTGCCGCTTTCGAACAGCGCAACATCCAGACCCGACACGGTGGCGGTTACGGTCATGCGAAAAGGCTTGTTCGTTGAACAGCTTAGCCGCGCCACTGCGCGCAGTGATTCAAGCGCTTCAACGATCGACGGAACGCTGATCGGGCATTCCGTGATGTCGATGATCTCGTGCGACAGATGGCGGTTGTAGCCGAGCAGCATTCCCGCTTCGACCTTGCGAACGGCAAAGGTGACGCGTCGGCGGCTGTGCGGCGCACATGGGACTATGTCGCCGACATCCGGCTCAAGCCGCTGGCTTTTGAGCGCCTGAACCACCTTGTTGCGTTTCCAGGCGAGGTAATCCGGCGTCGCCATGTGTTGCAACTGGCAGCCGCCGCAGGTGCCGAAATGCCGGCACGGCGGCTCGACGCGGTTATCCGCCGCCTCCTGGATGGCGATCAGATCGCCGCGATCCTTGTTCACGGCAGCCGTTACGGTTTCGCCGGGCAGCGTGAAGGGAATGAAGACCGGTCCGCGCTCGGTGTTGGCGATGCCGTCGCCCTGCGCGCCGAGATGGCCGATACGATATTGCGTGCTCATATGCTTTTCTTCCCGCCGAGCAGGAATTCCTTGTTGCCGTCGCCGCCTTCGATGGGGCTCGGGGTCAGTCCAGTTGCGGTCCAGCCGGGTTGCGCATCGAGCCAGAGCCGTAGCCGCTCGGCGGTGCGTGGCGCTTCTGCCGGATCCTTCAGCAAACCACCCTTACCGATCGCATCCCGACCAGCCTCGAATTGCGGCTTGACCAGAAACACGCCCGCGGCACCGGGTGCTGCGAGGTCGAGCGCGGGCGGCAGCGCAAGCGTCAGCGATATGAAGCTGACATCGCAGACGATGAGATCGATCGCTGCGCCACCGAGATCGGCAACGCTCAGCTCTCGCGCGTTCTTGTTTTCAATCGAGGTGACGCGTGGATCGCTTGCCAGACTCGGATGCAGCTGGCCATGACCGACATCAACAGCAAACACGCTTGCAGCCCCACGTTCCAGCGCGACCTGCGTGAAGCCGCCGGTGGACGCGCCGAGATCGAGAACCGTCTTGCCGCTGACCTCGATGCCGAAATGATCAAGACCGGCTATGAGCTTGAGCGCAGCGCGCGACACATAGCCTTGCGCGGGATCGTCGACGCTGAGCGTCGCTGCCGGATCGATCAACTGGCCCGCCTTGGTCACCACCGCATCGCTCACGCGCACGGTGCCGCGCTTCACGGCATCGCTGGCGCGCGATCGGCTGGCGAACAAACCGCGCGCAACAAGCAGTTCATCGAGACGCTGGGTGGTTTTGCCTGGCATCCCCGCTCCATGGCCGAAGCAGGCGGGGATAGCAAGCTCAGGCGCGTGCGGCGTTCTGATTGCGTCCGAGCGCACCGAAGACAGAGCTCACGATGCCTGCAGAATCAAGGCCCGCATCGGCATACATCTTTTCCGGCTTGGCATGGTCGACGAAGAGATCCGGCAAAACGAGCGGACGAACCTTCAAGCCATTGTCGAGCAGACCTTCAAGCGCAAGGTAATGGAGCACCTGCGTGCCGAAGCCGCCGATGGCGCCCTCTTCCACCGTGATCAGCACTTCATGGTCCCGAGCAAGACGACGCACCAGATCCCGGTCGATCGGCTTGGCAAAGCGCGCATCGGCAACCGTGGTCGAGAGACCGGCGGCATCGAGTTCGTCGGCTGCCAGCAGGCAATCGGCCAAGCGCGTGCCGAATGACAGCAGCGCCACCTTGGTGCCCTCGCGGATCACCCGACCCTTGCCGATCTCCAGCACCGAACCGCGCTCGGGCATTTCGATGCCGACGCCGTTGCCGCGCGGATAGCGGAAGGCGATCGGGCCTTCGTTATATTCGGCTGCCGTGCGCACCATGTGCTTGAGCTCGACCTCGTCGGCAGCGGCCATCATCACCATGTTCGGCAGCGAGCCGAGATAGGTCGTGTCGAACGCACCGGCATGGGTCGCGCCATCGGCGCCAACAAAGCCGGCGCGATCGATTGCAAAGCGCACGGGCAGGTTCTGCAACGCGACATCATGCACGACCTGGTCATAGGCGCGCTGCAGGAAGGTCGAATAGATCGCGCAGAAGGGCTTGTAGCCTTCTGTCGCGAGACCTGCCGCAAAGGTCACGGCATGCTGTTCGGCGATGCCGACATCGAAGGTGCGCTTGGGAAAAGCTTCGCCGAAGAGATCAAGGCCCGTGCCGCTCGGCATGGCTGCGGTGACTGCCACGATCTTGTCGTCGAGCTCGGCTTCCGTCACGAGGCTTTCGGCGAAAACGCGGGTGTAAGCCGGCGCATTGGCGGGCGCCTTGGCCTGCGCGCCGGTGATGACGTCGAACTTGTTGACGCCGTGATACTTGTCGGCAGCCGCTTCCGCCGGCGCGTAGCCCTTGCCCTTCTTGGTCACGACATGGATCAGCACCGGGCCGTCGCCGTTGTCGCGTACATTCTTGAGCACCGGTACGAGATGCTCGAGATTGTGCCCGTCGATCGGGCCGATATGGTAGAAGCCGAGTTCCTCGAACATGGTGCCGCCGGTCACAAAACCGCGCGCATGTTCAACGGCGCGTGTCACCGTGCGCTCGACGCGGCGGCCAAGATAGCCGGTCAGCTTCTTGCCGATGTCGCGGATTTCCGAATAGGCCTTGCCGGATGCGAGCCGCGCCAAATAGGCGCTCATCGCACCCGAGGGCGGGGCGATCGACATGTCGTTGTCGTTGAGGATGACGATCAGGCGCGCATCCAGCGCACCGGCATTGTTCATGGCTTCATAGGCCATGCCTGCCGACATTGCGCCGTCGCCGATCACCGCGATGACGTTGTTCTTGCCCCCCGAAAGATCGCGCGCCACAGCCATGCCGAGGCCGGCCGAGATCGAGGTCGAGGAATGGGCCGCGCCAAACGGGTCGTATTCGCTCTCCGAGCGCTTGGTGAAGCCAGACAGGCCGTGCTCCTGGCGCAAGGTGCGGATACGGTCGCGGCGGCCGGTCAGGATCTTGTGCGGATAGGCCTGATGGCCGACATCCCAGATGATCTTGTCGGCCGGCGTGTCGAATACGTAATGCAGCGCGACCGTCAGTTCGATGACGCCGAGACCCGCGCCGAGATGCCCACCGGTCTGCGAAACGGCGTCGATCATTTCGGTGCGCAGTTCGGAAGCGAGCTGCGGCAGCTCGTTTTCAGGAAGCGCGCGAAGATCGGCCGGAAGCCGGACCTTGTCGAGAAGCGGGGTCTGGGGAGAAGGCTGCACTCTTGTTACCTTGCCGTCGTGATCTGCCCGGAAATAGGGCCGCATGCCCCAGTTGTAAACAAATCACGCGCGTTTGCCGCATCACAGCAGCGGGATCAGCGTTGTTTCAGCCAGGATCGCGCACGCAAATCGACGCGCTGCCGGAAACCTGCGTTTCCGCAGACCAATCAGAAAAAGCGGATTGCGCCTGTTTCTACTCCGGATCGAGCGGCTCGACGCCGAGTGGCTTGCCTTCGCGCGACAGGCGGATTTTTTCCACCTTGGCTTCGGCTGCCTTGAGCAAACGGTCGCAGTGATCCTTCAGCGCTTCGCCGCGCTCATAGATGCGGATCGACTGGTCGAGCGGCACGTCGCCGCGCTCCAGATCATCCACGATCTGTTCGAGGGCGGCCAGCGCCTGCTCGAACGTCATGGCTTTGATGTCTTCGTTTTCGGCCATCGGTCAGCCCTTCATCAATCGTTTCACATGTGCCGCCACCGAGGACGACAGACCTTCGAGGTCGTAGCCACCTTCCAGCAGGCTCACCAGGCGGCCATTGGCGGAGCGATAAGCCACATCCATCAGCTTGCCGGTCGCCCAGTCGAAATCGTCTTCCACCAGATTGATCTCGGCGAGCGGATCGCGGTGATGAGCGTCGAAGCCAGCCGAGATGATCACGAGATCCGGCCGGAAGTTCGCCAAAGCGGGCAGGACGCGGCTGTTGAACGCATCGCGGAACTGGCTGCCGCCGTCGCGGGCGCTGAGCGGCGCGTTGACGATGTTGCCGACGCCGGTCTCATTCTTGGCACCCGTACCCGGAAACAAGGGCATCTGGTGCGTGGAGCAATACATCACGCTCGGATCGTCCTGGAAGATGTCCTGCGTGCCGTTGCCGTGATGCACGTCCCAGTCGATGATCGCGACGCGTTCGGCGCCGTGACGCTCTTGTGCATAGCGCGCGGCGATCGCGGCCTGGTTGAAGAAGCAGAACCCCATCGCCTTTTCCGCTTCGGCATGATGGCCAGGTGGACGCGCCGAAACGAAGACGTTGTCCACGGTGCCTGCAAACACATCATCCACCGCCGCATTCGCCGCGCCGATCGCCGTCATCACCGCTTCAAACGAACGCGGGCTCAGCGTCGTGTCGGAATCGATGCGGGCAATCCCCTCTTCCGGCACGGCCGCCTTGATGCGCTTGAGGTGGCTTTCGGGATGGGCGAGCAGCACGAGCTGCTCATCGGCGGCGTCGGGCTCGACGCGATCGAGGGCATCGAAATCCGGATCCTCGAGGCGGCGCGCAATCGCCCGCATCCGATCCGGACGCTCGGGATGGCCGGGGGGCGTCAGATGCTCGAGAAAGATCGGATGGGAATACAGGCGCGTGGTCATGACTTGCCTTATAGGCTGATCGAGCGTGACGTGAAACGCGGCATCAGCTGGAAGCTGAGATCGCGCACCTTCAGATACGGCCGGTCTGGCCGCGATGGCGCAGATAATGATCGGCAATCGCGCAGGCGACCATGGCTTCACCGATCGGCACTGCGCGAATGCCAACGCATGGATCGTGACGGCCCTTGGTCATGATGTCGACTTCCTGGCCGCTGCGATCAACCGACTGGCGCGGCGTCAGGATCGATGAGGTCGGTTTCACGGCAAAGCGCGCCACAATCGGCTGGCCGGTCGAGATGCCACCGAGAATGCCGCCGGCATGGTTGGCGAGGAAACGGGGCTGGCCATCATTGCCGCCGCGCATTTCATCGGCATTCTCTTCGCCGGTCATTTTAGCGGTGGCAAAGCCGTCGCCGATCTCGACACCCTTGACGGCATTGATCGACATCAGACCAGCCGCAATATCCGCGTCGAGCTTGGCATAGAGCGGCGCGCCGAGACCCGCCGGAACGCCTTCCGCAACGATCTCGATCAGCGCGCCAACAGAGGAGCCGTTCTTGCGGATGCCGTCGAGGTAATCAGCAAAAACCGGAACCGAGCCGGGATCGGGCGTGAAGAAGGGGTTTTCCGCGCTTTCCACGAAGTCCCAGTCCCAGTTGGCGCGGGTAATCTCCTTGTCGCCCATGGCGACCAGCGCACCGCGCACATTGAGACCGGGGACAACGAGCCGCGCCAAAGCGCCTGCTGCCACGCGCGCCGCCGTTTCACGCGCCGAGGACCGGCCCCCGCCGCGATAATCGCGCACGCCGTACTTCACGTCATAGGCGTAATCGGCATGGCCAGGACGATATTGCTGGGCGATGTCGCCGTAATCCTTCGAGCGCTGGTCGACATTTTCGATCAGCATGGAAATGGGCGTGCCGGTCGTGACGAGATGACCGTCATCTCCATCAGGCAGCACGCCGGACAGGATCCGGACCTCATCCGGCTCGCGGCGCTGCGTGACGAAGCGCGATTGTCCGGGCTTACGGCGATCGAGTTCGCGCTGCACATCTTCCAGCTTGAAGCGCAAGCCGGGCGGGCAGCCGTCGACAACGCAGCCCAAAGCCGGACCATGGCTTTCGCCCCAGGTGGTAACCCGAAAAAGATGGCCAAAGGTGTTGTGCGACATGGGATTTCCGCGGACGACAAAAGAAGGCTGCCGCGCTTCTAGGAGCGATTGCGGCAGGGGTCAAACCGGCGGCGGCTCAGTGCCTTCTATTTTTGACACATTGTCTTCGTTCTTGTGGGGGTCGAAGCAGCAACCTGCTTCGCATCAGTGCCAGCCGCTTTGAGGATTAACATGAAGACCGGTTTAACCGCTGCCGCCCTCCTGCTTCTGTCGATGGTTGGTGCGCAGGCAGCCGACACGGACGGCGCCATCAAGAGCATCGACCGTACCGCCATGACCATCACGCTGGAAGACGGTGAGAAGTTCAAGCTGCCCGGCGAGTTCGATGTCTCGGCGCTTGAAGAAGGCATGGACGTCGTGATCGCCTATGACGAGGTCAAGGGCGAGAAGCTGATCACCGACATGCAGTTGCCCGACCAATGATCGGTTCCGGCCGGCTCAGATCCAGGTGAGCCGGTCATTCTCCATCCGCAGGATCCGGTCTTGCGGAATGTCCATCGCGCTGGCGGCCAGATCATCGGCCTGCCCAAGCAGATGGAAGAGTGCACGAACGATGCCGCCATGGGCGACGCAGACCGTTTGTTGATCGACCTCGACCAGCCAGCCGTTCAAGCGCTCCGCCAAAAGCGCGTAGCTTTCGGCGCCCTTGCCCGGCGGCAGGTAGTTCCACTTGTCGCGGCTGCGCTCGTCACGAAGGCCGGGCGTCGTTTCTTCCAGTTCGGCAAAGGTGAAGCCTTGCCAGTCGCCGAAGCTCAGTTCCTTCAAGCGCGGGTCGGTCCGGTAAGCCTTGGGATCAAGCCCCATGGCATCGCGCACGCGTTCCATTGTGTGGCGCGTACGGATCATCGGGCTCGATACAAAGTCGAAGCCTGAACCATCGCTGATCAGGCTCTTGAGCTTGATACCGTTACCGGTGGCCTGCTCCCTACCCTTTTCCGTCAGATCGCGGTCGGCCTGGCCCTGAAGCCGCCCTTCCGCGTTCCAGTCGGTTTCACCGTGACGGATGAAGTAGCAGAGCGGCCGAACCACCTGGTTCTTATTCCTTGACCACGGAGATGTCGGGCGCGTCGACCGCCTTCATGCCGACGACATGATAGCCGGAATCGACATGCATGACTTCGCCGGTCACGCCGCGCGAAAGGTCGGACAGGAGGTAAAGCGCGCTGTCGCCCACTTCCTCGATCGTGACCGTGCGCTTCAACGGCGCATTGTATTCGTTCCACTTCAGGATGTAGCGGAAGTCGCCGATGCCGGATGCGGCCAGCGTCTTGATCGGACCCGCCGAGATCGCGTTGACGCGGATCTCGGACCCACCGAGATCGACGGCGAGATACTGCACGCTGGCTTCGAGCGCTGCCTTGGCGATGCCCATGACGTTGTAATGCGGCATGACCTTTTCGGCGCCGTAATAAGTCAGCGTCAGGATCGAGCCGCCATCCGTCATCAGCGGCTCGGCGCGCTTGGCGATGGCCGTGAAGGAATAAGCGGAAATGTCCATCGTGCGCAGGAAGTTGTCGCGCGTGGTGTCGACGTAACGGCCGGTCAGCTCGTCCTTGTCGGAGAAAGCAACGGCATGCACGACGAAATCGATCTTGCCCCACTTTTCCTTCACCACGTCGAACACGGCATCGATCGTGGCCATATCGGTCACGTCGCAATGACCGACGACGGTCGCGCCGAGTTCGGCAGCCAGGGGTTCCACGCGCTTGCGCAGCGAATCACCCTGATAGGTCAGCGCGATCTCCGCGCCCTGGTCGGCAAGTGCCTTGGCGATGCCCCAGGCAATCGAACGATTGTTCGCGACACCGAAAATCAGACCGCGCTTGCCAGCCATCAAGTTATTTCCGACCGCCATACCCGCGCTCCTGTTCATCAAATTGAGTGGCCGCCCTATCGCACAGCCCTACAACCGCTTCAAGCAGCCACGATCCTGTTCGATGCGGTGCGAGGCGCTGTAACGCCCCTTGCTTAGGCGTTCTGCACACTATTTGATGGCAAGCCAAGGGCCTTGTGGCCAACCGTTGGCTGCATTGCACGACATGCTTGAGGAGGCGTGATGACGGGAATGGGAGGAAACGAAACGCTGACCTATGAGGATGTAGTTTCCCGGTTCAGCGCAGATGAGCTCGCCGCGACACTTCAGGGCGACCTGGAACACGGCATCAATGCCTGTGTCGAATGCTGCGATCGCCATGTCGGCTCCAACCGTCTGGCACTCGATTACGAAAACCAGGACGGCCGGCGCGAACAGTTTTCCTTTGAAGACCTGCGCGACCGCGCGGCCCAGTTCGCCAACTATCTCCAGTCCGTCGGCATCGGCGCAGGCGATGTCGTGGCCGGCATGCTGCCGCGCACGCCGGACCTTCTCACCACCATCCTCGGCACATGGCGCGCAGGCGCGATCTATCAGCCGCTCTTCACTGCTTTCGGTCCGAAGGCGATCGACCATCGCTTGAAGATGAGCGAAGCGAAGCTGGTGGTGACCGACGCCGTCAACCGGCCCAAGCTCGCCGACATCGCCGACACACCGCGTGTTGGCGTCTTTCTTCGCGCCGAAAAGGGCGAGACTGTTGGCGCCGGCGACGATGATCTGGGCGCCATGCTCGCCAAACAAAGCGCCGACTTCTCACCGGTCATGCGGCGCGGCGACGATCTGATGATGATGATGTCGACCTCAGGCACCACGGGTCTGCCCAAGGGCGTGCCGGTGCCCATCCACGCGCTGCTCAGCTTCGACGTCTATATGCGCACCGCCATCGATCTTCAGCCCGACGATGTCTTCTGGAACATCGCCGATCCCGGTTGGGCCTATGGCCTGTATTATGCCGTCACCGGACCATTGCTCATCGGCCACGCGACGACCTTCTATGATGGTCCATTCACGGCCGAAAGCACCTACCGGCTGATCCAGTCGCATGGCATCAACAATCTCGCCGGTGCGCCCACTGCTTTCCGTCTGTTGATCGCGGCCGGTGAAGATGCGGCAGCACCGCTGAAAGGCAAGCTGCGCGTCGTGTCCAGCGCGGGCGAACCGCTCAACCCAGAGGTCATCCGCTGGTTTGCCGCCAATCTCGGCGCACCGATCTATGATCATTACGGGCAAACCGAAACCGGAATGGTGGTGAACTCGCACCATGGCCTCAGCCACGACGTACGCCCTGGTGCCGCCGGCCTGCCGATGCCGGGCTTCCATGTCACGGTGATCGGCGAAGACAACACCGAACTGCCGCCGAACACGCCCGGCGACCTCGCCGTCGATCTCAGCCGCTCACCCCTGATGTGGTTCGACGGCTATTACCGCCAGAACACGCCTTCGATCGCAGACGGCTTTTATCGCACCGGCGACACCGCCGAGCGCGCAGCCAGCGGCCATATCAGCTTCGTTGGCCGCAACGACGACGTGATCACCTCGTCAGGCTATCGCATCGGCCCGTTCGACGTGGAAAGCGCGCTGGTGGAACATCCGGCCGTTGTAGAAGCCGTGGTGATCGGCAAGCCCGATCCCGAACGCACCGAGATCGTCAAAGCCTTTATCGTGCTGAAGCCCGGTGTCGCCTCAGACGGTCTGGCCGACGAGCTCTCGACCTTCGTCAAGAAGCGCCTGTCCGCCCACGCTTATCCACGCGAGATCGAGTTCGTCACGGAACTGCCGAAAACGCCGAGCGGCAAGGTGCAGCGCTTCATCCTGCGCAACCGCGAAAAGGAGCCGGTGCCTCCGGCAGCCTGATCCCCGCCGGTTTACGCCTCTCGTGCCCGCAGCAGATGCTCCAGCTCATGGTCGCTCGCATCGAGCATGATGCGGACATGCACGTAGAGATCGGCATGGCCGCCGGTTTTCACCGGCAGGCCGCGGCCCTTGAGGCGCAGAACCTTGTCGGAGCTCGACCATGCCGGCACGGTGACGGCAAGCTTGCCCAACGGCGTTTCCACGGCAACCTTGGCGCCAAGTACGGCATCCCGAAGCGAAACCGGCAGATCGACATGAAGGTCGCGACCTTCGATGCGATAGCGAGGATGATGCGCGTAAACGATCTTTACCAGCGCATCGCCGGGCTCACCGCCATAAGGCGACGGATCACCCTGCCCTTTCAGGCGGATGGTTTGCCCGTCATCGACATAGGACGGCAGCTTCACCGCGATACGGCGGCCGCCTGGGAAAAGCGCCTCGACCTTTGCGGCTGCGACCACATCCTCGATCGAGACCTGCATCGTCGCATTGAGATCGGCGCCCTTCGGCGCTGGTCCGCGCGGACCCGCACCGGCCGCGCCACCGCGACCGAAGGCCTGGCCGAAAATCTCGCTGAAAATGTCGTCCGTCGCACCACCGGAGCGGAACTCGAAATGCGAGTTGCCCGCGCCGCCGCGCTGTCGGAACTGGCCGAACGGATCACCGCCGCCCGCCCCTGCACCTTCGAAGCCCTGGAAGCGCGGCTTGCCTTCGGCGTCTATCTCGCCGCGGTCGTATTGCCGGCGCTTATCGTCTTCGCCGACGATCTCATAGGCCTGGTTGGCAGCGTTGAAGCGTTCCTTCGCCTTCGGATCATCCGGATTCTGGTCGGGATGATACTTCTTGGCGAGCTTGCGAAACGCCGATTTGATGTCTTTGGCCGAGGCGTCCTTGCTGACGCCCAGCACTTCATAAGGATCGCGCATGGTGATGTGACCGGGTTAACGGAAGTTATCGCCAATATGCGATCTCGAAACCGTGAATTAAAGGGCTTTTGCGAAACGAAGTGCCGCTTACATGCTCTTGAAGGCGCGCAATTGCCATGCGCCGCCGTTCACCAGGCAGGCATCGCCGTCATACAGGCTGACGCCATTATAGCTTTCACGCGACACGACGAACTTGCGGCAAGTCAGGCCGGAATTGGACTCGGCATATTCGGAAATGCTCGAAATCGCTCCGCGCGAGCCGGTATCGGTGTTGGCCCAGGAAACGCCGCCCTGACCCACCGACTGGAGATCGGTTGCCGACACCGCATTGCGGATGATCGACTGGTCGGATGCCATCTGCGTGTCAGGCGCCGGTGTCGCCACGCTCGACGTCGTCAAACCGACATCCTCCGCCTTGTTCACGGACATGCCGCAGCCCGCCAGCATCGATGTCAGCGCAAGACAGCCGAGCAAGCATGCCGAACGTCCACTGGACAACCGCTTCGTGCGAAGTGGTGCGTTGCTGGAGCGCCATCCGGTGCTATCCATATCGGCGGGTTGCGCAGGACGCGACAATCGGCAATCTCCGTTTACGGATTTCGAGTCAGGACAGGATAGTGAACGACACACCGTTAACAAGCAGTGACTTTGCCGCATCGCAAAATCCTTTCGAGATATTCGGCAAGTGGCTCGACGAAGCCACACTTACCGAGATCAACGATCCCAATGCGGTTGCCGTTGCCACGGTCGATCCTTCAGGCATGCCGAATGTGCGCATGGTTCTGTTGAAGGAGTTCGACGGCCGAGGCTTTACCTTCTACACGAATTATGAGAGCGCCAAGGGGCAGGAAATCCTGTCCGCGCACAAGGCTGCCATGTGCTTTCACTGGAAGTCGCTGCGGCGCCAGGTGCGCATTCGCGGTAAGGTCGAGCGCGTGTCCGACGCAGAAGCCGACGCTTACTACGCATCGCGGCCGCGTGGCAGCCGGATCGGTGCCTGGGCGTCGCAGCAGTCGCGGCCGCTGGAAAGCCGCGAAGCGCTGGAACGATCGGTTGCGGAAGTGACGGAACGCTATGGCGACGGCGACATCCCCCGCCCGCCGCATTGGTCGGGCTTCCGCATCGTGCCCGAAACCATCGAGTTCTGGCGCGACATGCCCTACCGCTTGCATGACCGTGTGGTCTTCAGCCGGCAAGAAGGCGACTGGACGACCGAGCGTCTTTTCCCCTGATCCCGTCATGGGCGGCGCGGCCGATCCGAAGGCTGCGCCGTCATCGATCCTTCATCGCCACGTACAATCCCTGTCATCTGAAGGACCTAACTCCGCAGCGTTGATCATCCGACTTCTGAAGGGGGAAGTTTCATGACGCTCCGCGCCATTCTCGCATCCGTCGCGCTTTGCGCGATCTCGGCTTCGGTTCATGCCGAAGAGACCTTTCCCGCCAAGCTTGCGGGCCATGCTTATCTTCCTGCCATGACCCTGATCGCGCCGCCTGCCGATGCGCCGCGCGATGCCTGGACCTCCGGCAAGTTCACCGGCAAGACACGCAACGACAAGCCCATGACTGCGCCGGGCGATGTGGGTGCTGTCTATGGCAACCATCCCACCGACCTGTCGCTGCCATTCCTCGGCCAGCCTGTTCAGGGCATGTCCGGCTTTGCCATGAATCATGCAGAAGACGGCAGCATCTACACGCTGACCGACAATGGGTTCGGCGCCAAAGCCAACAGCGCCGACGCATTGCTGTTCTTCCACAAGATGAAGCCGGATTTCACCTCAGGCAAAGTCGAACGCCTCGACTCCATCTTTTTGCGCGATCCCGATCGCAAGGTGCCGTTCCGCATAGCCTATGAAGGGACGGACAGCCGCTATCTGACGGGTGCCGACTTCGATCCGGAAAGCATGCAGGTTCTGAACAACGAGGTCTGGATCGGCGACGAGTTCGGTCCTTACCTCATCCATGCTACGCTCGATGGCAAGATCCTGGCCGTCTATCCAACCAAGCTCGACGGAAAGCCGCTGCTCGGGCCGGACACGCCCGGCGTCACTGTGCCCGCCGTCGCCGGCAAGGATTTCCAGGCCCAGCGTTCCGGCGGCTATGAAGGTATGGCGCTCCAACCCGGCACAAATTTGCTTTGGGCCATGCTGGAAAAGCCCCTTTACGGCGAAAGCGGCCAGCCCGAAGGCAAGGCGCTGACCGTACTGACCTTCGATCCCGCAAAGGATGATTGGACCGGCGACAGCTACAAGTTTCCGCTCGGCGAAGGTGCCACCAATATTGGAGACTTCAACTTTATCGACAATACCCGTGCTTTGGTGATCGAACGCGATGCCGGCGAAGGCAATGCCAGCCTTGAATGTAAAGCCGACGGCTCCGACAAGTCGGCCTGTTATCCAATGCCGGCAAAGGTCAAACGCATCGTCCTGGTAGACACTGCACAGATCGATCAGGATGGCGCGATGCGCCGTATCGGCTCCATCGACCTCATGAACATCGATGATCCGGACGGCAAAGCCAACAAGTCCATCGTCAAGAACGATCCGGACGGCAAGTTCACCTTCCCGTTCCAGACGATCGAAGACGTCATGAAGGTTGACGACACGCATATCCTGGTTGCCGCCGACAACAATCTGCCGTTCTCCGGCGGCCGCGAAATCGGCAAGGCCGCCCACAACGAGTTCATCCTGCTTGAGGTCGCCGACTTCCTCGC
Organism: Tianweitania aestuarii; assembly: GCF_018457165.1. Taxonomy (GTDB): domain Bacteria; phylum Pseudomonadota; class Alphaproteobacteria; order Rhizobiales; family Rhizobiaceae; genus Tianweitania; species Tianweitania aestuarii. Next base: position 745,751 of record NZ_JAFMNX010000001.1, on the reverse strand, counting down.
CGCCAAGTAAAAAAGATGATCTCAAGCAAAGAAGGGCGCTCGACGTTTGCCCTTCTTTGCTTCTCTCACTGTTTTCTAGCTGAAGCCCACAACCGCGTGCGGAACATAGGGCGCTTCCAGCGCGGCGATCTCGTCGGGCGTCAGCTTCACCGACAAGGCGGCGACGGCATCGTCCAGATGGTTCGCTTTGCTGGCGCCGATGATCGGTGCTGTCACGGGGTCCTTCTGCAACACCCAGGCAAGGGCTACCTGGGCCCGCGGAATGCCACGCAGCCGCGCAACATCTGCCACGGCCTCCACCACCTTGCGATCGGCTTCGGCGGTTTCCGCGTAAAGGGTTTGCCCGAACTTGTCGGTGTCGGCACGGAAGCTGCTTTCCTCCCAGTCGCGCGTCAGACGTCCGCGCGCCATTGGGCTCCAGGGAATGACGCCGATGCCTTCCGCCTTGCACAAAGGCAGCATCTCGCGCTCTTCTTCGCGATAAAGCAGGTTCACATAGTTCTGCATGGTTGCAAAGCGCGCCCAGCCCTTGCGCTCGGACAAAGCGAGCGCCTGCGCGAACTCCCAGGCATACATGGACGACGCGCCGATATAACGAGCCTTACCGGCGCGCACGACATCGTTCAGCGCTTCCAGCGTTTCTTCGATGGGTGTGGCATGGTCGAAGCGGTGGATCTGGTAGAGATCGACGTAATCCGTGCCCAGACGTTTCAGGCTGTGGTCGATCTCGCTCAGGATCGCCTTGCGCGACAGGCCAGCGCCATTCGGTCCCGGTCGCATCCGGTTATACACCTTCGTGGCGATCACCACCTCGTCGCGATCGGTGAACTCCTTCAGCGCACGACCGACGATCTCCTCGCTGGTGCCGTCGGAATACACATTCGCGGTGTCGAAGAAGTTGATGCCGAGATCGAGCGCCTTCTTGATCAGCGGCCGACTGTCGGCTTCCGGCAGCGTCCATTCATGCGAGCCGCGTCCGGGTTCGCCATAGGTCATGCAGCCCAAGCAGATGCGCGACACATCGAGGCCGGTGCGTCCGAGTTTGACGTAATCCATGAGTTCTTCCTCGGCTGATCGTTCTGTCCGAGGAGATAGCGCGCAGCTTGTGCGTTCAACCCTTCTTCTTGTTGAGAAACGCTGCAAAGGCGGCGCGGGCCTCATCCGACTTCAAGCCGGTGCGCACCGCCTCGGCTTCCTCGTCGATGCGTTGCAAAAGTTCGGTGCGCGATCCGCGGATCAGCTCACGCGCAATCCTCAGCGCGTTGGCCGGCTTGCTGGCCAGACGATCCGCCGCAGCAAAAACTGCCGCTTCCAAATCTTCTTCGTCCACAACCGCATGGATCAGCCCGCCCTGACGCGCGGCTTCCGCCCCAAGCGGATCGCCCATGACGAGCAGTGCGAAAGCCGGCTGATGCCCGAGCCGTTCGGGAACAAGAAGGCTGGAGCCGGCCTCCGGCACGATGCCGAGATCCACGAAGGGCGTGCGCAACGCCGTGCGCGGCGTGGCAAACGTCAGGTCGCAATGAAGGTGAAGCGTCGCGCCGATCCCGACCGCAATGCCATCGGCACCCGACACCAGCGGCTTTCTGGTTGTGGCGAGCGCGCGCAGAAAATCGAAGATCTCCTCGCTCTGGCTTTCACCCGACGCGATCTTCACGAAGTCGGCGAGGTCGTTGCCGGCTGAAAACGCGCCGGGCACGCCGAGAATGACGTGAACGCGCACGGACTCATCCGCATCGCCTGCGCGCAGAGCGGCAGCCATCGCGGCATACATGGCAAAGGTCAGCGCGTTCTTCTTGTCGGGACGGTTGATGCGTATGACGTTGACCGCACCGCGACGTTCGTTCTGGATCAGCTCGCTCATTGTGCGTTTCTCCTCAGGCCAGCGCAGCGCGGGCAGCGGTGAGGCTTTCGGAGCCTTCGATCACGCGCGACTTGAGGGCTGCCGTTTCGCCAACGAGGTTCTCCGCAAAGAAGCGGCAGAGCGCCCGACGCGCAGCCCCAGTATCGGCAACTGCTGCACGGGCGAGATAAGCGCCGCCGGCCGCCAAGCCGAACAGCTGCAGGTAAGGCGTTGCACCGGCCAGCGCTTCTTCCATCCGGCCTTCGCTGAGCGCCGTTCGCAACCAGCCCGTCGCATCATCCAGATCATCGATCGCGGCGTCCAGCCGATCCGCCGCTTGTCCGAGATCGGCCGAATTGGAAGCTCGCAAGGCAGTGATATCCGCGCGCAATTCGGCGATATAGCCGGTTACTTGCGCACCGCCGGATTGCGGGAGCTTGCGCGTGACGAGGTCGATCGCCTGAATGCCATTGGTGCCCTCATAGATCGGGGCGATACGGGCGTCGCGATAGAAGATCGCTGCACCGGTTTCCTCCACGAAGCCCATGCCGCCATGCACCTGAACACCGATCGACGCGACTTCCACACCAATATCGGTGGAGAAAGCCTTGGCGACCGGGGTCAGCAGGTTGGCGCGTTCCTGCCAGGTCTTGGCCTCCTCGCCCTCAGCCGAGCGGGCACGGTCGAGCGCATTGGCGCAGGCATAGCAGATCGAACGCGCCACAGCCGTTAGCGCCTTCATCGTCAGAAGATTGCGCTGAACATCGGCATGCTCGATGATCGGGCTCATATCGGCACCGGCTGCCGTGGCGTGTCGACCCTGACGCCGCTCCTGCGCGTATTCCTTGGCCTTCTGGTAAGCGGCTTCAGCGATGCCGACGCCTTCGATGCCCACATTGAGACGCGCATTGTTCATCATGGTGAACATGCAAGCGAGGCCACGGTTTTCTTCACCAAGCAGATAGCCGACGGCACCCGCTTGAGCCGCATCACCCTTGTTGTCGCCGAAGATCATCGTGCAGGTCGGCGAAGCATGAATGCCGATCTTGTGTTCGATCGAAGCGCAGAACACATCGTTGCGTGCGCCGAGCGATCCATCTTCGTTGACCAGGAACTTCGGCACGACAAACAGGGAAATACCGCGCGTGCCGGCCGGTGCGTCCGGCAGCCGTGCCAGAACGAGATGAACGATGTTGTCGGTGATGTCGTGCTCACCGTAGGTGATGAAGATCTTCTGCCCGAAGATGCGGTAAGTGCCGTCGTCCTGCCGTTCCGCACGTGTACGCAGCGCAGCCAGATCGGACCCTGCCTGGGGCTCGGTCAAGTTCATCGTGCCGGTCCATTCACCCGACACCAGCTTGGCGAGATAGGTCGCCTTCAGCGCCTCCGAACCGTGCTTGTCCAGCGCCTCGACCGCGCCCATCGTGAGCAGCGGCCCCAGTCCGAACGCCATGGAGGCCGCGCTCCACATTTCGTTGGCGGCAACATTGATCATGACCGGCAGATCCTGGCCGCCGAACTCTCCCGGACCGGACAACCCGTTCCAGCCGCCTTCACGCCAGCGATGGTAAAGCTCCGGCCAGCCCTTCGGCATGGTCACGGCGCCATCATTCCAACGCGCGCCTTCCATGTCGCCCGGCAGGTTCAGCGGCGCGATCTCCTCGCTCGCAAAGCGCCCGGCCTCGCTCAAGATCGCATCCACCAGATCATCCGACAGATCGCCGTAGCGCCCCTGTTCAAGATCAGGTCCAAGCCCCGCAACCTGCTTGAGGGTAAAGGCGATGTCGTCGACCGGCGCGCGATACATGCAAGATCCTCCGTAACCTAACGCGTGTTAGACGGTTTTCAGAGGCTTTTGAAGAGGCAGCGCAGCGAGCGTCAGTTCACTACAACCATCTTGCCGACAGAAAGAACGCTGCTATGCGTCGATAATCTGTTTTTGAGGGCAGAAGCAGCAGCGCCAGCCAGCCGGCGCGACCGGGAGGATGAGCTTTCCCGGCTGAGGCAAACAGGCTTTGTCCTTGAAACTGGAGGTGACGATGATGTGGTTCATACCACTGAGTGTCACCCTGGATATGAAAAGAACCCGGACCGGCTGGCAGCTGAAGTTCCGGGTTCAATTCATCATCTGAGGAAACGGAGGCTGGGCGAAAGCTCAGTCTCCACTCCAGAGACCATTATAATGTCTCAGTGTTGTAGCGTCAAACAAACGAGATGCCCGGCTACACAGCTCGCCAGCCGATATCACGGCGGCAGAAGCCTTCCGGCCAATTGATGCGATCCACGGCCTGGTAAGCCTTGGCCTGCGCTTCGCCCACCGTCGGCGCTTTTCCCGTCACGTTGAGCACTCGTCCACCATTGGCGAGCAGCGCCCCATCCTTCAAAACCGTACCGGCATGGAACACTTTGGCGCCCTCGCCCGCCGCCGTTTCGACGCCCTTGATGACGGTTCCGGTGCGCGGCTTGCCTGGATACCCCTCGGCAGCCATGACCACGGTCAGCGCCGTATCCTCGCTCCACTCAGGCGTCTGATCGGGCAGACGCCCCTGCGCTGCCGCATCCAGAAGAGCCAGCAGATCGCTTTGCAGGCGCATCATCAGCACCTGGCATTCGGGATCTCCGAAGCGGACGTTATACTCGATGAGCTTGGGACCATCCTTCGTCAGCATCAGCCCGGCAAAGAGAACGCCCGAAAACGGCATGCCGATCTCGCGCATTCCCCTCAGCGTCGGCGCGATAATATCGCGCATCACTTCCTTCTCGACCGCATCGGTGAAGGCAGGCGCTGGAGAATAAGCGCCCATGCCGCCGGTGTTGGGGCCCGTGTCGCCGTCGCCGACGCGCTTGTGGTCCTGTGCTGCCCCAAAGGCCAGAGCAGCGCTGCCGTCGCACAAACAGAAGAAACTGACTTCCTCGCCTTCGAGATACTCCTCGACCACCAGCTCCGCACCGGCCGCGCCGAAGCTGCCGTCGAAGCAGGCATCCACGGCATCCAGCGCTTCCTGCGTGGTCATGGCGACCGTGACGCCCTTGCCCGCAGCCAATCCATCGGCCTTGACCACGATCGGCGCGCCCTTGCTCTCGATATAGGCACGGGCGTCGGCGGCATTGTCGAAGCGGCCATAGGCTGCAGTCGGAATATCGAAGCGTGCGCAGAGATCCTTGGTGAAGCCCTTCGAGCCTTCCAGCTGCGCAGCTGCCTTGCTCGGTCCGAACACCTTGATGCCCGCTTCGCGCAGCGCATCCGACAAGCCATCGACCAACGGCGCTTCCGGCCCGACGACAACGAGCTCGACAGCCTTGTCCCGGCAAAAGGAGATCACCGCCGCATGATCCGTCACAGTCAGATCAACCAACTCCGCATGGTCGGCGATCCCGGGGTTGCCGGGCGCGGCATACAGCGTCGTCAACTTCGGCGAGGAAGCAATCTTCCAGGCCAGCGCATGTTCGCGGCCACCGGAGCCGATCAGGAGAACGTTCATGAGAAACCAAGGTCCGCAGAAATCTTGGCTTTCCGCCTAAGGGTGGGAGGCAGGAAAGGCAAGCTGGAAGGACGGTGTTCTCGACCGAACAACCATACCATCTTGACGCCCTGCTCCGCCCCTGCCACTCCCGCTCTTCATGGAAACCGTTCAATCGTCAGGCGTGCGCGGGCGCGTCAAGGATGCGCCTTCGGGGCACTGGACTTATCGCCTGCTGCCACGCGGCATGTGGCCTTATGCGCAGCTGGCGCGTTGGGACCGGCCGATCGGCTGGCAGCTTCTGCTTTGGCCGTGCTGGTGGTCGGCAGCGATGGCGGCCGCAGCCGGTGCGCAGGCGGGCGACGCAATCGCCAGCGTTCTGCCTTCACCCTGGCACATCGTCTTGTTCCTGATCGGATCGATTGCGATGCGAGGTGCCGGTTGCACCTATAACGACATCGTGGACGTCGACATCGACGAAAAGGTCGACCGCACCCGTTCACGGCCGCTGCCGGCGGGTCAGGTCAGCCGCAAGCAGGCCTGGGCGTTTTTGGTGGCGCAGGCGCTGGTCGGTTTGGCCGTGCTGCTTCAGTTCAACACATTCGCGATCGTGACCGGCCTTTGTGCTCTGGTTCCCGTTGCGATCTACCCCTTCATGAAGCGCGTGACCGACTGGCCGCAGCTTTTTCTCGGCTTCGCCTTTTCCTGGGGTGCGCTGATGGGATGGGCGGCTTATTTCGGGCGGCTCGATGCAGCACCCGTTCTGCTTTACCTCGGCGCGATCTTGTGGACGATCGGCTACGACACGCTTTACGCCCATCAGGACAAGGAAGACGACGCGCTTGTGGGCGTGCGATCAACGGCGCGCTTGTTCGGCGACCGCACCAAGGAAGCGCTGGTTTATCTTTATGGCGGCGCGCTGATCCTGTTTGCTTCGGCCTTTACACTGGCGCAGGTGCCCTTGCCCGCGATGGCCGGGTTGCTCGCAGCGGCCGCGCATATGTTCAGGCAGATCAGCGTGCTCGATATCGACAACCCCGATCAGTGCCTCAAACTTTTCCGTTCAAACTCGACCATCGGCTGGCTAATGTTCATCGGGCTGATGGCGGGCGGCGCGTGGGCCGCTCTGCGCATCTATCTCTGATCCACTCGCCCGCTTAGCTGCGGGCGATGATCTCTTCGCCGTCGACCACCAGACGCAGGCCGAGATTGCCGATCTTGCGGCGCGCGAGGAAGCGTGGGCGGCGAGGCGCGGATGTCGCGCGCTTGCGGCGCGGCTTGGGTTCGCCATTGGTGACGCCACCGATCGAATCTTCCAGCGTGCGCGCCACGCCGTCGGATTCCACCAGAAGCATCGGCAAACGATAGGCTTCCGCCCAGGCGCGCCAATCGGCTGCCACATCGTCCAGATCATGCGCCACCAAAAGCGGCACGGAAAGCTGCGGGTCGGAATGGTGCAATTCGAGCGTCACCGTCACATAGCCGGTCTCGTCTTCCATTGCTCGGGCAGCAACGCCCTGGAATGCTGGTGCCGGCAGCGCGATCGTGACCGGCAGACCGCTGCGCTCCAGCCAACGGCGGATCACCGCGCCGCGCTTGTCGATCGTGAAATGAACATCCCCCTGCTCATCGCGGCTGGCATAGGTTACCGCCTGCGGCAGGTGGAACGGGTCCAGGCGCATGTTGTTGCTTGCCCAAACCGGCTTCAATCCCGTGTTCATCATCATCCGTGCCTTCCTGTTCTTCCTGAGCGTCTTCCGGTGGTCCGGTTCAGCTTCCGGGCCGGTGTTCCGGCCTCGTTGAAGTGGAAGTTAGAGCGGGCTCCTTACCGCCGCACTTAAGAAGTTGGGTTAAGCAATTTCAGCTTCGACAATGGTTATCGGAATACAACCGCAATACATAAATCATCAAGCTTCGTATTCGAAGCATTGATGCTTAGCAGAACGTAAAGATTAAAGGCTGGTTATTGGCCGCGTGGCGCGGCGGCACGGCTCAGGCGGTCGTTGATGGCTGCGCCCAGCCCGTGTTGCGGAACAGGTTCGACCGCGATCATGCGCGCGCCGTAGCAATCAAGCGCCTGAAGATGCGCGTAGAGATTGGCTGCAGCTTCGCGCAGATCGCCTTTTTCCGAAAGGTTGCGAACGGCCGCTGCACTTTCGAAGCCGCTCGCGCGATCCGGCCCGAAGGCAAGCAGCGCTTCCCCGGCCTCGATATGCTCGGCATGGAGCCGCACGGAAGCATCCGGTGCGTAATGCGAGGCGAGCATGCCGGGTGCCTCGATAGCCGGGCCCGCGCTGCCGACAACAACGTCCTGGCCGATGGCGTCCTCGATCTCTTCGACCGTCAGTCCGCCCGGACGCAGAAGACGAACGATGTCGCCTTCCACTTTCAGGATCGTTGATTCCACGCCGACATCCGCCGAACCGCCATCGAGAATGTAAGCGAGCTTGGAACCAAGATCGTCCTGCACCGCTTGCGCGCTCGTCGGGCTGATGCGCCCGGACGTGTTGGCGCTGGGGGCCGCAATCGGTTTGCCTAGGGCGGCGATGACGTCGCGCGCCAATCCCTGCGGCATGCGCAGCGCCACCGTGTCGAGCCCGACCGTAACCAGCGGATGAATGTTGCTGGCCTGCTGCAAAGGCAGAACCAGCGTCAGCGGTCCTGGCCAGAAGCGGTCGGCCAGCGCTGCGGAAAGCGGGTCGAAACGTGCGATGCGCTCGGCCATGGCGCGGTCGGCGACATGGACGATCAGCGGATTGAAGCGTGGCCGGCCCTTGGCTTCGAAGATCCCGGCCACCGCTTCGCCATTGGTCGCATCTGCCGCGAGGCCGTACACCGTTTCCGTCGGAACCGCGACAAGGCGGCCGGCGGCAAGCTCGGTAACGGCACGCTCGATCGCGGCGCGGTCCGACATCGCTTAGCCCGCGATGCGCGAGAAGTCCGCGACCTGACCGGTGGCGGCGCGGATGCGCTGCAGCAGCGCCAGACGATTGGCCCGCACGCTTTCATCCTCGTCATTCACCAGAACGGCGTCGAAGAAGGCGTCCACCGGAGCCCGCAACTGGCTCAGCGCCTGCATGGCAGCCGAGAAGTCCTGGCGCTGGATCGCTTCCGCAGCATCTTTCTCAGCTTGGTTGACGGCCGCAAAGAGCGCTTCCTCCTGTGGCAGCTTGAAGATCGCTGCATCTACAGCATCGGCAACCGCCGTGCCCTTCTTTTCCTCGGCGGCCAGAATGTTCGCCGCACGCTTGGTGCCGGCCAGCAGGTTCTTGCCGTTCTCGGTATCGAGGAAAGTGCCGAGCGCTTCCACGCGGCGCACGATCAGAAGCAGATCGTCATTGGCCGAGTCCGTTGCCAGCACAGCATCGATCAGATCATGCCGCGCACCACGGTCGCGGAGATAGACCTTCAGACGGTCGTGGAAGAAGGACAGGAGGTCCAGGCTGTTCTGATTGGTATCTCGTCCTTTGTGGAAAACGGACACAATCGCGCGGCCGATCGCCTTGATCCCGCCAGTGCCTTCATCGGAAGCCGCCGGGATCGTCCTTCCGGCAACGCCATCATGGTCCTCCAGAAGCGGAAGCAGCTTCAGCTCTACGCCATTCTCGACGAGGATCCGGATCACGCCGAGCGCTGCACGACGCAAAGCATACGGATCCTTGCTTCCGGTCGGCTTTTCATCGATCGCCCAGAACCCAACAAGCGTGTCGAGCTTGTCGGCCAGCGCCACCGAGACCGAAACCGGATCGGTCGGCACGTGGTCTGACGGGCCCTGCGGCTTGTAGTGTTCTTCCAGCGCTGCCGCGACCGAGTTGGCCTCGCCCTGCAAAAGCGCATATTTGCGGCCCATGACACCCTGAAGTTCAGGGAATTCGCCCACGGCCTCGGTGGTCAGATCGGCCTTCGCCAGCACCGCTGCGCGCTTGGCCAGTGCGGGATCGGCGCCAATGATCGGCGCGAGTTCTTCTGCCAGCGCTGCAATGCGACTCACACGTTGGCCTTGCGTGCCGAGCTTGGCGTGAAAGGTCACATCGAGCCTGTCGAGGCGCGCCATGCGCTGGTCGAGCGGCTTGGCAAGGTCGAGGCCGAACTTGTCGCCCGAAGCGCGCAGTTCTTCCCTGTCCGGCAGATCGGCCTGGTCGGTGTTCCAGAAATACAGCGCATCGGACAGCCGTGCGCGCACGACCTTGCCGTTGCCGTGCACGATTTCCTTGCCGCCGTCGCTCGCCTCGATGTTGGACGTCAGGATGAAGCGGTTGGCGAGCGTCGTTTCTTCGGCACCGCTCCGGCGCGTCACGAAGCACTTCTGATTGGCGCGAATGGTCAGGCGGATCACCTCGCCGGGGATCTGCAGATAATCCTGCTCGAACTCGCCCATCAGCACGACAGGCCATTCCACCAGCCCGGAGACTTCCTCGAGCAGCGCGTCGTCTTCCACCAGTTCCAAGCCGCTGGCAAAGGCCAGATTGTTGGCGTCGTGACGAATGATTTCCTTACGGCGCTCGGCGTCCAGAACGACCTTGGCGGAAAAGAGCTTTGCGACATAATCATCGAAGCGCTTGATCGTGATGGCATCCGGCGCGTGGAAGCGGTGGCCATAGGTCACGTCGCCGGAGCGAATGCCATCGACCTCGAACGGGATCACCACCGGCTCGGCACCGGTTTCAGGCCCGAAGGTGCACAGGATCGATTGCAGCGGCCGCACCCAACGCAAGGAACCGGGCTTCGCAGAGGCCTTGCCCCATCGCATCGACTTCGGCCACGGGAAAGCGCGGATGGTTGCCGGAACGAGCTCGGCAATGATCTCCTCGGCACTGCGGCCCGGCTTCACGAGATGCGCGACATAGAAGTCGCCCTTCTTCGGGTCCGAATGCGTATGCGCCTGCGTAACATCAGTCAGTCCTGACTTACGCAAAAAGCCGAGAATAGCCGCTTCCGGCGCCTTGGTGCTCGGGCCCTTGATCTCCTCGCGCACGTCCTTGGAACGCGCCGTCAGACCACGAATGTCGAGCGTCAGCCGGCGCGGCGTCCAGTATTCCTGCGCGCCTTCATAGGTCAGCCCGGCTTCCACCAGGCCGTCCGTGATCATCTTCTTGAGGTCACCCGCAGCCTTGCGCTGCATGCGAGCCGGGATTTCCTCGGAGCGAAGTTCGAGAAGCAGATCAGGCATCAGTGGGCTCCAGCCGCATGCTGGTTTCTTGTTTGCGCGTCCTCGCGCCGATGGCGCTGCGGGCGCACGGGCTGGGCGGCGATTTCCTCGGAGCGAAGTTCGAGAAGCAGGTCAGGCATCACGCAGCCTCAGTCTGAAAATTGAAGCCGCCCGCATCGGTCAGCAGAAACGCCTCGCCGCAGGCCTTGGCGAGGTTGCGCACGCGCAGGATGTAGTTCTGCCGCTCGGTCACGGAGATCACACCGCGCGCATCGAGCAGGTTGAACACATGGCTGGCCTTGATCGCCTGGTCATAGGCCGGAAACACCATCCGCTGCGGCCCGCCCTCGCGCGGCGCACCGGCGGCGAGCAGCGCCTTGCACTCGCCTTCCGCATCCTCGAAGTGGCGCAGCAGCATCGTCGTATCGGCATGTTCGAAGTTGTGGCGCGAATATTCCTGCTCGGCCTGCAGGAACACGTCGCCATAGGTGACCTTTTCGTCGCCTTCGCGGCCGTTGAAGTTCAGGTCGTAAACGTTGTCGACGCCCTGCACATACATGGCGAGACGCTCGAGGCCGTAGGTCAATTCGCCGGCCACTGGCGCGCATTCGATGCCGCAAACCTGCTGGAAATAGGTGAACTGCGACACTTCCATACCGTCGCACCAGCATTCCCAGCCGAGGCCCCAGGCGCCCAGCGTCGGGCTTTCCCAGTCGTCCTCGACAAAACGGATGTCATGCACGAGCGGATCGAGACCGATCGCCTTCAGTGAGCCGAGATACAGCTCCTGCAGATTGGCCGGGTTCGGCTTCAGGATCACCTGATACTGGTAATAATGCTGGAGACGATTGGGGTTCTCGCCATACCGTCCATCCTTGGGACGGCGCGAGGGCTGCACGTACGCCGCGTTCCATGGCTTCGGTCCAAGCGCGCGCAGCGTCGTTGCGGGATGAAAGGTTCCGGCGCCCACTTCCATGTCATAGGGCTGCAGCACGACGCAGCCGTGATCCGCCCAGTAAGCGTGAAGCGTCAGGATCAGGCCCTGAAACGAGCGGCGTGGATCGTTGTGGGCGGACATTTGGGATACGGACAAGCGAGCCTCGGGTGGTCGGCGGCAGAGGTCGTCGTCCTAGGACGGGGTCGCCCAAGCGTCAAGCAGCACTGGTTTGGCAGCACTGGTTTGGCAGCGCCGATTGACGAGCCGCCTCGCTGCAGGCTTTCGCATGGCCCCGGAGGTGCTGTCACAATCCGTGATAGAGGTAAACGCATCCTTCAGGTGCGGTTCACCGTTCTTGCGCCAAGCTCCACCTGATCCACTGTGTTGGAGCTTTTGAAGGAAAGAACCATGAAGAAGATCGTTCTAAGCGCCGTCGCCGTTTTGATTGCATCGACCATGCCTGGCCTTGCACAAACGCATCACACGCAATCGCGGGAATATCGTCAGGGACACCGCATCGAACGGGGCATTGCACGCGGCGAACTGACCCCGCGCGAGTTGCGCCAGATCCAGCGACAGCAGCGCCGTATCGATCGCTCGCAGCATCGTGCCGCCCGTGACGGCTACATTACCCCAGCCGAACGCCGCCGCCTTGAGCGCCAGCAGAACCGCGCCTCGCGCAACATCCATCGCAAGACGCACAACAACCGCACGATGTAATCACCGTTACACGCGCCAAAAAAAGGCCCGCTGCAAAGCGGGCCTTTTTATAGTGGGGCGTCAGCCCTTCTTGTCGGATGCAGGCTGCTCGGTTGCCGGCTGCGGCTTTGTTTCATCGGCCTTCGCGGCTGCCGGCGGCTCGATATCCGGCAACCCTTCGGCGAGTTTCTCACGGATCTTCGGCAGCTCGGCTTCCGTCGGCTTCCGGTCGATCGCATGGCTCCACTGGAAGGTCGCTTCCAGCTTGCGTCCGACGCGCCAATACGCATCGCCGAGGTGGTCGTTCAAAACCGGATCGTCCGGCTTCAAGGACACCGCGCGTTCCAGTTCCGTCACCGCTTCCGGGAAGCGGCCGAGGCGGTAATAGGCCCAACCCAGCGAGTCGATGATATAACCATCGCTCGGCCGCAGCTCGACGGCGCGCTTGATCATGGTCAAGCCTTCATCGAGGTTGCGGTTCATGTCGATCCAGGAATAGCCGAGATAGTTCAGCACCTGTGGTTGATCGGGAAACAGTTCGAGCGCCTTGCGGAAGTTCGGCTCGGCCTTGTCCCACTGCTTCAGCCGCTCATAGGCGATGCCGCGCTGATAAAAGATGCTCCAGTTGGCGCGCTCAGGCGCGGCCAGCGTTGCAACGGCCTCATCATAGACCTCAGCGGCGGCCTTGTAGTTTTCCTGGCTGGAATACACGCCGCCAAGCGCGAGATAGGCGCGCATGTCGGTCTTGTCCTGTTCGAGCGCGACCCGCAGATGCTTGATCGCCTCGTCCTTCTGGTCGAGATCGGCAAGGTTCAAACCGATCTGCAACTCGGCCGCGCGTTTCAGCGGGGAACGGTCGGAGATCTTGGAATAAAGATCGATCGCCTCCTGCGGCAGCTGCTGCTGTTCGGCAATGCTGGCGAGCTGCAGCAGGATCATGTCGTTGGACGGGTTCAACGCTCGGGCAAATTGCAGGTAGATGCGAACGAAGTCCTCGCCACCGGACTGGTTGAGCGCGGAAGCGATGTTGTACATCGCTTCGCCGGCACCTTCGGCCGGGTTCTTGACGAGCTTGCGAATGTCCTTGCCGTCGCGCACTTCGTCGCGCAGCGTCAGGATCGGCAAGCGGCCGCTGATGAACCGGTCGGCGGTATCCAGAACCTTGAGCGCGGCGTCTTTCTCGCCCTTGCGTGCGAGGAAACCGGCATAGGCTTCAGCGGCCCGCAGATAGGTGTCGGGCGCGGCACCGCCTGCGTCCTGATTGGCCATGGTTTCTTCGAAGCTCTTGCGCGCTTCATCATCCATCTTCGCCGCCTCGGCGATCAGAGCGCGGTGATAGCCCACGAACAAGGCAAACCACGGCGGGCCGTCGAGACGGTCGAGTGTGTCGAGCGCAGACTTGGGCGCATCGGTGCCAAGCTTGGCCCAGGCCGACAGAAGGCCCGTCACCAGCTGGTCGAGGTCCGATTCGACATCGCCGCTGAACAGCGTATCGGCCTGCTTGTACTCACGCTTGCGCATGGCATCGATGCCGAGCGCGATCGCGCTGAAGCGCGACACGCCGCGAACCAGCTTCAACTCTTCGGCATATTTGAGCGCCTGGTCGAAATTGCCCTGCGCGATCAAGCCGAGAAACAGGCTCTTCTCGATATCCTGATTGCCGGGATCAAGCGCGAGCGCACGCTTGTAATAGATCGTCGCGCTGGTGAAGTCCTTGTCGATCTCGGCAGTACGAGCTGCCAGGAACGCGCCGGAAAAGGAGCTGATCGTCAGCGGATCGATGTGATCGGCGCTTTCGGCAGGCGTTTCCTTGGCGAAGACCGGCTGGATTGCCGTTGAAAGCCCCGCTGCCAGGATCAGCGCTGTAACCGCGCCCTTTGCCATCTGCCGCATCGTAAAACCCTTTCCGGGCCTGAGGCCCGCTCCCCTTCGTCGAACCGGCTGACCGCCTGATCGTGAAATCAGCGAACCAGTTGTCGCGCAAGCATGGCCTTTTTGCGGTCGCCGATCAACGCGTCATGCAGGTGGATGCAGGCTGCCTCACACCACGCGGCTGATGCAGAAGTCGATGACGTCGAGCAGCGCGGTCTTGTGAGGCGAGTTCGGCATGGGTGCCAAGGCGTCGCGGGCGATGCCGCCGAAATGACGGGCGCGGCCGATCGTGTCGGCAATCGCATTGTGCTTCTTCATCAGGCCGAGCGCCTTTTCCAGACCAGCATCGTCGGCATTGCCGCCCTCGATCGCCTGACGCCAGAAGGCGCGCTCGTCTTCGGTGCCGCGGCGATAGCTCAGGATCACCGGTAGCGTGACTTTGCCTTCCCGGAAATCGTCGCCGACATTCTTGCCGAGATCCTTGGTGGAACCGCCGTAATCCAGCGCATCATCCACAAGCTGGAACGCATAACCGAGGTTTGTTCCGTAGGAGCGCAGCGCGGTTCGGTCGTTACGAGACGCCTTGGCGATCACCGGACCGACTTCGGCGGCAGCCGAAAAGAGTGCTGCGGTCTTCGCCTTGATGACTTCGAGATATTCGTCCTCGGTGGTTTCGAGGTTCTTCGCCACCGAAAGCTGAAGCACCTCGCCTTCGGCGATCACGGCCGCAGCGTTGGCGAGAATATCGAGCGCTTCCAGCGAACCGACATCCACCATGGTCCGGAAAGCCTGGCCGAGCAGGAAATCGCCCACAAGCACGCTGGCCTGGTTGCCCCAGATCATGCGCGCCGTCTTCTTGCCGCGCCGCATGCCGCTTTCGTCCACCACATCGTCATGCAGAAGCGTGGCGGTGTGCATGAACTCGACGCTCATCGCGAGCTTCACATGGCCGTCGCCCTCGTAGCCGAACAGCTTGGCGGACGCCAAGGTCATCATCGGCCGCAAGCGCTTGCCGCCCGACGAGATCAGGTGATTGGCAACTTCCGGAATCATCGTCACATTCGAGCCGGCCTTGGACAGGATCAGCTCGTTGACGGCTTTCATGTCGCCTGCGGTCAGTTCGACCAGCGCGGCGATGGAAGCTTCCGGCTTCTTGCCGTCTTCGAGGTTGACTACAACACCCACAAACACACTCCCGGACGCGACTTCCAATGGCTGCGCGCGTTTTACTTTGGCTCCTTCGCCCGGAGCAAGTGGGCAAATAGCGCTTGAAGGCGCATCTGACAGGGTATGTCCACGCTCGGGCGTGCGCGCAGCAGTTTACTTCCCGTGCCAGACCTGCCAGCAAAGGTGCATGATAGAGCTCCTGCGCACCAATGACCTCGTGGTCATCTCCTTTGTCGAATCGCTGATGCGTGATGCAGGCATCGCCTGCTTCGTAGCCGATCAGAACATGAGCATCATGGAAGGCTCGCTCGGCGTGCTGGCACGTCGCGTCATGGTGGATGCGGATGACGCAGACGCCGCGCGCAAGCTGCTTGCCGATGCCGGCATCGAGGCCGAGATCAAGCGGGACTGACGTGTCCGATCGCCTGAACTGGCCGCCGCATACGGTCGATGCTTTTCACCGCGGCGTCTTCCAGCTGGTTCAGCCCCGCGAACAGGGCCACCGGGCCGGCACCGATGCCCTTATTCTGGCAGCCAGTGTTCCCAACGGCTTCAACGGAACGGTTGCGGATCTCGGTGCAGGCGTGGGAGCCGCCGGTCTGGCCGTGCTGTCCCGCTGCCCGCAAGCGAAGGCGCTTCTGGTTGAGCGTTCACCGGATATGGTTGAATGGGCGCAGCGCACCTTGGCGCTCGATGCCAACGCGGCGCTTTCCACCCGCGCGACCATTCTTCAAGCCGACGTCGCGCTCACCGGCGCTGCCCGCCGCACTGGCGGTCTTGCGGATAACAGCGTCGATTTCGTTATCCTCAACCCGCCCTTCAACGCGCTGCCCGATCGCTCATCGCCGGATGCCTTGCGTGCAGAAGCCCATGTCATGACGCCCGATTTGTTCGAGCAATGGCTGCGAACGGCCGCGGCCATCGTGCGACCCAAGGGCGGCGTTGCGGTGATCGCCCGGCCGCAATCCCTGTTCGACATCCTGCGCGCTTTTGCCGGCCGCTTCGGACGCGCGGAAATGCTGCCGATCCATCCGCGACCCGACAAACCGGCGACCCGCATCGTCGTGCGCGGCGAACTCGGCTCCCGCGCCGGCCTTTCGCTGCTGCCGCCGCTCGTGGTTCACGACACGGTCGGCAACGGCTTTTCGGAGCGTGCAGACGCGATCAACAACGGCCGGGCCACACTGTTCGGCGACTAGGCCGTCATTGCACGACCATTGCGTGCCTGAAACGCGAACCTACATGGGAGGCACGATCCAACCGGAGATTTCGCCTCGTGAAACGCATGCTTCGCCGTCTTTTGCCCAAGTCGATGCGCAAGGAGGGCGTTGTCATTCCGGTGGTCAGGCTCAACGGCACGATCATGGCCGGTGGTTCGCCGCTGCGTCCGTCACTCAACCTCGCATCCTGCGCCGGCCTGCTTGAAAAAGCGTTCGGCATGAAGGATGCGCCGGCCGTTGCGATTTCGATCAACTCGCCCGGCGGTTCGCCCGTGCAGTCGCGCCTGATCTACCAGCGCATCCGCGACCTTTCGGCCGAGAAGAACAAGCGCGTGCTGGTGTTCGTGGAAGATGTCGCGGCATCCGGCGGCTACATGATTGCGATCGCCGGCGACGAGATCATCGTCGATCCCTCTTCCATCGTCGGCTCGATCGGCGTCGTATCGGCGTCCTTCGGCTTCCAGGATCTCATTTCGAAGATCGGCGTCGAGCGCCGTGTGCATACCGCCGGCCAGAACAAGGCCGTGCTCGATCCCTTCAAGCCGGAGCGGCCGGAAGATGTGGAGCGGCTGAAAGCCCTGCAGCTCGAAGTCCATGAAACCTTCATCAACATGGTGAAAACCCGCCGCGGTTCGAAGCTTGCCGACCATCCCGACCTGTTCACCGGCCTGTTCTGGGCCGGCAAATCGGGGGTCGCGCTCGGTCTTGCCGATGCGTTGGGCGACCTGCGCGGCACGCTCAAGGCCCGCTTCGGCGCCAATACGAGGCTGCGCGTCATCACCCCGCCAAAGGGTCTGTTCGGCCGCCGCTTCGGCCTTCTTGGCGCACGCGATGCAGGCCTTGCCGGCAGTTTTGCCGCAGCAGCCGGTGCCGGCCTGATCGAAGCGGCGGAAGAACAAGCGCTTTGGGCCCGTTATCGCCTTTGATCTGCCACGAAATCCCTTGTAGATTTGGTTGAGAACCAGTCGCGCGAAGGAGCGCTTGAACCGATGCCGCAGATCGTCTTCTTTGCCGTGGTGGGCGCGCTTGCTTATGCCGGCTACAAGAAGTTCGTCGGCGAGGCCGAAAAGGTCACCGCCCGCATCAAGCGGCAGGAGCAGGAAGCCCGCTCCGGTAGTCAGGGAACGCTGATCCGCGATCCCAAGACCGGTGTTTACACCGTCGCCAAGGATTGAGCCCGACGCATGAAGTCGGCGCGCTGACCCGTTTCGCGCCCGCAAAGATCAACCTCGCTCTGCATGTCGTCGGCCGCCGTGCCGATGGTTATCACCTGCTCGACAGCCTTGTCGCCTTCGCCTCGACAGGCGATCGCATCACCGTCGAGCCCGCCGCCGAAGACGCTTTCACCGTCTCCGGCCCCTATGCCGCCGGCGTGCCGGTTGATGCCGGCAATCTCGTTTTGCGTGCCCGCGACGCTCTGCGAAAGGAAATCGGTCAGTCCGCTTTTCCCGTCCGCATTCATCTCGAAAAGACCCTGCCGATCGCATCCGGCATCGGCGGCGGCTCGAGCGACGCGGCGGCGACGCTGAAAGCGCTTTGCGCGCTGTGGAAAGCCGACTTGCCTTCAACTGATCTCGCGGCACTCGGCCTATCGCTCGGCGCCGATGTGCCGATGTGTCTTTATGCCCGACCCGCCCGCATCAGGGGTATCGGCGAGGAGATCGCTCCGATCGGCACCCTGCCCGATTGCCCCATCGTGCTGGTTAATCCCGGCATTGCCGTTTCCACGCCTGCCATCTTCAAGCAGCTGACCACGCGCGACAACCCGCCCTTGGCCATCCCGCCGGAAACAAACGCACCGCAAGCCTGGCTCGACTGGCTGCACGCCACCCGCAACGATCTCCAACCACATGCCATCGCAGTCGCGCCAATCATCAGCGAAGCCCTGCGCGCGCTCACCAACACCGGCGCATCCTTCGCCCGCATGTCCGGCTCAGGCGCAACCTGCTTCGGCGTGTTCGCCACTGAAGCTCAGGCGGAAGCGGCTGCGGCGCAGCTGTTGCTGGATGATCCGCAATGGTATGTGCAAGCAACCATGCTTAAGGGATCGGACAGCGCGCCATGACCAGCCCTACCTATCGCATCAACGAAGCAAAGGCCTTTGTGCCGGTCGGCATCGCCGTGCTCACCGTCTCGGATACCCGCACACCCGCCGACGACAAATCCGGCGACACGCTGGCCGCGCGCATCGAACAAGCCGGCCACACGCTCGTTTCACGCGCCATCGTGCGCGACGAGATCGAAGCCATCCGCGAACAAGTGCTTGCCTGGACGCATGATCCCGCCATCGACGTCGTGATCACCACGGGCGGCACCGGCTTCACCGGCCGCGACGTTACCGTGGACGCGCTTCTGCCCTTGTTCGACAAGGTCATGGACGGCTTCTCGGCGATCTTCCACCGCATCTCCTTCGACAAGATCGGCGTCACCACCATCCAGTCGCGCGCCACCGCCGGCACGATCAACGCCACCTTCGTCTTCGCCCTCCCCGGCTCACCGGGAGCCTGCAAGGACGGCTGGGACGAGATCCTCAAGCCGCAGCTGGATCACAGGCACCTGCCCAGCAATCTGGTGGATCTGATGCCGCGGCTGAGCGAGCATCGGGCCAAAAGCGGCGAGTGAATGAAGCGCGCCTTTCGATGCTCGCTTAGGCTCACACCTCGGGTCTCGTTACAGTCGTGCCGGTTGCCAGACCTTATTCGAGGTCAATCACCGTCGCTGGTTCGAAGGTCTCGATCTTCTTCAAGCCGCTGATCATGTCAGCTGCCGCTCTTGGCTGACTGGCACCCGACTTCAGCCAGCACTCCTTCTTGCGCTTCAAATAGGTGAAGGCACGGCAGCTGTCGTTGTCGACGCAAGCCAAGCGGCAGTCGCGTGCCGTCTTGGCTTTGGTGAAGGGTTTGCGTGACAAATCTCCACCGACCAGATCGACATTCTCGAACACGCTCGCCTTGGGATCGATCACGCCGATCGTAAAGCTGGACGGGTACGAATCTGCTCGCGATAGCAGCTGTCCCGAAATGGCTGAGGCGTTGCCGTCCAACTGCCCGCGTGCGCTCTTGAGAAAGCAATTCGGTCCTGGCGATTTCGGCGTGGTGATGTTGAAGGTGAACGCGCGACAAGCACCCCCTGTTTCCAAACACCTGAGCGCGCAGGCCTTGGCATCATCAACGGCTTCGCTGGCGATATCCTGTTCTGAAAAGTCCAAGCCGGTGTAAAGCGCCAGACGGTTCGGCCGCTTGGCGTAATCTTCGATGACGGAAAGCTCCGCTAACGAAGCGCTATCCGCCATAGAAACAGACGGGGTTGGTGTGTCTAGGACGACAGCGGGCGCGTTGTTTGTCGCTGTTGCGGGCAGCTGGACATCAGCCAACGGCGCAGCTGGTGCTCGCGGTGTATCAGCCGAACCCCTGCTTCGATTGATCCCGTACTTTGTTATATCTGCTTCATTGAAGACATACATATCATCCGGCGGCGTTCGGAACATGATCGTCAACACGTCCGTCGGCGTGCCGAAGCGATTGAGCATGTCGATAATGTCTGAGATCGAAAACTGCGCAGAGGCGAGATCCGGGCGCTGTGACGAGATCTGGTGAACGCCAAGCTTACCTTCCACCCGCCGCTCATCACCGGCCAGGAAGATGTAGGAACAGGCAGAGTAACACTCCGCATCAGGCGCAATATAAGTCGCCAGCTTTCGCTGAAAGACATCGTCCGCAATCAACAGGCCGTTATCGACCTCGCCGCCCGGACTATTGAGGGTCATCAGCTTGACATCAGGTAAGGTCAGAAGGGCGCGACGAAAGGCAAGCGCTGCTCTATCGTCGATCGGGCCCTCGAGAGCGATGACATCGGGCCTTGCCGTATCGATCTTGAAGGGACCAAAATTCTTGATCTCCGCAAGACCAGGCCCGACAGCCATCAAGACGAAGCATACGGCAGTTAGAACTCGCGAGATTACCAGAATACATGTAGACATTTTAGGTCCCCACCCCGGACAACCTAAGACACAGAGGATCAGGAGAGTCTATCGGCCATTGGTAGACTTCTTTGCTCGATTTACTTCCTCTGGAGATGGAGAGACGAGGGTCTCTGAAGTTGTGGGTGCTTCATCCCGTTCCTTCCTTGGTTTCGGGATGAACGCTCGGATACCCAGGTCTTCATCAGCTTCGCGCGCAAAGACAGCTTCAGCGGAGGTTGAAACCCGAGGATAAAGACGGAAAGGAAATGCCGCTAACTACCTGATGGTGCTGCTCCCTTTCACCGGCGGACCATTTCTTTATCCACGCCTCCACCCGCCCATCTATCCTTCCCCCATCGCCCTCGTTGGGAACTCTGGTGCGCACCGGGGATCAGAGGAGGGCGGCGGTGTCCGGGTTGGTTGGGCTACGGTAGTCCGGCTTGGAGGGTATTCAGTCCCTCCCCAAACCCGGGCCTATGTCGGTCAGTGCGGGAGCACTCGGCGAGGTGGCGACTAGTCTGCGCCGAGCCTGCCCACCGGCATCAGGGCTAGAGCACCGACGGACGCGAAACCACCCGCGCCGTATCTAAAATCATCAAGGCGCGGGGTTTCGCGTCCGCTTCCCAAGCTCAGGCGCGCGGGAAGTCGGACACCTGTGCCTGAACGACAGAAGCAAAACGACTTGTCGCGGGCAACGATCTTTGAACCAGCTGAACCGCTGCTGCGGACTTGAGTGTCTGGACGCCACCAAAGCAAGGCGGGCAAACGTCCCTCCTCGCGGCTCCGCCTACTTTCCATCCCGCAGGATTTCTGCGTCCAGCCGTTGCGCGCGCACCGTTCGTGCCAGCGTCGAACCGTTCCAACCTTCGCGCATGACAACCAGAGCCTCTTGCCTGGACACAAGGAGCCCCGCGCCCAAACCACGCCGCTTGAGCGGCAGCCAGTCACGGAAACCCGACCGCTTTCGTGTGAAACGGCCCGGGCTGCCACCGCCTGCAACGTGGCGCCGCACGTCCTGGGTCCAGCCCTCGCCCAACCGCGCACCCGGTTCGATCAACAACAGCCAATCGCCTCGGGCCCGTTGAACCCCATCATTCAGCGTTGCATCGGAAACAAACAAGCAGCCGGACAGGTCGGCCACCCTGCTCGTTTTGTCGCTCGAGCCCCGATCCAGAACGATGACCTCACGCACCATCCCTTCCACGGCAGCGCTCACCAGCGAGGCCAAAGTGCGGGCCAAGGCTTCCTCGTGATCTCGGGTTTCAATCAAAACGGATAACATCGCCGAAACCTACCGGAAGCCAAGCGCCGACGCCATGTTCCGGTGCAACAAATTTGTTCTTGCTTCGTTCTGTTTTGACGATTAGGAATACATTCATCCACACCACGCGATTCGGCGGCAGCGCCGATCATCAGGAGCGGGTTTGATGCAGAATTTCGAACATATCGGGCCCGCCGATCGCGCCGCCTTCACCAGTGGCGGTGCCGCCTTGGCGGACGCCATCATCGGCGAAAGCGGAATGCGGATCGCACCCGAACGGCGGCGTGGCCGCTCGGCGGGCATCAATCCCTCCGGCCGGTTCGAGCCAACCAGTCGCCATGTTTTCGACGATGGCTGGAACACGCTTGAAGACCTGCCGCCCTTCAAGACGGAAGTGCAGGTCGAGAAGCCGCGCACGATCATCACGCGCAACGAATCGCCCGATATCTCCTTCGACCGCTCGATCAATCCTTATCGCGGTTGCGAGCATGGCTGCGTGTATTGCTTTGCCCGCCCGACCCACAGCTATATGGGCTTGTCGGCCGGGCTGGACTTCGAAGCCAAGCTTTTCGCCAAGCCGGATGCCGCCAGGCTGCTGGAAAAGGAGCTCGCCAAGCCCGGCTATCAAGTGCGCACGATCGCGATCGGCACCAACACCGATCCCTACCAGCCCATTGAGAAAACGCATCGCATCATGCGCGAGATCCTGGAAGTGCTCGATGCCCATAATCATCCGGTTGGTATCGTCACCAAGTCGGCGCTGGTGATGCGCGACATCGACATTCTTGGGCGCATGGCTGAACGTGGTCTCGCCAAGGTCGCGCTTTCGATCACGACGCTCGACCGCAAGCTTGCGCGCACCATGGAGCCCCGTGCTGCAACCCCGACCCGGCGTCTCGAAGCCCTACGAGCCTTGAACGAAGCCGGCATCCCCGTTTCCGTTCTCGTGGCGCCGATCATCCCCGGGCTGAACGATGCAGAGATCGAGCGCGTTCTCGATTCGGCAGCATCCCTCGGGGTCAAGGAAGCTGGTTATGTCCTGCTGCGCCTGCCGCTGGAAGTTGCTCCTATCTTCAAGGACTGGCTGCTCACACACTACCCCGATCGCTACCGGCATGTGATGTCGCTCGTGCGCTCCATGCGCGATGGCAAGGATTACGATGCCGAATGGGGCAAGCGCATGAAGGGCAGTGGTCCTTATGCCTGGCAAATCGGCCGACGGTTCGAGCTTGCCGCCAAGCGCCTTGGCCTCAACGCAGAAAAGCGCGCCTTGCGGACCGACCTGTTCGAAGCACCCGAACCCGCCGGCAAACAGTTACAGCTGCTTTGAGGCTGCGCGAACCGGGTGGTCTTTCCCCCCGGATGCCAATCCGTTCGGCCGGACCGTTCCCTTGGCGGCCAGCGGTTTCCTTTCCGGCAACGCCCCTTATGCCGGGAAGGACTTGCGGAGAATCAGGGGTGGTGCGAGCTTCGCCGCAACATGGCTCGTACGCGCTCTGATTCTCCGCCTCTCTTCGAGGTTGTTTCGACACCCGACTTCACGCGCGAAAAGCGTGCGATCAAGGCCGAGCAGTGGCCGGTCGCCGGCGTCGATGAAGCTGGACGGGGCCCCCTCGCCGGGCCCGTTGTGGCCGCTGCCGTGATTCTCGATCCCAAGCGCATTCCCAAAGGCCTCGACGACTCCAAACGCCTCACGGCGGAAGCGCGGGAAGCCCTGTTCGCCAAGATCCTGAAAGGCGCGCTCGCCGTGAGCGTGTCCTCGATCTGCGCCGAGAGCGTAGACGAGATCAACATCCTGCGTGCCAGCCTTACCGCCATGAAGCGCGCCGTCGACGGGCTCATCCTTCAGCCGAAGCTCGTGATCGCCGATGGCCGTGACGTTCCACCCGGCCTCCCCTGCGACGGCGAGGCCCTGATCAAGGGCGATCAGCGCTCACAATCGATTGCCGCTGCTTCCATTGTCGCAAAGGTCATGCGCGATCGCATGATGACCCGCTGCAGCGCCCATCATGATGCTTACGGGTTCAACAGTCATATGGGTTACGGAACGATCCGCCACCGGGACGCCATCAAGGCACACGGTCCGGTGTCACGCCTCCACCGCATGACCTTCGCGCCCTTGAAGGCCGGACTTGAAGGTGAGGATCGACAAACCGCGTTTCTGGGCGATGAAGAGCCTAAGGCTGCTCACCAGCGCGTCGCTGGCTAGGACACGAGCAGGCTCAGTTCGCTTGGCAACTGGCTAAGCTAATCTTCCAAGAGCACGTGCAGGCGTCTTCGTCAGACGATTTATCCACGCCCTATTTCCACCGCT
This sequence comes from Tianweitania aestuarii, assembly GCF_018457165.1. GTDB lineage: Bacteria > Pseudomonadota > Alphaproteobacteria > Rhizobiales > Rhizobiaceae > Tianweitania > Tianweitania aestuarii. The sequence continues at coordinate 721,867 of NZ_JAFMNX010000001.1, read as the reverse complement.
CATACTGACCTCGGGATGATCAAAAGAGGCAGGGCGTGAGTTATGTTAGCGCGTGGAAGGTGTGGTGCTCTACCAAACAAAAAGGCCGCTGGATCGCTCAAACGGCCTTTCATCGATTCTGTAGGCTGAGCCTTGTCAGTTCAGCTTAGTCTTCACTTCCGTAAGCGAAGCCTGGAAGGCGCTTGGTGCCGTGTCCGCTTGCTCCGCAAGAACGCGGCGTGCCGCTTCAACGGCGATATCCACGGCGCTCGAACGGACCGCGTTGACGGCCTCACGTTCAGCCTGAGCAATCTTCTGCTCGGCCATCGTGGTGCGGCGTGCGACATATTCGTCGGCCCTGGTCTTGGCGTCCTGACGCAGGGCCTCAGCCTCGCGACCGGCAGCCGCGACGATCTCGCCGGCTTCCTTTTCAGCTTCCGCGCGCTTGCGCTGGTATTCGGCGAGCAGCTGCTGGGCTTCCTCGCGCAAACGGCGAGCTTCCTCGAGTTCGTCGCGGATGCGATCCGCGCGCTCGTCGAGAGACTTGGTCAGCATGCCCGGAACCTTGAGGTACACCATCAAGGCAAGGAACAGGACGAGAGCTACGGTTGCCCAAAATGTGGCGTCGAAATGCATGGCGCTCAGCTCCGTTCAGCAGCAACCGCCGAGGCGATTGCAGCACCATCAGCGCGGCCGCCGAGGGCTTCCACGATTGCGATTGCCGTTTCTTCGGCGATCACACCAACATCCGCCATGGCCGCATTCTTGATCGATGCGATGCGGCTTTCGGCTTCGGCAAGGCGCGTGTCGAGACCCGCTTCCGTTGCACGACGGCTGGCTTCAGCTTCGGCCTTTGCACGATCGCGCGCTTCCTGGCCGATCACATTGGCCTTGGCACGGGCGTCAGCAAGTTCCTGCTCATATGCGGCAACAGCCGCATCGGCTTCTTCCTTCATGCGGGCAGCCGTGTCGAGATCCTGCGCGATGCGATCGCGACGAACTTCGAGGATATGGCCGAGCCGCGGCAGAACCACCTTGTTCAGGAACAGGTAGAACAGGCCGAAAATGATGGCCAGCCAGAGAATCTGCGAGGGGAAGAATGTCGTTTCGAAAGGCGGAAAAACGCCGGTATGCTCGGCTTCCGTGTGGGACGTCGTCCCATCGGTAATGGCCGGCGTTTGAGTCAATGGCTCGGAATTCGTATCCGGTGCTTGTTCCTGCGCAAATGCTGGCGCGACGAACATCGGCTTCCCCTGTGAATTGAAACCCGACCGCGTTGATCGCGGCCGGGATGGCGTTCATTGCACGCTTTTGGACGGCCTTGGCGGCCGGCCCGATCCAGTCTTACGTGAAGAGCAGGAGCAGAGCGATGAGGAGCGAGAAAATGCCCAGAGCTTCCGTCACCGCGAAGCCGAACACGAGGCGGCCGAACTGGCCATCAGCAGCGGACGGATTGCGCAATGCGCCCGACAGATAGCTGCTGAAGATATTACCGAGAGCAAGTGCGGTACCTGCCATGCCGAGGCAGGCGATGCCTGCGCCGATTGCCTTTGCTGCTTCAACTTCCATTATAGGCTCCTTTGGGGATCTGTCCGTAATCTTTACGGGGTGGTGGGGTCAGGCCGCGGGACAAGACGCGCTTAGTGCGCGCCATGCACCGCGTCATTGAGGTACATGCAGGTCAGGATCGCGAAGACATAGGCCTGCAAGAAGGCGACCAGGAATTCCAGGCCGGTAAGCGCAACCGTCATCAACAGCGGCAGGATAGCGCCGCCGATGCCCCAAGCGCCAAGCGCTCCAAGGGACGTCACGAAGCCAGCGAAAACCTTCAGCGTGATGTGTCCGGCCAACATGTTGGCGAACAAACGAACGGAAAGGCTGATCGGCCGCGACAGAAACGAGATGACCTCGATCGGCGCAACAACCGGCGCCAGCGCCGCCGGAACACCGCTCGGCACGAAAATGCCGAAGAAGCCGAGACCATGCTTGGCAAAACCGTAGATCATCACGGTGAGGATCACGAAAAGCGCAAGAACGAAGGTGACGATGATGTGGCTGGTGACGGTAAAGAAGTAGGGGAACATGCCGAGCAGGTTCGCGACGAGCACGAACATGAACAGCGAGAAGACCATCGGAAAGAACTTCATGCCGCCGCTACCCGCCGAGTCACGAAGCATGCCTGCGATGAACTCGTAGGACATTTCCGAAACGGACTGGAGACGCCCCGGGATCAGACCCCGGCTCGTGGTGGACATGAACAGAAATGCGCCAGCCGTCGCAACCGTCAGCGCCATGAAGAGCGACGAGTTGGTGAACGAGAAGTCCAGCCCGCCGACCTCGATCGGAACCAGGCGGGAGATCTGAAACTGGTGGATCGGATCGTTTGCCACCGCTACCCCTTGCTCTTCCATCAGGCCGAATTGGCCAATTCACATGATGCGACAACTGCCGCTTCTTTCGATAACGGCCGAGGCCGCTATTTGCGATCCTTATCGGCCGGCGGCGCATCTGATGCGCGCAAACCCGATTCGGCTACCAGCCCTGCGGATCGCAGAACATTCAGAACACCTGCACCAAACCCGAGAAGCAAGAATACGATCAAGCCCCAAGGAGACGTACCGGCGAAGTGATCAACAACCCAACCCAGCACAGCACCAACGACGACCCCAGAGATGAACTCGCTGGAAAGCTTCATTGCCTGGCCATATCCGGTCGCGCCACGCGATTTTGCGTCTTCGGCCTCGGCTTGCGCATCGGAGCGCCGCGACGCCAGTTGGGCGCCCAGGTCACGCCGACGTCTCTCGAGACTGTCGTCGCCTGAAGCGTCTGCTCCGTTCAAGGTCCCCTGCTTCCCGAGGCGATCTTCAGGCCCTTTGTTTTCGGCCATCGCACCCTCCCGTTCAAGCAGACACCCATTGGAGCCGCCGCTTCAAAGTCGGCCGCACCATAGTTAGGTCACAATCCGCCGTCAAGCCGCGATAGACACCCTTCACAGAAGCTTTTTCTTGAATGAATTCATAAGCTTATCATTGTGCGACAATGCGCGCGCAGGCTTCTGTCGCAGCAGGAAACCGAATCCCCTGTTACGAGGTCAACTCCAGCCGCCGCCATAGGTGCGGTAGAAGATGTGCAAACCGATCTTTTTCATCTCCTCCATCGTCTTGTTCCAGCGCGGGTTGACGTAGGTCGCGTGGTAGTGGGTCGACGACCCGACTTCGGGGATGAAGATCTTTCCGGCGGTCACGGCGAGAGCGACTTCCTCGGCAATGTGGTAATGCGAGCGGCTGGTGATGATGTCTGGAATGCCATCGCATGCGAAGGAGAACTGGCAGCGGTTGCGCCAGTTCTTGTTCTGGTACACCACACCGCAGATGGTGTTGGGATAGGTCGGATTTCGCACGCGGTTCAGGATCACCTGCCCGACTGCCGCTTGTCCTTTTTCGCTTTCCCCGCGCGCTTCGAAGTAAATACCGGTTGCCAGGCACTTCTGCTCGGCGGCGGAAAAGACTTCTGCCGGCAAGGGCTGGCTCATCCAGGCATGGTCGCCTTCCGCAACGGGTGGAATGAAGCGGCCATCATTGGGATCACTGCCGCGCAGCAGCGATTCGAACGGCGAGGCCGTCGCATAATCCGGCTCAACAGGCGCATAGGCGGTTGCGAGAATGTCGGCCTTGTTGTTCGTCACGAGAGCCGCAAGGGCTTTCGGCAGCAGCGGATCGGACGTGGCGACCGCGTGCGGATGAAACTCGGCGGCGATCTGGATTTCCTTGCCATCGAGATCAGGCTGCACGAACGCCATCTTCAGATCATCAGGCTTGGTTGAGCGCAGGATCATGCTGGTTCGCTCGAACACCGAGCCCGCGGTGAAGGCCTTGGGCGGAGCAACGGGCGCAATGCGCACGATGCGCCCCTTTTTATCGGAGCGCGTGACGCGATCTTCATCCGGCTTATCCGACTTGGCTGCCTTGCCCTTGAAGGCGATGATCCCCAGATCCTTGGTCTTGCGTGCGGCACCAGAAAGGCTGGCGTTCATGACGTTCGCACCGAACTTCATGTCCGCCTGCTGAATGGAACCGGCCGCGGCCTTTTCAAGATAAGCGTTCCAGCGCGAGCTGACGGCTTCGGCGCCCGAGACCATGCTCGTCATGTCCTGCATCGCGATCTGGACCGGAAAGCCAACCGCGATCCCAAGGCCGATGATCAGCGGAGACACAAAGGACCGCAGGCGATCCGACGCAGCAATCCTCTGCGGCAACACTCGATCTAGCACCGACCCACTCTCCTGAAACGCAACCGACCCGTTCGCAAAAGAAATGATCGATTAACCTTGATGAGCGGTTAATTTCAGAATGGTGGCTAAAGCAAAGCGGCCGGTGCATGCACCGGCCGCTTCAGAAAATCGTGAACGTCAGACGCGCAGCAGCGCTACTTGCTCTTGGACGCGAACGGATTGTCCGACGCGCGCAGCATCATGCGGATTGGTACTCCGGGCATGTCGAAGGCCTCACGCAATCCGTTCACAAGATAACGCACATAGGATTGCGGCACCGAGTCGGGCCGTGTGCAGGACAGAACGAAGCCCGGCGGACGCGCCTTGACCTGCGTGATGTACTTGATCTTGAGGCGACGCCCGGCCACCGCGGGTGGCGGATGGTGTCCAACAACGCCTTCAAGCCACCGGTTGAGACGGCCGGTGGAAATGCGGCGGTTCCAGACTTCGTGGGTCTTCACGATGCCTTCCATCAGACGATCGATGCCGCGCCCCGTTTCTGCTGAAACCGGGATCGCCAGCAGCCCCCTCACCTGCGGCAGAAGCCTGGTGGTCTTCTCGTGAAGCTCGGCGAGATAAGCCTGCTTGTCTTCGATCAGGTCCCACTTGTTGAAGGCAAGAACCAGAGCGCGACCTTCGCGAATGATGAGGTCGGCGATCTGGAGATCCTGCTTCTCGAACGGGATCGTTGCATCGAACACGACGACAACCACTTCGGCAAAGCGGATGGCTCGCAGGCCATCGGCCACCGAAAGCTTTTCCAGCTTCTCCTGAACACGTGCCTTGCGCCGCATGCCAGCCGTATCGAACAGCTTGAGCTCGCGGCCCTTCCATTCCCATTCCACGGAAATGGAATCGCGTGTGATGCCGGCTTCAGGCCCAGTCAGCAGACGCTCTTCGCCGATCATCTGGTTGATCAGCGTCGACTTACCGGCGTTAGGACGTCCGACGATCGCGATTCGCATCGGCTTGGATTCGTCGTAGGCCGGTTCGGCGTCGGGATCCTCGATGTCTTCGCCGACCAGCACTTCGCCGAGTTCGGCGATCAGCGCATCGGCTTCATCTTCTTCGAAGGCGCGTTCCTTGCCGATTGCTTCAACAACGGCGTCGCGCAGATCGGCCATGCCGAGACCATGTTCGGCGGAAATTTCGACCGGCTGGCCCAAGCCCAGTTCCCAGGCTTCCATTGCGCCCGCTTCGGCGGCACGACCCTCGGTCTTGTTGGCGACCAGCACCAGCGGCTTGCCGGCCTTACGCACGATGTCGGCGAAGGTCCGGTCGTCCGGCGTCAGACCGACGCGCGCGTCTATCATGAAGAGGATGACATCCGCTTCTTCGATCGCGATGTCTGTCTGCGCGCGCATGCGGCCAGCCAGTGACTCGTTTGGCGCGATCTCGAGACCTGCCGTATCAACAACGTCGAATTGCAGGTCATAGAGCTTGGCGTCGTGCACGCGGCGATCGCGCGTCACACCCGGCGTATCGTCGACGATCGCGATCTTACGGCCGACCAGCCGGTTGAACAGCGTCGACTTGCCGACATTCGGACGGCCGATAATAGCTAGGGAGAAACCCATTCTATCGGCCTATTTGACGCCGGAGCCGCGGATCAGCTCGACCATCATCGTGGCGCGCTGACGCAGATTGCCGGGAGCGGCCTGATCGTCCAAGATCTGCTGGAAGATCGGCAGTGCATCGGCAGGACGGCCTTCCTTCCAGGCCGACAGGGCGAGGGCTTCGCGCGCTGAGTGACGCAGCGGATTGGTATCGGCGTTCAAGGGACCAACGCGGGATTCGACATCGGCAAAGCTGCCATGATCAACGAGAACGAGGCCCGCGCGCAGCTTGGCAATGTCGCGAAGACCCTGCGGGATGGCATTATCGGCAGCCACCTGATCGAAGGCGGCAACCGCACCGTTGAAGTCGCCCTTTTGCGCAAGAACCGTCGCCATGCGCAGGCGCGCCAACAGCGGATAAGCACCGACACCATCGTCCTCGAGGGTTTGCAGGGCAGCCGCAGCTTCATCCGTCTTGCCTTCGCTGGCAAGCTGGAGTGCCTGCGAGAACTGGTCGCCGGAAGCATTGGCCTTGTTGGTCGACCACCAATCGTAAAGAACCCAGCCGCCGGTCGCGAGAACGATCAGCACGGCAAGAAGAATGGCGATCGGGCCGAAGCGGGTCCAGAGCGCCTGGGCCTGCGCCTGCCGCATCTCTTGATTGACTTCGCGGAAGAAGGTGTCCGACATCCGTTTCGCTTTGCTCGATTGGCCGGCCAGGAGCCGGCGTCCGGCTCCTGGCCGGCTTGGATTGAAGTTCTGCGTTTTAGCGAGTTTTGCCGGCCATGGAAGAGCTTGCGCAAAAAAGCGCTCGGCTTCTCTTCACGTCGGCGTCAGCCAGCCAGTTGGGGCAGAGGATAAACGCCGATCAGCCAGTAATGCAGACGCCACAGGAAAAGGAGATAGAACACGACGGCAACCACAATGGCGATGATGTCCCACTTCACCGGTCCTGCAGCCGGTGTCGGGACATGGCGGCGCTTCACGGAGATGCGGTCGAACACTGCCCAGATCAGAAAGGTGCCGAACAACAGCACTGATGCCAGATCACCATTGGCGAGCAGATGCGCAAAAGCCCAAAGCTTCACCGCAACCAGCATCGGGTGTTTCAGCTTGGCCTTCAGCTTACCGGCTGGAACGGCGTAAACAGCGAGCGCGATGAAGGCGAACAGCATCAAAAGCAGAGAAAGGTGCCGCAATCCAACTGGTGGCTCATAAAGCACCACGCCTTCATTGCGCGCGATGCCATAGCCCCAGATCAGCAGGATAAAGCCGACAAGGGCGAACACCGAGTAGATGCCCTTCCAGGTCCCCTCGCCCATGCGCTCCACCTGGCGCTGACGCCAGGCGGGCGCAACGATATCGACGGAGTGGATACCGAGAAACAGGATGATTCCGAGAACAAAGATCGTCATGGTGCTGGCTTTCAAGCTGGCGCGACTATTCTCCACCTAGCACCAAGCGAGGCGTGCGCCCATCCCTTTCGCGTCCGCATCCCCGCCATATTCGGGTTCTAGCCCGCAGCCTGCTTGGAAAGGGGATCGATGTTCGTTCAACGCAGTGCCGCTGTCGCCGCCGTCATGGCTGCAACTTTCCCAACCACCTTGTTCGCCCAGGAAGCGGCGCCTCCGGAGAAACCGCAATATGTGGTGATCTCCTTTGACGGAGCGCATGACAACACGTTGTGGCAGCGAAGCCGCGCACTCGCCGCGGAAACCGGCGCACACTTCACCTACTTCCTGTCCTGCGTTTATCTGCTTTCGGCAGAAACCAAGGCTGCCTACCAGGCGCCGCATCATTCTGCGGGTCGTTCAAATGTGGGTTTTGCCGAGACCCGCCATGACGTGATCGCACGCCTCGACCAGATCTGGAGCGCGCGGAGCGAAGGCCACGAGATCGGCAGCCATGGCTGCGGCCATTATGATGGCAAGGATTGGTCCAAGGCCGACTGGCTGAGCGAGTTGGATAGCTTCAGCAAGATCGTGCGCGACGCCTATACCATCAACGGGATCGACGGCGAGCCGGCCGAGTGGAAAGACTTTGCCGAGACCGAGATAAAGGGGTTCCGCGCACCTTATCTTTCCACCAGCAAAGGGCTGGACGCAGCCCTCTCGCAGGCAGGCTTCCAGTATAGCGCCAGCGGTGTATCCGATGGTCCGGTTGACCCCGACCACAAACCGAAGGTCCCGCTATACTCCCTGCCGATGGTGCCCGAGGGTCCGAGATCACGCCGCATCATCGCAATGGACTACAATCTATATGTCCGGCATTCCGGCGCCAAGGAGAAGGCCGAAGAAAGCGCGGCCTTCTCCGAGCGCGCGTATCAGGCGTTCAAAACCGCCTTTGATGCCGAGCTCTCGGGCAAAAAGCGGCCGCTTCAGCTCGGCTTCCATTTCGTGCTCATGAATGGCGGTGCCTATTGGCACGCGCTGGAACGCTTCGCTCGCGAAGCGTGTGTTCGGCCCGACACTAAATGCGTGAGTTATCGCGAGCTCCAGGCGCTCACCAGCGCTCCGAAAAGCGCTGGTGGCTGATCACTTTCTGCTTCAGGTCGCCGGCTGATCTTCCGGCGGCACACCGGCCTGCTCACGCCGCAAATAATGCTGGTCGGCCTCCGGCAACTCGCCACCTCCGATCTGCGCCTCGAACGCGCGGAGGCGTTTGTAGATCGAGATCAACTCCACGATCGTCGGCCAGGAATTCACGAGGTACTGGAACGATGAAGCGACGTAGGTGAAAGCGGACAAAATCTGCTGAAAGATGCCGAAGGTTATGCGTCCGGCAGCGATCGTCGGAACCAGCAGGAACGTCGGAAAGATGACGTCTGCCTGCAGGTACAGATAACGGGCTACGTTGAAATAGACGTAGTGAAAATAGAGCGTGAAGTAGTTCTTTCGCACATTGTCGAAGAGCTCACCGAGCGTCAAAGGCTGGGCACGACTGGCATCGTCCTCGCCGTAAACCAGCTCCTTACGAAGCGCCGCTTCAACGCGCTGATTGCGGAATTCCAGGCCGGGCAGTTTGATGCCGACGACCGCCAGAAGAACCGTGCCGAAGATCGACCAGCCGATCGCTGCAAACACCAGCGGATAGGGGATTGCGCCGACCACCGGCAGTTCCGTGACATTGCCCGACAAGGCTGCCAGCACAGGCAGAAAGGCGATCAAGGTCATGAGCGCGTCGATCAAGTTGACGCCGAGCCCCTGCATCGTGGTGGCGAAGCGCATGGCGTCTTCCTGAACGCGCTGGGACGCACCCTCGATATGGCGCAGGCGGGGCCAATGATAGGTGTAGAATTCATTCATCGCCGTGCGCCAGCGGAACACCCAGTGACTGACGAAAAACAGGTTGAGCACCGCAACCGTGATGCCGACCAGAGCCAGCGTCAGAAACTGGACAACCCCGCTGAACAGCTGCCCCTGGTTCACAGAACCTGGCGTCGTCAGAGCTTCCTGGATCAGGTTGTAGAAGGGCCCGCGCCAGTTGTTGTTGATGACGATCGACACCTGAACGGAAAAGTTCGTGATGAAGATGATCAGTCCTGAACCCAGAACGGACCAAGCCTGCCAGCGGTGCGGTGAGAACCAAAACCAGAAGCCGGCGAAGAGCAAGATCGACATCCAGAAGTAAACGTAAAACCAGATGTAAGCAGGCGACAGGAACTCGCTGACGCCCCGCGTCGTGTCCGCATCGGCCCCGCTCGGCGCCATATTGAACAACGCACCGAGTTGTTCACCGCCAAGATACCAGCCGATGACTGCAATCAGGCTCCAAATAACTGCGGAGGCGAAGAACAGCCGCGGCCGCGGAAAAAACGAAACAAACAAGTGCGATATCCTTCAAGGGCGGCCGCAACGATCCGCGTGCAAACGATGTACTTGGCGCACTCACGGCGCGAATTGGTACGGATTCGTGGCGAGGATCGTCATTCCACCGCGCTCGTGGATTAATGTTTTTTCATGTTCGATGAGCGCGGCTTTCTGAGCCGAAACCCACGGCTGTCGCGGCCGACACCAACAGCAGCAACGCAGCCCCGATCGAAGGCACAAGAAAGCCGCCTGTCCAGTCAGCCAGATAACCGGCGGCGATGGGTGCGATAACCTGGCCGATGCCGAACGCAGCCGTCATGACGGCCAAGGCTTTTCGCGGTGCGTCAGGGGCAGACATGCGTCCGGCTGCAAGACCGTAAGCAGTGATGACCACAAACGTACCGCCGAGAAGAGCGCCGCCAACGATCGCGCCGACCATGCCGGGGATCAGAACACTTGCCATGACGCCAAGGCTCTCGATCACGCACGCTACGGCAAAGGCCATTACCAAGCCGATGGATGCAACAGCGGCTTTCCAGACATGCAACGAGAGAAACGCCGCTATGCCTGTGACGAGCCAGACACCGGCTTCCATCTGTGCTCCACCATCGCCAACGCGCACGATCGCGATCAGGAAGGTTGCCGTGACCACATAACCTGCACCGAAAAACCCGTAGGCAAGCGTCATGGCCCAGAAAGGTCGTGATTTCGGCAGGGGCAGTTCGCGGCTGCCGGCGCCGATCGTCTTCGCGGTGGGCGCCAACAGCAAGAAGACGATCAGTGTTCCAACTAGGGACAGAACGCCGGAGGCAAACCACCCAGTCTGCCAACGGGCTTCCTCGAAATAAACGATGCCCGTCAGCACTGACGACAGAGCGATGCCTAATCCCACACCGGAAAACACAACGGACTGAAGATCCATCCGATTGGCTTGGGCAAGGCGCGCGAACACGATCGTGGTCGTGAAAACAAGACAGAATGCGCTCGCGAGGCCGGCAGCAAAGCGAATGATCACGAAGACCAGAAAGTCATGGCTCAAGCCCATTGCCGCTGCGAGCAGGCTCGATGCGAGCAGCGAGATAAGGGCGATGGCCCGTTCTTTTCCATGTGCCCAGCCACCGCCGCCCAGGATCGCACCGAGAAGGTAGCCGACGAAATTGGCCGAAGCGATCCAGCCGGCTTGCGATACGGTCAAGCCGGTGCCAGTCATCAAGGCCGGCAGGAGTGGCGTGTAAACGAACCGGCCTATCCCCATGGCCGTGGCCAGACTGACCATGCCGGCGAGCGCGTTCAACAGTGCTTTGTCGTCTTGCAAGGCTTTTAGCCTACCCATGGACCGCAGGATCCTGCTACTTCTGCCATATAGAAAACATCAGCAGGACACCAAAGGAACAAAGTGGCTGAAGCCGCGTTGCGGTGATGTTCGTAACAGAAGGTCCAGTGCTGTTCATGCGAAGCATTCTCTACATCATCGGCGCAGTGGTCATCGTTCTCTTTATCCTGTCCTACGCCGGTTATCGTTGATCGCTGTTCAGAACTAGGCAGGAAAACCGGCTCCACACTGATCCTGGAGCACGGAGAGGGAAGTTCAAAACCATGTCTTTGGGTGACACAACATCGGGCGTGACCATTGTCGAGACGGGAGCTGGTGAGAAGACCGGTTCTTATGTCGACTGGCCAGCCATCATCGCAGGTGCCGTTCTGGCTTCTGCCATCTCTTTCGTGCTGATCACATTCGGATCGGCACTCGGCCTTTCCCTGACGTCGCCTTATGAAGGCGAAAGCACCTCGCTTTGGGGCATCGCACTCGCAGCCGGCCTTTGGCTCTTGTGGGTTCAGGTCTCCGCTTTCGGCGCAGGCGCTTACCTGACCGGCCGTCTTCGGCGTCGCGCTTACGATGCGACCGAGCATGAATCCGACATCCGCGACGGCTCGCATGGTCTGCTCGTCTGGGCTGTAGGCGCTCTGCTTGGCGCCTTCATGGCTGTCTCGAGCCTCGGCGCAGCAACGAGCACGGCTGCCGATGCAGTATCGAACGTAGCCGGCGGTGCAGCAAGCGCAATCGGTGGCATCGCTTCTGGTGCCGGCAATGCAGCCGATAATCCTGCCGTTGCAGGCTACGTCGATCGCTTGTTCCGCGGCCAAAATGGTGAGCCGATCACGCAGGAAACCCGCGCTGAGGTCGGTCGTATCTTCACGTCTTCCCTTTCCGAAGGCGAGTTCAACGAGGACGATCGCAACTATGTGGCTGGCTTGATCGCTCAGAACACCAACATCCCGCAGGAAGAAGCCCGCGCCCGCGTCGACCAGGCGGTTACAACGGCTGAAGAAGCTGTCCGGTCGGCTCGCGATGCAGCGGACGCCGCTCGCAAGACGGCTCTCGTGGTTGCCTTCTTCACGGCCGCTTCGCTTGCAGTAAGCGCAGCCGTTGCTTTCTTCGCAGCCGGCATCGGCGGTCGTCACCGCGATGAGGGCGTCATCATCGAAGGTCTCGGCCTGCGTTGATACTTACTCCGGAAAAAAGGCGGCTCACTCGCCTTTTTTCCACAGCAGTGTCGGTGTCCTTCAGGAACTCCACCTACACGAGCGCGTTACTTTATCGATCCGCTAATGTGAAAGGCTCAGAAAAATGAACGGTATTATCTATCTCGTCGGTCTTGTTGTCGTGGTTCTCGCGATCTTGTCCTTCCTCGGTCTTCGTTGATCGAAAGATCTTTCTGAGAAAACGCCCTGCCCTCATCCGGCAGGGCGTTTTCGTTTCAGCTTGCTGTGCAGCGAATTTGACAGCAAGCAGCGGGAAGCGGATGATCGACATCTTGCCTATGATGCCTCAAGCTTCATAAGGACATGCCATGCCGCATTCTTCTCACACCGCTTTCGATCCGCTGGCAGACCTGCGCTGGAAAGCCGTCTTGGATCGCGATGCCGCTTTGGACGACCACTTCTTTTACGCGGTTCTTACAACCGGCATTTTCTGCCGACCTTCCTGCCCTTCGCGTCGAGCCAAGCCAGAAAACGTCCGCTTCTTCGCTACCGCTGAAGAGGCCATGGAAGCCCGCTTCCGTCCCTGCCTGCGCTGCAAGCCGCAAGCCGCATCAGCAAAGCGAACGCAGGCCCAGCGTATCGTTGAAGCTTGCAAGCAGATCGATGTCGCAGATGACCTTCCGCAGCTAGACACCCTCGCCTCGGCCGCAGGTCTCAGCCCGTTCCACTTCCACCGCTTGTTCAAGCAGCATACCGGTTTGACGCCCCGCGCTTATGGTGCCGCTCGCCAAGCAGAGAAGCTACGGTCTGCCTTGGGCCAGGGCAACGATGTTACGAGGGCCATCTACGAAGCTGGCTTCAACGCAAGCAGCCGCGCCTATGACCAAGCGGACGGGGTCCTCGGTATGACACCTGGCGCGTACAAGAAGGGCGGAACAAACGCACGCATTCACTTTGCCATTGGCGAATGCACACTCGGGCACATCCTTGTGGCTCAAAGCCAGAAGGGTCTATGCGCAATCCTGCTGGGCGATGAGCCTGAGATACTGCTTCAAGATTTGCAGAACCGCTTTCCCAAAGCCGAGCTTATCGGCGCAGATCCCGCTTTCGAAGAAACCGTTGCCACCGTGGTCGGCTTCGTGGAAGCCCCGCGCATTGGCCTCGATCTACCGCTCGACATCCAAGGCACCGCCTTTCAGGAGCGTGTGTGGCAGACCTTGCGCAGCATTCCCGTCGGCACAACGGTCAGCTATGCGGAACTCGCTGAGCGTATCGGTCAACCAAGCGCTGTGCGAGCCGTTGCCGGTGCCTGCGCAGCCAATGCTCTTGCTGTCGCGATACCCTGCCACCGCGTGGTGCGCACGGACGGCAGCCTGTCCGGCTATCGTTGGGGCTTGGAGAGGAAGCGCGACTTGCTTGAACGGGAAGCGCAGGAATCGTGAAGCTCGTCTTGCACTCGCCTCCTGTTCGGAGTGTCACCCCCGTCAGAAGCTCCTGCGATGCGCAGCTATTGTTCACGCAAACACCTGCCTGGGTGGTGCAATGACCGACATCACTGATACCGAGGCACCCGTTCGCAAACGTGGCTCCGGCGCACAGATGGTCTATAACATCCTTCGCGATGAGATCCTCGACCTCGTGCTTGCTCCAGGCAGCCCTATTGAAGAGGTGCAGATTTCGGAAAGGCTGAAGGTGTCGCGCACGCCGGTGCGTGAAGCCCTGGTTCGGCTCGCAGGCGAAGGCTTGGTCAGCACTTTGCCGAACCGTTCCACGGTCGTGTCGCAGATCGATTTTCCCAACCTGCACCACTTCTTCGACGCACTGACGCTGATGTATCGGGTCACAACCCGAAAAGCAGCCGAGTTCCACAAGCCAGCCGACCTGGAAGCGATCCGCAGGCATCAGGCAACTTATGCCGCAGCGGTCGAGAACAGGAATGCGCTGGCGATGATCTCTACCAATCGCGATTTCCACGCGGCTATCGCGATGGCCGGCCGCAACCCCTACTATGTGAGCCTCTTTCTTCGCTTGCTCGATGACGGTCGCCGCCTGTTGCGCCTTTATTACCAATCTTTTGACGACAATCTTCCACGTCGGTACGTGGCAGAACATGACGAGATGATCAAAGCCATTGCCGCAAGGAATGTCGATGAATGCGACCGCCTGGCAACAGCGCATGCGGACCAGATTGTCCAACAAATCCAAAAGCTGATCCTGCCTGAACATCGAGAGAGGGTGCCTCTTTGAAAGCTACCAACTGGCAGCAGCGCCTCACCGGAAGGCACCATGCTTTCCTGTCGACAAATTGCATGCAGATGAGGTAGGTAACCTCAATCGAACGTCCCCGACGTCCTTTGCTTGAGGAATCATCTATGGAAGCCGACATCTTTTCAGGTTGCATCCCTGCTCTCATGACGCCCTGCAAGGCCGATCGTACGCCTGACTTCGATGCGCTTGTTCGCAAGGCAAAGGAGCTGATCGCGGCCGGCATGTCGGCGGTAGTTTACTGCGGCTCGATGGGCGACTGGCCCCTGCTTACCGATGCCGAGCGCATGGAAGGCGTCGAGCGTCTCGTGCAGGCTGGTGTTCCGGTGATCGTTGGAACAGGCGCCGTCAACACGAAGCTTGCAGTAGAACATGCTGTTCACGCCCGGAAGGTCGGTGCGCAGGGTTTGATGGTTATTCCGCGCGTTCTGTCACGAGGCCCGTCGCTTCTCGCCCAGAAGGCGCACTTCAAGGCGATCCTCGCCGCTGCGCCCGAACTGCCTGCCGTGATCTACAACAGCCCCTATTATGGTTTCCGTACGCGCGCCGATCTGTTCTTCGCACTGCGCGCAGATCATCCAAATCTGGTCGGCTTTAAGGAGTTCGGAGGCGGCGATGATATGCGCTATGCGGCCGAGTTCATCACCAGCCAGGATGATGCAGTATCGTTGCTGGTGGGTGTTGATACTTGCGTCTTCCACGGCTTCGTGAAATGCGGCGCAACGGGTGCGATCACCGGCATCGGCTGCGTTTTGCCACGCGAGGTGCTGCATCTGGTTTCACTTGCGCAGGCTGCGGCACAAGGTGACGCCACTGCACGTCAGCGAGCGCTGGAACTGGAAGCGGCTTTGGCCGTGCTGTCTTCCTTCGACGAGGGACCGGATCTCGTTCTTTACTTCAAGCACATGATGGTGCTGAAGGGCGACCCTGAATACACGCTGCACTTCAACGAAGACGATGCGCTCAGCCCAAGCCAGAAGGGCTATGTGGAAGCTCAGCTCAAGCTGTTCGACACCTGGTATGCCGACTGGTCGAAGCAGCTTGATAACAGCCATAAGCAGGCCGCTTGATCTTTCGCGCAGGTTTACGGCGTAGCAAGCTTGCCCTCCTCCTGGTGTCGTTGACGCTGGGAGCGACCTCTGCCGTGGGGATGGCGCAGGCCGAGGTTTGTAAGCGAGACCAGTTCGAAAACACGGACTATGTCGTTTGCAGCATCGACCCCGCATCGTCTGACCTGCGGCTCTTCTGGAGGAAGGACACAGGCGCGCCCTTCCGGAGCTTCGCCACATTGGCGCGGAGCCTGGAGGCAGAGGGCAAGAAGCTGTCTTTTGCCTTCAATGCCGGCATGTACGACACCGACTTCACACCGGTTGGCCTTTACATCGAGAATGGCAAGCAACTGCGGCCTGTCAACTCCACCATCATGGAGCGGCCGGCACGGGAGATCCCCAACTTCTTCAAGCAGCCCAACGGCATCTTCTTCTTTGGACCCACGAAAGCAGGGGTGCTCACGACAGAGGAGTATATCAAGCGCAAGCCTGATCCTCTCTTCGCAACGCAGTCGGGGCCGATGCTCGTCATTCGGGGAAAGTTACATCCAGCCCTGATCCCCGGCTCCACCGATCGGAACCGGCGTAGCGGCGTGGGGGTCTGCGAAGATGGCCACGTTCACTTCGCGATCAGCGAGACGCGGGTCAACTTCCATGACTTTGCGCGGTTGTTCCGGGATCATCTCAACTGCCCGGATGCCTTGTTCCTGGATGGCGGTCGCGGCACCGGGATCTACTCACCAGCCTTGGAGCGCAGCGACGTATCCTGGCACGGCGGATACGGTCCCATGATCGGCCTCGTTGAATAAAGCGAGCGCAAGCCGTCATCCCGCCGCTTCGGATTGATCCCCGATGGCCAGAAGCCAGTCGCGAACGGCTGCGGCGCGGCGCGTCAAAGGACGGTCTTTCCTTGAAACAACGCGAAACCTGTTGCCGGATGAAAACGACACATCGAGCGGCTTGACCAGCGTACCGTTCTCGACAAGATCGCCAACAGAATGCTGCCAGCCTAGGCCGATACCTGAACCGGCAATAGCTGCGTGGATGACGAGGATGTAGTTGTTGTAGGTGTCAAAGGCGTAATCGCTTGGACAATCGACACCGCAATGGCCGAGGAAATCCTTCCACGTGTTGCCATCATGGTAGTTGCTGTCGAGCTGCAGCAGATTGAGCTTCAGCAGCGCTTCCAGATCCTTGATCGGCCCGACATTCTTCAGGAATGAAGGGCTGCAGACCGGAAAGATCTTCTCCTCGGCGAAGGGCTGAACGTCATAGCCGGGCCATTCCGTGCGCCCGTTGGTGATTGCCATCGAAACGCCGTCGGCTGGAATATCGAGCTTTCGGTCGGAGTTATAAAGCTGCATTTCGATACGCGTATCCGGATCGGGATAGGTCGCCAGGCGCGGCAGCAGCCAATACGTTCCCACTGTTATCGAAGCATAGACCTTGATCTCCGCTGCGGCGGATGAGGTGTGAATTTCTTCCGCCACATCCTCGATCTGGTCGAGCCCCCTGGCCACGCTTTGATAAAGCTTCGCGCCGTCTTGCGTGATGCGCAGCTGCCTGTGCAGACGCCGGAAAAGCGTCGTGCCCAGCCCTTCCTCCAATTGGCGAATGGCATGGCTGACAGCTGCGGGCGTTACATTCAACTCGACGGCAGCCTTGGTGAAGCTTTCACACCGCGCTGCAGCGTCGAACACGTAGAGAAGATTTCCCGAAGGAATTAGCTGGCGCATTTTACGCATGAGCTCAGTTTGTCCAACTGTTAGAATTTTTGGCAGTTACGCGCACTCTATCGTGCGTTATCTCTCCGTTTAATCAAAGAGAGTTCGTGTAAGAAGGACCTTGAATGTCCGAGTCCGAAGGCAACGCTTCGACCGAAGCGATTCATGCCGAGCAGATCCACAAGCGCTTCGGAGCGCTGGAAGTCCTGAAAGGCGTCAATCTTTCCGCAAGGAAAGGGGACGTTGTAGCCATCATCGGCGGTAGTGGTTCAGGCAAATCGACTTTCCTGCGCTGCTTGAACTGCCTCGATCACCCGACATCTGGAAGCCTCAGGATCAACGGTGAGGAGGTACGCTTCAAGCCAGACGGTCACGGCGATCTTGCGCCCGCTTCGCGACAGCAGATCCGCCAGCTTCGGTCACGTCTGGCCATGGTGTTCCAGAACTTCAACCTTTGGCAGCACCGCACCTTGCTGGAGAACATGATCGAGGCGCCGGTGCATGTGCTTGGCGTTCCTCGCAAACAGGCGATCGAAGAAGGCAAGCGGCTTCTCGATCGGGTCGGCCTTAACGACAAGCACGATGCCTATCCTGCCTTTCTGTCAGGCGGGCAGCAGCAAAGAGCTGCCATTGCGCGCGCTCTTGCCGTCGATCCGCTGGCAATGCTGTTCGATGAACCGACCTCAGCTCTCGACCCTGAACTCGTGGGCGAGGTCCTCAAGGTCATTCAATCTCTCGCCGACGAAGGTCGCACAATGATCCTCGTCACCCATGAGATGGCATTCGCTCGCGATGTCGCGACCCGCGTTGTGTTCTTTCACAACGGCGTTGTGGAAGAAGAAGGACCGCCATCCGAGTTCTTTTCCAATCCTCAATCCGAGCGACTGCAAAAGTTTCTCAGCAATTTCAACTAACAAAGCAAAAGGGAACCGAAATGAAGAAGGGTATTCTTTGTGCGGCCGTAGCCGCAATTACACTCCTGTCGGGCTCAGCAATGGCCGCGGAGAAGGTAAAGGTCGGCTTTGCGCCGGAACCTTATCCCCCGTTCTGGGTGCCGGACGCTCAGGGTAACTGGACCGGCTGGGAAGTCGAATTCATCGACGCCGTATGCGACGAGGCAGAGCTTGATTGCGAGCTGGTTCCGGTCGCTTGGGAAGGAATCATCCCCGCCCTGCTCGGCGGCAAGATCGACGTCATCATGAACTCGATGCGCATCAACGACGAGCGCCGCAAGGTCATCGATTTCTCCGACAGCTACTACGACATGCCGACAGCTGTCGTGGCCAACAAGTCCGACGACATCGGCGTCAGCCCCGAAGACATGAGCGGCAAGATCATCGGCGTTCAGGTGTCCAGCGGCCAGCAGGCTTATGCGAACAAGAACTTCGCGTCGCAGGCATCCGAGATCCGCGGCTACAATACGCAGGACGAAGCCTACCAGGATCTGGCGGCCGGACGGATCGACGTTGTTCTCGACCGCGTCATCACCATGGACCAGTTCCTCAGGTCCGATGCCGGGAAAAGCTGCTGCGAAACCAAAGGCAACCTGCCCGCGGATTCCGCCACGCTTGGTGAAGGCAACGGTGCCGGCCTGCGCAAGGACGAGACCGAGTTGAAGACCAAGCTCAACGAGGCGATCGCAGCCGTACAGGCAGACGGTACCTACGCAGAGATTTCGAAGAAGTATTTCGACTTCGACATCTCGCCGAAGAAGTAAGCGGCATCGAGAAAGCCCGCACCTAGGGTCAACACGAAAGCAAGCGGAGAATCCCGATCAGTTTCGTTTTCGACATATCGTCCCTTTGGAGCGGACTCGACCTTCAGCAATTCACCACCGAGGGATGGGGATACGCACTCCTCGGTGGGCTTTGGCGATCGTTGTTCATCGCCTTCGGTGCATTCGCACTGGGGCTCGTGATCGGCATGTTCGGCGCCGTCGGCAAACTTTATGGTGGAGCCGTGGCCCGCGAAGGGCTTGAACTCTACACCACGATCGTTCGCTCGGTTCCGGAACTGGTGCTGATCCTGATCGTGTATTTCGCGGGTGCCGACCTCATCAACGCCGTGATCGGCTTGTTCGGCCAGGATCCCATCGAGATCAATGGTGCATTGGCCGGCATCTGGGTGCTGGGCTTCGTTCAAGGCGCTTACTCGACCGAAGTTATTCGCGGCGCCATTCTGGCCGTCCCTCAGGGACAAATCGAGGCCGCCCGTGCTTACGGCATGGGGTCGTTCCTGACGCTGCGCCGGGTCACGCTTCCTGCCATGCTGCCTTATGCCATTCCTGGTCTTTCGAACCTTTGGCTCATCGCCATGAAGGACACCGCCCTGCTGGCCGTGCTCGGCTTCGGAGAGCTGACACAGATTACCCGGCAAGCTGCAGGCGCGACGAAATCCTACTTCACCTTCTTCCTTGCGGCGGGCTGCCTTTATCTCATCGCCAGCCTCGTCTCCAACTTCCTTGCGAGACGGCTTGAACGCCGGGCACGCCGCGGCATCGCTTGAGGATAGACCGCGTGAGCAAAACAGACACGACCGAAAACACCAGCAGCGCACTGGTCAGCGCACCTTCTCAAGGCTCCTCAGTTCGCCTCACCGGCTGGCTCATCCTGATCGTTGCCGCAGCCGCCATTGCGTCTCAGATGCGGTGGGACTGGATCATGGACTATTATCCCCTCCTGTGGAGGGGGCTGGTCACGACCATCATCCTGGTTATCGTCACGAGCGTTCTCGGACTGCTTCTCGCCATTCCGATCGGGCTCGTGCAGGTCGTCGGCCCTTTCTGGCTGGCCTGGCCGGCAAAGGCCTTCTGCACCGTCATTCGTGGCACGCCGCTGCTTCTGCAGCTTTGGCTGCTTTACTACGGTTTGGGATCGCTTTTTCCGCAATTCCCCTGGATCCGGCAGTCGGAGCTTTGGCCGATCCTGCGACAGGCATGGCCTTATGCGGTGCTCGGCCTGACGATGTCTTATGCGGCCTATGAAGGCGAGGTTCTACGCGGCGCCTTTGCGGGCGTCGGCAAGGACCAGCTGGACGCCGGCCGTTCCTTCGGCATGTCGGAGCGGCAGATTTTCCGCCGGATCTGGTTGCCCCAGGCAGTTCGCCGCGCGATGCCGACGCTTGCGGGCGAAACGATCCTGCAGCTCAAGGCGACGCCGCTCGTCGCTACCATCACGGTGCTGGACGTTTATTCCGCTGCAGCTCAGGTGCGTCAGTCCACCTATCTCACTTACGAACCGCTGCTTCTGATTTCAGCGATCTACATCATCATCTCACTGGGCATCCTGAAGATCTTTTCGCGCTTCTCCAGCTCGAAACAGGTGAGGCTTGCGGGATGAACGCAGGCAAAGAAACGAGTTCAAGAATGGTTCTCCAGTTCGGCAAAGACTTCCGGGACAGGCTCCTTGGTCAAGCACCTGTGTTCGGCGCGTGGCTGAGCATCCCTCATCCCACGATCGTGGAAGTGATGGCGCGCCTGGATGTCGACTTTCTTCTGATGGATGCGGAGCATTCCGCAATCGAGGTCAGCGCACTTAGCACCTTGCTGCCGGCTGCGGATCTTCGAGGCAAACCTGTCATCTTCCGGCCCCGGTCACAGGCCTCGGCCGAGATCAAGTCCGCGCTTGATGCCGGAGCCGCCGGTGTCATGGTCCCCATGGTGGAAAGCGCCGAAGAAGCGTGCGCCATCGTAGCGGCATGCAAATACGCACCGCTCGGCAAGCGTGGCATCGGTCCATGGCGCGCATCCGGATATTACGACCACTTCGGCGACTACCTCGCAAACGCCAACGATGCGACCACGGTGATCGTGCAGCTCGAAAGCGTGAAGGGCCTTGATGCCGTTGAAGCCATTGCTGCGGTTGAGGGCATTGACATCCTTTATGTAGGACCGGCTGATCTTGCGAGCTCTCTGGGTGCGCCTCTCGGTGAGATGAAGGGTCCGCTGCTCGAGGCTTGTGCGCGGGTAGCCAAGGCGGCACGGGAGAACGGGAAGATTGCCGCCATCGATGTCGGCGAGGTCGATCACATCCCGCAACTGCGTGACCTCGGCTTCTCGTTCTTCACGATCGGCTCGGACGTGGACTTCATTCAAAAAGCCGGGCGCGCGCTCGTCTCGGATCTCTCCTGCTTCTGCAAGGCTTAAGGCGACATGACGACTTTTGACGCTCTCAAAGCGATCGTCGGCGCGAAATACACCGTGCCCGGCGAAGAACTCGCCGAAAGACCACAGGACTTCTGGAACAACGATCCGACCATTGCTCTGGGGTTGGTGAGGCCCGGCAATGTCGAGGAAATCGCGGCCATCCTTTCGCAGTGCGATCGTGACCGGCAAGCTGTGATCGTTGAAGGTGGCCGCACCAACCTGGTGCACGGAACGCGCTCCAACAAGGACACCATCCTTGTGTCGCTCGACCGTCTCAATACGATCGAAGCGCCGGACACCGACAACTTGTCAGTCGAGGCGCAATCCGGCGCGGTGATCGAGTCCATTCAAAACGAATGTCGGCGGGTCGATCTGCGCTTTGGTCTGGATTACGGCGCACGTGGAAGCGCCCATCTCGGCGGCGCACTGTCGACGAATGCGGGCGGGTTTCAAGCGCTTCGCTATGGTGTCGCGCGCGATCAGGTTCTTGGACTGGAATGCGTTCTCGCTGATGGGACCGTGCTCAGCCATCTCGTGTCCTATCCCAAGGACAATACGGGTTATGATCTGAAGCAGTTGTTCATCGGCTCCGAGGGCACGCTCGGAGTCATTACGAAAGCAGTGCTGCGTCTGCATCCCGCGCCATCAACAACGAATACGGCCTTGATTGCCTTCGACAGCTTCAACGCCGTTGCCCGAATGCTCAATCGCATGCGACGCGACCTGCGGGGCACGCTGTCATCGTTCGAGATCATGTGGAACGAATTCTTCGCGTTCAACACCCGCGCCGTTTTCGCCGACAGCGCACCGCTGGGGCTAGAACACCCCTTCTACGTGATCTGTGAGGCCGAAGGCTTCGATCAAGACGCGGATGCGTCTATGTTCGAAGCCTGCATCGCCGCGGCACTCGAAGCTGGAGACGTTGCCGATGCCGTGATCGCGCAATCCTCGCAGCAACGTCTGGAGCTCTGGAAGATCCGCGAAGACTTCGAGGCTGAAATAGCGTTGTTCACCAATATGGTCGACTTCGACGTCTCGCTTCCCGTCTCACGCATGGAAGCTTTTGCCGAGGATGCAACGCAGGTCTTGAAGGACAAGGTGCCGGACAATCTCGGATTGCACGTCATCGGCCATATGGGCGATGGCAACCTGCATGTGACGACAGGTGTGCCAAGGATCGACCGGACGAAGACGGTCAAGGATGTGATCTACCAGATCATCGCCAAGCATGGCGGATCGATATCTGCCGAGCACGGTGTCGGTTTGGCCAAGCGCGACTATCTCCATCATTCACGATCAGCCGCTGAAGTGGCCGTGATGCGCGCGCTGAAATCCACCCTCGACCCCAACAACATCCTCAATCCCGGCAAGGTGTTGCCTATCTGACTAGGTGGTGAGGCTCAGGTCACTCTCGGGATCTACCCGAGCCTGCTCAGGAGATATGACGTGAAAGATCCTTCTTCATGTCATCGAGAAGTGCCGCAATGCGGGTCTTCAGCTCTGGGGTTGAAAGTGCTGAAGGATAGGAGATCGCAACGCCGATGACCTCGTGGCTGTCGGGATCCCGCAAGGCGATACCTTGGGACGACACGCCTTCATAGGAATCGTCCACCGACGAGGATCGGCCGGTTTGGCGGATCTGCTCGACGCGCTCTTTCAGTTCTCCATGGGTTGCCGGTGTGGATTTCGAGAAGACCGGCAGTTCGTCCGGCACCCGTAGCCGCCACTCCTCCTCGCTCAGCAAAGCCAGCATGGCACGACCATTGGACGTGGCATGTGGCCAGGCGCGATAGCCGGGTGTGGTGGCGATGGCGATCGGGCTCGAGCCGCGCACCATCCGCAGCACGCACATCTGCTGACCGTCGAACACGGTGATGTAGCCGGTATGGCCACCGACCGCATGATGCGCGCGTCCACGATCGAAGTGCTGCAGCAGGACTACTTCATGACCGAGCATGCGCTCGGCCTGTCGAACCGCCTGATCCTGTTCAAATATGTGCTGAAGAACGCGATGACGTCGACCTTATTGTCATCGGCCTTTACGTGTCGTGGCTGCTTGGTGGCACAGTCCTTGTTGAAACCGTGTTCGACTGGCCAGGCCTCGGCCATTACGCGACCTAGGCCATCCTCACATAGGACTTCATGCCGGTGATCGGCGTCACGCTGGTGATCGCGATCATCTACCTGCTCACGATGCTCGTCGTTGATCTGCTCTACGGCGTCTTCAATCCGAAGGTACGTTACGCATGACGACGACCGAGACAGCAACTGTGCAGGCACGCCCGCAGTCGGCGCGCATGGAAAACTGGGGCCGCGCCTTTTACCGTTTCCGCCAGAGCTGGCTGTCGGTCGTCGGCTTGGCGATCGTGCTGCTGCTGATCCTGGTGGCGCTGCTTTCGCCTTATATCGTCCCGCATCCCGAACACCTCCAGGGTGTCACCAACACGGCCGCCCGGTTTCAACCGCCTTCTGCCAGCGCCTGGTTCGGGACCAACGAGCTTGGGCAAGACATCTTCTCGCTCGTTCTGGTCGGCTCGCGCATTTCGCTCTTCTCCGGCATGGCTGTGGTCTTCATCGCCATCGTGGTCGGCACCACGGTAGGAGCGATCGCCGGCTATTTCGGCGGCTGGCTTGATGAGATCCTGATGCGGCTGCCCGACCTGCTTTTGACGATCCCCAGCCTCATTCTTGCAATGGCCGTGGCTGCAGCCCTGGGAACGGGCGTGTTCAACATGATCATCGCCATCGCGATCACCTGGTGGCCGGCCTATGCGCGGCTGGTGCGTGGCGAAGTCATCGGCAAGAAGGAAGAACAGTTCATGGTGGCAGCTCGAGCGCTTGGTGCCAATGCCACGCGCATCCTGTGCCGTCATATCCTGCCTAACATCATGTCGCCGATCGTGGTGAAAGCCTCGCTCGACATGGGCTTTGCAATCCTGACGGTTGCCTCGCTCGGCTTCGTGGGCATCGGCGTCAAGCCACCCACGCCGGAATGGGGCACGCTTCTGTCAGGCGCGCGCTCCTATATGCCGGATTACTGGTGGACCGCCGTTGCACCGGGCACCGCGATCTTCCTGGCCGTACTCGCCTTCAACCTCCTGGGCGATGGCTTGCGCGACGTGCTCGACCCCAAGGCAAGGCGTTAAGGGACGGCGGCATGGCTCTTCTTGATATCCAGAACCTGCAACTCGCCATGCGCTCCTATGAGGGCGAAACGCAGATCCTGCATGGCATCGATCTGAAGATTGAACGTGGCGAGATCTGGGGGATGGTTGGCGAAACGGGATCGGGCAAATCCCTCACCGGTTTATCCGTATCGCGCCTGATCCCCTCCCCGCCCGGTCGTTATCTGGCCGGCAACATCGACTTTGGCGGCAAGGATCTGCTCAAGGCATCCGACCGTGACATGCGCGCGCTGCGCGGCCGCCATATCGGGATGATCTTTCAGGATCCCACCACCAACCTCAATCCGGTATTCCGCATCGGCACGCAGCTGGTGGATGTCGCGCTCCATGCCGGTCATGACGATCCCTCGATCCTCGGACTGAGCAAAGGCGCTTCGCGCAGTGCGATGAAGAAGGCGGCGCGCAAGACAGCCATCGAGATGCTGGACAAGGTCGGCATTCCCGATGCCGCCACCCGCATCGACGATTATCCGCATCAGTTCTCCGGCGGCATGCGCCAGCGGGTGCTGATTGCCATGGCGATGATCGGCAAGCCGGATCTTCTCATCGCCGACGAGCCTACCACCGCATTGGACGTTTCCGTTCAGGCCCAAATTTTGCGCCTGATCCATGATCTCGTGGCGGAGCGGAACATCGGCGTTCTGCTGATCACCCACAATCTCGGCGTTGTCGCGCAGATCTGCAGCCATGTGGCCGTGATGTATCGCGGCCGGATCCTTGAGTCGGGCCCCGTGCGCGAAGTCCTCAAGCATCCAAGCCACGTTTACACGCAGGCCTTGCTCGACTCCGTTCCTACCGTTCACACCAAGCGCGGCGAGTTGCGTGGCCTAAGTGGCCTGTCACCGGAGGCTTTCGCATGAGCCTTGAGATCAAGAACGTCACCAAGATCTTCGGTACGTCGCGAAAGGGTGAAGGCTTCACCGCCCTCGACGATGTCTCCCTGTCGGTGAAGAAGGGCAGCAGCTTCGGCCTCGTTGGCGAATCCGGTTCGGGCAAGACGACCCTGACCAAGTGCATCCTTCGCCTGGAAAGCCTGACCTCCGGCACGATCCGCTTTGAAGGCAAGGATATTCACGCTTTGTCGAAGGCTGAGATGCGTCGTGTTCGCGCGCGGCTGCAGATCGTGTTCCAGGATCCTTATGCCTCGCTCAATCCGCGCATAACGATCCACGACATCATTTCCGAGCCGCTGATCATCCATCGCGAAACCGTGCCTATGAGTTCGCGCCAGCGTACCGAGCGGGTGGAGGAGCTTCTCCTGCAAGTTGGTTTGAGCCGCGAGCACCTGTTTCGCTATCCGCACGAGTTTTCCGGCGGCCAGCGACAGCGCATCGGAATTGCGCGTGCACTAGCGGTGAAGCCGGAGTTCCTGATCCTCGATGAACCGACTTCGGCGCTCGACGTGTCTGTTCAAGCCGAAGTTTTGAACCTGCTGCACCGCCTTCAGGACGAGCTCGGCCTGACCTACTTCTTCATCAGCCACGATCTCGGCGTGATCCGCTATGTCTGCGATGAGGTGGCCGTGATCTATCGCGGCAAGCTTGTCGAGCAGGGTCCGGTGGACGACATCTTCGACCATCCGAAGGACGACTACACACGCATGCTGTTGAATGCGATGCCTGATCCCGACCCGGATCTTTCGCCGTTTCGCCGCGTGGAATAGACAAGTCGCAGCACAAAACGGGGATATTGCAATGTCAGACCACGGCCAATTCAGCAATATTGCAGCCGAAGCGCGCGTCTGGCGGCGCCAGATTCATCAACAGCCGGAGCTGTTGTTCGATCTTCCGAAAACCGCCGCCTTCGTCGCCGAGAAGCTGAAAGCGTTCGGCTGCGATGAGGTCGTGACCGGCATTGCGACATCCGGCGTGGTCGGCGTCATCAAGGGCAGCCGTGGCGAAGGCAAGACCATCGCGCTGCGGTGCGACATGGACGCCCTGCCGATCTCCGAGCAAACCAATCTGCCGCATGCTTCCAAGATCGACGGCATGATGCATGCCTGTGGTCATGACGGCCATACCGCCATGCTGCTGGGTACGGCTCGCCATCTGACAGAGACGCGCGATTTCCAGGGCACTGTGGTGCTGATCTTCCAGCCGGCGGAAGAAGGCGGTGCTGGCGGGCGTGCGATGATCGAGGAAGGCGTTCTTGAGCGCTTCGGCATCGAGGAAGTGTTCGGCATGCATAACGAGCCCGGCCTACCAGTCGGCTCCTTTGCTTCACGCCCCGGAGCCCTGATGGCCGCCGGGGACCGCTTCATGCTGACGCTTCGCGGACGGGGCGGTCATGCCGCTTCGCCGCATGAAACGCCGGACCCGGTGCTTGCAACGGCGCATCTGGTAACCGCGCTGCAGTCGATCCCATCGCGCTTCACCAATCCGCTGGATCCGGTGGTCGTATCCGTTACGCATCTGGCAGCCGGCGCGGCCAATGCGCTCAATGTCATTCCAGCCAGCGTTCAGATCGGCGGCACGATCCGCACCGTTGATCCCAAGACCCGCAAAGCCGTTGAAGCGCGGTTCCGGGACATGATCACCGGCACGGCCAAGCTATTCGAGTTGGAAGCCGAAATCGATTGGCGTCCCGGCTATCCCGTCACGATCAACGACCCCGCGATGACGACGGAAGCGCTCGCTGCCGCACGCACCATCGCCGGCGAGGACCATGTCGATGGTGATTATCCCTGCACCATGGGCTCAGAAGACTTTTCGTTCATGCTCGAAAGACGTCCGGGAGCCCTTATATGGCTCGGCAACGGTGATTCCGCAGGTCTCCATCACCCCGCCTACGACTTCAACGATGACGCGATCATCCACGGCATCCGATACTGGGACGCCCTGGTTAATCAGCGGCTGAGCTAGACTGACCAACGTCAACTTCGTTTCAGGCGGCCTTGATCAGAATGAACAACTCAACGCCGTGACACCAGCGCCGAGTGTTCTTTGATGCCGATCGTGCTTCAGCCGTCGCCGTCTTTACGCGCCGGAAAAGCGGTCCAGAGCGTTTCGCGTGATCGTTTCCGTGAAGGGATCGCTGCGGGTGAGGCCCATGATCCATTCGCAGGATCCGGCCGTGAGCACTTCGCCCTTGCCGCGCTTCATACCGACCACCATGCCCGATCCGTACTGGAACTTGCGGCGTGCCACCGGTGTGTCATCGGCTGCCAGTTCAGCCAAGCCGTTGAGGTCGCTGTCGCGAACATAGTAGCGAACGCCCTCGCCTTCGATCTCGTGTTCGAGCAGGACGGCGGGGCTCATGGCGAGAATGTCGATATCCTCAGGCATTCCGTCAGCAGCAACGGGATAGGGCAGGCCTTGGTGGAAGGTATAATCAAGACCATCCACCTCATAGCCGAAGATGCCGGCTTCAGCGCCAAAGATGTCGGCGTAGCGTAGGTCGGTGCCATTGAACGCCCAATGGTCCGGGCGATAGACCGTGAAGCCACGCGAGCCTCTTGGGGCGAACCCGCCCCAGCTCGCATACATGCCATGGCACCCGTTGACGCCGACGGTGGATGCGCCCGGCCAATTGACGCCGCCGCTTTCCCACGACGCGGTCAGAAGGTGCTTGCGCTCCGGATCGTCGCGGACGGGATCCATGGTCGGCGCCTTGAACTTCCAGCAATGTTGCCGACTGCCATTGTCTTCCAGCCGGATCTGCCAAAGGAAGTTACCGCCGAACCGGGAAAAGCCGCCGCCGCGCTCAACAAAGGCTTCCACCGTCTTGCGCATGTCCCATGACCAATATTCGTCATGGCCGACAGTCACGAGGCAGCTGTAGTCATCCAGGATCTCCGGTCGGAAATGGAGGTCGGTTTGCGTGATGATGTCGAACTCGTAGCCTTCGCGCTCGGCCCAGACTGCAAAGTGGCGATCAAACTGCGCCCAACCTGCCGCCGCATAATACTGCCCCCAGCCGCCGGAATAGCCCCATTCCTTCGATGGAAAGCGGGGTGCATCATTCATGTCCGGCATCGGTGTCGTCATGATGCGGGCGGCACCCTTGGGCAGCCAGACCATACCGCGTGTCCAAGGACGCTTCAGACTGAGGATCGGCGATCCCTCGTTCTTGTTCGGACCCCAGGTTCCGAAATAATGGTTTGCGCCGCCCCAGTCATTGTAGGCAGTCCATGTTCCGGTCGCGAGCATGAAGAGAATGCGGCCGCGTTTGGTGGCAGCGGTTGGGCGGACTACGACGAAGTGGTGCTGGACGAAACGCTCACCACCCGGCCGCATACAGGTCGATACAACGCGGTAGAACCCTGATCGGAGATCTGCGGGGATCGTCCAGCGATGCAGGACAGGCCAGTCGCATCCATCCGAATAGGCTGTCTCAGAGGTCTTCGTGAAGCTACCGGGAAGACCGAAGCTTTCATGCACCATCTCCGGCTTGAAGCCGTCGCGATAGATCTGGATCGACCATTCACTGGCATTGGTCGAGCCGTGGAACTCCACCGTCTCACCAGGATCAAACGACATCCGCTCCGTGTACACGAAGACCTCGGGCAGGCTCGGATCTTCCCGTGGAAACTGAAAACGATAATCGGATAGGAAGTGCTCATCCGCATACCCCTTGCGCACGGTACGCGGGAGAATGGCGTGGGGTCCCATTTCTGGAAACTGAAACGGTTCCTTGGTCATGATTAGTCGAAGTCCTTGTTCCGCCTTGTGACCAGTCTGCCAAACGGCGCGCCCCTCGCCAGAACTGGCACAGCCCTAGCGAACGAAGTCTCTGGTCAACGCCTGCAGCCTTCGTGCAGGGCGAAAGCAGAGGATGACGATCGCTTAAATCTGTCAAGCACCACAGGAGACTTAGTGATAATTTTTTCGGCGAAGCTCTATTTTGCGCATTCTAGCCAACAGCGTGGCTGCCCGCATTTTCAAAGCTCCAATTAGCCACTTTCGCATAGGCGGTTGTACGCGGGATTTTACCAAGCGATCAAAACTCGATAAAATAACCAACATACTTGAGCTTCCTGATATATCGTGTAGCGTTAAAGGCCAGCAGTCGCTTTCACGAATGTGTCCAAGACCGGGAGCTCCCATGTCGCAAGCCGTCTCGTCGAACGTCAAAGGTGCTTCTATCGAGATCAAGCATCTCGGAAAGACGTTCGGCAACGTGAAGGCGGTGAACGACGTCTCGCTCACCATCAATGCAGGTGAGTTCGTGGCCCTTCTGGGACCGAGCGGTTCGGGCAAATCCACCGTTCTCATGAGCATCGCCGGCTTCGAGCGGCCATCGGAAGGCCAGATCCTGATCGGCGGTCAGGATTGCACGCGCCTGCCACCAAACAAGCGCAACATCGGCATGGTGTTTCAGCATTATACGCTGTTTCCCCATTTGAGCGTGGGCGACAATGTCGCCTTTCCCCTCAAGATGCGCGGTGTCGCGAAGGCTGAGCGCCGCCGGCAGGCCGAAGCTGCGCTCGAGGTGGTGCGCCTGGGCGGTTATGGCGACCGCACGCCGAACCAGCTCTCGGGCGGTCAACAGCAGCGCGTGGCTCTGGCCCGGGCCATTGTCTACAATCCTCAGGTTCTTCTGATGGACGAGCCTCTATCCGCGCTCGACAAGAACCTGCGGGAGGAAATGCAGATCGAAATCAAGCGGCTTCATGCCGAACTTGGTTTTACCGTTGTTTTCGTCACGCATGACCAGGGTGAAGCGCTGACGATGGCCGATCGGATCGCCATTCTCAAAGCCGGCCGGTTGCAGCAGGTTTCACAGGCACGCGAGCTCTACGAGCGCCCGTCCAACCTGTTCGCGGCAAGCTTCATTGGCGAAATGAACATGCTGCCGGTGCGGTGGGATGGCGTAAACGCCGTGTTTTCCGATCAGGATCAGATCCGGCTTCCAGACACAGCGTCGATCCAACCCGTTCGTCCCGGATCGGCCATTCTCGCCATTCGCCCGGAACGGCTGTCCATTGCAGCACCGGGCACGGAAGGAAGCTGGAAAGCGACAGTTCGTGATGTCGTTTATGCAGGAGCGGGCAGCCTCCTCATCACCCATCTCGCAGATGGCAGCGAAGTCCGTCTGCGGGTGGCGAGCGCCGGGCAAGCGCCCATACGGCCGGGTCAGGAAATCGGCATCAAGGTGCCGCCTGAAGCCGCGCTTCTTTATCCTGCGGATGCCAGCCAATGAAGCCGGGCTTCTTTGAAGCGGATGGGCGCCGCATGTCGCGCGGAGCGATCCTGCTCCTCATGGCGCCGTTCTTTGCACTAATCTTTTTCGCCTTCATCTATCCGCTTGGCAGCCTGCTGTCGCTTTCGGTGCTGGAGCCCTCGCCGACGCTGGGCAACTACGAACGGGTTCTGGAAAATCCGCTCTACGCCACAGTGCTGTTCCGCACGCTGCGGATTGCGCTGCTCGTCAGCCTGCTTTCCCTTGCCTTGTCGCTGCCTGTCGCCATTCTGATGGCCAACTCCCGCGGGCCGAAGGCGGTATTCCTGACGGCCTGCGTGTTGCTGCCGTTCTGGTCGTCCGTTCTCGTGCGGACCGCTGCATGGGCGATCCTTCTGCAGCGCAACGGGCTGGTGAACGACTTTCTGCAGGGCATCGGCATCACCTCGGAGCCACTGCGCCTGCTTTACACGCAAGGTGCCGTGGTAATCGCCATGACGCATGTGCTGATGCCTTTCATGGTGCTGCCGATCTATGGCGCCCTGCGCAACATCCCGTCTGATTACAATCGCGCGTCCGCGATCTGCGGGGCCGGACCCTTGAGAACGTTCTGGGAGGTTACGCTGCCGCTTGCCATGCCTGGCATCATCGGCGGCTTCATCCTCGTTTTCCTGACGGCACTCGGCTACTTCATCACGCCATCCCTGCTGGGTTCGCCGCAGGAAATGATGATCGCGACACTGATCTCCCAACAGATGCGGGAGAACCTCGACTGGCCCTTCGCGGCGGCGCTCGTCGGCGTTTTGACGCTGCTGGTGACGATCATCACCATAGCCTTCAGCAAGGTGTTCCGCTTCGAGCGGATGCTGGGAGCAAGCGCATGAACCCGAGAGCGATCATCCTCAACGCCTATGTTTATGCCGT
Organism: Tianweitania aestuarii; assembly: GCF_018457165.1. Lineage (GTDB taxonomy): Bacteria > Pseudomonadota > Alphaproteobacteria > Rhizobiales > Rhizobiaceae > Tianweitania > Tianweitania aestuarii. The sequence continues at coordinate 690,358 of NZ_JAFMNX010000001.1, read as the reverse complement.
TCTGATCTTCATCCTGCTGCCGATCCTCGTGATCCTGCCGATGGCGTTCAGCGAAACGACCTACCTGACCTTTCCGCCTGAAGGCATGACCCTGCGCTGGTTCGAAGACTTCTTCGGCAATTCGCGCTGGATGGCGGCGACATGGTTCAGCGTCAAGATTGCTGCGCTGACGGCCATCACCACGGCTGTGATTGGAACGATGGCGACCTATGCTCTGGTGCGTGGCGCAAAGGCGATGGGCACGCTGTTCCAGGCCTTTCTCATCGGGCCGATCGTGGTTCCCCACATCGCGCTGGCTGTCGCGCTCTACCTCTTCTTCCAGAATACGGGGCTGTCGGGAACGGTTTTCGGCTATGTCGCGGCGCATTCGATCATCGCCATGCCTTTCACGGTTTTTACCGTGGCGGCGGCGTTGTCGAGCGTCGATCCGGCCCTGGAAGATGCAGCCATGAGCTGCGGCGCAAATCGCTTCAACGCCTTTCGGCTGGTGACGCTTCCCATCATTTTGCCAAACGTGATTTCAGGCGCCTTGTTCGCCTTCATCATCTCGTTCGACGAGCCGGTGATCGCCTTCTTTCTTGCCGGCATCCGCGACAAGACGCTGCCGCGCATGATGTTCGACGATATCGAGCAGAACCTGACGCCGATCATCCCGGCCATCGCCGTGATGCTGACGCTGCTTTCGATCGTCGTGCTTCTCGCCGCCGGGCTGCTGAAATACGTCGCCAACCGCAACGCGGCGCGGGTGGAACAATCCTGAAAATAACAAGGGAACTCAGCAAAGGAGGCTGACTATGACGATCAGGACGCACTTAACGAAACTACTTGGGGCATCACTGCTCGTAACGGCGGCGCTGCCGGCATTTGCAGATGAAATCGTGGTGGCCACCACCGGTGGCTTGATGCGCAATACGCTTGAAGAGCAGATGTACCTGCCGTTCCAGGAAGCGACCGGCACGGAGGTCATTCCGTTCGACATCGAGGTTCCCGATCAATGGGCGCGTGCCGAGGGCATGGTTCGAAGCGGCAATGTCGAGTTCGACATCGTCACCGCAACCGGTCCGGACCTGGTCGACAAGGCCGACATGCTCCTCGATATTCCCTGCGATACGCTTGAAAACGTAAAGAAATTCGGCCTAGAAGGCGCTTGCACCACCAAGGGCGTGGCGCGCACGACGGGTGGCATGGTGTTGACCTACAACACCGAAACCTTCGCCGACAAGGCGCCCAAGAACTGGGCCGACTTCTGGAACGTCGCCGAGTTTCCGGGACCTCGCGGTTTGCCGGACACGGGCGACCGCGATTGGTGGGTGCCGGCAGCGGCTTTGCTGGCTGATGGTGTCGAGCGCAAGGATTTGTTTCCGCTCGATTTAGATAGAGCTTACAAGAAGTTAGATGAGATCCGGCCGCACATCGCGGTGTGGTGGAAGACCGGCAATCAGGTGCAGCAGATCATGCGCGACAAGGAAGTCGTGATGACGATGTCTTATTCCGGTCGCTCGCTTGCAACCATCAAGGATGGCGCTCCGCTGGCGATGGCGTGGGATGGAGCCATGCGCGACACCGGTTACATGTCGATCCTCAAGGACGCCCCGAACCCCGAAGGCGCATTGAAATATATAGACTTTTTCTATGGCAACTCGGACGGTCATCCGGGTTTCATGGAGAAGGTCGGCTATGCGACCTCGTCTTCGGCAGGCCTCGCGAAGTTGCCGGAAGAAGAACAGAAACTGTTCGCGACCTACCCCGCGAACTACGAGGTTCTGGTTGATCCCGACTTCAATTGGATCGGCGAAAACCGGGCGATGTTGCGCGATCGCTGGACGTCCTGGCTGGCTCAGTAAGCCACTCATTCAAGCAAAAGGCCGGTTCCAGAACCGGCCTTTTGCGCATTTGGCTGAATGGAAAATGGAGTTTCGGCGGCACACGGGTCGAGAAGTCGCGGCTTTCAGCGCCATTGTGGTCGCAACCGCGTGCCAGCCGCAAATCAACGTCTCGTCTCGAGCGTCCGCTTGCTCGAGAAGCGGATCGATCGATCTGGCGGGCGGGGATAAGTCCCCTGCCCGCTCCTGCCATATGTGGCGTCGTGGATTGCTCAGGCAGGCGAGGCTGCGGTGCCGTAGGTTCCGTAGCGACGATAGACCTCTGCCATTTCCGTGTTGTCGAGCAGGACCGGCTCACCCGCCTGGCAGGACAGGATATACTGGCGGGCAAGCGTTTCGAGCTTCACGGTGAGATCGAGCGCATGCTGCAGGCTGCGGCCTGTGACGATCATGCCGTGATTGGCCAGAAGGCAGGCGTAATGGCCTTCGATCGCCTCGACCGCCGCATCCGCCAAACCCTTGGAGCCGAACGACTCGTAGCGGGAACACGGCACGGTGACGCCGCCGAAGCTTGCGACCATGTAGTGGAAGGCGGGGATCGGCTTGCGCAGACAGCTCAGAGCGACGCAACAATCGGCATGGGTGTGAACGACGGCATTGGCATCGGGCCGACGCGACAGGATGCCGGTGTGGAACCGCCATTCGCTGGAGGGGATCCCCTCGCCCTGGACAGTACCGTCGAGCGCCAGTTCCACGATGTCCTTCGGCTGCATCGTGGAGCCGCGCCCGCCGGTGGGGGTGATGAGCAGATGGTCGCCGTGGCGAAGACTGACATTGCCGGCGCTGCCATGATTGAGACCTTTGTCTTCAAGAAAGCGCACCGCTTCGACGATCGATTGACGAGCCTGAATGTCGTCCATGGTCAGTTCCTCCAGCACAGTGGATCACTCCACGCGAAACCTAATCGGAATTCGAGAAAGCTACCGCAGAATGGCGGATGCCGCTATCGCTTTCCGTGTTCTTGTGCCAAGATTTTCGAATAGATTATCATTTTGGAGAGCGTGATGCTCGGGATCATAGCGGACGATTTCACCGGCGGCTTGATGATTGCGGGCTATATCGAGGGCGCCGGCATCGCCTGCCCTGTTCTGTTCGAGCGCGACGAAATCGCAGCACTCGACCGTTGCGAGGTTGCGGTGATCGGGACGCGCACGCGGCTTGCTCCGGCGGCGAGCGCCGTGGCCGATGTGGAAGCCATCACCGAGCGCTTTGAACGGGCCGGCTGCACGAAGATCGCCTACAAGGTGTGCGCCAGTTTCGATTCCACCGATGACGGCAATATCGGACCGGTGGCTGATTTTCTTTCCGACCGCTACAACCAAAAGCCGCTGCTGCTCAGCGCCGGTTTTCCGCGCTTCGGAACGACCGTGCATCAGGGCTACCTATTTTATCGCAACCGTCTTGTGTCGGAATCGATCAAGCGCTTCGATCCCCTGACGCCCATGAGCGATCCCGACATGGTGCGCAGCCTGGCGCGCCAGACGCGCAAGCAGGTCGGGCTCCTCAACCACCTCGCCCTGCAGGGCGGCGTCGATGCCGCGCGCTTGCGCTTGAACGCGGTGGCTGGAGAAGGCCACGACTACATCCTGATTGATTGCTCCGATGACACGGATGCGCAAACCGGCGCGGTTCTCGCCGCCAGCGATCGAACGACGATCGGCAGCGATGCGCATATCATCGAATTTGCGAGGGTTTGCGCCGGAGGCGGTTCAGACACGCGCATGCCGGCGCCTTCACATGCGAAAGGTCCGGCGGCCGTGCTGGTGGGGAGCGTCGGTCCGGTTGCGAGCGCCCAGCTTGCTGCCTTTGAACAGCATCACCCTGTTCTGGCGATCGACATTCTTGATGAGCGTTCCGAAGAGGCGATTATCGCCGACGCACTTCACTGGGCGACGCAGCGCATCGGGAACGATCCGCTCGCCGTCACGACGGCTGCCGATCAGGACGCTGTTGAAAAAGCGCAGCGCGTTCATGGCTCGCTGCAGGCGGCACGCAAAGCCGAGCGCATCCTTGCTGCCGTTGCAAGGGGTCTGGTGGAACGCGGCGTGCGGCGGCTGGCAGTCGCGGGCGGCGAAACATCGGGATCGATCGTTGAAAGTCTCGGCATTCGCCAGGTGCGCGCCTTTCCCGACAAGGGGCTTGGCACGGGCTTCTGCGTTGCGGAAATACCGCTGCATCTATCGCTCTATCTGAAACCCGGTAAACTTGGCGCCGACGATGTTCTTTTGCGTGCCGTTGAAGCCATGCGCGATTGAACGCAAGAAACGCCGAGGAGCCGCTCAGGAATGGAAGCCAATTCAAGCCGAAGCGACGGGCTTCCACTTCGCCAGATGCGCCGGCGCGGTGTCGAGCGCCTCAACACTCTGCTCGATGCCACGGAACGACTGCTGACCCTGCATAATGACGAGGATGTCAGCCTTGCGCAGATCGCGGAAGAAGCCGGTATTCCGCTTGCCTCGGTTTATCACTTCTTTCCCAACCGCAATGCGGCCTTCGTGGCGCTGGCAGGTCGCTTCAACGAGGAAATTTACCAGCTTTCCATCCAGCCGCCGACCGATCCCGAGCCGCAGACCTGGCAGGACATGCTGCACATGAAGCATTCGCGTGCCGCAGCCTTTCAAAACAGCCGGCCGGCGGCACTGAGATTGTTTCTAGGCGCAGGCGTCAGCGTTGCGGTGCGCAATGCCGATCTTTCAGGCAATGCGCGTATCGCGCGCAGCCGCGAACGCTTGTTCGAGGCCTATTTTCACTTGCCCTTCATTCCCGATTTCGTTGACCGGCTCGAGATTGCCGGCGCGAGCATGGACGGCGTTTGGGCCCTATCCTATGGCCGGCATGGCACGATCACCGATGCGTTTCGCCTCGAAGCGAGTGCCACCGCCATCGATTATCTGCGCCGCTTCCTTCCTGAGTTTCTGCCCCGCAAACCGCTGACACAGGCAGCGATCGACCGGATCTATATTCCGCTCGACGAGATGATGGCGGCTTCTTCGTTGTCAGAGACCGACGAAAGCTGAGCGATCACCCCGTCAGCGGGAAATGGCAGGCCGCGCGCGTGCCCCCTGGCTTGGTTTCCAGAACCGGCTCCTGTTGCGCGCACAACGTCTGGGCGCGCGGACAGCGGGTCCGGAAGCGGCAGCCGGATGGAGGATTGCTCGGACTTGGCGCATCGCCTTGCAGCACCATCCGCCGACGCGCCCGCTCCTTTGCTGGATCGGCCAGCGGAACGGCCGAAAGAAGCGCCTGCGTATAGGGGTGGCTGGGCGCCCGGTACAGATGATCGCGATCACCGATCTCGACGATCTTGCCGAGATACATAACAGCGATGCGATCGCACAGGTGATGCACCACCGACAGGTCATGGGCGATAAAGAGATAGGACAGATCGAACCTGTCCTGCAGATCCTTCAAGAGGTTGAGCACGCCGGCCTGGATAGAGACATCCAGCGCCGAAACCGGCTCATCGAGGATAATCAGTTCAGGCTGCAAGGCGAGCGCACGGGCAATGCCGATGCGCTGGCGCTGGCCGCCGGAAAACTCGTGCGGGTAACGGTCGGCATGCGCGGGATCGAGCTTCACCAGTTCAAGCAGTTCGGTGATGCGCTCGCGCTTGGCTGAAGCCGACGCGTTTTCCATCCGCAGGGGTTCGGCGATGATATCGCGCGTGCGCATGCGGGGATGCAGGGAGGCGTGAGGGTCCTGAAACACGAACTGGATCCGCTTCCGGAACTGGCGCATCTGGGCATGCGAGAGCTGCGTCAGATCCACCCCGTCGAAGACGACGCGGCCGGCGGTGGCCTGCAACAACCGTGCGATGCAGCGCGCCAAGGTGGACTTTCCGCAGCCGGATTCACCGACAAGGCCGAGCGTCTCGCCGCCAGCGATCTCGAAGCTGACATCGGACAGGGCGCGAACCGCTCCGCCCGAGCGGCCAAACCAGCCGCCGGCAACCGGAAACTCCTTGACCAGACCTTCCACTGAAAGAAGCGGCTTCGTTGCCGTGGTTTCCTCAAGCATCCTGCAAGGTCCCCTTGTCGGCGGCCACGATCTCCGCGCGGTGACACGCGACATCGATCGGTCCGACAGGGCGCAGAACCGGCCGTTCGCTTCGACAGCGTTCGATGACATACGGACAGCGCGGATGAAACGGGCAGCCGGACGGACGCGCGCTGATCGGGGGTGGTGCGCCGGCGATGGCGCTCAACCGCTCCACCCGTTCATCCATCTGCGGCAGGCTTTCCAGCAGTCCCTTGGTGTAGGGATGATGCGGGGCGGCGAAAACATCGTCCACCAGACCGCGCTCGACCACACGACCGGCATACATGATCGACAGGCTCTTTGCGACGCCGGCCACAACGCCGAGATCATGCGTCACCAGAACAATGCCGATGTTCTTTTCGCGGCGCAGCTGGTCGAGCAGTTCCATGATCTGCGCCTGGATCGTCACATCGAGGGCGGTGGTGGGTTCGTCGGCGATCAGAAGGTCCGGTTCGTTGGCCATTGCCATCGCAATAACCGCGCGCTGACGCATGCCACCGGAAAACTCGTGCGGGTACTGGTTCGCGCGCTTCTCAGGATTGGGGATTGCGACCAGCCGCAGCAGGTCGATCGCGCGCGCGACGGCGTGTTTGTGGCCGACATCGCCGCGGTGGATGCGCACGGCTTCGGCGATCTGTTCGCCGACCGTCAGCAACGGGTTGAGCGCCGTCATGGGATCCTGGAAGATATAGCCGATCCGCGCGCCCCGGATCTTGCGCATCTGGCGATCCGAAAGGGCGGTGAGTTCCTGGCCATCAAGCATGATCGAGCCGGCGATGGTCGCGCTTTGCGACAGGAGCTGCATGACGGCCAGCATCGTCACGCTTTTGCCCGAGCCGGATTCGCCGACGACGCCGTGAACCTCGCCGGACTGAACCGTGAGGTCGACGCCGCTGACGGCCTGAAACGCATGGCCGCCGCGACGTGTCGCGAAGGAAACGGTCAGATCCCTGATGGCGAGAAGCGGTGCGCTCATGATGCCCTCGGATCGAGATAATCGCGCAAGCCATCGCCGAGGAAGTTGGAGGCCAGAACGACCGACAGGATCGCAAGGCCCGGGCCGAGTGCGATCCACCAGCGATAGAACTGGATCGCGCCTTCCGAAATCATCTGGCCCCATTCGGGTGTCGGCGGCACGGCACCCAGGCCGATGAAGGAGAGGCTGGCTGCCAGAAGCACGACCTGGCCAAAATCCATCGTGGCGTTCACGATGATCGGGCTCCAGCACAGCGGCAGGATATGCTTGATCAGAACGCGGGAGCGACTTGCGCCCGATGCAACGGCTGCTTCGACATGCTCGCGGCTTCGCACCGACAGAACCTGCGCACGCATCAGCCGGGCATAGATCGGCCACCACACGATCACCATGGCGATCGCGGCGTTGCCGAGACCCGGCCCAAGCGAGGCCGTGACCGCCATGGCGAGCAGGATCGGGGGAAAGGAAAGGGTAATATCGACGAAGCGCATGATGACGCTGTCGAGCCAGCCGCCGACATAACCGGCGATGGCGCCGAGCGTGCAGCCGATCACCACCGCGCAGCCGATCACGAAAACCGCGATTGGGAAGGAATGGCGCACGCCGTAGAGCGTGCGGGTCAGCACATCGCGGCCAAGTGCGTCCGTGCCCAGCCAGTGTTCGGCCCCGGGCGGCTGAAAGCGCATGCCGGCGAGGTTGGTGGGATCGTAAGGTGTCCACCACGGAATGGTCAGGCCGATGATGATCCAGGCCAGGATCACAACGCCGCCGCCGACAAGCGGAAGCGTCGCCCATTCGGGCCAAACAAAGCGGGAGGATGCGGAGCGGCTCGACAGGATGCTCATGCGCCGGCCTTTGCGCCGAGCTTCACGCGCGGATCAACCACGGCATAAGCGATGTCGGTCAGGAGATTGGCGATCAGAAACGCCGCGCCGCCGATGATCGTGACGCCGACGATCGCCGGATGATCGAGGCCGCGGGCGGCGGACACGGCGTAGGAGCCGATGCCGGGCCAGGCGAAGATGGTTTCGGTCAACACCGCGCCGGTGATCAGATAGGCGAAGGAAAAGCCGATGATGGTGAGCGTCGGCAGCATGGCGTTGCGCAAGGCGTGATGAAGCAGAACCCGCACCGGGCTCGCGCCCTTGGCACGCGCGGCGAGGATGTATTCCTGGCTGAGAACATCGAGCATGGACGCGCGCACCATACGCGACACGATGCCGGTCACCGTCCAGCCGAGAACAGACGCGGGCAGCAGGAGATGAAGAAGCACGCTGCGAAATCCGGTCCAGTCGCCGGCAAGCAAAGTGTCGATCGTGAAGAAGCCAGTCACGAAAGGCGGTGCGACAGCGCGCGCATCGATGCGGCCGGGACCCGGCAGCCAGCCGAGCTGAACGGAAAACACGAACAGAACGAGCAGGCCGGACCAGAACACGGGCGCCGAAGCGCCGATCAGGGCAAAGAGACGCGCGAGATTGTCGATGACGCCGCCGCGAAACCGGGCGGCGAGAACGCCCAAAGTGATGCCGAACAGGGTGCCGAGCATCATGGCGGCAATCACCAGTTCCAGCGTGGCGGGCAGGCGCAGGATGAGATCCTGCGCGACCGGCTGGCGCGTGCGGAAGGAGGTGCCGAAATCGCCGGTCACGAGGTTGCCGAGATAAACCAGATATTGCTCGGGCAAGGAGCGATCGAGCCCCCAGCGCTGCCGGGCCGCTTCCACCACTTCCGGATTGTTCATCTGCCGCTCGCCGATGATGGAGGTCAAAGGATCGGCGGCGGTGAAGTGGGTCAGAAGAAAGGCGACGGTGATGACGCCCAGCAGCAGAAAGGGCATCGCGATGAGACGTTTGGTGACGTAAGCGAACATCGGGATGCCCTGCCCTATGCTGACGTTACTTGATGCTCAGTTCAGCCAAGGGGAGATTGCAGCAGGCGCTGTAGCGCACGCCGGCAACCTCGTTACGGTAAGCGAGAATGAGGTTCGGGCTGACAACCGGCACGATGATCCGGTCGTTGATCATTTCCAGTGCGATCTCGCGATAAAGACGAGCAACATCATCGCCCGAGGCGGCCAGCGCCTGTTGCAGCAGATCGACTTCCTTCTGGTTCACCAGATCGACCTTGCCCTGGCCGCTCGCATTGCGCTCCCACCAGGAACCCGGAAGCATGCCGAAGAACTGAACATACTGGGCCGAGCCGTAGTAGTCCGGCGCATAGAAGCGCGCGCTGAAGGGAATGCCCGGATTGGCGATCTGCTGGCGCCAAACCGCCGAAGCGACCGGCTGGATGTTCAAGGTGACGTTAATGCGCGACAGATCCTGCTGCAGCTTCTGCATGAGGAGCGCGAGATCCACGCCATAGACGTTGATCGAGGCGACGGTTGCATCAACCGTGAAGCCGTCCTGAAGGTTCTTCGAGGCAAGAAGCTCCTTGGCTTTATCCAGGTTCTCTTCCGGCATCGGCAGGTCTTCGGTGCCCGGGAAGCCGTTCGGGATCGGAGAGGCCTGCAGCGCGCCCTTGCCGCCGACGGTGAAGTCGATCGCACCCTGATAATCGATGGCGTAGGCCAGCGCCTGGCGAACTTCCAGGTCGAGCGGCGTCTGGTTGCCTTCGGCACCGGGCGAGAAGGACACGTAGATGTAGTTGTAGGACGGGACGGTTTCGATCGTCAGGTCCGGCGACGCGATCGTTTCGGCTGTGTCGGGATCAACCTGCATCGCAATGTCGGCTGCACCGCTTTGCAGCATCTGCGCCTGCGACACGGCGTCGGCAGACTGGTCGATCACGATCTCCTTGATCGCCGGAGCCGTGCCCCAGAACTTGTCGTTGGCACGGAAGCGCAGCTCATCATCCGGGCGATAGGTGTCGAGAACATAAGGGCCGCTGCCGGCGGAATTGGCGAGGAACCATGTTTCGCCCTTGTCGGCCGTGGCCGCATCATCGCCCGCCGACGCGCCGTTCGACGATGCGACTTCGCTGTTGATGATGCCGGTATAGGGTGCCGCGAGAATGCCGATGAACTCGGAATTCGGGCTTTCCATCTTCACGATAACGGTCTTGTCGTCAGGCGTTTCGATGGCGGTAACGCCCTTCATCATGAAGGAAGGGTCGCCCTGCAGGTTCTTCAGCCGTTCGAACGTCCATTTGACGTCCTTGGCTTCAACCGGGCTGCCATCCGAGAAGACGGCCTTTGGATCGAGCTTGAAGGTGAACTCGGTCTGGTTTTCGTTGGCCGACCATTCGGTGGCCAGCGAGGGTTCAACAGACCGGTCGTCGGCTGCGAGCTTCACCAGCCCCTGATAGGTGGCGCTGAGATAGATCTGGCATGTGTCACAAAAGGCGCGATGCGGATCGAGCGAGTTGATTTCGAGATTGCGCGCAATCACGAGCGGACGATCCTGTGCCGCAGCGGGCAGGATCACACCCATGGCGCCAAGAGCAGCCCATGCAGCGGCTGCTCGCGCAGCGGTTCTAAAGATGCCTTCCATCACAGTCTCCCATTGAAGCTTGCTAGAACAGGGCCTCCGCGTTCCCTTATGGCTGTTTTACGGAAGCCTGTCGGTGGCTTAGTTGATCTGCAGGAACTCCTTCGCCACGGCGGTGATGCCGTCTGCGTCGAGCCGGTAATGCGCGTAAAGGGCGGCCGGTGGGCCGATGAGAGAGAACTCATCGTGGATGCCGTGGCGGCGGAAGGGGATCCGGTCTTCGTCGACCAGCACTTCTGCAACAGCCGAGCCCAGGCCGCCGATGACGTTGTGCTCCTCGACGGTGAGGATCGCCTTTGTTTCACGCGCGGCGGCGCGCACGGCATCTCCATCGAGCGGCTTAATCGTGTGCATGTCGATCACGCGCACCGACATACCGGTCTCGCCAAGCTTTTGCGCCGCCATCAGCGAGGCGTGGACCTGCGAGCCCGTTGCGATGATGGTGAGGTCCGTGCCATCGCGCAGCGTGGTGGCCTTGCCCAGGGCGAAATCCGCAGGGACCTCCCCATAGACTTCGGCATCGCGGCCACGGCCGAGGCGGATATACATCGCACCCGGATGATCCACGGACGCCCGCAGGATGGCGCGAAGCTGGTTGGCGTCGGCCGCGCAGACCACAGTGAGATCGGCAATCGGTCGCATCATGCCGAGATCTTCGGTGGCGTGATGGCTGGTGCCGTAAAATCCCATCGAGATGCCGGAATGATGGGCGAGAACGCGCACCGGCATGCGGGGATAGGCGCAATCGGTCTTGATCGCTTCGGCCGCCAGGATGCCGGCAAAGGACGCAAAGGTCGCGACATAAGGAACAAGGCCGCAGGACGCCATACCGGCAGCCGCCGTGATCATGTTGCGCTCGGCGATGCCGAAATCGATGAAGCGGTCCGGATGGCGATTGGCGAAATCGCGGGCACGGCTGGAATTGGCGAGGTCGGCGGTCGCAACCACGATGCGCGGATCATTGTCGGCGAGATCGGCCAGTTCTTCGCCAAGGATGAAGGCGGGCATCGCCTTGGCCGGCGTTCCGCGAACCGACTTCGCATTCTTGAGGCGCAGTTCGCCCTCGTCGCCGCGAAACAGCGTGCTTTGGTCCTGTCCTGCAGCGCTCATCAGGCATCTTCCTTTTCGAACGGCTGCAGCCCGGCTTCGATTTCCGCCCAGGCATCGTCGTAATCGTCGCCAACGAGATTGCCGACATGCCAGTCGAGCGACAGCTCCATATATTTGACGCCGCGGCCCTTCACCGTATCCGCGATGATCATCTGCGGGCGACCGGTGCCGGCCGGCTTGAGCGCGGCCAGTGTAGCCATGATGGCCGAAAGGTTGTGACCGTCGATCCGCTGAACGTCCCAGCCGAACGACGTGAAGCGATCCACAAGGGGCTCCACCGACATGACCTTTTCGGTCGGGCCGTCGATCGAAAGCTGGTTGCGATCCACGATGCCGACGAGACCCTGCAGCTGGAAGTGACCGGCCGCCATGGCGGCCTCCCAGATCTGGCCTTCGTTCAACTCACCATCGCCCAGCATGCAATAGGTGCGATAGGTATGGTTCTTCATGCGCCCGGCGATCGCCATGCCGAGTGCGACCGACAGGCCGTGGCCGAGCGATCCGGATGAGAAGTCGATGCCCGGAATCTTCTTCATGTCCGGATGATCGCCAAAGGCGCTGCCGAGACGGGTGAAATCGTCGAGCTTGGATGGGGGATAGAAGCCGAGATCGGCCAGAACGGGGTACAGGCCGATCGCGGCATGACCCTTGCTGAGCACGAAGCGGTCCCGGTTCTCCCATTTCGGATTGGCGGGATCGAGCCTGAGATGACCGTAGTAGAGGGCTGCGAACAGTTCGGCGGCCGAGAAGGTGCTGGAATAATGGCCGGCACCGGCGATGCGCGTCAGGCGCAAGGTTTCCAGGCGGATGAATTTGGCTCGCTCGGCCAGATAGTCTTCCGAGAAGTTGCGCCGGTCGCCTTGTTCAGCGTCGCTCATCGAAGGCTCCCCTTTTTTTGCGTTTGTGTCGGCTGGCTCGATCGTTCGCGGGTCAGGCGATTGCCTTGAAAACCTCGTCCGTGATTTCTAGCGTTTCGTTGATCACCGCATCGGTATGGGCAACCGACAGGAACATCGTGTGGGTGGGGTGGAAATAAACGCCGCGCGACAGGGCTTCGAGACAGAAGCGATTGCCGAGCGAGCGATCATCATCATTGTCGAACAGGAAGACCGGCATCTGTACGGGGCCGCTTTGCTTCAGCGGCACGCCGTATTTGTCGGCCTGCTTCTGCAAGCCATCGCGCAGGAGCTGACCGGCGGCCACCATGCGCTTGACGCCGTTTTCTTCGCGCAGCTTGGTGATCGTCGCGATCGAAGCGGCCATCGCCACGCCTGCGGTCCAGAACGAGCCGGTGGTGTAGATCTTGGTGGCTGCTTCGCGGAAGCGGTCGTTGCCGGTCATCATGCCGAGCGCGCGACCATTGGCGATCGCCTTGCTCCAGGCGGAGAGGTCGGGCTTCACGCCGACCAGTTCCCAGCTGCCGCCGAGGTCGAGCCGAAGACCGGCACGAACATCGTCGACGATGAGCGCTGCATCGGCCTCGTCGGCCAGACGTCGGGCGGCCTGGGCGAATTCGCGGGTCGGCAGAATGTGTTCCTTGCCGAGATCATGCTTGAACGCGGTTCCAAGAATGGCCGCGACATCGCCCTTTACCGAAGCCACCGCTTGTTCGAGGCTGGCGGCATCGTTGTAGTCATAGGGCACGAGATGGGCGCGGTCTTCTTCCGTGACGCCGGCAACCGACGGCGTGCACCAGGGGATCGCACCATGGTAAGCGCCGCGCGCCACCAGAACCTTGCGGCGACCCGTGCCGGCACGCGCGGTGGTGACACAAGCGGTGGTGGCATCGGTGCCGTTTTTGGAGAACATCGCCCAATCGGCGTGGGCGACGGTGTCGACCACGAGTTCGGCCAATTCCACGAGACGCGGGGTCGGTCCGTTCAGCCCATCGCCTTCGGCGCGCTGGCGCGCGGCGGCGGCTTCCACATCGGGATCGGAATAGCCGAGGATCATCGGACCCCAGGCGCACATGTAGTCGATATAGGAGCGGCCATCCACGTCCCAGGTCCGACAGCCCTCGCCTCGGGTGAAATATTGCGGATAGCCCTTGGGAAGGCGCGCGCTGTTCTGGTGGCCCCACATGCCGCCCGGAATGACCTTGGCGGCGCGCGCCTTCAAAGCGGCATCAATATCGAAAGCTCGGCGATCCATCTCTTCCACCCCTCACTTGCTCCCTTTTTGATATATCATGTATCAATGAGCGGCAAGCGCTTTATGGTGGCGCGGGAAATCGGAACCTGCTGCAAGGCAGGAACGGTGCACGTCTCGGGCATCGCGAGGACGGATGGAGAGGCGCAATGCAGGCCTTTACGGATATTCAGTCGAAAAGCCTGTCGGCGCAGATCTACAGCCAGTTGCGCTATCAGCTGATGGCGGCACGGATGCAGCCGGGCGTGCGGTTGAAGATCCGTGAGCTCGCACAATCGCTCGGCACAAGCGAAACGCCGGTTCGCGAAGCGCTGCTACAGCTCGTTCGCGATGGCGCGCTGGAAATGAAGCCCGGCTATTATATTCGCGTGCGTCGTTTGACCCTGAACGAATATCTGGAAACGCGCGAGATCCGGCTGATGCTGGAACCGCATGCGGCGGTGAAAGCACTGCCGCATGTGGACAAGGCTTTCATCGAGCAGCTGGAAAAGGTCCACGAGACGTTGATCCGTGCGGAAGCGGACAAGGATTATCCCGCCGCCCTGCTCGCCAATTACGAGTTTCATTTCCTGATCTATCGCCGTTCCGGCATGCCGCAGCTGATCGAGATCCTCGAGCGGCTATGGATCCAGATCGGGCCGCTGTTGAACTACCTCTATCCGTTCGGGCATCCGAGCTATGACGGGCCGCATCAGCACCTTCACATCCTGGAAGCGCTGCGCAAGCGCGATGCCGAAGCGCTCGCTGAAGCGTTTCGTGCCGATCTGATCGAAGGCGGGCGCGCCTTCGTGCGTTATCTGGAAAGCATCGAACCAGAGGCCACTCAGTAGCCAGCCATGCGCAGGGCGGCGGGGATTGCCGGTAGCGCAAGCGAGGCGCCGGAGGCGCAAAGCAGGATGAAGACGATCTTCTTCAGCGTTTGCGGCGAGATCGGCGGGGGAAAGCGGCGGGCGAGTTGCGTGCCGGCGACAACGGGGATGATGGCCAGGAAGGCGACCCAGTAGCGTTTGTCCGGGAAGGTGCCGTCGGCAAACACGACGCCGAGACGGATCAGCGAGTTGACGCCGAAGATGGCGACGAGGGTTTCGCGGATCGCCAGAAGCGGCAGTGGCTGGCGGTAGAAGTGGTAAACGAGCGGCGGACCGCTGGTGGAAAACAGACCGCTCATAAGCCCCGATATGCTGCCGAAGGCCACAAAGGAGCGATCGCTGGCCAGCCGCTGCTCGCGCTTGGGCGGCATGATCAGCTGCAGCGACGAAACGATGATGATCGCGCCGAGCAGGATGCGCAGGATCACCAGCCCCTGATCGGCCAGATGTTCGAGCACGAAATAGCCGACCACCAGCGACGGCAGGCTGCTAAGGAGAACGAGCAGGAACTGTCTTTTCAGAACCTCGGTCCAGCCGTTGCGCAGCATCACTGCGGCGTTGACGAGCGTCAGAAGGCCGGTGACCACCGCTGCATCGCGCAGCGGCAGGATTTCACCGAGTGCCACGGCCGCCATGAGGATGAGGCCGAAGGCGAAGCCGGTCAGGGTTTGAACATAGGCGGCGATCCCTGCCATCACCATGAAGACAAGGATCTGCGTCGCGCTCACACCAAGAACTCCCGCATGAACAGCGTTGCGCTCACGCCGTGTGGTCCAGCGAGGCGATCAGATTGGCGAGCAGCGCGGTGCGGGGTGCAAGGCTGCTGACCAGGATGTGTTCGTCGAAGGTGTGAGCGCCGGCACCGTCGGCACCGAGACCGTCGAGGGTCGGCACACCGAGAGCGGCAGTGAAGTTGCCGTCCGAACCGCCGCCTGTTTCCATGCCTTCCAGCGTGAAGCCGAGCCTGGATGCGATTTCGGCCGCATGATCGAAGAGGCGCGCGCCGTCCTCGCTTTGGGCGAAAGGCGGGCGATTGAGGCTGCCGGAAATCTCGAAGGTGATGTCGGGATCAACAGGCGTCATCTTTTGAACGGCGCTGATCACCTCGTCTGCCATTGCGGCGTCGGGAAGGCGCAGGTCGAGCTGCAGGCGGCATTCCGCTGGCACGGTGTTGCGGCCGGTGCCGCCCTGGATCGTTCCGGTGGTGACGGTGATGCCGCGTTCGGGATCGTTCAGCGCTTCGAGTTCCAGGACGAGGCGGGCGGCGGCGCGGATGGCCGAGCGGCCGTCGAGCGGACGCACGCCGGCATGCGAGGCGCGACCGCGCACCGTAATGTCGAACATGCCGACACCCTTGCGCGCCGTCACGATCTTGCCGCCGTTGCGGGCCGGTTCGACCACGAGCACATAAGCGGCGCTGCCCGCAAAGCGCTCGATCATGGGGCGCGAGCTCTTGGAGCCGACCTCTTCGTCGGGCACGATCAGCAGGTCGATGGGGAGGTTGTGGCCGGCCTTTGTTGCAAGCTTCATGGCCTCAAGCGCCATCAGCACGCCGGCCTTCATGTCGTAGATGCCGGGACCATAGAGCCGGTCGCCCTCCTGGCGCAGCGTCAGCTTGTCCTTGATCGTGCCGGTAGCGTGAACGGTGTCGATGTGAGCGAGGATCAGAACGCTTTTGGTGTTTGCGTCCTGCGGCCGGGGCGTGCGGACGGCGAGAATGTCGCCGTAGCCGAGCGTGCCCGCAGTGCGCTCCACGGTGAAGCCTGCGTCTTTGGCGTCAGCCTCGATGCGGTCGGCCAGACGGTTGACGGCCTGCGCATCGGCGCTCGGCGTTTCGAGCTCGACCCATGCACGAAGCTCTTCGAGGAGAGGCTCCACAGCGATGGCGTCACTGGCGATGAAATGGCTCATGTACGGACCTCCCCGGCTTTAACTGGAACCAGCCTTATCAGATGCGTGGTTGCGGCATCCACCTTGTCGCGGCTGTAAAGCAGCGGCACGTAGTCACCGCGCGACCACGGCTCGGACAGGTCGGCATAATGGGGCGAACGGGGATCGCCGGACTGACCGGGTGTGTTGACGCAAACGCTGTTGTCCCAGGCGCCGACATCCATGACCAGACGCACGGATGCACCGGCATTCACGCCGAAGTCGCCAAGCCGGTAGGCTGCATGCATCGGGGTCGAGCGGCTGCCGCCGACCGGCAGCGGGCCAACGTTCCAGTCGGTTTTGTTCGTGTCTTTGACGCGGCTTGCGGCGTGTTCGAACAGGGCACGGTGGAGATCGCCCCAGCGCCAGGCGGACGGATCTTTGCCCAGTCTCGTGATGCAATCGTCGAAGCCCTTGGTGAGGGTCCACAGGAGCAATTCGTTTCGTTCGTCACTGCTCCAGAGGTCTTCCGGCGTCTCGAGAAGCGAAAGAAGCCTGTCGAAATCGCCGGGCAGAAGGAGCTGGCGGATCGTCTGGTCGGGCGCGAAATGCTGGAGAAGGCCGGGGCGCAGATGCTTCATCCACCACACTTCAAACAAGGCTGCGGGCGCACTGCTTGCGTCCAGATGGTAGTTCCAGCCTTCAAATAGCCTGAGCGCGCGGGCCTGCGACGCATCGAGCGTTGTTTCCAGAGCGATGGCCTTGAACAGGCTGACGATCACTTCGGCCGGACGCGAATACACATCCGTTTGCAGCGCCATGGAGGCCGCAAGCGTATGGCTGCGGTCACCGGCCAGCACGGCCTTGATGCGCTTTGCCCGGCTGCCTTCTGCCCATTCATGGCCGATCGACGTTGCCGAAGGGTCGCGATCCCTGGGCAGGTTCATTTCGTTGGCGGAAGCCACGAAGCCGCTGGCGGGATTGAAGGCGCGGGGCAGATCCTGCGCCGGCAGGAAGCCGTCCCATTCGTGGCTGCCATCGCCCGGAACCGGCAGCAACCCGTGCCAGTTGTGGCGCACCGGCGTAAAGCCTGCCGTGAACCAGCCGATATTGCCTTCGATATCTGCGCTGACATGATTGACCGATGGCGTGCCCCAATGGTCGAGGCTGGCGGCAAAGGCTTCCGCAGACGGGCTTCGCATATAAGACAGGCTGCCGAGATAAGCGGCCGAGCCCGGATGATGCCAGACTGTGCGCATGGCCACCGCGCGACGCCGCGCATGATCCTCGCTCAGCACCGGGCCGTGGCGGGTGAAGGAGAGCTTCAGACGCTGCTCGTCATGGCCTTTGACCACGAAACGCTCTTCGACCCGCTCGATCTTTTCCCAGCCACCGGCATGGCGGTAGGAATCGGGATCGCCCTCGCGGGTTTCATAGACGTAGATGTCTTCCTGGTCGGCGCCGAAGATGGTGAGGCCGAAGGCGGTGCGCTCGTTATGGCCGATCGAAACGCCGGGTGCGCTGGGTTCGCCGGTTCCGATGACATTGAAGCCCGGCGCTTCCAGATGAACGAGATAACGAAGCGACGGCACGGCATGGGCGCGGTGCGGATCGCTGGCGAGAATCGGACGGCCGCTTTGCGTGCGCGTGCCGTGAACGGCCCAATTGTTAGAGCCTTCTTCGGCACTGCGCTGAACGACCTCGCCCAGATCCGTCACCTCGGACCACGTCCAAATGTCGGCAATGCCGGCGGATAGCCGCTCCTTCTGGAACGTGACGGGCGCGGTTGCGAGCTTGAAAAGCCGCATCGCTTCCAAGGGGATGTCTGCGAAAGACAGGCCGTCCGCGAGCTTCACCTCGACCGGCGGATCGATTTCGAAGCGCAGGAGATCGGTTGCGGCATCGGTTTTCGCCATGACATTGGCGCGCAGGATTTCGGACAGGCCGTTGCGGGTCAGCGCATGCGAACGGATGCGCACCACGTCTTCCGGCTGCCAGAGCGCGGGACGGGTGTTGAACACGGCGAACTCGGGCGGCAGGCGCTCCGGCTCCTTTTCGCAGAGCGCGATATAGGCGTTCACGCCGGCGGCGAAGGCGGTGCAGATGGCTTGCGTGTCGGGTGCATAAGCCAGCCATTCCCGGTTCATGTCGCCGCGATACAGGAAGTGGCGAGCGGCATGGTCCTGGGCGAGATAGCCGGGGCCGAAGTCGGCCGACAGGTGGCCGAGACCGCGCTTGCGCCAAAGGTCGAGCTGCCAAAGGCGATCGCGCGCTGCGTTGAAGCCTTGAAGAAGAAAAAGGTCGTCTTCCCCTTCTGCCCGGATATGAGGGATGCCCCAGCGATCGACCCTGATTTCCGCTTCGGCTTTCAGCTGTGGAAGCGCGATGGTTTCTTCAATAGCAGGATCAACCATGGGGGCACCTTCAGGCATGGTGGCAAGCAACGAGGGCGCCGTCGGGACGCGGCGTCAGTTCGGGCCGGACCGTCGAGCAGATCTCGGTGGCCAAGGGACAACGCGTGTGGAAGGCACAGCCGGACGGGATATTGGCCGGGCTCGGCAACTCGCCCTGAAGAACAAAGCGCTGCTTGCTTCTTTGCACTGCCGGATCGGCTTCCGGAACGGCCGACATCAAGGCGCGGGTATAGGGGTGCTTGGGATTGGCGAAGAAGGTGTCGCGCTCGGCAATTTCGACAAAGCGGCCGAGATACATCACGACAACCCGGTCGCAGATGTGACGGACGACGCTGAGATCGTGCGACACGAAGAGGTAGGACACGCCCATTCGCTTTTGTAGCGCGACCAGGAGGTTGAGGATCTGCGCGCGCACCGACACGTCGAGCGCGGATACCGGTTCGTCGCAGATCAGCAGATCCGGCTCGAGCGCGAGGGCACGGGCGATCACCACACGCTGGCGCTGACCGCCGGAGAACTGGTGGGGATAGCGGTCCGCATGTTCGGCCCGCAGGCCGACCTGCGTCAGCAGCTCGCCAACGCGCTCCTTCAAAGCCTTGCCGCGAGCAATACCACGCACGAGAAGCGGTTCGCCGATGGTAGCGCCGATGGTGGAGCGCGGATCGAGCGACAGAGCCGGATCCTGGAAGATCATCTGCACCTTGCGGCGGATGTCGTTGAGCTTGCGGCTGTCGGCGCCGACAACCTCTTCGCCGCTGATCTTGACGCTGCCCGAAACCGGCGTCTGCAACCCGACGATGGTGTTGGACAGCGTAGACTTGCCGCAGCCGGATTCACCGACAAGCGCGACGGTTTCAGCCTTCCTGATATCGAGATCAACGCCGTTGACGGCCTTTACGACCGCGCCCGACGAGCCGAAGAAGCCGCCACGGCCGCCGAAGTGGACGGCAACGTCGCGCATTTCGAGGACGTTTTCCTGGCTCTCGCTCATGCGGCTACTTTCCGGATTTCAGGCATGCGATCGATATGCCAGCAGGCTGAGCGGTGGCCTCCGCCGCAATCAAACAAGGGGGGCTGCTCGATACGGCACTTTTCGGTCGCCAAAGGGCAGCGATCGGCAAAGCGGCAACCGGCGCCGAATTCGCTCAAGGTCGGCACCCTGCCCTCGATCGTCGCCAGATCGGTTTTCGGCGCATGGTGAAGCTTGGGAACGCTGGCGAGAAGAAGCGCGGTATAGGGATGCTTCGGATCATCGAACAAGGATTGCACGGGCGCGATCTCGGCGATGCGTCCGGCATACATGACCGCGACATCATCAGCGATATCGGCCACCACGCCCATGTCGTGGGTGATGATGACGATCGACGTGCCGCGATCGGCGACGAGCTTCTTCATCAGGTCCAGGATCTGCGCCTGGATGGTGACGTCGAGCGCCGTGGTCGGTTCGTCGGCGACGAGCACCTGCGGGCTACAGATCAGCGCGATCGAGATCATGATGCGCTGGCACATGCCGCCGGAGAGTTCGAACGGGTATTGATGCAGGCGACGGTCGGGATCGGGGATGCCGACATCGGCGAGCATCTGTCGCGCGCGGTCATAGGCTTCGCTGCGCGACACGTTGTTGTGGGTCTGGTAGGCCGCCGCGATCTGGGCGCCGACGGTGGTCAGGGGATCGAGCGAGGCGCTCGGCTCCTGGAAGATGATCGAGATCTCCTTGCCGCGCGCCTTGCGCAGCTGCCGCTCCGACAACGCGGTCAGATCGCGGTCCTGGAGGCGGACGGTTCCGGCCGTGCGCCGTGCCGCATCCGGCAAAAGGCCGAGCAGGGCATAGGAGGTCAGGGACTTGCCGCAGCCGGATTCACCGACCAGCGCCATCACCTTGCCGGGCGCGACATCGAACGACACGCCATCGACAACATTGGCGCCGCCGATCTCGACCGTCAGGTTGTCCACGGACAGAAGGGGGCTCGCCGCCGTATTCATGCGGTGCTCCTTCAGCCTGCGCTTGCCGGCGCGGGCGCTGCCGGGCGCTTGTAGTTGCCGATGGAATTGCCGCCATCGACGCTCAGAACGGCACCGGTGATGAAGCCGGCATCTTCCGAGCAGAGATAAGCGATGGCGCCGGGCGCATCTTCCGGACCGCTGGCGCGGCCAAGCGGAATGTTGCGCAGCATGTTCTCCACGTAATCGTCGCTCAAGGCCGAGACCTCGCTTCCCGGTGCAAAGCCGGGCTCCACGATGTTGACGCGGATGTTGTGATGCGCGAGCTCCATCGCAAAGCCCTTCGACAGGCGCTCAAGCGCCGTCTTGGAGGTGCAATAAGGCACGGAGTTCTGGTTCATCTTGCGGGCGGCACCTGAGGAGATGTTGATCACAGAGCCGGCCTTGTTCTCCGCGATCATCAGCTTGGCCATTTCGCGCGTCAGCACGAAGGGTGCGCGCAGATTGACGCCGAAGACGCGGTCCCAGTCGTCGAACTCCATTTCAAGCAGGCTGAAGCGGGTATAAATGCCGGCATTGTTGACGAGGATATCCGGCGCCTTCCATTCGCGCCGCACCAGATCAACGAGTTCGAGCATGGAGGCATCGCTCGTCAGTTCGGTGGCGTGCAGCAGGGTCGTCTTCGGGTCGAGGTTGAGATCGGCGGCAACCTTTTCCAGAGCATCCATGCGGACGTCGCTGAGGCAGAGCCGAGCACCGCGCTTGGCGAAATAGGCGGCCGTCCAGCCGCCGAAAATGCCGGCAGCGCCCGTGATGACCATTGTCTTGTCTTGGAATGTCATGCGTGAACCTCAGCGAGAACGGGAGCGCGGGTCGAGCTGGTCGCGCAGCCAGTCACCGAGCACGTTGACGGAAAAGACGAGAAGGAAGAGGCCGAAGCCGGGAACGGCGACGATCCACCAGGCTCGTTCGATATATTGCCGACCGGTGCTCATGATCGAGCCCCAGCTGGCGGATGGCGGCTGAATGCCGAGGCCGAGGAAGGACAGGCCGGATTCCATCAGGATCATCAGGCCGAACTCCGCCGTCACCACGATCAGGATCGGACCGGCGATGTTGGGCAGGACGTGATGCAGCAGGATGCGAATGGCGCCTGCACCGGCAAGCTCGGAGGCCTTGATGAACGGCAGGTTCGAGACCTGCAGCGTCTGGGCATAGGCGATGCGGGTATAACGCGGCCAGCGGGTGAGGCCGAGCACAAGAACCAGCTTCATGAAGCCCGGTCCGAGCACGGCAACAGTCAGAACCGCCAGCAGGATCGCGGGGATCGACATCATGATGTCGACCAGACGCATGATGATCGTTTCCGTCCAGCCACGGAACCACCCGGCCACCATGCCGAGCGACACGCCGACGATGGTGGACACGACGACCGACAGGCAGGCGACGCCGAGCGAGACGCGGGCACCGTAGAGCGTACGCGACAGGAGATCGCGTCCAAGATCATCCGTTCCGAGCCAATAGGTCATGCCGCGGTAGGAGAAGCCCGGTTCCTTCAAGCGCGCCAAAAGCGTCTGCTTGTTGGGATCGAAGGGCGCGACGAGGGGTGCGAACACGGCCAGAAGCACGATTACGGCCAGAATGATGGAAACCACGATCACCGACAGCGGAACGCGACGGAGGCGTTGGCGAACGATATGGGCGCTTGTCATCACGGACATTTCTTCACCTGACCAGCCGGATGCGGGGATCGACGAATACGTAAACGAGATCGGCCAGAACGCTGGTCAGCACGTAAACGAAGGAGATCAGGAGCACGATGACCTGAACAACGAGGAAGTCGCGCGACTGGATGGACTGGATGGCGAGCTGCCCGATGCCCGGCCAGGCAAACACCGTTTCGATGATGACGGCGCCAGCGAGCAGGTTGCCGATCTCCAGCGCCGCGATGGTGATGACCGGAATCGAGGCGTTGCGCAGGACGTGGCGGAACACCACCTGCCCGAGCGACAGGCCGCGAGCGCGACCGGCGCGGACATAATCCTTGCTCAGCTCGTCGATGATCGCGATCCGCGTCATGCGGGCAAATGTGGACATCGAAAGCGCGCCGAGCGCGATCGACGGCATGATCATGGCCGAAAGCTCGCCTGCGCCTGAGGTCGGCAGCCAGCGCAGGGTCACGCCGAACACGAAGATCAGGAGAATGCCCGACAGGAAGGTCGGGACGCTCTGGCCGGTGACGACGATGGCGGTCAGGATGCGTTCGATCACGCTGCCGCGCATGGTGGCCATGATGATGCCGGCTGGAATGCCGACGCCGATGGCGACCAGAAGCGCGCCGGCGGCGAGCTGGATCGTGTAAGGCAGGCGCGACGCGACGATGTCGAGAGCGGGAACGCGCTGGACCACGGACATGCCGAAGTCCAGATGCGTCAAACCATAGATGTAATCGAGATACTGCACATAGATCGGCCGATCAAAGCCAAGCTGGCTGCGCAGTTCGGCAATCATTTCGGCCGAGGCATCCTGGGGGACCAGAAGCAAGGTCGGATCCCCCGAAAGATGCATCACAACGAAAACGATCGTGAGCACGCCGACAATTGCGATGATTGCCTGAATAAAGCGCTGGACGGCGTAATTGATCACGATCGCATCTCGCTCTTACTGCTTCCAGCTCATGTCCATGACGAACATGGATTCATTGGCTGAAGGGGTCCATTCCAGGTTCTTCGCTGCGCCATAAAGCGCGAACACCTGATAAAGGCCGATGCCCGGAACGTCTTCGCGCAGGATTTCGTAGGCCTGCTTGTAGAGTTCCTTGCGCTTGTTCTCATCGAGAATGGTGCGCGCTTCATCCACCAGGGCGTCGAACTTCTCGTTCTTATATTTCGCCCAGATGCTGCCGCTGCGGAACAGCGGATAGATGATGCCATCGGCATCCTGGCAGGCGCAGGACCATGCACCGAATGCGAGGCTGCCGGCGTTCTCTGCATCGCCCTGACGACGCTTCAGGAAGGTTGCCTGATCGCTCGACGAGATGTCGACCTTGAGACCCACATCGCTCAACATCTGCTGGATGGCTTCAACCAAAGCGCGCGGATAAGACGGCGAGGTCAGGAATTCAAGCGTGGCGCCTTCGGCACCGGCTTCCTTGATCAGCTCGGCAGCCTTTTCCGGATCGTAGTCATAGCCTTCCACGTCCGGGTCGTAGCCGAAGATCGGCTCGGCACCGACGACGTTGACGGCCCGGCCGTAGCCTTCGAGCAACGCATCCACGATGCCCTGCTTGTCGATTGCGTAGGCGATCGCCTGACGCACGCGCACATCCTTGGTCGGACCGGCTTCGGCGTTGATGTAGAGATAGCCGACGCGCTCGGTTTCGCCCGTGAGAAGCTGGGTGTTGCTGTCGCTTTCGATGCTGGCAGCCTGATCCGGCGGAACGTCGCGGATCAGATCCGCCTTGCCGGTCTTGAGGTCGGCGATGCGCGTGGACACGTCGGGAACCGCGCGGAACACCACCTTCTGGAACGGCGGCTCGCCGCGCCAGTATTCTGGGAAGGCTTCGAGATCGGTTTCGATGCCCTTCTTCCATTCAACCAGCTTGTAGGGACCGCTGCCCATTGGGTTCAGGTTGAATTCCTGATCGCCGACCTTTTCCACATAGGCCTTGGGCACGATGGACAGCTTCACGAGCTGTGCGAGCAGCGCCGGATAGGCAGACTTTGTGGTGACCTTCACCGTGGTCGGATCAACGACTTCGGCGGTCTGGATCTGGTTGAACTGCGAGAGCTGCGGGCTCTTCAGTTCCGGATCGATGATGCGGTTGATCGAGAAGGCGACATCGTCCGCCGTCAGCTTCGAACCATCCTGGAAGGTGACGTCGTCACGGATCTTGAAGGTGATCGTGGTGTCGTTGTCGTAGGTCCACTCGGTCGCGATCTGCGGCACGATCTTGCCGGATGCGTCGCGCGTCAGCAGATTGTCGAAGATGTTGCGGTAAACCGTGTAGCTGTCGGTGTTCCACTGCAGATGCGGATCGAGCGTCGCCGCGTCGTTCTGCAGGTCGATCGTCAGCGTGTCCTTAGTTTGCGCCATCGCCGTCGTGGTCAACAGCGCCATAACGACGGCCGCAACAGATGCTAGTCTACTTCTCATTGCTTCACCCTCTTGTTTATTGGTTTTTGCAGTCCGCCCGCCAGCAGGCTCAGCGGTCTGCCGCGACGGAAAGATTGGCCTGGTCGGCACAATAACGCGCCAGTTCCGCATGGGTGCAGAACCAGACATCGCCCTTGGCCTTCGCATGACGGATGGTCTCTTCCAGAACGAAGATGCGGGAGCGATGCCCGATATGATGTGGATGCAGCGTCACCTGGAACAATCCGCCTTCTTCCCAGGCGACATCCATCTCGCGACGCAGAATGTCCGCGACCATTGCCGGGCCACCATAGGGCCGCGCGCCGGCCATGCGGTCCATCGCCATGTAAGGCGCGTCGTCGCGGATCCATTCCACGGGGATTTCGACGATGCCGGTGGCTTCGCCGTCTTCCAACAGTTCGTAGGGCTCATCGTCGGCCATCAGCGAGGAGTCGTAAAGGAGACGCATCTCGCGCGCGATGGCCAGGGTATAGGGGCTGAAATCCCAGGATGCGGTGCGCATGCCGACCGGACGCACGCCGGACAGCTTTTCCAGCATATCGGCAGCGCGGAACGCCAGATCGCGCTCCGTCTGGTGATCCAGGCGCGAATTGAATTCGTGGATCCAGCTATGGATGCCAAGCTCGTGACCGCCAGCAATCACGGCCTTGACCTCGTCAGCATTGATCATCGCCGACACAGCAGGCATGAAGAAAGAGGCCGGGATGCCGTAGGTTTCGAGCAGCTTCAGGATGCGCGGCATGCCGCGACGCGCGCCATACTGACCCTGGCTCAGCTTGCCGATGGATGCGCCGCCGTTTCGCAGTTCAAAAGTCTCGTGATCGGAATCGAACGAGATAGCAACGGCCATGCGTGCGCCGTTCTTCCACTGCTTTGGCATCAGCGAGCGCCCTGCCCGCGCCTTGTCTACCTTCTGGCGCCAGACATCGTCGGCCCAGGTCCAGGGTTGCTGCTGATCATGGTCACGTGTCACGGTCATCGCGGACTTTCAGGGTCTGATGGTGGCGCATTGCGTATCGCCTCTGCCTCAAAAGTGTTACAAGCCTAAAAAGTAACCGCAATCGTGGTTTTGTTCACATCCATGAACTCCGAAGTCAAAAGCGCCGGTCGCATTCTCGACCTGCTCGATTACCTGTCTCAGCGCCGCGATCCCGTGACCCTGTCGCAGATCACGCGCGACCTCGGTTTTCCCAAATCGAGTGCGCATGGGCTGCTTCAAACGCTGACGGCGCGAGGCCACCTCGAACAGGACAGCGGCGGCCGCTATGTTCTGATCGAATCCAGCCACGGCTTTCCCTTCCGCCTGCATGAAGAACCGATCGTTGCGATCGCGCGACCGCATATGGAAAGGCTACGGGACATGTCGGGAGAAACCGTGCTGCTGTCGAGCATGAACGCGCATTGCGACATTCGCCGGCTCGCGAAATGCGTCAGCCATCAGCATGTCCGCTACGACGTCAACATGGATGCGGCGATCACGCCCTATTGCACCGCGACGGGCCGCATTCTTCTCGCCCATTCCTCGGCGGATGTGCTGGAAAGCTATCTCGCTCGCGTGCAGTTCCTGACCTACACCGGCTATACCGTAACCGACCCGGCGGCCTTCCGCAGGCTGCTGATCAAGGTGCGTCAGGATGGCTATGCGCTGAACGATCAGGAGTTCATCACGGGCTCAACAGGCATCGCCGCGCCGATCTGGAACGGCGACGGCCATGTCATTGCGGCATTGAACCTCGGCACGCTGACGTCGCGCTTCGTTGAAAGGCGCGAGCTCCTGATCCTGTCAGTGCGCAGCGTCGCCCATGATATCAGCCGGGCACTCGGTTATCGCGCCTGAGCGGGACTTGATCGCGCTACATCATGCGATGATGGAGGTTGTTGAGGATCCAGATCGTTCCGCCGGCCATCAGGATGATGATCAAGGTCGTGAACAGGATCAGCTGGAGATCGTCGCGGGTGGAGCGTTGCCAGCTGATGTGGAGGAAGAAGCGGAAGTGGACGACGACCTGGGCGAGTGCCGCAATGCCGATCACGACATAGGCAGTGGACGTTTGCAGATCGGCGGCGACAACCAGGAAGGCGAGCGCAGTCAGGCTGATCGCGAGAACGAAGCCGACGATATAGGAGCGCAGTTCGCGTTTCTTTTCCTGCTCTTCGACTTCGGCGCTCATGCCAGCCCTCCGAGATAAACAACGGAAAAGATGAAGATCCAGACGACATCCAGGAGATGCCAGAACAGGGACAGGCGCATGATCCGCAGCTTGACCTCAGAGCGCAGGCCGAACACGGCCAGCTGGATGATCGATATCGTGAGCCAGATACATCCCGCCAGAACGTGAAGCCCGTGCGTGGAAACAAGGGCATAGAAGGACGACAGCCATCCGCTGCGCTGGGGCGTCGCGCCTTCGGACGCCATCTTGACGAAGTCATGCGCTTCCAGGCCGAGGAACACGAGACCAAGAAGCAGGGTGACGCCAAGCCAGCCATAAAGCCTTGTCGGATGTTCCTTGTACTTCATGGCGATGGACGCCATGCCCATCGTCAGGCTCGACAAAAGCAGAACGCCGGTTTCGATCGCGGCAGACGACAGTTCGAAGACGTCCTTCGGCCCCGGTCCACCATCGGTTGCGCCGATCATGGAGGCGTAGGTGGCAAACAACAGAGCGAACAGGACCAGATCGCTCATCAGAAACACCCAGAAGCCGAAGAGCGTTTCTTCAGCCTGAGCGTGGGTATGCGGATCGGTGTTGCCGAGATTGATGCCGGGATGCCGGTTGCGCGCTGCGGTACTCATGCCGCTGCCGCCTCTGCCAGACCGCGGTTCTGCGGCGTCGTTTCAACGGCGCGATCGGCGGGCGGAAGCTTGCGCAGGCGAGCGAGCCACGCTTCGTGGTCGCGCCGGACCTCTTCAGCGGGGATGATGCGCGTCGTGTCGAGCACGAAGGAGCGCGCGACGGGTGCTGCGATCGCAACAAGGACGCCGAGCACGGCAAGCCACCAGATGTGCCAGACAAAGCCGAAGGACGCCGCGGCAAGCGCGATGCCGAACACCACGCCCGTCATCGAGTTCTTCGGCATCTCGATGTCGGAATAAAAGCGATGGTCGAGGTAAGCGGTGCCCTTTTCCTTGTAGGCATGGAAGGCGTCGCGGGAATCGACGATGGGCAGAACCGCGAAGTTGTATTCGGGCGCCGGACACGGGATCGCCCATTCCAGCGTGCGCCCGTTCCAGGGATCACCACCGGGCACAGCCAGCTCCTCGCGACGGCGGATCGACACAACCAGCTGGGTCACCAGGCTCGCCAAAGCGGCCAGCAGGAACAGCGCACCGACGCCGGCGACGATGGTGTAGGGGAGATAAGCCGGTTCGAAGAACTCCTGCGTGCGGCGGGGCATGCCCATCAGGCCGAGCGGATAAAGTGGCAGGAAGGCAAGGCAGAAGCCCGTGATCCAACAGCCGCAGGCCACGCGCCCCCACCATTCATCGAGCCGGAAGCCGAAAGCCTTGGGGAACCAGTAGGTATAGGCTGCAATCATGCCATAAAGCAGGCCGGGGATCAGCATGTTGTGGAAGTGGGCAACCAGGAACACGGAGTTGTGGACCTGAAAGTCGATCGCCGGATTGGCAAGAAGGATGCCCGTCAGGCCGCCGACGGTGAACAGCACCATGAAGGCCAGCGAATAGATCATCGGCACGGTGAAGCGCACACGGCCCCATGCCATGGTCAGAATCCAGTCGAAGATCTTCACGCCCGTTGGAATGCCGATCGTCATGGTGGCGATGCCGAACACCGCGTTGAGGTCGGCACTCTGGCCCATGGTGAAGAAGTGGTGGACCCAGACCGTGAAGGACAGAACGGCAATGCACATGGTGGCGATGATCAGGGAGTCATAGCCATACAGGATCTTGGACGAGAAGTTCGAGATGACCTGCGAATACACGCCGAAGGCCGGCAGGATCAGGATGTAGACTTCGGGGTGGCCGAACAGCCAGAACAGGTTGGCGAAGTTCATCATGTTGCCGCCACCGTCATTGGTGAAGAAGTGCGTGCCGACATAGCGATCGAGCGCGAGCAAGCCGGTGGCGACCGTCAGCGGCGGCAGGGCGAAGATCATCAGCACGGAGGTGCACAGCGACGTCCAGCAAAACAGCGGCATGCGAAACGGGCTCATGCCGCCGCAGCGCTTCTTGTAGATCGTCACGGCAATGTTGATGCCCGTCATGGTGGAGGCCAGCGAGCTGAGCGTGACGGCGAAGATCCAATAGTCCGGTCCGACACCCGGATTAAAGGCGGCGTCCGTGTAGGGCGGATACCCGCTCCAGCCGCCGGTCGAAAATTTGCCGATGACGAGCGAGACCATCATCAAACCAGCACCGCCGGCGGTGAGCCACAGCGAAATGGAGTTGAGGAGCGGGAACGAGACTTCCCGGGCCCCGATCTGCATCGGCAGGGCGAAATTGATGATGCCCGTGAGAAACGGCATGGCCATGAAGAAGATCATGATCGAACCGTGGGTGGAGAACAGCTGAGCGAAATGTTCCGGCTCGAGATAGCCGGGATTGTCGAGCGCGATCGCCTGCTGGGCCCGCATCATCGACCCTTCGACGACGGCACGCGACAGCATCACCATGGCGATGACGACATACATGATCCCGATCTTCTTGTGATCGAGGCTGGTCAGCCATTCGCGCCACAGCCAGCGCCAGCGTCCGAGATAGGTGATGAGCGCAACAACCGTGATCGCGCCCAACACGACGACCGAAGCGGCGGCGGTTGCGATGGCGCTGTAGAAGGGAAGCGCGTCATAGGACAACCGACCAAACAAAAGCGGCCACCAGCCCTCAGTGGTTGGCATGGTCATGTCCTTTATGTGCGGGGCCCTTGGCTTCGTCGCTCTCGTGACGATGGGCGGCTTCCGGGCGGTATCGGGCAACCACGGTGGCGAACAGCGCCGGTTCGACGCTCGAAAAGATCAGGCCTTTGGATGGGTCGAAGTCGAAGCGGGATCGCAGATCGGCCAGCTTGCCCTTTTCGGAGACGATCGAATACGCGTCCTGGTCGAGCGGACGCTCAGCCTGTTTTGCATTGGCGATCCATCGGTCGAAATCCGCTTGGGGCATGGCCAGCGTGTCGAACTTCTGGTTCTGGAAGCCGAGGCCGTTGAATTGCGTGTTCTGGCCCATCAGAACCGCGGGACGGTCGGCCAGAAGATTGAGTTCGGTGACCATGCCCGCCATGGCGTAGATCTGGCTTCCAAGCGCCGGGATCATGAAGGACTGCATCACCGTGTCGCTCGTCAGCCGGAAGCGGACGGGGCGATCTACGGGGAGCGCCAGAACGCCGACGCTTGCGATATTCTGTTCGGGATAAACGAACAGCCATTTGTAATCGAGCCCGATGACTTCAACGGTCAGCGGGGGCTTGTCGGACGGGATGGCGGCATAGGGATCGAGCGAACGGGCCTTGCCTGCGATCAGGGTCGCCAGGATGCAGACGAGCACGACCGGCACGCCCCAGACGATGATTTCAAGCGGCCAGGAGAATTGCCAGTTCGGATGATAGGATTTGTTGTTTCCCGTGCGCCGAAAGCGCCAGGCGACAAACGGCACGAGCACGATAGCCGGCAGCACCACGATCATCATCCAGGCAATGACCTCGAAGAGGAGATCACGCTGCGTGGAGGCGACGGGGCCGTGGGGATCAAGAAAGCTGATGCCGGAACCGCAACCCGCCAGAAGAACAAGCGAGCTCAGTGCAACCATGCGCTGCGCCCCCTGCCAGATGGATCGGCCGGCCTCCCGTCTAGAGGTCGGCATTGTCGTTTCGTTCCCCATCGTCGAACCGCTTGAGCGCAAGAACAGCCTGGATCAGTGCCAGATGACTGAGAGCCTGCGGATGGTTTCCCGTCAAGCGGGAAGAGCGCGTGTCATATTCCTCCGACAGGAGCCCGGTGTTGCCGGCAACCCCGAGCACGGCCTCGATCGTTTTCACCGCATCCGCACGACGGCCAACGCCGAGCAAGCATTCGGCCAGCCAGAACGAGCAGGCGAGAAATGCGCCTTCCGGCACCAGCGCTTCCATGCGGTGGCGATGCACGAAGCCGTCTTGCACCAGCTGCGCTTCGATTGCCGCAAGCGTGCCGACCATTCGCGGGTCGCTCATCGACAAGAAGCCGATCTTGGGCAGAAGCAGAAGCGAGGCATCCACCTGCGACCCGCCGTAGAAGGAGGTGAAGCTGTTCAAACCCTCATTGAAGCCTTCGGTGCAGATCGTTTGGTGCATGCGGTCGCGCAGAGCGTTGAGTTCGGAGCGACGCTCATCCGTCAGTTCGTCTCCCCCCTCACCTCTGAGGAAACGGTCCAGCACGACCCAGGCCATTGCCTTGGAATACACGTAGTGACGCGGCTTGCCCCGGCTTTCCCAGAGGCCCTGATCCGGCTTCGTCCAGATTTCAGCGACATGATCGACGACGGCATGCTCGAGATGCCGCCCCTGGTCGGTTCGCTCCATGCCGGCTCGTTGGGCGATGTGGAGCGCGGACATGAGCTCGCCCCAGACATCGAGCTGCAACTGACCCGCAGCCGCATTGCCGACACGCACCGGCCTAGCGAAACGATAGCCCGGCAGCCAGGACATTTCGGCTTCGTCCAGCCGACGGGAGCCGTCGACCCGGTACATGATCTGCATCTTGTCGGGCGCGCCGGCGACCGCGCGCAGGATCCAGTCGCGCCAGTTGCGCGCTTCGTCGATGAAGCCGCATTCCACAAAGGCGTCGAGCGTGAACGCCGCGTCGCGCAGCCAGCAGTAGCGGTAATCCCAGTTCATGTCGCCGCCGGCTTGTTCGGGCAGCGAGGTCGTGGGCGCGGCAACCAGCCCGCCGGTGGGACGGTGGATCAAGGTCTTGAGCGTCAGAAGCGAGCGGCGTACCGCATCGGGATAGGCAAGGCCGTCCACCGCAATCCGCGCGATCCAGTCGCGGCCGTCGCGCTCAGTGTCGCCTAGCGCTTCCTGCACATCCACGCCATCGCCAACAACTTCGTTTGATCGGCCATAAGCCAGAACGAACGAACAGCTCTCCCCTTCATCGAGCGTGAGCCGTGAGACCACGGCGTTGTCTTCGATCTCCCAAGGCGCCTTTGAATGGAGCGCCAGCTTGTCGGGACCGACATGCATGGCCAGCCCACCGGCTTCCGGTACGATCCAGGGCGGCATGTTGCCGTAGTCGAACCGGAAGGCGGCGCGTGACACCAGTTCGACGCGCCCTTGCGTGACCCGCGCGATGCGGATCAGGATCGGACGTCCCTCGCGTTGCGGCATGAAATCCGTGACCAGAAGCGTCCCGCCCTCGCAGCGGAACTCCGTGTCGAGGACCATCGTGTCCGGGCGGTAGGACTGGCGGGTTTCCCGCACCTCCCCTTTCGGAGCGAGGCTCCAGAACCCGTGCCGCTCGTCGCCCAACAGCGCGGCGCAGCAGGCGGGCGAATCGAAGCGCGGCAGGCAGAGCCAGTCCACCGAACCGGTTTTCGACACAAGCGCGACGGTCTCGCCGTCGCCGATCATCGCGTAGTCTTCGAGAGGGACGGTCAACCGCTTTGCCCGTCAGACGTCGAAGCGACGCGCGAGACGATGCAGCCCGAGAATGGCCAGGATAGCTGCGAGACCCCAGAAGGCGGTGCGATGGCGGTCGGTGAACATCTGGATGCTGCGCGGCTTGGAGCGTTTGTCGAAGCGGCCGTGCGAACCGTAATCGCCCTTCACCGGCTCGAACAGGTTGCTCGGCGCATCATCGGGCTTGGGCTCCTGCGTGAGCTGGCCGGAATAGCCGCTCTTGGCGAGGTAGCGATCGAGAAGCGCCGGTGCGATGCGGTTGCCGAGGATGGCCTGTACGGTCGGATAACCGACCCAGACGTTGCGGCGGTCATGTTCTGCCGCGAAGCGAATGGCGCGCGCGGGAACTTCGGGCTCGAAGATCGGCGGAACGGGCTGCGGGCGACGGCCCATCTTGTTCAACGCCCAATCGAACTGCGGGGTGTTGACGGCGGGCAGATCCACCATGGTGAGGCGCACGTTCAGCTTGTCGTGGATGATCTCGGACCTCAGTGAATCCGTGAAGCCGCGAATGGCTGCCTTTGCGCCGCAATAAACCGACTGGAGCGGAACGGAGCGGTAGGCCAGCGCTGAGCCGACATTGACGATGACGCCGCGGTCGCGCGTGCGCATGCGCTTCAGCGCCGACATCATGCCGTGAACCTGGCCGAGATAGGTGACTTGCGTGCCGCGTTCGATCTCTTCGGGCGTCAGCTTCGACACAGGCGAGAAAACGGTCGCCATGGCCACGTTGACCCAAACATCGATCGGACCGAGCTCACGCTCGGCCTGGTCGGCGGCCGCTTCCACGGCGGCGGCATCGGCAACATCGGTCGGGATCGGTAGTGCGCGAACGCCTTGTTCGCGGGCATAGCTCGCCGCACGCTCCAGCCGTTCGGGATCGCGGGACAGGAGAACGACATCGTAGCCCGCACGGGCGAATTCGTCGGCCGTTGCTCGTCCTACGCCAGCACCAGCGCCCGTGATGACAACAATCTTGTTCATTGTTTCCGTCCTGCCAATCAATTCGGACGGATTATTTGGCGGACTATTGCACTGCGGCAATGGCAACAAACGAAGAATAATGCTGCAGCAGAAGCCAGTTCGCCTGGGCAGATTAAAATTATGCTATGAAGAGCAAAGGTTTATTGAAATGGCAGTTGTGCCACGCAAATGACTGCTTTGCGCATCCCGGAATACTTTAGGGAACTCTGATAATCGAGGCAGCAGCGCGTCTTGGATCCAGGCTGCGCTGTGTGACGGCCGGCCGGTCACGCCGTATCATCGCGTGATCAACTGAGGAAGCCGGCGCGCGTGTCGACGACACTGCGCATCCGTTCAGATGGTTTTGGTCAGGCAGTCAGAGGCGAAAGATCAGCCTCGCCTCAAGAAGCGGTTTCCGCGTGGTCGATCGGGCCCTGCCCCAGTCCGGACAGCAGCCATGAGGGGCTGACGCCGAGAATGCCGGCCATCGTGGTCATCTTGTTGGCGCGTGGCACGCTCGAGTCACATTCCCAGGCCGTCCAGCTTTCAACCAGAACACCCAGCTGGTCTGCTGCGTCTTCGATCGACAGACCGGCATTATCGCGGGCCAGCGAAATGCGTCCGCCCAGCGTGTCGTCCATGGCTTCGCGGGCATTGTTTGTATCGGTCAGCAAAGCTGATCTCCTTCCCATCAAACATGAATGATCCCGGCCGGATCGTGAGGTCCAGCCGGGATGCATTGTCGCTCTGTTTACTGCTTGGCAGCGCGGGCTGTTTCGAGCCAGCCATTCACTTCGTCTTCATGCGCGGCGATCCACTCGCTGGCATGACGCTTGACGTCTTCCGACTTGCCTTCGCCGGCGTTCATCTTGGCGTTCTGCGCAAAGATGTCGTCGATCGGGATCGAAACCTCTTCCAACAATGCCTTGGCCGAAGGGTTTTCCTTCAGGAACTCGGAATTGGCGACCGGACGGATGTCGTTAGCCGGGAAGCCGAGACGGCAGGGATCTTCCACGCAGCCGGGAACGCCAGGCAGCGTCGCGGACTCTTCCAGGTCCTTCTGTGCTTCCGGCAGGTCGACGCGCGGAACTTCGATCCACATCACGTCTTCGCCGGGCTTCAGCGCATTGACGGTCCAGTTTGGCGTCCAGGTGTAGAACAGGATCGGGTTGCCCTGCTGATGCGCCGCAACGGCGTCAGCCATGGACGCGGAATAGGCAGCCTTAATTGGGTTGATGTGGTCGCGCAGCTCATAGGCATCGAGATGATGCTCGATGGTCAGCTCGCAGCCCCAGCCTGGAGGACAGGCAACCAGATCGGCCTTGCCGTCGCCATCGCGGTCGAACGCCTTTTGCACGTCCTCGCGCTTGAAGTCGTCCAGCGTCTTGATGTTGTACTTTTCGACCGAAGCCTTGTCGACGAGATAGCCTTCGAGCGCGCCGCCCTTGGCAACCGTGCCAACCAGCTCGGCACCCTGCGAATAGGCGCTCTCATAGGAGTTGTGGAGCGGGAACCAGCCGTTCACCCACAGATCGAGATCGCCCTGGCCAACGGCCT
Source organism: Tianweitania aestuarii (assembly GCF_018457165.1). Taxonomy (GTDB): domain Bacteria; phylum Pseudomonadota; class Alphaproteobacteria; order Rhizobiales; family Rhizobiaceae; genus Tianweitania; species Tianweitania aestuarii. Next base: position 655,337 of record NZ_JAFMNX010000001.1, on the reverse strand, counting down.
GGTAGAAGGGTGGGTTGTCGAGCGTGGTCGGACCATCGACGCTGTAACCAAGCTTTTCAAGCAGCTGCTTGTAGATCTCGGCGTGGAACCAACCCGTATCCCAGGTCGCCTGCGCCATCCGTACCGTGGTGCCGGCACCCGGTTCGCCATCCTGCGCATAGGCAGCAGGAACACCAAGCAGTGCGCTCGTGGAAAGAGCGAGGGCAAGCAGGCGTGGCAGGTGAGAGGTCTTCATAGAAACTCCTTGTATTTTTCTTGCGCCCCGCTTGAGCGGGGCTTGGGAAATCACGCAGATGCGCGAAGGGTGGGCAGGATCATCCTGCCCTTTCGGGCTCCTCCAGCGGAACCGGACGGCGCGTCGCAAAGAACCCGCGCATCGTCTGGAGGAGAGAAGGCGACTGGACCGAACGCTTTTCGGTCAGTGCCTGACTGATGCGATCGAGAATGATCGCGAGAAGGACGATGCCGACACCACCGGCCGTTGCACCGCCAACGTCGAGGCGTCCAAGGCCGGTGAAGACGGTCAATCCGAGGCCACCTGCCCCAATCATGGCGGTGATCACCACCATGGACAAAGCCAGCATCAGCGTCTGATTGAGGCCGGCCATCACGGTGCGAAGCGCCAGCGGAAACTGGACTTCCATCAACATCTGCCAGGGCGTGGCGCCGAACGAGACGGCAGCCTCGGTCAGGTCGTTGCGCACGTCACGGATACCGAGATCGGTCAAACGGATGATCGGCGGCAGGGCGAAGATGATGGTGGCGATGATGCCAGGCGCCATGCCGACGCCAAACAGCATCACGATCGGAACGAGATACACGAAAGACGGGATCGTCTGCATGATATCGAGGATCGGCCGCAGGATGGCGCGGAAGACGTCGCTGCGCGAAGCCAGCACGCCGAGCGGAATGCCGATTACGATGCAGAAGAACACGGCCGTGACGACCATTGCCAGCGTCGTCATCGTTTCAGGCCAAAGCCCGATCGCATCAATGAAACACAGCGCCAGCAGCGTGAACAGGGCAACGCCCTTGCCCGCCGTGCGCCAGGCGACCAGCGACAGAACAGCCGTGAAGACGACCATCGGGGTCGCACCAAGAAAGCCGGTGAGGCTCTTGAGGACCTGGGTGACGGGCCACTGCAACGACCGGAAGAAGGGCCGGAAGTTCGGCACCAGCCAATCGCGAACCAGCGAATTGACCCAATCGTCGAGCGGAATGGATAGAAAGTCGGATGGGCTCAGCATGTTTTTATTGCTTCCCGTTGCTGAGTTGCGCGAAGACCGCCTGCGGCGCAACAACGCCGTCGAGCCTGTCCTCGTCATCGGTGAGCGCGATCGGCAGGCCCTTTTCGGCCAATGGATAAAGATCGACCAGCAGGGTTTCAGCCGATGCGGTCGGCATGTCTTCCTGCATGATGTGCTTGAGGGCCACGTCATCGCGAACGGCCGTGTTGGCGTCGCGATAGGTGACGATGCCGGCAAGCTTGCCGTGATCGACCATGTGAACGGCGTCGAGGCCGTGCGTTTCCATATGCGCGAGTGCGGCGGTCGCATCGGTGTTTGCGAGATCGAGCGGCTGCGCCGGATCTGCGATGCTTTGCGCCGTGAACACCAGCGAGCGATCGACATCACGAGTGAAGGCTGCGACGTAATCGTCTGCCGGATTGGACACGATCTGCTCGGCCGTGCCGATCTGAACCATGCTGCCGTTGCGCATGATGGCGATCGTGTTGCCGAGGATCAGCGCTTCGTTGAGATCATGCGTGATGAACACGATGGTCTTCTTCAGCGAGCGCTGGAGTTCCAGCAGTTCCTGCTGCATGTCGCTGCGGATCAGCGGATCGAGCGCGCCAAACGGCTCATCCATGAGAAGGATCTCGGGCTCGGAAGCCAAACCCCGCGCCAGACCGACACGCTGCTGCATGCCGCCCGAAAGTTCATCGGGGAAACTGTCGCCGCGCGTGCCGAGACCGACCTGCTCCAGAGCGGCCTGGGCGCGCTCACGCCGTTCATCCGGCTTCACGCCGCGGATCTTCAACCCGAAGGCCACGTTTTCGGCGACCGTGCGATGCGGGAAGAGTGCGAAGTGCTGAAACACCATCGCTACCTTTTCGCGCCGGACGCGCCGCAGCACATCACGCGAACAGGAAGCGACGTCGATATCGTCGATCAGCATTTCTCCGGCGCTCGGCTTGATCAGTCCGTTGATCATCCGAACGAGCGTGGACTTGCCTGAACCCGACAGGCCCATGACGACGAAGACTTCACCCTCTGCGACCTCGAAGCTGACATCGTCAACGCCGACCGTCTGCCCTGTCGAGGCGTAAATCTCTTCCTTGCTCTGACCCTTTTGCAGAAGACCCAGAGCCTGGTCCGGATTATTGCCAAAGATCTTGAATATGTTTTTTGCACTGATTTTTGTAGTCATGAATCCTTTGAGCTTTTTCTCTCATATTGATTGGCTCAATCAGTCATGATCGAACGAAATCCATCAATGACGAAGCACCGCTATGCCTTCGCAGACAGCGGATTATCTGTCAGATGATCACGGAAAAGGCCCGCAGGCCTATGATGTGGGTTTTTATATGGCGGATATTCTTCGCGCGTCAACCCAAGCTCATTGGCAAACATTGCGATCTGCTCCCGCCTTTCGCAACGATTTTACGAGCCCTAACTTGCAAATGGTTTGCAAGTGCACGTATTAGATGCGAATGCTTGTCATAAGCAGAGTGTGAATCGGCGACCTGTAGAATGAGGAAGACCCCATGATGATCCGGCTTCGCGCCCTGGTTTTGAGCGCCAGCCTGCTTGCTTTGGCCCACCCTGCCCTGGCGCAGGACGGCGCTGACAAGTTCAAGGTGGCGACGACCTTTACGGTGATCGCTGACATGGCGCGCAACGTGACTGGCGATGCGGCCGAGGTCGTTTCCGTGACGAAGCCCGGCGCCGAGATCCACGGCTACGAGCCCACCCCACGCGATATTCTTTCCGTCAGGGATGCCGATCTCATTTTATGGAACGGGATGAATCTCGAACGCTGGTTCGAGCAGTTCCTCGCCAATATCGGCGATGTTCCATCCGTGACCGTCTCGGACGGCGTTGCGCCGATGCCGATCGCGGAAGGGTCCTACGAAGGCAAGCCCAACCCTCACGCCTGGATGGGGCTCGACAGCGCCTTGATCTATGTCGACAACATCAGGGATGCCCTGGTGGCGAACGATCCGGACCATGCCGAAACGTATCGAACCAACGCCGAAGCCTATAAGCAGAAGATCCGCCAGGCCATCGAACCGCTGAAAGCCCGGCTTGCGGAGATCCCCGAAGGCAAGCGCTGGCTCGTGACCTGCGAAGGGGCCTTCAGCTATCTCGCCCGCGAGTTTGGCATGAAGGAGCTCTACCTGTGGCCGATCAATGCCGACCAGACCGGCACGCCGCAGCAGGTGCGCAAGGTCATCGACGGCGTCCGGCAGAACGATGTTCCTGTTGTCTTTTGTGAAAGCACGATCAGCCAGGCGCCGGCCCAGCAGGTCGCACGGGAAACCGGTGCGCGCTACGGCGGCGTTCTTTACGTCGACTCGCTCAGCGAGGCGGATGGTCCGGTACCAACCTATCTCGATCTTCTTCGCGTCACCTCGGAGACCGTCGTGACCGGCATGACGGGAGCGGTCGACTAGTGGCCGCTCAGATCGCCCGTGCCGCAAGAACTGTTGCTCCCCTTCCTTCGCATGCAGAAGATCGATCATGACGTCAGAGCCGGTGCATCCTCTTAAAGCGTCGCCCCCTCCCCCCGACGGTATCTTGGTGCGCGACGTCACCGTTACCTATCGCAACGGTCATACCGCCCTGCGTGACGCGACGTTCTCCATCCCTTCAGGCACCGTCACGGCGCTCGTCGGCGTCAACGGGGCGGGAAAGTCGACGCTTTTCAAGGCCATCATGGGCTTTGCCCCGGCGGCACGGGGCGAGATCCGCCTGCTTGGGCGCAGTGTGCGGGATGCCTTGCGCGAGAACCTTGTGGCCTACGTGCCCCAGGCAGAAGAGGTCGACTGGAGCTTTCCCGTTCTCGTTGAAGACGTCGTCATGATGGGCCGCTACGGCCATATGGGCTTCCTGCGCAGACCGAAAGCCAGCGACAAACAAGCCGTCGACGCGGCATTGGCCCGTGTGGGCATGTGCGACCTCCGGCATCGGCAGATCGGCGAACTGTCCGGTGGCCAAAGAAAGCGCGCCTTTCTTGCCCGCGCGATCGCGCAGGACGGCCGCGTCATCCTGCTCGACGAACCCTTTACCGGAGTGGATGCCCAGACTGAGGACCGGATCATCGCGCTTCTGCGTGAGCTGCGCGCGGAAGGCCGGGTGATGCTGGTTTCCACACACAATCTCGCATCCGTACCGGAATTCTGCGACCGTACCCTGCTCGTGAAGAACACCGTGCTAGCCTGCGGCCCGACCGATCAGGTGTTTACGCGCGACAACCTTGAACGCGCCTTTGGCGGGGTTCTGCGTCAGTTTGCATTGGGCGATACGATGCTGCGCGACAAACCGCCCGTCATGCCATCGGTCGACCACCTTCAGCCGGCTGACGCTTGTGAGGACCGCCAGTGATGGCGCTTCTTATTGAGCCTTTCGGTTATGGTTACATGACCAATGCAATGTGGGTCAGCGCGCTTGTTGGCGGCGTTTGTGCCTTCTTGTCCGCTTATCTCATGCTGAAAGGCTGGTCGCTGATCGGCGATGCGCTCAGCCACTCGGTGGTTCCGGGTGTGGCCGGCGCTTACATGCTCGGCCTTCCTTTCGCCTTCGGCGCCTTTCTATCCGGCGGACTTGCCGCGGCGGCGATGCTGTTTCTGTCGGACCGGTCCGGGCTGAAGGTCGACGTCATCATCGGGATCATCTTCACCGCCTTTTTCGGGCTCGGGCTGTTCATGGTGTCGATCAATCCGATCGGCGTCAGCATCCAGACCATCACCTTCGGCAATATTCTGGCGATCAGCCCGCAGGACACGCTGCAGCTCGTCATTATCGGGGTCGTGTGCCTGTTCGTGCTCGTTCTCAAGTGGAAGGACCTGATGGTCACCTTCTTCGACGAGAACCATGCACGCTCGATAGGCCTGCGCCCCGACCTGCTGAAAGCCGTCTTCTTCATCCTGCTATCGGCTGCTATCGTTGCTGCCATGCAGACCGTCGGCGCCTTTCTCGTGATCGCCATGGTGGTCACGCCGGGTGCCACGGCCTACCTGCTTTGCGACCGCTTTCCGCGCCTGATCGTCCTTTCGGTCTGCATCGGCACCGCAACGAGCTTCATCGGCGCTTATGCGAGCTATTTTCTGGATGGCGCGACAGGCGGGATCATCGTCGTGCTCCAGACGCTGGTGTTTCTGCTGGCCTTCGTGTTCGCACCCAAGCACGGCCTTCTGGCCGCGCGGCGGCGGGTGAATGCAGGCGGAAAGCAGGCAGCATGATTGCCGAACTTCTTTTGCTGCCGTTCCAGCTGCCGTTCATGCAGAACGCCTTTCTCGTGTGCCTGCTGGTGGCGGTTCCAACCGCGCTTCTGTCCTGCTTTCTCGTCTTAAAAGGCTGGGCCTTGATGGGCGATGCGGTGAGCCATGCCGTTTTGCCCGGGATCGTGCTTGCCTGGATCTTCGGCTTGCCCCTGATCATCGGCGCGTTCACGGCCGGCATGGTGTGCTCGCTTGCAACTGGCTATCTGGCCGAAAACAGCCGGGTGAAGCGCGACACCGTGATGGGCGTGGTGTTCTCCGGCATGTTCGGCCTGGGCATCGTGCTTTATACGGGGATCACCACCAACGAGCATCTCGACCATGTCCTGTTCGGCAATCTTCTCGGCATCAGCCGCAGCGACCTTGTGACCACCGGCCTCATCGCCCTAGGGGTGTCGAGCGTGCTCATCCTGAAATGGCGCGACTTCCTGCTGCACGCCTTTGATCCGACGCAAGCCCAGGCTTCAGGACTACGCGTCGGATGGCTGCATTACGGTCTGCTGGCGATCCTGTCCCTGACCATCGTCGCCACCCTGACTTCGGTCGGCCTGATCCTCGCAGTGGCGCTTCTCGTCACGCCCGGTGCGATTGCCTTTCTGATCACCCGATCCTTCGGCCGGATGCTTGTCGCCGCCGTTCTCGCCTGTCTGACCGCCATGATGGCCGGAACCTATCTCAGCTTCTTCATCGACAGCGCACCCGCCCCCACGATCGTTCTCGTGCTGACGGCGATGTTCATCGTGGCCTTCTTGCGCAAGCTGCGGATCACGAAGACGAATTCGCGGTCGGGTGTGGCTTAGGTCTGCGCGAGACTAGCCTTTGCCGCAGGCAGGCTGTCGAACGCGTGTGACAACCTGCCTGCAAGACTTGGATCGTTGCGGGTCCGCATGCGCTGCTAAGCGGCGGCAAGGGACTCGGCCGTTTCGCGATAGGTGTGCAACGAACGACCGAGCAGCGTCGTGAGGCGCTCGACATCGCCGCTCTGCGGGATCATGCCGTCGCTCACATAGCGCTCGGCCATGAGGCGCATTTCGTAGGCAGTCCACTTCGGCATAAACGTCGCCATGTTGGCTTCGAAGCCGCTCGGATCGTCACCGCCATATGTGACAGGACGGCCAAGCACCTCTGACCAGATCGCGGCCACGTGCTCGCCGGTCAGCGTCTGCGGGCCAACCACGTTGATCACCTCGATCGGCAGCTTGCCCGGTGCCTGGTCACGGCGGATCAACTCGAGTGCGGCGATCTCGGCGATGTCGCGCGCGTCCACCATCGCCACGCCCTTGCTGCCGATCGGCATGGGATAGATGCCGTGCTGAAGGATCACGTCCTTCACCATGACCTCGTTGTCGATGAAATAGGTCGGGCGCAGGATGGTGGTACTAAAGTTCATGGCTGCAAGCATGCGCTCTGCGCCGTACTTCACCGCAAAGTGCGGCACGTTGACCGCGCCGTCAGCATCGAACACCGACAGATAAACAACGCGCTCGACGCCAGCCTCACGCGCCACGTTGAGCGTGATGAGCGCCTGGGTGAATTCGTCGCCCGTCACGGCATTGAGCAGGAAGAACGTGCTGACCCCTTTAAAAGCGGCGCGCAGCGCATCGATGTCGAGCAGATCGCCTTGAACGACTTCGACACTCGACGGGAAATCCGCCTTGGCTGGATCGCGGGTGAGAACGCGAACGGATGCATTGCGGGCAAGGAGCTGGTTCACGACGTGGCGGCCGACACGGCCGGTGGCACCGATTACGAGAATGGTCATGGGATCAATCCTTCGACTTGTGTTGCTGACAAACCGAAGATGGGCGATCCATGTACGAGCGAATAGATACGTAATCTGGACGCGCCGTCTCACCAGTGGAACACTCGATGGATCTGCTCGCGCTTGCCGACTTCAACCTCGTTGCCCGCCACGAAGGCTTCGGAAAAGCGGCGCGCGCGAGCCATCGTCCCAAGGCGACGCTGTCGCGGCGGGTGGCGGAACTGGAAGCCGCCCTCAATCTGCGCCTGTTCGAGCGTGGTGCGCGAACGCTGAAGCTGACGGAAGAGGGGCGCGCGCTTTTTGCGCGCACCGGGCAGTTGCTGGGCGAGCTGGAAGAAACGGTCGCCGCCATTGCTTCGGGTGGTGAAACGCCGCGCGGACGGTTGCGCATCAGTGCGCCGCTGCTGTTCTCGCAAACGGCCATGGGACGGCTCGCCGCGGACTTCATGCGCCGTTATCCGGAGGTGCGCCTGGAAGTGACCACCGACGATCGCGCGGTGGACATGATCGAAGAGGGCTATGACCTCGTGATCCGCGTCAATCCCGCGCCGGACGACACGCTGGTGGGTCGTCCGTTTTTGCATGACCGGCTGGTGGTTGTGGCGTGTCCTGACCTCGCGCGGCCGGCCGATAACAGAGTGCCTGCCGTGGTGCGCGGCAGTGACACCGCGCAAAGCTGGACGGTCGACACCGCCGGCGGTCCGGTCGAGATCGCGGTTGATCCCGTGCTGCGGCTGTCATCGCTGATCATGATCCGCGACGCCGTGCGCACCGGCGTCGGCGTGGCCAGGCTGCCGATCTCGCTCGTCAGCCACGACATTGCATGCGGACGGCTGGTGCATTGGGGCGACGTCGCCAAGTCCGACATCGCCCTATGGGCACTCTACCCCACGCGCCGGCTGCTCAACGCGCGCGTATCCGCCTTCCTGGAGTTCCTAAGACACGCCTTCCCAAAAGCCGCGCCCGAGGAGTTGGCCGCTTATCTGAACGGATAGGGTTGACGGAGGCCGTTATTCCCACTCGATCGTTCCGGGCGGCTTGCTCGTTACGTCATAAACGACGCGGTTGATGCCGCGGACTTCGTTGATGATGCGGGTTGCGGCGCGGCCGAGGAATTCCATGTCGTAGTGGTAGAAGTCGGCCGTCATGCCGTCGACCGAGGTCACTGCGCGCAGTGCGCAGACGAATTCGTAGGTGCGGCCGTCGCCCATGACGCCCACGGTCTGTACCGGCAGGAGCACGGCGAAAGCCTGCCAGATTGCGTCGTAGAGGCCGGCCTTGCGGATCTCGTCGAGGTAGATGGCGTCGGCTTCGCGCAGGATTTCCAGCTTCTCGCGGCTGATGCCGCCGGGGCAGCGGATCGCGAGGCCGGGACCGGGGAACGGATGACGACCGATGAAGCTGTCGGGCAGACCGAGCTCCTTGCCGAGCACGCGCACTTCATCCTTGAAGAGCTCGCGCAGCGGCTCGACGAGCTTCATGTTCATGCGCTCGGGCAGACCGCCCACATTGTGGTGCGACTTGATGGTCACCGAAGGACCGCCAGTGAAGGACACGCTTTCGATCACGTCGGGATAGAGCGTTCCCTGCGCAAGAAAATCGGCGCCGCCAAGCTTGGCGGCTTCTTCCTCGAACACTTCGATGAAGAGCCGGCCGATTGTCTTGCGCTTCTTTTCCGGATCGCTTTCGCCTTCCAGCGCCCCGATGAAGCGGTCGGAGGCGTCCACTAGGATGAGGTGGAGATTGTAGTGCTCGCGGAACATGGCGACCACGTCCGCCGCCTCGTTCTTGCGCATCAGGCCGTGGTCGACGAGGATGCAGGTGAGCTGCTCGCCGACGGCTTCATGGATCAGAAGTGCTGCGACAGACGAATCGACGCCGCCCGACAGCGCACAGATGACCTTGCCCGAGCCGACCTGATCGCGGATCGCCTGCACGGCGTGCTCGCGATAAGCGCGCATCGTCCAGTCGCTCTTCATGCCGGCGATATGATGAACGAAGTTCGCCAGCAGCTTGGCGCCGTCCGGCGTATGCACGACTTCCGGATGGAACTGCACGGCATAGAAGCGGCGCTTGTCATCTGCGATGGCGGCATAGGGTGCGCCGGTCGAGGTGGCGACAACGCGGAACCCGTCCGGCAGCGCGGTGACGCGGTCGCCGTGGCTCATCCACACCTGATGGCGCGTGCCCTTGGCCCAAAGGCCTTCGAACAAAGCGCAATCGTCTTGAATATCGAGGAAGGCGCGCCCGAATTCACGGTGATGGCCGGCTTCAACCGCACCGCCGAGTTGGGCGCAGATCGTTTGCTCGCCGTAACAGATGCCGAGCACCGGAATGCCGGCATCGAAAACCTTCTGCGGGGCGCGCGGGCTGCCGATTTCCGTGGTGGAGGCCGGTCCGCCCGACAGGATCACCGCCTTGGGTGCGATGCGGTCGAACGCCTCGTCTGCGGACTGGAAGGGAACGATCTCGCAGTACACGCCCGCTTCGCGCACGCGTCGCGCGATCAGCTGGGTGACCTGGCTGCCGAAATCGATAATTAGGACTGTGTCGGGGGCAAGTTCTTCGCTCATGGCGAGCGTCTAGAGACATACGGAGATTTACGCAAGATCAGAGCGCAATGATCCCACTGTTCAAGCTGTGTTCGAGACGATCAACCGCATAGGCCAGGTTCTCATCGACGATGTGCAGATAGGCTGTCCAGTCGTCGACATGGGTCAACTCGGCGGCTCCATCCGAGATGCCGCGCAGGGCGATCAGCGGGATCTGATAGCGCATGGCGACTCGAAGCAGCGCAAAGGTTTCCATATCGACCATCTCCGCCTCGATCCGGTCATAGGCCTGGCCGGATACGATGTTTGCACCGGTGGACAATGTCGCGGTCGCGATTTCCGGAATGTGGATCGGCAACGGCAGAATAGCTGGAAGATCGAGCAGCGGCGTGACGCCGGGCGGGAAGCCAAGTGCCGAAGCGTCCATGTCGCGATAGGATACGCTGGTGGCCTGATAGACCTTCGTCTGCTCGAGCACCCGGCTGCCGGCGGATCCGAGCGAGATAATGAGATCCGGAAGAGTTTCACCCTGCTGCAACTGAGCAAGCGCCGTGGACAAGGCGATCGCGGCTTCGACGGGACCGATCCCGGTCATCAGCGGCTTGAAGCGGGATTGAAGAAAGGGGCCGTATTCGGCGGGCGCGGCCATCACGAACAACAGCCGTTTTGCGCCTACGGCGTGCAAAAGCTCAGCCGGCAATGCCGTCGCGGCCCACAACCGTCATCATGGTGCCCGTCATGGTGGCGATCAGCTTGGCTTCGCCGTCGGCACCAAAGGCATAAGCCTGTCCGTCTGCCACGATGATGGTGCGGCCGGGCTTGGTGACTTCGCCACGGAACAGGAAGCGCTCGCCCTTGCCCGGCGCCAGCAGGTTCACCTTGAACTCGATGGTGAGCACAGCGGCATCGGACGGCATCACCGTGTAGGCGGCGTAGCCGCAGGCGGAATCCATTGCGATGGAGATGACGCCGGCATGCAGAAAGCCGTGCTGCTGGGTGAGCTGGTCGGCAAAGTCCATCTCGATCTCGACGATGCCCGGCGTGACACTCGTCAGCTTGGCGCCGATTGTGGTCATCACCTTTTGGCGCGCAAAGCTTTCGCGAACGCGATCCTCGAAGTCTGCCCCTGCAACGAGCTTGCTAGCTGCCATCAATCACGCTCCCCATTGATGGAGCTATGGCAAATGGCGGGCAGTGACGCAACGCAAAGAGCGTGCCCGGCTAGTTCAGCACCATCAACGATATGTTGAGATAGGTCGCAAAGGCGGTCCAGAGCGCATAGGGGACGAAAAGCCATGCAGACAGCCGATCGACGCGCCAGCTCAAGGCAATGAAGCCGAGGATCGCAGCAAGCAGCGCGAGGATGACGATAAGCGCCAGCGCCATCTGCTGCAGGCCGAAGAACATCGGCATCCAAAGGAAATTCAGCACCAGCTGCACCCACCAGAGCTGCATGCGACGCCCGCTGGGACGCGCCTGCCAGCAGCGCCAGCCGACAAAGGCGATGAAGAGATAGAGGATCGTCCAGGCCGGTGCGAACAGCCAGTCAGGCGGATTGAACGGCGGCTTGGCGAGCCCCTGATACCATTCGCCAGGGCGGTTGGTGGCACCGATAAGGAGGCCGCCGCCGACAACGAGAACGAAAAATAGGACGAGGGAGACGATGCGCTTCATGTTGATGAAGGTAGCGCCGCCTCCCCTTCCGTCCAGTCGCGATCAGGCGCGGCGTTCCAGCGCGGCGAAGAAGAAGCCGTCGGTGCCGGTTGTGAGCGGGCTCATAACAATGCCGGAAGCCGAGAAGCGCGCATTTCCGGTTCCAAGCTGTTGTTCCCAAAGCGCTTTTTGATCGACGCAGACGAAGTCCGGGTGGCGCGACAAGAAGGCTTCGACCTGGTCGGTGTTTTCTTCGGCAAAGACGGAACAGGTCACATAAGCCAGGCGGCCGCCGGGTTTGACGAAGCGGGCGGCGTTGTCGAGGATGGCGGCTTGTTCGCCGATCCGGACCTCGAGCTGGCGGGTGCTGAGACGCCATTTGGCATCGGGACGACGACGCCAGGTGCCGGAACCCGTGCAAGGCGCGTCGATCAGAACGAGATCGAGTTCACCTTCCAGTTTGTCGAGGCTTTTCAACGATGTAACGGCCTGGACATTGCGGGTTTCGGCCCGCTTCAAACGGTCGAAAATGGGAGCCAGACGGGCTTTGTCGGCGTCATAGGCGAAGATCTGGCCGCGGTTTTCCATTTCGGCGGCGAGTGCGAGGGTCTTGCCGCCGGCTCCTGCACAGAAATCAAGGACTTGCATGCCAGGTTTGGCGGCAGCAAGCGTGGCGGCGATCTGGGAGCCTTCGTCCTGGATCTCGAACCAACCCTTCTGAAAGGCCGGTTCAACCTGCACATTCGGGTGGCGTCCAGAGCCCTCGATTGGGGGAATGCGGATGCCATTTGGCGATATGGCAGCGCCGATTGCCCCTGTTTCAGCGATTTCAGCGAGCACTTTGTCCCTGTTGGACTGCAGCCGGTTGACGCGAAGGTCGAGCGGCGGACGGGCGGCAAGAGCGGCAGCCTCAGCGACCCAATCGTCGCCAAAGGTGCGCTCGAGATTCGGCTGGCACCAGTCGGGAATGTCGGCCCTGATGATATCGGGGGCGTGGATAAGATCGCGCGAGCGGATCGCGAATTTTTCCGTTTCGCTCAGCGGCTCGGGCGCGAAGCGGTCACCGTCCAGCGTGCGGTCGAGGCTGTCTGATGTTTCGCCCCATTCGAGCAGGAGCGCGCCAAAGGCTGCGGCGCGCGGGCTTTCCTCGTCGAGCTTCCAGGCGGCGGAGCGACGGCGGCGCAGCGCGTCATAAACGATGTTGCCGATCGCGGCGCGGTCGCCTGCTCCGGCGAAACGATGAGACAGGCCCCAATCCTTCAAAGCGTCGGCCGCAGGGCGGTGGCGCTTTTCCATGTCGGATAGAACTTCGATTGCTGCCGCAAGTCGGCCGCCAAGACGCATATCGGTGTTTCCCGTGTTCGGATTGACCCGTTCGCAACCTTGCTAACGAGATGGCGGCCAAAAGAAAAGGGCCGGGATTGCTCCCGGCCCTTTCATTCTGGAAACGTGAAGGCTCAGCCTTCGAGACGATCCGGCTTCTGGATGTCGAAGCGGTCGGCGTTCATGACCTTGGTCCAGGCCGAGACGAAGTCCTTCGCGAACTTCTCCTTGGAGTCGCTCGTCGCATAGACTTCGGCATAGGCACGCAGATGTGAGTGCGAGCCGAAGATCAGGTCGATGCCGGTTGCCGTCCATTTCGGCGCCTTCGTCTGGCGATCGACACCCTGATAGATGCCGTTGGCATCCGGTGCCTGCCATTCGGTGGCCATGTCGAGCAGATTGACGAAGAAGTCGTTCGTCAGCGTGCCCGGCTTGTCGGTGAAGACGCCATGCTTGGTGTCGCCATAGTTGGCGCCGAGAACACGCAGACCACCGAGCAGAACGGTCATTTCCGGCGCGGTCAGCGTCAGCAACTGAGCGCGATCAACCAAAGCCTCTTCCGGCTTCATGAACTTCTGCTTGGTTGAATGCGTGTAGTTGCGGAAGCCGTCGAAGCGCGGTTCCAGCGGCGCGAAGGACAGGACGTCGGTCTGTTCCTGGGAGGCATCGCCGCGACCGGGTGCAAACGGCACCTTGATGTCGAGACCGGCATCCCGGGCAGCCTTTTCGACGCCCGCAGCACCGGCCAGAACGATCAGGTCGGCGAGCGAAACCGGCGTGCCGGACTCGGTCTTGATCGCTTCGAGCTTCTGCAGAACGGCATCGAGCTTCTGCGGCTCGTTGGCTTCCCAGTTCTTCTGCGGCTCCAGACGAACGCGCGCGCCATTGGCGCCGCCGCGCTTGTCAGAACGACGGAAGGTCGAAGCCGAGGCCCAGGCGGTGGAAACAAGCTGCGCGACCGACAGGCCGGACTGGAGGATCTTGTCCTTCAAAGCGGCGATGTCGCTGTCGGACAGCGGCTGGTTGTTGACCGGAACGACGTCCTGCCAGATCAGCTCTTCCTGCGGCACCCATGGTCCGAGATAGCGAACGCGCGGACCCATGTCGCGATGGGTCAGCTTGAACCAGGCGCGGGCGAAGGCGTCGGCGAACTGGTCCGGATTCTCGTGGAAGCGGCGCGAGATCTTCTCGTAGATCGGGTCAGCGCGTAGCGCCAGATCCGAGGTCAGCATGGTTGGACGATGCTTCTTCGAGGGATCGAAGGCGTCCGGGATCGTTGCTTCCGCGTTTTTGGCAACCCACTGCTTGGCACCGGCCGGGCTCGTGGTCAGTTCCCATTCGTTCTCGAACAGGTTCTTGAAATACAGGTTGCTCCACTTGGTGGGCTCCTGCGTCCAGGTGACTTCAACACCCGCCGTAATGGCATGGGTGCCGTGGCCGGTCTCGTATTTGCTTTTCCAGCCGAGACCCTGGTCTTCGAGCGCGCCGCTTTCCGGCTCCGGACCAACGAGCGAGGGATCGCCTGCACCATGTGTCTTGCCGAAGGTATGGCCGCCGGCGATCAGCGCGACGGTTTCCTCGTCGTTCATCGCCATGCGGGCGAAGGTTTCGCGGATGTCGCGTGCAGAGGCCAGCGGATCGGGATTGCCGTTGGGGCCTTCCGGATTGACGTAGATCAGGCCCATCTGAACGGCGCCGAGCGGTTCTTCGAGCTGACGCTCGCCGCTGTAACGCTCGTCACCAAGCCAGGTGCCTTCAGGACCCCAATAGAGTTCTTCCGGCTCCCACACGTCAACGCGGCCACCGGCAAAGCCGAAGGTCTTGAAGCCCATCGATTCCAGCGCGGCGTTGCCGGCCAGGATCATCAGATCCGCCCAGGATAGCTTGCGGCCGTATTTCTGCTTCACCGGCCACAACATGCGGCGGGCCTTGTCGAGGTTGGCGTTGTCCGGCCAGGAATTGAGCGGCGCAAAGCGCTGCTGTCCGGCACCGGCGCCGCCGCGACCGTCCGTGATGCGATAGGTGCCGGCGGAGTGCCAGGCCATGCGGACCATCAAGCCGCCATAGTGACCGAAGTCGGCCGGCCACCAGTCCTTGTTGTCGGTCATCAGCGCCTTGAGGTCGGCCATGACGGCATCGAGGTCGAGCGTCTTGAACTCTTCGGCATAATCGAAATCGCCGCCCATCGGGTTCGAGAGGTCGGAGTTGCGGTGAAGCATCTCGACATCAAGGGCATCGGGCCACCAGCCGCGGTTCGACGACTTCTTGCGTTCGCCAGGGCCGCCACTCTTGCCACCGCCATGGGCCACTGGGCACTGGCCCTCGGTCTTCTCGTTTGTCACATCATCCATGATAAAACTCCCTGGCAAGGCTGCTGGGTGGGTGGCGATCGGCGCCTGCCGACCTTTTCACCGCGTGTCGTAACGGGCATCAGCGATAATCGCAAATTGCCATTTCTTCTCGTTTCGATAAGAAGAAGTGATGATCAGAACAAGCCTGCGACAGCTGGAATATTTCGAGGCGCTTGCCGAAACGCTGCATTTCGGCAGGGCTGCAGCCTTGTGCGGCGTGACGCAGCCGGCGCTTTCGGCGCAGATCGCGGAACTGGAAGAGGTGCTGGGTTGCCGCTTGTTCAACCGGGCAAGGCGCGCGGTCAGCCTCACCGAAGAGGGCCATATCCTGCTGCCGCAGGCAACCAGCATCCTGCAAGCGGCGCGCAGCCTCGAAAGCAGCGGACAGCGCCCGTCCTCGATGCAAGGACGGTTCCGGCTGGGGCTGATCCCGACGATCGCGCCCTATCTCTTGCCCCCTCTCCTGCCAGCCCTGCGCGAAACCTTTCCGGCGTTTCAGCTCGAACTGCGCGAAGCACTGACGCCGCATCTCACCGGAGCGCTGCTGGCCGGCGAGATCGACGCCTTTATCGCGGCGCTGCCGATCGAGGAGCGGCAGCTGACGGCCACACCACTGTTTGTGGAAAGCTTCTTTCTGGCCGTGCCGGCCTCCGACCCCGACTTCATCGCCCCGCCCGTGCCGCCGGATAGTCCGGCGCTCGAACGCTTGATGCTGCTGGAAGAAGGGCATTGCCTGCGCGAACAGGCGCTGGCGGTTTGCACGCAGGTCAAACCCGTCGCCATGAAGCGCTTCGGCGCAACCAGCCTGACGACCTTGCTTCAGATGGTGGCGAATGGATTGGGCGTGACGCTGATCCCGCAGATGGCGGTGCCATCGGCCGACACGATCGCGGGACTGAAGATCGTGCCCTTCGCCGCACCGGCGCCGACGCGGGCCATTGCGCTGTTTCAACGGCGCAATGGTCTGCGCCGCGACGAATGCGACACGCTTGCCGGGCTTATTCGCGAGACGTGGAAGGCAAGCGAACAGGCTGGTCGCGGGGTGCTTCCCGGCTAATCCTGTTGCGGTTTTTCGGCGTTCTCGGCACGACGGGCAAGCACGAGAAGCACCGCGATCACCACCAGGCCGATACCGAAGAAGACGTGCTTCAGGATCACGAAAACGGAAGCCGTGCGGATCAGCGAATGGCTGACGCCAACGGGATCCACCAGCATGGACGAGATCATGACGTTCTCGCCGTAATCGACCATGAGGTAAGGCAGGATCCAGATCACGCAGAGCTTGCGCAAGGTGGCGTCCGCCAGACGGCGGAAGAAAGGAAGCCGGCGGGCCGCATAATAGGTGAAGCCGCCAAGCGCAAAGCCAACGAGGATCGGAAACAGAAGGTCGGCGGTGAGATAATGCCAGACCAGCACCGCTTCACGGCCGCGCGGCCCGAGTGCTGTCAGCCATGACAGCGCTTCCACTGGCTTGAAGCCGTCGAAGCGCCAATCAAGGCTGGCCTGCCCGCCGGTGAGCGGGCGCAGATACAGGAACTCGAAAGCAAGCATGACGAGCGCGACAGGGATTGCCGCGACCGTCAGAACGCCCGGATTACGCAGAAAGCGCACGGTGCCGGTTACATCACGCCGGGATAGTTCGGGCTTTCGCGCGTGATCGTCACGTCATGGGCGTGGCTTTCGCGCAGGCCCGCGCTGGAGATGCGCACGAAGGTCGCGCGGTCCCGCAGTTCGGGAAGCGTCGGTGCGCCGACATAGCCCATCGCCGCGCGCAAACCGCCGGCGAGCTGATGCAGAACGCCGGAAACCGGGCCCTTGTAGGGAACCTGGCCCTCGATGCCCTCGGGAACGAGCTTCAGCGTGTCGCGCACTTCGGCCTGGAAGTAGCGATCGGCCGAACCGCGCGCCATGGCGCCAACCGAGCCCATGCCGCGATAGGCTTTGAACGAGCGGCCCTGATGCAGGTAGACTTCGCCGGGGCTTTCTTCCGTGCCGGCCAGAAGCGAACCGACCATCGCGGCACTGGCGCCTGCGGCCAGCGCCTTGGCGAGATCGCCGGAATATTTGATGCCGCCGTCGGCGATGATCGACACGTTCTGCTTGTCGGCTTCTTCAGCGGCCGCCATCACGGCCGACAGCTGAGGAACGCCAACACCGGCAACGATGCGGGTGGTGCAGATCGAGCCGGGTCCGATGCCGACCTTCACGGCATCCGCGCCGGCGTCGATCAGGGCCTTGGTACCATCGGCAGTGGCGACGTTGCCCGCCATGATGCGCACGGAGTTCGACATCTTCTTGGCCGCGGTGACCGCGTCCAGCACGCGCTGCGAATGGCCATGCGCGGTGTCAATCACGAGAAGATCGACACCCGCTTCGATCAGGCGCTCGGCGCGTTCCATACCATCGGCACCCACCGTTGTGGCGGCGGCAACGCGAAGACGGCCCTGCGCATCTTTCGAGGCATGCGGGTTGAGCTGCGACTTTTCCATGTCCTTGACGGTGATCAGGCCGACGCAATAGCCCTGATCGTCCACCACGAGGAGCTTTTCGATGCGGCGCTGATGCAGAAGGCGCTTGGCTTCGTCCTGGCTGACATTTTCCTTCACCGTGACGAGGTTGTCCTTCGTCATCAGCTCATGAACCTTCTGGTTCGTATCGGACGCAAAGCGCACGTCGCGGTTGGTGAGGATGCCGAGCAGACGGCCAACGCGGGCACCGCCGACGCCGGCGCCGTCCACGACCGGGATGCCGGAAATGCCATGCATCTTCATGAGGGAAAACGCGTCGGCAAGCGTCGCATCCGGCCCGATCGTCACGGGATTGACCACCATGCCGCTCTCGAACTTCTTGACCTGACGGACCTGCTCAGCCTGTTCGATCGGCGTGAAGTTGCGGTGAACGACGCCGATGCCGCCGGCCTGCGCCATGGCGATCGCCAGACGCGCTTCGGTGACCGTGTCCATCGCCGCCGACAGGATCGGCAGGTTCAGTTCGATGTCATGGGCGATGCGGGTGCGGATGTCGGTCTGGCCGGGCATCACTTCGGAATGACCGGGCTGCAACAGCACGTCGTCGAAGGTCAGCGCATGTGCGCCCGTGATGGTTTCGATGATGCGCGCCATAATGCCAGTCCTTGCAATGCGGAAATGAAAAGGCGGGCACTACCGTGGGGCGGGCCTGATCTTTTCTTCCGTGTGGAGAATGGCAGTGGCTGCTACCACGACGGCGGCAGAAAGAAAAGACGGCAGGCGAATGATCCCCTGCCGTCTCGCGATCGGTGCGGCGATCCGCTCAGACCATGAACTGGTAGCTCGCCGGCACGAAGCGGAAGCCCGGACCCATTTCTTCCACGAAGCCGACGGAGGGATGCGGCATGTGATAGCCGATGAAGGGCATCTTTTCGGATGCCAGCATGCCGAAGATCTCCTTGCGGGTCGCGGCCGCCTGCGCCTTGTCGATGTCGAAGGAGACTTCCCAATCCGGCCGCTGGAGCGAGGCCACGAAGTGGTTGGCGGTGTCGGCCGTCAGCATGAGCTTGCGGCCCTGCGTTTCCAGCATGAACACCATGTGGCCCGGCGTATGACCGGGAGCTGCCATTGCGGTGATGCCCGGCGTCACGGTCGCCTTGTCCTCGATGAAGGTCATCTTGTCCTTCAACGGCACGACCTTGGCCTGAACGGCCTTGGCATTGCCTTCGGCCGGCGTGCCCTGACGGTCCGGCGAGGTCCAGAAGTCCCATTCGGTCTGGCCGGCGACATAACGCGCGCCGATGAAGGCAGGCTGGTCGCCTTCCATCAGGCCATTGATGTGATCGCCATGCATGTGGGTGAGCACAACCATCGTAACATCGGACGGCGAATAACCAGAATCGGCAAGGCGGCGGGTCAGCTGCCCCATGCCTGCGGCGCGGCCATCGGGACCCATGCCGGTGTCGAACAGAACAAGCTCATTGCCGGTGTTCACCAGCACGGGGTTGAACTGGTTGACCATGCGCTTGGGCGGCAGGAAGTTCTCCACCATGAGCGCTTCGACATCTTCGGCCTTCTGGTCGGCGCCGAAGGTCGGATACGGACCATCGCCCGGACGGACGCCATCCAGGATCACGGTGATCTCGAAGTCGCCCATGACGAAGCGGTGGAAGCCGGCATTACCGACCTCAGGCCTCTGCGGCGCTTCGGCATAAGCGGCGCGGGTCATGATCTGCGGCGCGACGACCATCGCCGTTCCCGCGGCAGCACCCAGTTTGAACACAGAACGACGATCGAAATCCTTGGTCATGAAACTCTCCTGCAACGATGGGTTTGGCAGCGATGGTCTGGCAGTAGTGGTTTGGCAGTGATGGGTTCGGCGGCAATCGGGCGTGGCGACATGCGTTCTTTGGGTAGCTGTTCGAACACAATGCTGCGGCAAGCCCTTTCACACCAACGTTACGCCTTGCGAAGGGTTCAACATCTGGTCCAAAGAAGCGCAGTCAATAAAGATAGCCTCCTATGGACTCTGCTTCTCCAGTCGAAAACAAGCTGCCTGACGCCCCTAGCGGCATCAACCGTGCGCTTCCCATCGTGCTCGCGGTCGCCTTGTTCATGGAGAACATGGATTCCACGGTCATCTCGACCTCCCTGCCCGCGATCGCGCGCGATATCGGAACAAGCCCGATCGCGCTCAAGCTGGCGCTCACGGCCTATCTTGTTTCGGTGGCGATCTTCATTCCCGTGAGCGGCTGGATGGCCGATCGCTACGGCGCAAAGAACGTCTTCCGCTCGGCCATCGCGGTTTTCGTCCTGGGCTCCATCGCCTGCGCCTTTTCCAACTCACTCGGCCAGTTCGTCGGCGCGCGCTTTCTGCAGGGCATGGGCGGCGCGATGATGACGCCGATCGCGCGCCTCGTTCTGGTGCGCACGACATCGAAGACCGAGCTCGTCAACGCCATGGCGCTGCTCACCATTCCCGGCCTGATCGGTCCGTTCGTGGGACCGCCGGTCGGCGGCTTCATCACCACCTACTTTTCCTGGCACTGGATCTTCCTGATCAATGTGCCGATCGGCATTGCCGGGATCTTCTTCGCAGGCCGCATCATGCCGGATATGCCCGGCCACAAGGGCGGGCGCATCGATGGCGTCGGCTTCGTGATGGCGGGACTGGCGGCCTCTGGGCTGGTGTTCGGCCTGTCCATGATCAGCCTGCCCGTTTTGCCGACATGGGTCGGCATCGCGGCAACGCTGACCGGTGCGATCTCGGCCGTGCTTTATATCCGCCATGCCAAGCGACACCCTGCCCCGATCCTCGACCTCAAGCTGTTCCGCAATCCGGTCTTCCGCAAGGCGATCACTGGAGGAACGCTGTTCCGGTTCGGCATCGGCGCCATTCCGTTTCTTCTGCCGCTGTTCTTTCAGCTGGTGTTCGGCCTGACGCCGTTTCAATCCGGCCTGCTGACCTTCGCGTCTGCTGGCGGTGCGCTGTTGATGAAATTCCTGGCGCCCAAGCTGCTGCGGCTCGGCGGCTTTCGCACGGTGCAGATGACCGCCGCTCTCGTGGGTGGCGCGCTGGTTGTCGCCAACGGCTTCTTCACGACAACCACGCCGCATCTGGTGATCATCGTGGTTCTGCTGTTTGCAGGCTTTTTCCGCTCGCTGTTCTTTACCTCGACCAACGCGCTCGTTTTTGCAGAGATCGACAACAAGGATGCCGGGCAGGCAACCGCCATCAACGCGGCCATGCAGCAGATCGCGGTGGCCATGGGCGTGGCGATCGCCGGCAGCATTCTGGAATTCGCCCCGTTCTTTACCGGTGCGCCGCTCGGTCACGAGACCTTCACCATCGCCTTCGTGATGGTCGGCATGCTGTCGATGGCAGCGTTTATCCCGTTCCTGACGCTGGATCGGGCCGCCGGCAGCGACATGTCCGGACATCGCCGCCGTTTGCCGCCGGCTGCCGATCCTGTCGCCCAACAACCCCCGGTGGTTTAAGCCTCACTCGCCGCCGGCGTTGTCCGCGTCTTCCATGTCGTCGACACTCTGCTCGGAAGGCTGCACCTGTCCCTTGAAGCCGCGCGCAAGAAGATAAAGCTCGACGGACTCGGCACGCGATGCTGCGGGCTTCACGTGCTGGACCGTCTTGAAGTTCTTCTTCAAGCGGTCAAGCAGCTCGTTTTCCGTCCCGCCCTGGAAGGTCTTGGCGAGGAAGTGGCCGCCGGGCTTCAGAACCGAGATCGCGAAATCGGCCGCGACTTCACACAGATGCATGGTGCGGATGTGATCGGTACGGCTGTGGCCGGTGGTCGGTGCGGCCATATCCGACAAGACAATGTCCGGCGATCCGCCCAAGGCTTCCATCAACCTGGCCGGAGCCTCATCCTCGAGGAAGTCGAGCTGCAGAAGCGTGACGCCGGGTAGCTCGTCCATTTCGAGATAATCGATGCCGACGACGCGCTTGTCTTCATCGCTCGAACCAAGGCGCTGAACCGCGACCTGACACCAGCCGCCGGGTGCCGCGCCAAGGTCGATGACGCGCGCTCCCTTTTTGAGGATATGATAGCGGTCGTCGATCTCGATCAGCTTGTAAGCCGAACGCGCGCGATAGCCTTCCATCTTGGAGCGATGGACATAGGGATCGTTGAGATGGCGTTCGAGCCAGCGCCGCGACGAATTCTTCAGCTTGGTTTTCTTGATGCGGGTCTTCAGCGCGCGTGCGCCGCTGCCTGCCTTCGAACTGCCCGGACGTTTGCTCGGCGGTTTCATCGCGTACCCTGCCGCTGATTGGTGTTGTTAGTGTTGTTGCGGCGCCAGGCACCGTCATCGCCCATCAATTCGCTCAGAATGCCTTCGCGCAAACCGCGATCGGCAACCCGCAAGCGCTCCGATGGCCAGACCGCACGGATGGCTTCCAGAATGGCACAGCCGGCCAGAACGAGATCGGCACGATCAGCGCCAATGCAAGGATTGGCGACGCGTTCGGCGAAATCCCACGAAACGAGCTTTGCCACCATGGCATCCACATTGGCGCGATCAAGCCAGAGACCGTCGACGCGGCGGCGATCATAACGTTCGAGACCGAGATGCACGCCGGCCAGAGTGGTGACGGTGCCGGACGTTCCAAGCAGATGGAAATCCGGGCCGTTGGCCAAAGCGCCGAGCTTGCCGCGTTCATCGAAACGATCGAGCATGCCGGCCACATCGGCCACCATGGCCTGGAAGATTTCCGGCGTCACCGTGCGACCGCCGAAGCGCTCCGCGAGCGACACGACGCCCACTGGCAAGGAGGTCCAGGCCACGATATGGCGCGCCAAACGCGGCCGCCTCTCGCCTGAAACATCCACAAGGGCGATCTCGGACGAGCCGCCGCCGATGTCAAACAGAACCACGGCCTTCGTGCCGCGCTCCACCAGGGAACCACAGCCGGAAACCGCCAGCCGCGCTTCCGTTTCGCGATCGATGATCTCGAGCTGCAAGCCGGTTTCGCGCTTCACGCGATCGAGAAACTCTTCGCCATTGGCGGCCGAGCGGCATGCTTCGGTGGCGATCAAACGAGCGCGCTTGATATCGCGAGTTGCGAGCTTGTCGGCGCAAACCTTGAGCGCTTCCACGGCGCGCGTCATCGCCGCATCACCCAGCCTGCCGGTCGCGGTCAGGCCTTCGCCAAGGCGCACGATGCGCGAAAACGCATCCACCACGCGGAACTGGCCGGAGCGCGTCGGCACCGCGACAAGCAGCCGGCAGTTGTTCGTGCCAAGATCAAGTGCGGCATAAGCGGGTTGCTGCGACGCCTTGCGCTCGAGTCGCTCGGGCAAGCGAACCTGAACCGCGGAAGGCGCGGGATGGGCAACAGGCGGCACTTTGCGCTGTTGATCGGGCTGCGGGTTTTGTTGGGAGCGAAGAAGAGCGCCGTTGCCGTTCTTGCCACCACGGGAGCGACGCCGGCGCTTCTTTACAGCCGGCTGCGGCGAACCGTCAGCGGCACGCGCGACCTTTGCCGAAGGCTCGGTCGGTTTGGCCGAGCCGTTCGCACCATTCTGCAAGGCAGCCGAGGACGGGATGCCAGCTGCGCCGTTTTTACCGGAAGCTTGCCGACCGCGCTTTCGCTTGCGCCGCCGCTTGGACGATGGCGCGGACGGCTCCTGGGCCGGGGACCTTGCGGATCGCGAGACGGCGCCTTCAGAAGAAGAAACGGCGTCAGCCGGGCGCGCGCCCGGCCCCGATCCATGCATCGACCCCCTGTTCGCCGACGCCTGCGCGTCAGGATCGGGATCCTTCACAATTAATCCTTCCGCACCGCGCGCCATAAGGCAGCTGCAGGCGCATCATGTCTTTGAGTTGACGCCAGACTAACAGCGAATCGGCCGATCACCAAGGCCGCATGTGGGATGTTTGCGCATCGCGCTCGCGAACCGGGCGCGCGGAACGCCATGCCACCCTATGGCTCGTCGCGATCCTTGTCCTTCACCGACGTTCCATCCGCATCCTGCGGCTCGTCCTGCCAATGACTGATGCCATCGCCATGAAGCGACAGATCGACCTTCTTGATCTTGCCGAGATCCCCCTGCCCCGGCACGTCAGGCACAGCGCCGGCCGCGTTTGTGTCCGAGGGTGTGTCTTTCTGCTTGGCCATGGTGATTGCCTCTTGCGTGGTTGATGGTGAGGGGACAATCCGTGGCGGGGTGGTGGGGTTCCCGTTTGGGAGAGGGAGGGAGGAGTGGCTTGCTCAGGCACGAGGATCCACTGCCGCCTCATTCTCCTGTTATGCAACCATAGGCTTGTGATAGCCTCTCCGGACGTTGTGCCGACTGCGCTTTGTTGCTTGGCTCATCTCTCCTGATGGTGGCTGATCAACCCCTACTGTCACCCTGATCTGAAAGCCTTCGACAATGCGCTGGTATCACATCAAGTCCTGGGTCGCGGACTCGATCTCGCTGTCTCACGACGCCATGCATGTCCATGTCGGACTGTTCATCTTCTTCGTTCTGCTTTGGCTGTTTCGTCGAAGCCCGCGTCGCCTTGCGCTCGCGTGGGCCTTGACCCTGGCGGCCACGCTCTTCAACGAAGCGCTGGATGCCTATGACTGGATCCTTTGGACCGGCACCATCAACTGGATGGAGAGCCTGAAGGACACGGTCAATACGATGTTCTGGCCGACCTTGACAGCGATCGCAGTCAATCATTGGCGTCGATCGAACCGATTATCCACCGCTGAAAAGAACCGCTGATCTCGGTTCTTCAAGCACAACGCTTTTCGGCGCCGCACCTTGCTTATGCCGCCGCTCACTGGCGCCGGGTTGTCAGCTCGCCGATGGCTTTGTTGTACGCAGCCAGAACGATGGTCTGGTCAAACTCTCTTTCCATCTTCAGGCGCCCGGCCAATCCCATCGCCGTTCGTGCTTGCTGAGGCAGATCGAGAAAGCGCTTCATGGCTGCGGCGAGACTATTGGCGCTCCGAGGGGCACATAGAAAGCCGGTCACATCTTCATCAACAATAGACCGGCAACCAGGAACATCGGTCGCAATCAGGGGGCGAGCCATGGCTGCGGCTTCGATCAAAGTGCGGGGGGCGCCTTCGCGGTAAGACGGTAGAACGACACAATGGGCCGCCTCAATGAAGGGACGCACATCGGTTGTGGTGCCAAGATACTCGACAACGCCTTCGCGCTCCCAACCCTGAACCGTTGAGAGATCAATTGCAGAGCGGTTCTGCGAGCCGGCAGCGCCGAGAAGCTGAAACCGGGTCTCCGGCAGGTGAGACTTGATCAGTCTTGCCGCTTCAACGAATTCCACCACACCCTTGTCACGCAACAAGCGTGCGATCATCAGAAAGGTCGTGGGTTTGCTCTGCGCTGGCAGATCGCTTGCTGCGAATTGGCCGAGATCGATGCCTGATCCCGGCAGAAGCCGTCCCTGTTCTGGGTGGACCAGCCGCCTTTGCACGAACAAGGTACGATCATCACCATTCTGGAAAAAGATGATGGGAAGCTTGCTGAAGGCACGCCGGTAAAGGGTCTCAGCAAGCAACCGGAGCGCGCCGTTCGACAAGAACGCAGTACCGAGCCCGCTGACATTCGGGATGAACGGAATGCCGTAAGCCTTTGCTGCCAGCGCACCGAAAACATTATTCTTGATCGTATAGCTCAGAACAATGTCCGGACGCTCATCGCGAAGATGCCGCTTGAAGGTTCCAAGCAGTTTCAGATCGTCGAGCGGATTGAGGCCTTTCACGTTCATCGTCAGCGGCACGAATGCGGCCCCGAGCCTTGCGAGTTCCGTTACACTGTCGTCGGGCGGAGCAAGGACGGTCACCTCGTGGCCGGCTGCAATAAGGCCATTCAACACAGACCGCCGGAAGTTGACGATGTTCCAGGCTGCGTTAACGGTCATGACGACTTTCATCGGCATGCCAAAGCGAGAGGATGTTGCAACGATGCGTAATCGCTGATCGGCAGATAACGCATATGGCAGACGGCCTCGCGGCTCTCGTTTGCAAGACAGATCAACAAATCAGAAGCCGCCTATTTTGCACCAAAACCAGTCAGCATCGTCTTGATCGTTCTCAAAACAATGACCAGATCAAGCCAAGGCGAAAAGTTCTTGATGTAATAGAAGTCGTAGTGAAGTTTGCTTAGGACCTCATCTACGCTCGACACATGCCCCTGGTTCACTTGCGCCCAGCCAGTAATCCCGGGTCGGACAATATGGCGATAGCGGTAGAATGGCAGCCGTTCTTCATAGAGCTCGGACAAAGCCATCGCTTCTGGCCTCGGCCCGATCCAGCTCATTTCACCGCGCAAGATGTTGACCGCCTGAGGCAGCTCATCAAGCCGGGAGCGACGCAGGAACCGTCCGAGCCGCGTAATACGAACATCATTATCCCGCGTAATTGCGGTTTCCCTGTTGCGACTGGAAGGCTGCTCAGCACGCATCGTGCGAAACTTGAGCATGTTGAACGGCTTTCCTCGATAGCCCATTCGCTGCTGGCGGAAAAACGCAGGACCAGGCGAGTCCAGCCGTATGGCCAAGCCGATCACCAGGAAAAGAGGTGACAGTAAAATCAGAGCAATCAGGGCACAGCCCCAGTCCATCGCCTGCTTGATCTTGAGGTAGAGCATGTTGGGATTGAGCGATCCCAACGTATTCTCGGAGAGGTGCTCGATATCTGTGCGGCCGGTCAGCGACTCCAGAACCTGTTTCAGGTGATAAACCGGGATTCCGGCTAAAGCCGCGTCGGCAATGAAACGCTCCCACTCATCCGAAAGATCGGCGCGGAGGTCTACCACGATGCCGCTCACGCCTGTTGGTAGCACCGTCGGCACAGAGACGCGGCGCCATACGATGTCGGTGATACTGATAAGCACATCGACCGCCCCACCGGGAACGATGGCGAGTTCCCGTGGAGCGATCCGGCGGTTCACAATGCTCATGCCGAAATACCAGAGCGTCGACATGACGAAGCTGCCAGCTGCTTGAAAGCGGCTGTAATCAAGTCGCCAGAAAAAGATGATCAGGAAGATCGATCCATACGCCAGCGCAAAAGTCGGGAAGATCGATCCGGCGCCTGCGATCCCTGGCACGGTGCCAAGCTTTCGATAGGTTATATAGCCAAGCACGTGCGCGCAAAATGCGGCTACCAGCGTGGTCTGCATGTTGGATTCCGAAAGAACGGAAACGCCGCCATTGGTCATGCGCAACAGTGCCGGGAGCAGGATCGCAAAACTCAGCCCCCCCAGGAGCTGAAAACGCGTCATGCCGAACAGGCGGCGTTGCGCGCCGAGCCTGGGAATTGACTGGTCGAGTGACGGCATGAACAAATTTTCGGGTGCTGTTTCTGCGGCAGAACCTACACCACCATGTATTTCACGCAACCCTGATATTGATCATGTCACACAAAGCGTTGTAACTGCACACGCGGTACAGAGGCGCTTCGGAACCTGCTCGGACTTGTTTCGGCTTGTTACGGGATCGTCATATGTACAGCGACGGCAACTTTCGCTTCCGGCTGGGATGCGTACCTGCAGGGTCGGGATTGACCTGCATCAACGATAACCGTGCGACCTATGGTGAGTTGGCGCTAAGCCACACCACGGCTTGCTCCGGAGCATGACTGCATGAAACGCATCCTCGTTACGGGTACAGCTGGCTTCATTGGCTATCATCTGGCCAAGCTGTTGCTCGCCGAGGGTTTTCGCGTCCACGGCTATGACGGAATGACGGACTATTATGATGTCCGCCTTAAACAGCGTCGGCATGCCATGCTGCTTCAAAACGGCAACTTCTCCGCAACTGAAGGCATGCTCGAAGATCAGGCGCGGTTTGACCAGGTTGCGAATGACTTCGCACCGGATGTGATCGTGCATCTCGCGGCGCAGGCGGGTGTTCGTTACAGCCTGGAGAACCCGCGCGCATATCTGGATGCCAACGTGATCGGCACCTTCAACGTTATGGAGGCCGCCAGACGGCTTGAGGTGAGACATCTGCTGATGGCCTCGACCTCGTCGGTGTATGGCGCCAATGACGAAATGCCGTTCACCGAAACGGAAAAAGCCGACACCCAGCTCACCATCTATGCGGCAACCAAAAAGGCGAATGAGAGCATGGCCCATGCCTATGCTCACCTCTGGACCCTGCCGACCACGATGTTCCGCTTCTTTACGGTTTACGGAACCTGGGGGCGACCGGATCTCGCGCTTTACAAGTTCGTGGATGCGATTCTGGATGATCGCCCGATCGACATCTACAATCACGGCGACATGTATCGCGACTTCACCTATGTCGACGATCTCGTGCGCGCCATCCGCCTCCTGATCGATGCTCCACCGGTGCGGCCCGCCTCGAAAAACGCGATCGTACAAGGCGACAGCCTGTCGCCCGTCGCGCCCTTTCGCATCGTCAACATCGGCAACTCCGACAAGGTCAAGCTGCTCGATTTCATCGACGCGATCGAAGACTGCCTCGGCAAGAAGGCGGTGCGCAACACCATGGACATGCAGATGGGCGACGTGCCGGCAACCTGGGCCGATGCTGATCTTCTGCAACGCCTGACAGGCTACCGCCCACAAACCGATTTCCGCGAAGGCATCGCGCGCTTCGTGGCCTGGTTCAGGGACTATTATCAGAAATGAGTGAGCGCTCGCCCATGCTGCCCAAGGATGACGCCACGCTTGCCGTGATCGGCCTCGGCTATGTCGGCCTTCCCTTGGCGGTTGAATTCGGCAAGCACCGCAAGGTACTCGGTTTCGACATCAATCAGGCGCGCATCGCTGAGTTGAAGGGCGGCACCGATCATACGCTCGAGACATCGCCGGAAGAGCTGGCCGAAGCCAAGCATCTGAGCTTCACCGCCGATCCAACGGAGCTCGCCGCTGCACAAATCTATATCGTCACCGTTCCGACCCCGATCGACGACAGCAAACGCCCCGACCTCACGCCCCTGATCAAGGCTTCGGAAACGCTTGGGCGCGTTCTCAAGCGTGGTGATATCGTTATCTACGAATCCACCGTTTATCCCGGCGCCACTGAAGACGACTGCGTTCCGGTTCTGGAACGTCTGTCTGGCCTCAAGTTCAACGAAGACTTCTTTGCCGGTTATTCGCCCGAACGCATCAACCCCGGCGACAAGGCGCACCGTCTCACCACGATCCGCAAGGTTACATCAGGATCTACGCCTGAGGTCGCTGATCTGGTCGACGCGCTTTACGGCTCCATCATCGAGGCGGGCACCTACAAGGCGGATTCGATTCGCGTCGCGGAGGCGGCCAAGGTCATCGAGAACACCCAACGCGACCTCAACATCGCGTTGATCAACGAACTCGCCATCATCTTCAACCGCATGGGCATCGACACGGAAGCCGTGCTGAAGGCCGCCGGCACCAAGTGGAACTTTCTTCCCTTCCGCCCCGGCCTGGTTGGCGGCCACTGCATTGGCGTCGATCCCTATTATCTCACGCACAAGGCCGAAGCGCTCGGCTACCACCCCCAAGTGATCCTCGCCGGCCGCCGCATCAACGACGGCATGGGCGCTTACGTCGCCAATCAGATGGTCAAGGCCATGCTCAAGCGCCGCATCCAGGTCAACGGCGCCCGCGTGCTTGTGCTGGGACTAACCTTCAAGGAAAACTGCCCGGATCTTCGCAATACACGCGTGGTGGATGTCGTCGCCGAGTTGGAAGAGTTCAACATTGCGGTGGATGTTTACGATCCGTGGGTGGATGCGGAGGAAGCCAAGCATGAGTATGGCATCGACCTGATCACCAAGCCTGAGCCGCAGAGCTATGACGGGGTGATCCTGGCGGTGGCGCATCGGGAGTTTGCTGCCATGGGATCAGACGGCATCCGCGCGCTGGGCTCGGACGAACATGTCCTTTACGATTTAAAGCACGTTCTGCCACTCGGTGCGGCGGACTTGCGGCTTTGACACAGGAAGAGCGCATGAAATCCTTCGCCTTGATTGGTGCTGCGGGCTACATCGCGCCGCGACACATGAAAGCCATTCGCGATACGGGTAACGATCTGGTTGCTGCTTTTGACCCCAACGACTCCGTTGGCGTGATCGACAGCCATTTTCCCGAAGCCGACTTCTTCACCGAATTCGAGCGCTTTGATCGTCATGTTGACAAACTCCGCCGGCAGAACAAAGGCATCGACTACGTCTCGATCTGCTCGCCGAACTACCTGCATGACAGCCATATGCGCTTCGGCATGCGCTCCGGCGCAGATGTGATCTGCGAGAAGCCGCTGGTGCTCAATCCGTGGAACATCGATGGCTTGGCGGAAATCGAGCGCGACACTGGCCGCAAGATTAACACAATCCTGCAGCTGCGCCTGCATCCGGCCATCATAGCCCTACGCGAGCAGGTGCAAAACGCGCCCCACGACCGCAAGGTCGAGGTCGATCTCACCTACATCACGTCGCGCGGCAAATGGTACCTCCAGAGCTGGAAGGGCGAGGACCGCAAATCCGGCGGCATCGCAACCAATATCGGCGTGCACTTCTATGATATGCTGCATTTCGCCTTCGGGGGGCTTCAGGAGAACATCGTTCATCTTCATGATGAAACGAAAGCATCCGGCTTTCTCGAATATGAGCGCGCTCGGGTGCGTTGGTTCCTTTCGGTCGATGTCAACGACATCCCCGAAGAAGAGCGTTCGAAGGGCAAGCGCACCTACCGCGCTATTCTTGCCGATGGAGAGAGCATCGAGTTCTCGGACGGTTTCACCGATCTTCATACGCGCAGTTATGAAGAAATCTTAGCCGGACGCGGCTTCGGGTTGGAAGAAAACCGGGTTGCGATCGAGACCGTTGCCCATATCCGCTCCGCTGAGATCACCACAGCTGGCGAACAGCACCCCTTCATGCGGAACCTCCGTTGATGACCGCCTCGATTCATCCCAGCGCAATTGTCGATGAAGGCGCCGAGATCGGCGACGGCAGCCGCGTCTGGCATTTCGCGCATGTTTGCGGCGGCGCGCGCATCGGCAGCGGCGTTTCGCTCGGTCAAAACGTCTTCGTCGGCAACAAGGTTGTGATCGGCGACCGGTGCAAGATCCAGAACAACGTCTCGCTTTACGATAATGTGACGCTCGAAGAAGGCGTGTTCTGCGGCCCCTCCATGGTGTTCACCAATGTGCACAACCCCCGCGCGCTGGTTGAGCGCAAGAACGAATACCGCGACACGCTCGTGAAGCGCGGCGCGACCCTTGGCGCCAATTGCACGATTGTGTGCGGCGCAACGATCGGACAATTCGCCTTCATCGGCGCAGGCGCGGTTGTCAGCCGCGACGTACCTGATTTCGCCCTGATGGTAGGCGTGCCCGCGCGACAGATCGGCTGGATGAGCGCATTCGGCGAGCGGTTGGATCTGCCGATGGAGGGCAATGCCGAAACGCAGTGTCCGCACACGGGTGATCGCTATCGTTTGCAGGGCGGTAAGCTCACGCAAGAAGAAGCGGCCGCGTGATCGGCGTCATCGGCAGCTTGGTTGGATGACAGTCAGGACGCGCCTGGCCGCGCTGAACGGCAACGGCATCCTCGGTGATGTCCTGCGCCTTGTGTCGGGAACCGCAGGCGGCCGACTGATCGCCCTTTTAGCCATGCCGATTGTCACCCGGCTTTATTCCCCGGATGATTTCGCGCTTTTGGCCGTTTATCTCAGCCTCGTCAGCATGGGCGGAGTGATCGCTTGTCTGCGCTTTGACGTTGCCATTCCAGTCGCCGAAAACGAAGCGGATGCCGCCCATCTCCTGGTGCTTGCGCTCACGATTGCCGCAACGATTGCTGCGGTGCTGATGATCGTCGCCGTGACCATTCCGGACCTCGCAGCGCAGGCTCTGTCGAAACCGGCCCTGGCGCACTGGCTGTGGCTGGTTCCGGTCGGGATCTTCCTTGCTGCGAGCTATTCGGCCCTTCAGTTCTGGGCGACGCGACTGCGGCGCTTTGGCACGATAGCCGTCACCCGCATCACTCAGGCGGCTACGGGCGTGGGAGCGATGTTGGCGCTGGGCTGGGCAGGATTTGCTCCCTTGGGGCTGCTGCTCGGCAACATGCTCAACAATGGTGCCGGCAACACCCGCCTGCTGGTCGAAACATCGCGCCGCGACCGCGCCGTGTTGGTTGGCGTGAGCCGTTCGGGCCTTCTGTCCGTCTTCGGCAAATACCGGCGCTTTCCCCTTTATTCCGTGCCCGAGGCCCTTGCGAACATCGCCGGTCTCCAGATCCCGATCCTCATGATCGCCGGGCTGGCTGGCAACGAAGCGGGGTATCTCCTCCTGGCCCAGCAGGTCATGACGGCGCCGATGGCGCTTCTGGGATCGTCGATCGCCCAAGTCTACGTCTCGCGCGCGCCGGAAGCCCTGAAAGAAGGACGGCTTGCGGAGTTCACCCTTTCCATGCTCGGCCGCCTGGCGCAGATCGGCGTCGCCCCCCTGATCGTCGCCGGCATTGTCGCGCCCTTTGTCTTTCCCTTGGTCTTCGGACCTGAATGGCAACGATCAGGTGAAATCATTTCTTGGATGGTGCCTTGGATGGTGTTGCAGTTTCTTGCGACGCCGATCTCTCTGGCCCTGCACGTCACCAGACGGCAACATTGGGCTATGGCGCTGCACGTTGCGGGTCTGCTATTGCGCGTGCTTCCCCTATTGGTCGCACTTCGATTGTCGAATGGATACCTCGTTGCAGGGTATATCGCTGGATCAACCCTATTCTACGCGATGTACCTGATAGTCGTAATATATTCCGCGGGGATAAGTCTGCGCGCAAACATTGGCAGAGCAATCTTTGGATTGTTGTTCGGCTTGTCGGCTTATAGCCTGTTGATATACTCATTACATCACGGATTTTAGAGTGAAGAAAGTTCAACTCGTAATGCTTTCTACTCTCTCATCGTCGGGTGGCGGACGCGAGACTTGGATAAGCCAGTTCGTGCCTCATTTCCTGAATTCTCAGAATGCCACCATTGAAGTCGCTTCTATTGCACCTCTCAAAGATGATCTGGTGCTGAAAACAGGCCCAGCACTGTCTGTAGAATCTGTTTGGCCGTGGCCTCGCTATATTCCATGGCCTTTTCTTTTCTCAGCCGGGTATATCTATGGAGCTAAGCGTAGCCGAGACTTTGATGTCGTCGTAGCGATCGGCGGCCTTTCTGAGGCTCTTCCGGTAGTGCTGGCTAACCTAATTTTCCGCCGCAGGTCGAGATCGGTGCTCTGGGTTCGAACCGTTTATCTCAGGGAGAAGGCGAACCGCATTCCTCGCATACTTCGTGCGCCCGCAGCCTTTATCGAAAAGCATCTGGTAAGGCGGTTCGATATAGTCATTGCGAATGGCGATGATACTGCCGCATTCTACCGAAACTACCGTGAAGATGTACTTGTCATCGCGAATGCTGTTGATGTTCGACGTTGGGGCGAAGCGAAAAAGGTTTACAGCGGCGGACCACTTCACGTGTCGTTCATAGGGCGCGTTACAGACATAAAAGGGATACGCGAGTTTGTTGCGGCCGCAAATATGCTTCAGAACCCAGATTCGGCATCTCAGAAGTTCCGTTTCACCGTCTTGGGACCCTGTACGGAAAACGTCAAAAAGCAGCTCGGTTTTCTGGAACCAAGCTGCGCAATTGAGTACCTGCCACCACTTCCTAACGCTTCTTTGCCGAGCTTCCTTAAAACCGTTGATGTCTGCGTAAACCTAACCTATGGAACCGGTGACTTTATGGGTGGTGGCGTTTCCAACGCCCTGCTGGAACAGATGGCTGCGGGAAAGCCACAGATCGTCTGGGACAACCCGATTTACCGCAACGTTACCGACGAAGGTTTTGCGATGTTCGCACGGGAACGCGACGTTCAATCTCTAACGGCGTGTCTGGATGATCTCTGGCAAAAAAGGAGCGATCTTCCTGCAATGTCTGAGAACGCAATGCGGCGAGCACAGGGTTTCGGGTGGGAGAGCCATATCTCAAGGGCTTCAGATGCGTTCTTTGGCGCGCGGACATTCGGTACGCCAACCAGCGACCTTTTCTAAAAGGACGTGAATGTGAGCGTCTCCAGATCGGCAAATAGACTACTACATCTCCTTCCATCTGACGATATCGGAGGGGCTGAGATCGCTGCGCACTCGTTAGTGTCGGGTGCGCACGGTGACCTTTTAGTCCAAAAATATTTTCTGTTCTCGGGCCAACGCCGCAGCTCTAATCCTGATGATTTTTACGGACCCGCAGCATCGTTGATATACCCTAACGTATACATTGCGGCGATACGATTCGTACTACGGGAGAAACCTGACCTGCTGATCGCATCGCTTTGGCGAAGTGTGCTCGTCATGATCATTTGCAAGTTGTTGAAGCCATCTCTTAGAACGGTGATCTTTCTTCATAACGCACACACAGCTCACCGGGTAGATCGTGTGCTAAACCACATTGGCATGGTACTAGCTGATGAAATTTGGACTGACAGCAAAGCGACACAATCCGCACGTTGTCTGGGCCAGTTGCGGGCAAAGAGTAGGGTGATATCGTTCCTATTAGAGAAAAGAAGCGCCCAAATTCGCCCCCCCCATTCAGCCGCGGTTCATTTTCTGGGGAAGGCTGCGAACTCAAAAAAATGTAAGAAGAGCCATTCAGCTCTTTGAGCAGATACGCTTGATAGATGATCAGGCCCACTTTGCTATAATAGGGCCGGATGGCGGAGAAGGAACGCTTATCAAGGAATGCATCAACTCCCTCGGTCTCCAAGACCATGTCACCATGCATGGTCCACTGGACCACGAAGAAATCACTCAAATTGCAGCCTCTTCTCACTTCTACCTTCAAACCAGTACGCACGAGGGCATGGCGATGTCCGTGGTGGAGGCAATGCAACTTGGTCTCATTCCCGTCGTCACAGCGGTGGGAGAGATCGCAAATTATTGCACCGATCGTATCAATTCGCTCATTATTCACGATGATGCCGCTACCGTTGCTTCTATACGTGACCTGCTGGGCAACCCAAATCAAGCACGACTTATCAGCGAGTCTGCCGTAGATACATGGAGGAACATATCGTTTTATCGCGATGACGTCGTCCAGCGCTCGAGGCACATCCTAGGTAGCATATCATAGAGGGAGCATTATTGAACATCAGAATCTCACTCTTCTCCTTGGCTTGCTATGATAAAGAACATCTACGACCTAAAGAGCTATATTTCCGCTGACTTTCAAAGCAGCGGGAAACGTCTGAGCTTAAGAAACTGCATAACCAATCCTGTTTTACGATTTACACTTGTTATGCGCCTTTTGGAATACTGCTTAAATACGAGGAAATCGATAGTCATTTACATTCCTCTTCTATTGTGGTTCAGGCGCCTATCTTATAAACTCGGCTTCAGCCTTGGCCCGAATGTATTCGGTCCTGGTGTGGCTATCATCCATCATGGCCTTCTCATCATCAATCCTGCCACACGCATTGGAAAAAACTGCCGGATCCACATGGGTGTGCACATAGGGGGCTCTGGAAAGTTTGTTGATCCTAGTGAAGTTGATCATCACTGCCCTCGCATTGGAGACAACGTTTATATAGGCCCTGGTGCCAAGATATATGGCCCAGTCACAATCGGTTCGAATTGTACCATCGGTGCAAATTCGGTTGTGAATAAAAGCTTTGAAGACCCCGGCCTACTGATTGCAGGTATTCCTGCGCGCCAGCTAGTTGCTTCCCGGAGGATTTAACTACATATCCGGGATTTCACCAACGACTTTGCAACTCAAATTAGCCAACGCTCGCCTATATCGATAATCTTCATACATGTGCTTAGCTTTGCTTAACCATGTAAAGTGTAATTGGAGTGCTGATTGTTACCTTACTGGCTTCTTCTCCTAGTACCGGCATGGGCAGCATTTCAAGAAGCAGCCTTAGGTAAGAATCGTTTTCAGCATTATCCCGGACTGGGTCCTTTTGTTTTTCTGCTCTCTGTTTTTATCGGCCTCAGATACAATGTGGGTGGGGATTGGACTAATTACTTAGGTTATTATTATAGATCTGCAGAATATAGTTTATACGAAGCCGTTTCTAGCAGCGATCCCGGTTACATTTTATTTAATTGGATGGCTGCGCACTGGGGCGTCGGCATATGGTTTGTGAACCTAGCCTGTGCCGCTTTATTCTCTATCGGATTGGTGGCATTTGCCAGAGCGCAGCCACGACCTTGGCTGGCCCTCTTGGTTGCTGTTCCATATCTGGTGATCGTCGTTGCCATGGGCTATACTAGGCAAGGCGTCGCCATCGGCTTGGCCATGCTCGCTCTACGCGCTTTTACTCGCGATAAGTCGGTTGTCAAATTTGTTTTTTGGATCGCCTTAGCGGCTACATTCCATAAATCCGCTGTAATGCTTGTTCCACTCGCTGCTTTATCGAGCGATCGCGGGCGGGTGTGGACAGCTGCCTGGATTGCTGGAGCAACAGCCCTTCTTTACTACCTGTTCCTTGAGGATAGTGTTGACCGCCTCATGTATGGCTACATAACCAGGGAGTATCAGTCTCAAGGCGCCGCAATTCGCGTCGCGATGAACGCTCTTCCTGCGAGCATTTTTTTAGTCTTTCGACGCCGTTTTCAGCTTTCCCCTGAAGAGAGGCGGGTGTGGACTAACATGGCCCTCCTCGCTTTAGCGTTTGTCGTTTTCTTGTTTGTTTCGCCTTCTTCAACTGCTGTGGACAGGTTGGCACTTTACGTCATACCCATCCAGCTCTTTGTGTTCTCACGATTGCCGGAAGCGTTTCCCGTTCGTGGGAAAGTGAGCTTAGTGGTTGTACTTGTGATTGTCTACTCAGCTGCGGTGCAGTTCGTCTGGCTCAATTTCGCAGCTAATGCTAAGTCTTGGGTACCCTACAGCTTCTACCCATTTTCCTAGATGCATCAGCATCATAAGGCAGCTGGTGGAAGACTAGACTGATTGTGTAGGTACCTTCATCTTTCGTCCATTGTGCCGAACCATCATCATACGAGCGCTTGACGATGTGGGTCGCCTGAAGTCCGCGTGGAAAATAACAGCGTTGAGCCAGACGAAGGTCACGGCCAGCGCCATGGTTCGCAGTGGGTAATCTACAGCCGAATGGATGAGCAGGAAGACGATGCCGAGAAAAGCCGCCTTCTGGAACTGATTGAAGCGGATCAGCGCGCCTTGCCTAACAAGCAGCAGGCAGTAGGCGACGATCAGGACGGCAGCCACGATGCCGCCTTCGAAGACAAGCTCGGTGTACTCATTATGCGCGTGGTTCACGAAGCTGCCAAAGATCATGCTCGCGTCTTCATAGACCTGGTAGGCGCGCGGGAAAGTGCCGTATCCTACGCCCAACAGCCAATTTTGCCTGATCCCTTCAAGCGTCGTGCGCAGGAACTCCCAGCGGCCGAACACAACGTCCAGTTCTTTCTGCTCGACAATCGTCCACGTTCCCATGGCGTAAACGCCGAGAACCACCAACGTGCCGAGCACAGCGGCGACACTCGAGCGCGATTGTGCCCTGAGGAACACGATTGCAGAGATTACGGCTGCAGCACCGATGATCGCGCCGGCGCGTGATCCTGCAGCCAGCAGGATCAGCAAGGTCAGAACAATCGCCAGCCCGGCTGCAAGCCCGCGATTCTTGAAGGTGGCAAAATAAACAAGGAACGGCAGGGTAAGATAAAGGAGGGAGGCTAGGTGATTGCGGTTCGCAAACAGTCCCGAATAAATCGAGAATGGTAGAACCCCATCGATCACCTGCCGGCTGGACGCCGAATATTGCACGAAAACGAACGCTGCGTTGCAGGCCACGCCCAGGAGCATGAAAGGCAGAAGCGCGTGCACGAACGCCCCAGGCAGCCGCATGATGGCGAGGAAAAGAAGCCCCAGCACGGCCACATAGCTGAAGGACAGGAGTGTGCTGCCGACACCCGTGGTAATCGTCAGCCATGTTACCGACGAGCCTTCAGGCTGTTTGAAGGGCGCTATCCGCAGCCACTCGACGATGCCCGCCGGTAATGGAAGAAGCTGCACAAGCGGCGCAAGCATGATGAGGCCGACGACCACGAGAGCGGAACGGTCGAGCGGAGCACCCTCCGGTGCGATCAAAACAGGCGTCACGGCGAGCAGAATGCAGATTTGTAACACCGAATCCGACCAAAGGCCCGCTTCCGTTCCTCCCCCCAAAAGGAGGGACAGGGTCATTGCCGTTCCTATGAGGTATTTGTGCACGTTGTTTCTGCTGGTACGCCTCATGGAAGCTGCTCAATGGAAACGTTGTGAAATGTTACCCGGCCAGAATAGCGATACAGCCAGCTGTCGATGGTCAAGCCTGAGCGCAGTTCCAGACTTTGAGCTGGGCAGTCGGCGACGCTGAACTCAACCGCAGTCTCCTTGTTGCGATACGTGCCCTCGTCCACGTCCAAGCGGGTGATCTCTTTACCCGGCTTCAAACACCGCAGCCTCCAGAAAAGCCCTTTCGGTGCCTTGAGTAGCGCGCCCGATGCATTGACCTTCAAGCGATAGCGGCCTGGTTCCAGAACCAGCGTTTGACGCAGTTCGACCTCACGAGCCGGTTTGTCGAGGAAACGAACGTTCATTCCGTCTTGCGGTGTTACCGACGAGCTTTCGAGATAGGCCGCTGCCGTGTTTCGGTAGACCCACTCGAAGGGTATCGACGTGGTGCTCGGCGCAAAGCCAGCGTTGAACACCAACCCTGCCCGGTTCCAGTCTTCATCGGACAAGGTGAAGAGGAAGAGGCGATGTGCAGTCTGGTATTCGCCGGCACGCACAAGCGCGCTCAAGACGGTTCGTAGTTCAACCTGCGTGGCGGGCGCATTGCTTGTGCTTAGATCCAGCACGAGCCGATTAGCCAAAGAAAGTCCATCGTCGCTGGTGGCCAAGGATCGGACTAGCGCACCACGCCACGGCGGGTTTGACTGAAGCGTCGTCAACAATTCTGCATATGCGGCCTGATCCTGCAGAAGCGGTGCGAGGATTGCAGCTGCATCTTGGAATTGGTCACGCCATCGGCGCACAAATAGATCGATATAGCGAACCGCTTCCGCCGTCTGCCCCTTGATAAGCGACGCGGCAATCAGGCGTCGTAACGCCAGCTTTTCGGTCTTCGAAATACTGTGGGCGGCCAGGAACTGCGTTTCGGCCATTGCCGGCTCATCACGACGCAGTTCCGCTTCGCCCAGCAGTGCACGCAAGCGTGCATCAACAGGGTCGCGCGTGATCGCATTGCGAACTTCTGTCTCAAGATCCGCTAATACAGCAGCGTCTGTCGGGTTCTGGTTGAGAGCAGCCGTAATCGCTGCCACACGGGCATCGACGTTTAGCGGATCAATCCCGACAGCCGCGTCCGGCTCACCCTGTAGCAGTCTGCCGAGAGCGCCCTGACAGACGATCAGCAACAGCGCGCAGGCGACGACGCAGGCCACCGCCCGACGAGACGTGGACATCGGAACCATCGGCACCGCTCTGCTGGTCATGAGGTCCCTCTAATTGCGCAGCATCACCGCCATAGGAGTAGTATTGGTTGTTCATGTAGCTGTAAGCATATTTGTAATCGTATTTTCCGACGCTGAACTTTGACATAGCCGCGCCGATCACATGAGCACCCGATGCGCGCAGGCGCTTTAGTGCCAAGGAGGCAGCCTTGCGGGTGACCTGGTTGGAAGACACCACCAGCAGCGTGCCGCGTGCCAAACGGCCAAGGATCGGCGCGTCAGACAGGCCGATTACCGGAGGCGAGTCGATGATCACGAAGTCGAAACGTTCGGCGAGATGGCCGATAAGCAAGGCCATGCGCTGTGAGGACAGGAGATCGGCAGGATTTGGCGGGATCGTACCTGAGGTAATCGTCCAAACATTCTCCGCGCTGGTGCGGCGGATCACTTGCGGAAGCTTATCCTTGGAAACGGTGTTGGTGAGAACGTTGCTCAGGCCAACCGTGTTGTCGAGGCCGAACTGACGGTGAACTGCCGGCTTGCGTAGATCCGCATCCACCACGATCACCTTCGATCCAAGAACGCCGAAGTCGCGCGCCAGCTTGTAAACCGTAGTCGACTTGCCTTCCGCCGGTTCGGCGGAGGTCACCATCAAAATCTTTGGAGCACCTTCAGATCCCGCAAACTGGATGGCGGTTCGCAGGCTACGATAGGCTTCCGACAATCCGGACGTCGGGTCCGTGGCACTGGCCGCCAGTTCTGCGGGCTTGACCTGCGGCAGGATACCCATCACCGGCAGCCCAAGCTCCTTCTCCAGTTGCTCAGGATTGACGAAGGTGTTGTTCAGCATTTCCAAAACGTAGATCACAGCGGCGGCCAAGGCAGCCGACAAAGCCAAGGCAAGCGCGAGGTTGATTGGCAGCCGAGGCCAGACCGGCGATTGCGGCAATGGCGCCAAATCAACGATGGAGGCATTCTGTTGGCGCAACTCAGTTGCCACACCGACATCGTTCAGTTTGCCGATCAAGCTCTCGTACTGGCTGCGGTTGGAATCCACCTCGCGCTTGAGGATCGTGTACTGAATATTCTTGTCTTGGTATGCAACCTGTTCAGCCTGAAGTTCAGTAAGCTTCTGAGCGAGATCAGCCTCCCGGGACTGCGCCTCTTGAAGCTTTAATCGAACGCCATCTGTGACAACTGCGACGCCATTCTCATACTGCTTACGTAGCTCACTGATCTGAGCCTGAAGCTGCTGCATTTCCGGAAAACCCGGTTTGAATGTACCTAGCTTCTGCTGATACTCAGCGGACAGTCCGGCGATTTCGGAGCGAAGCTTCTGCAAGCCTTCGCTGGATAGCACCTGTTCGAGGCTGCCGCCCCGTCCTTGGTCAATTTGTTGTACTAACCGCTGATAGTTCAACCGCTCTTCGACGGCCTTAGACTGTGCAGCATTGATGGCCTGAATGCTTGTATCGATCAACGATATGTCTGTGCCAGTCATCGTGATTCCGGCTTCCTTGGCATAAGCAACCAAGGCTTCTTCAGACTTCTGCAACCTTTCTTTTACCTGCAGCACCTGATCCTGAATGAACTGCCTAGCAAGCTCAGACGTTTCGCCAGTCTGATCGACTCGTGAGTCAATATAGCTCTGCGCAACGCGATTAGCGACTTCTTGAGCAGTAACCGGACTTTGATCACGGAAAGAGATTGTCAGAAGGCTTGTGTTGGCGAGCAGATCAACTGAGAGATTGTTCATGACCCGCCGAATTGCGATCTCTTCACGCTGTTCCGGACTATAGTCTGACATGTCCTCTGAAAAACGCATGCCGAAAGCACGGCGAACGATATTAGCCGGCGCGAAGTCTGGAGACGGGAACAGGAAAGCGGCCTGTTCGGAAAGCCCGAGGCCAAGCACAACGCGTTGCGCAATAGCTCGGCTTTTCAGGCGTTCACGTGCGGTAAGAAATGCACGTACATCCGATGCTTCCGCCACCATCTCCATTTCTTGGAAAACACGCGCAGAAGGCGTCATGACCTCCAGTCGGGCCAACGCCTCGTATTTCGGTGTCTGCATCATAGTGATTGCGAAGCCGAGCACGAGACCAATCGCTAAGAGACTTGCAATAAGCCAGCGATATTGCAGCACATAGAAAAAGATATGCAAGGGGTTGAACGCGTCACGCTCGTCGACCTCTTGATATCGACCATAGCCGTATTCGTAAGGAGAGAGGTCCTGGCGCATAGCTCCGCCCGGAGCCGCCTGGAGTGCACGTGGCGAGTGAGGTAGAGGCCGGTCAAGCATAATTGTCTAACTACTCTCCGACTTACAAGCCTACACCGATACGGCTGGCGGAACTTGCAAGACCGAGCGCTTCTTTAAGGTTCTGGAAGGCAATCTTGCTGGATGACGAGAAAACAACGACGACATCGCCGCCGTAGATGCGTGGGTTAGCTCGCTTACCCGACCGGATCTGCGAGACGTCGTAAAGCGCAACCAGTTTCTGGTTGCCTACCTGACGGAAAACATAAACCTTGCCCGTATCAGCAATTCGGCTGAAACCACCGCCGAGCGCAATCGCATCGATCAAAGATGCAGTGGGCGGCAGCTGATACACGCCGGCCTTGTTGACCTCGCCGTCGATCGTGACCCGTCGCGCGGATGATTCCTTCACTGTCACGCTAACCTGAGGGTTCTGCAGATAGTTTCGTGCATAAGCACGCGTGATTTCCTGTTCCAGCACACGCACCGGCTTGCCCGCAGCCTGAACGTTGCCGATCAACGGCAAGTTGATGTTGCCGCTTGGATCGACCTGCACGGTTCGCGACAGGTCGGAGACCTGAAACACGAACACGTCGAGCGTGTCCGAGGGCGCAATCGGGACTTCCGTTCCGCCAGCCGTATCGGGAGGCGCGGGCAATTCTGCGACCTGTCGCAGATCTGCATCGCCCGGCAGCGTCGCCGATGCATAGCTTGCCGTTCCGGAAGCACCTTGTGACATACCGATATCAGACGGGGACGATGTGTTGCACGCCGCGATGAAGCCCGACACAGCGAACACAACAGCGATGCGCAAAGCCTTACAAACCGACATGATCAACGACCCTGCAACA
Source organism: Tianweitania aestuarii (assembly GCF_018457165.1). Classification (GTDB taxonomy): domain Bacteria; phylum Pseudomonadota; class Alphaproteobacteria; order Rhizobiales; family Rhizobiaceae; genus Tianweitania; species Tianweitania aestuarii. The sequence continues at coordinate 613,187 of NZ_JAFMNX010000001.1, read as the reverse complement.
TTCGCCAGAACCTGCTTGTCCGGCTCTTCGTTTCTGCTTCTCTTTTGACGCTTTGCGCTACGTCCATGCCTACCGCTCTGATGTCAGCATTGCGCAGGATGCGCGCTGGCGTTTCCACGAAGAGGTTGCGAGCGGTCTCAGCACCAACCTTTTCTTCGACAATCGAATAAGCTGCTGAAAGAACCGGAGACCGGCCTGAAACGTTGTGCGCGTCACTTGCAATCAGATCGATGCGTCCTTCTTCAAGCATGCGGTCAGCCAAAGCTTTTGCTTGAGTGCCGAACTGCCCGGTCAATGAACCCGCGGTAATCTGCATCAGGGCTCCAGCCCGACCTACAGCTTCAATCAAGTCGTAATGCTTCGCCACCCAAGTCAACCGCTCCGGATGCGTAACAACCGGAATGTAGCCTGCGTCGATCAAACGCTCAACGAAAGCGTTGAAATTGGGCGGCACAACATGGTGCGGCGGCTCGAGCAGAAAGTAACGTGTTCCATTCAGAGTTGGAACAACTTTATCTGTGAGTTTCTGAAGTAGGTCAGGCGCAATATGCACATCCGCACCGACCACAAGCCGAAGATCAATCGCTTCGTCGGAAAGCGCTTGCCGAAGCACCTTAACACGATGCTCGATCCCGACCGTATCGTTGCGATAAAGACCCGGTAGAATATGCGGAGTGCACGCCAGAATACGCGTGCCATCAGATACTGCAACCCTGGCCATCGCGAGGGCCGCGGCAAGATCGACAGCCCCGTCATCGCAACCGGGAAGAATATGGGAATGCAGGTCTATCACAAACCCTGCCTACCCCTCACAAAAGCCCAGAGCGACAATAGACCGGACCACGAATGGTCCGGCCAAACTTTACTGGCTGACGCGATTATCCGAGTCTGACGTCGCCGTAGCGATAGCAGCACCACCAATGGCAACCGCAACCGCGGCAGGCACAGCGTAAGCAGCGAAGCCAGCACCGCCGGCAGCACCAGGCACACCGCCGTTCGCACTGTTGCGAACCTGACCAGTCACATTCACCGCAGCTGTATCATTCACCGCAACGCAGAGATTTTCGCCCTGACGCTCGAAGCGCAGCTCCTGTTCGCCAGTCAGCGAAACCTGGCAGCCACCAGCAACCACAACAGCCGCGCTCTTAACGCTTGTTGCAACGCGATCAACAGCCGAGATGGACTGACCAGCAACAGCCTGACGAGGCCCCTTGGCACCCACGATGACAACACGCCCTTCCGAGGACTGAATGGTGCCGAGCGCAGCAGACTGAGCCCCGCTGACGGCGCAGCCGCATGCGGAAGGTTGAGCCTGAGCAACACCGGTTGCCGTCGAGAACATGCCGGCGGCCAAAGCACCAGCAACAATCAATCGAACCATCATCGTCTCACCCATTCCCACAGCGTTCTTCGCTCAAGGCCCATATGCCACATACAGAGAAAATGTCTATGAAAAGTTGACTCTACGCGTCGCAGCCTCAGCAAAGCTAATCTGGCAGAACGGGTTTAAAGATCACTCTACACCGCCTGCAAGTACCCGTATCCGCTTAAAACAGCATGATGACGGCCAAACGTTGCAAAAATGCGTCGGATCTAGAAATTCGTTGAGCGACCTATCTTAAGCTGCCGCGAAACTTAGACACTGCCTGGTCCTCACATACCAAGCGCGCTCATTCGCGGGATAGATAATCTCGAAAGATATTGGTTGGTGCCATCGGGAGAGTTCGCATCAGGGCGTACTTAAACGCAATGCCACGAAAACGGTGGTTGCACGCAGCATCGGCCTGAACCATCCTCAAGGCCAAGGCGCGGAGGTGGGCGCTGACTGGAGGATGTTGACGAGATGACGGCGTGACCGAGCGTTTGATAGCGGCCAAGAACCGGGCGGAGCGGAGCGCCGCTTTCAACGGGTCTCGTGTAATTCCCCTGAAGTTCGGCGATGATCCGCAGGTCTGGGCGTGCTGGCTTTATTACGAAGACCGGCTGACGCAGGGCGAAATCGCTGAGGCCATGGGGATCTCGCGTGCGACGGTAAACGCCTACCTGGCCGATGCGCGCGAGCGTGGCATCGTCAACATCACGCTTGACCCGCAGCGGCTGGCATCGCTGACGATCGCGCAGGAGCTCAAGCGGCACTTCGGTCTGCATGACTGTCTTGTGGTGCCGAGCTCCGAACCGGCCGCCTCCTTGATCGGCCGGCTGGGTGCCGCTGGAAGTCTGGTGCTGCGGCAGTTCGTGCGCTCCGGCGATACGATTGCGGTGGGCTGGGGGCGAACGATCCTGTCGGTGGCAGCGGCGACCTCTTTGACTGGCCTGCAGGATGTTCGGGTGGTCCAGGCGACGGGCAGCGTCACCACCGGCCAGCCCGACTCGCCGGAAATCTGCGCTGCGCGTTTGGCGGCTGCCATTCACGCCGAATGCGTGCCGATCACGGCGCCCAGCATCGTATCGTCGTCCGTCATGCGCGACATGCTGATGGCCGAACCGCTGATCCAGTCGCAGTTTGAGGCGCTCAGCCAGGCAAGCCGCGCCTTGTTCGGCGTATCATCGTTGCGGCCCAACTCCACGATCCATTCCAGCGGCTTTTTCGATCATGCGCCTCTGCAAACCTATCTGGCGCTGAATGCCGTCGGGGTGATTGCCGGGCGTTTCATCGACGTTCAAGGGCGCGCCGTGCGCGGGCCGCTGGATGATCGCACCCTTGGTATCTCGCTGGACGATCTGCGTGGGATCGAGCGGCGGATCGCCGTTGCCGGCGGGATCGACAAGGTGCCGGCGATCCTCGGCACGTTGCGCGGCGGTTTTGCCGATATTCTCGTGACCGATGCTGCTACTGGAAAGGCGCTGCTGGAAGCCGATGGTGCCAAGGAGCTCAACCGCCCAACGCAGCGGGCGCAAGCGGATCCTGGGAGACCGGCCGAAGTTCAGCGGCGGCACGTCAAGAAGTTCTTGAACAACCCGGACGACATCGTCGACGAGATGCTGGACGGCGCCTCGCGGGCTCATTCGGGCCATCTGGAGCCCGTACCCGGTACGCGGCGCGCTTTCATGGCGCTGGAAGCACCGCATGAAGGCAAGGTCGGTCTGGTGGTGGGCGGCGGCTCGGGCCATGAGCCTTGTTTCCTCGGTTATGTCGGGCAAGGCATGGTTGATGCGGTGGCGGTTGGGAATGTGTTTTCCTCCCCTCCCCCCGATCCGATTGCCAAGGCCGCACAGGCCGTTTCGGGCGGCGAAGGCGTGTTGTTCATCTATGGCAACTATGCCGGCGACACGATGAATTTCGAGATGGCCGCCGAGCTCGTTCAGGCAAAAGGCATTCCGGTTCGTACGGTTGTGACAACGGATGATATCGCCTCGTCACGCGCCGAAGATCGCGACGGGCGGCGGGGTGTGGCGGGTAACGTCTTGATTTTCAAGGTTGCAGGTGCGGCCTGCGACAAGGGCTGGTTGCTCGATGCCTGTGAGCGGGTGGCGCGAAAAGCCAATCAGCACACCTATACGATGGGCGTTGCGCTCGAGCCCTGCTCCATGCCGCAGACACGGCGCTACAACTTCACGATCGGCCCGCAGGACATGGAAGTCGGGGTCGGTATCCATGGCGAGCCGGGTGTGGCGCGTGAGGCGATACAATCGGCGGATGCCGTGGTGGATATGGTGATGAACCGGATCTTCACGGAAATGCCGAGCCAATCCGGGGATCGAGTGGCGGTTTTGGTCAATTCCTTCGGGTCGACGCCGCTGATGGAGCTTTACGTGCTTTACCGGCGGGTGGAGCAGCGTTTGAAGACCAAGGGGCTGACCGTTGAAGCGCGGTGGGTGGGGCATTACTGCACCTCGCTCGACATGGTCGGCGCGTCGATTTCGGTGATGCATCTCGACGATGAACTTGCCGAATTGCTGGCGCATCCCTGCGACACGCCCTTCTTCCGGGTTGGATGACGATCATGCAGCCATTGTCAAAGAGCTCGCCAAAACAACAGCTTAACAGGCGCATGCCTGCGCTTGCGAAAGAGACTTCATGCAAGATCTAGGATCAAAGCGCCTCATTCGGATGTTCAGCCAGGCGGCGATGGCGATCGATGCGCAGCGGGATCATTTGTCGGATTTGGACGGGGCGATTGCGGATGCGGATCATGGGATGACGATGTCGCTGGGCTTTCGGGCGGTGACATCGGCGCTGGCGAAGCTTGGTGCGGAAGCGAGCCCTTCGGACGTGTTCAGAACGGCGGCGGGAGCGTTTCTGGATGCGGTGGGCGCTTCGACCGGGCCGCTTTATGCGAGCGGATTTCTCAATGCTGCCAAGCACTTGGATGGTTTGGACGCGGTCGATCCAGCGGCGATGCTGGAGGGGATTGCGTCCGGTATTGCGGCGCGAGGTAAGGGAAGCCGGGGCGAGAAGACGATGCTGGACGTGTGGCTTCCAGCAGCGGAAGCGGCGCAGCAAGCCACCAGAGAAAACCCTGCGGAATTATGGACTTACGTCAGGCAGGCGGCGTCCGACGGGGCTGAATCGACGCGCACGATGATCGCGGTCCGGGGTCGTGCAGCGCGGGTCGGCGAGCGGTCGATCGGGCATATCGATCCCGGCGCAGTGTCGGCCCTGCTCATCGTAGGAGCAATGGCCGACACGTTTGGAGACGCTGATCTGGCGATTTGACACGAACACTTTCATGCCTTTTGCGCATTTGGCTGCGCAGTATCAGCGTTTTAAGCGGCGCTGCCGTGGTATTTTGCATCAAGCGCGTCGATCGCCTTGACGTTGTCGGCGGAGCGACCGTTCGGATCGAAGCTGGAGGCCAGATAGGCTTCCGCGACGGTCTTTGCGAGCTCGGTTCCGATCACGCGCGCACCCATGGTGATGACCTGGGCATTGTTGGACGACGCTGCCTTTTCCGCAGAGTAAGCATCGTGGGTCTGGGCGGCACGGATGCCGGGGACCTTGTTGGCGGACAGGCACACGCCGATGCCGGTGCCGCAGCACAGGATGGCGCGGTCATAGGTGCCGTCCAGGATGCCGCTGGTGACGCGTTCGGACAGGTTGGCGTAGTATTCGCTCGAGCCGGCCGGGGGCGTGCTGACTTCCGAGACTTCGAGGTCGGAGCGGGCGGACAGATGCTCAGCCAATGCCTTGGCGAGAGGAGCGCCGGCGCTGTCACCGGCGATTGCGATTTTCATGGTTCTTCTCCGTCGATGAGACGATGCCCTCAGGAGGGCATCGTGATCTGGATCTTGACGTCGGTGGGTCGGCCTTCAACGGCGCGGTCGAATGCTTCGATCGACTTCTCGAAAGGATAGGTTTCCGAGATCAGCGGCTTCAGGTCGACCTTGCCCGAACCCATCATCTGGATCGCGCGGGGATACTGGTGGGCGTAGCGGAACACGGTCTCGAAACGTGCTTCCTTCGTGGAAGCGAGCGACCAGTCGACCGGGGTCGGTTCGACCGGCATGCCGACCACGACGACGCAGCCGCCGGGGCGGAGATAATCGAGCAGCGTGGCCCAGGCCTTCGGCGAACCGGAGGCTTCGAACACCACGTCGGCGCCCCAGCCTTCGGTGATGCCGTCCACGACTTCCTTGACGTTTTGCGAGCGAATGTCGACCGGAACGATGCCGGGATACTGGGCAGCGATGGCGAGCTTCTCGGCAGAGAGATCGGCGATCACCACGGTGGCGCAACCGCCTGCGAGGGCAGCGAGCGCGATCATGATGCCGATGGGACCGGCGCCGACGACGACGCCGACATCGCCCGGTGCGATCCTGGCCTTCTGCGCGGCCTGGAGTCCGACGGCGAAAGGCTCGATCATCGCGCCTTCGGCAAACGACACGTTGTCCGGCAGCTTGAACGTGTAGGCGGCGGGGTGAACGACCTTTGCAGTCAAAACGCCGTGGACCGGCGGGGTGGCCCAGAATTCGACGGCGGGATCGACATTATACATGCCGAGGCGCGATGCGCGGGAATTGGCGTCGGGAATGCCGGGTTCCATGCAGACGCGGTCGCCGACCTTGAGGTTGGTCACGCCCGAGCCGACTTCCACAACCGTGCCGGCGGCTTCATGGCCAAGCACCATCGGCGCGTTGACGACGAAGGGGCCGATCTTGCCGTGGGTGTAGTAATGAACGTCGGAGCCGCAGACACCCACGGTATGGATGGCGATCTTGACGTCGTTTGCGCCGACTTCTGTCGGCAGGTCGATTTCGCGCAGGGCGAGCTCGCCTTTGCGTTCGAGCACGAGAGAGCGGGTTTCAGTCATGGAAGCTCCGTTGAGACCGCTGCGGTCTCGCATCTGGAAACAAACACGTCAGCCGGAACGGCGACACGAGGGCGATGACCCTGTTGGTCTCATGTAAGATGCCGGCCCTTTAAACGAAAGGACCGGCATCGGAAAACCGTTCATTCAGGCCGGTTCGGCCAGATTTTCCTTGGCGCCTTCGGCCAGGGTGGTCAGGATGATGGCGCAGGACGTGGCACCCGCATCGAGCACGCCGCGGGAGCGTTCGCCCAAGCGGCTGGCGCGACCGATCTTGGCCACCATGTCGATCGTGGAGTCCCTGCCCTTTTCGGCAGCGGCGGAAAACGCGTCGAGCGCTTCACCAAAGGACTTGCCGTCGGCATTGGCGGCATCGAAGGCTTCCAGCGCCGGCACGAAGGTGTCGAGCAGCGTCTTGTCGCCGACCTTGGCCGAGCCGACTTCCTGAATGCCAGCCAAGCCCTTGTGCAACATGGCCGAGAAGGTTGCGGGATCGATCTGCTCCTTGTCTTCGATGACCTCCGAGAATTCGGTGAACATCATGCCGTAGAGCGGGCCCATGGAGCCGCCGATCTCGCTCATCAGAACATCGCCCAGCGTGTTCATGGCTTCGCCAAGGCCGGCATTGCCGTCCTTCAGGCGCTCGGCAGCCATGCCGAAGCCCTTGGCCATGTTCACGCCGTGGTCGCCGTCACCGATCTTACCGTCGATCTCGCTGAGATAGGCGCGGTTCTCGACAATGCGCTCTGCCATGCGCGTGACGATCGCGCCCGAAGCGGAATTGCTGAAGCTCTGCATGTTCATGGTCCGATCCTAGAGCATTGCCGGGCAGCTGGCGTCGGCGTCGAGGAGGCTCTTCAGCTCCTCGTCCAGCGCCACAACCGTCAGGGTTGCACCCACCATCTCAAGCGAGGTGAAGTAGTTGCCGATAAAGGTGCGATGGATGGTGAGACCGCGCGCAGTGATCTCTTCTTCCATCGTGTCGTTGAGGATGTAGAGTTCGTTCAACGGCGTCGCGCCGAGGCCGGAAACCAGAACGGCGACTTCCGTGCCCTCGGCCAGGTTGTGGTCGTCCAGAACGATCTTGCACATGTCGCGCGCGACTTCGGCGGCCGTCTTCAACGGCTCGACGCGGATGCCGGGTTCGCCATGGTGGCCGATACCCACTTCCATCGTGCCAGGCTCGATGGTGAAGTTGGGATGGCCGACGGCCGGCAGCGTGCAGGGGCCGAGACCAACGCCGATCGAGCGGCAGTTGTCGATCGCCTTTTGCGAAACGGCACGGACCTCCTCGAGGCTGGCACCGGATGCGGCCTTGGCGCCGCCGATCTTCCACATGAAGATTTCGCCGGCCACGCCACGACGGCGATCGCGCTCTTCCGGACCGGCCGAGCAGACATCGTCATTGGCGACCACGGTGGCGACTTCGATGCCGTCCTTGGCGGCGAGCTTGACCGCCATCTTCACGTTCATGTTGTCGCCGGCATAGTTGCCGTACAAGCAGATGACGCCGGCACCGCCATCGGCTTCCTTGATCGCGTCATGGAAGCTCTTTGCGGTGGGCGAGGAAAACAGTTCGCCGATGGCAACGGCGTCCAGCATGTTGCGGCCGGTGTAGCCGACGAAAGCCGGCTCGTGGCCCGAGCCGCCGCCGGTGATGACGCCGACCTTGCCCTTCACGGGAGCGGCGGTGGACACAACGACGCGACGGTTCTTTTCCGACAAGCGAACGAGGTCCTTGTGCGCCTTGACGAAGCCACGGACGCTGTCGTCGACCACATCATCCGGATTGTTGATGAAACGCTGCATGATGAACTCCGACGCAGATAAACTGTGCTGAAAAGGGTTGGATCAGATGATGGTGTAGCCGCCGTCGATCAGAAGATCGGCGCCGTTGATCATCTGCGCGCCATCGGACGCCAGGAACACGGCTGCGGCTGCGATTTCTTCCGGATAGGCGAAGCGGCCGGCGGGAATGCGCTTCTTGGCGTCTTCGCCCTTCTGGCCGCCCCATGCCTGCTTGCCGAGTTCGGTCAAAACGATGGTGGGCGAGATCGTGTTCACGGTGATGCCGTGCTTGCCCCATTCGGCGGCAAGCGTCTTCGACAGGCCGATGACGCCGAACTTGGAGGCGCAATAAGCGACATGCTCGTCGATGGCGACGGTGCCGGCCTGCGACGCCAGATTGATGATGCGGCCCTTCGTGCCGGCGGCGATCATGACGCGCCCGACAGCCTGGGACAAAAGGAACGTGCCCTTCAGATTGATGGCGATGGTCTTGTCCCACGCGTCGAGCGAAAGCTCTTCTGCAGGCGCGAGCGCCACGATGCCGGCGCTGTTGACGGCAATGTCGATCTGCCCGAAGGCATCAACCACGGCTTGCACGGCTGATTGCACGGAAGCGGGATCGGACACATCGCAGCGGAACGCCTTTGCTTCCCCGCCCAAGGTGTCGGCATGGGCTTGCGCGGCACCTTCGTTGAGATCGAGCAGCGCCACGCGCGCGCCCTTGGCCGCAAGTGCCGAAGCAATCGCTGCGCCAATGCCGGAGCCTGCGCCGGTGACCAATGCGACCCGGTCAGACAAGGGAAAGTTCAGGTCGATCTGGGGCGCGGTGTCGGTCATGGAACTCAGGTCCTTGGCGGGAAACGAGGAAAGAAGGAGCGGCCCTTTGGAGAAGGCCGCTCCCTTGTTTCGGCTTAGAGCTTCGAACGGGCTTCGAGCAGCTTGTCAGCGTTTTCGGTGGTCACCGGGGTCCAAGGAACGAGGTAGTCCTTGGCCGTGCCGTCCTTCCATTCCATCTGCGGATACTGCTTCCAGATGTCGGATTCCGGCTCGTAGTCCTTCTTCACAGCCTTGATGGCGACGTCGAGCGCGCCTTGAGCCTGTGCATTGGCATCCTGCAGGATGGACGCCATCTGGCCTTCCTTCACGGCGTTGATGGCGTCGGTCACGCCGTCCACGCCGGCGATCGCGAAGTCTTCAACCTTGAGGCCGGCCGACTTGATGGCTTCGATCGCGCCGAGCGCCATTTCGTCGTTCTGGCCGATGACACCGTTGATCTGGCCGGCATGCGAGGTCAGCCAGTTTTCCATCAGCGTCTGGGCTTCAGCGCGCGACCAGTTGCCGGTCTGCTGCTCGAGAACCTTGACCTCCGGGCAGGCTTCCAGAGCCTTCATGTTGCCTTCGAGGCGTTGGATCTGGCCGGACTGGCCGATCGGACCTTCGAGGATCACGACGTTGCCCTTGCAGCCCATCTTATCGAGAACGGCCTTGGCTTCCAGTTCGCCGGCTTCCACGTCGTTCGAACCGACATAGGCGGTGAGCGCTTCGGAGTTGACGCGGGCGTTGGAGCCCACAACCGGGATGCCGGCGTCAACAGCGGCCTGAACCGGAGCGGCAGCGGCTTCGACGTCGAGCGGCACGATCAGGATCGCGTCATACTGCTGCGTGATCATCGTGTTGACCTGCTCCTGCTGGACCAGGGCGTCGTAACGGCCGTCGAAGATCGTGATGTCGACTTCGCCGTTCTTCACGGCTGGATGCTGCTGCAGAGCGGAGGTCCAGATCTGCATGAACTCGGCATTGAGACCGTAAACGGTCGCGCCGATCTTCAGCTTTTCCTGCGCCAGAGCCGGCGACGCCATCAGCGCCGTGCCCATTGCGAGCGTGAGCATAAACTTCTTCATAGGTAGTCCTCCCTAGGAGAGTTGAAGGGCCGGAATTGGCCCTTGGTCGTAGTCGCCGCCGGCCCGATTGCCGGAGGCAAGTTATGCCACGCAATCAGGCGTTCTGATTGCGTTTCTGGTCGAGCATCACAGCGCCCACGATCAGCGCACCCTTGAGGATCTGCTGGTAGTAGGACTGGATGCCCATGAGATCGAGGCCGTTGTTCATGACGCCGATGATCAGCGCGCCGATCAACGTGCCGGTGACGCGGCCAACGCCGCCGGCAAGGCTCGTGCCGCCGATCACCACGGCTGCAATGGCGTCAAGCTCGTAGGCGATGCCGGCTTGCGGAAGCGCCGAACCGGTGCGCGCCGCCAGAAGCATGCCGGCCAGACCGGCGAGACCACCGGAAATCACGTAAACGAGGAAGCGAATGCGCGTGACGTTGATGCCGGAGGTCTTGGCTGCATGCGGATTGCCGCCGACGGCATAGATGTAGCGGCCAAAGCGCGTCTGGGTGAGCACCCACCACGAGACAGCAAATACCACGGCCAGGATGATCACCGGCAGCGGAATGCCGAGGATGCTGCTCGTGCCGATCCAGCGGAACTCGGGAACGAGTGCCGGCACAGGACGGCCGTTGCCATAGATCAGGGTCAGGCCGCGGGCAGCCGAAAGCATGCCGAGCGTCGCCACGAAGGCCGGTACGGCAAAGCGCGACACGATCGCACCCACCACGCCGCCGCAGGCCACGCCAACGGCCAGGCCCACCGCGATCGGCACGAACACCGGATAAGGCGCACCGGCAACGGCTGCCGAAGCGGACGTCGTCGCAAAGCTCGCGCTGACAATGCCTGCCAGCGCCACCACCGAGCCGACCGACAGATCGATGCCGCGCGTCAGGATCACGAAGGTCATGCCGATCGCCAGCACGCCGTTGATCGAGGTCTGCAGCAGGACGTTGGAAATGTTGCCGGCCGTCAGGAAGTACGGGTTCGAGAAAGACAGAACCACGACCAGGATCACGAAGGCGATGAAGATGCCGTATTCCTGGATCAGAAGGCGGCGGCGGTCGGAGCCCAGCCAGCCGCCCGAAGAATTCGCATTGGTGTCGGACATAGATCTATTTCCCTTGGCGACCCAATGGGCCGCAACAATCAGGTCGAAAGGTGGACCAGCGACTGGGCGTTGGCTTCGGTGCGATCGAGGATGCCGGCCGAGCGGCCGCCGCGCATCACCATGATGCGGTCGGACATGCCCAGCACTTCGTCGATTTCCGACGAGATCATCACAACCGTTCCGCCAGCCGCCGCGTAATCGCAGATGATGCGGTAGATTTCGCGTTTTGCGCCGACATCGACGCCGCGCGTCGGCTCATCGAGCAGAAGCACGCGCGGATTGCGCAGGAACCACTTGCCGAGCACGACCTTCTGCTGGTTGCCGCCCGACAGGCCGGACACCGCCATCGTGTCGCGCGCAGCCTTGATGTGGAAGCGCTCGATCATCGACTTGGCCGCAGCCGCTTCCTCGCGCCCGCGCATCACATAGGTCGGGCTCATCTCGGGCAGGCTGGCGAGGCTGATATTGCCGCGCACGCTATCGGTGAGGTTGAGGCCGGTCTTCTTGCGGTCTTCGGTAACAAAGGCGATGCCCTGTTGCATCGCATCCGACGGCTGGTCGATCTCCACGGCCTTGCCGTCGAGCAGAATGCGGCCGGTGGCATCGGGATCAAGGCCGAACAGGCTGTCGAAGATCTCGGTGCGGCCCGAGCCCATCAAACCGTAGATGCCAAAGATCTCACCCTTGTGGACCTGGAACGAGATGTCCTCGATCTTGGCCGGGCTTTGCAGCTGCTGCACTTCGAGGCCGACTTCAGCCGTCGGCTCGTTGGTCTTGATGTATTCTTCGCCGAGATCGCGGCCGACGATCATGGAAATCAGCGCGGGGCGATCCACATCGGCGAGGTTGCCGCTTGAGACATAAGCGCCATCGCGGAACACGGTATAGGCGTCGGCGATCTGGAAGATTTCCGACAGGCGGTGCGACACGTAGACAATGCCGCGCCCCTGCGCCTTCAGCGTTTCGATAGCTGCAAACAGATGCTGCGCCTCGCGCTCGCCGATCGCAGACGTGGGCTCGTCCATGAAGATGACTTCGGCGTCATGCGACAGCGCCTTGGCGATTTCCACCAGCTGCATCTTGGCAACCGACAGGGTCGCCATCGGCTGATCGGCGCGGATGTCGAATTCGAGATCGTCGAGCAGCTTCTGCGCCGCCGCATTCATGGCGCGAAAATCAATGCCGCCGAAACGCTTCAGCGGTTCACGGCCGAGATAGATGTTCTCGGCCACCGTCATAAAGGGAATGGGGCTGAGTTCCTGTTCGATGATGGCGATGCCCGACGCCAGCGCTTCGGCCGGGCCGGAAAACTCCACCAGCTCGCCATTGCGCCAGATCTTGCCGCCGTCACGGCGGTGAATGCCCATCAGGATCGACAGGAAGGTGGATTTGCCGGCGCCGTTGCCGCCGCACAGCGCATGAACGGAGCCGGGCGCAAGGTCGAACTGGCCGTTCTTCAGCGCATGAACACCACCGAAGGATTTGCGCAATCCTTCAACTTTCAGCAGTGACCTCAAACGCGCCTCCCAAACCGTGCCTGCTTATGTGGCAGATATCGGCACCTTACCGCAGCACAACACACGTGCCGCCAACCTCTCGACAATTCTCGAAGATCACTCGACATTTGTCAATCTGGCCCAATCGGCCGGATATCTCGCTGCCTGGTTTTTCAACTACAAAGGATGAATTCGGCGGCAGCGCCGTTCGGCTGGATGGCCCTGTGGTTAAGCGGCGGTTAGTTGGAGAGCTTGGCCGAGGCGGCGGCACCAAGGCGGGAGATTAGCCGCACCGCCTTCCCCGCTTCACAAGGGCACCTTTCTTCTCGCCACCGAAATGCTATGTTCGGGGTATGTGCCCCGTGTGGGTCAGCCTCCATGTCGAAGCCTGGATTTTCCTCGACGGGAAAGCGGTCTCACACCCCTCTTTCCGGTTTGATGACCCCAGGAGACATCATGGATAGTCCCTTGCCCCGCTTGACGGATCTGGCTCACGGCGGCGGCTGCGGCTGCAAGCTGGCGCCCGCTGTTTTACGCGAGCTCCTTGCCGCGCAACCGGCTGCACAACCGTTCTCACAACTCCTTGTCGGCAACGAAACCGCCGATGACGCCGCCGTCTGGCAGGTTGACGACAACACCTGCGTGATCGCCACCACCGATTTCTTCATGCCGATCGTCGATGATCCCCGCGATTTCGGCCGCATCGCCGCCACCAACGCGATTTCGGACATCTATGCGATGGGCGGCAAGCCGATCATGGCGCTGGCGCTGGTCGGCATGCCCATCAACAAGCTTGAACCGGCCACGATCGGCAAGATCCTGGAAGGCGGCGCTTCGATCTGTGCCGAGGCCGGCATTCCCGTTGCCGGCGGTCATTCGATCGATTCCGTTGAGCCGATCTATGGCCTGGCCGTGATCGGCATCTGTCGCCCGGATCAGGTGCGCCGCAACGACAATGCCAAAGCGGGCGACGCGCTGATCCTGACCAAGGGGCTCGGCATCGGCATCTATTCCTCCGCGTTGAAAAAGAACGCGCTGCCGGACGGCTGCTATGACGAGATGGTGGCGTCCACCACGCTTCTGAACCGCATCGGCACCGATCTTGCCGCCAATCCAGACGTGCATGCGCTGACGGATGTTACCGGCTTCGGCGTTCTCGGGCACGGGCTCGAAATGGCAAAGGCATCCAACCTGCGCCTCACGCTTTCGCTGGACGCCCTGCCCTTTTTGAAGCACGCCCGATCGCTCGCGGAAGGCGGCTTCATCACCGGCGCCTCGCATCGCAACTGGGACAGCTACGGCGCCGACATCACCCTGCCCGAAGGCATGCCGGACTGGCAGCGCCTGCTTTTGGCCGACCCGCAGACATCCGGTGGATTGCTGGTTGCCTGCGCTTCAGACAAGGCGGACGATCTGGTGGAAACGATCCGGCAGGCCGGTTATCCGCTGGCCACGATCATCGGCCAGGCCGATGCCGGTTCGCCCGGGATCACTGTCTCCGCGTGATCGACAACGGGCATGGGAACAAGCGCACCCGCCTCCTCGTTGTTGATCTCGAATAGGAGTTTCTCATGCGCGATATGACCGTTCTTCGCCGTTCCGTGATGGCTGTTGCAGCTCTCGGCCTTCTGAGCGCATCGCCGGTTTGGGCTCAGACGCCCAACGATGTCAGCCGCCCCGGCGACAAGACCAACTGCACCGAGGCCGCGGGCAAGGCGGAGCCGGCAACCGCGCCCGAGCGCAATTCGGATGACGGCACGGCACCGGGCAACACTGGCTCCACCGGCTGGAGTGGCGGTACGGGCGGCGCTTATATCGGCACCAACCCACAGGGCGCCACAGCCGCATCGCCGACCTGGCAGCCGCCAACGGCGCGCGGCATCGACCTCGCGGGCGTGCCGGAAAAGGTGACGCCGGCCGCGCAGGGCCAATCGGTTCCCGCCGCTGCAGGCTGCTGATTTTCAGAGTTGGTGCGTGAACGAGGCGGTCAGTGAAGCCTGACTTCCTCGATCGCGAGCCTGAGGCCATCGGCATTGAAGAACTCGCCATCCCTGATGATCGAGCGGTCTTCATGCAGCTTGCGGATCAAGGATCCCAGCCGCGCCTTGGCTTCGTCATCCTTGACGATGCCTTCACGTCCGGCACGGAAGAACACGGCGCCGGACCAGGGCACGCCAGCGCCTTCGAACACCTTCATCATATCCGGCCAGCGCAGCTCATCGCCGATCACATGCAGATAGGCCGAGCGCAGCAGATCGACGCTGCTGTCTCCAATCCGCACGAGAACGAAGAGCATCGTGAAAGAGCCGGTGTCGCGATAGGTCGCCGTGACCCAGTCGTCGAAATCGGTTTGAAGCGCTTTATCCGTCATGGCGTGCTTCCCCGTGGCGGAAGGATCTGGCTGGTGGCGGAAGAGAATGGGAGTCGAACCCACCCAGGACAGCCTCGCTGCCCCACCCGGATTTGAAGTCCGGACGCCCCACCGGGGACGATTCTCTTCCATGTCTTGTAAAGGTTGCGGTGGCGAGTTTTAGCGAGATCCATGCGATCGTTGCTTCTACCATTTCGCTACCGAACCATTTACTCCCTCGCCTTTACCGCTCGCTGGATCGTGGCGTCAACTTAGGTGCGCTTTTGCATAGCAAATCTCCGGCAACTGCAACCTTCTGTACCGGCAGAGCGCCGGATGTGAAGAGAACCGGAGTCGGCGGCATCAAGCAGCCTTCGTTCTAACCAAACGCAACCGGACGCAAACGCCGCCTAATGAGGCGGCACGACGGTCCATGGTCAGCCGCCAACGACCTCGGCTGGCGCCGTGGAAAGTGAGCCTACCTGCTTTCCGTCGGCATAACCCTTGGCCGCCGTGCGCAGCCTGTCGGCATGCTCATAGATCTCATCAAGGGAGTCGATCTTGACTTTATCTTCCTTCTCGCCATCGAAGAGACCGAGATATTTGACACTGCGATTGAACCAGAGCCTTGCAAGCGGCTTTCGGTTGTTGTTGTCGACCAAGACGCCGCAGTAGCTCTTTTGGTCACGTATGAAGACACGTTGCGGCTTCAAAATATCCCGCACTATGGCGCGAACGATCATGAAGCCTTCGCGCTCTTCTTCTGTTGTGACAACCTCCTCTTCCTGGCCGTCTGTAGGAAGCTCGGAGATCTCAGTTTCAGCCAGCGCATTTGACAGCCGGGATTGCACAGACTCTCTCACGATCTCGCGGAAAGCCGCCTTCACCATAGGCGTGAACTGCTCCTTCACCTGAGCGGTAAAGCGCCCTTGATAAAGGCCGTTGGTTACAAGACGAACGAAATCTTCAGGCGGATTGTCCATCACCGTAGCAATCTCTTTCTTGATTGCCGACGTGTATTTTAGTCGGTGAGCCGACTGCAGTATTCCTTCGACGTTGAACTCGGCCTTTGCGAACTTCTTCAGCTCGTTTGTGAGCTGTGTTTGCATGTCGGAAAGATCAAAGGTCAGGAATGGCCGGGTCATCGAGTTTGTTTGGCGCAACCAAGTCCGTGTGGAAATGAAAGGTGCGCCCATTCGTAAGAATAGCGAACTTCGCGTTCGTCACTGAAAAGTAGCGGTAGAGCTGAGCAAGGTGTGTCTTGTCCAGGTTGGTCGTGATCGGCTTGCACTCAATTAGAATACGGATCTCGCCATCGAGCTTGATGGCATAGTCGACCTTCTCTCCTCTCTTGCCTACCGCATCTGCGGTGAACTCGGGCACGACCTCATCTGGATTAAAGACGTCGTAATCGAGGGCTGCGAGAAACGGCAGAACGATAGCCGTTTTAACAGCTTCCTCAGTCAGCATCGCGCTTGAGTGTGACTTGATCCGGTCAGCCAAAACTTTCAATTTTTCGTCTACACTCATGCGCGTCCCCCTTCGCAACCAAGTTGCCAATCATCATGGCACTTGTTCATGATCCATCATGTCGCATGAACTTGTGCGGCACCAGTGTTCTTTGGTGCTACTAAGGGAGCAAGACGATTGCTGTCTTCATCAGCACGCCACATCAAGCTTGCCGTGTAATGAGCTACGTCATTTGCTTGAGCAAAAGGCTGGGAGCGGCAGGATCGGTCGACCGCCGAAGGCAGGACGCCAGTCGACCATGCCCGTTGCCTTGGTCAAGGAGCCCGCGAGACCGAAATCGGTTTCGGCACGTAAGCCGACCGTGGTGAAGGTCGTATCGGTGCTGAAGCCCTCGGTGGTCAGCGCAGCTGCGCCGCCGTTTTCCGTGAAGGCATCGGTGTCTACTTTCACATGCGCCAGGTTCACGAAGGGCTCGAACGCCACCGACTTCATGTCGAAGCGGTAGCCAAGCTCGCCGCGCACGCCGGATGCGGCATACAGGCAGGCGGCTGTGAGGCGGTCTGGGAGTGCTCAAGGACGGCCGGCGTGGACTCGCGGCAGCGACGTGACGTCAATCGGTCGCCCGACCCCGTTCTGGTAACCAACGGCAGTCGCGTCCGGTTCAGTCTTTGACAGACAAGGCGCCGGCTGTCGATTCCGACGCGGCGTCATACAGATCCAATCGATGCGGATTGATGCGGCGCAGGTCGCCTCGGCGGATGGTGACGCCTTGGCGGTCGAAGAATTCCAGGATTTCGATCGCGACCTTGCGCCCGTTATTGACGCGGTCGCGGAAGAGTGCGGCGGTGAATTCGCCGCGCTGGGTCTTGGCGGCAACGTCTCGGATGATGGCGACCATTTCGGCGGTGGTCTGGCGGGTAAAGAAGTGGTCGTGGCGGATCTGGTCGAGGCGGCCGAGGCGGGCGCAGAGTTTAAGCACGCGCCGGATCTCGCGCTCGTCCACGCCGAGTTGTTCCGCGAAGTCGCGGACGCGAAGGGGACGGAAACGGTTTTCGCCCTGAAGGAACGGGAGGATCTGGTTGTAGAGCGCTTCTTCCTGCGCGTTCAAGCGAACTTCATGGCCGGGCAGTCGAGCGAAAGCGCCTTCCAGCGCCACCGTTCCGGCAGCCTGTTCGGCACGCAGGGCGGTGAGGAAAGCGGGCGCCGGCAGCCGTGGCGTGACCTGCAGGCGCAGGCGTTCGCGGCCCATGCCCTGAAGATCGGGATTGTCGGCGTGGAAGGTTTCGAGGAGGTTGTGCACCTCGCTCGAGAAGCGCTGCCGGTTCTCACGCGACAGGGCATGGCGGCCGGACGGGCTTTCGACCATCTCGGCATCGGCAAAACGGATCGCTGCCTGCAGCTGTGCTTCGGACAAAGCGCGGTCCTGGGCGAAGGCTTGCAAATCCACCAGAAAGGGCGCGGTGTCGAGCATGGCACGCAGGGCTCGCCCCGCATCGGGGTGGGCTGCGGCATCAAGCAGGCCGAGGCGCTCGGGCGTGCGGCGCTTGCGCAAGGGAGCGCGCAGATCGATGAGGCGGCCGCCGCCGATGGTGCGCTGGGCCGACACATCGCGCAGGATGAAGCGATCGCCGACGGTGGCGGCGATCGGCTGATCGAGCACCAACTGGACCTTGCCCCGACTGCCGGGCGCAACGGGACCTTCAAGCGGCACGATGCGCGCGCCGGTTTCAGCGCTGGCATGGTGAAAGCGGGCGGAGAACCAGTCGCCGAGCGGCTTCGGCTCGCTGTCGAGGACACTCAGTTCCACGTCGATGCGGGTGGTGGGGGCGTGCAGAACGGGATCGAGCACCATATCGCCGCGCCCGACCGCATCCTTGGAGATGCTTTCGCCGGCCAGATTGAGCGCGCAGCGCTGGCCGGCAAAGCCGCGCTCGGTTTGCTGGTTCTGGGCGTGGATGGAGCGGATACGGGCGGACAGGCCGGAAGGCGAGACGGTGACGCGGTCACCCACGGCAACCGAACCGGACAAAACGGTGCCGGTGACCACGGTGCCGGCGCCGGACAGGGTGAAGCTGCGGTCGACAGAGAGGCGAAAGCGGCCATCGGCGCTGGCGGCGGTGGTTGCGCGTTCGGCGTCCGCCAGGCGGGTTTTCAGCGCGTCGATGCCGTCGCCCGTTGCGGCTGAAACCGGCAGGATCTCGACATCCTTCAGGCTCGTTGGCGCGAGCAAAGCATGGATTTCGGCGCTCAGGGTCTGGAGGCGGGCGGGATCGGCGAGGTCGGCCTTTGTGATGCAGACCAGACCGCGCGATACGCCGAGAAGATCGAGGATCGCGAGGTGTTCAAGCGTTTGCGGCTTGATGCCGTCATCTGCGGCCACCACGAGCAGCGCATAATCGATGCCGCCGGCGCCGGCCAGCATGGTGTGGATGAAGCGCTCGTGGCCGGGAACATCGATGAAGCCGGTGATCGCATCATCGGCGAAACGGGCATAGGCAAAGCCGAGATCGATGGTGATGCCGCGCTGCTTTTCTTCCTTGAGGCGGTCGGCGTCGGTGCCGGTCAGGGCTTTCACGAGCGTGGTCTTGCCGTGATCGATATGACCGGCGGTGCCGACGATCATGGTGTGGCCTCGGTCAAGGGCGCGGCGGCGCGGCGTTCGGCTTCGGCGATGTCTTCGGCGGACAGGCTTTCGCGCACTGGGCCGACGAAGGGGCTGGCCAGCGTGCTGCCGCCGTTGACGGCGCGGATCAGCCAGGCGAGAGCGGTGACGCCGTCGCGCTCGGTGCCGGCGCCCATGTGGTAGGCCGCACCCAGCATCGCCTGCGCATCGGCATCGCCTGCAGCTGCGCCCTTGCGCCACCAGTAAACTGCCTGATGCGGCTCGCGATCAACGCCGATCGCGTTGTGGTAGAGCATGCCGAGGCGGGTCATGGAGGAGGCGATGCCGCTTTCGGCGGCTTCATGCGCCCAGCGGCGGGCTTCAGCCGGATCGGCCGGCATAACCTCGCCTTCGAGCAGCATCCAGCTCAGCATGTCCTGTGCGGGCGCATCGCCCTGGTTTGCGGCGCGGCGGTAGTAATCGGCGGCGGCTGGATAATCGGGATCGTCGCCGTTGAGACCCTGCATGTGGAAGGCCGCATAGTTGCGCTGGCCGACGGGATCGCCGGCTTCGGCCGATCGGCGCAGCAAGTCTCCCGCACGGCCGCGGTTCTTCGCGACGCCAAGGCCTTCGGCATAACAGGCACCGAGATTGTTCTGGGCGCGGGCATGGTTTTCTTCAGCAAGGCGCTCCCAGATCGGTAGGGCGACCGCGTAATCGCCGGCCTTGGCGGCAGCGAGGGCCTCAGTCATGGGATCGATCTCGACAACCGGCGCGGGGTCGGGCTTGCGGCCGAAGATCCGGTCAAGCAGGCGCATGGGTCGCGCCTTGTTTGAGGCTTTGCATGAAGGCCGCTTCGTCGGTGAGGCAGCGCAGATCGAGAACGAGCGCGCCATCCTGCAGGCGGCCGAGAATGGGGCGCGGCAGGGCGCGAAACAGGGAAGCGAGCGCTTCGAGCGCCGTGCCGTTCGGTGCCGTGATACGCAGCCCGGCGCTCGGAATCGTATCGACAGGCAGCGCGCCGGAGCCGATCTGGCTGGAACAGGCCGTCGTCTCGACCGTGTAGCCGTTTGGCGCGAGCAGCGCGCTGATTTCAGGCGCGAGGCGTTCGGCCTGGGCGCGGATATCGGCTTGTGGGCGCGACAGCAGGCGCAGCGTCGGCAGGCGGGCGCCGAGGCGGTCGGGATCGCGGTAGAGCTTGAGGGTGGCGAGCATGGCGGCGATGCGGATCTTATCGACCCGCAGGGCGCGCTTCATCGGGTTGCGGTTGATCTCGGCGATGAGATCCTTGCGACCGACGATGAAGCCGGCTTGCGGGCCGCCGAGCAGCTTGTCGCCGGAGAAGGTCACCAAGTCCGCACCTTCGGCCACCGCTTCGCGCACCGTGGGCTCCTTGGTGAGACCATAGCGGGAGAGATCGACGAGCGTGCCGGAGCCGAGATCGTTGAGGAGAACGACGCCGGCCTGGCTCGCGATCGCCGCGAGGTCGGCGCCCGCGACTTCCGCCGTGAAGCCTTCGATGCGGTAGTTGGAGGTGTGGACCTTGAGGATCAGCGCCGTTTCGGGCGTGATCGCCTTGATGTAATCCCGGGCATGGGTGCGGTTGGTGGTGCCGACTTCAACCAGCCCGACCCCTGCCCGCTCCATGATATCGGGCATACGGAACGCGCCGCCGATCTCGATCAGCTCGCCGCGCGACACGATCGCCTGACGGCCGGCACCGATCGCGTTCAGGGCGATCAGAACGGCGGCGGCGTTGTTGTTGACGATCGTCGCGTCTTCCGCGCCGGTGAGTTCGCACAAAATTTCGCGCAGATGGCTGTCGCGTTCGCCGCGCTTGCCGGTGTCGAGATCAAACTCGAGTGCTGCGGCCTCGCGCATGGCATCAACCGCTGCGGCGATCGCCTCTTCGGCGAGAAGCGCACGGCCGAGATTGGTGTGCAGCACCGTGCCGGTGAGATTGAACAGCGGACGCAGTTTGGAGCGGTCTTGGTAGCTGAGGCGGCTGAGAAGCGAGGCGACGATGCCGGCGGTGTCCGGCAGAGCCCCCCCTGCCCGCACGGCGTCGCGGATTTCACCCAGCACCAGGCGTAGTTCCTGCGTGACGATCGCGCGGCCGTGCTGGTCGAGCACAGGCTGCACGGCGTGCGCCTTCAACAGCTGGTCGACGGATGGCAGGGCGCGCAGGTCGGCGGGGCCGGGCACGGGGCTCAGTATCCTATCAGGAAGGGATTGAAGCCCGCTCGCTTGTATTCCGTGTCCTTCATCAGAAGGTCCAGTCCCAGGCTCGCAACATCATCGGCGACCATTTCGACCGAGGGGTTCTTGTTCTGGTAAAGGATCTTCACCCAGCTGTGGCAGGTGTCGCAGACTTCAGCCTTGACGGTAGCGTCTTCCGTGCCGCTTTCCACGGCGCGGTAACCGATGCCCTTGGTGGACCCGCAGGCCAGGCATTTGACGCGGACTTCGTTCCACAGCGTGCCGCAGCAGGAACAGCCGGCATAGCGCGTGCCTTCCGCGCCCTGAAAGCCGATCACCATGGAAGCAACGGGCTTGCCGCCGCAGGTCGGGCACACGCCGACCTGGATCGGTACGAGCTTGGCTGCATCGAGGCCGCCGGCCAAACGGGCAGCATGGATCTGGATGGCGGCGGCGACATAAAGGTGCTGCGCCAGCGCTTCGATCGGCAGATTGTCGGCCGCGATGTTTTCGACCATCCAGTCGAGCGTGGCCTCGTCGGCCAGCTGAACCTGCGCGAGCGCTTCGGCGGCCGCAGCGGGCTTGTCGAGCGCTTCGGCGCGATCGAGGAACTGCTTCAGGGTTTCGCGGAAAACGGCGGATTGGCCGATGGCCGAGCGATCGAGCGGCGGCATGGCCGCTTCGCGGGCGCGTTCGACCTGCTCGGCTGGGATCGGATCGACCGTCGGCAGGGCATCCACGAGGTCGCTCTGGATGCGCACCAAACCGGCAAGGAAGGTGAGATAGGGTGCCAGGCGGCTGTTTTCGGCGAGCCGCTCAAGGCGCACGGCGCGTTCTTTGAAGAGGCGCGCCGTGTTTGGCATGAAGGCCAGAGGTGCCTTCGGGATGCCACCGATCGCGGATGGATCGGGCTGAATGGGGGACGTGGACATATTACCTCGCGGGCCGACCGGCCACAGCTAGTCGTTTATTCTGCCGGATCAACCCGACGACGCGATGCCAGTTCCCTGAACCACTTGCGATGGTGCCGGAAGGCCCATCCGCCCGTGACCGTGCCGCGGGTCATGGCGCGAAGCGTGCCGCGCGTCCAGATCGCCGCATAAACGTGGAGAATGAAGACGCAGATGATCAACACCGCCGAGATTGCGTGAACCAGAAGCGCGATGCGCTGCGTTTCGATCGGCACGTAAGGCGCGAAATAGGCCTGCCATACCATCACGCCCGTGACGATCAGCACCAGGATGAAGAAGGCCATCGACCAGAAGATGAACTTCTGGCCGGCGTTATATTTGCCGACTTCCGGGAGCTTCTCTTCGCGACCGGCCACCACGTCGTTGATCTGCGAAACCCACTTCACGTCCGTGCGGGTCGGCAGATTGGCGCGCCAAAGCTGCAGAAAGAAGACGAAGAAGCTGATGAACAGCACGACGCCGAAATAAGGATGCAGGGCGCGCGTATTCTGCCCGCCACCGAACAGGCCGGTGAGGAAGAACAGCGACGGATAAAACAATGCGAGCCCGGACACGGCGAGCAGAATAAGGCTCGCCGCCGTGATCCAGTGATTGACGCGCGCGGCGGGACCATAGCGGTTGACGCTGATCTCGCCCCGCTCGACGTGGATGTCGTCTCCGGGCTGAACGCGTTCGACGTCAGGCATCAGACACGCTCCTCTGGTGTGCCGGTCTTGTTGGTGACGAGCTTTTCGGCACCCTCGTCATCCTCGGCCGTGACACGGTTCGGCTTGCCGAACACGCCATGCAGCGCCGCACCGACGGCCAACACGCCCATCGTGGCGAGACCGACATATTTGGTCGCGCCCTTCCAGGCCTGAACCACGCCCGAGATCTTCGGGTCGTCCGGCAGGTCGGAATAGATGTGCGGCTTGTCGTTGTGATGCAGGACATACATCACATGCGTGCCGCCCACGCCCGGCGGATCATACAGACCTGCATTGGCATAACCGCGCGACTTGAGGTCGGCGATGCGCTCGTCGGCATGCTTCTTCATGTCGTCCTTGGTGCCGAACACGATGGCCTGGGTCGGGCAAGCCTTGGCGCAAGCCGGGCCCTGCCCCACCGCCACGCGGTCGGAACACAAGGTGCACTTATAGGCGCGGTGATCGGCCTTCGAGATGCGGGGAATGTTGAAGGGGCAGCCCTTCACGCAATAACCGCAGCCGATGCAGTTCTCGTGAATGAAATCCACGATGCCGTTGGAATATTGCACGATCGCACCCGGCGCCGGGCAGGCCTTGAGGCAGCCCGGATCGGCGCAGTGCATGCAGCCATCCTTGCGGATCAGCCATTCGAGGTTATCCGTCTCGGGGTTGATCCACTCCGAAAAGCGCATGAGCGTGAACATGTCTTCGGTGAGATCATGGGGGTTGGTGTAAACACCCACATTCTCGCCGATGGCCGGATGCGTGTCGTTCCACTCCACGCAGGCCGACTGGCACGCCTTGCAGCCGATGCATTTGGAGACATCGATCAGCTTGGCGACGGCAGTGAGCTGCCGCTCGGGCGGCGGCAGATCACTGGTTGCCGAGCGGCGAACGAGATCGCGCTCGCCGAGGTTGGAATCCATCGGCTGAACCGGTGGATTGCTGACGGCGGTTTTGGGGCTGTCCATCATGATACCAGCTCCTTGTCCTTTGGCGCCGTCGACGGCTCGATGTTGACGAGGAAGGCCTTGGATTCCGGCGTGTCGATGTTGGCATCACCCACGAAGGCCGCCAGCGAGTTGGGACCGAAGCCCTTTTTCGCCGAACCGGTGAAGCCCCAATGCAGCGGAACGCCGACGATATGAACGGGCTTGCCGTCGCAGATCAGCGGGCGAATGCGCTTGGTGACCACAGCCTTGGCCTTGATCGAGCCGCGCTTTGACCAGACGCGAACCCAGCTGCCGTTTTCGATGCCCTTTTCTTCCGCCAGTTCCACTGAGATTTCCACGAAGAACTCAGGCTGCAACGCGGAGTTCACCCGGTTGTGCTTGGTCCAGTAGTGGAAATGCTCGGTCAAACGATACGAGGTGCCCGCATAAGGGAACTCGTCCGACAGGCCGAGCTGGGCGGCATCGGTTTCGAACACGCGAGACACCGGGTTGCCGCGCATCTTCGGATTGAAGACGTTGGCAACCGGAGACTCGAAGGGCTCCATATGGGCCGGGAATGGACCGTCGCGCATCATGCCACGCGTGAACAGACGTGCCGTTCCCTCCTGGTTCATGATGAACGGACCGACCTCGCCGGGCTTCGCCGTCGGCGAAATGTCCGGCACGTCATAGCCCGACCACTTCGTGCCATCCCACTCGATGATCTTGCGGGTGGGATCCCAGGGCTTGCCCTGAAGATCGGCCGAAGCACGGTTATAGAGCGTGCGGCGGTTCAGCGGCCATGCAAACGTCCAGCCGAGATAGGCGCCGGTGTCATCCGGATCGTGGTTGTCGCGCCGGGCCATGTTGTTGCCCTGCTCGTTGAAGTTGCCGGAATAGATCCAGCAACCGCACATGGTCGATCCATCGTCACGCAGTTGCGAGAAATTCACCACCTGCTTGCCGGCCGCAACCTGCACCTTTGTCGGATCGGTTGGATCCATGACATCGGACAAGGCACGTCCGTTGATTTCCTTCGCCAGTTCTTCCGGCGTCGGCTCGTTCGGATCGGCATAATCCCAGGACAGGTCGAGAACGGGATCGGGGAAGGCGCCGCCTTCCTTTTTGTACAACTCCCTCATGCGCAGGAAGATCTGCGCGATGATGTAGGTGTCGTGCTTGGCCTCGGCAGGCGGCGTGCCACCGGCCCAATGCCACTGCAGCCACCGGCCCGAATTGGTCAGCGAGCCCTCTTCCTCCGCAAAGCAGGTCGTGGGCAGCTGGAACACTTCGGTCTGGATGGAGGCGGTGTCCACATCGTTGAAGTCGCCATGGTTCTCCCAGAACCGAGCAGTCTCGGTTTCGAGCGGATCCATGGTGATGAGGAACTTGAGCTTGGACAGACCTTCCGTGATCTTGGCGCGGTTAGGGAACGCAAGAACCGGATTGAAGCCTTGGCAAAGATAGCCGTTGACCTTGCCCTGATACATCAGTTCGAACATGCGCAGCACGTCATAGGCCGGCACGTCGAGCTTGGAGATGTAGTTGAAGCCCCAGTCATTATCGGCGCGCGCCTTGTCGCCCCACATGGCCTTCTGGAAGGAGACCATGAACTTCCGGTAGTTCTGCCAATAGCTGGTTTGACCCGGCACCAACGGCTTGAACTGACGCGACGACATATAGGTCTCGAAGTCGGTGTCCTTTTCCGACGGCATCGTGAGATAGCCGGTGAGAAGGTGCGACATCAAACCGAGATCGGTCAGACCCTGGATGTTGGAATGGCCGCGAAGCGCGTTCATGCCACCACCACGCACGCCGATATTGCCCAGGATGAGCTGCAGCATGGCCATGGCGCGGATGTTCTGCGATCCATGGGAATGCTGCGTCCAGCCGAGCGCATACATCGACGTCATCGTCTTGGTCGGCGTCGAGCATTCCGAGATCATCTCGGCGACCTTCAGGAACTTGTCCTTCGGCGTGCCGCAGATGCGCTCGACCATTTCCGGCGTATAGGGCGCCAGATGCTCCTTCAGCAGGTTCCACACGCAGCGCGGGTGCTGCAGCGTGGGATCGGACGTGACGAAGCCGTCTTCGCCGATCACATAATCCCAGCTGTCGCGATCGTAATCGCGCTTTTCGGGATCATAGCCGGTGAACAACCCGTCCTTATAAGCGAAGCCATCCTTGACGATATAGGCGGCGTTGGTGAACGCCCTCATGTACTCCCACTGCACCTTGTTGTTTTCGATGCAGTATTTCATCACGCCATTGAGGAACGCGATGTCGGTTCCCTGACGGATGGGCGCATAATAGTCGGCGACCGAAGCGGTACGCGTGTAGCGCGGATCGACGACGATCAGCTTGGCACCACGATGGGCCTTTGCTTCCGTCACCCATTTGAAGCCGCACGGATGCGCTTCCGCGGCATTGCCACCCATGACAATGACGAGGTCGGTATTCTTAATGTCGGTCCAGGCGTTCGTCATCGCGCCACGGCCAAATGTTGGGCCCAAACTGGACACCGTAGGGCCGTGTCAGACGCGTGCCTGATTATCGAAACCGACTATTCCCAAACCCTTGGCGAACTTGAAGGTCGCCCAGGCCGTTTCATTCGTTGTGGCGGATGCCGCGAGCATGCCGGTCGTGGACCAGCGATTGACGGGCAGACCATTCTGATTGGTCGCCGTGAAGTTCGCGTCGCGATCGTCCTTCATCAGCCGCGCCATCCGGTCGAACGCTTCATCCCAGGAGATGCGCTCGAACTTGTCGGAGCCGGGCTTGCGATGCATCGGATATTGCAAACGCGTCGGGGACTTCACGAAGTCCTTGAGAGCCGCGCCCTTCGGGCACAGCGTGCCGCGATTCGTCGGATGGTCGGCATCGCCTTCGATATGAACGATGTCGGCCGTCTCACCCTTGCGAAGGTCGCCCTTGGAATACAAGATGACGCCGCAGGCGACGGAACAGTAAGGACAAGTATTGCGCGTCTCGGTGGTTGTGGCGAGCTTGAAAGGCCGGACATGCGCGGCTTCCGCCGCTTCCGCCTCACCAAAACCCATCGCGCCGACCGACGTCGCTGCAACCCCTGCCCCGGCCAGCTTCAAAAAGCTGCGCCGCGAGAGGTCTAGATTCACAGGATGCCTCCGTTTTAAGCTCCTAAACTTCCAGTAGTATACGGCAACTGCCGGAGGTCAAGGTAGTCCATCCCCAGCTAACCCTACGGCATCATGACACCGCGGTTAGGCTGCGCACACATCTGCGTGAAATTGCCTAGGAGGCCGATCCGTCAGGCCGCACGACGCTGAGCCGACTTCCAGCGCACGAGCATCACGATAGTGGCCGCAAGGATCGTGCCCACGATGAAAAGAAAGGCCGCAGCGGCAATGGCCGGGCTGATGTTTTCGCGTATGGTGGAGAACATCTGCCGCGCAAGCGTGCGCTGGTTGGGACCCGCCACGAACAAGGTCAGGATCACCTCATCCAGCGAGGTCGCGAAGGCAAACACTGCGCCCGAGACGATGCCGGGGGTGGCCAGCGGCAGCGTCACGCGGCGAAAGGTGGTGATCGGCGACGCGCCCAGGCTCGCCGCCGCGCGCTCGACACGGGTATCGACACCCTGCAGGGCAGCCGAAACGTTCACGAACACAAAGGGCACGGCAATGACGCTGTGGGCAAAGATCACGCCGAGATAGCTGTTGGCGAGCCCCATCCGCACGAACAGAAGCTGCATGCCGACGCCCAAGACGACGGCGGGCACCACCATCGGCAACAGGAAGGCGGTGCGCAGAACGCCCGAAAACGGCAGGCGGCGTTCGCGCAGGCCGACGGCTGCCAGGGTGCCGAGCACGGTTGCCAGAACCGTGACGCCGAGCCCGATTACCAGGCTGTTGATGATGGCGCGACGCCAGACATCGGCGGTGAAGAGTTCCGCGAACCAGCGCGTGGAATAGCCGGGCACGGGATAGTTCAGGAACACGCTGGAGGTGAAGGCCAGCGGCAGGATCGCCACGAGCGGCGCGAGGAGGAAGGTCATGGCCGCCACGGCGAAGACGATCTTGAGAACGCGCAGCATGCTCATGCCCTTTGCCCCTCGGAGGACGACAAGCGGTCATACACGACATAAAGCGCGATCGTTGCCACCAGCAGCACGATGCCGAGCGCACCCGCCATGCCCCAATTGGCCGTGCCCGTTGCGTAGAAGGCGATTACCGAACTGATCATCTGGTCGGTCGGTCCGCCAATCAAGGCGGGCGTGATGTAATAGCCGATCGACGTCATGAAAACGAGCAGAGAGCCCGACACGACGCCGCGCAGGCTGAGCGGCAGAAGCACGCGCCAGAAGGCGCGGAGCGGATTGGCGCCGAGCGAGGCCGCTGCCGGCATGAGATTGGACGGGATCGCGATCAGCACGCTGAAGATCGGCAGCACCATGAAGGGCAGAAGCACGTGGGTCATGGCGATGATCACGCCGGTGCGGTTAAAGAGAAGCGCCAGCGGCGTGTCGATGATGCCAAGCGCCTGAAGCATTCGGTTAATGAGGCCGCTGTCCTGCAAAAGAATGAACCAGGCGGCGGTGCGCACCAGAAGCGAGGTCCAAAGCGGCAGAAGCACGGCGGCGAGCATCGCCTGACGCTTCCAGCCGGTGCAGGATGCGGCAACCATTGCATAGGGATAGCCGATCAGCATGCAGGCGAGCGTCGTGCCGGCGGCAATTACGAAGGTGCGTTGCAAGATCGCCAGATTGGCGGATCGGGTATCCGGCAGGGAAACGATCTCGCCGGTGGGCGAGCGTGCCAGATCGACGGCGGCGAGCAGGTTGCGATCGGTGTAAGGCGACGCGGTGGCAGCGGCGATCGCCTGCCAGAACGGCACCTGGCTCCAGCGC
Organism: Tianweitania aestuarii; assembly: GCF_018457165.1. GTDB lineage: Bacteria > Pseudomonadota > Alphaproteobacteria > Rhizobiales > Rhizobiaceae > Tianweitania > Tianweitania aestuarii. Next base: position 584,560 of record NZ_JAFMNX010000001.1, on the reverse strand, counting down.
TTGTCGATCGCCACGAGATCGATCGGCCCGGTGTCTTCGCGTACCGCACTCACGGTCTTGGCCATCAGGGTGCGGAAGCCGGACTTGGCGCTGTTGAGCTGGCGGGTGATGTCGCCCACCGTCTGGTCGTCCTCGATGGCGCGCAGATCCTCCACGAGTGCGGCCTGCATGTCGGCGGTGGGTGGCGAGGTGCGATCCCAATCCGCCAGGACTTCGCCCGTTTGCGGAAGCGCCTGCACGGCACCTGGGCTGGACACAGCGTTCGACATCATCGTGGCCAGCGGCCAAACGAAGAAGAGCACCAGAAACACCACAAGCGGCGCAACAAGGCAGAAGGCCGCCAGCCGCTTGCCCGCCGCGATCCTCACGAGCGCACCAGCCAGCAATCCGCCGCATCGAAGGAAGCGATCGCCTTGCTGCCGGGCTGAAGATCGCCGAAGCGGCGATCGGCCTTGGCGATCAGCCGCGTGCCTTGCGCGTCGAGCACCATGCGCAGGTGATCGCCATGATAAACGCTGTCGAGGATGGTGACGGGAAGGCTGTTTTCAGACCCGGCATCGCTGTTCAAGCGGATCTTTTCGGGCCGCAGCGAAACGGTGACCGCGGCACCCGTGGCTTCGCCCGAGCCTGCCGCCACGCGGATGCGCTTGTTGCCGGGCAGAGCCACAATCAGCCCGTTGGCGTCCGATGTTTCGATCGCGCCATCGAGAAGATTGGTTTCGCCGATGAAGTCGGCCACGAAGCGGGTGGTCGGATGATCGTAGATCTCGTTTGGCGTGCCGATCTGCTCGATGCGGCCCTTGTTGAACACGGCAATGCGGTCCGACATCGTGAGGGCTTCGGACTGGTCGTGCGTCACGAAGATGATGGTGAGGCCTAGCCGCTTGTGGAGATCGCGGATGTCGAGCTGCATCTGCTCGCGCAGCTGCTTGTCGAGCGCACCGAGCGGTTCGTCCATGAGCACAACGGCGGGTTCGAACACCAGAGCGCGGGCGAGCGCCACGCGTTGCTGCTGACCGCCGGACAGTTGCGAGGGCTTGCGATCCGCCATCGTGCCGAGCTGAACCATGTCGAGCGCGCGATCAACGAGCTGCTTGCGGTTGGCCTTTGGCACGCCACGCATTTCCAAGGGGAAGGCGACGTTGTCGGCGACCGTCATGTGAGGAAACAGGGCGTAGCTTTGAAACACCACGCCCATGTTGCGGCGATGCGGCGGCAGCTGGTCGATGCGCTTTTCGTCGACGATCACCGCGCCGCGGGTGGGCGGCTCGAAGCCGGCGAGCATCATCAGAATGGTGGTCTTGCCGGAGCCGGACGGTCCAAGAAGGCTGACGAACTCCCCCTTGGCGATGTCGAGATAAAGGTCTTCAACAACGATGAAGTCGCCATAGGCCTTCGTCACCTTGTCGAAGCGGATGTAAGGCTGGGTCATGGCTCTTGCTGTTGCTGCAATGGCTCCCGCTGCCCGCAACCGCAGGCAGAGGACGGAGCCTGGCGCGGTTTTGGATCGCGCCAGGCAAACGGGAGGGTGATCGCTGCTGCTTATTGAGCCAGCCAGGCGTTGAAACGCTGGGTCAGCGCTTCGGCATTGTCGACCCAGAAGTCGACATCGAGCGGGATCGCGCCTTCCAGGTTTTCAGGCGAGGTCGGCAGATCCTTCTTCAGCTCGGCCGGCACAGAGGCGGCGGCTTCCTTGTTGGGAAGGCCATAGGCGATGTATTCTGGCAGTTTGACCTGGTTTTCCGGCTGGCTGGTGAAGGCGATGAAGTCCATCGCCGCATCCTTGTTTTCGGCATCCTTCAGCACGACCCAGCTATCCACGGCATAGATGCTGCCCGGCCAGACCACCTGGAAGTTCTTGCCTTCCGTCTTGTTGATGCCGGAGATGCGACCGTTGTAGGCGGTGGTCATCACCACTTCGCCCGATGACAGAAGCTGCAGCGGCTGCGCGCCGGATTCCCACCAGACGATGTTGGGCTTCAGTTCGTCGAGCTTCTTGAAGGCGCGATCAACGCCTTCCGGCGTGCCGAGCACGTCATAAACTTCTTCCGCCTTCACGCCATCGGCCATGAGGGCGAATTCGAGCGCGTATTTCGGGCCACGACGGAAGCCGCGCTTGCCGGGGAACTTCTCGGTATCCCAGAAATCGGCCCAGGAGGTCGGCGCGGTCTTCAGCTTGTCGGCATCATAGGAAAGGGCGGTGGTCCAGACGATGTGGCCGACGCCGCATTCATTGACGGCAGAGGGAAGGAACTTGTCTTCGCCGCCCATCTTGTCCCAGTCGATCTTCTCATAAAGACCGTCGGCGCAGCCCAGTGCGAGCTCTTCGGATTCCACCTGCACGACGTCCCAGTTCGGCGCGCCGGCTTTTACCTTGGCGGTGATGACGCCGATGCCGCCATCCCAGCTTTCATCCAGAACGGGCTTGCCCAGGATCTTGGAGAAGGGCTCGAAGAAGATCTTGCGCTGTGCATCCTGGAAATTACCGCCCCAGGACACGACGGTGAGATCGCGCGCCGCAGCGGCGTTCATGCCAACGGCGAGAACGCCAGCGAGCATGGCGGACATTTTGAAGAAACGTGACGGCTTCATCATGGTTTTGTTCCCCTGTTTATTGATGCCTCCCATGCAATCCAGCACACTTTCCGCATGACGTGACCCCTGTTTTCACCAGGCTGGTGAGAATAGTGACCGCTTGATCAGTAGGTCGGCGGGGTGACGGCGCTCAGGATTTCGCTTTTCTCATCCGCGACATTGCGGAAGCGATGGGGCAGACGGCTGTCGAAGTAATAGGCGTCACCGGGCTTCAGAACGCGCTGTTGTTCGCCGACCGTGAGTTCCACGGCGCCCTTGGTGACAACGCCGGCCTCCTGCGCGGCATGTGAAAAGGCCTGCCCGGTATCGGCGCCGACGGCATAGGTTTCATGCAGCATCAGAAGCTGGCGATTGGGATGGTTGATACCGATCATGCGATAGGAAATCGCATGTGCCTTGCCGATCTCGACCAGCTCTTCGGCGCGGTAGAACGGTGTGTAAGGGGCACTTGCCTGCAGATCGGAGAAGAAGCCGGGAAGCGTGGTGCCGAGCGCATCGAGGATCGCGCTCAGCGTATCAACGGATGGGCTCATGCGATCGCGTTCGATCAGCGAAATGGCGGAATGCGAGATGCCGGAGCGCAGCGCCAGTTCGCGCACGCCGAGATCGCGGCGCCGACGCAGTTCCCGAAGCTTGGCTCCAACCTGCGCCATGAACGCCCCTCCCCTTTGCAGCCGCAGAAGACGAAGACTGCGGCACCCTAAAGATCCTAGCACCGGTGAGAATACTGAACAACAAGACTGCACCGCGTTGTTTGCCGCATCAGGGTGAGGAATGGTTCGCGCAAAGCATCGCGCAAAAAAGGGTTACCGTCTTCATGGCACAGGATTTCGGCGGCAAGGTCCACCACATCAAGGAACCCACGCGCAACGCTGCAGCCGACACGGCAGCGATCGAAACCGTGGTGAAGGACATCCTGTCGGCCGTTCAAACGCGCGGTAATGCTGCCGTTCGCGATTTTGCGCAGCGGTTCGACAAATCCGAGCTCGATCGGTTCGAAGTCACGACCGAAGATCGGCAGCAGGCGCTGGACGGGCTGGACAAGCAGACGCGCGCCGACACGGAATTCGCCATCGACAATGTCCGGCGCTTTGCGCAAGCGCAGCTTGCCACGATCCTGCCGCTCGAAGTCGAGCTGCTGCCCGGCCTGCATCTCGGCCATCGCGTGATCCCGATCGAACGCGTCGGCGCTTATGTGCCGGGCGGACGTTATCCGATCCTGTCGGCACCGGTAATGACGATCGTGCCGGCCAAGGTGGCGGGCGTGGATGAAGTGATCGCCTGTTTGCCGCCGACCGCGCATCCGGCGATGATCGCGGGCTGTCATCTGTCGGGCGCCGACCGCATCTTCCGCATCGGCGGGGCGCAGGCTATTGCAGCGCTGGCCTTTGGAACCGAAACGGTGCCGGCGGTGGACAAGATCGTTGGACCGGGCAACGCCTTCGTCAACGAAGCCAAGCGCCAGGTGTTCGGCCGCGTCGGTATCGACCAGCTGGCGGGCCCGTCGGAAATCTTCGTGGTAGCCGACGCCACCGGCGATCCGGCGATGATCGCCACCGATCTGCTTGCCCAGGCCGAGCACGACGTTCACACCCGTGTCGGCCTCATCACCACCGATGCCAAGCTGGCACAGGAAACGGTGCGCGAAGTCGAACGCCAGCTTCAAACGCTGTCAACGGCCGATGTCGCGGGCGTTGCCTGGCGCGATTACGGCGAGGTCGTCGTGTGCGACGATGAAGCATCCATGATCGCATATTCCGACTTTATCGCCGCCGAGCATCTGCAGGTTCACACCGCAGATTCCGCGGCAACAGCAAAGAAGCTGCGCAATTACGGCTCCTTGTTTATCGGCCCGTTGTCATCGGTGGTTTATTCCGACAAATGCTGCGGCACCAATCATACGCTGCCGACAATGGCGGCCGGCCGCTACACCGGCGGGTTGTGGGTGGGGTCTTACGTGAAGATCTGCACGCATCAGACGCTCGATGCACGCGCCGTTGCCGCTGTGGCGCCCCCAGCCGTTCGCCAGAGTGCGACGGAAGGCATGGAAGGCCATCGACGTGCGGCAGCCCTGCGCCTGAACGGGGGCGGCTGAACGCAACCACGCGCTTCTTCTTTTCAGGATCAAGCGCGTGGACCATCGGCTTCTCCTTCGTAGCCTTTGCGTAAGCCGGCGCGGTTTCGTAGGATTTCACTTTCGCGCTCGACCCAAGCCGTCCCAGCCACTGGAGCACCTTTCATGACCATTGCGCCGAACTCGATCGAAGCCCGCGACATCGCCTATCAGATGCATCCCAACGTCAACCTGCGCACTTACGAAAAGAGCGGCGGGTTGGTGATCGAATCCGGCGACGGCATCTATGTCACCGACAACAACGGCAAGCGCTATATCGAGGGTCTTGCCGGCCTGTGGTCTGTGGCTGTCGGCTTTGGCGAAAAGCGGCTGGCGGAGGTCGCCAAGGCGCAGATGGAGAAGCTGCCTTACTACCACACCTTTGCCTACAAGACGCATGGGCCTTCGATCGAACTGGCCGAAATGCTGATCAAGCTGGCGCCCGTGCCGATGTCGAAGGTGCATTTCACCTCGTCGGGCTCGGAGGCCAACGATCTTGCCGCCAAGATGGTGTGGTATCGCTCCAACGCGCTCGGCAAGCCGGACAAGAAGAAGATCATCGGCCGCATCTACGGCTATCATGGGGTGACGATCGCAGCGGGTTCGATCACCGGCCTGCCGCGCAATCACCAGAGCTTCGATTTGCCGCTCGACCGGATGGTGCATACGTCCTGCCCGTCTTATGTTCATTTCGGCAAGGATGGCGAAAGCGAAGCCGACTTCACCAAGCGGATGCTCGGCGATCTCGAAGAGCTGATCCAGCGCGAAGGGCCCGAAACGATCGCGGCCTTCTGGGGCGAGCCGGTGATGGGTGCGGGCGGCGTGCTCGTGCCACCGGCCGGTTACTGGGAAGGCGTGCAGGAGATCCTGCGCAAGCACGACATCCTGCTGGTCGTCGACGAAGTGATCTGCGGCTTCGGCCGGACGGGCAAGATGTTTGCCTGCGAGACCTACAACATCAAGCCGGACGTCCTCGTTCTGTCGAAGCAGATCTCGTCATCCTATCTGCCGCTGTCGGCGATCCTGATGAACGACAATTTCTATCAGCCGATCGCCGATGAATCGGACCGCATCGGTTCGTTCGGCCATGGCTACACCGCTTCGGGTCATCCGGTGGCGACCGCAGTCGGACTGGAGAACCTCAAGATCATCCAGGAGCGCGATCTCGTCGGCAACGCGGCGCAGCTGGAAGAAAAGTTCCTCGCCCGGCTGAAGGCGCTTGCCGAGCATCCGGTCGCCCATTCCTCGCGCGGCGTCGGGCTGCTCGGGGCGCTCGAGATCAAGCCTTTCGCGGATGGCAAACCGGGCGACGCGGCTTTGGCCGTGGCGGCGGCTTTGCAGGAAGAAGGCGTGATCTGCCGTGCGGTGATGGAAGCCGTGTGCTTCTGCCCGCCGCTGATCATCACCGCCGAGCAGATCGACGACATGTTCGACGCGCTCGGCCGCGCGCTCGACACGGTGGCTGCAAAGCGCGCCTGACGGAATGCGGTCGTGATGCGCTCAGAGATGACAATGGGCGCGAGCGGGCTTGGCGCCGAGTTGAACACCGGCGCCACTGCCGTGCCGGCGGATCAGGCCGAGCAGATCGCGCGCGACATCTATGGTCTGGAAGGCACGGCCGAATGGCTGTGGGGCGAAAAGGACAGCAATTATCGGCTGACCTTTCCCGACGGTACGGCCACCCTTCTGAAGATCCTCAACCCGGCGGAAGATCCTGAAGTGACCAACATGCACAGCCTGGCGCTGCTGCATGTGGAAGCGCAAGATCCCGGCATTCCATTACAGCGCATCATCCGCACGAAGGACGGCGGCCCCGATGCGCGCATCATCGCCGATGATGGGGGCACGCGGGGCGTACGCATGGTGAGCTTCGTGCCGGGAACAGCGCAGCGCACCGCGCCGCATTCGCCCCTGCAGCGACGCCGCATCGGCGCTTTGCTTGGCCGCATGCAGAAAGCGCTTAAAAGCTTCCACCACCCGGCGGCGTCGCACCGTATCACCTGGGACATGACGCATGCCGCCGATCTGCGCGCGCTTCTTTCGGCCTTTCCGGATGCCGAACAGCGGGCGCGGCTTCAACAGGCGTTCGACCGCTTCGATGCAGATATCGTGCCGGTGATGGCGGACTTGCCGGCGCAAAGCATCCACAACGACTTCAACATGGAAAACATCCTCGTTGATGCCGCCGCTCCCGACAAGATCGCGGGCATCATCGATTTCGGCGACATGGTGCATGCGCCGGTTTTGTTCGACGTGGCGGTGGGTGCCGCCTACCAGATCGGCGTGGCCGAAGATCCCGTTGAAGCCATGTGCGATTTCCTGCGGGGCTATTCGGCGGTGAGCCGTCTGTCGGAGAAGGAACTCGCGCTTCTGCATACGGCCGTGGTGATGCGGCTCGTCATGCGGCTCGTGATCCCGCAAAGCCGCGCGCAGCTGTTTCCCGATCAGGCCGAGCGCTTGACGATCCGCAGCGGGGATGTGTGGGCGCAGCTTGCTCGCCTCGATGCCGTTCCGCGCCCGGAGGCTATCGCCCGTTTGCACCAAGCCCATGCCGAAGGGATGCCGCAATGACGCGCCTGGTTTCCGATCGCACAGCGCCGGCGATGATCAACGGCTTCGATGCCAACCGGTTGGCGGAGCTGCCGGAACGCGAGCGCACGCTGATCGAGCGACGGCAGGCTTTGCTCGGCTCGTCCTATCGCCTGTTCTACGAAACGCCGGTGCATGTGGTGCGTGGCGAGGGTGTCTGGCTTTATGACGCCGACGACAACGCCTATCTCGACGCCTACAACAATGTGCCCTCCGTCGGCCATTGCCATCCGCATGTGGTGGAGGCGATTGCCAGCCAAGCCGCGGTTCTGAACACGCATACGCGCTATCTCGGCGAGCAGATCCTCGATTATTCCGAGCGGCTGCTCGCGACCTTTCCCCCTGAGCTGAACCGGGTGATGTATACCTGCACCGGTTCGGAGGCGGTTGATCTGGCGCTGCGCCTTGCGCGTTACTACACCGGCGGCACCGGCATCATCATCACCGAGAACGCCTATCACGGCGTAACCGCTTCAGCCGCCGAGATCTCGCCGGCGCTTGGTCCCAAGATGCCGCTCGGCCAGCATGTTCTCACTGTGCCGGCGCCGGACAGTTACCGCAGCGACGGCCGCAATCCCGGTGATGTGCTGGCCGAGCATGTCGCTGAGGCTCTTCATTTCATGCGCCGCCACGGCATCAAGCCGGCCGCCTTCATCGCCGACGGCATCTTTTCCACCGACGGCGTTGTTGCCGAGCCCGCCGGCTTCCTGAAGACAACCGTCGATATCCTGCACAAGGCGGGCGCGCTTTACATTGCCGACGAGGTGCAGCCGGGCTTCGGCCGCCTCGGCTCGGGGATGTGGGGCTTCATGCGCCATGGCATCACGCCGGACATCGTCGTCATGGGCAAGCCGATGGGCAACGGCATGCCGATTGCGGCGGCCGTGATGAAGCATGAGATCGAGCAGACATTCGGCGCCGATATCCGCTACTTCAACACGTTTGGCGCCAATCACGTGTCGATCGCCGCCGCTTCTGCCGTGCTCGACGTGATCGAAACGGAAGCCCTGATCGAAAATGCGCGGATAACAGGCGATTACCTGCTGGCCGGCATGCGCGCCTTGCAGGAAACGATACCGGCCATCGGCGACGTGCGCGGTGCGGGCTTGTTTCTCGGCCTCGACTTCGTGACGGATCGCCAAACGCGTGAGCCGGATGGAGCTTTGGCGCTGAAGGTGGTCAACGGATTGCGCGACCGCCGCGTTCTGATCAGCGCGTCCGGTCCGGCCGGCAACGTCCTCAAGATCCGCCCGCCGCTTTCCTTCAAAATCGAGCACGCCGACCTGTTTCTTTCCGCCTTGAAGGACGTGCTGGATGAGGTGGGCGCCGCGGCGTGAGTGCCTGAACGGGCACTTGCGCCAGACTGAACTGTGGGCAGCAGGGAGCCGAACTTGCACTTTTTTGTGAAGCCCTGATACTGCGCTGCGGAGGAGTGCAGGAATGCCAAAAAACGACGTTGCCGCCGTTCGCCTGAACGGTGTCGCCATCAGCTTTGATCTGGCTGATCGGCGCCGTTACGACGCGGTTGCGCCCACCGATCTCGCGGTGGGTGAAAACGAGTTCGTTGCCATTGTCGGCCCGACCGGCTGCGGCAAGTCCACGCTGCTGAATGCGACCGCCGGTCTGCTGAGGCCGGCAAGCGGGACGGTCGACATCTTCGGTGTGCCCTTGAGCGGGATCAACCGGCAGGCGGGATACCTTTTCCAGCAAGACGCGCTGATGCCGTGGAAGACGGTGATCGACAATGTCGCGATCGGGCTGGAGATCGCGGGAACGGCGCGCACGGAAGCCTTAAAGACTGCGCGGCACTGGCTAGAGCGCGTCGGTCTCGGCGCGTTTTGCGATCGTTATCCGCAGATGCTGTCGGGCGGCCAGCGCAAGCGTGTCGGCCTCGCGCAGGTTCTGATCCGCGATCCGCGTTTGCTTTTGATGGATGAGCCTTTCGGCCCCCTCGATGCGCAAACGCGCCAGATCATGGGCGATCTCCTGTTGAAGCTGTGGTCGGAAGACCGCAAGGCGGTGATGTTCGTGACGCATGATCTCGATGAAGCGATCGCGTTGTCGGACCGCGTCGTGATCATGTCGGCCGGACCGCGCTCGCATATCATCGGCGATTTTCCCGTCACGCTGGAGCGGCCGCGCAATGTCGCGGAAATCCGGCACGATCCAGACTTCATCCGGCTTCATCGCGACATCTGGGACGCGCTGCGCGATCAGGTGATGAAGGCCTATGACAACACGGCCGGAGCCGCAGCATGAACCGCAGCCTGCTCCTTCTCCTGCAGATCCTCGTGGCGCTCGTCGTCGTGGCCTTGTGGCATCTGGCATCCGCCACAACCCTGTTCGGCAATCCCAAGACGATCGCCTTCTTTTTCGCCAATCCGCTGGGGGTGGCGGAGCGTATCTGGACCTGGTTCAGCAGCGGTTCGATCTGGTATCATCTCGGCATCACGCTGACGGAAGCCGCACTGGCCTTTCTGATCGGCTCCTTCGGCGGCGTGGTGTTCGGCTTCTGGTTTGCCCGCAAGCCGCTCGTGGCCGCCGTGTTCGACCCGTATGTGAAAGCCGCCAACGCTCTGCCGCGCGTGGTTCTGGCGCCGATTTTCGCCTTGTGGTTCGGGCTCGGCATCTGGTCGAAGGTCGCGCTCGGCGTGACGCTGGTGTTCTTTATCGTCTTCTTCAACGTGTATCAGGGCGTGAAGGAAGTCAGCCAGCCGGTGCTCAACAATGGCCGCATGCTGGGCATGAACGAACGCCAGCTGCTGCGACACATCTATCTGCCGTCGGCGCTCTCCTGGGTGTTTTCCAGCCTGCACACGTCCGTCGGCTTTGCCGTGGTGGGTGCTGTGGTGGGTGAATATCTGGGATCGGCAGCGGGTCTGGGCTATCTTATCCATCAGGCCGAAGGCGTGTTCGACGTCGTCGGCGTGTTTGCCGGCATGTTCGTTCTGATGGGCTTCGTGCTGGTGGTGGACGGTTTGGTGACGCTGGTCGAGCGCAAGCTTCTGGCCTGGCGCGCTTCGTAAAAACGACAAATCAAACGGGAGGAAGCGAAATGAAACGCAGAACAGTTCTCATGGGCGGCGGTGCGCTGGCGCTTGGTGCGGCGGCAGGCGTTTGGCCGGCCTTTTCACAGGACGGCAAGCCGGAAAAGACCGACATCACGCTTGGTGTGGGCGGCAAGCCGCTGCTTTATTACCTGCCGCTGACGATCGCGGAAAAGAAGGGCTTCTTCGAAAAGGAGGGGCTCAACGTCTCAATCAACGATTTCGCGGGCGGCTCGAAGTCGCTGCAGGCGCTGATCGGCGGTTCGGTGGATGTCGTGACCGGCGCCTACGAACACACGATCCGCATGCAGGACAAGGGTCAGGATGTCGTCGGCATCTGCTCGCTCGGACGCTTTCCGGGCATCGTGATTGCGGTGCGCAAGGATCTCGCCGGCGAGGTGAAGACGATAGCCGACCTCAAGGGCCGCACGGTCGGCGTGACTGCGCCGGGGTCGTCCACGGCGCTGATGGTGCAATATGCGATGCTGAAGAACGGCTTGCAGGAATCCGACGTGTCCCTGATCGGCGTTGGTGGCGGCGCGGGTGCGGTCGCGGCCATGAAGCAGGGTCAGGTCGACGCGATTTCGCATCTCGATCCGGTGATCGCGCAGCTGCAATATGACGGTGACATCGAGATCCTGCTCGACACGCGCACCGAAGCCGGCACGCGCGACCTGTTCGGCGGCCCGAACCCGGCAGCGACGCTTTACACGACCGGTGCCTTCCTCGAGGAAAACCCCGTCACCTCCCAGCGTCTGGTGAACGGCATGATGGCATCGTTGAAGTGGCTGCAAACGGCAACGCCCGACGAGGTCGCCGACACTGTTCCCGAGGAATATCTGCTCGGCAATCGCGACCTGTACAAACAGGCCTTCGAGAATTCGCGCGAGATGTTCTCGCCCGACGGCATCGTCTCGAAGGAAGGCTACGCGTCGATGATGGAGGTTCTGAAGACCCTCGATCCCGAGCTGGCCGATGCGGATGTCGCCTATGAAAAGACCTTCAACGACAAGTTCGTGAAGGCGGCCTAGGCGGGCAGGCTCCCGTCCGGCAAGCGCAACGGGTTGCCACGCGCTTGCCGGCTTTTGCGCCTATGAGGCTCACGCAGGAAACGATGATGTTCGGTAAGGAATGATCAAGTGAGCGTGGCCTTTGTCAAGGAAGACAGCGCGGAAGCGGCCGCTGAGACCGTTCTGCCGCCGCGCCCGATCTCGGATCGACCCAATCTGGTGACGGAAAACGGGCTGGCGATGCTGCAGGCGGCGCTCGCCAGCGCCCAGCAGGCGCTCGAAGCCGCCAATCTGCTCGAGGACATCAACGAGCGACGGCGGCAATCCGCCGTGCCGGTTCGCGACGTCCGATACTTCGCCGAACGCGTTCGCACGGCGCAGCTGACGCGGGCGAGTGCGTCGACAGAGGTCGTCGCCTTCGGCCACACCGTCACCTTCGAACGCGATGACGGCCGCACCCAGATCTTTCACATCGTCGGCGAAGACGAAGCCGATCCCGCAAAAGGCTCCATCTCCTACGCCTCGCCCGTGGCCGCGGTCCTGATCGGCAAGTCGGTCGGCGACGTGGTCCAGCTCGGGCCGCGCGAACTGGAGATCCTGTCGATCGCTTGATGGCTTCGACTGTTACTCGATCACAATCTGCAAGCGATCCAGCATGACCCATGGTCGACACGTCGTTCTGTCCGGCTGCTCGGGCGGCGGCAAGTCCACCCTGCTTGAGGAACTCGCGCGCAGGGGTTTTTCGGTCGTAGCCGAACCCGGTCGCCGGATCGTCGAGGAAGAGCTGCTTGGTGACGGCGGGGCGCTGCCCTGGAATGACCTCGCAGCCTTTGCCGAACGGGCGCTCGATCTTGCCGCGCGCGATCGCGCTAGCGTTGCTGGCGAAGCGGGCTGGGTGTTCTTCGACCGTGGACTTGTGGATGCGGGGGTGGCGCTAAGTCATGCCACAAGAAAGCCTTTGATCACGCTACTTGCGCCCTTCGCGCGCTACCATCCCCAAGTCTTCCTAACGCCGCCGTGGCCGGACATTTACCGCCGCGACGATGGGCGGCAACATGGACTGGAGGAAGCGGTGGCCGAGTACGAGCGGCTGCACGATGCTTATAGTAAGCTCGGCTACGAGGTCACTGTGCTTCCGAAAGTCAACGTCGAGCAGCGTGCCGACCTCATCCTGCACAATGTCGGCATCACGGCTGCCAGAGCGGCTGATGGCCGGGGTCGAGGCGGCGGTCGGTGAAGTAGGCGGCGCTGATGAAGGCGAGATGGGTGAGCGCCTGGGGGAAGTTGCCGAGCGGCAAGCCTCGTTTGTCGAGCTCTTCCGAAAACAGGCCGAGCCCGTTGCCATAGGCCACGCCCTTGGCGAGAACCAGCTGCGCCTGATCCAGCCGCCCGGCGCGGGCCAGGCATTCCGCATACCAGAAGGTACAGGTGGTGAAAGCGCCCTCGCCGCCTTCCAACCCGTCGGCATTGCGATAGCGATAAACGAGCCCGTCATCGCAAAGCTGGTCGGCAATCGCGTCCAGTGTTTTCAGCCAGACCGGATCCGTTGCGGACACGAAGCGCACCAGCGGCATCATCAGCAAGGCCGCATCGAGTTCGGTGCCGCCGCGTGTCTGCACGAAATAGCCGTGTTCGGGATGGCGGAAGTTGTCCCAAATATCCGCCGAGATCTGGTCGCGGCATTCGGCCCAGGCCACCAGGGGCGCCGGCAGCGAGCGCTTGTTGGCAAGCCGGATCGCACGATCGAGCGCCACCCAGCACATCAGACGCGAATGCAGGAAATGACGCGGCTCGCTGCGCATCTCCCAGATGCCGGCATCGGCTTCGTTCCAGTGCTCGATGACGTAATCGACGATGCCACTGATATGCTTCCACCCGTCACGGCTGATGGCGCGGCCATATTTGTTCGACAGATACACGCTGTCCATCAGCTCGCCGAAGATGTCGAGCTGGCTTTGGGCATGGGCCGCGTTGCCGATCCGCACCGGACGGCTGTCCGCATAGCCCTTCATGTGGGGCAGCTCCTTCTCGTCCGCCGCTTCCGAACCATCGATCGCGTACATCACGTGGATCGGGTGCTCCGCATCGGAATCCATGACGCGCTCTGCCGCCCAATGCCGGAAGTGTTCGGCTTCCTCGATGAAGCCGAGCCGCATGAAGGCATAAACGGTGAAGGAGGCATCGCGAATCCAGGTCGCGCGATAATCCCAGTTTCGGCCGGCGCCGGTGGCTTCGGGCAAGGAGAAGGTGGCTGCCGCCGCGACAGAGCCATACTTGGCGGAGGTCAGCAGTTTGAGCGAAAGGGCGGAGCGCAGAACCTGTTCGCGCCAACGGCCCTTGTAGGTCGAGCGCGACACCCAGCTGCGCCAGGCGGTCGTGGTGGCAGCGATCTCGTTTTCGATGCATTCGTCGTCGGGACAGACCAGCGTTTCCGCGCCAAGGATGAACCAGGCGCTTTCGCCGGCAGCCAAGGTGAACTCAGCCGTCGCCGCGCCGTCTTCACAAACGAGCGGCACCGAGGAAAAGAGGTTCAGCTTGAGATCGCGTCCCTGAAACACCACGCCGGCTTGCGCAGGCTCGACCTTCGGGACCTCGCGGGCGTAATCGAAGCGCGGCGCGCAGCGAACGGTGAAGGTGACGGTTTCCCGTCTTGCCCTGACCCGGCGGATCAAACAGCGCGCATCGGGACCGACATGCGGGCTCGCGTCCGGATGCGGCATCAGATCCACGACCTCGGCACTGCCATCCACTGCCGACCAGCTCGTCATCAGGACGTTGGTTTCGGGGATATAGAGCTGAAGATGTCTCGGATCCTCGAGATGCGGCTCGATCGAAAACAGACCGCCGCTTTCTCGATCGAGAAGGTCGGCGAAGATGGTTGGACTGTCGATCGCCGGCCAGCACAGATAATCGATCGTGCCGTCATTGGCGACGAGCGCGGCGGTTTCCATGTTTCCGATGATGCCGTGCTCACCGATCGTGCGGCGCGGCTCAGCCATTGTCACGGAACTCGGGGTAGAGCGACATGCCGCCATCCACGAACAGCGTGGTGCCGGTGACGTAATCCGCTTCGTCGGAGGCCAGCCAGACGGCTGCGCGTGCGACATCCTCGGGTTCGCCGATGCGGCCATAGGGGATCAGACGCAGAAGCTTGGTGAGCGCTTCGTCTGTTTCCCAGGCAGCCTTGTTGATGGGGGTGCGGATGGCGCCCGGCGCGATCGCGTTGACCCGAATGCCGTCAGCCGCGACTTCCTGCGCCAGCGTCTGCATCAGCATACGCAATCCACCCTTGGCCGAGGCATAATTGATGTGCCCGGCCCAGGGGATGATCTCATGCACCGAACTCATCGCGATGATGGCGCCGGCACTGCGCGATGGACGGCCATCCTTGGGTTGGGCGCGAAAGCGGCGCACGGCTTCGCGCGTGCACAGGAATTGGCCGGTGAGGTTGATGCCGATCACCGCGTTCCAGTCGTCGAGCGTCATGTCGGCGACGGCGGCATCCTTCTGGATGCCGGAATTGGATACGAGCACGTCGACCCGGCCGAAATGCTCGACGGCCGCATCGAACAAGCGCAGCACGTCGCTTTCCTTCGACACATCGGCCTGCACCGCGACGGCACGGCCGCCTTTGCTGGTGACGCGCTCCACCAGTTCGTCCGCGGCTTCGCCATGGGAATGGTAGTTGGCGATCAAAGCGGCGCCGGCGCTCGCCAGCCCTTCGGCAACGGCCAGCCCGATGCCCGAGCTCGCTCCGGTGACGATTGCGACGTGATCCTTCAAGGACCGAGTGGTTGTTTCCAAGGAAGGCCTCCGAAGATTTGCCGTGGCGTTCTTCAGAAGTAGAGAGCGATGCGCGGATGACCAATGGCAAGCGGTCGCAGGCGGGTCGTTCCAGGCGCCCTTCCGTTCAACACGGGATCAACGATGTGTGTTTGAGCCGGATGCTGACTCCAGCGGCCGTCACTGGATTTCGTTGATGTAAACGTCTTCGCGCGTGCAGGCCCGGTGATTGTTGAGAAGAATGGGGCGGCCCATCTGATCGTAGGCGACTTCGTGCAGCATGAGGACGGCGGCGGGTTGCGTCATGTTCAACAGGCGGCAGTCGGTTTCGGTGGCGAGATCCGCCTCGACCTGCTCGCGCACGGCGGAGATCTTCAGCCCGTAATCGTCCCAAAGCATCGGGTAAATACGATGGGGCACGAGATCCGGATCGGTCGGAAAATCCGGAACGAGGTGGGCGGGAAGGATCACCACCTCGTGCATCACCGGGCGCTCATCAACCAGACGCAGACGGTGCAGGTGGATCACGGGCGCATCGTCCGGCAGAGCAAGGCGCGTGGCTTCATCCGGGCTGGGTGGGCGCGTGGTCAGGTTCAGCACCTGCGAGGTCGAGTTCTGCAGCTTCCCGCTGCGCGCATGCAGGCGGAAGTAATCGAAGAAGAACCGGAGGGAATGGTGGGGAATGCGTCCCGTGACCACGGTTCCGGTCTTGCGCCGGCGCACCAGAACACCACCGGCGGTCAATTCGCTCAATGCGCGCCGGATCGTGCCTACCGAAACGCGGAACTCCTGCGCCAAAGCAACTTCGGCGGGAACGACCGTGCCGGTTGGCCAGACGCCGGTTTCGATGCGCGACGCGATCTGCTCCGCAACCATACGGTACATCGGCAGCGGTGGGGTGGGCCGGTTTAGAATCTTCTCCTCCTCGATTCCAAGCGGATGCTGCGCCCTTCTTACTGGAAGTTCACTGGTCCGTCATGCCAGCGAAATGCACGTCAAACCGCTTGCAAGGCGCAATACTATATAGTTTATAGTAATGAAAACCCTGGGCTAACATGGGGTATCTGAACGAGGGGCTATAATGGGTACGAACACGGCTTTGGCCGGCGCATCGGCGTTGATCGATTCCGAGCTGGATCTGGCGGTTGCCGATCTCCAGCGAATGATTGCGACCGACACCCGCTTTCCTCCCGGCAACGGCTACGACGCTTTTGCCGGTTTGATGGAAGAGATCCTCGCTCCCCTTGCAATGGACACCCAACGGGTCACCGTTCCCGAAGACCTGTGGTTCGTGCCGCGTGGTCCGGCATCCGGTCCACGCATCAACCTTCTTGCCGAAACGCAGGATGAGCGACCGGCTTGCAGCCTTTACTTCCACGTCGATACGGTCTGCGCCGCGACCGGCTGGCAGCGCGATCCGCTTCGTTTGACGGAAGAAAATGGCGTTCTCTACGGGCTCGGCGCGGCCGACATGAAGGGCGCGGTTGCCGCTGCCGTTCATGCCCTGCGCTGCGCCAAGAAGGCCGGCCTTCCTTTGGCTTATCGCCCGCAGCTGCTTCTTTGCACCGATGAAGAAGGCGGGCTTTATCCCGGCATTCGCTATCTGGCAGAACAGGGGCTGATCAAAGGCCATCTCCTCAACTTCAACGGCTCGGCGGGACCGCGTATCTGGGGCGGTTGTTTCGGCTCTTTCAACCTGCAGGTTACGGTTGAAGGTTTTGCAGCACACGCCGCCGATCATTCCAAGCAGGCCGTCAACGCGATCGAAGCGGCCTTGCCGATGATGCAGGCGGTGCAAGACCTGCGTGCCGACGTCAGCCAGACCGTCTCGCAACTGCCTCCGCCGCCCGGATCGCCACCGCTGGCTGCGCAGATCGCCATCACCGTTGCCAATGGCGGCACATGCGGTGGCCAGGTTCCCGACCGCTTCACCTTTCTGGTTTCGCGCCGCTACGCGCCGGAAGAGGATTTCGACACGGCGCGCAAGCAGATCGAGGATGTCATCCGCGCCGCCTGCCCGCATGGTGCGACGCTCCATTTCGACCTGATCGGCCACCTCATTCCGACCGCCGATCCCGAAGGTCCGCATCTGCCACGCTGGCTGAAGGCGGTGCAGGAAGGGTTCGGCTACCGGCCGGAAGAGTTCGCAAAATACGCCGCAGCCAGCGCGTCCGACACCGGTTATGCGCAGCAGGCCGGCGCGGTTCAGGAAGCCATTCTCGGCGGATTGATCCGTCCGACATCGAATGCGCATGGCGCCGAGGAACATACGACGCGCGCGGATCTGGCAGCCCTTTCGCGCACCATCCTTTGCTACCTCGCCAGCGATTTCACCCCAGACCTCAACCCCGATCTCTGACCCTCAGGAGCCGCAACATGTCGATCAGCCGTCGTGCCTTCCTTCGAAGCAGTGCCGCCGTGGCCGCACTCAGCCTGGCCTTGCCCGAATTCGCCTTCGCCCAGACCAAGGCGGAAGCCGGCGGCACGCTGCGCGTTGCCGTTGATCAGGCGATCAGCGTCATTCATCCGCTTCTGACGCGCGTGAACCCGGAATATCTCGCCGTTGAACTGCTTTATTCCGGTTTGACGCGTCTCGGCGTCAACATGCAGCCCGAGCCGGATCTGGCGACAAGCTGGGAGTCCAACGACGATCTGACGGAATGGACCTTCACCTTGCGCGAAGGCGTCAAGTTCCATGACGGATCGCCCTGCACGGCAGCCGATGCGGTTGCGAGCTTCGAGGCCATCCTGAACCCCGAAATGGCTTCACCCGCGCGCAACAATGTCGGACCGATCGACAAGATCGAGGCGGTCGACGACACGACGGTGCGCTTCACCCTGTCGACGCCTTATGCCGATCTACCGGTGGCGCTGAGCTACAACAATGCCCGCATCATTCCAGCCGCGGTGATTTCCAGCGACTTCCAGAGCCTGCGCAGCAAGGCTGTCGGCACAGGTCCGTTCAAGCTGGTGTCCTATGAGCCGGATCGCCTGCTGGTGGTGGAGCGCAACCCGGACTTCTATGATCCGGAGCGTCCTTATCTCGACCGCATCGAACTGCATGTCTTCCCCGATCTCGGCGCGCAGATCTCCTCGCTGATTTCAGGCGACATCGACATGGTGTCGACGGTCGCACCGAACGATTTCATGCGTCTTGAGGGCCAGGACGGCATCGATACGCTGCGGGCGGCATCCGGTCAGTTCTGCAACGTGAACTTCGGCACGGATATCGCGCCATTCAACGACGTGCGCGTGCGCAAGGCGCTGGCTCTGACCATCGACCGCGATGCCATGGTCGACTTCATGACTGAAGGCTTCGGCACGAAGGGCAACGACACGCCGCTGAATGAATCCTATCCGTTCTTCAAGGCTTTGCCGCAGCGCGAAAAGAACATCGAGGAAGCCAAGAAGCTTCTGGCCGAAGCAGGCTTCCCCGATGGTTTCACTGCGGAACTGGTTGCCTCGGATCGCCCGGCCATTCGCACGCAGCTTGCCGTCGCCTTGAAGGAAATGGCGAAGGAAGCGGGCATCACGATCAACGTCAACACGATGCCGCACGCCACCTATCTCGATCAGGTATGGACCAAGGGCGCCTTCTATGTCGGCTTCTACAACATGCAGCCGACGCCGGATGGCATCCTGAAGCTGTTGTTCACTTCCGACGCGGCCTGGAACGAAACGCGGTGGAACAACAAGACGTTCGACGATCTCGTGGCGAAGGCGCGCGCGGTTGCCGATCCGGCCGAGCGCACCGAGCTTTACACGCAGGCGCAGCAGCTGATGCATGACGAGGTGCCCTCGCTCATTCCAGCCTTCTTCGACGTGCTCGGCGCCAAGCGCAGCTGGGTTCAGGATTACCAGATCCATCCGCGCGCTTCCGTGTTCCGGCTCGATTACGCCTGGCTGAACACCGAAGCGCCGACCCGCAAGGGCTGAGCCCTGTTCCGGTCCGGACTGCTCCTCGCATCCGGACCGGCTGTTTTCATGACGCGCCGACCCGTTCATTGGAACGGGCCGGTTGCGCTCACAGGATCTGAACCGCCGTGTCAGCAAGCTATATTCTCAAGCGCATCGCGCTGATCTTCTACACGCTTGTCGTTGTTTCCCTGCTGGTGTTCGCCATCACCCAGATCCTGCCGGCCGATGCGGCGGTGATGATGCTGGGTGAGAATGCCACGGCGGACGCGCTGGAGGCTCTGCGCCAGCAGATGGGTTTGAACGATCCCATCTGGCTGCAATATCTCCATTGGGCCGGCGGCGTGCTTCAGGGTGACTTCGGCACGTCCTTGCGCACCGGGCAGCCGGTCGGGCCGGCGCTGTTTTCGGCACTCGGTACCTCGCTGACGCTTGCAGCCTTCGCACTGGTTTTCATGCTGCTTCTGGCGATCCCGATGGGTATCATCGCGGCGGTGCGGCGCGGCAAGTTTGCGGATCTGAGCGTCAGCTTCATTTCCTATATCGGCGTGTCGCTGCCGGAATTCGTGACCGCCACCCTGGCTGTGGTGCTCGTTGCCGACTGGTGGAAGCTTTTGCCGCCGGCCGGCTATGTGCCGCTGACGCAGGACTTCTGGGGCGGTCTGGAACGGCTGATCCTGCCCGTGATCGTGGTTTCCGTGATGATGATCGCGCATGTGTCGCGCATGGTGCGCTCCGAACTCGTTGACGTCATGCACACCGATTACATCCGCGCCGCCCGCCTCAAGGGTTTGACCCCGCGCCGCGTTCTGTTCCGGCACGGACTGCGCAATGCGCTTCTTCCCACCATCACCATTGTTGCGCTCGATGTCGGCTATCTGCTCGGCGGCGTGATCGTGGTGGAGGAAATCTTTTCCATTCCGGGGATCGGCCGCTCGCTGATGTCGGCCATTCAGGCGCGCGATCTGCCGGTGATCCAGGCCGGCGTGATGATCATGGCGACCACCTATGCGGTTGTGAACTTCATCGCCGACGTGACCTATGCGTGGCTCGACAAGAGGATCCAGTATGACTGATTTTCTGCGCCGTCTGTTCAGGACACCGCAGGGACTGCTGGGTTGCCTGATCGTTGGTCTGATCCTCCTTGCCGTCGTGGCCGGCAGCTGGGTAACGCCGTATGGCCCCAACGACATGCAGGCGCTGGCGCGCTACAAGGCACCGTCGGCCGCGCATTGGCTGGGCACGGACCAGTATGGCCGCGACATCCTGAGCCGCCTGCTCGATGGTGCGCGCTCGACCGTGGTGATGGCGGTTCTCGCGACCTTTATCGGCACGCTCGGCGGCGCGATCCTCGGCACCGGCTCGGCCTATCTCGGTGGTCGGGCGGATGAGTTCATCATGCGCACGGTGGACGCCGTGATGGCGATACCGTCCCTGCTTCTGGCGCTGCTGGTTGTGTCGCTGCTCGGCTCCAACTCCGCCAATGCGCTGCTGGCCATCGCAATTGCTTTCGTTCCCAGCATGGCACGCATCAGCCGCTCGGTTGCTCTGACCGTGCGCAAGCAGGATTATGTCAGCGCCGCCGTCGCGCGTGGCGAGGGCGCCGCTTATATCGTGTTGCGCGAAATGCTGCCCAACGTCATTGCGCCGATCGTGGTGGAGATGACGATCCGCGTGTCGTTTGCCGTCATGCTGTTCGCCACCCTTTCCTTTCTCGGCCTCGGCGCGCAGCCGCCCGCGAGCGACTGGGGGCTGATGGTGTCGGAAGCCCGGCAGTTCCTCCACCGTTCCTACTGGATCCTGCTTTGGCCGAGTGCTGCGATCGCGCTGACGGCGATCGGCTTCAACCTCCTGGGCGACGGGCTGCGCGATGCCCTCAATCCCCGGACCTGAGGAGGACATCATGACCTCAGACAACACGCCCGTTCTGACGATCCGCGATTATTCGCTGGCTTACAGGGTTCCCGCCGGCAAAATCGAGGTGCTGAAAGGCATCGATCTCACTGTTCATCGCGGCGAGATCGTCGGACTGGTGGGCGAAAGCGGCTCGGGCAAATCGAGCCTTGCCAGCGCCATCATGCGCTATCTTCCCGGCAATGCCGAAGAAAACGCCGGCGAGATCCGGCTCGGCGAGACCGATCTGCGTGCGCAAAGCCAGCGCGCCATGGCCGATATTCGCGGCCGGCGCATCTCGATGGTGTTTCAGGATCCGGCGACCTCGCTCAATCCGACGCTGCGGCTCGGCGAGCAGCTGGCCGAGGTGCTGATCCGACATCAAGGCTTGAGCAAGGACCAGGCCTGGCGCGAAGGGGAAGCGCGGCTGGCGCATGTCGGCTTGAAGACGCCTGCCGAAATGATGCGACGCTTTCCCCATGAAGTGTCGGGCGGCGAAAAGCAGCGCGTTGTGATTACCACCGCCTTTGCCTGCAATCCCGAACTGATCATCTTCGACGAACCGACCACCGCGCTCGATGTCATTACGGCCCGCCAGATCCTCGATCTGTTCGGTGCGCTGCAGGCCGAAACCGGCGTCGCCTCGCTCTACATCTCCCACGATCTGGCGCTGCTGTCGCAAACGGCCCGCCGGGTTGCCGTGCTGGAAAAAGGCACGATCGTGGAAGAAGGCGAAACGGCTGCACTGTTCCGCGCGCCTGCTCATCCCTATACCCGTGCGCTGATCGACGCCGTTCCGCATCCCGAAAAGCCGCTGGTCGAGGCACCTGTTGGAACAACGGCGCCGCCGCTCGTGCGCATCAGGGATGTTTCGGTTCATTACGGTCGCAAGGGGCTGCTCGACACGCTTTTGCGGCGCGACTTTCAGCGAGTGGCGGGCAACCGCTCGATCACGCTCGACATTCAGCCGGGCGAGGTGCTTGGCATTGTCGGCGAAAGCGGTTCGGGCAAGTCGACGCTTGCCAAGGCGATGACGGGGCTCAACGCTTTTGAAGGGTTGATCGAGTTCGATGGCCGCCCTTTGCGGGGGCTGTCCGACATGAACCGCTCCTATCGCCGTGACGTGCAGATCATCTTCCAGCATCCCGACGCATCGCTGAACCCGCGCCAGAAGATCTCGGAGATCCTTGCGCGTCCGATCAAGCTTTACGGCAACAAGGATGCCGGCACGACGCGGGACCGGATCGTCGCGATGCTGGAACGCGTCCGGCTACCGGCGAGCACCATCGACCGTTACCCGCACCAGCTATCGGGCGGTGAAAAGCAGCGCATCGCGATTGCGCGCGCTTTCCTGTCGAACCCTCGGCTGGTGATCTGCGACGAGATCACCTCGGCGCTCGATGTCTCCGTGCAGGCTTCTGTGATCGAGCTGTTGATGGAGTTGCATCGCGAAACAGGCGCGACCTATGTCTTCATCACGCATGACATCAACCTCGTGCGCCAGATCGCCCATCGCATCGCCGTGATGTATCGCGGCGACCTGATCGAGGTGGCGCCGGCTTCGGCGATCGCCGATCCCGACCGCAAGCCTTACACGCGCGAGCTTCTGGCGGCCGTTACGCCGCCGGCCTCCACGCAGCGCGCACAACCCACCCTTTCCTGACCATTCCAGGCTGAAGCATCAGCCTTTTCTCTCTTTCAAGGAGATCATCATGGACCGTAAAGCGCTTCTCGACCGCGTCGATGAAAAAGCGTGCCTCGACTTCGTGTCGATGATGGTGAAGCACAAGACCTATTCGGAAACGGAGGGCGAAACGATCCTCGTGAACCGAATGGTCGAGGAGATGAAGGCGATCGGCCTCGATGCGGAGGTCCGTCCCTTCGGCGAGAAGGGTCGCTGCAACGGCGTCGGCACATTTCGGGGTGACGGCACCGGCAAGAGCCTGATCTTCAACGGGCATCTCGACACCAATCCGGTAACGGAAGGCTGGACGGTCGATCCCTGGGGCGGCCTGGTCGATGATAAATTCATCTACGGCATCGGCGTGTCCAACATGAAGGCCTCGGACGCAGCCTATTTCTGCGCTGTAAAGACGCTGAAGGAAGCCGGGGTCAAGCTGAAGGGCGACGTGATCCTGACCTATGTGGTCGGCGAATTGCAGGGTGGCGTGGGCACCGAAGCGCTTCTGCACGAGGGTCTCAAGGCGGACTATTTCGTCAATTGCGAGCCGAGCGACCTCGTTGCCGTGACGATGCATGCGGCCGCCCTCAAGTTCCAGATCGAGCTGACGGGCGACACCCGCCATCTTTCCAAGCGCGAGCAATCCGTGGACGCGCTGGTGGCCGGCTGCGATCTGGTACCTCGCCTGAATGCGATGACGTTTTCGGGTGCGCTCAGCGACGAACATGCTTCCGTCAACCGCTGCCATGTCGGCGTGTTCAAGTCGGCGCTGGGCCGTGAGCTCGAAGAATGGCGCCCTCCCCAGGTTGCCGACTTCTGCGTGCTCAAGGGTTCCGCGCGTTACGCGCCCGGCCAGAGCCGCGAAGGCGTTCTTGCCGACATGGAAGCAGAACTGACCGCGCTGCGGGACCGCTTTCCCGGTTTGAAGACCAAGCTCATTTCCATGGACACGATGGAGGAAAAAGGCCTTTCGCTGATGCCGGCCTATGAGGTGCGGCGCGACAGTCCGATCGTTGCGGCCATCAATGCAGCCTATAGGGAAGTCCGTGGCGAGGATCAGCCGACTGGTGCGATCACGCCGACTCGCTTCTATGGCTCGGATGCCGGCCATCTCTACGAGCTCGGCGGCATGGAAGGCATCGTTTGCGGCTGCGGCGGACGCTACAACACCATGCCGGACGAGCGCGTCGACATCGTCGACTACATCGACATGATCAAGGTCTACATGCTGACGATCCTGAACGTCTGCGGCGTGGCGGAGGATGCCTGACCGTCTCCGCCGCTTTTCAGGGGCGCGTGGATAGGCCGGTTGACCGCCTAGGCGGTCCTTTGCCGGGCCGTCAGCACGAAGAAACGGATCATCTCCTGCGCGCCGGGATCGTACATCGTGCCGTAGAGATCATTCGGCAGAAGATGCTGCCACGCGGTGATGTCGCCGAAGCCGGCGCGGTCGAGCATGGCGCGGGCTTCGGTTTCGGAGAGGCCGTTGACGAAGGGCAGTTCGGCGCCGAAGGCGTCGGCGCTGGTGTTCGGGCTGGTGCGCCAAAGGCCGTCTGATACAAGAATGCGGCCACCGGGGCGCAGCAGACGGTGAGCGAGGCGCAGCGTTTGTTCGGGCTGTTCCAGCGTCCACAACACGTTGCGGATGGTGACGATGTCGGCGCAGGCGTCAGGCAGGTCGGCGTCGTCCATCGTGTTTTCGATGAAGCGAATGTCGAGGCCGCGTTCCTTGGCTTGGGCGCGGGCGTAATCCAGCATGCCGGAGGCGCCATCCACGGCCGTGACGCGGTGGCCGAGCGTGGCGCAAAGAAGCGCGCAGGCACCCGTGCCGGTGCCGAGGTCGACCACGTCCAGTTTTTTCTCGCCGAGTGCCTGCCTGAACAGGTTCAGCCAGGTGTCGAATTGCTTGAGGTGCGACGCCGCACCGTCGAAACGATGGGCGCGCGCCGTCCAGTGTTCGGACATGGCTTTGGCGGTTTGTGGGGCAACGCGGGTCATGTCAGAGCCCGGCCTGCTTTGCGGTTTCGATGATCTTGGTGAAGCGCTTGCGGGCGCTCGGCGGCAGCTTCTCGGGCAGCTTGACCTCTTCGGCCTTCCTTTCGCCGACCTGGATCAGCATCACCATGCCCATGTCGAAATGCGGCGAGCACTTCACGCCGTAGGTGCCTTCCTCTTCGAGCGTGACCTCGAATTCCTGGTTGATCTTGCTGAGGAACGGCTCCGCGCCTTCCGGGATGAAGCCGTCGATCGTCGCGACGTTGTGACCCTTTACGGTCGGCAGGAACTTCACGGTGTCACCCGGCTTCACCACGAGATAGGCCGGATCATAATCCATCGGGCCGTTTGGACCGCGGTTGAGCATCTTCACTTCATGCGTATCGGCCCAAGCGAGGCTGGACAGGCTGCAAAGCAGAACTGCGGCAAGTGCAGTGCGGATCATGAATGCTCCTCCTTGATGAGTGTCGTGTTGGCCGCCGGTAGCCCAAGCGGCTGGAAGCGGATGACGCGGCTGCCGTCTTCGGGATCAACGAGAAAGCTCGCGCGGACATTGAAGACGTCGCGCATGATCTGCGCCGTCAGCACTTCGGCGGGCGGGCCGATCTGAACGAGACGGCCGCCGTCCAGCACCGCGACACGGTCGCAATTCATCGCCTGATTGAGGTCATGCAAAGCAACCACGGTGGTGATCGGCAGCGCGCGCACCAGGCCGAGGATCGCCAGCTGATGCTCGATGTCGAGATGGTTGGTGGGCTCGTCGAGGAGCAGGATGGTCGGTTGCTGCGCCAGCGCACGGGCGAGATGCACGCGCTGCTGCTCGCCCCCCGACAGCGTGTGCCAATGGCGCCTGGTCATGCCGGCCATGTCGACATCAGCGAGTGCCTGGGCAACGATGGCATTGTCGCGCGGCGACCAAGGCTCGATCGCCGACAGCCAGGGCGTGCGGCCGAGTTCGACGGCATCCTGAACGGTGATGCGCTCGGCCGTGCCGGCATGCTGCTCAACCAGCGCGAGGATCTGCGCGATCGCGCGACGTGGCATGGCGGCCATGGGTTGCCCCTTTAGCGTCACCGTGCCGGATGATGGCGCCAGAATGCCGGCCAGCATCTTCATCAGCGTCGATTTGCCGGAGCCGTTTGGACCGAGAATGCCAAGCATCTCCCCTTCCCGCACGCTCAGGCTGACCTCGCTGACGATGGCCGTGTTGCGCACGGTCCAGCCAAGATTTTCAGCACGCAGCATCATCGCATGCTTCTTCCGCGAATGAGGATGAGCGCAAAGCCCGGTGCGCCCACTAGCGCTGTAATGACGCCGATCGGCACAACCTGACCGGGAATGGCGGTGCGCGAGACGATGTCGGCGATCACGAGAAACACGGCGCCAGTCAAGGCGGTGACCGGCAGGAGGCGGCCATGGCGGACACCGACGAGGAAGCGGGCGGCGTGCGGAATAACGAGACCAACAAAGCCGATCGAGCCGACGAGGCTGACCATCACAGCCGTCATCAGCGCGGTCATCGCGATCAGCACCACCTGCACGCGGCGCACGGGGATGCCGAGCGACGCGGCGGATTCCGCACCAAAGGCAAAGGCATCAAGCGCGCGCATGTGCCAGATGCAGACTATGACGCCGCCAAGGGCGACCGGCACCGCAAGCCAGACATCGTCCCAGCGCACGCCGCTCAGATTCCCGAGCAGCCAGAACATGATGCCGCGGGCTTGTTCGGCATTGGCCGAGCGCGTGATGATGAAGGAGGTCAGCGCGTTGAAGAGCTGCGATCCGGCAATGCCTGCAAGGATGATCTGGCCTGTGCCCTGCGCGCTCACACCACCGCCGGCCGCCTTCGCCAGAAGCGCAACCAGACCGAAGGCGAGTGCTGCACCCCAGAAGGCACCGAAAGACAGCGACACCATTCCGCCGCCGACCCCGATTACCGTGACCAGTACGGCGCCGGTGGATGCGCCGGCCGAAAGGCCCAGAAGGTAAGGATCGGCCAGGGGATTGCGAAGGAGCGACTGGAGCACCGCGCCGCTGACGGCAAGGGCTGCCCCGCAGCTTGCCGCAACAATGGCGCGGCTGATGCGATAACTCCACACGATGCCTTCCTCGATCGGATCAAGCGTATAGGCCGCACCAAAGATGCGGTTGGCGACGGTCTTGCCTATGACGTCCAACGGGATCGCCGTTTCGCCAATGGCCGCACCCATCGCCACGGCCAGCAGCAAAAGCAGCAGCGCGCCGAGGCAGTAAAGGGCGATGCGGCGCTTGTGACCGGAAACCCGGTTTGCCGGCGCTTGATCCGATACGAAGAAGCTCATTTCGCCGCGTAGGTCTTTTCTAAACCGTCGACAATGGCTTCGATCCCCATCGGGATGCGGATGCCTGCGTGAATGGCATGGGCATCAACCACCACGATGCGGTCTTCCTTCACGGCCTTCATCTGGCTGGTGACCGGATCGCTTTTGAGGAAGTCGAGCTTGACCTGCACGTCGTCGGCGGGGAAACGGCGCCGGTCCATGCGCGCCACGAAGATGATGTCGGGATCGGCCTTGGCAACCGTTTCCCAACCCACCACCGGCCATTCCTCGTCGGATTGCACGATGTTCTTCAGGCCGATTTTGTTCATGACATAGGCCGGAATGCCCTTCTGGCCGGCCATGTAGGGGTCGATCTCGATATCGGCGCTTGAGAACCAGAAGGCGGCCGTCTTGCCTTCCAGGCCCAGCCCTTTGGCCTTTTCGCTAGCCGCGGCTTCGCGGGTCTTCATGTCCGCAAGCAGCGCCTCGCCCTTGGCCTGGACGTCGAAGATTTCCGACAGCTCGCTTACGGCCTTGTAGACGCTGTCGATCGAAAAAGCCCTGGTGCGCGTTCCATCGCCACCCGTTTGGTTGTCCTTGCCGACGCAATCGGCGGGCATGATGTAGGTGGGGATGCCGAGGTCCGAGAACTGCTCTCGTGTGGCGGTCACGCCTTGCGGGCCGACATGCCATTCGAACTGGCTGGTGACGAGCTGCGGCCGCTTGGCGACCACGCTTTCGAAGCTCGGATGGTTGTCGGCAAGCCGCTCGATCTTCGCGTTGGCTTCCTTGTATTGCGGCAAAACATCGTTGAACCACACGGAGGTGCCTTTCACGCGCTCTGCAAGGCCGAGCGCGTAAAGCATTTCCGTGCCGGTCTGACCGACTGTCACGACGCTTTCCGGCGCGTGATCGAAGCGGACCGTTTGGCCGCAGTTTTCCAGGCTGAGCGGGTATTGCGTGGGCTCGGCCCAAGCCTGATGCCCGACTATAACGAGCGTGGTGACGGCAAGCGCCAGGCGAACTGAAATCATGATCCCCTCATGTCATGTAATAACATCACCTACTCTGCCTTCACCTCCGAAGGCAAGCGGGCCGGCCGGTTTTCAGTTCTTCTTCGGGAGGTCGGTCTTCTCCAGCGCATCCGCCAGAACCTCGATGCCGTTGACGGTCCGGATCGTGGCATCCATCGCATGCGCGTCCATCACAACGATGCGACCGGCCTTTACGGCTTCCATCTGGCTGGCGACGGGATCAGTCTTGAGGAATTCGAGCTTCTTTTCGACGTCATCGGCAGGAAAACGACGGCGATCCATCTTGGCGACAACGATGAAGGTCGGGTTCGCCTTGGCGATGGTTTCCCAGCCCACCACCGGCCATTCCTCGTCGGATTCCACGATGTTGCGGATGCCGGTCTTCTCCATCATGTAGGCCGGGCCACCCTTGCGGCCGGCGACATAGGGATCGATGTTCATTTCGGCGCTGGAGAACCAGAACACGGCCGAGACATCGTCACGCGCAACAGCCTTGGCGCGCTCGGTCGCCTTTTCCTCGCGCGCTTTCAGATCGGCGACAACCGCTTCGCCCTTGTCCTGAACGTCGAAGATCTCGGCCAGTTCGCGCACGCCCTTGTGGATGCTGTCGGTGGAAAACAGCTGAGTTCTGGTGCCGTCGATGCCGACCGTATTGTCCTTGGCCACGCAATCGGCGGGCATGACATAGGTGGGGATGCCGACATCGTGGAACTGGTCGCGCGTGCCGACGATGCCTTGCGGACCGACATGCCATTCGAACTGAACCGCAACGAGACCCGGGCGCTTGTTGACGACGCTTTCGAAGCTCGGATCATTGTCCGCCAGGCGCTCGACCTTGGCGTTGAGCTCCTTGTATTCCGGCAAAACATCGGTGAACCACACGGACGTGCCTTTCACCTTGTCGCCGAGACCCAACGTGTACAGCACTTCGGTCGCGGCCTGACCAACGGTCACGGCGCTGTCCGGCGCATGATCGAAGGTGATCGTCTGGCCGCAATTTTCCAGGGTCAGCGGATATTGGGTGGCTTCAGCCTGGGCGGCAAAGGTCGAGACACCGAGGCCGAGGGCCACGAGCAGGAAACGATGCGACATCATGATGGACGGATCTCCGTTGAGGCAAAATGCCAGCGCAGAAGATCCAGGTCAGGACGGCAATGATTGTATCCGGCACGCGCGCGGACCAAGGCGACTGCTGTGTCAGCAGGGCAAACGTCATCGACAACCTCCCCGGACACCCCGTCCGGCTTGTTTCATTTCCGTGTGCCGGCAGGTCTCCTGACTGACGGGTCGCTGCATGATCCGGCCTTCCCAAACCTTTCGGCTCAGTGGCTTCTCCGGACATGCTCGCCGCCTACAGTTGCGGGGGCAGTTTCGTTTGACGGGTGCTGGACCCGTTTTCGAATTCCCTGTTCGTCGCTTTCGCGAACCGACACAAAGCTTTCCTAGCGGCAAGCTCAGCTTTGAGCAAGGGCCGCCGCTCCACCTTTTGTGCGTTGCCGGGATCGTGGTTTCCCCTGGTGAGAAATGGCAACACCGCTGGAGGCGATCGGCCTTGCCCAGCGGTGTTGCTTGATACCAGCTTCACCCCGGCCGTTTGACGGCAGGGGTGAAGATTTGCAGCCTAGTGAGCGTTGCCGCGAACAGCTTCGACATCAGCGGCAGACACCGCCGGGGCGTTGTTGTGCCAGGCCGAGCGCAGGAAGGTCGCCAAGGCGGCAACTTCCTCGTCGTTCAGACGATCGGCATAGGCCTGCATGCGGACCTTCATCGGACGATTGCGCGTGGATGGGAGTTCCGCACCGTGCAGGATGACGCTGAGCAGGCCCTTCGAGGACGAAGCCGTGACAAGCGAGTTGTTATCCAGTTCGGGGAAGATCTCCGGCGCGCCCTTGCCGTTGACGAAGTGACAGCCGCCGCAATTGTCCAGATACAACCGTGGACCGAGCGGCATGTCGGGGCTGGCGTCCGTCAGCATCTTTTCGGTTTCGGTGACCTCTGCCTTTTGATCGGCCGCAGGTGCGGTCTGATTGGCCGCGGGTTCTGCCGCTGCCTGATCCTGACCGCCATTGCCGATCTTCTTCACGTAAGCGGCGATGGCCATGTTGTCTTCGTCCGTCAGGTACTGAAGCGAATCCCGGACAACCAGCATCATTTCACCGGTTGCCGTGGAATGCGCGTTGCGACCCGTGGCGAGATAGGCGGCGGTCTGCTCGACCGTCCACTGCTGCGGTGCACTGCGCGGTCCGCGCAGATCGGGCGCGGTGTAACCGTCGATTTCGCCGCCGGACAGGAAGGCTTCCGACGTCTGGTCCGTACCGTCCTGCGCCATGATCAGGTTGCGCGGGCTGTGGCAGGCAGCACAGTGAGCGGCACCCTCGACGAGATAGGCACCACGATTGAACTGCTCGTCTTCACCCTCGACCGGCTTGAAGCCAGCGTCGCCCAATGCCACCCAGTTCCAGGCACGCAGGCCGAAACGAAGGTTGAACGGGAAGGACAGCTTGGTTTCTTCCACCTTGTTGGAAACCGGCTTAACCTCGTTCATGAAGTAGTCGTAGAGCGCAACCACGTCTTCTTCATTGAGCTTGCGGTAGTTCTCATACGGCATGGCCGGATAGAGATGTGCGCCATCCTTGCGGATGCCGTCGTAAAGCGCGGCACGGAAATCATCGAGCGTGTAGTTGCCGATGCCGTCTTCCTTGTCGGGCGTGATGTTGGTGGCCCAGATCGTGCCCATCGGGCTTTCGATGGCGCGACCGCCCGCGAAAGGCTCGCCGCCTTCCGAGGTGTGGCAGGCCATGCAGTCGGAAG
The DNA here is from genome assembly GCF_018457165.1 of Tianweitania aestuarii. Classification (GTDB taxonomy): domain Bacteria; phylum Pseudomonadota; class Alphaproteobacteria; order Rhizobiales; family Rhizobiaceae; genus Tianweitania; species Tianweitania aestuarii. Next base: position 553,794 of record NZ_JAFMNX010000001.1, on the reverse strand, counting down.
CCCGCATCATATATTCGCCGGCACCTGCAGCCGGCTTGTGATCGGCAGCGAGCTGCGTGGTCGGCTGAGTGGTTTGAACCGGCACATAGATGAAGGCGACCAGCGCAATCAGGCCGATCACCACAAGGGCAAGGATAACGCGAAGGAGAGTTTTCATGTCGCTCCTCCTCAAACCAGCGGACGCGGATTACGCAGGTAATCCGTTCGGATGGCATGGGCTGCCCAGTAAGCGAGGCCGCCCACCATGCCCGTTGGATTGTATTGCGTGTTCTGCGGGAAGGCGCCGGCACCCATCACGAAGATGTTGTGCTTGTCCCAGGCCTGCAGATACCGGTTCACGGCCGACGTCTTGGGATCGGCGCCCATGACCGAACCGCCGACATTGTGCGTCGTCTGATACGGTCGCACGTCGTACATCGCGCCTGCCTGCTTGAAGCCTGCCTGCATGACAGTCGGGTTCAGGGCCTTGGCGATCGGCTCGATCTTGCTCTTCATGAACTGCGTCATGCGGATGTCGTTGTCCTTCCAGTTGAAGGTCATGCGCATCAACGGACGGCCGTGACGGTCCTTGTAGGTCGGATCAAGGTCGAGATAGTTGGTCCGGTAAGACATGTGCGAGCCATGCGAACCGATCGACATGACGTGGCCGTACCAGTCGCCGACAGCCTTCTTCCAGTCGGCGCCCCAGGCCGGGGTTCCCGAAGGAAGCGGCATGTTGCGGATCGGCTGACCATTCGACTGACCCGACGAGATATAGGAGCCGCCGATGAAGCCTTCCTGGCCGAAGTCGATGTTGTCGATGCCGAAGTCGTCGATCGACATGCCGTTGGCACCGGTTCCCACGAACGGGTTGAACACCTCGTCCTTGAAGAACATCGTGTAGCCGCCGTTCATCTGGTAGGCGTAGTTGCGGCCCGTAACGCCCTCGCCCGTTACCGGATCATAAGGCTGGCCGATGCCTGACAGCAGCATCAGGTGCACGTTGTGCAGCTGATAAGCGGCAAGGATCACGAGATCCGCCGGCTGGAACACTTCTTCTTCCGTGTTCTCGTCGAAATAGGTCACGCCCGTAGCAGTCTTGCCGTCCGGCGCCATTTCGATGCGCAGAACCTCAGACTTGGTGCGATATTCGAAATTCGGCTTGCGCTTCAGCGCATCCAGGATCGCCGTCTGCGGCGATGACTTCGAATAATTGTAGCAGCCATAGCGTTCGCAGAAACCGCAATGATTGCACGGTCCCATCTGCATGCCATATTCGTTGACATAGGCCTGCGATGCGATGCCGCCCGGACGGGGGAACGGATGATACCCCATCGCCTTCGTGACTTCGCCGAACTTGGCGCCGTCATAGGTCGTGGGCATGGCAGGCATCGGGTAAGCACGCGCGCGCGGCGACTCGAACGGATTGCCGCCTTCCATGATCTGGCCCTTGATATTGCCAGCCGTGCCGGAAATGCCGGCAACGTGCTCGAACCGGTCGAAGAACGGCTCCAGCTCGTCATAGGTGACCGGATAATCCTGGATCTGCATGTCTTCCGGGATGATGCCGGCGCCCCAGCGCTCTTCCACGTAAGAGCGCAAACGGTATTCCGACAGCATCGGCCGCCAGTTCAGGCCATTCCAGTGGGTGCCCGCACCACCGACGCCGTTGCCGGGAAGAAACGAGCCGAGGCTGCGATAAGGCAGCGCCGCTTCATCGAGCGACCGACGAATGGTGACCGTCGAATTGCGCGGCTTCTGCATCAAACCGAGACGAACGCCGTATTTCAGCTCGTCGATCATGTTCGGATACTGGAATTCGGGAACCGTGTTCTGGTCGTGGCCGCGCTCGAGCGCAACGATTTCCAGACCTTCCTGGGCGAGTTCCATGCCCAGGATCGAGCCAGTCCAGCCGAGGCCGACGATGACCACGTCCTTCTTCTTTTCGGTACGTGCCATGGTTTAAGCCCTTTCGCCCGAAATCGAGACCGGTCCGAGCGGGTACTGCACGTTGAAACGGCCGACCCATTCCTTGTAGCTGGCGCGTGCGCCGGGGAAGCCGATATAGGTCCAGGCCTGCATGCCGTGATTGCCGCCATACATCGGGTCGGCGAAATAGCCTTCCTTCGTGTTTTGCAGCAGCAGCGTGAAGAAGTCGCGCAGCTCCGGGTTGATCTTCATCTCGTCTTTTTGAAGCGAGGCCAGCGCCTGGTTCTGGGTGTCCGCATCCAGGTCGGCAAAGATCTTGCCGTGCGTGTTCTGGCACCACTCGTTGAAGACAGGGATCGCCTGCTGATAGATCTGCAGCGGCGTCAGCGGGGTCTGGTAGCCGCGCAAGGGGCTGGCGTCCGCCTGATGGGGACCTTCCATGTACCAGTCGGCAGCACTTCCGAAGCCGCCACCCAGTTCGTTATCGATAAACACGGGCACACGCACTTCGATGGCGCCAGGACCGTCGCCGTCGGATGGAATGAGCCGCGCAACGGCAGCCATGACGAAGGCCCATTCTACTGGCGACAGCGTCTTCGGCTGATACTCGTCCAATGGAACCGGCGGGGTCGGCGTCGCTGCCTGCGACGACAGCGGGATCGTTGAAATGACGGCTGTGGCGGCAGACGCTTTCAAGAATGTTCGACGGGACGGGACGCCCGGTAAATCTCTCATCAAAAATAACTCCTTGAGGTGCCACACTTGCCGGGACCATCGAAATGGAGGGTCTCAGAGATGCAAAATGTCGCATGGGCGGGTCTAGAGGCCGGTGCACGCTGTTGCAATACACCTCAAGCTCACCTTGCGGTAGGCCAGCCACTCGTTGCTGCAACAGTACAAGTTAATATTCCAAAGGGTTAGGTTAATCCGAAATTCCTTCCAATTACCGTCAACTTATAGCTGGCAGGGCATTGGCAGGATTAAAGAAGATTACGGCAGTTCTTGCGCACCCATCTGCTGCGGGAACACTGCACGCGCACCCTCTTTGTGACCATGAAAGGAGCCAACCTATGAAGAGGAAACGCGCAGGCGCAAGCCTCTCGATCCTCCTTCTGTTCGCCGGAGCAGCAAGGACCGTTCACCGGTGCCACGCAGAACGTGACAGTGTACCGTTTCGATCTCACTGGTTTGTTCAAATAGTTTAGGAACTCTGCCTCTAGAGCCTAGATCAAACGTCTGTGTCGAAGCCGCCGGCGTTCAGGTTCCCGTCAGTCTTTCAGATCAAGACGCTTGAGACCGACGTGGAAAGGCTGAAACGTTATGGAAGTTGGGCGTGCGCCTAGGACATACAGTGCGTCTCAGATCGCGCTGCACTGGTTGATCGCAGGGCTTATCCTGTTCAATTATTTCTACAGCGAAGGCATGGGGGCTGCACTCCACGCGGCGGTTCAAGGCCGCGTTGGAGCGGCTCTGCCGATCAATCCCACCGTTCATGTTGCAGTAGGCGTTTCGGTTCTGGTGCTTACTCTGCTTCGCCTGGCACTGCGCATTTCGGTGGGAGTGCCCGCCGTTGATGGGACCGGGTGGTCTCGGGTGATCGCGAAGGTTGGCCACAAGGTGCTTTATTTGCTCATGATCGCCGTGCCAGCGATCGGCGCAGTTACTTGGTTCGAAAGGTTTTCAGAGCTTGGGGATGTTCACGCGATCCTCGCCAACGCTTTGATGCTGGTTGCCTTGGGGCATGCGTTGACGGCTTTGTTTCACCAGTTCATCCTGAAGGACGGTCTCCTGATGCGGATGATACGCGTCGGGCATCAATGACGGCAACGATGCCACAGTCTCCGGCAGGGCCTTCGTTCATGCATCCAGAAGCCCATCTTGTGACGCGTTCCGGCTGGCTAAGGGCTGCGGTGCTGGGTGCCAATGATGGCATTGTTTCCGTGTCGTCCTTGCTGGTCGGCGTTGCAGCTGCCAACCCGGGGCTTCATGCCGTGATGGTAGCAGGCATCGCAGCACTTGCAGCCGGAGCAATGTCGATGGCAGCCGGCGAGTATGTGTCCGTCAGTTCTCAAGCGGATACGGAGCGCGCGGACATTGCCCGCGAACGCGCCGAGCTCCTAGACGATCCTGAGGGAGAAAAGGAGGAACTCGCTGCCATCTTCGTTTCGCGAGGACTGTCTCCACAAACAGCGGCCATCGTTGCTCAAGAGCTGACGAATGGCGATGCGCTTCAGGCGCACATACGCGAAGAACTCGGACTTTCAGAGATACACACCGCCAATCCGCTGCAAGCAGCATTGACATCAGGGCTTACGTTTTCCTGCGCGGGGGCAGTTCCATTGGGTGCTGCGATCATCGCTCCTGCGGCATCCATCATCCCTGCGGTGATCGTGACCACTGTTGTGAGCCTTGTGGCGCTCGGCGCACTTGGCGCCCATACAGGTGGCGCACCAAAGGCGCCTGCAGTTCTGCGTGTCGTGTTTTGGGGCACCGCTGCGATGGCTGTGACTTCAGCGCTTGGGTTTTTCTTTGGCGCCATCCCATAGGCGCGCAACTTCGCTCTTCCAAATAACGTTACTGACTGAGGCGACCAACGTGTCCTTCATCTAGGAAGTCAGATGCCCGATGTGTTTCTGGTCTCGACAGGGATCGCACTGCCGCCGCATGAAATCAGCCAGGACGCTGCGGCAGAAGTCGCTTTCAGCGCATTTGCTTCCCGCTTTCCGGATTTTGAACGTCTCTCGAAAGTCTTCAAGAGCTCTGGGATCAAGACACGCTACGCTGCGCGGCCGCTTGAATGGTACCTGCAGCCGCATGGCTGGCCTGAGCGGAACGAGGCCTATATCGAGGTTGCCAGCGATCTGTTCGTCGAGGCGGCCGGAAAAGCGTTGGATCGGGCCGGGCTTGAGGCATCGGCGGTTGATACCGTCGTGACGATTTCTTCAACGGGCATCGCCACACCCAGTCTGGAAGCGCGCGTTTCGTCCCGGATGGGTTTTCGCCCCGATGTTCAGCGCGTGCCTGTGTTCGGGCTCGGATGTGCAGGCGGCGTCAGCGGCTTGTCTCTCGCTGCCCGGTTGGCAGGCTCCGGAAGCGGACACACCGTGCTCCTGGTGGCAGCAGAACTGTGCACGCTTTCCTTCCGTTTGGACAAGCTCTCAAAGGCAAACATCGTCGCAACAGCGCTTTTCGGGGATGGTGCTGCAGCCTGCGTGCTTCGGCCGGGCGCAAACGAGGGCCTGCGCGTGGAGGCCAGCGGTGAATATACCTGGCCGGACACGCTCGACATCATGGGCTGGAGCATCGACCAGGAAGGGCTCGGCGTCATCTTCGACCGCTCCATTCCTCCATTCGCGGAAGCGAACATGGCTTCGGCCATCGACAACATTCTGGCACGCGCGGGCGTCAGCCAGGCCGACATCGATCAGTTCCTCTTTCATCCAGGCGGAACCAAGGTGATCGAGGCCCTGGAGCGCGCTTTGAATCTTGGCGACATGTCGCTGTCTCACGAACGATCCGTTCTCGCAGACTTCGGGAACATGTCCGCCCCGACCGCGATCTTCGTTCTTGAACGCGCCCTTGCCGCAGGGCTTTCCGGGAGAACGCTGCTGTCGGCCATGGGACCAGGCTTCACCGCGAGTTCCATCATGTTGCGAGCCGCATCGTGAGCGCGGCAGCCCTTCTGCTGGCGGCAGTCACTGCGGAGCGACTGCTCGAGCTGGTGATTGCGAGACGCAACACGCGCAAGCTTCTGGAACATGGCGCAGTCGAAGTCGCAGCAGGCCACTACCCGCTGATCGTCGCGCTGCATGCCTTCTGGCTCGCCGGCTTGTGGTTCTACGGCATGAACAATCCCGTTCATCTGGGATGGCTCGCGCTGTTCGCCTTGCTGCAGGTCCTGCGCGTCTGGGTCTTGGTGACACTGGGATCACGGTGGACAACGAGGATCATCGTCATGGAGGGTGAGACGCTCGTCAAAGCTGGACCGTATCGCTTCCTCAGCCACCCGAACTATTGCGTCGTGGTCGGCGAGATCGCAGTTCTGCCGCAGTGCCTTGGGCTTCCACTGTTCGCTTTGGTCTTCACGCTGCTGAACGGCATCGTGCTGTGGATCCGGATCCGGGCCGAGAACCGTGCATTGGCAAGCGTCTAGCTGTTGAACATCAACTCACGGACGACAGCTACAGCTTCGATACGGCGGTGCTCATCCGTCTAGAGGAAGAACACCGCTCCGACGGCATGGATGCCGTTGGCCGCGAGCAGGCAGAAGACGGCGAAGGAGCCCAGATCCTTGGCGTGTCGCGCAAACTCGGAATACTCCGGCGATATCCGGTCGACGAGCACTTCGACAGCTGTGTTCAAGGCTTCAACGGCAACCAGAACCAGGAACAAGACGGCCTGTGCCGCATAACTCCAGGCGGGAACGCTCATAATCGCAAAGAGGCTGAGAACGGCCAGAAAGGCGATGAGTTCGTGCCGGAAGGCTGCTTCCTTGAGCAACCGCTGGAACCCGGCGAAGGAATAAGTCGCCGCTGCTAGAACATGGGCCACGCCCCCTTTCGGCAGGGGTTTGCCAGGTTGATCTTCAGGCCTCTGGATCACGATGGATCGACCTTGCGGATATCTCCGGCGATCTGTCCCGCCGAACCCCGACATGCGGCGAAGGCGTCGAGAGCCCCGTCGTAAACTTGGGTGGAGACGTCGGTAAGACCAAGCACGGTGTGGAACAGGTTGTCGTGCGAGAAGGCGTGATCGCGCTCGGCATGCAGACAGTCGATGTTGAGACCGTCCGCCTTGGTATAGGCGTCTGACAACCAAGTGATGAACGGCACGCTGGTCTGCGTCTTTGGAGCCATGAAATAAGGGGTTCCATGGAGGTAAAGCCCGTTCTCGCCCAAGGATTCGCCGTGGTCCGACATATAGATCATGGCCGTCGCCGTTTGTGGATCTTCAGCCTTCAGAAGGTCAATGATCTCGGACAGAATGTGGTCGGTGTAAAGGATCGTATTGTCGTAAGCGGCGACGATTTCCTCCTGCTTGCAATCGGCGAACTGCGCGGTCTGGCAAGCCGGGGTGAAGCGCTCGAACTCTGCCGTGTAGCGCTTGTGATAGGCGGGACCGTGGCTGCCCAACTGATGCAGAACCACAACCGCATTCCCGCTTTTCGGCCGGTGTTGCAAGTAGGTCTTCAGCCGCTCGATCAGGATCTCATCCTTGCACTCGCCGTCGTCGCAAAACCGTGTGTCGTCGGAATTGGGCATGAATTCGTAGTTGATCCGGTCCGCAACATTCTTGCTGCCGGTGTTGTTGTCGAACCAGTCGACCTGGATGCCGGCATGGGTGAGAACATCGACGAGGTTCTCGTTCGCGAGCGCTTTTGCGCTCGAGTAGTCGGATCGTGGATAGACCGAGAACATGCACGGGAGCGAAACCGCGGTTGCCGTTCCGCAGCTCGACGTATTGGTAAAGTTCAGAACCGACCGCTTTGCGAGCTCAGGATTGGTGTTCCTAGCGTAGCCATTGAGGCTGAAATTCATGGCGCGGGCGGTCTCACCGACCACAATCACGGTGAGCGAGCGCAGGTCAGCCGATGCAAAGCGCGTGCCCTGTTTTGCATCGGTGCCGAGCGGCGCGACGACGATATCGCGTTCCCTTGCAAGCTTGCGCACATATTTCACAGCGCCCACGATCGGGCCGCCAGGATTGAGGGTCATCAGGAGGTCGCCACGTTCGCGGAAGGTGGAAGCGAAAGCGGGGTAGTTCAGCGCCACGATCGCCAGTGCGCCGAAGAGGCATGGAACGACAACGGCCGTGTTGTGCAGGAGCTTGGAAAGAAACGGCCGATGCTGGATCCGCGTCCACATGATCAGGGCAGTCGGCAGGCCGACATAGAGAGCGAGATGAACGAACAGATTGGGCGTGAGGAGATTGTGCGCCTCGCCCGGCGTGGTGACGATCACGTTCTGGATCATGTCGCGGTCGAAGATCGTGCCGAAGGCATCCGTGAAATAGGAAGCCGAGCCTGCAACGAGCACCAGCAGAATGAAAGCCGGCTTCATCAGGTATTTCAACGACAGGCTGGTGAGCAAGGCCACGCCAAGGAGGAACACCGCGATCACCAAACCAGCGAACTGGACTTCATGCCCGCTGAAATAAAGCAGGCCTTTGTCGAAGAAGGTCCTGTTCGTCAGCACAAGCAGGTAGATAGAAACGATCACGGCCATCGTGACGCTTCCGACCTGCGGTCTAAAAAACTTCATGTCGAACTCTGAAAAATCGTGGAGAGATCAGGGGAGACGCGTTGTCCCCTGCTTCGATCAGTCGGGCGAAACTGAACGGATCGCCGCGCCGAATGGCAGCCTCAAAGAACGTCGCCCCGTTCCGGCTGGCGCTTGCGGCCTGTCAGCATGGCAAGCGCAAGGTTTTCACGGCGCCAAAGGCTGGCCCAAAGCACGGCGCAGACATGAAAGAGGACGAGTGCGATCATCGAAACCGCAATGCTGCGGTGGAACACAAGCAGGGCAGCGCTTCCGTTTTCGCCCGGCGCGCCGAGCAACCAGCCGCTGAGCGACAGAACGGCCATTCCTGCAAGCATGAGAAGAGCGAACAGCCCGCTCAGCGGCGAATGGCCGAGGTAACGGGTCGCGCGGCCATGGCGCAGGCCGCGTATGTAGGTCAAAGTTTCCTTGGTTCCGCGAAGCAGCTGCGAGAACCGGGCGTAATGTGGACCGGCAGCGCCATAAACCAGGCGAAACAAGATCAACAACACAGTCACGCAACCAACCCAGCGATGAAGGTGAGGATGCTGATGTCCGCTCACAAAGACAGACAAGATGAAACTGATCGCTAGGCACCAGTGAAACAAACGCTGCAGCGGATCCCAGACATAATAGGTCCTGGCTCGGATCATCGTGACGGACCCTGCTTATTGCCGCCGGCGGAAAAGATGTCACAAGAGACGATAAATGCGAGACTTGCTTTCACGCGAGACACCTTTGAAAGGACTCAACCGTGCCGCTTCTGTGCGCCCAAGCTGACAGCAGCCTGAAGGCTGCAGTTTTTGCTCGCTGTGATTGCCCGCTACAACGAAGGCCAGTTCAAGCTGCCGCTGTCCTGGAGAATGCCAAGTGAGGGTTCTTCTTGTCGAGGATGATCCGACGATCGGCAACGCAGTGCGCGATCACGCAGCTTCGCAGGGCCACGCGGTCGACTGGGCGACCACGATCGCGCAGGCCGATGCCTTTTCCGATGTCGTGGACTCCGACCTGATCCTTCTCGATCTGCAACTTCCGGATGGTAGCGGCGTAGCCTTTCTGAAGCGCCTGCGTGGGCGCAGAAACATGACCCCCGTTATCGTACTCACGGCCCGGGATCAGATCAGCGATCGCATCGAGGGTTTGAATGCAGGCGCGGACGATTATCTGGTGAAGCCGTTCGATCTTGGGGAGCTCGCTGCACGCATTCATGCGGTTGCACGTCGATACGGCCAGCGTACCACCCCGATTATCCAGCTGGGCGACGTGGAAGTGGAGCCTGCCGAGCGCCGGCTTACCGGTCCGCACGGGGCGATCGACCTGTCCGGACGCGAATGGGCCGTGCTGGACTGCCTGCTGCGTCATCCCGGCACGATCGTGCCCAAATCCCGCATCGAGGATGCACTCTATGCGCTCGGTTCCGAGGTTCAGAGCAACACGGTCGAGGTTTATGTCAGTCGTCTTCGGAAGAAACTCGGCAGCAGCCACGTCGTGACCGTGCGTGGATTGGGCTACCGCATGGATGTCGCATGAGCGCATCCTTCAGCATGACGCGCCGCCTGATGATCTGGCTGACGCTCGGCACCGCGCTGTTCTGGCTGCTCAGTGCTGGCTTGGGCGCAATGGTGATGCGGGAGGAATTCGACGAAGTCTTCGACAGCGCGCTTGAAGAAACGACGCAACGCCTGATGTCGCTGCTGATCGACCAGCAGTTTCAAAGCACTGCTGTTTCCGGAGCGGATCCCGTCGAGGTTTCGCCTCCAGGCGCCAAGCGTGAATATCTGACCTACCAGTTGCGCGACCAGACCGGACGCGTGCTGCTACATTCGCATGATGCGCCCTCCGAGCCCTTTCAGGTGCCTTTGCGCCAGGGCTATTTCGACGATGAGGATCATCGCACCTATACGGTGGCAGCCCTCAACGATACGCTGTTCCTGCAGGTTGCCGATCCGCTCGATCACCGCCGTGAAGCGATGCTCGAAGGCGCACGCACGCTGGTTCTGCCTATTCTCGGCCTCATCCCCGCAAGCGTGCTGGTGATCTGGCTGATCCTCAGCAAAGCGTTGCGTCCGATCAGCCTTTTGCAGGATGAGATCAGCCAGCGCGGTGGCGGCAACCTGAGGCCGCTGGGTCTCGACGAAATGCCACAAGAACTGGCCGGCATCTCGACCTCCGTCGATACGCTGCTGCTGCGGCTTGGAGCAGCACTGCAGGCCGAACGGGATTTCGCCGCCCATAGCGCGCATGAATTGCGCACGCCGATTGCCGGTGCCCTGGCCCAGACGCAGCGGCTCCTGGCAGAACTGCCGTCGGGACATCTGCAGGCACGCGCATGCCAGATCGAAGCATCGCTCAAGGCGATCACCCGACTGTCTGAAAAGCTGCTGCAACTTGCCCGCGCCGATGCCGGCATCGGCGCCGCCGAGACACCCGTCGATCTTGTTCCCGCGCTGCGTCTGGTCGTGGACGAGTTCGTGCGGCTTGGCGGTCAGAACGCGCGGCTCAAGCTCGAACTGCCACCCGGCACCCGCCTGATCCAAGCGGTCGACATCGACGCTTTCGCCATCGCCCTTCGCAACCTGATCGAAAATGCACTGCGGCACGGCCCACAAAACGAAGCTGTCGTGGTCAGGGTCGAAGGTCCCAACGGGGTTGCAGTGATCAACTGCGGCCCGGTTGTTTCGGACGCCATCACCGCCGGCTGGACCACGCGCTTCAAACGCGGCGCAACGAGCAGCCCCGGCTCCGGACTAGGTCTCTCCATCGTCTCGCAACTCGCGTCAACCATGGGCGCCAAACTGGTCTTCCAGTCTCCAGCACCTGATCGAAGCGATGGTTTGCGCGTTGCAATCGAGTGGCCGGGATAAAGCGGAATGTCTTTCATCGGGCAGATTGCGGGCAGATGGCTCGACACCCGCATGAGCCTCTTGAAGAACGCCACGCGCCCACCCGCTCTGTTTCTCCTGCAACCGGCTCGCCAGTGAACCGCGCTTTCCGAAAACCGTCACACCCACCTAATAACCAATTGACATCGCGATACACTCAGCAAAGTATCCCTATGCAAGACAGCATCTATAAGGCTTATATCTACTTGGAACATGGCTTTCAGGCAGTCTAAGCACGTTGTTCATAGGACATTCGATTGAGTGTGAGCGATACGGAAGCAATACTTGCTCAATTGGTAGGCTTTGCCTCTGTTTCAGACGAGAGCAATCTGGAAGTGATTGCTTTTGTGGAGGATTATCTTAACAGCCACGGCGTTGGATCCCATCGTGTTCCTTCTCCCGACGGACAGAAGGCCAATCTGTTTGCTACGATCGGCCCGAAACAAGCGGGCGGGGTGGTGTTGTCAGCTCATACCGATGTTGTGCCGGCGACGGGACAGGCCTGGACCAGCGATCCCTTTGTTCTTACCCGGCGCGGCGATCGGCTTTACGGTCGCGGTACAACCGATATGAAGAGTTTCGCAGCCATTGCGCTCGGGATGGTACCCGAGATGTTGGCTGCCGATCTGAAACGCCCCATCCACATCGCACTGTCTTATGACGAGGAAGTTGGCTGCCTTGGCGCGCCGCTGATGATCGCGCAGATGGTGGAAACACTCCCCTCTCCCGCAGCCGTGATCGTTGGCGAGCCGACGGGCATGAAGGTCGTGACCGGGCATAAGGGCGTGCTCAAGATGACGAGCCGTGTTCGCGGCAAGGCCGTGCATTCGAGCGTGGTGCATCAAGGTGTGTCTGCCGTGACCTATGCCGCACGTCTGGCTGTCTGGCTCGACGAGCGCATGCGCCGCAACCGGGAGAGCGGTGTGTCGGATGCGCGTTTCGATCCGCCTTACACGACGCTGCATTCAGGCGTTCTTCACGGCGGCACAGCGTTCAACATCACGGCAGCCGACTGTTTGCTTGTGTCGGATATCCGCACTTTGCCGACGGAATCGGCTGCCGATTATCTGGCGGAGTTCACCGCCTATGCGCAGGCGCTGACAGCCGAGATGCAAGGGATTGATCCTGCAGCCGGCATCGAGATCAGCGTCGAATGCGACGTGCCCGGGTGCAGAAAAGAGTCGAACGGCATGGCCGAAGCGCTCGCGCGCAAGATCACTGGCGACAACGGCGACCACGTCGTCGCCTATGGAACCGAAGCGGGGCAGTTCCAGGATGCCGGACTATCGACCGTGGTTTGCGGCCCGGGAAACATGGATCAGGGTCATGGCCCCGACGAGTTCATCGAAATTGCGCAACTGCGTGCAGGCGAAGACTTTCAGCGCAGGCTGATCGCCGAACTATCCGTTTGAGGAGGTGATTTTGCCCATCATCAACCGCTTTGCCGATTTCGCCGATGACATCACCGAATGGCGACGCGACATCCACACCAATCCGGAGCTTCTGTTTGACGTGCATCGCACTGCCGGACTGGTCGCGGACAAGCTGCGCTCCTTTGGCGTGGACGAGGTCGTCACCGGCATCGGCCGCACCGGGGTGGTCGGCATCATCAAGGGGCGCGACACCGGATCGAACCGGGTTGTTGGGCTGCGCGCCGACATGGATGCTCTTCCCATCCATGAGGCGACAGGCCTGCCTTATGCCTCCCAAACGCCGGGCAAGATGCATGCCTGTGGCCATGACGGTCATACGGCGATGCTGCTCGGTGCGGCGCGTTACCTTGCCGAAACACGCAACTTCGATGGTGCGGTGGCTCTGATCTTCCAGCCGGCAGAAGAAGGCGGCGGTGGCGGCCGGGAAATGGTCGAGGAAGGCATGATGGATCGCTTCGGCATCCAGGAAGTCTATGGCATGCATACGCGGCCCGACCTCCCGATCGGCCAGTTTCTCACACGACCCGGCGCACTCATGGCGTCGGCAGACCAGTTCGACATCACCATCGAAGGCGTCGGCGGCCACGCTGCCTATCCGCACCTGAATGTCGACACCACCTTGATCGCCGCGCAGATCATGCTGTCGCTGCAAACCGTGGTTGCCCGCAACGTCGATCCGATCGAGTCTGCCGTTGTGTCGGTCACACGGTTTCATGCCGGTGAAGCCTACAACGTCATTCCGCCCCATGCGACGCTGGGTGGGACGGTGCGCACCCTCAAGCCGCAGGTGCAGGATCTCGTTGAAGCACGCATGAACGAGATCGTCGAGCTGACGGCACGCGCACTCGGCGGCAAGGCAAAGCTCGATTACCGCCGCGATTATCCCGTTGTGGTCAACGATCCGGCTCGCACCGAATTTGCCGTGCGGGTGGCACAGGACGTGGCGGGCCAGAACCGCGTGAATGCCGATGCACCACCCGTCATGGGCGGCGAAGACTTTGCTTATCTTCTGAATGCCCGGCCAGGCGCCTTCATCTTCGTCGGGAATGGCGATAGCGCGCCGGTGCATCATCCCGAATTTGACTTCAACGACGAGGCGATCCCGATTGGCTGCTCTTTCTGGGCACGGCTGGTCGAAACGGCCATGCCGCTGAAACAGTGACGAAGAACAAAGAAAAAAAGAGCTGGAACACTCGAACACCTGCGGGAGAACTTTGATGAAGCGATGGTTCACGACAGGCGCGCTGGCGCTGACAATGATGGCCGGACAGGCTCAGGCCGAAACGTTCAGCTGGGCTTATCAGGGCGATGTTCAGTCGCTCGATCCCCATGGATTGAACGAGACGTTCACACTGGGCTTCCTGGGCAATGTGTATGAAGGTCTCACGACCTATGATGCGAAGCTCGAGCTTCAGCCGTTGCTCGCCACGGAATGGGAGAACACCGATCCCACGCATTGGCGCTTCAAGCTGCGTGAGAACGTCACCTTCCACAACGGCAATCCCTTTACGGCCGATGACGTGATCTTCAGCTGGAACCGCGGCAAAACGCCGGGTTCCGACATGAAGGGCTACAGCGCCAAAATCAGCGATATCAAGAAGGTCGACGATCATACGATCGAGGTGACCACGCCGACGCCCAATGCGATCCTGCCGCGCGATCTCACCTTGTTCTACATCATGGACAAGGAATGGTCGGAAGAAAACAAGGCTGGCGAAGCAACCAGTCCGAAGGATGCGAACGGCGCTTCGAGCTTCGCTGCTTCGCACGAAAATGGCACCGGCCCATTCATCGTGGTTTCACGTCAGCCGGACGTCAAGACGACCTTCAAGCTGTATGACGGCTACTGGAACAAGGAACTGAAATCCAACGTCACCGACGTTGTTTTCACGCCGATCAGCGAGGATGCAACCCGCACGGCCGCTTTGCTGTCGGGCAATCTGGACATGGTTTATCCCGTTCCGATCCAGGATTGGCCGCGTTTGGAAGGCGCGCAGGGCGTGAAGGTTCTGAATGCGCCGGATGTGCGCACGGTCTTCCTCGGCATGGACCAGTTCCGCGATGAGCTTCTGTATTCCAGCGTCAAAGGCAAGAACCCGCTGAAGGACAAGCGCGTGCGCGAAGCCATGGCGCATGCGATCGACCTTGGCGCAATCAACCAGAAGGTCATGCGTGGCGCGGCGAACCCGACCGGCCTCCTGATCGGACCGCAGGTTAACGGCTACAACGAAGAGCTCGGCAAGCCCTATGACTATGATGCCGACGCCGCAAAGAAGCTTTTGGCGGATGCCGGCTATCCCGATGGGTTCGAACTCGGCATGGATTGCCCGAACAACCGCTACGTCAATGACGAGCTGATCTGTCGCGCCGTGGCGACCTATCTTGCCCGCATCGGCATCAAGATCGAGCTCAACGCGCAGCCGAAGTCGACCTACTTCGCGAAGGTCTCGCCGCAAAGCGGCAACGACACATCCTTTTACATGCTCGGCTGGACACCGACCACGGTTGATGCCGACAACGCTTTGTTCAATCTCGTCCACTCCTTCGGCAAGGAAAGTGGCGCCGGCCAGTTCAACTACGGCCATTACTCCAACCCGGAGATCGATGGGCTGATCACGCAGATCCAGAATGAAACGGATCAGGCAAAGCGGCAGGACCTGATCAACCAGGCTTTCAAGCTGCTGAAGGATGATGTCGGCTATCTGCCGGTGCATCAGCAGCCACTGTCCTGGGGCGTGCGCGACACGGTGGAGGTGCAGCAACGCGCCGACGACGTGCTCGATTTCCGCAATGTGATGATGAAGTAGCGCTCGGGCGGGTCGGAAGGGCTATCGCGTCTTTTCGACCTGCCGCCGCCGAGCTTGCGTCCATCCGAACTCGGCAAGCCTGTTTCCCAGTATCCCTGTAGCGGTCGTGTCGGCCGCTGCCTTCCACGTCCTCTTGCAGCCCTGAGGTCCATGGTCTTCTTTGTTCTCAAACGGCTGGCGCAATCGGTTCTCGTGATGCTCGTCGTTGCGCTGATTGCCTTTGCGCTTTTCCGTTATGTCGGCGATCCCGTGAACAACATGGTGGGTCAGGACACGACGCTGGAACAGCGCGAACAGCTCCGCGATGAGCTTGGCTTGAACGATGCCGTGTTTGTTCAGTTCGGCCGCTTCATCGGCAATGCCGTTCAAGGTAATTTCGGTCAGTCCTATCGCCTGCGTGAGCCGGTGACCGATCTCCTAGCGCAGCGCTTCCCCGCCACCTTCGAGCTTTCGGTTGTTTCGGCCATTTTGGCGCTCGCGATCGGCATCCCGATGGGCGTTTACACCGCCCTCAACCGGCGCAGCATCCTCAGTCGCAGCTTCATGACCCTGTCGCTTGTGGGCATCTCCTTGCCGACCTTTCTGATCGGCATTCTTCTGATCCTGATCTTCGGCGTCATCTTGCGCTGGCTGCCCACGTTCGGGCGTGGTGACGTTGTTTCGATTGGAGGCTGGACGACCGGTTTCCTGACCAAAAGCGGTCTCGAGTCGCTCATCATGCCGGCGATCACGCTGGCCATTTTCCAGATGACGCTGGTCGTGCGCCTGATCCGTGCGGAAATGCTCGAAGTCCTACGGGCGGATTACGTGAAGTTTGCCCGGGCGCGCGGCCTTACCTCGCGCACCATCAACTTTTCCATCGCACTCAAGAATACGCTCGTGCCGGTCATGACCATCATCGGCCTGCAGATCGGGTCGATCATCGCGTTCGCGATCATCACCGAAAGCGTGTTTCAATGGCCGGGCATGGGGCTGCTCTTCATCCAGGCGATCCAGAATGTCGACATCCCCGTGATGGCCGCCTACCTCCTGCTGATCGCCTTCATTTTCGTTGTGATCAATCTCGTGGTGGACGTCCTTTACTTCGTGGTTGATCCCCGGCTGAGGGTTCAGGGCCGATGAGCGAAGTCGAAGGCGCCACCGAAGGCTCGATGATCGGCTGGCGTGCGCGCCTTGCCGAAAGCGATCTGCTTTATTCCTTTTTGCATTCACCGACTGCGATCATCTCGGCAGTTGTCACGCTTGTGGCTCTTTCCGCCGCCGTGTTTGCGCCGCTGATCGCTCCGCACAATCCGTTCGATCTCGCAAGCATCGACCTTATGGATTCGCTGCTGCCACCGGCATGGCTGGAAGGCGGCTCAGACGCCTTCTTGTTGGGAACGGACGACCAGGGGCGCGATGTTCTGTCCACCATTCTTTACGGTGCGCGCATTTCGCTTCTGGTGGGTTTTCTTTCGGTGATCTTCGCCACCGTCATCGGCGTCGTCATCGGTCTGATCGCGGGCTATGCCGGCGGCGTGACGGATGCCATCCTGATGCGGATCGCAGATGTCCAGCTGTCCTTTCCGGCAATCCTGATCGCACTTCTGGTCGATGGCGTGCTGCGTGGCCTGCTTTCACGCGACAATTACGACCAGATCGCCGTGTATGTTCTTGTTCTCGCCATCGGCCTGAGCTTCTGGGTGCAATATGCCCGAACCGTGCGCTCACTGGTGATGATCGAGCGAACAAAGGAATATGTACAGGCCGGTCAGGTGATCGGCCTTTCAACGGGCACAATCCTGTTCCGCCACATCATGCCGAACGTTCTCGGCCCGGTCCTGGTGATCGCAACCATCCAGTTGGCGCTCGCCATCATCACCGAAGCGACCTTGTCCTTTTTGGGTGTCGGTGTGCCCCCGACCTCCCCTTCGCTCGGCACGTTGATCCGGGTTGGCAATGATTACCTGTTTTCGGGCGAGTGGTGGATCACGATCTTTCCAGGTGCTGCCCTCGTGATCCTGGTGCTTGCCATCAATCTTCTGGGAGATTGGCTGCGCGACGCGTTGAACCCCAAGCTGCGCTAGAGCGAGTGCCGTCATGACCATCCTCCTCGATATCGATGGCCTCCAGGTCGAGTTCGCTTCGCGCCACGGTGATGTGGTTGCCGCCAAGAACGTCACGCTGCAGCTCAGCGCCGGCGAGATCCTCGGCGTGGTCGGCGAGTCGGGCGCCGGCAAATCGACCATCGGCAATGCTGCAATGGGTCTTCTAGAGCGCCCCGGACGCGTGGCGGGCGGCACGGTGACGCTGGAAGGCCGGCGGATCGACAATTTAGCCGACGAGGAGATGCGTAAGCTCCGCGGAACCAGGATCTCCATGATCTTCCAGGACCCGCTGACATCGCTCGATCCGTTGCGCACGATCGCCGAACAGCTGGTGACAACCATCCGCACGCATCTTCCCTTAAGCGAAACGGAAGCGCGCAACCGGGCGCGGCGCCTGCTTGAACAGGTCGGCATTCCGGACCCCGCCGCGCGCCTTGATCATTACCCCCATCAGTTTTCCGGCGGCATGCGGCAGCGGGTGGTGATCGCACTCGCTTTGTGCGCCGAACCCAATGTCATTATCGCGGATGAACCGACCACCGCGCTGGATGTTTCGATCCAGGCGCAGATCCTTGATCTGCTGCGCTCGCTGGTCAAGGATTCGGGCGCTGGCATGCTCATCATCACCCATGACATGGGCGTCATTGCCGAGATAGCCGACCGGGTCGCCGTGATGTATCGCGGCGAGGTCGTGGAGGTCGGCCGGACACAGAAGATCCTCGGCAACCCCGATCATGCTTATACGCGCAGCCTGATTTCCGCCGTGCCGCGATCGGACGTAAAGCTCGACCGTTTCCCGCTCGTTGAGCATATCGAGGCGGCTGGCGCCCGTGGTCAGCTTGATCTGAAAACCCACTGGCTCGGCCAAACCCGCAACTATGAACGTGTCGAAGGTCCCCTTCTTTCCGTCCGCGATCTGCAGCTGATCTTTCGAACCGGGTCGCTGTTTGGCGGCGGACAACACGAAGTGCGGGCGGTGGACGGCGTCAGCTTCGACATAAACAACGGCGAAACCTTTGGCCTGGTGGGCGAATCCGGTTCCGGCAAATCCACGGTCGCCCGGCTGATCACCGGCATCTACAGACCCAACGCCGGCCAGATTCAATTTGCCGGCGCGGATTTGACCAAGCTCGCGACACGCGCGGAGCTGAACCGTTACCGGCGGCAGATGCAGATGATCTTCCAGGATCCCTATTCGTCGGTGAACCCTCGCATGAAGGTCCGCGATATTGTCGCCGAACCGATCCGCTTCCATCGACTCTCGAATTCGCGTGACGAAACACGCAGGATCGTGGACGATCTTCTTGATCACGTCGGTTTGGGCAAGCGCGCGGCTTCGAAATATCCGCACGAGTTCTCGGGCGGTCAGCGCCAGCGCATCTCCATCGCCCGCGCTCTTGCCACTCGCCCCCGTTTCCTCATCTGCGATGAACCGACATCCGCGCTCGACGTCTCGATCCAGGCGCAGGTCCTCAACCTGCTCAAGGATCTTCAGGCCGAACTGGGCCTTACCATGCTGTTTATCAGCCATGATCTGCCGGTGATCCGCCAAATGTGCGACCGGGTCGCTGTGATGCGACATGGCAAGATCCTCGAGATCGCGGAAAGCGAAACCCTCTTCGAACGTCCGCAACACGACTATACGAGACACCTCCTGCACCTGATGCCGAAAATGACGACGGCGTCGGCAGAAGGCTCAAGGGTCTCCCTTTAGACGATACCCGGAGCCATCCACGAAGCTCGGTTCAAGCCAATACCAGCCTAGTCATCATTGATCCGGTTGAGGCTCAAAGCCCACTCGACCGCACCAAAGCAGTGAGCGAGACAAGCAACAGCGCGATGATCGCCATGCGAACGAGGATCCAAAGGTCGTTTGGACGCTCTCGTCGGGAGCGCTCCTTCCTTGACGGCTTTCTTTTGCCGACTTGTGTGGCGGGGACCTGCGGCGTCACGAGCTGCAACCTCATCATGGTCGCGCCCTGTGGTTCTGGGAAAGCCCGCGGTGACTGCTGTCACGCCGCAAACGAAACGGCAGCATCAAATCCTCGATCCAACCCCTCGTGTATTGCTCTGGACCAAGCAGATTTGTTTCACCGTCACCCTGATCGGTCTCCCACAAACGCGTCGTGGCGAGATCCAGGCCTCCTCTAATGCGAGCTGCCGTTTCGGACGTGATCGGCACAAGTGGAAGTCTCACTTCCGCCGAGTGGCTTTGATGGGTCAGGGACATCAGATACTTGATGGTGCAAGGATTGGTCTCAAGCGAGAGCGCGTCGAGCAGATCTCCGAAGACGCTCAGCATCCACCGCGCTTTCCTGTCCTCGCCGTCCAAGGCGTGTAAGCATAAGGTGCGCCACTCAACAGGATAAGCGTTCGCGATCACCGAAATCACGCCATCGGCACCGGAAAGCATGGCGTCACCAGCCATCCGATCATCGCCTGAATACACCCGGAAATCAGCATGCACGCGCTGTTTTATGGCCTGGCAGCGCCCGCGATCAGCGCTGGCATCCTTGATGCCCGCAATCTGCTTCAGTTCGCTGAGCCGGACCACCGTGTCCACGTCAAGATCGACACCCGTACGCGCCGGCACATTGTAAAGGATGATCGGCAGATCGGACCGCAGCGCTACAGCTTCAAAATGCCGGAACAAGCCTTCCTGCGAAGGCCTGTTGTAATAGGGCGTAACCACAAGGGCGGCATCGGCGCCGAGCTTGCGGGCATGGCGCGTCGCTTCGATCGTGGTTGTCGTGGCGTTTGTACCAGTTCCCACCACGACGGGGATCTTGCCGTCAGCACCCACCACCGCTGCTCGGATCAGCCAATCGCGCTCTTTCTCATCAAGGGTCGGCGTTTCGGCCGTCGTGCCGCAGGCAACCAACCCGTTCATGCCTGAACTGACCTGCCTTGCGACGTCGGTATCATAAACTTCGGCATTGATGCGCCCGTCGCGAAACGGAGTGATCAGGGCCGTCATCACACCTTTCGGAAGGATCATGACGCACACTCCTGGCCAGTCCGGCTTCGTGCATCAAGGTGAAGAACCTGAACTTTGTGAGCTTGCTCGAACACTTCGACATCGAGACCGTCGTCACCGACGACAACGACTTCGCCATGTCTGCGCAACTTCGCCTCGCCACGCGCAAAGCGCCTGGCATCGTCAGCTGTACGGAAGAACCCGCCCGTGCTCTGGTTTGGCGTAGAAACGAGCCAATGGCTCTGCTTGATCCGACGGACTGTCAGAGTCAGGCTTAAACCCTGCTCGTCGTCACATCGATGAATGGCACTCATGATCGAAACCTCTTGCATCACCCGCTGTTGCGAGCCGCCCGAATTTCGGACTTACGGCATAGGATTTCGAGTTGAGCCGCTGATGAGAGATCTTAAAATCGCATGAGGCCTGACCGGCTGCTTCAGAAAAGTCTGAGAGCGCAAGATCATCTGGCAGCATCGTGTCGGTCGCGATAGACCATCAGGGCTCCGCCTCTCGGTTCAGGCGATTACAACACGAGGCGATCCAGCCTGCGCCAGGGCTTACGGCGTGATTTCGGTTCCGTCCCAAGCCAAGATGCTGCCGCTATTTGAGACGTTCAGGGTAGAGATTACATCAAGTAGATGCTTGGCCGCAGTCTCAGGTGAGAAGAGCTTTTCAGCAGGAACGCCACGCTGAAAAGGTTGGCTGAGATCGGTTGCCACAGTACCAGGATGCAGCGCGACACATGCTGCCTGTGGATGCGTCCGGGCTATTTCAACGGCAAGCGTTTTCACAATCATGTTGAGCGCAGCTTTCGAAGCACGATAACCATACCAGCCGCCCAGCCGATTGTCGCTTATGCTGCCGACCCTGGCCGATAGTGCTGCAAACACGGACGGACGGTCTTTGCGCAGAAGCGGGAGGAAGTGCTTGGCTACAAGCGCAGGCCCGGTCGCATTGACTGCAAAATAGCGCTCGAAAGAAGCGCTGGAGTAGTGGCGATAGCTCTTCTCAGGCGCGATCCCATCGGCATGCAGGAGCCCCGTTGCGACCACCAGAAGGTCGATCGGCTCTTCAGCACTCAGGACCAACACGGCAGCGGCAATGCTGGTTTCGTCCTCTATGTCGATGGTCCCGGCGACGAGCTTGGTAGTCGCCGCTCCTCCTCGACGCGATAAGGCGTGGACCACGACGCCTTGGTCCACCAGCGCGCTGGCAAGGGCGGCTCCTATGCCGCCGGACGCACCGACGACCACCGCTCGCTTGAAACGCATCGCCGACACCTGGTTTTCGTTCATTGGACAGAATGCAACTTGCGCCAGTGCCGCGGATCAGGCGCCATTAGGTCACCAGCCCATGGTTCCCGGTCCACCTTTGAAGGGACCGACCACCCGGCTCGTGATCCAACCGCCGTAGAAGCGGCCGGCTTGGGGCGTGACCTGTTCGCCATCCACTGTGCATCGGTCGAATGGCCCTGCATAGAAAGCGACATGGTCGCGCAGCAGCGCGAAGGCTGGTGTCGGATTGGCATAGCTCCAGCCGACACGCGGCAGCACCATGCTTCCTATGACGATATCCCAGTAAGTGGCAGCTCCCTTCCACTCGCACATCGATGTTCCCTCGGCCCTGCGCAGCACGCCCTGAGCGATGTCGGCCATTGGTACATAGTAGGAGGGTGGATGGCTCGTTTCGAGTGTCCGCACGGCCGACCTTGTATCCGCGATCGTTTGACCGCCATGCTCGATCACGATGTGGCAGCGGCTTTGTTGGGCAATCGCAGGTCGAGGATAAGACCACACGCTTTCCTGACCAGGTCCAACAGGGTGCTTCGCGTTGCTCATGCAAGCTCCAGTGATTGGGCGAACCGCTGGAGCCGTGGTCGAACGCGCAGGAAGGCTTTGTAGACATGCTCCAACACCCTCAGCATGATCGGGATGCGGGCCAGTTTACCGAGTGGGCGCAGAAGCGGTATGGCGCGCCACATCGCAGCAAAGGCCGCGGCACCTGAGAGTAACTGACCGTTCTCGCAGGCGTGAAATCTCGCGAGCAATTCGGCACGATCAACGGGACAGTCCTCAACGTCCGATGAAGCGATGTCGATGAAGTCGATTGCGCCGCGGCGGTCGAGGCGCTTCATGAGCGCGATCTCGCGCCTGCAAAGCGGGCAGGAACCGTCAAACCAGATGATGAGCTTGTCCATACCATTTAGATGGAACCGCTGGGCCAAACGTCATCACTTGCAGATGACAGTAATGGGGATGTTTCGGACCTCCCATGGCGGAACACTGCGCGCCAGCGCATCACGCCGTAGACGTCTTCCTTACACGGTTCACCACCTCGCTGACGCAGGTGGCCGATACTCAACTCTGCTTGATCGCGCAGCTGTTTACCGAGTGAGCAAGACTGCGTTTCAATCCTGCTCCATTTCGATCGGGCCACGCAGCTATCGTCATCGATTCAGCGGCGCATGAAGGCGGCTCATCGTTGCGATAGAAGCGTGGCCTGGTTCTTATGCTGCCGCTGTGACGACGACTTCGATGAGAACATCCTTGCCCAAATCAGCAACGCCGATTGTGGCGCGGGTCGGCAGGTCGGCGGCGGCGATCCACTTTGTCCAAGCAGCGTTCATCTCGCCCTTTTGCGACATGTCGGTCACGTAAAGCATCGCGGAAACGAGCTTGGTCTTGTCGGTGCCGGCTTCCGACAGAAGCTTGTCCAGCTTGGCGCAGATCTGCTCGGTCTGGCCGCCCATCGACTGGGTCAGATCGTCAGCGATCAAGCCGCCGAGAAAGACGATGCCGTTATGCTCGACGATGCGGTGCATGATAGGGGTCTGGAGGATACGGTTGACCATGATGAAACTCCTTTTTTCCATGGGAAGGTGTCCGCTTATCTGGTGAGAAAGCGGGATGAAGAGCTTAGAAACCGGTGCTTTGCCGGCCTGATGGGGCGAAGCGACGGATGGAGAATGGCGAGATCGGAAGGTTGGTCTGACCCGTCGTAACGAGTTCACCAATGATCGAACCGCAGATCGGGCCGAGCTGAAAACCGTGCAGTGAATAACCGAAGGAGTGGAACAGACCATCCTCCGTCCGGCTCGGCCCGATCACCGGAATTCCGTCGGCCATTCGCGCCTCTATTCCGGCCCAGCAGCGTATGATGCGGGCATCGTGCATGACAGGAAACAGGTCGCGGACGGTTCGTGCGTTTTCGCCGAGCTTGGCGTAATCGAGAATGGTGCGATTGGTGTCAGGCTCAGCCCGACCGAGATAGCCGCCGCCGATCAGCACGGTTCCGTTGGCGAACTGCTTGAAGGACAGCGTCCGCGACGTCGCACCAACAACCGGCTTCAGAAACGGAGCGCGGCGCTCGGTGATCATCAGCATCGGCGCGACGGCTTCCAGCGGGACCGGCTCGCCGAACCGTTCGGCGATACGCCCGGCCCAGGCGCCGGCTGCGTTAACCAGCTTGGGCGCCGAGAGTGTTTGGCCATCTGCAAGCTGCGCCACGAAATCGCGGCCATCACGCCGGATGTCCGACACAGCCACACCTTCGATGATGCGCGCGCCAAGCCGCTCGGCCTTGTTGCGAAACGCCTGCACGGTGCGGAACGGAAGGGCTGCCCCATCCGCACGCGAAACCATTCCACCAACCACATGCGGTGCAGCCGCAGGAACGAGTTCGCGCAGCTGTTTTTCGTCGATGACCTCTTCATGCTCGAAGCCGGCCGTGTGCAAGGCGGAAGCCCTTGCCCGACATGTCTCGAGATCGGCTTCGGACTCGGCCAGCTTGACCTGACCGTGGCTTTCGAAACCGCAATGGTCATCGACGAGGTCTTCGATGCCATGCCACATCTCCATCGACGCAACGGACAACGGGATTTCGGCCAGGACGCGGCCGAGCTGGCGCACGCCACCGGCATTCGCGCCGGACGCATGACGGCCGATGTAATCCTTTTCGACAAGCACCACCGACGCGCCACGCTTGGCAAGCTGGAGCGCTGCCGAACAGCCATGCAGGCCGCCGCCGACCACGATGACGTCTGCAGTCACCATCGGCTAGCCGCGCGCCACGGTTCGTATCTCGGTTTCGCTTTGCTTCAGCGAGGCGAGTTCGGCCAGCGTGACTGGCTTTACCGGAGCTCGCAGGCGGTAATAGCCGACAGCTTCCGGCGTGCTGCCCCGCGCTTCCGCGATCGTTTCGGACACGGTGAGGCCGCACAAACGCCCCTGGCACGGTCCCATGCCGCAGCGAAGAAAGCTCTTCAGCTGGTTTGGACCGGCGATGTTCAGAGTGGTGACGGCCTTTCGGATCTGGCCACCGGTGACTTCCTCGCAGCGGCAGGCGATCGTGTCTTCGCCGGCGACGCGGAATTGCTGGGCAGGCTGGTAGAGCCTGTCGAGGAAAACACGGCCGCGATCATACCGGTTCAGCTCGGAGCGGATCGGCTTTGCCTGCTCGTCACGCTGGGCGATCGAGATGATGCCGAGACCAGCCAGCGCGTCGAGCGCAGTGATGCGTCCGCGTTCGGCTGCCGCTTCCGCGCCGGCAATGCCAGCGCCGTCGCCGGAAATGGCGATGCCGGGAACCGTGGTGTTGCCCCAGTCGTCGAGTTTCGGCTTCCAGGCGAGTTGGGCATCGTCCCATTCCAGCTCGCAGTTGCTGGCGCTCGCCATGTTGATGTTGGGCGTGACACCCTGATGCAGCAGAAGGTGGTCCGCCTCGATCACCACCTCGCGGCCGCCTGCGGTATAGCGCACACGCGCCAGATGCCCCTCGCCTTCGGCAGCAAGAGCCGTAACGCCGCTGATGATCTTCGCCTGCCGCCGAACCTTGGCCATGAGCTTCAGCCCTTTGGCAAGATAGGGAGAGGTAAGGAAGCCCGGCAGGTCTTTCATGGCGGTGCGCCAGTTGCCGCGCGGGGTGGTGTCGAGAATGGCGTCGAACCGCTTGCCGGCTGCGAGATACTGCGCGGCGATCAGCCAGAGCAGAGGTCCGCACCCCGCCAGAACCACCTTGCCCGAAACGGCAACTCCCGAGGTCTTCAACAGGATCTGCGCCGCGCCGGCCGTCATCACGCCCGGCAAGGTCCAGCCCTTGATCGGCATGGGCCGCTCCAGAGCACCTGTGGCCATGATCACGCGGCGCGCATGGAGAACGGCCGTGCGCCCTCCTGACGAGATGCCGAGTTCAAGCTCCGGCGACAGCTGCCAGACCGTTGCGCCTGGGAAATAATCTGCCTGGCTTTGCGAAAACGCCGCGCCGATCGCTTCGCCCTTCCAGTAGTCGGCACCGAGCAATGCGCGATCCTTGAGCGGCGTTGAACTGACTGCGCGGTAGATCTGCCCACCAAAGGTAGGATTCTCGTCGACGAGCAGAACCTGAGCGCCTTTATCGGCAGCAAGCGTCGCCGCAGCCATGCCGGCAGGCCCGGCACCGATCACGACGAGGTCATAGTGCTCGGCCAGGTCGTTCACATGGGACAGCGTCTTCATCGCGCAAGCTCTCTTTTGCCGCGGCCGATCTGCGTTTCGACCTGCATGCCGGGACGAAGGGCAACGAGGCAGCCCTGCTGATTGCCGACGCCATCGATCGTGACGAGGCATTCGAAACACACACCCATCAGGCAGTAAGGCGCTCGCGGCTCACCGCTGACCGCACTGCTCCGGCATGTCTCAACGCCGGCGGCCAGCAGGGCCGAAGAAACCGTGTCGCCCTGCCGCCCTTCAAGGGGGCGCCCGTCGAGTGTGAAGGATACCGGCGAACCGGAAGGATCAGGCAGTCGCTGAAACATGGAACCTCCGCGAGGAGAACGCATCAAGATCGGATGAAAGTTTGCCCTGGGCGAGCAGCGGCGCGAGCAGGTCGGCATGGGCGGCAGCAAGCGTGACGCCGGAATGGCAGCTCGCCACGAAGGCGCCCGGATGGGTCGGCGATTCCTGGTAGATCGGGAAGCCATCGCGGCTGTAAACGCGCAGAGCCGACCAGGTGCGAACCACATTGAGGTTCGCCAGGCGCGGAAACATCCGCACAGCGCGATCCGCCATCACCGCGTTGATGCCAGGGCGCATGACACGATAATCGTCGGCTTCTTCCTGGCTGTCGCCGATCATGACACCGCCTTCATCGGTTTGGCGGACGGTCGACAACGGCATGTCGAGGAAAGGCTCGGTTTTCTCGGTGACGATCACCTGCCCCCGCAAGGGGCGAACCGGCACATCGAGGCCGATCATCTTGCCGAGGCGCACATTGTCGAGCCCCGCCGCAAGAACGATGCGATCGGCATGAACCACCGCTTCATCCGTCTTCAGCGCGTAGCCGCCTTGTGCTCCTGCAATCTCCTGGACGAGCGACCCCGAGCGGTAATGGCCGCCCTCGACAGCGAAGCCTTCATGCAGCGCGCGAAACAGCTTCAGTGAATTGACGTCGCCATCCAGCGCGCAATAGGTGCCACCGACGACCTCCGGGCCGACTTCGGGAAGGTGTCGGCGGATCTCGTCGCCATCCAGAACGTCGATCCGGTAAGGCTCGCTTTCACCCTGGTTGTGCAGCCGGTTGATGTTGGCTGCACGCCGATCAAGCTCGTCCTGCGACAAACAAAGGTGGAAGCCGCCGGGGCGACGGTAAGCCATCGAAAAGCCGACGCGCTCTTCCAGCTCACGGGCAAAGGTGCCCCAGTGGTCCGACGAGCGGCGCGTCCAGGTGGCATAGGCCGGCATTCCCAGCCCTTTGCTTTGCACCCACACCAGAGCGAAATTGCCACGTGACGCCCGCTTGGCGACGTCGCCTTCATCCAGCATCGCGACCTTGAGGCCGCGCTTGGCAAGACCATAGCCGATGGCGGCCCCCACCAAGCCGCCGCCAACAACGGCGAAATCAAAGTTGTTTGTCATGTTTTCTGCCTGAAATCCTAGCTTCGGCCTGGGCCGACGAGCAGACGTTCCATTCCGAAAAGTCGGTCGAGCACGACCATCACGATCACCGTCAGCACGATGAGGATCGCGGACACCGATGCGACGAGCGGGTCGATATTGTCTTGGATGTAGAGAAACAGCCGGACCGGAAGCGTGGTCGTGTGCGGGGTCGAGATGAACACGCTCATCGTCACTTCATCGAAGCTTTGAATGAACGACAGGATCCAGCCGGACACGACGCCGGGAAGGATCAGCGGCAGCGTGATCCGTCTGAACTTGGTCCAGCGCGATGCGCCAAGAGAAACGGCAGCGTTTTCGATCTGCTGGTCGAGCCCGACGGATGTGGTCAGGATCAGGCGCAAGGCAAATGGGAACACCACCACCAGATGGCCCGCCACCAGTGTCCAGCCGGAGATGCCAAGGCCCGCTTCCGTGAAGAAGCGCAGCAGCGCGATGCCCAACACGAGATGCGGGATCATCAGCGGCGACTGAAACAGGCTCAGCAGCAATCCACGTCCTGCAAACTTCAGCC
The DNA here is from genome assembly GCF_018457165.1 of Tianweitania aestuarii. Taxonomy (GTDB): domain Bacteria; phylum Pseudomonadota; class Alphaproteobacteria; order Rhizobiales; family Rhizobiaceae; genus Tianweitania; species Tianweitania aestuarii. The sequence goes on along the minus strand of NZ_JAFMNX010000001.1, from coordinate 526,000 downwards.
GTCCGATCGCAAGTGCTGCAGGCACAGCCAGAACCACCGCGATCGTCGAGGAAAGTGCGGCCAGCCAAAGGCTGGTGCGAAACGAAGCGAGGAACTCGGGCCGATCACCGATCGCGTAGAACCAGCGCAGCGACAGGCCATCAGTGGGAAGCGAGAGATAGCCGCGCGAGGTGAAGGCCACGACGCAAACCACCAGGATCGGCGCCGTGACGAAGAGCACCACCAGAGCGTGAAACGCCAGTGCAAGAGGACCGTTGCGGTTCATTGGAACACCTGCGCGTAACGGCGTTCGACCAGGCGGTTGCAGCCGACGATGATGATGATGTTGCCGACCAGGAGAAGCACCGCGATGGCGGCACCCAGCGGCCAGTTCAGCGTCGAAAGGAACTCGTCATAAGCCAGCGTGGCAGCCACTTTGAGGCGACGGCCGCCGATGATGGCCGGGGTGGCGAAGGCAGACGCTGCGAGGGCAAAGACAATGATCGAGCCGGACAGGATGCCGGGCATGATCTGTGGCAGGATGACCCGGCGCACCACGGTGAAAGGCGAAGCGCCAAGCGAGATCGCAGCGTTTTCGACCTGTGGATCGAGGCGCTGCAAGGCTGCCCAGACCGAAATCACCATGAACGGCATCAGCACATGCGCGAGCGCGATGATGACGCCGGTTTCCGTGTACATGAACTGCACGGGCGCCGACAGAATACCCAGCCCGGTCAGGGTCTGGTTGATGACGCCGGTTGAGCCCAGCAGCATGGCCCAGCCAAGCGTACGCGCGACCACCGAAATCAGAAGCGGTCCGAGCATCACGAGCAGGAAGATCGAGCGCCAGGGCGCACGCATGCGATGCAGGATATAGGCTTCCGGTGCGCCAATCAGGGCGCAAAGAAGCGTAGTGAGAAGCGAGATCCGGAAGGTGCGAAGGAAGATCTCGTGGAAATAGGAGTCCTGGATGATTTCGGCGTAGTTCTTGAACGAAATGTCGTCCGTGACGCCAGTGTACATCCCGAACGAATGCAAAGACAGGATCAGCGTCATGATCAGCGGCACCAAAAGGAGCGTGCCGATCACCAGAAGGGCTGGAAGGTTCAGAAGGTAAGGGGTTGCCGAAAAGCGCTCACGTGGGGCGCTCTTTGGGGCAGCTATGGCGGTGTCGGTGGTAGCGGCGCTCATGGTCACACCGCCCGGTCGCGTGGAAGGACGCGCATGTCTTCCGCCTGCCAAGCGAGGCAAACAGTGTCGCCGGTGCCAGGCAGCCGACGGCTGTCATTAGGCGCCAGCACGACGATGGGGCCGGCCTCGCTCTCGACCTCGAAGAACCATTGGCTTCCCTGGAAAACGCGCTTGCGCACAATGCCCTTCAGGCCTGTCTCACCGAAGCTGATGCGCTCCGGCCGTACGGCCACGAGGATCGGACCTGAGTTCCCGTCTTCGCCGACCGTCCAGCGCTGGTCCTTGACCGAAACGCTTGGCCCTTCGCGATTGCCCTCCAGCGTGTTGGTGCGGCCGAGAAAGCTCGCAACAAAATGGCTCGACGGCGTTTTGTAGGCGGCTTCGGGCGGTCCGACCTGCTCGATGGCGCCCTTGTTCAAAACAACGATCCGATCAGACAGAGCCATGGCTTCTGACTGGTCGTGGGTCACAAGAATGGTTGTGAGACCCGTGCGCTCCTGAATGTCGCGCAATTCGCCCTGCATTTCGTCGCGCAGCTTGGCGTCGAGATTGGACAAGGGTTCATCGAGCAGAAGCAGGTTTGGCTCGATCACAAGCGCCCGCGCCAGCGCCACGCGCTGCTGTTGTCCACCCGACATGCGGCGCGGATAACGATCGGCCATCGATGACAGGCCAACAAGCTGCAGCGCTGCGGCGACCCTGCGGTCGCGATCGGCACGATTGACCTTGCGCATTTCCAGCCCGAAGCCGACATTCGCGGCAACCGTCATATGCGGAAACAACGCGTAGCTCTGGAACACCAGACCCAGACCGCGCTTGGCCGGCGGAACTTCGGCGAGATCGCGGCCATCCAGCACGATCCGGCCGGACGTCACGTCGGTGAAGCCGGCAATCATCTGCAGCGTCGTCGTCTTGCCGCAGCCTGACGGACCGAGCAGCGAAATGAATTCCCCCCGTTCGATCTCCAGCGAAATGCCGTCTACCGCAGTGATGTGATCATAGCGCTTGGTGAGGCGCTCGATTTTCAGGAAGCTCATCAATCGTTACCATTCAAAGGAAAGGCTATTCCGCCGGTCTGGCGGAATAGCGGGAAGTGATCAGATCGATGATCAGCCTTCGACTTCACGCGTCCAGCGCGTGTTCCACTCTTCGCGGACCGGATTGACATAGTCCCAGTCGATCACGCGCAGTTTGCCGACCTGCTCGGGACCATAAGGAATGCCCTTGGCTTCTTCCTCGGTCAGCTTGGCCTTCTTGTTGACGGGTCCGTAGCCATAGCCCTTCGCAACCTTTTCCTGCACTTCCGGGCTGAGGAGATATTGCAGCAGAGCCTGGGCTTCCGGCGTTTCGCGGCCGGCGATCGGGCAGCCGATGATGCCAAGCGACACGGCACCTTCCTTCGGATAAACCATTTCCACGGGGAAACCGGTGTTGGCGAGCGAGTTGATGCGCGCCGAACCCCACACGCCAAGCACGGCCTGTTTGCTCTGGAACAGCGACGTCATCTGGCCGGGCGAGGCTTCATAAGCGAGGACGTTGGGATCGATCTCCTCGCTGAAAGCCTTGAAGCCCGGATCGATGTTGCGCTCGTCGCCGCCGCCAAGCTCGGCTTCCATCACCAATGCGTGCAGGCCGTAGGTGTTGGAAAGCGGTGGAACCACCAGCTTGCCGGCATATTTCGGATCCTTCAGATCCGCCCAAGAGGTCGGGGCGCCCCAGCCCTGCTCCTTGAAGTATTCGGTGTTGTACATCAGCCCGGTTGCAACAGCGCCGAGGCCGGTTGCCTTGCCGCCGCTGATCTTGGCGGTGTCGTAAAGGTCGTCATAAACAGGTGCGGCTTCGATGTCCTTGCACAGGCCAAGCGCGATCGCCTGATACATCGGGCCGTCATCCATGATGGCGACGTCGATCTGAGGATTGGCACGCGTGGCGACAAGGCGCGCGAGGGTGTCCGTCGAATTGCCGGCGGTGTATTCGATCCGAACGCCATGCTGCTTTTCGAACTCAGGGAAGATCTGTTCCCGCATGAGTTGTTCGTAGGATCCGCCATAGGCGGCAACGTAAAGCGTCTTCTCCTGAGCGACGACAGCGGACGTCGCGGCGATGGCGAAGGCTGCCGTGGTGCAGAGAAGGCGGATGCTGGACTGAAAGCGCATTGAATTTCCCCTGTGTTGTCGTTGCTCCTTGCGAAGTGTTCTAAACTCGGAGACATTCGTCAAATCGAATTTCGTGACTAGTCCATTACCCAATGTTATATCGATTAAGAAGTAGGCGTGAATGATCACCAGCCGGCAGGTAGAGGCATTTCGTGCCGTGATCTTGAGCGGATCGGCAACGGAAGCCGCGAATTTTATGGGTGTTACGCAACCTGCGATCAGCCGGCTTCTTGGCGATCTGGAGCATGCGATCCAGTTGAAGCTGTTTGATCGCAAAGGCGGCAAGCTGCTGCCAACCTCGGAAGGCATCAGCTTCTATCGAGAGGTAGAGCGATCCTTTGTCGGGCTGAACCGAATCGAAAAGGCTGCCAAGGACATTCGGGAGCGTCGGGGTGGCGAGTTGAGGGTCGCGGCCCTTCCTGCGCTCGCGACAAGCTTGCTTCCAAGCGTTGCGGCGGAGTTTTCAGCGGCACGCCCCGCCGTCGACATGACGCTCTATGGCATGACCTCCCCTTCGGTGCTGGAATGGGTGATCACCGGCCGGTGCGACCTGGGCATCGTGCATGAGCGCATTCCCCATTCCGCCATCACGACGCTCGACATTCCACCCATGGAAGCCGTGTTCATCGCACCAAGTGGACACCCGCTTCTGGACCGTGACGTGATCCATCCCCAAGACATCCACGATCAGGACTTCGTCGGCTTAGCCTCGTCATCCTCGATGCGGCGGTCGTTTGATGCAGTCATGGTGACGCATCGATGCGTTCCCAAGATCCGCATGGAAAGCCCGCTGACCATGATGCTGTGCGGCCTGGTCGACGCCGGCTTCGGCTGCGCGGTCGTCGATCCCTTCACTGCAATGCATTTGCCGTGGCGCAACATCCAGGTCAGACCGTTTCGTCCATCCATTCAGTTCGAATGGTCGATCATCCTACCCAACTTCTCCCCCGTATCCTCGCTGGCCGCAGATTTCGCTGCAGAGTTCTCGAGTGCTTTTTCAAAAGCCTTGGCAGACCTGCAAACCGCATCGACAGACCGGTAACACTGCTCTTGAAGAGCGACTGTCTACGCCGATCTTGAGCTGGCGGGAGCTAAGCCTGTCAGCGTAACTGCCTTTACGGGACGGGCGTCGTCAGTAGGCTCAGACCCAACCCGCTCGGCACCATGAACAAGACCACGAGCCACGGGGAAGCCTTCCAGAGCGTCAGCATAACAAAACCAGTCAGGGCAAGCGCAAAATCATAAGGGCCGAGGATGGCACTTGTCCAAACAGGGTCATAGAGCGCGGCGCCCAGCAGTCCCACCACGGCTGCATTGGCTCCACGCATTGCCGCCTGCATACTGGACTGTGAGCGGAACCGGCCCCAGAACGGAAGTGCACCTATCAAGAGCAAGAAGCCTGGCAAAAAGATTGCCAGCAGACAGATCAGAGCACCGACTGGACCGTTTGGACCCTGCTTCATAACTGCGCCGAGATAGGCTGCGAAGGTGAATAGCGGACCCGGGATGGCCTGCGCTGCACCATATCCCGCGAGGAAGGCGTTTTCGTCTGCCCAACCCTGCCCAACCACTTCTGATTGCAGCAGGGGAAGAACCACATGCCCACCGCCAAACACGAGCGAGCCTGTCCGGTAGAAGGAGGCAAACAACTCCAGCCCCTGCGACGACAATGCCCTTGCTAGAACGGGTAACCCAATCAGCAACAGTAAGAACAGCACAAGAGAAAAGCCTGCTGCTCGTTCCGACACGGGGATTTTCAAATGCCCGGGAGCGGCAGCCGGAGCCGTCCGGCAAAGCGAAAGCCCCGCAAGCGCGCCAACGACGATAGCTGCAATCTGTCCGATCGTACCGGCCATGGAAACGACGATCAGAACAGCCGCCAAAGCAATGCTCGCCCTTTCTCGATCCGGCGTAAGTGTTCGCGCCATGCCCCAGACAGCTTGTGCGACGACTGCCACAGCAACAACTTTGAGACCGTGCAGCAACCCTGTGCCGATTTGACCATCAAACACCGCCGCGCTGTAGGCGAACAGCACGAGGATAATGGCCGAAGGCAGAGTAAAAGCGGCCCATGCGACAAAGGCTCCGCATGGGCCACCGCGTAACAGTCCCAGAGCAAAACTTACCTGACTGGAAGCCGGCCCAGGAAGAAACTGGCAGAGTGCAACGAGGTCAGCATAGCCTGCCTCATCAATCCATTTACGCCTCACCACAAGCTCATCACGAAAATATCCGAGATGCGCAATTGGGCCGCCGAACGAGGTCAGTCCAAGCTTGAAGAAGGCGCGGAACACTTCACCAGCTTGTGCAGCGGTTCCTGAGGTTTGTGGAATAGCGGGGGCTGCTTCTGTCAAGTTCGGATGCGCTGTCATGTCAAATGCCGGCAGAATACAGCATTTGTGCTCATGTTAGATGACAGAGCGGTGTAAATTCATGGTTTTTGCGCCAGCGTCCTGCCTGAGATGGCAGCAACTTGGCTGTGCGTCATTCGGTGACCTCCTCCGTGCGCATGACGCCACCGAAAACCTTGTCGAATGAAGCTGCTGCCTGAATTCGGCTGCCCGGCGGACTAGCTGAGTTGCATCCTACAACATTATTTGTATAATAGCATATATGAATGATGTTTCAGCAGTAGCCGCCCTCTCCGCTCTCGCCCACGCTGACCGCCTCGCTGCCTTTCGCATGCTGGTTCGAGCCGGGCCGAATGGGATGCCGTCAGGCGAGATAGCGGATGCCTTGTCTATCCCGCCCACAAGGATGAGCTTCCATCTTGCCATCTTGGAGCGCTCGAAGCTTCTGCGCTCGTGGAGGGACGGCCGGCGCATCCTTTATGCAGCAAGCTATGACGACATGCGCCAGCTTCTGGCATTTCTGACCGAGGACTGCTGTTCAGGAAATCCTGAGATCTGTGGAAATCTCGGTGACTTCGCCGCCACCTGCACACCGGAGATGGGCTGATGATCACCCGACCCTTGAACGTCTTGTTTCTTTGCAAGGGCAACTCGGCCAAGCCTGCCACTCTGGAACGAGCGAGCCTGACATCCCGAGTCCACGAGATCGCTCCGTTCGAAGGCGCTGCCCTTCCCCATCCCCATGTTGCCTGAGGAAACCATGCCGGTCACGATCTACCACAACCCCGCTTGCGGAACGTCGCGCAATACCTTGGAGATGATCCGCCAGTCCAGCGAGGAGCCGCAGGTTATCGAGTATCTCAAGACCCCGCCGAGCCGCGACAAGCTGATCGAACTGCTCGCCGCCATGGGCATGAGGCCGCGCGAGCTTCTTCGTGAAAAAGGCACGCCCTACGCCGAGCTTGGCCTGGAGGATGCATCCCTCACGGATGACGATCTCCTCGAGGCGATGATGGCCCACCCGATCCTGATCAACCGGCCGATCGTCGTGACTGACAAGGGCGCGGCCCTCTGCCGTCCCTCCGAAAAAGTGCTGCCGCTTCTCGACCGTCCCGTCGCGACCTTCACCAAGGAGGATGGTGAAACGGTGGCTGTATCCGGAACACCTGGATGACCGATCCCCTGGCGATGGACCTGCCGAACATCGATCTTGAGCAACTGCGCCCGATCGATCCAGCCGCCCTGGGCCTGGATGGCGAACCCACGCATCCCCCGCGCATCCTCATCCTTTATGGCTCGCTGCGGGAGCGATCCTTTTCGCGCCTTCTGTCGGAAGAAGCCGGGCGGCTGCTGCGCTGGTTCGGCTGCGAGACGCGGACCTTCGATCCCCATGGCCTGCCGCTTCCTGATGAAGCGGAGCCGGACCATCCCAAGGTGCAGGAACTGCGGGACCTCGCCGAGTGGTCCGAGGGCATGGTCTGGGTCAGCCCGGAACGCCATGGTGCCATGACGGGGATCCTGAAGGTCCAGATCGACTGGATACCGCTTGCGTTGGGCGCCAAGCGACCGACGCAGGGCAAGACGCTGGCTGTCATGGAAGTTTCGGGCGGCTCGCAAAGCTTCAATGCCGTGAACCAGATGCGCATCCTCGGACGCTGGATGCGCATGGTGACGATCCCCAACCAGTCCTCTGTTCCAAAGGCGTTCCTCGAATTCGATGAGGCCGGGCGCATGAAGCCATCGGCTCTCTACAACCGTGTCGTCGATGTGTGCGAGGAACTGGTGAAGTTCACCTACCTCGTGCGCGGCCGCTCCGCTCACCTGACGGACCGCTATTCCGAACGCGTCGAAAACGCCGAAGAACTCTCCAGGCGCGTCAACCAGCGCTCCATCTGACCCTCAACCCCCCGGACGCTTCCATGCTCGCCCTTGCGATCTTCGTCGCCACGCTCGTTCTCGTCATCTGGCAACCGCGCAATCTGGGCATCGGATGGTCCGCGCTTGCGGGTGCAGCCGTTGCCCTCCTGACTGGCGTGGTTGGCTGGGCGGATGTCGGCATCGTCTGGACCATCGTCTGGGACGCGACTTTTACCTTTGTTGCGCTCATCATCATTTCGCTGATCCTCGACGAGGCGGGCTTTTTCGCCTGGGCCGCACTTCATGTCGCGCGCTGGGGCGGTGGAAACGGGCGGCGGCTGTTTCCCCTCACCGTCCTGCTCGGCGCAGCCATTGCCGCCGTTTTTGCCAATGATGGCGCCGCACTCCTCCTCACGCCGATCGTTCTGGCGATCCTTCTGCGCTTGAACTTCCCGCCCGCCGCCGCGCTCGCCTTTGTTGTCGCCTGCGGCTTCGTGGCCGATACGACCTCGCTGCCGCTGGTCGTGTCCAACCTCGTAAACATCGTGACAGCCAACTTCTTCGATGTCTCGTTTGGACGCTACGCGGCCGTCATGGTGCCGGTGAACCTGGTATCGCTCGCCGCAACGCTGCTGGTGCTGTGGGCCCATTTCAGGCGCGACATACCGCAGACCTACGCGGTGTCTGAGCTTGAGCTGCCCGCATCGGCGATCAACGATCATGCGGTTTTCCGTGCGGCGTTTCCGCTGCTCGGCCTGCTGCTTGTGGCTTACTTCGTGACAGGCCCCCTGGGTGTCCCGATCGCGTTCGTCACGGGTGCCGCAGCGTTTGTTCTCATGGCGATTGCCGGACGCTGGTTCACGGCTGGGCGCGGTGCCGTCGTGCCGCTTGGGAGAGTGCTGCGCGATGCGCCCTGGCAAATCGTGCTGTTTTCGATCGGCATGTATCTCGTGGTCTACGGTTTGGGCAACGCGGGGCTCACCGACATCGCGGCGGGCGTCCTGCATTGGCTTGCCACCCAGGGCACGCTCGTTGCAACGGTTGGCACCGGCTTTGTCGTGGCGGCGCTCGCCTCCGTCATGAACAACATGCCTGCAACCCTCGTCGGCGCCTTGGCGATCGACCGCGCCACCCTCGATTCCATGACGAAGGAATTGATGGTCTACGCCAACGTCGTGGGCAACGATCTCGGCCCGAAATTCACGCCGATCGGTTCGCTCGCCACCCTGCTTTGGCTGCATGTGCTGGCCGGCAAGGGGCAGCGCATCACCTGGGGCCAGTACATGAAGGTCGGCCTTGTTCTGACCCCGCCTGTTCTTCTCGCAACCCTCATGGCGCTCTGGCTCTGGCTGCCGATCGTGTCAGGTCCATGAAAGCGTCCGGCTTTACATAGCTTATCGGTTGCCTTGCCGTTCCTGTTTCCACGATGTCACGCCGCTGCCTGTCACTGAAGCGGACTGCCAGACGCGGTCAGGAAGTCAGTCAATCACAATGACCCTCTCGGCTGTTGAACGGATGCTTGAACCTGCCGTTTCTCCACCAGCAAGCTGTCTGCCAAGGCATCATAGATCATTGCTTGTTCTGTTCATGAGCCGCCGAAAACCAGTTCCATCCGATCGGCCAAGAACTTGGTGCGGATCGCTTGGATCGGCTTGCCGTCAAGATCGATGTCCAGTGCGGAAGAGATCAGCATGATGGCATCGGCCGCGCAGTTCAGGAGTTCGATATCTCGGACAGACGCCCGCTCCGCCGTCAGCCGCGTTTCGCCTCGACGGTAATCATGAACGCCACACATCCGCAAAGCCTGCGTGATCGAGCCGGTTTCGGCGTAGCTTTCGATGATGGCGGGGAAGCGTTCGACGGAAAAATAGCAGATTGAACGCGACAGGGGCATGCCGTCCGCAACCGACAGCTTTTCGAGCCGGTGAAGTGGCGCGCCAATCTTCGTCTTCAGCAACTCGGCTTTGTCACGATCGGCGGCGACCTGCTCGGAGCGGATCAATCGGCCTGAGGGTTCGAGAGACTGCCTGAGCATGTTCTCCGAAAATCGCGTTCGCGTCCCCACGGAATAAACCAGACGCTTCGGCACGGCATTGACGAAGGTGCCGCGCCCGCGCTCTGCCCGCAGCAGTCCATCATCAGCCAAGGCAGCTTTCGCCCGTCGAACGGTGTGCCGGTTCACGCCAAATCGCTGCGCGAGGTCGACTTCTGGTGGAAGCATCTCGACGATGGTCCCATCGGTGATCGCGCTCCTAATTTCATCGGCCACGCGCCGCCAGCGCGCCACACCGTCACCTACTGAGACCATGCTTCCTCCTGTTGTGACGGACAGTGTCACATGCTCGTCACCATCGCTGCGTTAGAACACGCCTATGACTAGTTGTCTATACAAATAGACATTTAGGAGAAAGCGATGTCTTCATCAATCGTCCCGACTAAGCGCAAACGCATGCTGGATGCGTTCGCCGCCTGTGATCCCGTGCTTCTTTCCGAGCGCTACCACGCACTGGGCGATCTTCCGGCCGCTGCGCCCGTGCGTGGTCCAGAAATCGGCATGATCATGCTGCGTGGTCGCGCAGGTGGCGGAGGGGCTCCTTTCAATCTCGGTGAAGCATCCGTCACACGGGCAAGCGTCAAATTGGCGAGCGGCGAAGTGGGGCATTCGCTCATCCTCGGCCGTAATGCGCGCAAGGCGCAGATTGTGGCCCATCTCGATGCTTTGGCTCAGCGCAGCGAATGGGCACCTCGCATCGAACAGGATGTGGTGCAACCGGCGCTCGCTCAGCGGGACGCCGAGCGCAAGCGTCAAGCCGAAGAAACCGAAGCAACACGCGTCGACTTTTTCACCATGGTGCGGGGAGAAGACTGATGACCGCGCAGGTTTCCACCCAGATCTACGAAGGCGGCTTTTCCGATCCGGTCTTCGGCTCGCAAACGGTGTTCCGCGCGGTCATGGATGCAATGGCCAATCCGGGTCGTGTTATCGATCTCGGCCAACTCACCCAGGCTCCCGCGCCCCTTGAGCCTGCCGCGGGTGCAGTTCTTGCAGCACTGGCCGATTACGACACACCGCTCTGCTTTGAAGCCCAAAACAACGCCGATGCCGCAGCCTGGCTGACCTTCCACACGGGCGCACCGGTCACCGCCGATCGTGCCAACGCAGCCTTTGCGGTTCTTGTATCCCGCAGCGCCGTTGGAACATGGTCGGACTTTGCCATTGGCACATCATCTTTCCCAGACCGGTCGACCACGCTCCTTCTGCCGGTTGAAGACCTTCGATCGGGCAAGCGGCTGACGCTGAACGGCCCCGGCATCGAACACGCGGCCGACATCGCACCGGCCGGTCTGCCGGAGGGCTTTGCGTCTGCAATGGGCGAGAATGCCAAGCTCTTCCCGCTCGGTTTCGATCTTCTTCTTGTTTGCGGCAGCGAGCTGATTGCCTTGCCGCGCACCACCCGCATTATGGAGAACTGACCATGTATGTGGCGGTTAAAGGCGGCGAGGCAGCGATCAACAATGCGCATCGCCTCATGGCGGATCGTCGGCGTGGCGATCGCAACGTGCCGGGTCTCACGATCGAGCAGATCGCCGGCCAGTTGGCGCTCGCGGTCGATCGGGTCATGGCGGAAGGATCGCTTTATGATCCGGACCTAGCCGCAATGGCCGTGCGTCAGGCGCGCGGCGATCTGATCGAGGCGATCTTTCTGCTTCGCGCTTATCGCACGACGCTGCCGCGCTTCAACAACAGCACACCGATCGATACGGCCACCATGCGCATCGAACGGCGCGTGTCGGCGACCTATAAGGACATTCCCGGCGGGCAATTGCTCGGCCCGACCTTCGATTACACGCATCGCCTGATCGATCCGGCGATGACCGAAGATGGTCCGGTCGAACCTGGTCATCGCAGGCCCGTGGAAAGCGACGCCTGTGCGCCGCGCGTCACGGACATCCTGAACGGCGAAGGCCTGATCGAGCCCGATGTGTTCAGCAACGCCGAGCCTTCCGACTTGACCCGCGAACCCACCGAATATCCGGTTGATCGCGATCTGCGGCTTCAGGCGCTGGCGCGCGGCGACGAAGGCTTTCTTCTGGCGCTCGGTTATTCCACCCAGCGCGGATATGGCCGCACGCACCCGTTCGTGGGTGAAATCCGCATCGGCATGGTGGATGTCGAGATCGACATGCCCGAACTCGGCTTTGCCGTCACCGTCGGCTCCGTGCGGGTCACGGAATGCCAGATGGTATCGCAGTTCAAGGGCTCGGCCGGTGTTAAACCGCGCTTCACCCGTGGCTACGGCCTTGTGTTCGGCCATTCCGAACGCAAGGCGATGGCGATGAGCCTGGTTGATCGCGCCCTGCGCGCCGATGAGTTCGACGAACAGCGGCTGGCGCCTGCGCAGGACGAGGAGTTCGTTCTGGAGCATTGCGACAACGTGCAGTCGACCGGCTTCGTGGAGCATCTGAAACTGCCGCATTACGTGGACTTCCAGGCCGAGCTCGATCTGCTGCGCCAGCTCCACGAAGACACGACAACGGCCACGATCGACGATGATCAGGCACCTCTCAGCGAGGCGGCACAATGACCGGCACCGACGCACTTCCCGCCTACAACTTCGCTTATCTCGACGAGCAGACCAAGCGGATGATCCGCCGCGCGATCCTCAAGGCGATCGCCATTCCCGGCTACCAGGTGCCGTTCGCGTCGCGCGAAATGCCAATGCCTTATGGCTGGGGCACGGGCGGCGTGCAGGTAACGGCCTCGGTTCTTGGTCCCGATGACGTGCTCAAGGTGATCGATCAGGGCGCCGACGACACCACCAATGCCGTGTCGATCCGCGCCTTCTTCGCCAAGGTCGCCGATGTCGCCACCACCACGAAAACCACCGAAGCGACGATCATCCAGACGCGCCACCGCATTCCCGAAACGCCGCTCGAGGCCGGACAGATCCTGGTTTACCAGGTGCCGATCCCGGAGCCGCTGCGCTTTCTCGAGCCGCGCGAAACCGAAACGCGGGTCATGCACGGCCTGGAAGAATACGGCCTCATGCATGTGAAGCTCTACGAGGATATCGCCCAGCACGGCCATATCGCGACGACCTATGCTTATCCCGTGAAGGTCGAGGATCGTTACGTGATGGATCCGTCGCCTGTCCCGAAATTCGACAATCCCAAGATGCACTGCTCGCCCGCATTGCAGCTGTTCGGCGCCGGTCGCGAAAAGCGCATCTACGCGCTGCCGCCCTTTACCGATGTGGTGAGCCTGGATTTCGAGGATCATCCTTTCGCAATCCAGCGCTTCGAAGCGCATTGCGCCCTGTGCGATGCGCGCAACGTTTATCTCGACGAAGTGGTCACCGACGATCGGGGCGGCCGTATGTTCGTGTGTTCCGATACCGATCACTGCGAAACCCGCCGCACTGAGGGTCACCGGGGAACGGGCCTGCCGCAAACTGAAGGGGGCGAAACTGCCTCAACCAGCCGGGAGGCTGCGGAATGAGCACGCAACCCATTCTTTCCATTCGCGATCTGGCGCGGCGCTATGGCGCTTTCGTTGCGTGCGCAAACATCTCCTTTGATGTCTGGCCGGGCGAGGTCGTGGCGATTGTCGGCGAATCCGGTTCCGGCAAGACCACGCTGCTGAACTGCATCTCCGGCCGCATGGAGCGCAGTTCCGGCGAAGTTCGCTATCGCATGCGAGACGGTCGCTTCCCCGATCTTCAGGATCTCAGCGAAGCCGAACGCCGCTTTCTTGCCCGCACCGATTGGGGCTTCGTGCACCAGAACCCTGCGGATGGATTGCGAATGCGCGTTTCAGCCGGCGCCAATGTCGGCGAACGCCTGATGGCGATCGGCGACCGTCATTACGGCAACATCCGGCAAACGGCCGCCGACTGGCTGGAGCGCGTCGAGATCGCCGCCATGCGCATCGACGACAAGCCGGTCTCCTTTTCCGGCGGCATGCGCCAGCGCCTGCAGATCGCCCGCAATCTGGTCACCCATCCACGGCTGATCTTCATGGACGAGCCGACAGGTGGCCTCGATGTATCGGTTCAAGCGCGCGTGCTCGATCTCTTGCGCATGCTGGTGGCCGATCTCGGCCTCTCGGTGGTGATCGTCACGCATGACCTCGCGGTTGCGCGTCTTTTGTCGCAGCGCATGATCGTGATGAAGAGCGGCCATGTCGTCGAACAAGGTCTGACGGACCGCGTGCTCGACGATCCCCGCCACCCCTACACACAACTCCTCGTCGCCTCGATCCCAGAGAACTGAGATGAGAACCAAGATGAGAGCTGAGATGCCAGACATGGATACCTCCGCCCCGCTGCTCGACGTTTCGAGCGTCGCCAAGTCCTTCACCATGCATCTGCGCGGCGGCCTTCGTTTGCCGGTGGTCGCCAATGTCGCCTTTACCGTTCATCCCGGTGAATGCGTGGTGCTGGGCGGCCCATCCGGCGTCGGCAAGTCGTCCATTCTGCGCATGGTCTATGGCAACTACGCCGTGGATGCCGGCCAGATCCTTGTGCGCGATCAAACAACCCAAGAGATGGCCGATCTGGCCACCGGCGACCCACGCCTTGTGCTGGATCTGCGCCAAAACAGCATCGGCTATGTCAGTCAGTTCCTGCGCGCAGTGCCGCGCGTATCGGCTCTGGATGTGGTGGCGGAGCCCCTCGTGACGCGCGGCGTCGAGCGTAATGTGGCAACCAGCCGTGCCGGCGAAATGCTGGAGCGGCTCAACCTGCCTTCGGCCTTGTTCACGCTTCCGCCCGCCACCTTCTCCGGCGGTGAAAAGCAGCGCGTCAACATCGCGCGCGGCTTCATCACCGACCACCCGATCCTGCTTCTTGATGAGCCGACTGCCTCGCTCGATGCGGCGAACCGCGATGTCGTTGTGGCGATGATCAAGGAAAAGCTCGGCGTGGGCACCGCCATTCTTGGCATCTTCCACGACATCCCCGTGCGCGAAGCAGTTGCTACCCGCATCATCGACGTTTCGGCCTTTTCCGCCCGCGAGGCCGCGTAATGCCGAAGCTGAGTGAACACACGCCTCTGATCCACCCGACCGCTCAGGTCGAAAAGGTGACCTTCGGCCGATACGTCGAGATCGAGGAACGTTCGCGCGTCAGCGAAACAGAGCTCGGCGATTATTCCTACGTGATGCAGGACTGCGCGATCTGGTGCGCCACCATCGGGAAGTTCGCCAACATCGCATCGACCGTGCGCATCAACGCGACCAATCACCCGACCGAGCGTGCGACGCTGCATCATTTCACCTATCGCGCCGGCGACTATTTCGACGGCGCGGACGATGAAGCCGACTTCTTTGCCAAGCGCCGCAGCCTGCGCGTGACGATCGGGCACGATGTGTGGATCGGCCATGGCGCAACCGTGCTTCCGGGCGTTTCGGTTGGCAATGGCGCAGTGATCGGTGCGGGTGCCGTCGTGTCGCGCGATGTCGCGCCTTACACCATCGTCGGCGGCGTTCCCGCCAAGCTGATCCGCGACCGTTTCGAACATGGCGTCGGCGCACGCATGGACCGACTGGCCTGGTGGGATTGGCCGCATCACCGCTTGTTCGAAGCCTTGAACGACTTCCGCAGCCTGCCGGCAGCCGACTTTCTCGACCGCTACGAAGCCTGACGCGAAAGCGTCATCAAACATTCACCCACCTGTCGTCGCGGGGTCAACCGATGGCGATAAACCAAGCAAAACAGGGAATGAAAACCATGACTGCGATCAGCGTTTCCAATCTCTCGAAACGATACGGCAAGACCACCGCACTGGATCAAGTCAGCCTCGAGCTTCAACGGGGCGAGATGGTCGCGCTGATCGGCGCATCCGGCTCGGGCAAAAGCACGCTGATCCGCCACATTGCCGGGCTTGAGATGGGTGATGGAACGGCTGGAAAGGTCACCGTGCTCGGCAACATTTCGCAGGATGGTGGTCGGCCGAACCGCAGCAACAAGCGTGGAGCCGTGTCCGTCATCTTCCAGCAGTTCAACCTGGTAACGCGCTTGTCCGTGTTGACCAACGTGCTGATCGGCAATCTGGGCCGTGTTCCGCGCTGGCGTGGCACGATCGGTGTCTTCAACAAGGCGGAAAAGGAAAAAGCGCAGGCAGCACTCGCCCGCGTCGGCATTCCGCAGGTCGCAGCTCAACGCTCCTCCACACTGTCGGGTGGTCAGCAGCAGCGTGCCGCCATTGCCCGCACGCTCGTGCAGCAGGCCGAAATCCTGATTGCAGACGAGCCTATCTCCGCGCTTGATCCGTCCTCGGCGCGGCGCGTCATGGATGTCCTGGCCGATATCAACAACCAGGACAACATCACCGTCCTCGTATCTCTGCATCAGGTCGAATATGCGCGCCGTTATTGCAAGCGCACGATCGCCATGCGGGACGGACGCATCGTTTACGACGGGCCATCCACGGCCCTGTCCAATGCCTTCCTGGCCGAGCTTTACGGCGACGCTTCGGAAGAACTGGTTTTGCCGGAAGCGCCCGCAGAACCAATGCCTGCCGTACCTCTCGGGCAACCCGCCCGACAGCCGGCTCTCATGCACGCCTGAACCCATCCAACAACCGGAACCTGTTATGAACGCGATCCTGAAAAGTGTTGCGGCGGCTTCGCTCGCCTGCCTGATGTCGTCGGCTGCCTTTGCGCAGGACGTCATCAACTTCGGCATCATCTCCACAGAAAGCCAGCAGAACCTCAAGAGCACCTGGGAGCCGCTGCTGGAAGACATGGAAGAAAAGACCGGCCTTCAAGTGAAGCCGTTCTTCGCATCCGATTATGCCGGCATCATCGAAGGCATGCGCTTCGGCAAGGTGCAGATGGCCTGGTACGGCAACAAGTCCGCCATGGAAGCCGTTGATCGCGCCGATGGCGAAGTCTTCGTGCAGAGCGTGCCGGTTGCCGGCGAACCCGGCTATTGGTCCGTCGTCATCGTGCCTAAGGACTCTCCGATCCAGACGATCGACGACGTCCTGAAGTGCGACCAGTCGCTGAACTTCGGCCTCGGCGATCCGAACTCGACCTCCGGCTACCTCGTACCGATGACCTTCGTGTTCTCGGCCAAGGGCATCGATCCCAAGGCCTGCTTCAAGAACGTCACCAACGCCAACCACGAGACCAACGCGATGGCTGTGGCCAACGGCCAGGTCGACGCTGCCGCCAACAACACCGAGAACATGGCGCTGATCAAGCAGAACCAGCCGCAGGCTTTCGAGAAGATCCGCGAGATCTGGCGCTCGCCGCTGATCCCGTCGGATCCGATCGTCTGGCGCAAGGACCTGCCGGAAGCCGAAAAGACCAAGATCAAGGAGTTCTTCCTGACCTACGGCACCGACCAGTCCAAGGGTGATGTCGCCGCCGAGAAGGAAATCCTCAAGGGCCTGAAGTGGGCGCCGTTCCGTGCATCGAGCGACAAGCAGTTGCTGCCGATCCGCGTCATGGAACTCACCAAGTCGATCAGCCAGACCGAAGCCGATACGGCGATGGCTGCCGATGCCAAGGCTGCCAAGCTGAAAGACCTGAACGAGCAGAAAGCCAAATACGAGGCTGAACTCGCCACCGCTGGCTGATGCCTGACGTGGGGAGCGGCTTGGCTGCTCCCCACACCCCTTCTCTTCTTCGCGTCGCGAGTAATCAGCATGGATCGAACAGCAACTCCTAATGGTGCGGCCTCTGCTTTGACGCCCGCGACCACGCCGGCCAAAGCGACGGCTCCGGCACCTGAAAGCGCGCGAACACCAGGCGGCTTTCGCAATCTGATCCTGCTTGCCGTGTTGATCACAGCTCTCGGGATCAGCTGGGGTCCAGCCGAGATGGGCAACTGGACCTATCTCTTCACCGATTCCGGCAACATGGCCGAATATGCGTCCGGCTTCCTGCAACCGGACTTCGGTCAATGGCGCTCCTATCTCGAAGAGATGATCGTCACGATCCAGATCGCGCTTTGGGGCACGTTCCTGGCCGTGATCCTGTCCGTGCCCTTCGGAATCCTGTCGGCCCACAACATGGCGCCTTGGTGGATCAACCAGCCGGTCCGGCGTTTGATGGACCTTTTCCGCGCCATCCACGAAGTCGTCTTCGCGGTACTGTTCGTGGTGGCCGTCGGCCTTGGACCTTTCGCCGGCGTCATGGCTCTGTTCATCCATACCACCGGCATTCTCGCGAAGCTCTTTTCCGAAGCCGTGGAAGCCATCGACCCGCGTCCTGTTGAAGCCATTCGCACCACGGGTGCATCGCGGATGCAGCAGGTGATCTACGGTGTGATCCCGCAGGTTCTACCGCTCTGGATTTCCTATTCGCTTTACCGCCTCGAATCCAACGTCCGCTCCGCAACCGTCCTTGGCATCATCGGTGCGGGTGGCATCGGGCAGGTGTTGTTCGAGTCGATCCGGGCCTTCTACTATCCACAGTCTTCCGCGATTCTGATCATCGTGATCCTTACTGTCACGGTCATGGATCTGATCTCGCAGCAGCTGCGAAAACTGGTGATCTGACATGCGCGCCGCAATCTACTTCACGCCTCCCGCCGATCATCCCCTCACCGAAAAAGCAGCGACCTGGCTCGGCCGCGACGCGTTCGAAAAGGGTGCTACGCGCGATCAAGATCCGGAGATCGATCCGCTTGTCGCTGAACCCGCGCGCTACGGCTTCCACGCGACGTTAAAAGCGCCATTTCGGCTGAAAAGGGACACGTCAATCGACGATCTTGCGTTGCAACTTGCCCGTTTTGCGCTGCAGAACACCCCATTTGATCTCGGTTATCTGACCATCAACCGCGTCGGCAGCTTCTTCGCGCTCACCCCTTTGAGCCCACCCAAGTCCTTGGCCACACTGGAAGAAGCCATCCGCACCACCTTCGAACCCTTCCGAGCACCGCTCAGCGAAGCTGAAATCGAACGTCGCCAACCCGCCAGCCTGTCTGCCCGCCAGCGCGAAAATCTCGAGCGCTGGGGTTACCCGCACGTTGCGGAAGACTTCCGTTTTCACATGACGCTGACAGGCGGAATAAGCGAAGAAGCCACCGCAAACGCAATAGAAAACAAGCTGTTGCACCATTTCGCATCAGTCCTGGACCAACCGGTTGCGATCGACGCTTTGACCCTGTTCGTCGAACCTGAACCCGGCGCTCCTTTCGAAGTCCACACCCGCTACCCCCTCGGCAACGCCTTTCAGTCCGCAGAATAAAATTATGTCAGAACAAGTACTTACGAACGCCACCATCGTCCTTCCCCATGAAGTCCTCCGGGGAACGATCGTCGTAAAAGGCGGTTTGATCGCTGATATCAGCACCGGAACGTCCCGGACCGGCGATGATCTCGATGGTGATATCCTGATCCCCGGCTGTGTCGAGCTTCACACCGATCATCTGGAAACCCACCTCCAGCCGCGTCCCAAGGTTCTGTGGAACCTCGACGCAGCGCTGCAAGCCCATGACGGCCAGATCGCAACATCCGGCATCACCACCGTCTTTGACGCCTTGCGCGTCGGTTTGGAAGGCGACACCCAGTTCGGAGCGTCCGAGATGGCCGCGATGGCCGACACGATCGCCTCCGCTACAAAGGAAGGTCGTTTGCGAGCCGAACACTTCATCCATCTGCGCTGCGAAGTTTCCGTGCCCGACGTTGTCGAGCATTTCGACACACTCCAGCAAAATCCCCGCGTCCGACTGGCATCGGTGATGGATCACGCACCAGGACAGCGGCAATTCGTTGATCCCGAAGCCTACCGCATCTACTACCAAGGCAAAAAGAAGCTGTCGGACGCCGAGTTCGCCGCTTACAGCGAGCGCCGGATCGCGGAATCGCAAGCCAATTCCGATCCCAATCGTCGCCTGATCGCCGAACGCTGCCGCACGCTCGGCATCGCCATGGCCTCACATGACGACGCCACGCAGGCACATGTCGAAGAAAGCGTCGAGCTCGGCATCCGCCTGGCAGAGTTTCCTACCACGATGGAGGCCGCGACCCTCTCGCGCCAAAGCGGGCTGCACGTGCTGATGGGCGCACCAAACGTCGTTCGCGGCAAATCGCATTCCGGCAACGTGTCGGCAACGGACCTGCTTCACGCCAATGCGTTGGACATCTTGTCGTCCGATTACGTGCCTTTCAGCCTTGTGCAAGCGGCCTTCCTTCTCGTGGACCGCGGCGATGCAGACCTCCCACACGCGATACGGCTGACTTCCACCAACCCTGCAGATGCCGCTGGCCTGAACGATCGCGGTCGTATCGAGCTTGGCTTTCGCGCCGATCTGGTGCGTATCAACAACCAGCTTGGAAAGCCGCCGCGCGTGGCCGCTGTGTGGCGGGAGGGACAGCGTGTCGCGTAACGGTGTCTTCGTCGCCGTCGTAGGGCCAAGCGGCGCCGGCAAGGACACGCTTCTGAACGGTGCCGCCAAAGCATTGGCCGATCGTCCCGACATCCTCTTCGTGCGCCGGATCATCACGCGTGCGCCCGATGGCGCTACGGAAGATCACGACACCATGAGCGTAGAGGCCTTCCAAGCGGCCAAACAGGCAGGGGACTTCTGCTTGTCCTGGCATGCGAACGGTCTCCACTATGCCCTGCCCCGTTCCACGCTCGATGCCCAAAAAGCCGGGAGAACCGTCGTTGCCAATCTTTCAAGAGCGATCTTGAGCGAGATCTGCCACGACTTCCGCCCCATCCTGTTGATCGAAGTTTCCGCCGCTCAACACATCCTCGCCGCCCGACTGTTGGCGCGTGGCCGTGAAACGGCTGAAGCTATAGAGGAAAGAATAAAGCGAGCGAGAAATTTCGATGTTCCCGCATGCGTTAGCAAGCATGTCATCATAGAAAATTCTGGTTCCCTTGATACGGGAGTAAACGCGATGATTAAAGCTTTACGCGCTGCCGTGTCGCTGGTGTCATCAAGCAGCGCTTGAGAAGCACACGCCAGCTGGCCCGTGCTTGCCTCCGTTGCAGCTATTGATTGGCTTTTGCCTGATCAAAGCAAGCACCAGCTCGCTCGATGTCAGGCCCGTGCGCAAGCGCCCAGGCACAGAGGGCCTCGAACGGCTGGCGCAGCGAATGGCCGAGGGGCGTTATTGCGTACTCGACACCGATCGGAGCGGTCGGCAGAACGGTGCGGGTTACGAGCCCATTGCGTTCCAATCGCTTCAAAGCGTCCGAAAGCGCCTTGTGCGTGATGCCGTCCAGCCGTCGTTTGATCTCATTGAACCGTGCTGGTTTAGGGCACAGCACCGTCAGGATCAGGATCGTCCACTTGTCTGCAATTCGATCCAGAACCGGCCGGATATGGACCATATTGCCGCGTGCCTGCTCTGAAAGACATTCAAGCTCGGTATCATCGATCATATCTAGGCTCACCAAAGTGCGTTCTTGCGACTAGATAGCCATCGTATATCTAGATGCCGTCGTCAAACAAGGAACACATGCGGTGGCAACAGTTGAGAACAAGATTGCACTCGTAGTCGGGGGTGCCAAGGGGATCGGCCTTGCGATCGCCGAACGCTTGTCACGCGAAGGGGCAACCGTCTTCCTGACGGGCCGGCGAGCCGAGGAAGTAGAAAGTGCAGCCCTTCAGATGGGCGGAGGCGCTCGCGGGCTCGTGGCCGATGCCAGCGTGCCCGAGGAACTGACGCGGGTCGTCGCGACCGTGACAGAAGCGCATGGACGCTTGGATCTTCTCGTCTTGAACGCTGGCCTATCCGAACCTGCCGTCCTCGCCGATCAAAGCGTCGAACACTTTGATCGGCACTTCGGTGTGAACGTGCGTGGAATGGTGTTCGGCCTTCAGGCGGCGCTGCCGGCAATGGATCATGGTGCCTCGGTCGTTCTGATGGGGTCGATCGCGGACGCGGCTGGTATTCCGGCATACGGCACCTATGCGGCGACGAAGGCGGCCGTTCGATCCTATGCTCGCACCTGGGCCGCCGAACTCGCGCCTCGTGGCATTCGCGTCAACGTCGTGGCACCAGGTCCCACGGATACGGACATGATGGCGTCTGTATCAGAGGATGTGCGTGCGACGTTGATTGCCCCGATCCCGATGGGCCGTATGGCGCGGCCCGACGAGGTCGCATCCGCAACGCTGTTTCTTCTCAGCGACGACGCCAGCTTCATTACAGGCGCCGAACTTTGCGTTGACGGTGGTATGCGACAGGTCTGAATACAACAGCGCAGCGCCGATCATGTCCGCTTCCAACATCTCAAACTTGGAAGCGGACGGACAGGCTTCGATCAATGATTGCCCGGACATTCTGACCCGGCTCCTGAGCAGAAGGGTTAAGTCCAAATGGGCTGACTTCAGAAACGCAAGGCCGCTCTGTTGTCCCGGTACCTGCTTCACAAGCATCTCCGGATGTCGCTCCTTCGATGAAAGCGTAAAACGTCATGCTGGCGGCGGGAACGATGGCCGCTTGTTGGCCTCTCGGTCAGTGCGCGCTCGCCGCATAATTCATCCGGGCGAGGTTTTCCAGAAGCGTCGGACCCGTGGGCACCCAGCCGAGCCGGTCGCGGGTAAGCACGCTCGAGGCCGGCATGTCGAGCGCGGCAAAGCCGGCTAGCCATCCGAAATGCTCTCCGGCCTCCTTGTCCGTCACGGAGCGGACCGGCACGTTCAGGCCGGCCCCCAACGCCTCGGCGATCGAGCGCATCGGAATGGCTTCCTCGGCCACGGCGTGCCAGCAGGCACCGGCCTCGTGCTGCTCCAGCGCGCGGACATAAAGACGGGCGACGTCCTCGACCGCCGCAGCGCTCCAACGGTTACGCCCCTCGCCCACGAAGGCAGACACACCCATCTGGCGGGCGAGATCGATCAACGGCGACACGAGCCCCTGCTTCACCGGATCATGGATCTGCGACAATCGGACCACGCCGACGGACCCTCCCCTCTCGCCCACCGCCAGACCAGCCAGTTCGGTTTCGATGCGGGGCATGGGATGGGCGCGGTCAAGGATGTCCTCGCGCGCGAACTGGCCCGGACCGGGGCTGCCCATACCAACCGCCGAGGTGATGATAAGCGGGCGATCTGACCCGGCAAGCACCTCGCCGAACGCCGCGATCACGCGCGCATCCTTCTCGCAATTGGCCGCATAGCGGGCGAAATCGTGATCGAAGGCCGTATGAATTACGGCATCGGCCTTTTCTGCGCCCTTCACCAATCCTGCCGGGTCCCCGAGATCGCCGTAGTGGACTTCGGCGCCGGCCTGCTCGAGCCGGCGGGCACCGCTTTCGGAGCGGGTGTTGCCGATTACCTGATGCCCCGCGGCGAGCAGTTCAGGCAGAATTCTGGAGCCGATGAAGCCGGTCGCGCCGGTCAGAAATACACGCATAGCAGATCCTTGTCTTGAAGAAGGTCGCACTTTGCAAATGATCGGAACCTGTTAAAGTAGTGACGTTATCATGGTATAGGCAGCAACAGGATCAATCATGGCTGGAACCGCGCTCAACCAGTTCGGCCTTTATCTTCGCGATCGCCGAACCCGGCTTGACCCCGCCTCATTCGGCTTGGCGGGCGGCCGTCGGCGCACTCCTGGCCTGCGTCGTGAGGAGGTCGCGGCCCGCGCGAACATCAGCCCGACCTGGTACACCTGGCTCGAGCAGGGCCGTGGCGGCGCGCCTTCGGCGGATGTGCTCGACCGCATAGCCAAGGGATTGATGCTGACGGAACCTGAGCGTGAGCATCTCTACATGCTCAGTCGCGGCCATCCACCGGAGGTGCGCTATCAAGCGATTGAAGGGGTTACCCCTCGGCTGCAACGCGTGCTCGATGGCATGCCGTTCAGCCCTGCCATCATCAAGACGGCGATGTGGGACGTCGTGGCATGGAACAAGGCGGCGGCCGCCCTACTGACCGACTATTCCAAGCTGCCGCGGGAGCAACGCAACATCCTTCGTCTTATGTTCAGCAGCGCTCGTGTGCGCGCCAAGCAGCACGACTGGGAGAGCGTCGCCCGCTTTGTCGTGGGCGCCTTCCGTGCGGATGTGGCGCGCGCGGGCGCAAGCGGAAGCGCAGATGCGAGCGCGCTCATCGACGAGCTCTGCCGCGCAAGCCCAGAATTCAAGACCCTATGGCAGGACAATGATGTGGTCGCCCACGGCGAGGGCTTGAAGTGCATCCGCCACCCCGACGCAGGCTCGCTCGACTTTGAGTTCTCCTCCTTCGCGGTCGAAGGTCGGCCCGAACTCGGCATGATCGTCTATAGTCCGGCCTCATCCAAAGATGCCGAATGCGTGAGAAGGCTCGTGGAAGCCGAGGCGTGATCGGGTCGAAAGGCCCCTGAACTGAATTTGACATATGGGCATGTTCTCCCGTGAATGAACTGACCGTATTTCCAACACATCATAGTGTTCGAGACGAGCAATGCCTCCCAAGTGGGAGGTTAAACCGGAAGCGGACGGTAGGCTTCCCGGGAGACATAGGCGGATAGCTGCCGTTCCTTTTGCGATTCCTGCCCGGGCAGAAGAAGGCGCAGCCGCATTTGCGGTGGAGATCAATGGCCAGACGCGAAACAGCCATTCCGCTACCGAACCCATCAAGCCGTACCGGAGGGCGCTTGCGCGACTTCACGCAAGCAGCAGACTGAAGACCGCAGCATAGTGGATGGTGGCTGCCGTCAACACGAAGGCGTGCCAGATGGCTTTGTGGAAGGGTAGCGATTGCCAGAGGTGAAACGGAACGCCAGCCGAATAAACCAGACCGCCTGCGAGGAGGAGGCCGAAAACATGGGCTGGGAAACTCTCAAACAGCGTGTTGAAGATCATCGCGCCGCTCCAGGCGAGCCCCAGATAAAGCAGCACTGAGAAACGTTTAAACCTGTTTGGAAAAACCAGTTTCAGTAGAATGCCCGCCGTTGCCATGCTCCAGATGCTCCCGAGCAGCCAAAGGCCACGATCTCCAAGGGAAACGGCGAATGGGGTGTAGGTACCCGCAATCAACAGGTAGATGGCGGCATAATCGTATTTGCGCAAACGCCACTTGGTGGGGCCGATCGGCCACATGCTGTAGAGGGCGGACGCCACGAGCCCCGCCACCAGAGTAAGCGCATAAACGGCGACTGCGGCAACATCTGAAAACCCGGCGACCATGAACGCTGTCACAACGAGCGCAAGGGCGCCTCCTGACGCAAGCACCAATCCTGCAACATGGATGACAGCGTCTGCCGAAAGCTCTTTGCGGGTGTAGTTCCAGGCTCGGCCGGTCACCGAACATCTCGCACAGTGTCATCAGTGTGGGACCCGGCAAGCATGCGGGCGCGCTCGCGTGCCTTGTGCCATCGATGCAGTTCAAGCCGCGCATCATCAAGCGCGCGGTGAGCCGGTTGCGCAGGCTCCGTGTCCCTGATCACCTCTTCCACCAGTTGCGCAACTTGCCCTGGCGCTGCTTGCGAGCCGAGGATCCGTCGAATGCCCTCGCTGAAAGCATCGTCGGAACGCCGCAAGCGCAAGGCATGCCGCGGCAAACCCGCTGCCCGCAGCAACACGCTGAGCCACTTGCCATCCCAGGATGGCGCGCTGGCATAGAGATCATGTCCTTTGAGGGCTTTGACCATCAGGTGAGCCACTTCGTTGGCGGGCTGACCTTCGTCGCGAAGACGCTCCCGTGACAGCCCGTGAATCTGTTCCGCATCCGCTGACCAATCGGTCCAGTCACGGATCGGTCGGAGCAGCGACGTGAACGCCTCGCCACTCTCGGTCACCCAGGCGACTTCAATCGGATAGCTCTTCTTCGACAAGGAGGACGCTTCAAAATCAAGAAAGACGATCATTCCGCAGCATCTAGCGCCCACCGTCGAAACCTCTATCGGGTTCCTTGTCGCACTGCGAAATGAATTCCCGAGGCAGGTTCTGACCGAGAGCGGAGCATTCGGTTCTGGGGATCACCAGATGGTAAGCGTCTGTTCAGCTACCGCCCCACAAGGCGGTCGTTCCGAGATAGCTGATCGCGTCCCGGATGCCGCCCTTCCTGAAAGGTCAAGCTGACTTCCATGATGGCACGTCCCCGTTCGAGCGCTTAGGCACGACAATCTTGATGAGGCGCCGCCGACTGCGATAACGAAATGTCGGTTGGCGCGTCGTTCATGCCGGCCGTTGCGAAATAGCCGTGCCCGCCGCCCAGCCGGACGACCAAGCCCACTGGAAATTGTAGCCACCCAGCCAGCCGGTCACATCGACCACTTCACCGATGAAATAAAGCCCGTCGACGGCGTTGGCCTCCATCGTCCGCGAACTCAGCCCATCCGTATAGACACCACCAAGCGTCACCTCCGCCGTGCGATAGCCTTCCGAGCCGATCGGAAAAACCTCCCATGTCTGAAGAGCCGCAGCGATCGCGGCGAGCTTTCTGTCGCTCGCCTCGCCAATCGGTCCAGTCCAGCCGTGTATCTTGGAGAAATAGGCGGCAAGGCGTTTGGGCAGGATGTCGCTGAGCACAGTCCCGATCGCGCGGCGGCCATTCTCTCGCTTGGCTGAAGCAAGCAAGGCAAGGACGTCGTCGCCGGGCAAGAAAGCGATGCGGATCGGCTGCTTTTCGCGCCAGTAAGACGAGATCTGCAGGATCGCCGGCCCGGAGAGACCGCGATGTGTGAAGAGCAATGCTTCCTCGAACGCCGTTTTGCCGCAGGACACAATGGCATTGGCAGCGACACCCGCCATCTCGCTGAATTCGACAAGCAAGTCCTCACCGAATGTAAGCGGAACGAGCGCCGGGCGCGTCTCGGTGACGGCGAGGGCGAATTTCTCCGCGATCTGATAGCCGAGACCGCTTGCGCCCATCTTCGGAATAGACTTGCCGCCGCAGGCCACGACGAAATGTCGGCAGCGGATTTTCGCCGCCCCGTCGCCTCCAAGTGTAACGGTAAAGCCGCTCACCTCCCGCTCGACCGATTCGAGCGTGGTTCGCAAGCGCAGTTCGCAACCGACCCGCTTCATCTCGTCCAGAAACATCGAGACGATCTGCTTCGCCGAAGTATCGCAGAAGAGTTGGCCGAGCGTCTTTTCGTGCCAGGCGATGCCGTGTTTTTCAACCAGAGCGATGAAATCGTGCGGCTTATAGCGACCAAGCGCCGACTTGGAGAAATGCGGGTTTGCGGAGATGAAGTTCTTCGCACTTGTCCCGATATTGGTGAAATTACAACGCCCGCCGCCGGAGATGCGGATCTTCTCGCCAGGCGCCTTTGCATGATCCACCACCAGCACACGCCCGCCGCGCGCAGCGGCATGGATCGCGCACATCATACCCGCCGCACCCGCGCCGAGGATGACAGTATCAAAGGATTCAAGCCGCACGGCTTGCAGCGCTCGCCCGCGCCCATAAGCGGCGACCAACACATCCGGCCACCGTCGCAGTCATTTGGAACATCGTAGCTTCATCTCGCTGGCATTCGGATCGCAGAGAACCGGGAACAGAAAAAGAGCTTTGATACGCATTCGCCAGCCATAACAAGCTCCTGGATGAGCGTGGAGCCAGTCCTTTTCCACCATTGGGCCCATACAGTTCCAAACCCGCACCCAACACCTCCCATTCGCCTGTGGAAGGCTGCTTATGCAATGGAGCCGCCGAAAGCCTAAGATACCGCTCTCCACTTCCATTCAGCCGTCGGCATCAGCCCAACCGTTCGTGTCGGGAAATGATATTTCAAAGCGGGTTCTGACCGGAAGCACGAAAGCAGCAATTCCGCTTTCACCCCTTCGTTGCCCTTCTTGCTGAGGTCGACTCAGCCGAATGACGGAATAGCCAGGCGAGGTTTCGGATCTTATGGTTATGGCAAGTGATTGCTCCCGGCCGATGGAGTCTCTTGCATGGACCTTATGAACCTCCTGAAGTCCGTTGAGGAACTGCTCTACGAGCTTGTTTCCTGGCTGCTCTTCTACCCGCTGACGCTTTGGAAGTGCGTCCGCCACCCGATCCGCATGATGACCTATGCTGAAGCCGAACTCAGCACCGACACTCAGGTCCGCTACTCCGCCGCCATCAGCCCGCCGATCTTCCTGTTCCTGACGCTGCTCCTAGCCCACCTCGTCGACCTGCGTTTCGGCCTGCCCACGCACGAGCTGACGGGCGCCATGGCCGACCAGCGCAACCTCCTCCTGTTTCGGGCCGTGCTCTTCAGCCTGTTTCCGCTGATGATGGCAGTTCAGCGGATCCGAAGGCTCGGGCAGAACCTTAACCGCGAAACTCTACGCCCCGCCTTCTACAGCCAGTGCTACGCGGCTGCGCCTTTCGCGCTCGCATTCGATCTTGCGATGACAAGCGTGCGATATGCCAACCCGACCGCCTGGAGCATCACCGGCATCGTTCTCGGCATGGCGCTTGTCTGGTACGCCGCAGTTGAAGCGCGCTGGTTCACGCTGCACGCTGGCGTCGGCTACGGAGCGGCCTTGGCACGCGTGTTCGCGACGCTTCTCGTCGGCGCCGTGCTCTTCATCCTGATCGCGCTCGCCATGGCGTCCTTCGTCGCGCAAGCCTGAAACGCGACCGTCGCTCAACGGATCAGGCGCCGATTGGCAAATGGCTTCCGGCATAGCCGACGGCGAAGATTGACCAGTCGTTCATGATGTGTGCCCCGGACGAGACCCACAGGTTCCCGGTGCGAAGGTAGCTCGCGGTCAGTACCAGCCTTGCAGTGCCGATGACGACGAAGCACTGGACCACGTTCCAGTTGTAGGTCGGAAGATGCATGGCCGAGAAGAGGAGCGTCGAGACAACGACCCCTGCTGCGAGCCCGCCGCGTCGCCCGATGCCCGTCGTCGCCATTGAGAACCGTACAACAGCCAAGAGCGGCAGGATCGTCACGACCTCCTCTCCAACCAGTTGGATGAAGGTCCGCACGAGGAAGATCACGACGGCGAGCGCATCGGCGTTTGTCAGGACATCTCCGGCGCGGTTCGCCTCCAGAGGCGCGAACGGGAGCAAGATCAAAGCCACCGACAGAGAGGCCGTCAAGGTCGCGATACCGAACATAATGGATTGACCGAAAGCTCCAAGGCTGTATCCGCGGAACAGATTTCTCGCCCCGCTGCTGGACATGGCATGGAGTGTAACCAGCGGGATCGCGGTGAACAGAGCGGCAGGGATGACCAAAAGGACACCGCCGAATACCCTTGGCGGCGACAGCGAAAGGACCGCGAAGGCGCAGGCGACGGAGAGAAGAACAAGCGTCCAGCCTCGTGCGGTGATGGCGCCGGCTGCGGCAGGGTCGGCGGACTGGTACGGCAACTCGACCCCGTCCGTTTACGCGCGAACCACCGACTGTTCGTGCCAGCCGCTCACAGTGTTATCAGTTCACCGACAGAAAATTGCCGTCGCCATCGAACCAGCAGTTGAAGAAAGTTGTGCGTCCGCGCTCGGGAAAGTTCCCCTGGACCACGATGCGCTCGCCGCTTCGGAAGGCCATGTTGGTCGTCACATCACTCGGCCGGACGTCGAACTCCTCGGTCGCCTCGCGACGGCACTGGTCGGGCAGCGCTCCCATCGACACGTCGGCGGAGCGATGGCGCTTTGGTTTTGATCGAGCATCCCTGCTCTGTTTCATCCCGTCGCCCCGCGCCCCCTTGATCTGGCAGACGCCGTTCTTGCGCCCCTTGCCTGTGTAAGAGACGTCGGGCGTGCCGTCTGGGCGAATAGTCAGTGAGATGGTCACGCCGCCCGAGCGGGCCTCGTAGTAGTTTTCATTGAAGCGCTTCAGCGTTGCCTCGCGCCCGTCGACGTAGATCGGTCCTCCCTCATCGGCATGAACCTCGATCCGTCCGGGGCACGTGGCGTTGAAGAAAGGCACCTCGGCGCGAGCCATTGTCGTTGATATCGACAAAGCGGCGACTGCAAGGCTCAAGCTCGAGATGAGGACACGCACGGATTTAACTCCAAGCTGACGTTGCACAGGCGACGCTCGCCACGCTATTTTGCCGGTTTACGATCTGCAAGTGATGTTCGCTTTACATCCATTCTCCATTCAGAGCGGACTAACGCCTCTCCATCATTGAAGGACATGCCAAGGCGATTGGCTTCACAAAGCAGGAAATGATTTCCTTAGGCAGTCTCTGGCCGAAAGCAGACGTTCTGGTCTTACCAATGTTTACGCTATAGCTGCTTCTTACTTCTTCACGACTAGATCGCAACATGCAGGGGTGACTTTCTGGAAACGCTATATACTAGGCGCTCCTGCTCCCGAACGGCAGGAGGATCGATCCAGCCAAAGACACGCTGCGCGCGACACAGTGTGATCTAAGCTGAGGCTAGTTCCACTTGAAGCTGATGGCTAGTTCGTGAAGTCTCTGTTCCGCAGCGCGTGAAAGGACGACATGATGAGCTGGAACCCTGCGATCGAACCTGGATGCCCCGACGATGTGCAGGCGGATGCCATCGAGACGCTGATTGTTCCGCGAGCACGCGACATCGGCGGTTTCGAGGTGCGGCGCGCCTTGCCCGCACCGAGGCGGCAGATGGTTGGCCCGTTCATCTTTTTCGACCAGGCAGGACCAGCGGAACTGCTGACGGGTCAGGGTATCGACGTCAGGCCGCATCCGCATATTGGCCTTGGCACCGTGACCTACCTTTACCGCGGCGATTTTCATCATCGTGACAGTACGGGCGCCGACCAGATCATCCAGCCTGGAGCCTTGAACTGGATGGTTGCAGGGCGCGGCGTCACGCATTCGGAGCGCACATCGGCGGCGGCGCGCACCAGCCCGAACAGCCTTTTCGGTATTCAGACCTGGCTGGCTCTACCCGAAAGCCACGAAGACGTCGCACCTTCCTTCGAGCATCATGGCAAGCACGCGCTTCCGGTGATCGAAGACCGTGGCATCTCCGTTCGGCTGATCCTCGGCAGCGCTTATGGCAAGATCGCTCCCGCAACGATGTTCTCGGAAACATTTTATGCCGATGTGAAGCTTGAGGCAGGAAGCCGTTTGCCGACGCCGGACGAGCACGAAGACCGCGCCATCTACATCGTCGAAGGTTCGATCACGATTGCCGGGCAGAACTTCGTAGCGCCGCAGATGATGGTGTTCAGGCCCGGTGACAAGATCACCGTTGCCGCAGGCGAGCAGGGTGCGCGATTGATGATCCTCGGTGGCGCGACGCTGGACGGACCTCGCTACATCTGGTGGAACTTCGTCGCTTCATCTCGTGAGCGCATTGAACAGGCCAAGGCAGACTGGCGCGCAGGCAGTTGGGGCCATGGCCGCTTCGATCTGCCGGCGGATGATCGCGACGAGTACATTCCCCTTCCCGGTTGATCCGCCGGGGATTGCGCCCAGAGCCTTGCCGGGTATCAAAAACCAAGCCCGCAGGCAAACGATCGTTTGATGGAGAAGAGAACAATGAGCAATACCTGGCCTGTTCTGGATTACCTCAGCTGGCGTGACACTTGTTCGGCCCTTCATCTTTACCTGCAGGTGGTTGGCAAGTACCGCTTGGCGCATGCGCCGTGGCTCAACCACTCCTGGAACGCCGCATTTTATGTCACGCCCATGGGGCTGACCACTTCGCCCATACCCGACGGAGCAGGCATCGAGATCATCCTCGACCTCCAGAACCACGTCGTCTTGGGCACCAGCGGCGATGGTCGCACGGCCTCCTTCGCTCTCGGGCCGACAACGGTTGCCGCCTTCCACGCCGACTTTGTTCACCTCATCAACGAACTCGGAGGCACGCCGGAGTTCCACGGCGCGCCCAACGAAGTGGCCAACCCCGTGCCCTTTGAAGACGATCACCGCGAACGGCCGTATGACCGGGAGGCTGTTCAGCGCTACCACCAGGCATTGATGGCTGTTGATCGCGTGTTCAAGGCGTTCCGCACCTCGTTTCTCGGCAAGTCGAGCCCGGTTCATCTGTTTTGGGGCGCGCTCGACCTGGCCGTAACCCGGTTCTCCGGCCGGCGTGCTCCTCTTCATCCTGCAGGCATTCCCGCTTTGCCGGATGATGTTGCGCAGGAAGCCCATGACCGCGAAGTCTCTTCGGCAGGGTTTTGGCCGGGCGGCGGGGGCATCGATTACCCCGCCTTCTATTCATATGCCTATCCGGCACCAGGCGGGTTCAATGGCGCCTCTGTCCAGCCGGACGCCGCCTTCTGGCACAGCGAGCTCTCAGAATTCATGCTGCCCTATGAGGCCGTCCAGTCCGCAGTAGATCCCGATGCAGCGCTGATGGCGTTTCTGGTTTCGACCTATGAAGCCGCCGCTGATCTTGGAGGTTGGGATCGCGAACTGCTGGAATGCGCTCCGGGGCGTCCGCGCCAAGTTCGACCGCCGCACCCTGAGCCCAAGCGCACCATCCAGCCGACGATCGAAGCCGTTGAGCGAGAGGATGGTCCAGCCAAGGGCCGGTATCGGCTCGTGATCGAAGGTGCGGAAGCCGAGATGACCTATAGCAGGGCTGGCGAACGGCTTATCATCATTGACCACACGGAAGTGCCGTCTGTTCTGCGCGGTCGCAAGGTGGGCGAGAGGCTGGTGCGGCAAGCCGTGGAGGATGCTCGCAGGGACGGCATTTCGATCATGCCGCTTTGTCCGTTTGCCAAGGCGCAGATTGAGCGACATCCTGAGTGGCAGGACGTGCTACGTCGTTCCTGAAGTGCCGGAAGATCATGGTGCAAGAGGACCGGCGGTCTCGTGCCGCTACTGGGGTGTAGAAAATGGCAGCAGAAGGCGTCGGCACGCTTATTGGGCCCATGGTGACGCTGATGGGGGCGGCCGTGATTGCCGTTCCGCTTTTCCGGCGCCTAGGTCTGGGATCGGTGCTCGGCTATTTCGCGGCAGGCGCTTTGGTCGGTCCGTCGATCCTTGGCCTGTTTACCGATCCCGTCACGATCCTGCATGTGGCCGAACTTGGCGTGGTGATGTTCCTGTTCGTGATCGGACTGGAACTGCGGCCGCAAAAGCTTTGGGCCATGCGCGGGCAGATATTCGGCCTTGGTTTAACACAGGTTCTTGTTGCGATTGGTCTTCTCACGATCGCGGGACTGGTGGTGTTCTCCTTGCCGCTGACCATCGCTTTCGTAGCCGGATCCGGCTTCGTGCTGTCGTCGACGGCAGTGATCATGTCCGCCTTGCAGGAGCGCGGCGAGATCGCCACGCCGGATGGACACAAGTCGGTTTCGATACTCCTGTTCGAAGACTTGTTGATCGTGCCGCTTCTAGCCATCGTCGCGTTTTTATCTCCGATAGGAAGAGGTGAAAGCGGTTTGACCGCCGTTCTGCTGGCGCTGGCCGGAATAGCCATTCTGCTCGTCGTGGGGCGCTGGTTTCTTGGCCCCTTCTTTGCGCTGCTGGCCAAGGCGCGTACTAGAGAGGTCCTGACGGCGGGCGCGCTCCTCGTGGTGCTCGGGGCGTCGCTTCTGATGGAGGCTGTCGGCTTGTCCATGGCCATGGGCGCGTTTCTTGCAGGCGTCATGCTGTCGGGCTCAAGCTACCGGCACCAGATCGAGAGTGACATCGAGCCTTTCAAGGGGCTCCTCATGGGCTTGTTCTTCCTGGCCGTCGGCATGTCGCTCGACCTGTCGACAGTAGCGAATTCATGGCCGCTGCTGCTCGGCATGCTCGTGATCTATGTGCTCGTGAAGTCGTTCGCGATCTACGGCGTTGCGCGCCTTTGGGGCAGTTCCAGCAGAAGTGCGACCCGTCGAGCGGCGATGTTCGCGCAAGGCGGTGAGTTCGCCTTCGTTCTCTACACGGCAGCGGCGGCGAACGGCGTCATCGATGCGCGCGACAATGCGGTGTTCTCTACCGTCGTCATTCTCTCGATGGCTTTGTCGCCCATCATCCTGATCGTGGCCGATCGCCTGCTCAGGCGTGAAAAGGTTTCGCTCGATGGTGTCGAAAAGGCAGACGGATTGCGTGGCGAGGTTCTGGTTATCGGCTTCGGACGGTTCGGGCAGATTGCCGTGCAGATCCTGCTGTCGCGTGGCGTCAACGTGTCGGTCATCGAGAACAATCCCGACCGCATCCAAGAGGCTGCGCGCTTCGGCTTCAAGGTTTACTACGGCGACGGAACGCGGCTTGATATTCTGCGCACGTCGGGAGCAGAAAGCGTGCAGGCCATCCTGATCTGCGCAGCCGGACGCGATGTGGTGAACACGATCGCTGCGCTGACTTTGGCAGAGTTCCCCAATACCAAAGTCCTGGCACGCAGCTATGATCGCGGCCATTCCATCGAGTTGATCAGGGCCGGCATTGATTATGAAATTCGTGAAACTGTCGAATCCGCGTTCCAGATGGGCGCCGAAGCCCTGCGCAAGCTCCATTTCGACGAAGCGAGCGTGTTGGACGCACTGGCCGACATCCGTGAACGTGACAGCCAGCGCCTCAGCCAGCAGGTTCAAGGCACGATCATGTCGGGAACCGAGCGCCTGCACGTGTCACCGGTGCCCGAGCCGCTCACAGAACCGGCCCGCTGACTTCAAAGGAAATCTGCAATGAATGCCGATGCCATGTCTCACCGCATTCTCGTTTTCTACGGATCTTATCGCCGGGACCGTCTGGGGATCAGGCTCGCCACTTTCCTTGTCGAGGCCTTCGCCAAGCGGGGCCATGATGCTGAACTGATCGACGCAAAAGCTGTCGGGCTGCCGATGCTGGACCGCATGTACAAGGAATATCCTGCAGGCGAGGCACCGGAGGCGATGGAAATGCTGGCTGCCAAAATCAAGGCCGCCGACGCATTTGTTTTCGTAGCCGGCGAGTACAACTGGGGTGTTCAGCCCGGCCTCAAGAACCTGACGGACCACTTCCTTGAAGAATGGTTCTGGCGCCCTGCCGCCATCGCCAGCTATTCCGCGGGACGATTGTCCGGTGCTCGGGCAGGACTTGCCTGGCATGGGATCTTGTCGGAGATGGGCATGGTCGTGATCTCCTCGACGCTGGCGGTCGGGCCAATCAGTGCAACGCTTGCGGAAGACGCGACACCAACCGGCAAGCCCGGCGAAGCACTGGACAGAAACTTCAACCACTTCGCCACCGATCTCGAATGGTGGGCACAAGCCGCCAAGACCCACAGAGAAACAACGCCACCACCCTTCTGAATAAGGTGGAGGCCACATCATATTCTCGGTTCAGTATTAGGATCGATAACCATATGGGAGACTTGGCCGGAAGCCGACCGTCCGCTGTTAGGCATCGAGGCTGTGAAGCTGCCGTTCAGCTATCGACCCTTCTTGGCCGTAGACAGCTCCTTGATGGATCCCCAAAGCGGACGTTGTGAGTGTTACGAACTCAAAGGGCGCCAAACGTCGCCGCTGCGAGCGGTTCGTTGGTCTTGAGACCCAGAACTGCTTCGACACCTTTGCTTCGATCCGGTGATCCCGGGCGTTGCCGTTCGTGCCATACTCGGTGTTGTAGTTGAGGCCCAAGCCCGCCCAATGGCAAAATGGGCATTGATGCCAAGTTCGAGCATGATGTTGTTCTTGCTGAACACATCGGCATCCCGCGAATAGGGCAGATTATCGCCGGGATCCGTGCTGTGCCTAGCGATGGATCGGATACACTCACCAACGTGACATTGGCATACGGGCCACCTCGCGCACCTTCCGTCAGCCAGACGGTGGTTGTTGTTCCGGCACGCAGGCCGGCCGACTTGTTCTGCGCAACGGGGATTTCGCCATCAATGGTGCGCGCGACATCTTCGGTTCCACCTACAGTGTCAGGCGGCTTCGCCTTCACCGTATGCCTACGCCCTTGAAGCCGACGGGGATGCGCGCCCGCCAATAGAAGATCGGCCCTCTGAGAACGAGATTTTCGACTTGATGCCTTCGCAATCCCATCCGCCCGTGCTCCGTCGGCCCAGGGCGGATGGACACCAGCTCTGGACATCAGTTGTGGGCACCAGTCGTGGACGGCCATTCGACGCGATGAAGCGCCGTCTCGAAAGACTGGATCTCTGCGGGTTTCAACGATCTGGGAAGCTGTTTGGCTGGGGAACCTGGATTCGAACCAGGACTAACGGAGTCAGAGTCCGTGGGTCTACCGTTAACCTATTCCCCAACAGGCAAAGAGGATGGCGAGGCCGATCTGTCTTTGCGAGGCGCGTTATGTCGGTGATGGAGGGTTGTGTCAAGTGGAAAGGAGGCAGCTTTTGCAGGTCGGTTGGAAAGTTTGGTGACCCGTCATTCTGCTGCCGCTGGTGGAGCCGGCGCGCGCAGTTCGCACGCCGGAGACTGCCTCAAGGCAAGATGCCGAACACGACTGCCAGGGTGAAAACGGCGGCAGCGGCGAAGACCGTGTAGGCAGCTGCGTGTGAGAGGCTGAACACACGTGCCTTCAATGGGCGTGCATGAGGTGCAACATCAGTAATCAAGGCCATCGGTATTCTCCTTAGGCTCGCAGGCGTTCAACAAAAACGCCAATTCAGTTCAAAGCGTCAGATCACTGGTTCGAGGAAAGCTAAACGCGGATCGATCGGAAAGGTTGTTCCTATTCTCGTCGCCAGGAAGAAAAACATCTTCCTCAAAAAGAACCCCATTCCATGACGGAGCGTCCCGCTCCCACAGCCCATCTCTTTACGATCGGCTCAAGGAGTATGACGCACTGAAACAGGATGTCAACAATCTCTACAAAGCTAGTAGATTAAGGCAGATCCCTGCCCGAATGCGCGCTAAGTGCATGACTTTGCTGGTGATGAGGCTGCCCGACTAAAAGCCGGCGTCAGCTTGCATCCTGATTGTATCCAGCCGACGGCGTGAAATCCGACGTCGCGAGCAGCGCACGGTCGCCTGAGTCGGCGCGATATTCGGGTACGATGTGAAACAACATCTGCAGCGCGCGTTCTGCGTCTTCGCTCGCGGCAGCCGCCTCGATCTCGTCGATCACACGCTTCAGCAGTGCCTTGTCGATCACCCGCGGCGAAGCCATGACATAGCCATCCTCCGTGCGTTCGTTCTTGACTTCGGAGGGATCGAACAGCTCCTCATAAAGCTTTTCGCCGGGGCGAAGGCCGGTATAGGTGATTTCGATATCCACGCGTGGCTTGAGGCCTGCCAGCTGGATCAAACGCTCGGCGAGATCCACGATGCGCACAGGCTTGCCCATGTCCAGTACCATAATCCTGCCGCGCTCCCTGGTTTCGCGCAGAGCATGGGACGAAGCGTGCAGCACGAGGCGCACGGCTTCGGGGATGGTCATGAAATAGCGGATGATGTCGGGATGCGTGACCGTTACGGGCCCGCCGCGCGCGATCTGCTCCTGAAAACGCGGCACCACCGATCCGTTGGATCCCAGCACATTGCCGAAGCGCACCGTCTTGAAGCGCGTTCCGCCCGAAGACAGATCGAGCGACTGGCAATAAGCCTCGGCGCCGCGCTTGGTTGCGCCCATGACGTTGGTTGGATTGACGGCCTTGTCGGTGGAAATCATCACAAAGGTCGAAGCGCCGGCTTCCAATGCGGCATTGGCGACATTGCGCGTGCCGAGCAGATTGGTTTTCACGCCTTCAAGCGGATTGTCTTCAACGAAGGGCACATGCTTGAGGGCTGCGGCGTGGAACACGACGTCCGGTCGATATTCGGCAAACAGGCTCCGGACACGACCGGTATCGCGGATATCCATGATGCGCGAGATCACCGGCAGCTTCGGATGCGTGTCGTGCAGTTCGAGATCCAGCTCGAACAGGTGAAACTCCGAATTGTCGGTTGCAACCAGCACGCGCGGTGCGAAGCCGGCGATCTGACGGCAGATTTCAGAACCGATCGACCCGCCCGCCCCGGTCACGAACACGACCTTATCGTTCAAAAGCCGCGAGACCCCAACCATGTCGGTCTGCACTTCGGCGCGACCGAGAAGATCGCCCAATTCGATCGGCTTGCGTTCCATGGCGTCGCCGCTGCGCACTTCCGCACGCTCGGATTCACCCGGCAACCGAGACACGATCATCCCCTGTGCCGTTGCGGCTTCGACGATTTCGCCGAGACGCGCACGATCGACGCCGAGTTCCGTGATCAGCAGTTCGGTGATAGACACGCCGCGCCGTTTCAGGGCCTTGTCGATCGCTGGCAGATCGTCCAGCGAGCCCAAGACTTTCACGCCCTGAACCTTGCGGCCGAGATTGCTGCGCGCCTTGTCGAGAATGCCGATAACGGACACGCCGCCTGCCGGATTGCGGCGCGCCGAGCGGATGAAACTGTCTGCGGCATCGCTCATGCCGAGAAGAAGGATATAGCGCCGATTTTCCGACAAACGGCCGATCATCGGCGTGCCGAGGAAGCTCCGTTCCACGATCAGACGGTAAGCGAGACGCGAAGCCATCATGCCGCCAACCAGATAGATCAGCGTCAGGATCGGCACAGAGCGCGGCAACCATTCGCCACGCGATACGAGAAAGGCAGCCAGCGTGCAGGTGATCACCGCCGTCACGGACGCCTTGATAATGGCGGCGAGGTCCGGCAGGGACACGTAGCGCCAGGATCCGGAATGGGCTGAAAACAGGATAAAGGACGCCGCGCAGACGCCGCCGAAGATTGCAACGCGCAGCCCCAAATTTGGCACATACATCAGGCCGATCTCACCGTAGAAGGTGAGATAAGCGAGATAAACCGCAACACAGGCGACGATCAGGTCATGCGCAAGGCTGACATAGCGCAAGATGCCGTGATCCTTGGCAAAGCCGTAAAGACTCATTGCATCATCCAACCCAATTCACGTCTTTCCACTTAGGACAACAGCCATGAGCAGGCAATTGCATCCGCATCACGGCATCTCTCAGTTTGCAAAGGTTTCTGCGGAATGAAAGTCGCTGTTACCGGCGCCAACGGGTTTATCGGCCGTCATGCCGTTCCTTATCTGGCGCATGAAGGTCACCAGATCGTGGCCGGCCTGCGCGCCACCGCCATCGTTCCCGGGGCATGGAAGGACGATGCCCGGATCCGTGTTGTTTGCTTGGACGGCCAGCCTGGACAATTCGAGCCCCTGCTCGAAGGCGTTGATGCGGTGATCCATCTGGCCGGGCTTTCCGCTGTTCCGAAGACCCCTGATGCGGATCAAGCGCTGCAGGCGGCGAATGTGGATCTCACGGCAGCGCTGGTGGGGGCCGCGGAAAGCGCTGGTGTGCGGCGCTTTCTTCATCTCAGTTCCATCCGCGCCGTGGTTGGCTCGACATCATCCTCCGTCATCACCGACGACACCCCGCCCGCACCGGTGGAAGCCTATGGTCGCTCCAAGCTCGAAAGCGAGCGCGTCGTCGCGGGCTTCGCCGCACCGGATCGCCTGGCCGTTTCGTTGCGCCCGCCTTTGGTGATCGGAGCCGATGCGGGCGGCAACTGGAAACGGCTTCAGCAGCTGGCAGCGAGTGGCCTGCCCCTGCCCTTCGGCGGCATCAACAATCGCCGCTCCTACCTGTCCGTGCAGACCCTGAGCGAGGCGCTGGCGCATCTTGGCGGTCGTGAATGGCCAGCAAACCTGTCGGGAAGCTACTGCCTCGCCGATCCTCTTCCGCTCGCTTTGCCTGAAGTCATCGCCGCTTTGCAGATGGGCATGAAGCGCGACGGCCGCTTGTTTGTCTTGCCCGGCCTCGCGCTGACACGCACGCTGCCGGGCTTGAGCGGTGTGGCCAACAGCCTCTTCGGCTCGTTGCCTGTCAATGCAGGCCGCTTCTTCCGAAGCTTCGGCTTTGAACCAAACATGCCACTCGTGGATGCGATGGAGTTGTCTGGCGCGCACTATGTGGCGGCTTCGAGATGAGAAGGCTGGTCATGCCGATCGTTTCCCTTCTATGAGGCGTGCATGAAGCGCTTGCTCGACATTCTCCTGGCCGCGATCGGCATCCTGCCTGCTTTGGCCGTGATCTGCCTCGTAGTGATCCTGATCCGGCGCGGCTCGCCTGGTCCCGGCCTTCTGCGACAGGCCCGCGTGGGACGCGACGAGCAGGTCTTCACCTGCTTCAAGCTGCGGACGATGTATGTGGATACGCCTGATCGCCCGAGCCACGAAGTCGGCCGCGTCGCCATTACCCCGATCGGCGCCTTTTTGCGGCGAACGAAGCTCGATGAACTGCCGCAGCTCATCAACATCCTGCGCAGCGAGATGAGTTTTGTCGGCCCCCGCCCTTGTTTGCCGAGCCAGATCGCGCTGATCGAAGCGCGCCGCCGTCACGGCGTATCCCATCTTCGACCAGGCATCACCGGCGTCTCGCAGGTGGCAGGGGTTGATATGTCGGATCCCGAACGCCTTGCCAGGCTGGATGCGACCTATCTCGACCAGATGACCACTGCGCGCGATCTGCAACTGATCATCCAGACGGTGCTCGGTTCAGGGCGCGGCGACCGCGTCAAAAGCTAGGCTCACCTTAGAACGCTGCGCGCTCAAAGTGCCCATGCACAAGCGCGCCGGATCACCCGCAAGCAGTCTTTTGCCGCTCCAAACGCCGCCGCCCGGTGTTGGCTGGACCGGTTTTCATCGCTGGCGATCATCAGGTGCCAGGACAAGGCTCCGGCCAGGGCATTGCTGGCGCCAGCGACCCAATAGGCGCTTCGCGTCGTGTCGGTGATCCGATCCTCGCCATAGTGAGCCGCCAGATAGGCCTTCAAAAGACTATCGTGGCGCTGCAAGGCTGCAGGCTCGTAGAGGCGGAGCGACTGCAGCATGGAACTGACATCCTCCAGCGGCGATCCCTGTCGTGCTCGGCCCCAATCGATAAGCACCGGTTTCTGCGCCGCACCGCGTCGCACGAAGGCGTTTCCGGAATGCACATCGCCATGGATCATCCGCGCTCCGAAAGGCTGCTCCTGCGACAAGGCGCGGCGCAGCCGAGGCAGGTCTTCGACCACTTTATCGACCGCAGCGATCCCACGTGAGAGACCGGCGAAATCAGGATTGCGGCGGCATCGATGCAGATCGCGTCGGGTGGCCTGCGCCGAAGCGATCAGATCCGCTTCGTAGTCCCAGCATTTGGGAGCCAGCACATCCCTGGGATTGATGCGGTGAAACTGTCCAAGCGCCTGCAAAAGACCTGCGGTCGCCTGGTTGCTTCTCCAGGGCCACACGCTGGACGGCCTGACCTCCGCCAGACCCAGAAACGTGTCGTCGCGCCCGTCTTCTACGGATCCGATCAGCTGGGGCAACAACGCGCAATCACCACGCGCGGCCAGCCGTTGCAGGATCCCGGCTTCCCGTCTGGCACGACCGCTCAGATGCTTGACCACGAGGCGTTTGCGCCTCTGCCTTCCCTGGCCATCCGTGTAACTGGACGAAACGCGATGAACACCCGTCGCTTCCGTGCCGCCCTTGAGCCTGGTGGACGAAAGCGAAATGGCGGATGGCGGAACATTCAGGGATTTGGACAGGATCGAGCGAGCGGCTTGAAGATGGGCGTTGGTCATCGCGCCAATGTCGGTCACGATCGGCGTTGGCTCAACCTTGCTCCTGATTTTGTCAGCATTTTTTGCATTGATGGCGTGTGACGGCGAGCACTCCGCCCCCAGATTATGGCTGACAGCGCCGGATTTTGTCAGCTCGATTGACGGCAGTCGCCGCATCGGCTCTGTAGACTTCATGTGACCACGAGAGGACGCCATGAACATCAAAGACATCGCTTCGGATTATTCCGTTTCAGCCCAGATCCAAGCCAGCGACATTGCCGAACTCAAGGCTGCCGGCTTCAAGAGCGTGATTTGTAATCGGCCCGACAATGAAGATCCAGGTCAACCGAGCGTTGAGGAAATCCGCAGCGCAGCGGAAGCGGCAGGACTGGAATTCCGCCATGTGCCGGTAATCAGCGGGCAGATGACAGCCGAAAATGTTCAAGAACAGGCGCAAGCATTTGAAGCGTTGCCGAAGCCGGTTTTCGCATATTGCCGCTCTGGAACGCGATCTGCAAACCTTTACAACTACATGCAGGGCATGAAGTGAAGCTGAGGCTTTAGATACGGCATCTTCTGCGCTGTGGAAAAAGCCTGAAATTAAACAATGGCTAACCATTGCAGAGGCTGATCTTAAAAGATGTTCTGACTCAGTTAACCTGATCCGGTAGATAACTTCTTCGGGCGGGATGATCGGGGAAGAACAATGAGGGGAACGAAGTCCGGCGTAAGCGCGGACAGGTTGAACACCGTTATTCGGTGCGCCTTCTGGTTTGCCTTGACGGTCATGTCCGCCATGACCATCTCTTCCTTCGTGCTGTTGCAACAGATGATGAGCGAGCAACAGCGCGATGCCGGCATCCTGCAACTATCGGGCGAGCAGAAGGCACTGTCCCAGCGCGTTGTGTTCCTGGTGCTTGCTGCTACCAAAGGCAACGGCAACAATGTCAATCTTGTTGCTTCACTCCGCTCGTCAACCGAAGCCTTCGAGCGAAACTACGACAGCCTTCTGTCTTTGACTGGCGTCAATTCCCACTCAGCAGCTGTGCAGGACTCCAACTCGTTGGAAGCCGTTTTCTATGGCCAGCCGTACCATCTAGATCATTTCTCCACGAGCCTTGCAGCCAATGGTTGGCGGCTGGCGTCTGCCATCGAACGGGAACTCGCCCAGAAAGGAAACGGCTCAGGCTATCTTGCTTCGCGGGAACGGGCGAATGTCGATCAAACGGTGGCCGACGCCACGCTTCGTGCCTATGACGCACTGAGCACGCGTCTGCGGGAGCAGGCCGAGCAGCGTCGAACACAGCTGATGGCCATGCATCGCAAGCTGTTCCTTCTCAGCATGGCGACGATCGCAATGATCGGCCTGCTGGTCTTCCGTCCCATGACGCAGATGATCGTGCGGCGAACGCGCCAGCTGGTGGAAGCGCGCAACGAGATGGCCTTTGCCGCCGAGCACGACGCGCTCACCGGCCTTCACAATCGAGCTTACCTGCTGGCCAATTTCGATCACTATCTGACGGAACTGCGCACGCGCGGCGAGCGGCTTGCCGTGTTGCAGATCGACCTGGACCGTTTCAAGCAGATCAACGACACACTCGGCCATGCTGCGGGCGACATGGTTCTGAGACGCACCGCGCAGCGGATGCGTCGAGCCTGTCACCGCAACGAGATCTGCGTTCGCATGGGCGGTGACGAGTTCATCGTCCTTATCCGCTCACCGAGCGGCTTCAGCGAAGTGCAGGAGACAGCCTCAAGGCTGCTTCAAGCCATCAACCGTCCCTTGATGTTCAACGGATCCAGCATTCTTCCCGGTGCCAGTGCGGGCATTGCCATCTTTCCTGATGATGCCAATCAGTCGGAAGACCTGATCGTGCATGCCGATCTCGCCCTTTATTCGGCCAAACGGCTCGGCGGCGGATCTTCGGCCTTCTTTTCCGGCGATCTTCGCGCAGAACTCGACCATCACAAGGCTTTCGCGCGCGACATCCGCATTGCGGTTGCCGATGAAGCCTATTCGGTTTTCTTTCAGCCGCAGGTCGATCTTCTGACCGGAACGGTGATCGGGGTCGAAGCCCTTGCCCGGTGGCGCCATCCCGTCCGCGGCACGATTTCGCCGGCCATTTTCCTGCCCGTTGCCGAAAAAAGCGGAGCCATGGCCGATGTCGGCCGGATCGTGATCCGCAAGGCCATTGCACAAGCGGGCACCTGGCATCGAGCCGGCATCACGTTCGGGCGGCTGGCGGTCAACGTGTCGAGCGCAGAGCTGCGTGAGCCGGACTTCGAGCGCTTCCTGTTCGGCGCCCTGGAAGAAGCCGGCCTGCCCATCAACCGTCTTTCGCTCGAA
Organism: Tianweitania aestuarii; assembly: GCF_018457165.1. Lineage (GTDB taxonomy): Bacteria > Pseudomonadota > Alphaproteobacteria > Rhizobiales > Rhizobiaceae > Tianweitania > Tianweitania aestuarii. The sequence goes on along the minus strand of NZ_JAFMNX010000001.1, from coordinate 482,843 downwards.
ATCGTGGAATCGGTGATCCTCGACGACGAAAGAACCGGCATCGCCCATAAACTGCGCCGGCTGCGCCTTGCCGGCATCCAGCTCGAACTCGATGATTTCGGCACGGGCTATGCGTCGCTCAGCCATATCGATCCGGAGCAGATCGACCGCGTGAAGATCGACCGCCGTTTCGTGGCCGGCATCGATCAGCATCGATCCAACGCCAAGATCGTTCGCGCGGTGATCGATCTGGCGCAGGCGCTGGGGATCGGGGTCGTGGCCGAAGGCGCGGAAACGCAGATCCAACTGGAAGCGTTGAAACAGCTCGGCTGCCCGGCCGTCCAAGGCTACGGCATCGCCTTCCCGATGCCTGGACAGGAAACAGCCTTGTGGCTGACACAGCAAGCGCGCATGACGGCCAGCCAGCCGCCATCGAGCGCTGTGGCTTAAAACAGCAATTGCCACGCACAGGCTGACCGGGATCACGAATCCGGCTATAGCTGTTTGATGCCCATTCGCCAGCTTTCAGACAGCGTCATCAACCAGATCGCCGCCGGCGAGGTCATCGAGCGCCCCGCTTCCGTGGTCAAGGAGCTGGTGGAGAACGCGCTGGATGCCGGCGCTTCGCGTATCGAGGTAGCGACCGCAGGCGGTGGCCTCACCATGCTGCGCGTGTCCGACGACGGTTGCGGCATGAGCCCGGACGAGCTGCCGCTGGCGATCGGCCGTCATTGCACCTCCAAGCTTTCCGACGACATCTTCGACATTCGCTCGCTCGGTTTCCGCGGAGAAGCCCTGCCATCCATCGGCTCGGTGTCGCGCTTGTCGATCCGCTCGCGTACCCGCGATGGCGAAGCGGCCGAGATCCGCATCGAAGGCGGCGCGCTGCATCCCGTTCGCCCGGCTGCCGGCAATCAAGGCACAGTGGTCGAAGTGCGCGACCTGTTTTTCGCCACCCCTGCCCGGCTGAAATTCATGAAAAGCGAGCGGGCCGAAACCGCTGCCATCACCGACCTCGTGAAGCGTATCGCAATTGCTTTCCCGCATGTGCGCTTCACCTTGTCAGGCAGTGATCGCACTACGCTCGACCTGCCCGCCCATGTTGGCCCCGATGCCCGGCTCGCGCGCATCGCCGATGTGCTCGGCGCTGAATTTGCTGATAACGCGCTGCCGATCGAGGCCGGCCGCGAAGGCGTGCAGCTTGCCGGCCACATCTCCATTCCCGCTTACAGCCGCGCCAACGCGCTTCAGGCGCATGTCTACGTCAATGGTCGCCCGGTGCGCGACAAGATGCTCGGCGGTGCGATCCGCGGCGCCTATGCCGATGTCCTGTCGCGCGATCGCTATCCCGTGACCGCGCTGTTTCTGATGCTCGATCCCACCCAGGTCGACGTTAATGTTCATCCAGCCAAGGCCGATGTCCGTTTCCGCGATCCCGGCCTCGTGCGCGGCCTCCTTGTGGGCGCGATCCGCCAGACCCTGGCGCTAAGCGGCGTGCGTGCGGCGACCTCTGGTGCGGATGCGATGCTGCAGGCGTTTCGCCCCGGCAATCCGTCGGCACCGCAGCCAGCCAGCCAGCCAGCCGCCCCCTTCTCCTATGCCGCGTCGCCGTCGCGTCCGCTCGATTTCGGCTTCCGCGAAAGCGCGCGCAGCGATTACGTGACAGCCGAACCGGCATCCACTCCTGAACCATTGGATGTCGCGACCGATCAGCAGACGCTCGGTGCTGCCCGCGCGCAGGTGCATGAGAACTATATCGTCGCCCAGACCGCCGATTCCCTCATCATCGTGGACCAGCACGCCGCCCATGAGCGTCTCGTTTATGAAGCGCTGAAAACCGCGCTGCATGATCGTCCGCTCCCAACCCAGATGCTGCTGTTGCCCGAGATCGTCGATTTGCCGGAAGACGATGCGGCGCGCCTTCAAACCCATGCCGACACGCTTGCCCGTCTCGGACTCGTTCTCGAGCGCTTCGGCCCCGGCGCAGTTGCGGTGCGCGAAACGCCGTCCATGCTCGGTGAAGTGGACGTGCCGGCGCTCATCCGGGATCTTGCCGACGAGATCGCCGACAACGACACCACGGATGCGCTGACCCGCCGCCTTCACGCGATCGCCTCGCGCATGGCGTGTCATGGCTCGGTGCGTTCGGGTCGGCGTCTCAGGGCTGAAGAAATGAACGCTCTGCTGCGCCAGATGGAAGCGACGCCGGGCTCCGGCACCTGCAATCATGGCCGCCCCACCTATATTGAACTGAAATTGCACGATATAGAGCGGCTGTTCGGACGCCGCTGAGACATGATGATGATGAACCGTTTTGAAGGGCCCGGTGCCCGTGAGGCCAAGGTGCGCTACCTCGATGGCGACTTTCAGGTGACCAGCCCCGGCGCTTTCGTGCGCTGCGCCGTGACCCACGAAGCCATTCCGCTCGATGAGCTACGCTATTGGAGCGTCGATCGTCAGGAGCCTTATGCCAATTGCGAGATTTCGCTTCAGCGCGAGATCGAAAACAATCCGGACCTGCGCAAGCGCGGCTAAGCCGTGCGGCGCTGCTTATAGGCGTTGATCGTCGCATCGACGATCCGCTGCGGTGCTGTTGGATTGTCGAAAGCTGCTTCCACGGCCAACACGTCAACGCCTTCCAGAAAGCGCGTTGTGGCCGGTGACCAGCCCCGCAGCCGCGCCGCATCCTTGGCCGTCGTGATCAACGTGGCATCGAGATCCGCGGCCGAGCGCTCGAGATCGGCAAGCTCGTCTTCGGCGTAAGCATGATGATCGGGGAAGCTGCGCGTTCCCGCCAGCTCGCCACCCGCTTCGCGCACCGTGTCGAAGAACTTGGCGTTGTTGCCGATGCCGGCAAAAGCCAGAAAGCGGCGGCCGGCGAAATCCTGGCCCGAAACCAACTGCGTATGGGCTTCGAACATCGGCCGCCCCGCGCGTGCCGCCTTGCGGATCACCGCGTCACCGGCCGTGCCCTTACCCATCTTCAAAACGGCATCGGTGAAGCGCAGCTGCTCCACCAGACCGGCACGCAAAGGGCCGCCGGGAATGACATGGCCGTTGCCGACGCCTCTGATGGCATCCACCACGAGAAGCGCGAAATCGATATGGATGCGCGCGCTTTGAAAGCCGTCATCCATGATCAACGCATCGCAGCCCTGATCAAGCAGCAGCCGCGCGCCTGCCTGCCGATCGGCTGACACGGCAACCGGTGCAGCTCCTGCCAAAAGCAGCGGTTCGTCGCCGACATGGCGGGCAATGTCGTGATGCGGATCCACCAGATGCGGCTTGCCGAAGCTGCCACCATGGCCGCGCGACAGAATGCCGGGCGTAAAGCCGCGCGCCATGAAGCTCTTTGCCATCGCGATCGCCACCGGCGTCTTGCCCGCGCCGCCCACCGTGTAATTGCCGATGCACAGAACCGGTGCGGCGATCTTCACGCGCGGCGCGCGACGCATCTGCCGTTTGGCCACGGCGCCATAAAGCGCGGAAGCCGGCCAAAGGCTCCATGCCCGCCAGTCCGCTTGTTCCCACCAGAATGGCGGGGCTTCGCTGCCCATCAGGTAAAGCCGCCTTCGAGCCGCGCTTTCACCACCAGCGGATGAATAAACGGATCGAGCGCGCGCAAGGTGCGGTCGAGCGCACCGCGCATATCTTCGACCGTTGCAAACGCCGCCGCGCCCATCTTGTGGCGGGCACCGTCATTGTCGAGCAGGTAGTCGACGGCTGTTGCCAGCGCATCGCTGTCTTTCACGAGCCGCGCACCGCCGCTGTCGATCAGCCGCGTATAGGTGTCGCGGAAATTCTGGATGTTTTCGCCAGACAAAACGGCCGTTTCCAGCATGGCTGGCTCGATCGGGTTCTGCCCGCCCTGCGCAACCATCGAGCGCCCCATGAAGGCAATTTCGGTAAGGCGCAGATAAAGCCCCATATCGCCGATCGTGTCGCCAAGCAGCACGTCGACATCGGGGCGCACCGGCTCGTTGAGGCTCTGGCGTGCAACGGAAAGACCCCGCTTGGCGAGATCGGCCGCCACTGCATCGCCGCGCTCGGGATGGCGGGGCACGATGATGGTCAGAACGTCGTCATGGCGGCTTTTCAGCTGGGTATGAACCTCGCCGATGATGTCTTCTTCGCCTGGATGGGTCGAGACGGCCGCCCAGGTGGCGCGGTCGTTGATCTGGCTGGCCAGACGCTTGTGCATGCGCGGATCAAAGGGCGGCGGATCGGTATCGAGCTTGAGATTGCCCGAAACGGTGACGGGCCGCGCCCCCACCGCGCGGAACCGCTCGCCGTCGAGTTCGGACTGCGCCACAACGAAAGCAAGGTTCTCAAACAGCGCCTCGGCCAGATGCGGGCGCTTCTGCCACGACTTGAAGGAGCGGTCCGACAAGCGTCCGTTCACCAGAACCTGCGGCACACGCCGCTTGCCGAGCGCCAGGATTGTTGTCGGCCAGATCTCGGATTCGGCGATAATGGCGAGGTCCGGCTGCCAGTGATCGAGAAAACGTTCCACCGCCGGCTTCAGATCGAGCGGCACATATTGGTGGATGACCTGATTGCCGAGCCGTTCGGCCACGATCTTGGCCGAGGTCACGGTTCCGGTCGTCAGCACCACCCGGATCCCGACATCCAGAATGCGTTCGATCAGCGGGATCACTGCGCCCGTTTCGCCCACACTCGCAGCATGAACCCAGATCACCGGACCGTTCGGCCGTGCCTCGCCCGCAACGCCATAGCGCTCGCGCCGGCGCTGGCGGTCTTCCTTGCCGCGGCTGGCGCGATAAGCGACATAAGGCCCGATAAACGGAAACGCCGCCGAGCCAGCGATCCCATAAAGCGACAAAAGCCGGCGTGCCCAGCGCTCGCTCATCGAGCGGCTCCGGTTTGGCCAGGCTTGGCATCCGCCAGCGCATGGGCGCGCACCGTGACTTCATCCAGACCGTTGGTGACCGCGTGACGCAGCACGTCCATCTCGGCTTCGGTCGCGTCCGGCGAAACATAAATCGGCTCGCCGATCACCATCGCGCTGCGGCCGAAAGGCAGGCTGATCGTCATCTTGTCCCAGGAGCGCTCCACCACCTTGCGGCGGCTGCTGGCGTAAGCTGCGGGAAAGATCGGGCGGCCGGAAATGCGGGCGAGCATGACGATGCCCATTCCGGCATCGCGCGGCGTTCCATTGGGGATATCTGCGACCATGGCCACCGATCTCCCCTCATCCAGCGACTTTTTGAGGGCGAGCAGCGCCCGTGCACCGCCTTTTTCAACCGACTTCTTGGCGCTGCGACCGCCCGATCCGCGCACGATCCCGACGCCGAAGCGCTTCATCACCAGCGCGTTGAGCTCGGCATCGCTGCTGCGTGAGACCATGACGTCGATGGGATATTCCTTGGGGTACAGCGTCGGATACATCAGGTGCTGGCCGTGCCACACCGCATAGATGGCCGGTCCGTCCTGCGCCATCGAGGTCGCAAGATCACTCGATCCCGGCACGAGACGATTGGTGCCGCCAACGAACCGCAGGCCGCCTTCAACCAGAAAAGCGAGCGCATGCTTCACCACCGCCGAATTCGCGAGGGGGCGGCGGATCGTCCGCCACAGCTCCTTGATCGCGCGCGGCGAGTGGCGGCGGCGCGGTGGCACCTTCCGCTTTGCGCTCACGTTCGTTGTCGTCACGCTTGCGGTGCCGCAGGCGCTGCCGGTTCGAGAAGGCGGTGAAGATGCACGATGAAATAGCGCATATGGGCGTTGTCGACCGTTTCTTGCGCCTTGGCGCGCCAGGCGCGTTCGGCCGACTTGTAGTCGGGAAAGACGCCGACAATGTCGAGGTCGTCCAGGTTGCGGAAATCGACGCCCTTGAGGGAGCTCAGCTCGCCCCCGAAAACGAGGTGCAGGAGCTGCTTGGGTTCCGTTTGTTCCGTCATGCGGCTCTCCTAAAGAAAATCAGGGTAGTGGAAATGAAGGCGGTTCTACATGGGGGGTGGCTGTGAAGTCACCGGAATTTTGTGAGGATGGTCGTCATCTTCGCAAGCAAAGGGCCACTGCCGGCCGCAAGGGCGCCATGCTTGGAATTGGCCGTTGCGTAAACCAGCGGTTCACCGGTGGCATCCACGATCGCTCCGCCCGCTTCATGCAGAATGCAGTCGGCGCCAGCCAGATCCCAATCATGCGAATCGGGCTTCACGAACGTCGCGTCGATCTCGCCACGCGCCACCATCGCGACACGGTAGGCCAGCGAAGGCACATAGCTCACCGGGCGAAAATCACGTCGATCGGCTTCATCGAGAGACTGGATCATCGGCTTCGGCCCGCCGATTGCAGGCTCTGCGCGCGTTGGTGCGACGGCGATGGCATGGCCGTTCAGCCGCGCTCCGCCGCCGCGTGCAGCCTCGAAGACCTCGTTCTTCACCGGACAATCGAGCACGCCGGCGATCGAGCGTCCATCTTCCACCACGCCGATCGACACGCACCAGGTCGGCTTGCCCTCGATATACGCACGCGTGCCGTCGATCGGGTCCACCACGAAGGTGCGCTTGGCCGAAAGCCGCTCGAGATTGTCGGCCGTTTCTTCCGACAGCCAGCCGTAATCAGGACGCGCCGCCGTGAGCGTTTCGCGCAGAAACTTGTCGACGGCGTAATCGCCTTCGCTGACCGGCGACTGGCCTTCCTTCCACCAGACTTCCGGCGACTTCTGGAAATAGCGCATCGCAATCTCGCCCGCTTCACGCGCGGCATCGCGGATCAGCTTGAGATCGGCGTCGAAGGCCGTGGCGGTCGTGTCAGCTTCCAGCAAGCGTCATCCCCTCGATCAGCAAGGTTGGCGCCGCGGTGCCGAAGTTGCGGTCCACATCGGAAGCCGGCACCATGCGCAGGAACATATCCTTCAAGTTGGAAGCGATCGTCACTTCGGCAACCGGATAGGCCAGTTCACCATTCTCGATCCAGAAGCCCGACGCGCCACGGCTGTATTCGCCGGTTACCATGTTGACGCCCTGGCCGAACACTTCCGTCACGTAGAACCCGCTCGGCAGGTCGGCGATCATCTCTTCCGGCGCAATCGTTCCGGGCTCGATTGCGAGGTTAGTGGAGCTCGGTGAGACCGATGTGCCGTGACGCGCACCGCGTCCGTTGGTAACGAGGCCGAGCTCCCTTGCGGCGGAGGTGGACAGGAACCATTGCTGCAGCACGCCCTTGTCCACCATCAACAGCGGCTGGCCGCGCACACCTTCTCCGTCAAACGGCCGCGATGCCGAACCGCGCTTGCGCGTCGGATCGTCCGTGACGGTGATTGCCGCGGATGCCACCTGCTTGCCCATGGAATCGCGCAGGAAGCTCGTCTTTCGCGCCACCGAAGCACCGTTGATCGCGCCTGCCAGATGACCCGCGATGCCGCGCGAAACACGCGGATCGAACACCACCGTCACCGGCCCGGTCTTCGCCTTGCGCGGCTTCAAGCGCCGAACCGCGCGCTCGCCGGCGCGACGGCCGATGGTGGCGGCATCGTCCAGCTCGTTGAAATGAATGCGCGACGAGAAATCATAATCGCGCTCCATGCCGGTGCCCTCGCCCGCAATCACGCTGACCGAACGGGAAAAGCGCGAGCCGACATAATGGCCGGTAAAGCCATGCGAGGTCGCCAGAACCAGCCCACCATACCCGAAGCCAGCACCGCTGCCGGCCGAGTTCGTGACGCCTGCAACGCCGAGTGCTGCTTCCTCAGCCTCAAGCGCTGCCTGGCGCAGCTGGTCGCCGGACAGCTCGGTCGGGTCGAAAAGATCGAGATCATCGACACCATCCGCCAGAAGCGATGGATCGGCCAGTGACTGGAAGGGATCTTCCGGCGAAACCTTGGCCATCGCCACGGCGCGCTCTGCCAAAGCTGCAATGTCGGCGCCGGCATTGGCGGAAATATTCGCGACACGCTGCCCGACAAAGACCCGCAGCGAGATGTCGTCGCTCTCAGAAGCTTCCGTGTTCTCGACCTTGCCTAAGCGAACGGAAACACCGACGGAGCGTCCGCGAACGGCAACCGCATCGGCAGCATCGGCACCCGCGCGCTTGGCTGCTTCCACCAACGCCGCGACCTGATCGACGAGCTTTTCGGCGGATGTTTCGGGCATTCTGTGTTCCTAAACGGGCAAATAGCGGCGCGAAAGCGGGGTAAAAACGCGATATGGCAGAGCGAAACCGGCTCACTCAACCATCTATTGCCCGCCCCGGGCCTTCGCAATGGCGCGAGTGTTTTAAATGCAGGTCAAGCGGCGGCTTTGACTGCAGTCTCGACGGCACGCTTGAGTTCATCCTTGACCGACACCGTTTCGGCCAGGACTCGATCGATCTTGAGGAAGTCGAGCGCCCGATAGCGCGTGCCGGGCCGCAAATAGATCGCCGGCGGGTTTTGCTTCATCTTCAACTGGTTGATGGCCTGCATCATGATCTGGTTGGCGCCAAGCAGCATGTCCATCGACTTCAAGGTCCGCCCCCTGTCCTCCATCGGGTCACCGATCACGTCGATGGCGATCACCACATCAGCGAGGCCTTCCACCAAATCGAAGGGCACGGGATTATAGATCCCGCCATCGATCAAGGTTCGGCCGTCGCGTTGAACGGGACTGAAGATCGCGGGGATCGCGGCCGACGCGCATAAGGCCGAATGCAGGTCGCCTTCTTCGATAACCACTTGCTCCTGCTTGAAGAAATCGGTTGCGGTCACCTTCAAGGGGATCTGCAGATCCTCGAATGTGACGGGCAGTCCTTCGGGCAGAAAAGCGCTCAAAAGGCGTTGGATGTTGAACTGGCTGACCCGCAGACCCGACGACATCAGATCGCCGATGGTGCCTGGACGCGCGCTCCACATGCGCCGCGTCAGTTCTGCGCGCTTGCACAGAACTGCGCGGGCGAAGTCATGGATGTCGTGGCCGCTCAATCCGGACGACATGGCGGCGCCCATGATGGCGCCGATGGACGAGCCGGCAATCGCGACAGGGCGGATGCCGAGTTCGTCCAGGGCTTCGATGACGTGGATGTGGGCAAGGCCGCGCGCGCCGCCTCCGCCGAAGGCGACGGCGAAGCTGGGTTCGGTTCGCGACGGCAGCGGCCTTATCTGGCTTTGGCTGACGTCCACCACATCATCGAAGGCCATTTCACCCTCCGGTCTGGGTCTTTCCTTCATTGCCGGCCGGCGTCTCCGGCAGCTCGCCAGCGGGAGCCGGCGCAGGTGCCGTTGAGGGCGTAGCTAGCGGCGTTGCGGCTTTATCTGCCTTGGCCGGTCCAACGATCATGATCGCAGGCTGGGCTTCAAGCAAGCGCTTTGCCTGCGCCTTCACATCGTCCAGCGTCACAGCCTCGATCAGCCCTTCGCGGCGCTCGATGTAATCGATGCCGAGATCTTCCAGCTGGATCTGAGTCAGCGTCGCTGCGATCGAGCCAGAGCTGTCGAGATTGTTGATGGCATAAGCGCCGATCGTGTAGCGCTTGGCCTTGTCCAGTTCTTCCTGCGTCGGACCTTCGTCCGCCATCCGCTTCACTTCCTGGCGGATGAGGTCGAGCGTCTCATCGGCACGATCCGAACGGGTCGCGGTGCCGATGGCGAGTGCCGACGAATAACGGCGCGTCGACAAGGACGAACCGACGCCATAGGCCAGACCGCGCTTTTCGCGCACTTCCTCGAACAAGCGCGACGAAAAGGTGCCGCCGCCCAGAACTTCGTTCATGAGATAGGCTGCGAAGAAGCCGGGATCCTTGCGGTCGACGCCGGGATAAGCCAGCTGGATGCTGGTTTGCGGCAGGTCGTAGTCGATCTTGATGTCCTGCCCGAGCTTCATGTCGGCCTGCGGAATGTCGCGGAGCTTGGCATGTTCGGGCAGCGGGCCGAAGACTTCGTCGAGAACCTGCTTGACCTTTTCCGCATCAATGGCGCCGACAACGCTGACAACGAGATTGTCGCGCGCAAACTGCGCCTTGTGCATGGCGACGAGGTCGTCGCGCGTCAGACCCGTCAGGCTCTGCGTACCGCCATCTTCCTGGCGAGCATAGGGGTGCGAACCATACACGGCGCGGCTCCAGGCGATCTTGGCCTGTTCTTGCGGATCACGAGAACGCGCGGTGATGCCGGCCAGCAGCTGCGAGCGGATGCGTTCAACCGGCTCGGGATCGAAGCGCGGCTTCTGCACGGCGAGCGCGAGCAGATCCACGCCTTCGTCCAGATCTTCCTGGATCGCGCGGAACGAGCCGTAGATCTCATCGCTGGTCGAGGAGAAGCTGATCTCGGCGCCGGAATCGTCCAGGCGGTCCTGATAGGCGTCGCGATCGAGATCGCCCGCGCCTTCGTCGAACAGGCCGGACATCAGAGTTGCCAGGCCTTCCTTGCCGACGGGGTCCTGCACGGAACCGCCCTTGAAGGCAAAGCGCATGGACACGATCGGCACAGAATAGTCTTCCACCAGCCAGGCGGTCACACCGGATTGGCTTGTCACCTTCTGGATCTTCACCGCGGCATGCGCCATCAGCGGCTGCATCGCCAAGAGCAGGAAAGCCAGTACGGTGGTGACGAAAGCGAGCTTCAAACGGGCCATGGTGGGAAAAACCATCATTTCACGAAAGCGGTTCACGACTTCTCCTCCCCGGCAGGCAGCAGGTAGCTGCTGACAGCACGCTTCTGGTTGAGGAACTCCTCTGCAGCGCGCTGAACATCAGCCGCGGTCAGCGCCTTGATGCGATCAGGCCATTCCTGAATGTCCTTGATCTCGCTGCCGGTGGTCAGCGCCGAACCATAGATCCGCGCCATTCCGGACTGGTTGTCACGCGCAAAGATCAGGCCGCGCACGAGGCGGTTCTTGGCCCGCTCCAGTTCCTGATCGCCGATGCCGTCCTTCACGAGACGGGCGATCTCATCGTCGACGGCCTTTTCCAGTGTCTCGAGCTTGGTGTCGCCGATCGGCGAGCCGTAAACGGTGAAGCTCGACGCATCGAGCGCCGTGCCCTGGTAATAGGAGCCGACGGAAGCCGCTAGCTTCTCCTTCACGACAAGCGCCTGATAAAGCCGGCTGCGCGCGCCGCCGCCGAGCACCTCGGCGAGAAGATCAAGCGCTTCGGCCTGTCCTGGCTCCTTCCTGGCGCTGCCATAAGATGGCACGACCCAGGATTTCTGATAGCTCGGGATCGTCACGCGCGGATCGGACATCGTGACGGTGCGCGCCGTGTTCTGTTCCGGTTCCTGCGGACGGATACGCGGCGGCAAATCCGGACCGCGCTCGACCTTGCCATAGGTCTTTTCGGCCAGAGCCTTCACGCCTTCGACATCCACATCGCCGGCTACGACCAGCACGGCGTTGTTGGGCGCATAATAGCGGTTGTAGAAGTCGATCGCGTCGGCGCGGTTGAGCTCTTCCATTTCCTGCATCCAGCCGATCACGGGGATGCGGTAGGGATGGTTCTGGTAGAGCGTTGCCGACATTTCTTCCTGAAGCAGCGCGCTTGGATCGCCTTCGATGCGCAAACGACGCTCTTCCAGAACGACATTGCGCTCCGGCCCGATCACGTCATCCGTCAGAACGAGGTTGCGCATGCGATCGGCCTCGAAGCTCATCATCGTTTCGAGAGCGTCCGGCGACACCTGCTGGAAATATGCGGTGTAGTCATAAGAGGTGAAGGCGTTTTCCGAGCCGCCGATCGCGGCCACCGCCGCTGAGAACTCGCCGGCCGGATGGTTCGACGTACCCTTGAACATCAGATGCTCGAAGAAGTGGGCGATGCCGGACTTGCCGGGCGCTTCATCGGCGCTGCCGATCTTGTACCACAGCATGTGAGAGACAACCGGCGCGCGACGATCGGGGATCACCACAACCTGAAGGCCGTTCGCCAGCGTGAAGGTCTCAACCTTGTTTTCAGCCGCCGCAGTGGCTGCGTTTTCCATGGCTGTTGCAGCCGGCTTTTCCTGCGCCAAAGCCGCAGGAACAGGTCCCGCCACACACAGGCCGAGCACAAGCGCCCCGCCCCAGTTCGATGCCAGTTTGCGCAACGCCATGCCGCCCCTCGCTTCCGAATGCAGACTGCGCGAATCCCGGTAAAGGGTTCGCTGAAGAATTCCAAGCACGCTACACGTCAGGCGAAAGCGGCCAAAGTCAGGCGCGGCGAATGAAACGGATGATCGTTTCGCCGTAGCTTCGCTCGTCTTCGGTCACGAAGCCTTGAGGCAGATCGAACGGTGCTGCCGCACTTTCTTCCACCACGCACAAAACATCGGGCTCAAGCCAGCCGCCCTTCAAAGCCGAAAGGAGTGCTGCTTCGCCGAGCTGCTTGTTGTAAGGCGGATCGGCGAAAACAAGGCCGAACGGCTGCAAGGTGCCGATGGGACCAAGCGAGGTTGCGTCGCGGCGAAAGATCCTTGTGCGCCCCTGCAAACCAAAGGCTTCCACATTCTCGCGGATCAGACCGCGCCCTTCCGCGCCTTCCTCGATGAAGACCGCGCTTGCAGCGCCGCGCGACACCGCTTCAAGCCCGAGCGCGCCCGTTCCTGCAAACAGGTCGAGCACGCGCCGGTTCTCGAGCGCATCGGGAAAGCGATGCGCAAGCACGTTGAAGACCGCTTCGCGGGTGCGGTCCGTCGTGGGGCGAATGGAGTGCGTGCGGGGCGTGGCAAGCGCGCGCCCGCGCAGCTCACCGCCGACGATCCGCATTTCTTCCGCCGCTCCTCGGGCCGCCGCCGGGTCCACCACGTTTCGGACCGTCATTGCCGCGGTTCTCGCCACCGGTGCGAGGACCGTTCTCGCTTCGTGGCTTGAACGAGCGACCTTCCGGCCTGTCACCGCCCGATGGACGATCCTTGTTGAACGGACGCTTGTCGCCGAACGGCTTCTTTGCGAAAGGCTTGTCGCCTGCAGGACGCTGAGCCCGGTCGTCGCTGCGACCTTCCGGCCGTTCGCGCTTGGCGTAAAGCGCTCCTTCGGCGGAGCGCGGCCGGTATGACTTGCCGCCATTGTCCGGACGATCGCCGCGCGGCTTGAAGCTGCGCTCTTCGCCGCCCTTGGTTTCACGGCGGTCACCACCTTCCGGCCGGTCACGCTTCACGAAAGGACGACCTTCCGCCGGACGGGCGCGGAACGTGCGCTCACCACCCTCTTGCCTCTCGCCGCGCGGACGGAAGCCGCGGTTGTCGCCGCCACCGGCATTGTCGCGGAAAGGCCGGTCCGATGATGGGCGCGAGCGCGGTGCGCGCGCTTCCTCACGGGCTGCACGTTCTGCCGCTTCCGCTTCAACCTTCTTGTCGCTTCTTGGACGCGCGCCCGGCGCCATCCAGACATTGGCATTGCGGCGCGGCGGCGGTGGAGCGCGTTCTTCTTCGCGCTTGCCGCGGGGCCCTGCACCACCCGGCTTGAAGCCGCCCGGCTTATCGCCGAACCGTCCCGCCGGCTTGTCGCCGAAGCGACCAGCTGGTTTGTCGCCAAAGCGACCGGCGGGCTTGTCGCCAAAGCGCCCGGCGGGCTTGGTTTGCAGCCGGTCGAGCATGTCGGTGCGGTGGTCTTCCCGCTCGCGCTTGCGGTTGGGCGTCACTTCGCTGCGACGTTCGCGCTGCGGTTCTTCCGTACGCGCCGGTGCCGGCGCATCGCGATCAGGCAGATCGAACACTGCGCCGGATTCGGCCATCAGGCGTTCGCCCAGCTGGTCTCTGAGATACCGGCCCTTCAGTTCCTGCACCTGGCCTTCCGGCAGTTCGCCGAGCTGAAACGGACCATAAGAAATGCGGATCAGGCGGGTCACATCGAGGCCGAGTGCGCCGAGCACATTCTTGACTTCGCGGTTCTTGCCTTCGCGCAAGGCGAGCGTCAGCCAGGCATTGGTGCCCTGCTGGCGATCAAGCGTTGCTTCGATCGAGCCATAAAACACGCCATCAACCGCGATGCCGTTCTTCAGCTCGGCAAGCCTGGCTTCGTCCACCGTGCCGTGAACGCGCACACGGTAGCGGCGCAGCCAGCCGGTGGCCGGCAGTTCGAGCACGCGCGCCAGGCCGCCATCGTTGGTGAGGAGCAAGAGGCCTTCGGTGTTGATGTCGAGGCGGCCGACCGTCATCAGGCGGGGCAGATCGGCAGGCAGAACGTCGAACACGGTGCGACGGCCTTCCGGATCCTTGTTCGTGGTGACGACGCCGCCGGGCTTGTGGAACAGGAACAGCCGCGTGCGCTCGATTTCCGGGATCGGCCGGTTGTCGAGTTCGATGCGATCATTGGCGGTGACATTGCGCGCCGGGCTGTCCAGCACCACGCCGTTGACCTTAATGCGGCCGTCGGCGATCAGCGCTTCGGCATCACGACGCGACGAAATGCCGGCGCGCGCCAAACGCTTGGCGATACGCTCGCCATTGGTCGGATCTTCCGCTTCAACAACACGCCGACGCGGCGGCGCGTCCCCCTCGCGCGGCTTGCGATCACCGAACGACTTCTTGTCGCCGAAGGACGGCTTGTCGCCAAACGACTTGCGCTCGCCGAAGGATTTGCGTTCGCCGAACGGGCGGTCGCCGCTTGGGCGATCACCGCGCGGCCGGTCGCCATGCGGTTTGTCGAAGCGGGGCTTGTCGTTGCGCGGACCATCACGGTCAGCGCGGGCACCCGGACGGCTGTTGCCGGGCTTGAAAGGTTTTTTGCGGTCGTCGTCCATGTGGCCTTCGTCGTGTTCGGCGGATAAATACCCGCTTCGCCTATGCGTGGCGAGTTCTATAGCGCGGATACGATGATGACGCAGCCGGATTTCATGTCCATCGCCTTTGAACAGGCCGAACTGGCGGCAGCCCGAGGCGAAGTGCCCGTTGGCGCCGTTCTTGTGCGAAACGGCGCAGTTGTGTCTGTTGGCGGCAACGAAACGCGCTTGCGCAACGATCCGACCGCCCATGCCGAGATCGTGGCGATCCGCGGTGCCTGCGAAAAACTTGGCCAGGAGCGACTGACAGGCCTCGACCTTTACGTCACGCTCGAGCCTTGCGCCATGTGCGCGGGCGCCATTTCCTTTGCCCGGCTGCGGCGCCTTTATTACGGGGCGTCAGATCCCAAAGGCGGCGGAGTGGAGCATGGCGGCCGCTTTTTCACGCAGCCGACCTGCCATCATGTGCCGGATACCTATTCGGGACTAGGCGAAACGCGCTCGGCAGATCTCCTGCGGCGCTTCTTTGGCGGGAAGCGCGACGTTTAAAGCCAGGGGATCCAGCTTTTCGCGCCACCGCTACCCGGCGCCGACCGTGCAGCAGCCTTGGCGCGACGCTCCTTCACGGCCTCGTCTTCACCGATATCGTTGGTTTCAGCGCTTGCGGCCGGCTGGCGATAGGTGATCGGCGGCTCGCTGAGATATTTGCGGCTCGTGGGGCTACCCTGACGCTGTTCGGCCACGCGGCGACGGACTTCATCTCGCTGGCTGCGCGCGCCGGGCTCCAGACCGTTCATCGGACGCTCGGCCAAGCGGGCATTCACCTGCACCGGCTGGCGTGCGCGTGCGCTCGGATCGACATCCGGCACCACTTCGGGACGGTAGTTCGGGTTGTTCTGATTGGCCGTAGCATCGGCGCGAATGCGCGCGCGGCGCTGTTCGGGCGATTCCGGCCAAGCGCCGTTTTCGGCGGAAGCAACGCTTTGCTGCGGAGCAGGAAGGGTATTGCTGGTCGGCCGTACGAGATCGGGACGCGGCTTGTAGTCGATCTTTTCGCGCTTTTCGCCGAGACCGAGCGCAAACATGCCCGACACGTCGTCGACCAACTGCTCGTTGGCCGTCTTGTCCGTGCCATAGGTTGGCGAGGACATGCAGCCGGCGGCCAAAGCGCTGGCGAAAAGAACCGGCGCAACAATTGCAGCACGCCTTGCCGAGAAGCCTGTCATATCGTCGCTTCGCCCTTCATCACCAATCAAACCGAACCGCATCGAAGACGCAGTTCTTCCGGCATGGACCGGACACGGCTCCCCAAGCCGCGGATCGCCCTGCATCGCGGCGGAATCCGGCGACAACAAGGCATGGTTGCCATAAAGGAAAGCGCGACGGAGAGCAACGCAATGCGCGTTGCTTCACCGCCACGTATCCGTGAGATAGGTCAGATACGGCCGAGCGCCTTCAACTCGTGCAAGGCAGCCGCATCGCGCGCCGACACGTCCGGATAGGCCGGATCGCTGCCGACATCATCCGTGTAGCGCCAGGAGCGCGCGCATTTGGTGCCGTCCGCAAGTGCCGGAACCACGGCAACACCGGCCACTTCATCGAGCGTATAGGCACCCTCGGGTGCTGCTTGCGTCGAGACGGTGAGGCCTGACGTGATGGCGATCTCAGAGAGATCAACATCGGCCACGGCCTTTGCCAGTTCCGCATCCGTGATGTGGACGAAGGGTGCCGCTTCGAGCGACGAGCCGATCGCCTTCTTGGCGCGCTCGATTTCGAGGGCGGCCGTCACGACCTTGCGGACCTGACGAACCTTGCGCCACTTGGCAGCAAGGGCATCGTCGCGCCACTCAGCCGGCACCTCCGGGAACTGCTCGAGATGAACCGATACGGCATCCGGGTTGCGGTCGCGCCAGGCTTCTTCTGTGGTGAAGGGCAGCATGGGCGCAAGCCACTTCACGACGCAGTTGAAGAGGTGGCGTACAACAACGAGCGAGGCCTTGCGGCGCATGCTCGATGGCGCGTCGCAGTACAGCGCGTCCTTGCGGATGTCGAAGTAGAAAGCCGAAAGCTCCACCACCATGAAGTCGATCAGCGCACGCGTGATGCGCTTGAACTCGAAGTCGTCATAGCCCTTGCGCACGAGTTCATCGAGTTCCGACAGCCGGTGCAGCATGAGCCGCTCAAGTTCGGGCATGTCGGCCAGAGCAACATCTTCGCCATTGTCATGCGCGAGCGTGCCCAGCATCCAGCGGATGGTGTTGCGCATCTTGCGATAGGCGTCGATGTTGGTTTGCAGCACGTTCTTGCCGAGGCGCTGGTCTTCCCAGTAATCGGTGGTCATGACCCACAGGCGCAGAATATCGGCGCCGGACTGCTTCATGACATCCTGCGGCACAACCGTGTTGCCGAGCGACTTCGACATCTTGCGACCGTCTTCGTCCATGGTGAAGCCATGGGTGACGACGGCGTTGTAGGGCGCACGGCCGCGCGTGCCGCAGCTTTCCAGAAGCGAGGAATGGAACCACCCACGATGCTGGTCCGAGCCTTCGAGATAAACGTCGGCCGGCCATTTCAGGTCGGGACGATCTTCCAGCGTGAAGGTGTGGGTAGAGCCCGAGTCGAACCAGACATCCAGAATGTCGCGGACCATTTTCCACGGCTCGCCGGCGCGCGCTCCGAGGAAGCGCTCGCGCGCACCTTGCGCAAACCAGGCATCAGCACCTTCGGCTTCGAAGGCTTCGAGGATGCGGGCATTGACGCCCTCGTCCTTGAGAACGTTGCCGTCTTCATCCACGAACACGCAGATCGGCACGCCCCAGGCGCGCTGGCGCGACAGAACCCAGTCCGGGCGATCGGCGATCATGGCGCGCAGGCGCGTTTGCCCCTGCTCCGGCACGAAGCGGGTCGCATCGATGGCAGCGAGCGCGCGGGACCGCAGCGTATCGGTTCCCTGCGGCTGCACACCGTCGGACAAACCGTAGCCGTTCAGTTCCTTGTCCATATGGGCGAACCATTGCGGCGTGTTGCGGAAGATCACCGGCTTCTTGGAGCGCCAGGAATGCGGATAAGAATGCTTGAGACGGCCGCGCGCAAACAGCGCATCGGCCGCGATCAGCGCTTCGATGACCGCCTTGTTGGCGTCGCCCTTCTTGCCGTTGTCGTCGATGACGCGCGCAGGACCGCCTTCGCGATCCGGTCCGAAGCCCGGCGCGTCCTTGGTGAAATAGCCGGCATCATCCACGGTAAAAGGGATGGTTGTGTCGATGCCGCGCTGGCGCAGCGACGGGGCTGCGTCCATCCAGGCGTCAAAGTCTTCGCGGCCGTGGCTCGGCGCGGTGTGAACGAAGCCGGTGCCGGCATCATCGGTAACGTGGTCGCCGGCCACCATTGGGACGGTGAACGCATAACCGCCGCCGAACCCCTTCAGGGGATGCGAAAGCTGCATGCCCGCCAATTCTGAGGCTGCGATGTCGCGCACGAGATTCAGCGTCAGCTTGGCCTTGGTAGCCGAATCCTCAGCGAGCTTCTTGGCGAAGACCAGCTTTTCGCCAACGCGCGGCCCGAAATCGTTCTCGACCGCAGCAACTTCGTAAAGGCCGTACTCGACCCGGTCGGAATAGGCGACCGCGCGGTTGCCGGGGATGGTCCATGGCGTCGTTGTCCAGATAACCACTGCGGCATCGGCAAGGCTCTGTTCGGCAACGAAGCCTTCCAGCTGTTCGACGCCGAAATCCTCGCCGTCACGCCGCGCAAGATCCTGCTTGATCTCTGCGATGGCCTGATCGTGAGCCCTGGACTCGGTTGCGATCGGGAACTTCACCCAGATCGTGTCGCTCTCGTAGTCGTGGTATTCGACCTCGGCTTCCGCGAGTGCGGTGCGTTCCACGACCGACCACATCACCGGCTTGGAGCCGCGATACAGCTGGTCGGACATCGCGAACTTCAGAAGCTCGCCGGCGATGCGCGCTTCGGCGTGGAAGTTCATCGTGGTGTAGGGGTTTTTGAAGTCGCCAACGACGCCCAGGCGCTGGAACTCCGCACCCTGAACGCCGATCCAGCTGGCGGCGAAGTCGCGGCACTCCTTGCGGAACTCGTTGATTTCGACCTGATCCTTGTCGAGACCCTTGGCGCGATACTGCTCCTCGATCTTCCATTCGATCGGCAGGCCGTGGCAGTCCCAGCCCGGAACATAATTGGAATCGTAGCCGCGCATCTGGAAGGAGCGCGTGATGACGTCCTTCAGGATCTTGTTCAGCGCATGACCGATATGGATGTTGCCGTTGGCATAGGGCGGACCATCATGCAGCACGTATTTCGGACGTCCGGCACCGCTTTCGCGCAGCTTGGCGTAGAGGTCCATGTCCTGCCAGCGCTGGACGATCTGCGGCTCCTTGTCCGGCAGGCCGGCGCGCATGGGGAAATCGGTCTGCGGCAGATAAAGGGTCTTGGAGTAATCGAGCGTCTGGGGCGTGTCGGACATAAGAACAAGGCCATCTGAAGGGCGGCACGGAAAGGCCGGCGTCGAAGGATCAGGCTAACAGAAAGGGCGCAGCCAAGCCGCGCAGATATCCCGGAGCTTCCGGTGGCCTCAGGCCGCCCGGAAGGCCGGGCCAATAATTCGTATCGCAGGAGCGATCAGGGGCAGATGCGCTGGCATGAGGGCGTTCTTAGCCAAGGCTGCAGCCGGAATAAAGCGCGAAGTTTCACGCGCCTGCAGGGACTTGCCTCGTCCCTTGCCGCGCGGAACCAATTTCCGGGCAGCGGATTGAGCCGCTTTAGCGGGGATATCGTTTATGCCGACCAACTTTACGCCGAACACAACAAGCAACAACCTTGATCAGCGCGCGCGCTTGTCGGTTGCCGAGCTGCGGCATCGCTGGGGTTGGTTCGTTGCACTCGGCATCGCGCTGATCCTGCTCGGCACCATGGCGTTCCTGAACACGCTGGTGGCAACGGTGGCGTCCGTTTACACGGTCGGCCTGCTCATGCTGATTGCCGCGGCCATTCAGATCGCGCAGGCGTTTTCGGTGAAAAGCTGGTCGAGCTTCTTCTGGTGGGTCTTAGGTGGCGTGATCTACGCGCTGGCCGGTCTGGCGGCGCTGATCAACCCCGTCATGGCCTCGGCCTTTCTCACCTTGTTCCTCGCAGCCGCCCTTGTTGCAAGTGGCGTGGCGCGGATCGGCGTCGGCTTTCAATCGCGGCCATCCCACAACTGGGGCTGGATGGTGCTTTCGGGCCTGCTGACGCTTCTCGCCGGCGTGGTGATCGCGCTCGGCTGGCCGGTGAACAGCCTTTGGGTGCTCGGCATGTTCCTGGCAATCGATCTCGTGTTCCAGGGCTGGGCCGCGATTGCGCTTGGCCTTGCCCTGAAACGTGGTGTTCCCCGGATTTAACGGGGAACGAGCGGCTTAGAGAGCGAAGTCGAAGCGGTAGGTTGCCGACACGCCAACCGTGAACTGGTTCTTGTCGCCGCGCTCCTGAACGATGGAGGAATCTTCGGCCGGACCAGCCAAACGGCGATATTCGCCGAACAGGCTGGTGTCGATCCGGTCGGTGGCCTTCCAGGTCAACGCACCGCCGACGCCATAGGACGCGATGCCCTCGTCCGGCGAATAAGGCGACAGGCCGGTCACAGCCGCTTCGGAGAAGTCGACGCCGTAATAGGCATCGAAATACTTGTCGTTGCCATAGGTGATGCGCGGGCCACCGGAAATGCGTAGGGCCGGCGTCAGGTAAGCGAAGGCATCGACTGCACCGTCGGCAACCAGACCTTCATGCGCGCCGATGGCCTGGCGCACTTCGCCGCGGAAACGGATCCATTCGGTCGGGTAGAACTCGGCAAAGCCACCCACTTCCACGCCGAAGTCGACATCGCTCAGACCTTCGATGTCGTCGTAATCGTTGCTGTCACGACCGAACACCAGCTTGCCGGTCGGGCCGGCGCGGAAATTGCCGGTGTCGATGAAAGCGATGGAAATGTTGTCGTTGCGCGAGCTGAAGCGCTGTTCGGTGCCCTTGCGGCCGAAGGAGATCAGCGGCTGCGCAAAGAAGCGGTAGTCCTTCGAGCCTTCGAATTCAGGCATGACGAGAGCGGCCGCGCCGATCGTCAGGCTCCACTCGCCGCCAAAGAAGCTGGTAGAGGTTTCAACCGGAGCTTCCAGCTGGTCGGCAGCCTGAGCATAGGCGGTGACCGCCAACAGAATCGCAGCCGTCGAACCCATCAAACCGTAACGCATGACCTACTCCTTGCAGCCTGCAACCTTGTCCACGTTCGAGGATCTGCTGCAGCGTTGGTTTCGATCTGCCTAATTACACGCTGAATGACAAGGCGCGATCCAAATCACTCAGCGGAGTGATGCGCGAAAGCAACGCTCGCGCCTGCGCCTCGTCCTGCTTCATCTGCACCACGAGAGCGTCGAGATCGTCGAACTTCTCTTCGCCGCGCAGGAAGCCAAAGAATGAGACGGAGGAGACTTCGCCATAAAGATTGCCGTTGAAGTCGAACAGAAAGGTTTCGAGCAGCGGCGCCCCATCCGCGTCCACGGTCGGACGACGGCCGAAGGAAGCAACGCCATCATGCAGGCTTCCATCGGGGCGACGATAGCGCACGGCGTAGATGCCGAGTGCGAGATCGGTTTCGGCCGGCAGGCGCATGTTTGCCGTGGGATAGCCGAGCGTGCGACCAAGCTTCTTCCCGTGGCTCACTTCCGCTTCAACCGTATAACGGTAGCCCAAGAGACCGGCGGCTTGCGCGACATCGCCGGCCTGGAGAAGCGAGCGGATACGGCTCGACGAAATCACCTCGGCATTTTCGTCGCGATAAGCATCCACAAGGGTGACGCCGAAGCCGAGCCGCTCGCCTTCCGCCATGAGAAAGGCCGGACCGCCCCGGCGCTCCTTACCGAAATGGAAGTCGACGCCGGTGACGACGTGGCGGATGTCGAGGGCGTCGCGCAGGATCGCCTGCACGAAGTCTTCCGCCGAGGTCGAGGCGAAGTCGCGGTTAAACGGCTGTTCGATCACGCCATCGAAGCCGAGCGCATCCAGAAGCCGGGCGCGGATCGGCGCCGAGGTCAACCGGAACACCGGGTTTTCCGGGCGAAAAACGGAGCGTGGATGCGGTTCGAAGGTGAGAACCAAGGCCGGAACGCCGGCTTCCCTAGCGATTTCGAGGGCCCGTTCAAGCACGCTGCAATGACCGCGATGCACACCGTCGAAGTTGCCGATGGCAACCACGCCGCCGCGCAGATGCGCCGGCAGATCGGACGGTGAAGCAATGCGGAGAATGGTCATCTTAGCGCAGCATCGGGGTTATCGCAGCATCGGGATCACGCCGACCGGATCGGCACTGTGCTTGGCCAGGAAGCTGCCGAGCAGTTCGATGTCCGGCGCATGCGATGGTCCGTATTCGCGGGCGTGGATACCGGCCGAGACATAGAGCACATCGACACCGTTATCGACCGCGCCTTTCACGTCCGTCAGCATGCCATCGCCGATCGCCAGACAATCGTCAGCACCGATCTCACGGCCGAGAACCTGCGATGCAGCGGCGAAGGCCGCCTGATAGATCGGACGATGCGGCTTGCCGGCAATCATCGTGCGGCCGCCGAGCAAGCCGTAATCGCGCGCCAAAGCGCCGGCGCACCAAGCCAGCTCATGGCCCCGTTCCACCACGATATCGGGATTGGCGCAGATCATCGGCAGATCGCGCGAGCGTAAGCGGCGAAGCTGTTCGGCGTAGTCGTCGGGCGCTTCGGTATGATCGTCGAACAGACCGGTGCAGCAGATGCCCGACGCTTCCCATTCCTCGACGAGCTCGACGTCGAGCCCTTCATAGAGCGTCATCTCGCGCTCGGTGCCGATATGATAGATGCGGCGTGGACCGTTGCGGATCAGCTCGCGCGTAACGTCGCCCGATGTGACGATGCGATCATAGGCTTCGGCCGTGACGCCAAGCCCGCGGATCTGGGCTTCCACATCGCCGAAGGGGCGCGGGGCATTGGTGATGAGCACCACCGCCAGCCCACGGGCGCGCGCCGCCGTCAGCGCTTCCACGGCCGGCTTGAAGCTGTCGACGCCGTTGTGAAGCACGCCCCACACATCGCACAGGATTGCGGCATAGGGTCCCGAGACCTGATCGAGCGAGGCGATCATCTTCGGCGCTGATAACATGAACCGTCCTAAAAACATGGGTGAATGGCGCGCGGTTCGCTTAACGCAAGCTCCGACGGCTGTCACCCTGTTCGCGCGGGAACGGTTGCTCGCCCTTCACTTCAGGCGCAGCTCAGGCGCACTTCGAGCAAAACACTTAAAAAGCGAACGATCGCTCGAACAGCATCTTAGGAGCTGTCGTGCCATGCCGCGCGCCATGACGAGACAATCCCTTTTCTCCCTGATCCGCGCCTTCCTCAAGGACACCAGCGGCAATTACGCGCTGATGACGGTGATCGCGGCCGTGCCGCTGTTCGGCGCGGTGGCGCTTGCCGTGGACTACAGCGAAATGAGCCGCGAGCGGCAGATGACGCTGAATGCGCTGGATGCATCAGGGATTGCAACGGCGCGGCGTCTTCTCGAGGGCGCATCGGAACTTGAAGTGCGGAAATATGCACGGCAGTTCTTCGACGCCAATCTCGGCAACATCAACCCAAACCGCGCAACCCTGAAGGTCGATCTTCCAGGCCAGGGCGGCGGCGGTACGCTCAAGATGTCGGCCGATCTCAGCTATGATCCGGTGTTCTTCGGAACCTTCCAGTCGCTGATGGGAAAGCAGAGAACCCCGCTTTCTTTCGCGGCAGCAACCGAGGTGAAGCTGAAGAACACGATCGAAGTGGCGCTCGTGCTCGACAATTCCGGGTCGATGGGTGACAGAGGGCGAGGCTCGGGCCGACAGCGCCTGGATATTCTCAAGGACGCCGCCAAAGAACTCGTCGACACGATGGCCGCCGAAAGCGGCAAGATGAAACAGGTCGACAAGCCGGTTCAGATCGGTCTGGTGCCCTTTTCCGCATCCGTGAATGTGGGACCAGACAATCGTTATGAAAGCTGGATGGACCGAAACGGGCTTTCGCCCATTCACCACGAAAACTTCGACTGGTCGAGTTTCGGCACAAGAGCCAGCAGCCCGAACATGTATGTCGAGGACGTCAATGGCGCCAAGCGCGCCCGCGGGAGGTACTGGGCCGAGGTCGGTCTCGAGAATGCGTATCTTACGCGCTTCACGCTGTTTGATTATGTCAGGCGCTATACCGGTCAAGGCAACACGACCGCGCCCGTTGCAACTTGGGGCGGATGCGTGGAAACGCGGCCTTACCCCTATAATGTCACCGATGCGGCTGCTTCACAGAACAACCCGGCGACCTTGTTCGTGCCGATGTTCGCGCCCGATGAAGCCGATATCGGCCGCGCGGCGAACAGTTGGTGGCCCGATTATGCGCCAGACGACAGAAGCGCCCCCGACAGGCAGCGTGACCTGACCAAATTCATCAATGTCAGCCACGGCAACGGATTTTCCGCCGGTTCAGGCCCAAACTATGGCTGCACCACAACCCCAATTCTTCCTTTGAAGGATGTCGGCACGACAGCCGGCATCGATGAAGTGAAGAGCGCGATCGACGCAATGCGTGCGAACGGCAACACGAATACTCCGGAAGGCATGGCCTGGGGCTGGCGTGTGTTGTCGTCTCAAGCGCCTTTCACGGGAGGGCGCTCGGAGGCCGAACGCGGCAACGATAAGGTGTTGATCGTTCTGACGGATGGCGCCAACACCTATTTCACGCCGAGCGGCGACGATCTGGCGAGAAATCGATCCACCTATGGCAGCTACGGTTATGCAGGCAAGAACTACAGCAACACCGGCAAGCCACGCATCTTCTTGAACACGACTGTTTCAACGAGCTTCTCGAACAGCAACTACACGAAGGCGCTGAACCAGCAGTTCGACACGCTTTGCGCCAACGCCAAGCGCGCCAACATCATCGTCATGACCGTTGCGCTCGATCTCGATGCCAGGAGTGGTGCTGAAAAGGCCCAGGTCGACGCCTTGAAGGCCTGCTCGTCGGAGTCCCGTTTCCGCAAGGATGCACAGGGCAATCCGGAAAAGCTGTTCTGGAACTCCACCGGCGCGACGCTTGCCGACGATTTCAAGCGCATCGCCGACGAGCTTTCGAACCTGCGCATCGTTAGCTGAACGCCCTTTCCGCCATTAACTAAAATTGGACGAATGTGGGTGTGGCGCGTCACAGGCCTTGCGCATTCGTGTGAGAAAACCCAGCTACGGGCCTGCCGCTCGACAGTCCGAAGCGGGTGTTTTCCCAAGCTCGATAACCGCAGCTGACCTTGACACCAGAAACGTCTTCGACTATCTCGGCGTCTCGTTAGCACTCTCCCAATGTGAGTGCTAACCGGTTCATCAGAACCATCAGACATCATCCAACCGAGGAAGTATTGGATATGGCCAGCAATTTCCGCCCGCTTCATGACCGTGTGGTCGTTCGTCGGGTCGAGTCCGAGGCAAAGACCGCCGGCGGCATCATCATCCCCGACACTGCCAAGGAAAAGCCGCAGGAAGGCGAGATCGTCGCCGTTGGTTCCGGCGCCCGTGACGAGAGCGGCAAGGTCGTTGCCCTCGACGTAAAGGCAGGCGACCGCGTTCTGTTCGGCAAGTGGTCCGGCACCGAAGTCAAGCTCAATGGCGAAGACCTTCTGATCATGAAGGAATCCGACATCATGGGCATCATCGGCTAATCACGCCGTCGACCTCTTCCCTATTCGCAACCTGACATTCGGGCCCTAGGCCCAGGAGCACGCACATGGCTGCAAAAGACGTAAAATTCTCCCGTGATGCCCGCGAGCGTATGCTGCGCGGCGTCAACATTCTCGCAGACGCAGTGAAGGTCACGCTCGGCCCCAAGGGCCGCAACGTCGTGATCGACAAGTCGTTCGGCGCCCCGCGCATCACCAAGGACGGCGTTTCCGTCGCCAAGGAGATCGAGCTGGAAGACAAGTTCGAGAACATGGGCGCACAGATGCTGCGCGAAGTGGCCTCGAAGACCAACGACAAGGCCGGTGACGGCACGACCACGGCAACCGTTCTCGCTCAGTCGATCGTTCAGGAAGGCCACAAGGCCGTTGCCGCCGGCATGAACCCGATGGACCTGAAGCGCGGCATCGACATGGCTGTTGCCGAAGTCGTTTCCGAACTCGGCCGCGTCGCCAAGAAGATCAACACTTCGGAAGAAGTGGCTCAGGTCGGCA
This sequence comes from Tianweitania aestuarii, assembly GCF_018457165.1. Taxonomy (GTDB): domain Bacteria; phylum Pseudomonadota; class Alphaproteobacteria; order Rhizobiales; family Rhizobiaceae; genus Tianweitania; species Tianweitania aestuarii. Next base: position 456,983 of record NZ_JAFMNX010000001.1, on the reverse strand, counting down.
CCATCTCGGCTAACGGCGAGAAGGAAATCGGCCAGATGATCGCGGAAGCGATGCAGAAGGTCGGCAACGAGGGTGTCATCACCGTCGAAGAAGCCAAGACCGCCGAGACCGAACTCGAAGTCGTTGAAGGCATGCAGTTCGACCGCGGCTATCTCAGCCCATACTTCGTCACCAACCCGGACAAGATGGTTGCCGAGCTGGAAGACGCTTACATTCTCCTTCACGAGAAGAAGCTCTCCAACCTCCAGGCAATGCTGCCGGTTCTCGAGGCTGTTGTTCAGTCCTCGAAGCCGCTGGTCATCATCTCGGAAGACGTGGAAGGCGAGGCTCTGGCCACGCTCGTCGTCAACAAGCTGCGTGGCGGCCTGAAGATCGCTGCCGTCAAGGCACCGGGCTTCGGCGATCGCCGCAAGGCCATGCTGGAAGACATCGCCATCCTCACGGGCGGCCAGGTGATTTCCGAAGACATCGGCATCAAGCTCGAAAACGTGACCCTCGACATGCTGGGCCGCGCCAAGAAGGTGTCGATCACCAAGGAAAACACCACCATCGTTGATGGCGCCGGTGAAAAGGCCGAGATCCAGGGCCGCGTTGCCCAGATCAAGCAGCAGATCGAAGAAACCTCTTCGGACTACGATCGTGAGAAGCTCCAGGAGCGTCTCGCAAAGCTCGCAGGCGGCGTTGCGGTTATCCGCGTCGGCGGCGCGACGGAAGTCGAAGTCAAGGAAAAGAAGGACCGCGTTGACGACGCCCTGAACGCAACCCGCGCTGCGGTTGAAGAAGGCATCGTTCCTGGCGGCGGCACGGCTCTGCTGCGCGCAACGAAGTCGATCACGGTCACCGGCATCAATGCCGACCAGGCTGCTGGCATCGCCATCGTGCGTCGTGCCCTTCAGGCTCCTGTTCGCCAGATCGCGTCGAATGCCGGTGCAGAAGCATCGATCGTTGCCGGCCGCATCATGGACGACAACACGCCGACCTTCGGCTACAACGCTGCAACCGACGAGTATGGCGATCTGATCCAGCTCGGCATCGTTGACCCGGTCAAGGTTGTTCGTACCGCTCTCCAGGACGCAGCTTCGGTTGCCGGCCTGCTGATCACCACGGAAGCCATGATTGCCGAGACCCCTAAGAAGGACTCCGCAATGCCTGCAATGCCGGGCGGCGGCATGGGCGGCATGGGTGGCATGGACTTCTAAGTCCAGTCTCCTCCAGACAGTCAGAAAGGGCGGCAGCGATGCCGCCCTTTTCTTTTGCCTCGGCTGTCTTGCGCTGAATGATTTGCGGAACGTTTTGTCAGGGGTCGCGTTTCTAAGACATCGATCCGCAACAAGGAGAAACATCATGGCTAATAGCGATCAGGCAGCAGGTCTCGGCAAGCAGGTCAAGGGCGCAGTCAAGGACGCCGTTGGTGGCGCCACGAACAACGCCGATCTCCAGGCTGAAGGCAAGATGGACAAGGCCGAAGGCAAGGTCCAGAAGGGCTACGGCGACGCCAAGAGCGACGTCGCGGACAAGCTGGACAAGTAATTCCTGCTTCACCCAGTTAAGAAAAGCCGGTCACTCACGTGGCCGGCTTTTTTGTTGCTGAGGCGGCCCGATCGGATGCCTGCGCAGCTTCTTCTTTACTCAATCGATTTGACGTCACACAGCCAATGGCAGCGCACGGTTTGTTGTGGTAGCCACACGCGCGAACAGGAGATCTGACTATGGCCGACACTCGCCGCGAAAGTGATACATTCGGGCCCATCGACGTTCCTTCGGACAAGTACTGGGGTGCCCAGACCCAGCGCTCCCTCGAGAACTTTAAGATCGGCGGCGAGCGCATGCCGCTGCCGCTCGTTCACGCGCTCGGTATGGTGAAGCGCGCGGCGGCTGAAGTAAATGTGGATCTCGGCAAGCTCGACAAGGAAGTCGGCAGCACGATCGCTGCCGCGGCCGACGAGGTGATTTCGGGTGCGCTCGACGATCATTTTCCGCTGGTGGTCTGGCAGACCGGTTCGGGCACGCAGTCGAACATGAATGCCAACGAGGTCATTTCCAACCGCGCCATCGAGATGCTCGGCGGCACGATGGGCTCGAAGAAGCCGGTTCATCCCAACGACCACGTCAATATGAGCCAGTCGTCGAACGACACGTTCCCGACCGCCATGCATATCGCAGCCGTTCTGGAAGTGCATGAGCGCCTGCTGCCGGCCTTGGAGCATCTGCAGGCTGCCATCGAGAAGAAGGTCGATGCCTTCGAGAAGATCGTCAAGATCGGCCGCACTCATACGCAGGACGCCACACCGCTGACGCTCGGCCAGGAATTCTCCGGCTATCTCGTTGCGCTGGAACTCGGCGAAAAGCGCATTGCCGACAGCCTGGAAGACGTTTACGCTCTGGCGCAGGGTGGAACGGCCGTCGGGACCGGTCTGAACGCGCCTGTCGGGTTCGACACGGCCTTTGCCGACCGCGTGTCGGAAATCACTTCCCTGCCCTTCCGCACCGCCGCCAATAAGTTCGAGGCGCTGGCCTCTCATGGCGCCCTGACGGATCTGCACGGCTCGCTGACCGCACTCGCCGCCGACCTGTTCAAGATCGGCAACGACATCCGCTTCCTGGGCTCCGGTCCGCGTTCGGGTCTCGGCGAATTGAAGCTGCCGGAAAACGAGCCGGGCTCCTCGATCATGCCGGGCAAGGTCAACCCGACCCAGGCCGAGGCGCTCACGATGGTGGCGGCGCAGGTGATGGGCAACCAGACCGCCGTTGCCTTCGCGGCCAGCCAGGGTCACTTCGAGCTCAACGTCTTCAAGCCGGTGATCGCGCTCAACGTGCTGCAGTCGATCCGCATCCTGGCCGATGCCATGCGCTCGTTTGCCGACAACTGCGTCGATGGCATCGAGGCCGATGAGCGTCGCATCGACGATCTCATGCAGCGCTCGCTGATGCTGGTGACCGCGCTGGCGCCGAAGATCGGCTATGACGCGGCGGCCAAGATCGCCAAGACCGCGCACAAGAACGGCACCACCCTGCGCGAAGAAGCAGTTGGCAGCGGCGAAGTCACCGATGAAGAGTATGATGCTCTGGTGAAGCCGGAAGCGATGACGCAGCCGGGCTGATCAAGTCTCGCCAATGTGAACAGTTCCGCGACGCATGTTCTCGTTTATCGAACAATGCGTCGTGGGATTGCTGTCTCGCGCCGGGAAGGGAATTGCTCCACATAGGGGCAGTTCTTATCCCGCGAGGCTTTCATGTCCACTGTCGTGCTTATCGGCCGCATCCTGCTGTCGATCATCTTCATTCTTTCCGGCTTCAGCAAGCTGACCGCGCTAAGCGGCACGGCCGGCTATTTCGGCAGCATGGGCATCCCGGCCCCGATGGTTGTGGCCGTGCTTGTCGGCTTGCTCGAACTCTTGGGCGGCCTGGCTGTTCTGATCGGCTTCCGCACGCGCGAAGCAGCTTTCGCGCTGGCCATCTTCTCGGTGGCATCGGCCTTTGTCGCCCACATGGATTGGTCCGACATGATGCAGATGATCAATTTCCAGAAGAACCTGGCAATGGCCGGCGGCTTGCTCGTCCTGGGTGCCTATGGTGCCGGTTCGATTTCCGTGGATGCGCGTCGTTAAACCGTCGCGTTCATGGCCATAGTCCAAGCTATTTCATGACGACCAAAGCCCGGCCTTCGAGCCGGGCTTTTTTTATGCCGATCAAGCTGTGGCGAACAGTGCGCTCAGCTGAGCCAGAGCCTGCGCATCTTCCGCCGAGCGCTCGCGCTTGGATGCGACGAGACAGGCCTGTGAGCGCAGGATGATGCCGTCGGACAAGACACGCAGATGGTTTGCGCTCAGGGTCGAGCCGCTGGAGGTGATGTCGACAATGACATCTGCCAGACCGGCTGCCGGGGCACCTTCGGTGGCGCCGAGGCTTTCCACGATGCGGTAAACCTGGATGCCGTGTTTCAGCGAGAAGAACTGCTGCGTCAGGCGCCAGTATTTGGTGGCGATGCGCAAACGGCGGCCATGACGCTGGCGAAAGTCGGCGGCGACATCGTCGAGATCGGCCATGGTCTCGACGTCCATCCAGACATCGGGCACGGCGACAACCACATCGGCGGCACCGAAGCCGAGGCGCGCCTCGATCGACACGTGCGCGTCCCAGTTGGCGAGGTTCTCACGCACGAGGTCTTCGCCCGTGACACCAAGGTCTACGGCGCCCTGCCCCAGTTCCTGGGCGATTTCGGAAGCAGAAAGAAACAGCACGTCGAGCGACAAGGCGCCGTCGATGCGTCCACGATAAGAACGCGGATCGGTCGGCAACTGCACCTGAAGGCCGGCTTCGGCAAAGCGGGCGATGGCCTGTTCCTTGAGACGACCCTTGGAAGGCAGAGCAAGCGTCAAGGTCATGGCTTGCGCGCTCCTTCGATGCGATCAAGCCAGGCCGAGAAGCCGACGCCGGGAATGGAGTGTTCGGCACCCAGCATCGTCAGAAGGCGATCATAGCGGCCGCCGCCGACCAGAGGCCTCGGATCGCCGGCCGCGCTGATTTCGAAAACGAGCCCGGTGTAATAATCCAGCGGACGACCGAAAGCGGCGTCATAGGTGAAGCTTGCGCCCTGCAAGCCTTGAGCAGCCAAGGCGTCGGCGCGTTTGGCGAACTGTTCCAGCGCCGCATCCAGAAAGAGGTCGCATTCATCGGCAAAGCGCCGCAGCGTTTCGCCGGCTTGTGCCAGGGGTTCGCGGATCGCCAGAAAGCGCTTTAGCGCTTCAAAAGCATCATCGGCAATCCGAACGGCGCTGAGTTCCGCTCTTTCGATCAGGCGGCGGGCGATGTCATCGGGCGTGCGCCCGGCAGACGGCGAAATGCCGGCGACATCCATCTGCTTTTCGAGATAATCGGCGACCGCTGCACGATCACGTGCAGCCACGAGACGCGAGACCGGCTGGCCGAGATTACGCTTCTTCGGGGGATTGGCGAGATCGGCAAGCGCGGCTTCGAGCATATCGGCAGCACCGAAGGCGCGCGCCAAACGCATTTGCCAGCCGCGCGGCAAACCGAGGGCTGCCAGAACGGCCTCGAAGATCGCCTGATCGCCGATCGTCACCGACAAAGAAACGCCCGGCAGCGCCTCGTTCAGGAGGCGACAGGCATCGGCCACGGAGCGCGCATCGGCTGTGGACGTATCGCGTTCCCCGAGGTCCTCGATGCCGGCCTGAAGGAATTGGGTGCCGCCTTCTCGATGCTGGCGGAAAACCTCGCCGAGATACCCATAGCGGCGCGGTGTTCCGGCCTGACGCGCGATGTGGTCGCGGCAAACGGGAATGGTGAATTCGGGCCGCAAACACAGGCTTTCGCCCGTTTCGCTTTGCGTCAGGAAAATGCGCCGGCGAAGATCTTCGCCGGCCATGTCCAGAAAAGGATCGGCCGGTTGCAGGATCGGCACATCAGCCAGCGGAATGGCATCCGCTGCAAAGCGCGCCAGGATGGTGTCAGCGAGTGTCACGCCTGCCGCTCTTGCGCCTGTGCAGCGAGGATGGCGCGGATCGTCGCGACCAGCTCGGCTTCCGGCACCGACACCTGTGCCGGACGGCCTTCGCGCCAGGCTTCGTTGTCGGTAATCTCCGCCGACAATCGCGCGCCTTCGATCAGATCCTTGACCTGCACTTCGCCGTTTGCACGCTCGTCGCCGCCCTGGATCACCACGCAGGGTGCGCCGCGGCGGTCGGCATATTTCATCTGCGCCTTCATGCCGGCGCCGCCGAGATACATCTCGGCGCGAATGCCGGCCTGGCGCAGATCGCCGACCATCTTCTGGTAGCGGCCAAGGCTTTCCGTGTCGCGATCCATGACCAGCACAACCACCGGCGCAACAACATCGGCCGTATCGAGCTTGCCGAGGTTCTTCAGCGCCGTCATCAGGCGAGAAACACCGATCGAGAAGCCGGTTGCCGGCACAGGTTCGCCGCGGAAACGCGACACGAGACCATCATAACGCCCACCGCCGCCGACCGAGCCGAAACGCACGATCTTGCCGTCTTCGTTGGGGATCTCGGCGAGGAGCTCGGCCTCGTAGACGGGTCCGGTGTAGTATTCGAGGCCACGCACGACGGATGGATCGATCTTGATGCGGTCTTCGCCGTAGCCGGCTGCACGCACCAGCGCTTCGATCTCGCGCAGTTCGACAACGCCCTGATTGTCCTCGATCTCGCCGGTTTCCACATAAGCGAGAACCTTGGCGATGGCAGCGTCATCCAGTTCGGCGCCCTTGGTGAAGTCGCCCTCGCCTTCGGCGCCGCCATCCCAGCGGCCCGCGCCCAGCAGGAGCTTCACGCCTTCGGGACCGAACTTGTCGAGCTTGTCGATCGCGCGCAGAACGGTCAAACGGCGGCCGGCATTGTCGTCGCCGCCGAGACCAATCGCTTCCAGCACACCGTCCAGCACCTTGCGGTTGTTGACGCGGATGACGTAATCGCCGCGCTTGATGCCGAGCGCTTCCATGACATCGGCCATCATCATGGTCATTTCGGCATCGGCCGCGACGCCAGGCGTTCCCACCGTGTCGGCATCGAACTGCATGAACTGGCGGAAGCGGCCCGGACCCGGCTTCTCGTTGCGGAACACCCAGCCCGCGCGATAGGAGCGGAAGGGCTTGGGCAGACGTTCGAAATTCTCCGCGACATAGCGGGCGAGCGGTGCGGTCAGGTCGTAGCGCAGCGATAGCCACTGCTCGTCATCGTCCTGGAAGGAAAACACGCCTTCGTTGGGCCGGTCGAGGTCCGGCAGAAACTTGCCGAGCGCATCCGTGTATTCGATCAAAGGCTGCTCGACCGGCTCGAAGCCGTAGAGATCGTAGACGGCCTTGATCTTCTCGATCATGCGTTCGGTGGCGCGGATATCATCGGCCGAGCGGTCGCCAAAGCCGCGCGCAAGCCGCGCTTTCATCTTCTCGTTCTTATCGGCCATGGAAGAAGTCCAGAAATCGTTGGGAAGCCAGCAATGACTTGAATAAGGGCGCTCTACCGGATGGAGCGCTCAGCTTCAAGCAAAGGACGCCCTTCGGCGCGCTTTTGGCTCAGGCGATGGTTCCAGTCGGCACCGAGCGTTCCTATCTAAAGGGAAACGAAGGAAGCCGATCATGGTCCGCATTCCCACTTTTCTCCTCGCTGCGCTGATCGTGCTGCCCGCCGCACCGACGATGGCGCAGAACTGCCGCGCGATCGGGTCGAGCTATTTCTGTTCCGATGGCCGCTCCGGCCAGCGCACGCCCACCACGCCTTCGCTGAACAACCAGACGCGCAAAAGCCCGCTTGGCAACCAGCGCTATACCAACCCGCAAAAGCGCGCCAAAAGCCCCGACAATGCGCTTTATCCCACCAACCAGAATTCAACGCGGCGGCTTGGCGACACCATCTATAATCGCGACGGCTCGAAATGCCGGACGGTGGGCAACTCGCTGACCTGCCAGTGAGGCTTAGGCGACAGGTCGCTTGAAGCCGGCGCGCTCCTTTTCGACCGCGGCGCGGCAGGCGCAGCCTTCGATGTGATCGTTCACCAGGCCCATGGCCTGCATGAAGGCGTAAACGGTGGTTGGTCCGACGAATGTCCAGCCGCGTTTCTTCAGGTCCTTCGACAGGCGGATGGACGCAGGCGTCGTGGGGTTGGCGCGGATCGTTTCCCAGTCCACCACCTGCGGCCGCTCATCGGCTGGCGGTTCGAAGCGCCAGAAGTAAGCGGCGAGCGAGCCGAACTCCGCCTTCATTTCCATCGCCCGTTTGGCATTGTTGATCGTCGAGTTGATCTTGCCGCGATGGCGGATGATGCCGGCATCCGCAACAAGGCGCTCGACATCCGCTTCACCGAACTGCGCCACCACCGCGAAATCGAAACCCGCAAAGGCCGCACGGAAATTCTCGCGCTTGCGCAGGATCGTCAGCCAGGACAGGCCGGACTGGAAGCCTTCCAGGCAAATCTTCTCGAACAGCCGATGGTCGTCGGCCATCGGGCGTCCCCATTCCCTATCGTGATAGGAAATGTAATCGGGCGTCGAGCCACCCCATGCGCAGCGGATCACACCGTCATCGCCGCGCACCAGGCCGGCAGCCAGATCAGACATGACGCTTCCTTTCTTGTTTATTCGTCCTTTACCAAGTTCGGCAGCGAGTTGGTAACCACTGCAAAGCGTTTCATCGTTGAATCGAACTTTAACGAAGCCGATTCACCTTTTGCTTGGAATTGCCGGGGGATGATGGAGCCAAGATGAAGGCGGGGTTGCGCTTTATCGAAACACGGCATCAACGGGTTCACCCATGCGGCTTTCCATTCTTTGCAGCGCGGCTTTGATCGTGCTGGCGCCGGCAGCGGCGCAAGCGCAGGATCGCTATCGCGAGCGACCGCCGGTTGTGGTGAGCCCGGATCTGGCCGCGCCCTGGGTCAGGCAGCTCCAGCAAGCGCCGGAGCGCCGCGTTCTGATCGAGCGTCCGCGTGTTTCGCAGGGCTATGCGGTTCGTGTTGCGCCACAGGCCGCGCCGATGCGCAAGCGTGTTCGTCGCCAGGATGTCGACCGCGAGCCGATGCCGCAGCCGATCGAAGCCGTAAGCGTCGCAGGCGCCGTTCGCGTGCGTCCGGATCGCGGCCTGTCGCCCGAGTTCCTGCCGCAGATGGTCGCCTATGATGGCGGCCAAAAGCCCGGCACGATCGTGATCGATACCCATTCCAAGTTCCTTTACCTCGTGGAAGCGGACGGTCAGGCGCGGCGTTATGGCGTTGGTGTCGGCAAGGAAGGCTTCGGCTGGACCGGCACGGAAACCATCACCAACAAGCGGCAATGGCCGACCTGGACGCCGCCGGCCGAAATGCGGGCGCGTGAAAAGCGCAAGGGCAGGATCTTGCCCGTGACGATGGAAGGCGGTCCGGCCAATCCGCTTGGCGCAAGGGCGCTTTATCTCGGATCCACGCTTTATCGCATTCACGGCACCAATGCGCCCTGGACGATCGGCACCAATGTGTCGTCCGGCTGCATTCGGATGCGTAACGAAGATGTCACCGATCTCTATGAGCGCGTGCGGATCGGCACGAAGGTCGTGGTGATATGAGTTCCGGCGGGGGAACGCACCGGCCGCGTTGAAAGCTGGCCGGTTCGAAACTGCCACGGGTCGTTCCCTCCAGTCCGACCCGGCTGCGCGCGCGAGGTGGGGACTTCGTGACGCGAAAAAAGGGCGACGCGGCGCAAATCGCGTCGCCCTTTTTCTTTGATCACGGTTAGGGTCTCTCCTCCTATCACCACGGCTTAGCAAAGGAGCGCGCGATGACCGACGATCCCCGCTATCTCAAGGGCGCACCTGTCGCCGAACGCATTCTGGCTGAGGTGCGCGAACAGGCGCTGGCAGCGACGGAAGACGGTTGGAAACCGAAGCTGGTGTCGATCACGGTTGGCGATGTGGACGCCGTCGATGTTTATGTCCGCAATCAGCGCCGCAAGGCGCAGGCCGCCGGCATCGACTTCGAAGAGCGCAACTTTCCCGCAACGGTCAGTCCGGCCGAGCTCGAAGCCTCCATCCACGGCATGAATGCCGATCCGCGAGTGACCGGCATCATCATGCAGCGCCCCCTGCCCGCGGCCATTCCGGTGCGCAGCATGCAGCGCGCCATCCATCCGCTCAAGGATGTGGAAGGCATGCATCCCGCTTCCATCGGCAACATCGTTTACAACGAACTCGACCTCGCACCCTGCACGGCTGCCGCTTCGGTCGAACTGCTGAAGGCCACTGGGCTCGATCTGAAAGGGCTTGAGGTCGTGGTGGTCGGCCATTCCGAGATTGTGGGCAAGCCCATCGCGTTTCTGCTGCTCAGCGAAGGCGCCACCGTCACGGTTTGCCACCACATGACGCGCTCGCTAGCCTCCCATGCGCGCCGTGCCGACGCCCTGTTCGTCGCCGTTGGCAAGCCCCGTCTGATCCGCGCCGACATGGTGAAGCCGGGAGCCGCCGTGATCGATATCGGCATCAATACCGAGCGGGACGCCGATGGCCGTGAACGCGTGGTCGGCGATGTCGACACTGAAAGCGTGAAGCACGTCGCATCTTGGATCACGCCGGTGCCGGGCGGCGTCGGTCCGGTCACGGTTTCCATTCTTCTGCGCAACACGATGGTTGCCTTGAACCGCCAGCGCAACCTTTACGAAGCCAGCTACGGCGCGCGTTAGACTTCAAGGTCGACGAACGATCAAATTGACCATGGTTCCTGCCGGGCTTACACCGCGATCACGCCGTAAGAGGGAGCAGGGTTATGGCCACGCCGCTGACGATTGCTGAATTGAAAGAGGTTGCACGTCGACGCGTGCCGAAGATGTTCTTCGATTATGCCGATTCCGGCGCGTGGACCGAAGGCACCTACAAGGCGAACGAAGCCGATTTCGCGGCCATCAAGCTGCGCCAGCGCGTTCTGGTCGACATGACCAACCGATCGCTCGAAAGCACGATGATCGGCGAAAAGGTGTCGATGCCGGTAGCACTTTCGCCCACCGGTCTCACCGGCATGCAGCATGCCGATGGCGAGATCCTCGCGGCGCAGGCGGCCGAAGTGGCCGGCGTGCCGTTCACGCTGTCCACCATGAGCGTGTGCTCGATCGAGGATGTCGCCGCGCATACGATCAAGCCGTTCTGGTTTCAGCTTTACGTCATGAAGGACCGCGAGTTCGTCAAAAGCCTGATCAACCGGGCGCGCGCCGCCGGCTGTTCGGCACTGGTGGTGACGCTGGATCTTCAGATCCTCGGGCAACGGCACAAGGACATCCGCAACGGGTTGTCGACCCCGCCCAAGTTCATTCCAAAGCACATCTGGCAGGTTGCGACGCGGCCGAGATGGGCGTTCGAGATGCTCGGCACGAAGCGTCGCAGCTTCGGCAACATCGTCGGCCATGCGCAAGGCGTCGGCGATCTGTCGTCTTTGTCATCGTGGACGGCCGAACAGTTCGACCCGCGTTTGTCGTGGGACGATGTGGCCTGGATCAAGGAACAATGGGGCGGCAAGCTGATCCTGAAGGGCATTCTGGATGCCGAGGATGCGGCCATGGCGGCGGAAACAGGAGCCGATGCGATCATCGTGTCCAACCATGGTGGCCGCCAGCTCGACGGCGCGGCCTCGTCCATCTCGGTCTTGCCGGAAATCGTGAAGGCGGTGGGCGACCGTATCGAAGTGCATGTCGATGGCGGAATACGGTCGGGACAGGACGTCCTGAAGGCGCTGTGTCTCGGAGCGCAAGGCACCTATATCGGGCGCCCGTTCCTGTATGGCATCGGTGCTTATGGAAAACGCGGCGTGACGATGGCGCTCGATATCATCCGCAATGAGCTCGACATCACGATGGCGCTTTGCGGCAAGCGCGACATTCGCGACGTGGGACCCGAGCTTCTGCATCATCGCTTGCCGGTGGTCGCCACCGAGCCGGCGAGGCCAAGTCAGTGACGCGTGGCCGGGGCGTTCATCTCGATGATGCGCGCACGCCAGACGGGATGCGCATCTACGCGATCGGCGACGTGCATGGATGCGCCGACCTGCTCGAGGCCCTGTATTCGGAGATCGATCGCGAGCTCGAACGCGATGCGCCTGAAGATTGGCGCATCATCCATATCGGCGATTACGGCGATCGCGGGCCGGACACCAAACGTGCACTGGACCTCATCATCGAGCGCAGAAGTGATCGCCGCGTTCTATCGCTGATGGGCAACCATGACGAAGGCTGGCTGACCTTTCTTGCCGACCCGCATCCAGTCGGCTTGTTCGTGGCGCATGGCGGCGACATGACCGCGCGCTCCTATGGCGTCGACGCTGACCTGAGCGATGTGGCTGGCCGTATCCGAACGCGCGACGAGCTGCTGGCAGCCATGCCACAGGCGCATCTGGATTTCCTGAGGGGATTGCCGCGCTCTTTCAGCTTCGGCGATTATTACTTCTGCCATGCCGGGATTCGCCCTGGCGTTGAACTCGCCATCCAGGATCGCGAAGACCTGATCTGGATCCGAAAGGAGTTCCTGGCCTATCAGGGCCTGCATCCCAGGATCATCGTGCACGGGCATACGCCGAGTGCGGAAGTGGAGATGCTGTCCAACCGCATCAATGTCGACACTGGTGCGGTGAAAACGGGAGTGATGACGGCGGTGGTTCTGGACGGCAGAACCAAGCGCATCATCGATGTCAGGCAAGATCGTGCCTGACAGGCCAGTTCGAAGCCCGGCTTAGTTCGAAGCGCTGACGCCGTAGCCGTCGACGACGTTCATGTGGACGGAAGCATCGGCCGAATAGATGCCCGCGCCCCAAAGAGCGATGCCGGAAATCATGAGCATGGAAAGGAAGAAGGCGCGCACTGGGGTCATCTCTAGTTTCGATCCATAAGACTTGGCATGGACCAGTTACCAACGGGTTCACTGGCTCAACGTCGCTCCCGCAAACGGGTTTCATCCCGTTCCGCATTCGCTCGTTGTGATGTAAATTTGCATCACCGGGCTTTCTCCGCCCCGGTTCGCGCAGCCTCTTAAAGCGAAGCGTGAGCGCGAGATAGCGCTCGCAGAGCACAGTCCACACACTTCCCGCAGACGTGCCAAAAATGACACGCATGGCGCCACGGAAGGTGGTGTTCAGATCAAGGATGAATTGCGATCAACGCAGCCCAGGCGCGGGCGATCTTCAAGCCATTATCGTCGGCATCGGCACCGCGCGTTGCCTGTTCGGCTGCAAAGCGCTGCGGCCAATCCGGCTCGCGCTCCGCGAGATAGTCGGCATTGATCGTGTTCCATTGACCGATCAGCTTGCGATCGGCTTCGAAGTGGAACTGGATGCCGTAAGCGGCGCGCCCGATCCTGAAGGCCTGATTGTGCGTGAGATCGTTGCCGGCAAGCCGTGTGGCTCCGCGTGGCAGCACGAATGTATCGTCATGCCACTGGAAGGTCGTGAAAACCGGATCGAGACCGCCCAGCATCGGATCAACCGCACCGTCTTGCGTCAGCGCAACCTCCGTCCATCCGAACTCATGCGTCGCGCCGATCAAGTTTTCCGCGCCAAAGGCCCGCGCCAGAAGCTGACTGCCAAGACAAACACCGAGCACGGCCCGGTCCGACCTGGCATAGTCCCGCATGCGCTCGAGAAGTTCGGGAAAATAGGGCGATCCTTCATCGGCCAACGCGTTCTGCACGCCGCCCAGCACCACCAGCCCGTCGAACTCTCCTTTCGGCAGCGCCTCGCCTTCAAAGGCCTTGCAGATGGTAATCTCAGCACCGCGCTCGACCAGCGCTGTTTCGATCTGGCCGAGCGTGGTGCCGGCATTGTTTTCAATCACGAGTACACGCATGGGCCAGCCTTTCCTGTCGGGCAGCGGCTAGCATGCCGTGTGCCGGCCCGGAAGCCATGCTTGACGTTCGCCACGCATGCGCTCATGTCCGGTTGATGCGTGCGAACTACAAAATGCAACGGCTCTTCGTGCCCGACGCCCTCGATACCGGCGCTCGCCTGGTGCTGGAAGCGCAGCAAAGCCATTACCTCCTTCATGTTCTGCGCTACGAGCCGGGCGCGGAACTGCTTGTTTTCAACGGGCGCGACGGCGAATGGCTGGCGCGCTTGGGCGAAGGCAAGAAGAAGGCGGCTTCGCTCGATGTCGTCGAGCAGACCCGAGCGCAGGAACCGCAGCCGGACCTGCTTTACTGCTTTGCGCCGATCAAGGTCGGTCGGCTTGATTATCTCGTGCAGAAAGCCGTCGAGATGGGCGCTGGTGTCTTGCAGCCGGTTCTGACCCAGCACACCCAGATGACGCGGCTCAGCGTCGACCGTCTGCAGGCCAATGCGATCGAAGCCGCCGAGCAATGCGGTATCCTCGCGCTTCCCGCCGTTCGCGAGCCCGTGAAGTTCGAGCGCCTGCTGAACGATTGGGATCCCAACCGACGACTGATCTTCTGTGATGAGGGTGCTGCCGGCAACAATCCGCTCGCCAGCCTTCAGGCGATCGAAGAGCGCAAGCTTGCGCTGCTGGTTGGGCCGGAAGGGGGCTTTTCGGATACGGAACGGCGACAGCTGCACGATCTGCCGTTTGTGACGGCCATTCCGCTCGGTTCCCGTATCCTGCGCGCCGACACCGCTGCCGTTGCGGCATTGGCGGTTATTCAGGCGACGGTGGGGGATTGGTAAGAACCCGTTGACAGCATGGTCAAGATTATTCGCTTGCCCGGCGCATGCATAATCTGCAAGCAAGCGCCTCAAATTCAGGCCAGGTGACGAAAATGGCACGTGACACAACCGACTCCCGGCCGATCGAGGGCGTGGACGAACTCGTTGACTATCTCGCTGCCGGCAACAAGCCGCGCGAGCAATGGCGCATCGGCACCGAGCACGAGAAGTTCCCCTTCTATGTGGATGGCCATCGTCCCGTGCCTTATGGCGGCGACAACGGCATCCGCGCGATCCTGGAAGGCATGCAGCGCGTGCTGGGCTGGGATCCCATCATCGACGAAGGCAACATCATCGGTCTGGTTGAGCCCACCGGCCAGGGTGCGATCTCGCTTGAGCCCGGCGGGCAGTTCGAATTGTCGGGTGCAGCGCTCGAAACGATCCACCAGACCTGCCGCGAGGGCAATGCCCATCTTGCGCAGGTGCGCGAGATCGCCGAACCGCTCGGCATCCGCTTTCTCGGCCTTGGCGGCAGCCCGAAATGGACGCTGGCTGAAACGCCACGCATGCCGAAGTCGCGCTACGACATCATGACCAACTACATGCCCAAGGTCGGCACCAAGGGCCTGGACATGATGTACCGCTCCTGCACGATCCAGGTGAATCTCGACTTCTCTTCCGAAGCCGACATGCGCCGCAAGATGCAGGTTTCCTTGAAGCTGCAGCCGCTATCCACGGCGCTGTTTGCAAGTTCGCCATTCACCAATGGAAAGCCGAACGGCTTCCAGAGCTGGCGCGGCGATATTTGGCGCGATACCGACAACCAGCGCTCGGGCGTGCTGCCGTTCTGCTTCTCGCCCGATTTCGGCTTTGCCGATTACGTGGAATGGGCGCTCGACGTGCCGATGTATTTCGCCATCCGCGACGGCCGCTACCGCGACCTCACCCATGTGACGTTCCGCCAATTCATGAACGGCGCCTTGCGCAACGAATTGCCGGATGGTCTGCCCAACATGGGCGACTGGGCCAACCACCTGTCGACGCTGTTTCCCGACGTGCGCTTGAAGCGGTTCCTCGAAATGCGCGGCGCCGACGGCGGTCCATGGCGGCGCATCTGCGCACTGCCGGCGTTCTGGGTCGGCCTGTTGTATGACCCGGAAGCCCTCGATGCAGCCGAAGCGCTGACGCGCAACTGGACCTATGAAGACGTGGTTGCCATGCGCAACGCCGTGCCGGAACAAGGTCTGGCGACCCTGCTCGACAATCACAGCCTGCGCGACATCGCCCGCGACGTGCTCGCCATTTCCCGCAAGGGGTTGGCCAATCGTGCGCGCCTCAACGCAGACGGCTATGATGAAACGTCCTTCCTCAGCCCGCTCGATGAAGTGGTTGCGCGCGGCACGACAAGTGCGGAAGACATGGTGAATTCGTTTCACATGCGCTGGGGCGGTTCGATCGAGCCGATCTTCCAGGAATACGCCTACTGATCAGGCCAAGCGGCGGCTGAAGGGCCAAGGGGCGACTGAGATCATCATGCGGGTGCGTGCGCGAACGCGCGACCCTTTAAGCGGTGCAAATCCGGCCTAGGTTCATACCTAACGGAGAACACGCTCATGATGCCTTTGTTCGACATGCTCAACACCGCCGATAACGGCAAGGCCATGGAGCTGATGGCGCGCCAATATGGGCTGACCCAGCAACAGGTTCAGCTCGCCACCGAAGCGCTGCTGCCCGCCTTCAGCCAGGGTTTGAAGCGCAATGCCAACGACCCTTACGGCGTTGGAAGCTTTCTCCAGGCCATGGCATCGGGCGATCATGCCCGCTATTTCGATCATCCCAGCCAGGCGATGGGGCCGGACGGCACGGCCGAGGGCAACGGCATTCTCGGCCACCTGTTCGGTTCAAAGGAACTCAGCCGGGCCGTCGCCGCCCATGCCGCACAATCCACGGGCATTGCCCAGTCGATCCTGCAGCAGATGCTGCCAGCACTCGCCAGCATGATCATGGGCGGCCTGTTCAAGCAGTCCACCGGCCAGATGCCGGGACAATCGGGCGGCAATGTCCTCGGCGACATCATCGAGCAGATGATGCGCGGCGGCATGGGCGGCGGCGCGTCGTCAGGTGGCGGCACAAAGACGGGCACGACTCCGGGCTCGAGCTTCGATCCGTTCGACAATCCCTTCGGCAAGGCCATGAAGGACATGATGACCGGCGGAACTGGTCAGGCACGGGAAAGCGCGCCGCAATCCGGCCAAGCCAACAACCCGTTCGGTGGCACACCCTGGGGCAAGATGCTGGAAGGCATGATGGGCGGCGGCGGCATGGGTAGCCAGGCCCAGCCGGAACCGCAGCCCGAGCCGACAAATCCCAGCGGACGGCCGCGCAATCCCTATGACGATCTGTTTGGCGACATGTTCGAAACTGGTCGCAAGACGCGGGACGATTATCAGAAAGGCACCGAAGCGATCTTCGACACCTTTCTCAAAGGCATGGAAAAGCGTGGAGCCTGAGGTCTTTGAAGAACGGAAGGCTCAGCAAACAGGGAAAGCGGAAGCATAAGCCTCCGCTCACCTTGCGCCGTTCCGACTGTCAGACAACGTGCCGCGCGGCAGCTTCGCCGGACTGACGCTCGTCCACGATCATGGTCAGGCGCGTGATCGGATCGCCGAACCCGTGACCGGCTTCAAGCACATCATAGCGGCGCAAACCGATATCCTTCAGCTGCTTGTCGGTCATCTCGTTCAGCCTGACAAATGCGCTTCGGTTTCGAAGAAAACGCATCACCGCGACGCCACGACCGGCCACACGCTCCCAGATGGCCGGGCGGAACGCGGCTGGCAGCATGGTGGCGGACTGGTCGAGCGTCGACATCGAAGGTCTCCTTGGAATGCCTGTTTGAAGGTTCGGTCGCGACCCCGCACCGGCAGCACTATGCTGCGGAGGTGACAGGGCAGTGACCGTTTGCATGGAACACGCGGAGGAATGCGTCGCGCCGATTGATAAATCCAACGAATGTTTCTAATGGCCGTTATCAACGCTGTTGATGAAGGTTCCAGGAGGTTCCGGATGGCCGTCCCGCTCGATCTCGATCAGTTGCAGACCTTTGTCGCCATTGCCGATACCGGCAGCTTCACCCGCGCCGCCGATGAGGTGCACCGCACGCAATCGGCCGTATCCATGCAGATGCGCCGGCTGGAAGAGCGCATCGGCAAGTCGCTGTTCGAGAAGAACGGGCGCACGAACCGGCTGACGGACGATGGCGAGAAGCTGCTTGCCTATGCGCGGCGGATGATCCGCCTCAACCGCGAAACCATGGCGGCCTTCGACGACACGAGCCTGGAAGGCCAGATCCGGATCGGCACACCCGATGACTACGCCGACCGCTTTTTGCCGGAAATCATGGCGCGCTTCGCCCGCTCCAATCCGCGGGTGGAGATGTCGGTGATCTGCGAGCCCACGTCCAACCTCGTGGAACTGCTCAAGCGCGGTCAGCTCGATCTGGCTCTGGTGACGCATAGCGGCGGCACGGGTCAGTCCGAGATCGTGCGCCGTGAGCCGCTGTTGTGGGTGAGCTCGGCCAACCATCCCGTACATGAAGAAGCCACTTTGCCGCTCGCGGTTGGCCGCCCGACCTGCATGTGGCGGCGTGCGGCCTGCGATGCGCTGGATGCCAGCGGACGCGATTATCGCATCCTGTTCACCAGCTGGTCGGCAACCGTGGTGATTGCGGCCGTTTTGTCGGGGCTCGCCGTTTCGGTTCTGCCGGAATGCGCCTTGCGGCCCGGCATGCGCGTGCTGGGTGAAGCGGAAGGCTTTGCTGATCTTCCCGACATCCGCATTGGGATCATGCGCGGCCACACACCGGCCGGGCAATCCGCGATCGTGGAAGCGCTGTCGCGCCATATCAGCGAAAGCCTCGACAACATCTCGCTGCCCATGCCCGTGGTGGACGACGCCGCAAGCTTCGACTTCACGGGACTGGGCAAACGCACGAAGCCGCGTTCGGGCAACCTGGTGACGAACTGGTAGAATCGGCCGGCCGACGATATGTCTTTCTCCATGCCCGATCTTCTTTCCCCCGCCCCGCTCACCAATGCCACGGAATATTCCGTGTCGGAGATCTCCGGCGCGCTCAAGCGCACGGTGGAGGATCAGTTCGGCCATGTTCGCGTGCGCGGTGAGATTTCCGGATATCGCGGACCGCATTCCTCGGGTCACGCTTATTTCGGGCTAAAGGACGACCGCGCCAAGCTCGAAGCCGTGGTGTGGAAGGCAACGATGGCGAAGCTGCGCTTCCGGCCCGAAGAGGGCATGGAAGTCGTCGCCACCGGCAAGCTGACGACCTATCCCGGCTCTTCGAAATACCAGATCGTCATCGACAATCTGGAGCCGGCAGGTGCCGGCGCGCTGATGGCCTTGCTGGAAGAGCGCAAGAAGCGGCTCGCCGCCGAAGGCTTGTTCGACGCCGCGCACAAGCAGGATCTGCCGTTCATGCCCCGCGTGATCGGCGTGGTGACGTCGCCAACCGGCGCAGTGATCCGCGACATCCTGCATCGCATTGCCGATCGCTTTCCGCTGCATGTGATCGTCTGGCCCGTGCGTGTGCAGGGCGAGACATCCGGTTCGGAAGTCTGCGCGGCGATCAACGGCTTCAACCAGTTGCCCGTTGATGGCCCGATCCGGCGGCCGGACGTGATCATCGTGGCGCGCGGCGGCGGCAGCCTCGAGGACCTATGGGGCTTCAACGACGAATCCTGCGCCCGCGCCGTATCCCATTCACGGATCCCGCTGATTGCGGCCGTTGGCCATGAAACCGACTGGACGCTGATCGACCTCGTTGCTGATCGCCGTGCACCGACCCCGACCGGCGCGGCCGAGATGGCCGTTCCCGTGAAGGCCGAGCTCGAAGCACGCATCGCATCGCTCGGCGCACGGCTGAGGGGCTGCATGTCGCGAGGCATGGACCGCCGCACGCATAGCGTTCGAAGTTTGGCGCGTGCCCTGCCGAGTGCGGACGCCATCCTTGCAATGCCGCGCCGCCACTTCGATGAGGTCACGGGACGGCTGGAACGGTCGCTGGAAACCTCCACCCATCGCCGTCGGGTCAAGCTAGATGGTTTGCGCCTGTCGCCTGCCGTTCTGTCGCGCCGAACCGCGCTGCTGCGGCGCGAACTCGGGCGAACGGGCGAACGACTGCCCGCCGCAAACCGACGTCAGCTCGACGCCGCCGCTGCACGTTTGCCGGCACCCGATCGCTTGTCACGGCTTCTCAAGCGCAAGCTCGATCATGATCGCGCACTGTTCCAACGTGTCACGCGGCGTATGCGTCCGGCCGCTCTCGTTGAGCGCTTGAGCACGATGACTGCGCTCTATGCAGCGCTCGAAGCGCGTCGGGATCGCGCGCTCGCACTGCGCCTTTCAACGCATCGCACGGGTCTGGCCCAATCCGAGCGCATGCTGGGCTCGCTGTCCTACAAGGCCGTGCTCAAGCGCGGTTTTGCGGTTGTGCATGACACCCAAGGCAAGCCCATTACCGCGGCCGCGGCGGTGTCTCCAGGCGAACGGCTCAGCCTTGAATTCGCCGATGGTCGCATCGACGCGATCGCTTCGGGCGAAGCACCGCTCAAGCCGAAGAGCGCGAAAAAGGCAGCCCCGCCCGCTGAAGGCCAAGGCCGTTTGTTCTAGCGGCGCAGGCTCCACGAGCCATAGGCCTTTCGCTGTTTGCTTCTCCAGACGCGGCTCGTCAAAAAGAGCGGAAGACGCTGGCGCCTGACGCCTGCGATCCAGCCACGTGTCAGGTCGTTCAACGCATCGCGCAGACCAACAACGCCCGGTTTGTCCAGACGCCTTTCGCCGAAATAATCCCATTCAACCGCAGCACGCGCCGGCGGACGTGCTTTTTCGCCCGCACCCGCCGTCGTGTAGCGACAGGCGTAGAAGCCCTCGACATCTTCGGCCCGGAACCTCGTCATCGCGACGCCAACCACATTGCCGCCTGCCGCGCGCAACCGCGACAAGGCAAGCCAGGCGCTTTGGCGGCTGACCTGGCGGGCCGACACCACCATCAGCGTGTCATCGGCCAGCCGCGACAGGATCGGTGCATCCGACAGGCCGGTCACCGGCGGTCCGTCGATCACCACCAGATCATAGCGCCGCAGAAACGCGCCGAGCAGAATGCCGGTGCGCGGCGATGAAAGAAGATCAACGGGGTTGGAAACGGTCGGGCCGGCTGTCAGCACGTTCAGGTTGGGAGCGGCGACATAGAACATGCGGCCGAAGCTTTCGCGCGTTACCCGTCTGGCCAGGATATCGCTGAGCCCCAGCCGGTTCGGCAGTTTCAGCCTGCGGTGCAGGGTCGGCCGACGCAGATCGGCATCCACGAGCAGAACGCGATAACCGAGTGCGGCGAAGTCCACCGCGATCTTGTGCGCCGTAGTTGTCTTGCCCTCGCCGGCTTCCGTGCTGGTGACGAGAAGCGAACGCGGATGCCCCGCATCATCGGCAAACTGCAGCGCGGTGCGCAGCGAACGATAGGCTTCACCCAGCGGCGACCGGTTGTCGGCAAGCTGTGCCTCCAGCAATGCCTTGTCGGTGTTCGGCAAAGCGCTGAGAACCGGCAGTTTCAACTGGGCTTCAACGTCACGCGGAGTGCGGAAGGCATTGTTGAGGCGTTCGAGGATCATGATCGTGAAACCGGCCATGCCGGCCGCAATCAACAGGCAGATCGCCAGACTGCGCGACAGGCGCGGTGTCACGGGTTCCGCCTGAGCCAGGGCATCATCGATTACGGCCGCATTCTGCGCCTTGAGTTCAGCCCCGACACCGAGGTCGTTCAGTTTGTCGACCAGATTGTCGTGCTGGGCGCGTTGTGAATCCACCTCGCGCTTGAGGATCGTGTAGCGAATGCTTTTGTCGGCATACACCGACAGCTCGTTTTCAAGCTCCGCCAGCTTGGCGCTCAGCTGATCTTCACGCCGCACGGCCTCGTTGTGGCGCGCGCGCAAGGACAGGATCACCGCATCGGTGAGGTCGGAACGCTGCTTCTCGAGTTCGCCGATCTGCGCCCGCAGCTTGCGCATTTCGGGATAGTCCGGTTTGAACGTGTCGAGCTTCTGTTGATAGTCGGCACTCAGATCCGCGATGCGGCTGCGCACCTCCAGAACGGCTTCGTTGCCAAGGACATCCTGAAGCTGGTTTCCGTGGCCGGCATCGATCAGCTGGACCCGGCTTTCGGCCGCAAGGCGCTCGTTGATCGCTTCGGCGAGACCGTCATTCAGCGCCCGGATCTTCTGCTCGATCAGCGATTCCTCGCCTTCCGTCGCCGCCATGATGCCGTGCTCGCTGGCGTAATCCACGAGCTCGGCTTCCGAATGCTGAAGCTGCTCCTTCACGTCGGCCACCTGTTCTTCAACGAACTGGCGGGCGAGAAGGGAGGCACGGCTGGTTTGTTCGGCGCGTTGTTGGAGATAGCTGGCCGCGATCTGCCTGACGATCGCTTCGGCGGTGTCGGGATCGGCGTCCTGATAGGCCAGCGACAGGATGCTCGTGTTGCGGATCAGGCCGACGCTGAGCTGTGCCTGCACGCGCGCGATCGCCATGCGCAGCCGCTGCTTGTCATCGATACCCTTCAGGGCCTCGGCTGGCGACACCCCGAACGACAAACGCGGGCGCGGAAACAGGAAATCGGCGCGGTTGGCGAGGTCGAGTGCCGTTACCGCGTTCTGGACGACGCTGCGGCTCTTCAGCGTTTCGAGTGCCGATTGAAAACTGCGCGTGTCGATCGTGGCGCTAACGACTTCGAGGTCGCGCACGACGCGCGCTTCCGGCGCCGAGATCTCGATGCGCATGGTGGCACGGTAAAGCGGGGTTTGCGCAAGAAACAGACCGAGACCGACCAGCAGACCGCCAGCAAGAAAGGCGCCGATCAAGCGGCGATGATGAAGAAGACGCGACCAAAGGCGCAGAAGATCGAGGCCGGCCGTTTGATGAGGCGGTGCGGAATACAGCAGCTGATCCTGCCCGGCATCATCCGGCGACGGAAGAGCGCGGACGTGCGGCCGCAGCTCTGCCCGTTCATAGAGTTCGCCGCTTTGGACCCGATCCAGCATCGCGTCACCGCACCCGATGAAGCGCCGAGACCGCTCGGCGCCGCAACACAGGCACAAGGACAGCCGATGCCATGGCCGGCATCGGCGTGTTCGCACTCAAGAACCCCATATCCGCCCCCGCGGAAAAACACACAGCACACTTCGTCGGCGTCCAAGCAGATTCCGACTGCAGCAACCTTCATCTTTCAGCTACATTCATGACCGTACAGCAAAACCTATATGATGCAATCTCCGCAGCATCTTAAACTTAGAATCTTCTTGCCTTTCCAGTTCTTCTAAGATCATAGCACATGGGGATCGGGGTTTCGGAGTTGCTTCACCATGTGCGGTGTTGCGGGTATCTTTGATTATGCTGCACAGTCACCGCGTTGCTTCGATCAGGAGCTACGGCGTGTCTGTGATGCCATGAAACAAAGAGGGCCGGACGGTTTCGGTCACTGGTCGAGCTCCGACAACCGTCTTCAGCTTGGACACCGCCGCCTCTCGGTCATCGCACCCGGCCCACAAGCCGCTCAGCCGATGGCCGATGTTTCCGAACGCTTCATCATCAGCTTCAATGGTGAAATCTACAATCACCGCGCGCTGAGAACGGATCTGGAAGCGCGGGGCTACCGCTTTCGCACCCAATCCGACACGGAGGTCATCCTGAACCTTTATGCGGCGGAGGGCGCAGAGGCCTGCGCAAAGCTTCAGGGCATGTTTGCCTTCGCGATCTATGACACGGTCGCTCGCAGCCTGTTCCTGGCGCGCGACCCCTACGGGATCAAGCCGCTTTATCTCAGCGACGATGGCCAGACCCTTCGCTTTGCCTCGCAGGTGAAGGCGCTGCTTGCCGGAGGCGGGGTCGACACCACGATCGATCCTGCCGGGCTGGCGGGCTTTGCCTTGTTCGGCCATGTGCCGGAGCCCTTTACCTCCTATCGCGCGATCCGCCCGCTCCCCGCGGGTCACCATCTGACCATCCGTGAAGGTCGCGTCGGTCAGCCGATGTCTTTCGCATGCCTTGCAAGCTCCTTCGCCACGCACCAACAGCAGGACGCAGAGGGCACGACCATCTGCCGGCAAGCGCTGCAAGACAGTGTCGGCCGGCATCTGGAAGCCGATGTCGAGCTTGGCGTGTTTTTGTCGGGCGGGGTGGATTCCGGTGCCGTTCTCGGCCTCATGCGCGATCGTGGCGGCGCGCATCCGATCAAGGCGATCACGCTGGCCTTCGAGGATCTCGCCGGCACCGATGTGGACGAGGTGCCCTTGGCGCGAGAGATCGCAGCGCATTATGAAGCCGACCATCACATCCATCGGATCAGTCGCGACGACCTGGCGGCAAACGTGCCGGCCATTCTGGCTGCTATGGATCAGCCGACGATCGACGGGATCAACACCTGGTTCGTGGCGAAAGCCGCGCGAGAGCTGGGGCTCAAGGTCGCTTTATCCGGCATCGGTGGCGACGAGCTGTTTGGCGGCTATTCAACCTTTCGCTCCATCCCGGCAATGGTCCGTGCCACTGCGTTGACCGCCAACATGCCCCGGCTAGGCGCAGCCGTTCGCCGGATCGGTTCAGGCCTTTTGCCAAACCTGCAAGCAACAAACCCCAAGGCGCTTGCCGCCTTCGAACTCGGCGGCACCTATCCCGGCGCTTACCTTCTGCGGCGGGGTTTGTTTCTGCCCCACGAACTGCCCGCTCTGCTTGGGCGAGACATCGCACGCGAAGGCCTTCAACGGCTCGATCCGCTCGGCTTGATCGCCGGCAGCCTTGAGCCAGGCGTGAGCGATCCGCTGCTGCGCGTGGCAGCTATGGAAAGCGGCAACTATCTGCGCAACCAGCTGCTGCGTGATGCGGATTGGGCCGGCATGGCGCATGGGGTCGAGATCCGCACACCGCTGGTGGATTTCCAGCTTCTCCAGACCGTGGCGCCACACCTGGCCGGCATCATCAGAAGCAAGAACGGCAAGGCGCTGCTTGCATCCGCACCCTCAAAACCGCTGCCATTCTCGGTGCTTCAACGATCGAAAACAGGCTTCAGCGTTCCCATGGAAAGCCTTCTATCCGGCCAGCGTAACGCGAATACGCGCCTGACCTCACGTCTTTGGGCCAGACAGGTTCTGCAGGCCTTCACCGGTCAAACTACGGCGCTCGCGGCATGACGGGCCCGCTGCCGATCACCGTCGTGATCCTGACCTTCAACGAAGCGCCGCATATCCGCCGCTGCCTCGAGCGCATCCGTCCTTTGGTGCAGCGGATGGTGGTGATCGACAGTTTCTCCACGGATGACACGCCTTCGATCGCGCGGGCCTGCGGGGCAGAGGTTCTGCAACGCCGCTGGCTGAACTATGCCGACCAGTTCCAATGGGCCCTCGACAATGCCGGCATCACCACGGAATGGGTGCTGCGGCTCGATGCCGACGAGTATTTCGAGCCGGCTTCGGTCGATGAAATCCTCCATCGTCTCGGCACCCTCCCGCCGGATGTGACCGGGGTCAACTTCCGGCGCAAGGTGATCTTCCGCGGCCGCTGGATCCGCTTCGGCGGCTTTTATCCAACGATCCTGCTGCGCCTTTGGCGGCACGGTGCGGCGCGTATCGAGAGCCGCTGGATGGACGAGCATGTGGTTCTCCAACGCGGCCGTTCCGTTACCTTTGCGCATGATTTCGTGGACGAGAACCTCAACGACATTTCCTGGTGGACCGACAAGCACAACGGCTACGCCACCCGCCAGATGATCGACTTCGTCGCGCAGGAGCAACAGCTGTTTGCGCGGGACAGCGCGCTCGAAAAAAGTCAGAGCGGACAAGCCAGGCTGAAGCGGCTTTTGAAGGTGCACGTCTTCGCGCGCATGCCGCTTTACCTGCGCGGCACGCTCTATTTCCTGTTTCGCTACTTCATCCTTCTCGGCTTTCTGGACGGTCGCCAAGGCTTCCTGTTCCACTTCCTGCAAGGATGGTGGAACTGGATGCTAGTGGATGCCAAGATCGACGAGGCGCGCAGCTTCATTGCCAGACACGGGCTGGAAGCCTTCAAGCTGCACCTGCATGATCGATGGGGCTACCGCCTGTGAGCCTTCCGCTGATCGCGCAAACATCGGTCCATCCGCTGCGCCGGCTGGCCGAGCGCGCCGTGCGCAATCTCGTTGTGCGCCGACGGCTGCCCGCTGAATTCGGCCGTCGTCCCATGTTCCTTTCGCCGGCCAACCGGCTGCGCGCACTCGACGTCAGCCTGGAACGCTTCGAGCCCACCCTTCTGTCTTACACCAGGCGCTTTGTGCGGCCGGGCATGGTGGTGTGGGACATCGGCGCGAATATGGGTGTCTTCACCTTTCCGGCGGCGCATGCGGTCGGCACCGGCAAGGTTGTCGCCATCGAACCCGATCCGTTCAACCAGCTTCTCTTGCATCGAACGCAGGCCGCGAATCCCGATCTTGCCGTAACGATCATCCCTGCCGCCTTGTCGGATCAAGTCGGGCTGGCCGAGCTCCAGATCGCCGTTCGCGGTCGTGCCGCCAACAGTCTGCGCGGAGCCGATTACGGTTCACAGATGGGCGGGGTGCGCATGGCTGTTCCGGTCGTGACGCTGACGCTCGACTGGCTGGCCGCGCATCAACCCGCACCCGACCTGATCAAGTGCGACGCGGAAGGTGCGGAAGCCTGGATCCTGCGCGGGGGCGCGCGTCTGCTTGCCACCAAGCGTCCCCTGCTCATCATGGAAGTGCCGAGCGAAAACAGCGACGCCTGCACCGCCATCCTGCACGCCCACAGCTACCAGCTGTTTGCCGCCGAACACCCAATCGACCCGGCCGGAGAGTTGCGCCGGATCGGTCAAGCATGGGAAGTGGTTGCCATTCCAAGCGAGTTGGTCGCGGACTGGAAGGGCATCTGATGGGTCAAAAACCGCGCATTGTGTCACTGGTTGGCGCTTACTGGCCTGGCAATGACGCGTCGGGTCCCAACCAGAGCTTTCGTGCGCTGGCACAGGCGCTTTCCAGCCAGTTCGACTTCCATCTTCTTGCGCGCGATCGCCCGTTCAACGGCAAGGCGGCGTCTCCTGTTTCGCCGGTGGGATCGAGCTTTGACGCTACTTATCTGCAACCCGGCACCCTTGCGCCGCAGGGTTTGCTGCGCGAAATCCGCCGGCTTTCACCCGATATGGTGTGGCTGAACGGCTTCTTCGACCGCGAGTTCACGCTGCCCGTTCTGCTGGCAAAGCACTTCGGACGCTTGGGGGACGTGCCTGTTCTTCTTTCGCCGCGTGGCGAGTTTCATCCGGCCGCCTTACGCCTGAAGCCCACACGAAAGCGCAGCTATCTCTCACTCGTCCAGGCGCTGCGTCTTCTCGACGGCGTGACCTTGCATGCCACGAACGAAGCAGAAGCGCAGATCATTCGCACGGTTCTTCCGCGCCAGAGCCAAATTGCCATTGCGCCCAACATACGACCTTTGCTTGAGCCACTGCCGCATGAAACCAGCCCGACGCTGCGGCTGGCATTCCTCGGCCGCATCACGTCGATCAAGAACCTCGCTTTTGCCCTGCGCGTTCT
Source organism: Tianweitania aestuarii (assembly GCF_018457165.1). Classification (GTDB taxonomy): domain Bacteria; phylum Pseudomonadota; class Alphaproteobacteria; order Rhizobiales; family Rhizobiaceae; genus Tianweitania; species Tianweitania aestuarii. Next base: position 430,216 of record NZ_JAFMNX010000001.1, on the reverse strand, counting down.
GCAGGACGTTCAAACGCCGGTTCAGTTCGACATCCATGGTCCGATCGAGGACGAAGACTACTGGCAGATGTGCCTCGCCATGGCCGCCGAACTGCCTGATCATGTCGGCGTCACCCATCAAGGCCCCTACGCCAATGCCGATCTGCCGGCGATGCTTTCACATACCGACCTTCTGTTCTCGCCAACCGCAGGCGAGAACTTCGGCCATGCGATCTTCGAGGCTCTGTCCTGCGGCGTGCCGGCGCTGATCTCCGATCGTACGCCCTGGCGCGATCTTGCCGCTGCGCAGGCTGGCTGGGATCTGCCGATCACCGGACCGGAGACCTTTGCCGAAACCATCGACCGCTTCGCCACCATGGATGAAAGCGCTCGCTCGATCTGGCGCCAAGGCGCGCGAAAGCGGGCTGAAGCGACCGTCGCCGATAGCGATGCGGTTGCACGCAGCCGCGCCTTGCTGGAGGGTCTTTGCGCATGACCGGTCAGCGGCTCGCCATCGTCGTGTCGCATCCGATCCAGCATTTCGTGCCGCTTTATCGTGCGCTCGCCGCGCGTTCCGACATCACGCTGAAGGTCTTCTTTGCCAGCCGCATCGGCGTTGATCGCACCTTCGACGCCGAAATGAACACCGCCTATGCCTGGGACGCCAATCTGCTCGAAGGCTACGATCACGCCTTTCTCGATGAAGCCGACGGGATCAAGCAGGTGTCGTTTCGGGCGGTGAACAATCCCAGCATCGCTGCCGCACTCCGTGACTTCCAGCCGACAACCGTGCTCATCTATGGCTATGCGCAGCTGACGGCGCTGCGTGCGCTTTTCTGGAGCCGTTTGAACCGTGTTCCCGTGGTGATGGCCGGCGATGGTGACGCCATGCCGCGTTCCAAAGGCGCGCGCGCACTCTTCCGATCCGCCGGCTTGCGCTTGCTGATGCGCCAGGTGTCGGCAGTGCTGGCGGTGGGCGATCAGAACGGAACCTTTTGGGCCAGAATGGGTGTGCCGGCTACCAAGCGCTTTCGCAGCCCTTTCCCCATCGATGAAACCATCTACCGCCATGCCCGCGCCAATCGCGCGGCGCTGCGGACCGCGACACGCCGACGCTTCGGCATTGCGGAAGACGCCTTCGTGTTTCTCTTTGTCGGTAAGCTCAGCCCGCGAAAACGCGCCGCCGACCTCCTTGCCGCATCCACCCTGATCAAGACGAAGCGACCGGTTCATCTCCTGTTTTGCGGCGATGGCAGCGAACGAGGCAGCCTCACGTCGGCCGCGAGCGGTGAGGTGCCGGCAAGCTTCGCCGGCTTCGTCAATCTCGATCGGCTTCCTGCCGCCTACTGCGCGGCCGATGTTCTGGTGATCCCCTCCGAACACGATCCACATCCGCTTGTCGGCTCGGAAGCCTGCGCCATCGGCCTGCCGCTCATCGTCAGCGATCGCGTCGGGCTGATCGGCGGAAGCGATATCGCGCAACCAGACTTCAACGCGCTGACCTACCAATGCAGCGACGTCGATGCTCTGGCCGCAGCCATGCAGCGTTTGCTTGATGACCCTTCCCTTCATGCCGCGATGGCAGACGCTTCGCTGGCCGTGTTCGAGCAAACCTGCATGCGCCACAGCGTCGAAGGCGTGATGGCGGCGCTCGATCATGTCAGACCGGCCGGAGCACCCGCGCTCCAAGGTCTGCCCGCCTGATGCACTACCAGCAAGAACCCCTGCGTATTCTCGCTGTCGCCGAGACGTGGCAGGGATCCAATGCCTATGCCTTTGTGCGCTCCTTCCGCCGCGCCGGGCATTCCGTGTCGCTGCTTGCCGATGAATGGTTCGCCGCTTCGGGCTGGCAAAGCCGGCCGATGAAAGCCGCGCGCCGCCTTGTTTGGCCAATGATCCTGCGCGAAGCCACCCAAGCTGCGCTACGCGAAACGGAGCAGTTTCGCCCGCACCTTTTTTTCGTGTTCAAGGGGATCATGGTGTCGCCGCAGGCGATCCGCGCTGTGCAGGCGGGTGGCGGCGTGGCGATCAACTTCTGGCCGGATACGAGCTTCGTGGATCACGGCCAAACGGCACTGCGCGCGCTGCCCTGCTATGACTGGGTCTTCACAACCAAGACGTTCGGACCGGCCGATCTCAAGGCGCGCTTTGGCATCACCAACGCTTCCGTTCTTTCGCACGGTTTCGATCCTGAGACGCACAAGCCGACCGCAATGGATAGAAGCGACACCGCGCTTTACCAATGCGATGCGTCGTTCATCGGCACATGGTCGCCGAAAAAGGAACAGCTGCTTTCCGCCCTCATCTCCGCCCTGCCGGCACTCGATCTCAAGATCTGGGGCTCGCAATGGGAGCGCGCCGGACCGTTCCTGCGCCCGCACATTCAGGGCCGCCCCATCTTCGGCGCAGAATATGCCAAGGCGATCGGCGCGGCCAAGATCAACATCGCGATCCTGTTCGAGGGCAATGCCAACGCTGCCAGCGGCGACCGGGTGACGTCGCGCTCGTTCCACATTCCCGCATCCGGCGGCTTCATGCTGCATGAGCGCTCCGATGAGATCGCGGCCCATTTCACGGAAGATCGGGATTGCGCCATGTTCGGCAGTGCCCGCGAGCTTAGCGAAAAGGTGCGCTTCTATCTCACCCAGGACGAGGCGCGCAGCCGCATGGCGCAGTCAGGCCGCAGCCGCGCTTCGTCCTCCGGCTATTCCATCGATGATCGCGCGCGCACCGTGATCGACAAGGCACGCGCGCTACTGGCAGCCCGTCAGGAGACCGTTGCACCCAATGCCGCCAACACTTTCCAGTTCGCGCCGTCCGAACAAGCAAGCGTCGGCCCGCCCGCCGCGTCCGACACATAGATCAGCGCACCCGCGCCCGCCGCATTGGCCGAAGGTAGCGAAGCCTTGCCATAGCTTTTCAAGCGCACCGGCCCATCCACGACGAGCTTCGCTCCGCTGGGATAGGACGCGCCCGACCCGATACCGACATTGCCCTGATAGATGTGCAGCCCGAAACCATAGGATGCGTTCTTGTCGCGGAAAATGAAGCTGCCGGAATAATCGTAGGTCACCACGCCGGCATTATCGACGCTGTATTCCACCGAGCGCTTGGTGCGCGCGCTCATCGTAAGGGATGTGACGCTGGCCGGCAGGGCGTTGCTCGTCTTGAACGTCGTTGCGTCGATCACGTCGATGATGCGGGTATTGGCCGGAACGTTTGCGCCCGTGATCGTGCGCCCGATCTGCGCTTCATCCACCAGACCGGCGGCCGCCGTGACGCTGGTCGTGCCATTGGCCGTCACCGCGAAGACAGAACTGGCCGCCTGGGTCACGCCGCAAGACAAAGCGAAGCTCGCCGCCAGCCCACCAGGCGCTTCGGCATAAAATGCATCGGTATTGAAGCCCCGCGTGCGCGATCGCAGGCCGGACGCGTTCTTCGATCCGGCAGTCAGCGCCTGCGTCAGCGGCCGCGCCAGAACGAGATTGTCGGCATCGTCCAGATATGGCAGCGGCAGCGTTGCCGTATTGGCGCCGTTGCGCTGGCGATGCGGCGGCACATTGTTGGCGAGGTAGCTCGTGACCAGCCCGTCATAAACCATGGCCGCATTGGTTTCGAAGTTCAGGTCGATCTTCGGCTGGTGATTATGACTCTGCAAAAGCAGCAGCGACTGCGCCAGCGTGACATTGCCATACGAACCGTCATGCGCGCCGACCCAGCCGATCGGACGCCGGACACCACCATTTTTGTCGACCACATCCAGGAAGTTTTCCGTCCACGGGCTGGCCTGCTGGGGATTGGAGTAAAACTTCGATTCCAGATGCCAGGCCGCATATTGCCGGTCCATGTCGGCGCGTACACCGACGCCCGCCATATTGATGCCGGACGCCCAGACATCGTCGATATAGCTTGGCTCGGTTGCCGGCCCGTTGGTCCAGGACGCGGCCTGATAATAGGTGCTCCACTTGTAGCCGCCCGTGCCCAAGACTGCGCTCGGATCGTTGCGATAGATCAGGCCGGCAGCGCTGATCATGTGGCTGATCACACCCGCAATATCGCCACTGCCACCGGTGCCGCCACCACCACCACCGCCGCTGCTCGGTAGATCGAGCCATTCGCTTCCCCGGCGCACCAGAAGCCGCGCCTCGTCGATCACCCAGGCGAGCCACCCCTCGCCCGGCCTATAAAACGCCCATGCGCCGTCCTGCCAGGCTGCGATATGCCCATCCCTGCTGCTCCACGCGTCGGTTGCGCCAGCCGGCACGATGTAGCGATCGCCATCGCGGGGATCGGCAGGCGGCGCCATCCGGTCACGATCGTGGACCGCGATCTGCGTCAGCGCATCGAGCGCGCGAACCGCTTCATTATGCATGACATGCTTCTGCGCCTGCGAGGGCATGATGTAGGGAAGGAGAAGGTTCGGCGAAATCTCGGTCATGTCGGTTGTCCTGCAGCTGCTTTGCCTCAAGCATGGGTGCAGGTTGGACCCCCGTGGATAGAATTTCGTCGAAAGCACGCGGACGCGGCGTTCTAAGAGACATCCATCCACTTAATCTTCAGCCACGCTCCGCGGACGACGGTTGATCTGTCGCTGTACTTGCGGCAGGATAATCATGACCTTTCGATGGACCCAGATGACTGCCGCATCCGCTTCCCCTTTGCGCATCGCGGCGTCCGAGGTTCAGCCCTGGGAGTTGTGGGCGCTTGCCGGGCTCCTTGGCTTCGCGCTTTTCGTGGGTTTGCTGGATGACACCGGCGCCGCTTTCCACGCCACCATCATCGTTCCGCTCGGGCTTGCCAGCGTCTTGAGCGCCGGCGCAATCCATGCCGTTCAGCGCGAGCCGCTGGCTCTTTGGACCGGTTTGTTCTGGATGCGCTTGTCCACGGCCGTTTACTTCGGTATCGGCTCCCTTGCGCACCGGTTCATGAACGAAATCATGCTGACCATGCTGCGCGATTTCTTTGCCGCATCGGATGCCGAGATTGCCCGGTTCAACCTGCTCGCGACCATGTGCAGTCTGGTGATCCTCGGCACCGTTGCCTTCGCCAGTCAGCTTTGGCCGCAGCGTTCTTGCGAGCCACAAAAGGGTGACGACCGGCTGATGCTGGCTGCCGCTTTCCTGTTCGGCCTTCCGGGCTTTGCCACCAAATATCTCGTGATCTTTCCCAATGCGATGGGCGCCTTCGGCGAGAACGCGGTGTTGCCGGGCGTGCTGACCCAACTCGTCTGGCTGGCCCCCGTTTCCATCTTTCTTCTCGTCAGCTGGACCCTGCGGCATCGGCCGGGCTGGATCATCCCACTCGCTGGCCTCGTATTACTGGATGCCTTTTTCGGCTTCCTGCGCTTCAGCAAGGGCGAGGCGCTGTTGCCCATTCTCATGCTCGTGCTGGCCGTCCTGCAGCATCGCTTCACCTTCAAGCGTGCGGCACTCGCCGTTGTGCTCCTGGCCGCCCTTTTTCCCGTTCTGCAATCCGTGACGGCAGCGGGACGGGCAGAGCTCATCGCGCGTTACGGCACGATCCGCAGCGCATCTTTTGGAGAACGGCTGGCGATCCTGAGCGGCGTTCTGGCCGATCCCCGTGACGACGATCAGGCCGAGTTCCAGGGCGCCTTGGTGCGCATCGCCTATGTTCATGCCGCAGCACCTGCGATGGCAATGTATGATGCCGGGCAACCCGGCAATTCCCTGAGCTATGTCCCCCTCGTTTTCATCCCGCGCCTTCTCTGGCCCGACAAACCGCTTTTCGACATGGGCCAGTCCTATACCGAGCTGCTGACCGGTTCCGACACGTCCTCGACCTGGATGGGCTACTTCGCCGAAGCCTATTGGAACCTCGGCTGGCTCGGCGTGCCTGTTGTCATGATCCCGCTCGGCCTGATCTTCTTCGCCACCGGCCGCTACACGCTCTGGACCTTGCGCAACGGTGAGTGGCTGCATTTTCCGGCCGTTTTCCTCGGCCTTTACATGGGCGCGCGCATGGACGGTTTGATTGCCGGCGATGTGGTGGCCAGTACACTCACCATCCTGCTCGTTTATGCCGTCGCCCGCATCGCCACGCCTTTGGTTTGCGACCTGGTCGGCTCGAGCCCTGCACCTCTTTCCCGAGCCATCCAATGAGCGACGCCATAGCCTGGCATACAACGATCGCCCGCAGCTTCGCCGATCGCTACCGGCATTCCCCCGCTTTTCGCGAGCGCGAAGCCGTCTGGCGCGATTTGATCGCGCGCTACACCAAGCCGGGCGGCCATGCGCTCGATGCGGGATGCGGCAGTGGCGTCATGGCCGCTTTGGCTGCGGACCGGGGCGCGCATGTACTTGCCTTCGATGCCAGTCCCGCCATGCTGAATTTGGCCGCGGAGAGCCTGCACGGACAAACGGCAGGCAAGGTCGAGCTGCAACTTGCTGAGATGGGCGATCCGACCCTTCTGCAAGAACGCTCTTTTGATCTCATCCTTTGCTCCAGCGTGATGGAATATCTGGATGACTGGTGGGCGGCCTTCGATTGGCTGGCAGCATCCCTCGCGCCATCAGGCACGATCCTGTTGTCCATGCCCAACGGTCAAAGTCTTTATCGCCGCACCGAACGCACCATGTTCCGCCTCACCGGCCGCCCCGCTTATTATCGCCACGTCCGCGCCGTGCCGCGCTTGGTGGATATCGAGCACGGTCTGCGCCAGCGCGGTTTTTGTTTGAACGAGCACCGCTTCTATGCCCGCGCGCCGGTTCTATCGCCCATCCTGCGCGCCCTTGGTCTTGAACGTTACAGCGACACGCTTTTCGTTGTCGCCGCCCGGCGGATCTGATGGCGCGCATCCTCCTCGGTACGGCAACGCTTGCACCGGGCGGCGGCATCGCCCAGGTTTCGCGCGTATCGGCGCAAATCCTGCGCGACGCCGGTCATCAGGTCAGGATCATCAGCTATCTCGACGCTGATGCACCATCGGGAAACAGCGCAGCCGACGGTTCCAAGCTTCGCTTCGTGGCAGCCATCCAGCGCGCGGCGATCCAGGCCGATCTCTGCCTCTACGACAGCGCCGGTTTGGCACGCGCCCATCCCTGCTGGCTCAAACGCCCGTCCGTGATCTGGATGCATGGAACCGAAGTGTGGGATGCGCTGAAGCCGCCTGCGCTGCGTGCCCTTCACCGCGCAAGACGCGCCATCGTTGTGTCGCAAAACACGTTGTCGCGCCATGAAGCGCTGCATGGTCCGCTGCCGCACGCCCGCATCTGTCCGCTCGCTACCGAAACCGATGAACCCGCGCCAGCAATCGACCGCGAAAACGGGCCGCTCAACGTGCTGATCGTCGGCCGCATCGACGCTGCCGAGAACTACAAGGGCCATGATGCGCTGATCGAAGCCTGGCCCGCCGTGATTGCCGCCGTGCCGGATGCCCATCTGGTCGTCGCCGGCGGCGGTTCAGGCGTTCCCGTCCTGCGCAGCCTCGCCGCCGCATCTCCAGCTGCGGCATCGATCGACATTCGTGGCTTCGTCGCCGACGCCGACCTGGCCGCACTCTGGCGCGACGCTTCCATCTTCGCCATGCCCAGCCGCGGCGAAGGCTTCGGCCTCGTTTACATCGAAGCCATGCGCCAGGGCCTTCCCGTGATCGCTTCGATCCATGACGGCGCGAAGGAGGTCAACATCAACGACGAAACCGGCTTCAATGTCGACCTCGATCGCCCAGGCGAACTCGCGCAGCGCTTGATCACCCTTTTGTCCGACCCGGCCTTACGCCGGCGCATGGGCGAAGCGGGGCGCCAACGCTGGCACGCCCACTACCGCCCATCCCGCCTGCGCTCACGCTTCCTGCCTTTGATCGAAGATCTTCTGCAGCCCTGAAGCCTGCCAGATGCGGGAACGCACTTGCATGGGCATAGCCAGCAGCAAAGGCGGCAGAGCACCCAGCAGGCTCCAGATGATCAAGGCAATCAGCATCTGCAGGATGTCCGCAAGCCCGATCAGCTGGATCACCGCCGCACCGATGATGAGGCACCACAACACGCTCGCACTCAGGCCCATGCCGCAGGTCAGCCAGTAACGGCTCGGCACAGCGAGGAACCGCCCTGCAAGCCAGGGCAAGACCATTCCCATCCCCAGTATCTCGCCGATAGCCAATCCGGCCGCCACACCCGCAGCGCCGAATGGTTGAACGAACACGGCTGCGAGACCCAATCCGGACACGAGCTGCACCGTCCATGCGGCCGCATTGGGCTTGGCGCGATTGGTGAAAGCGAGCAGCTTTGCGATGGGTGCGGCAGGCGCAGCCACCCAGCTGCCAAGCACCAGCCAAGCCAGTACGAACGGGTCGTAAGCGGCTTGATCGCCGGTCCAGCGAGCCAATAGTGGCGCTCCGAACACCCACACCGCCGCACCAAACACACCAGCCATAACCGAAAGCAGCCGCCCGGCTTGTGCGATCGGCTGCATCACAGTTTCGGACGCCGTATGCATCTGCCCGGCAAGTTCAACGCCAAGTGCGATGGACAGCATCGTGGCAAGCTGACGTGCAAAGCCGACCAGCGTGCGCACCAGCACAAATCCCACGAGTGACGCGCCGCTTATTCCAGCCAGCCCGAGAAGCAGGATCGGTGTTTGCAGCCAAAGCACCGGTGCACATTGTTCGAGGGCAAGCCACCGCGCATTGCGCCAGGCGTCCCGCCACTCGCGCCCGAGCGGCCATGCCGGCACAAACCGCAGTTCGGGAAAGCATCGCTTCAGATCCCAGAGCATAAGCCCGATGCCGAACAGCACTTGGCAAACAAGGTAAGCGCCTGCCAACGCAATCGGTCCGCCCCCTGCGAATGCGACAAGCGCTGTTGCGAACAGCAAAGCCAGCGTACCTATCAGCGTAACGATCATGCCACGCGCATAGTGGCCGTGTCCCCGATAAAGCTGCGACAAGCTTCCCCGCACCACTGCGAGAATGCTGAAGGCTGCAAGCAGCAGAAAGATCAGCCTGGCTTCGTTCTCGCTCAGACCCGTCGAGTGCCCTGGCAGATCCGCTGCGGCTAGAAAAACCAAAGCCGCCCCAAACAGAACGAGCGCCTGCATTGCAGCCATGCCGAGCGCCACGCGCAGCATTCGAGCAAAGCCATTTGGGTCACCAAGCGACGCCGCCCGCTGCCACACATTGCCATAATAGATATTGAGGCCGAGCTCGCCCAGCTGCAGCAAACCGGCTGCGGACAAGAGCACCACCCAGTCCGAATAGAGCGTTGCTCCCCATTGATGGAGCAACAACCCAACCACGACGAAGCGGTCGAGAAAGGTCACGGCCAGCGCAAGGATCTGAACGCCGAGGTTGCGGCCGATCTTGCTCAGCAAGGTAGAAGACCCAATGCACTCTCCATCATGCTCATGAGAATCCGGCTACGAAAGTCTATTCGCAGGCAAGTTAAAACTGCTCAACAGCGGCGAAATTTTGCTACCGCCCAAGCATCATCAGAAACCTAGACACTTCGTCTTACTTGATGCATCCCCGCGTTGCATATAGTGACTTCCTCATAGTTGCTGGGGATGGGTCGGGGGGCCACGATCGCTCGCATGAGGGTGGTGCTTCAACATCTCGGCAATGGCCGAACGGAGGTTGCCGAGGCGGCCGCGCCCAAGTGCGGGCCGCATCAGGTTCTGGTGCGCACATCGCGCACGCTGGTCTCGGCGGGCACCGAGCGCATGCTGCTTCAGTTCGGCAAAGCCAGCCTCCTCAACAAGGCGCGATCGCAGCCCGAGCGCGTCCGCCAGGTTCTGCAAAAAGCCCGTGTAGATGGTGTTCTACCGACGCTATCGGCCGTGCGCGCCAAGCTCGATCAGCCGCTGGCGCTCGGTTACTGCAATGTCGGCACAGTCATGGAAGCCGGATCTGGTGTCAGCGATTTCCGCCGAGGCGACCGCATCGCTTCCAATGGCGGTCATGCCGGCATCGTGGCTGTTTCTGCCAACCTTAGCGCCAAGGTGCCGGATGGCGTTGCCGATGAATCTGCGGCCTTCACCGTGTTGGGTGCCATCGCCTTGCAAGGCATCCGGCTGGCGGAGCCCACACTTGGCGAGAGCATTGCGGTGATCGGTCTCGGCCTGATCGGGCTTCTGACGGTGCAGCTCCTGCGCGCCCAGGGCTGCCGCGTTCTCGGCCTTGATCCCGATCCCGAGCGCCTGGCGCTTGCCCGCAGCTTCGGTGCCGAGGTCATCGATCTCGTCTCAGGCGGCGACCCGCTGCGCGAAGCCCTGCGCTTTTCGCGCGGACGCGGCGTCGATGCCGTCATCATTGCCGTGTCCACCGAAGACAGCGCGCCGGTACGCCAAGCCGCCGCCATGTGCCGCAAGCGCGCCCGCATTGTGCTCGTCGGCGTCACGGGACTGCAGCTGTCGCGGGCGGACTTCTACGAAAAGGAGCTGTCCTTCCAGGTGTCCTGCTCCTACGGACCGGGCCGTTATGATCCCGCCTACGAAACGCACGGACAGGATTACCCAGCCGGCTTCGTCCGCTGGACCGCGCAACGCAACTTTGAAGCCGTGCTCGACATGATGGCGGATGGCCGGATCGATGTTGCGCCGCTGATCTCGCATCGCTTCCCCATCGCCGAGGCCGAACGGGCCTACCAGCTGCTCGACAGCGACACGCCCACGCTTGGCGTGCTGCTCGATTTTGGCGAAGACAATCCGACCGCATTTTCCGCCCCGGCTATTCTGCACCCCCTCCCCACACCCACCACCGGAGCACCGCGCGTCGGCATCATCGGTGCCGGCGCTTATGCAACAAGCACCCTCCTGCCTGCCCTGCAAAAAGCCGGCGCGCGCCTGGACATGGTCGCATCCAACAGCGGCATCAGCGGTCTGCATGTTCAGCGCAAATTCGCCATCGGACGCGCTACCACCGACGCGCATGCCCTGATCAACGATCCCCAGATCGACGCTGTGGTGATCGCCACGCGCCATTCCAGCCATGCCGCCTTGACCTGCGCTGCCTTAAGCGCGGGAAAACACGTGTTCGTGGAAAAACCGCTGGCGCTGGACCATGCCGAACTCTCGCAAATCAAAGACAGCTGGCAGAACAGTCGTTCGCTCGAGCGCCATCCCTTGCTCACTGTGGGCTTCAACCGCCGTTTCGCGCCCCATGTCGTTGCGCTCAAAAAGGCACTCGCAGCGCGCTCCGAACCGGCGGCCTTCATCATGACCGTGAATGCCGGTGCGCTTCCCAGAGATCATTGGACGCAAAGCGGAGACGAAGGCGGCCGGATCATCGGCGAAGCCTGTCATTTCGTGGATCTGCTGCGTCATCTGGCCGGCAGTTCGATCAGCCAGGCGGTGGCGAGCGGGCGCGGCGATACCGCACATCTGCAACTTGCCTTCCAAAACGGCGCCACCGGCACGATCCATTACCTTGCCAATGGTGCGCGCGCCTTTCCCAAGGAACGGCTCGAAGTGTTCTGCGGCGGCTCGATCCTGGTGCTCGACAACTTCCGCAGGCTGGTTGCGCACAACTGGCGCGGCATCAAGCCGATGCGCTTGTGGCGGCAGGACAAAGGGCAGATGGCTTGCGTCCACGCCTTCGTGACTGCGGCGGAAACGGGCAGCCCTGCGCCCATCCCGTTTGAAGAGCTAATCGACGTCAGCGCGGTCACGATCGACCTTGCAGCCCAGCTTCGCTGATCCATGCCGCTGATCGACATCATTGCCGGTGCCCGGCCGAACTTCGTGAAGATTGCGCCGATCATTCAAGCGTTGGAGACGCATCGCGCAGCCGGCGGCCCCTTGCGCTATCGCCTCGTTCATACCGGCCAGCATTACGATGCCGCGCTGTCGCAAAGCTTCTTCGACGAACTTGGCCTGCCCGATCCGGACATCAATCTGGGTGCCGGACCCGGCACGCCGGCCGAGCAGACGGGTGCGATCATGATCGGCTATGAGACGCTGCTGGGTCAGGCGCCGAGCGACTGTTGTCTCGTCGTGGGCGACGTCACCTCCACCATCGCCTGCGCACTCACTGCGCGCAAAGCCGGCATTCCCGTCGGCCATGTCGAAGGCGGCATCCGGTCGGGCGACTGGACCATGCCGGAAGAAAACAACCGGCTGGCGACCGACGCCATCACCAACTGGTTCTTCACCACCAGCGAGCACGCCAACGAAAACCTTATTGCCAGCGGCGTGGCATCGGAGCGGATCATCTTCGTCGGCAACACGATGATCGACACGCTTCTGGTTAATCTCGACCGGCTGACATCGCCGCCTTTCTGGCACAGTCTCAATCTGGCGCCGCAAAACTATGTCGTGCTGACCCTGCACAGGCCGCCCAACGTGGATGATCCCCGCGCGCTTAGCGCGTTGCTCGATCAGATCGCCACGGCCACGCGCGGTTTGCCGGTGATCTTCCCCGTTCATCCCCGCACGAAGCGGATGCTGGCGGCCATCGACACGCTGCCAGCCAGCATCCATGCCGTCGCACCGCAACCTTACCTCGCGTTCAACTGTTTGGTGCGGCACGCCAAGGCCGTGATAACGGATTCCGGTGGCGTCACCGAAGAAGCGACGGTTCTGCATGTCCCCTGCATGACCCTGCGCACCACCACCGAACGTCCGGAAACGGTGACGATCGGCACCAATGAAGTGCTGGGCACCGATCCTGCCCGCTTGATCGAAGCGCTTGATCGCCTGTTCGCGGGGCGATGGAAGACCGGCGCCATTCCGCCACTCTGGGACGGACAGGCCGGCCAGCGCATCGTTTCGGCCCTCGCCCGCTTGCTGGCCCCTTGATGCACACACCCGGCCTTTATTGGCGCACGATCCGGCATCTCACAGCGCGACAGATTTTTGGCCGCGTCTGGTTTCGCCTTTACCGGCCGCGACCCGACCTGCGCCCAGCCCCACCCTTGCGTGTCCCGGTCGGTGTTTGGCGGAACCCGGCTCAGCGGTTGCCAGCCATGACCGGTCCGAGCGCCTTCACCTTTCTCAACGAAGGCGGCCTGCTCGACCCCCACCAAGCGGATGGCGGCTGGGATGACCCCGCACGCTCGAAGCTGTGGCGCTATAACCTTCACTACTTCGACGATCTGAACGCAGAACACGCGGATGCGCGGCGGGACTGGCATCTGGCTCTGATCCGTGACTGGATCAGACATAATCCGCCCGGCCAGGGCACCGGCTGGGAGCCGTTTCCGACATCCTTGCGCATCGTCAACTGGATCAAGGCAGCGCTTGGCGGCTTCGCCTTGCCGGCCGACGCCCTTGTTAGCCTCGCCATTCAGACGCGCTGGCTTTCGCGCCAAGTCGAGCATCACCTGTCCGGCAATCATCTCCTCGCCAACGCCAAAGCCCTGTGCTTTGCCGGTGTCTTCTTCCAAAGCGCGGAAGCCGATGGCTGGTTCAAGCAAGGCCGCCAAATCCTGCAGCGCCAATTGCCCGCCCAGATCCTGCCTGATGGCGGTCATTACGAACTCAGCCCTATGTATCATGCCCTCGTGCTGGAGGATCTGCTCGACCTCGCCAACCTCACGCGCTGCTTCGGCGCGGATGACGCCTTGCGCAGACAGATTGAAGCGCGGATTGGTCCCATGTGCGCATGGCTCAAAGCGCTCGGCCATCCCGATGGCGACATCGCCTTCTTCAACGATGCCGTACTCGGCATCGCACCCGCGCCGACAGCGCTGAACGCTTATGCGGAGCGTCTTGGCTTCGGTTCGGCTGCAACCACCCCCACCGGCGTGACGCATCTCAAGCAGAGCGGCTACCTTCGCGTCGCGCGCGGTTCAGCCGTTCTGTTGATCGACGCCGCGAAGGTCGGGCCTGAGCATCAGCCGGGTCATGCCCATGCCGACACGCTTTCCTTCGAACTCTCGCTCGATAACAAGCGCGTGCTGGTTAATAGCGGCACGTCCGAATACGGCACCGGTCCCGAGCGGCTGCGCCAGCGCGGCACGGCTGCGCACAACACGTTGACGATCAATGGCCGCAACTCGTCCGAGGTATGGTCGGGCTTTCGGGTTGGTCGGCGCGCTTATCCGCGCGATCTGCATATCGTCCAAGGCGAGCACGACACCTATGTCACCGCCTCGCACGACGGCTATCGCTTCCTGCCCGGCAGTCCCCTGCATCACCGCCGCTGGCGTCTTGGTGCCGGAATGCTGACCATCCAGGACGGGGTCTCAGGCCCATTACAGCAAACTGAAGCGCGCTACCACTTCGCGCCCGGCATTCAGCTGCACGGGCACGACAAGTGCGGCTTCGCCGAACAAGATGGCTGCCTCCTTTTGCGATGGGAGGCAGTGGAAGGCTGTGCGCGCATCGAACAGTACACGCATCATCCCCGCTTCGGCGTATCGCTGCCCGCCCAGTGCCTCACCCTCGCTTGCGCCACCAACCGGGCCACGCTGCGTCTCATCTTTGCTTGAGGATGAACATGGCTCTTGTAAAATTCGGCATGCTTGTCACAGTACGCTGGTAAGTAGTTTCAGAGTATTTTGCGTAAAGGGCGTCGTGCGACATGCACATCCTGCTTCTCACAGACAATTTCATGCCCGAGGTGAATGCGCCTGCCAGTCGCAGTTTTGAACATTGTCGAGAATGGGCGAAATCCGGTCACCAGGTCACGGTCATCACCGGTGTTCCGAACTTTCCGCGCGGCGAAGTCTTTCCCGGCTACCGAAATCACCTTTGGCAGACGGAAATCATAGACGGTATTCGCGTCATACGCGTCTGGACCTTTATCTGCGCCAATCAGGGCTTCCTTTTTCGCACCCTTGATTTCTTCAGCTTCATGATCACGGCCTTTCTTGCTTCCTTCTTTGTTCGCAAGATCCACGTTGTCGTGGGAACATCGCCGCAATTCTTTACCGTGTGTGCTGCCTGGATGGTCAGCGCGTTGCGCCGCGTGCCTTTTGTGTTCGAGCTGCGCGATCTGTGGCCGCACTCCATTCAGGTTGTCGGCGCCATGAAGAACAAGTTCGTGCTCAGGGCGCTCAGCCGCGTCGAGCTGTTCTTGTATCACCGCGCCGCGCTGATCGTTGCCGTCACCCATTCCTTCAAGCGCATCCTGACGGCTCGCGGCGTTGATCCCGCCAAGATCGCGGTGGTGACGAACGGTGTCGATCTCCACCGCTTCGAGCCAGCGCAGAAAGATCCGCAATTCGAAGCCAGGCTTGGTCTCGCCACCTGTTTCGTCGCCGGATACATCGGCACGCATGGCCGGGCGCATGGATTGGACACCGTTCTCGATGCAGCCCGTCTTTTGCAGAAGCGCGGCGAGAACGATGTCCGCATTCTGATGCTGGGCGATGGCGAGGAAAAGGCCGCCCTGCAGCGTCGCGCGCAAGCCGAAGGCCTGCACAACATCCTGTTCCTCGACACCGTGCCCAAGGATCAGGTCAGCCGCTACTGGTCATTGCTCGATTGTTCGCTCATCCACTTGCGCCGCGATCCGCTGTTTCGGTCGGTCATCCCGTCGAAACTGTTTGAGGCCATGGCAACCGGCATCCCGGTTGTGCTGGGTGTCGAAGGCGAAGCGGCTGATATCGTCACGCGTTATAAGGTCGGCGTCACGGTCCCGCCGGAAGCCCCACAGATCCTCACTGACGCCATCCTGCGCTTACGCGACGATCCGGCCTGGCGCATGACGATGGCCGAGAATGGCGCCGGCGCGGCGCGGCGGTTCAGCCGCCCTGTTTTGGCGCTGTCCATGTTGCAGGCCATGGAAGGGATCGTACAGAACGACTGTCTTTCCGAAACCGAGATGAACTGACCCGCGTCTTCGACGAGCCGCCCTCCTCACGCGTGTGGCGGAACAGGGTGCTCGTTGTCGTCCTGCGTGTCGAGAACGCTCAGCAGCGGCGTACGCAGGCGCCAGGTGACACGGCCATCCGCGCGTTCCATCGTGGCCGAGCCGCCGAGCGACTGCGGTGCGACCCGCAGCAGAACCACGGAGCCGAAGCCGCGGCGTTGCGTGGTCTGGCTCGGTTCCGTTTGCAGGTCGGGAACGGCTTCATCCCAGGAGAGCGCAAACATCTCCTCACCGGCATCATCCCGCTCAACCGTCCAGCTCACAGATACCTGGCCATTCTCACCCGACAAAGCACCATATTTCGCCGAGTTCGTTCCAAGTTCGTGAAAAGCCATGCCAAGGTTCTGGACGGCATTCGGCCGCAACAGCACCGGCTCACCGGAAAGCTTGACCTGTTCCTCGTGACCATAAGGTTCGAGCTGATGCTGGATCAGTTCGGCCAGGCTCGCCCCCGACCATTCCGAGCTCACCAGAAGATCATGCGAGCGCGCCAGGGCCAGAATGCGGTTGCGCAAGGTGGTTTCGAACGCCTTGGGATCGGCGGTCGCCTTTGCCGTTTCGCGGATAATCGAGTTGATCACGGCGAACTGGTTCTTCACCCGGTGATTGATTTCGCGCAGCAGCAGCCGGATGCGGCGCTCGCTTTCCTTGGACGTGCTGATGTCGCGCGCGACCTTCGAAGCACCGACGATCACGCCCATCCGATCGCGTATGGGCGAGACCGTGATGGAGATATGAACAGGCGATCCATCCTTGCGGCAGCGGATCGTTTCAACGCTTTCCACCCGTTCGCCGCGCTTGATGCGGCTGATGATCTCGGTTTCCTCGTCATGAAGATTGGGCGGGATCAGCATGGTGATGGAGCGGCCGACCGCTTCCTCGGCCGTGTAGCCGAACAACCGCGTCGCAGCCGGATTCCATGTCTGAATGACGCTGTTCAAATCCTTGCTGATGATCGCATCGAACGAGGATTCGACGATCGCCGCCAGGCGTGCATCGGCCAGCGGATCCGATGTCAGCTCGACATTGTCCGGCCCTTTAACGGTGTCCGTCAAAGCCAGGTCGCCTTTGTCGCGGTCGGTTGGCCGTGCATCATCTAACCTGCCTGCCTGATCCTGTTTGCGTTGATCCATCGGAACCAGCGGAATTGCGATCATCATAGTCAATCACGCGGCATAGCCTATCCCCTTCAATGGGTTCAATGCGCTTTGTTCGCCAACAGACAAGAGATGACAGAGCGGAATGCCACGCAGAGTGCCTCACCGCGCCTTGCGGGTCGGTGCGTTGAAGTCAGGCGGCTTGTTGGCGATCCAGGCCAGAAAGCGTGCAATGGCAGGATCTTGCGCCAGGGGAACGCCGTCTTCAACCATTCGGGCAAGTTCCACATTGGAGAAGGTTGCGTGCAGGGTGCGATGGCAGATCGGGTGCACCGGCACCGTTGTTCGCCCACCCCTGCTTTTCGGGACGGGGTGGTGCAACTCCACGCGCTTGCCGAGCGGCCGCCCACAAAGCCAGCAGGTCTGCGGCGGCGGCACGTCCTCTTCCCCGCGCCCATCTCGTTCATCGTTCCAACGCGTTCTTCGAGCCATGCCACCTGTTGGATTGGAGGATTTCACTCGAGATATGGGCCGGCCTGGCCGAAAACAAAGTGCGCCTGAGATCATTCCTGCCGGATAGGTTCGATGCCTCGCCGTTTCCGCATGGAGCAGAAAGCCGGCTCGTTTGACCCGGCTCACACAGGGGAAACATCGTTCCTCCTCTGAGAATCCTCTTAACGCAGTATTCCAAATCTGCTAGTTGCGAATTCCAAATATGAAATGGACCCGATGACGCCGACGGAGCGAACCCTGCAAGTGCTGGAATATATCATGGCGGCAGGACCAGGACCGATCAAACAGGTCGACATTGCGCGTGAATGCAAAATGTCGCCGGCGACGCTGAACCGGATCATCCGGATTCTGTCCGAATGGGGTTATCTGTTTCGCACCAGCGAAAAGTATTGCGTTCGCAATTTCCGCCTCAACCGCAACGTTCCGATGTCGGAATCCTACCTTGCCGAGCTCGACCGGACGATCAAACAACTGACGGACACGCTGCAGGTCTCCGCGGAAATCGTCGTCGTCGCCGGCCATGAACTGCTTTGGCATTCCAAGACGGAGCATCCGGACCAGACGGTCTTCATTCGCGCGAATGTCGGCTTTCGCCGCAGCCTCTACGAACTGGACGCGCTGTCGCGGCTTTATCTCAGCCGTCTGGATCCCGACGAGCTCGCGACCCGGTTCTACATGGACGGCTTTTATGAAACGCATTTCCGCACCGGACGCGACATTCAGCAGCTATCCGAGGACCGTGCGCGCTCGATCATAGCCGCCGCTGCCGAAGACGACTTCGAGTTCGACCTCGAGGGCAACAATGTCGGGATCCGCCGCTGCGCAACAGTGGTCAGCGATCCCAAGAGCGGCTTCCTGCATCTGCTGGCCATTGCCGAGCCTGTTCGCCAGACCGACGATCTCGACGATCATATCGGTCGCTATCGGGAAGCGCTCAATGAAGCGCGCGACAGGCTGATGCAGATCGTCGCCAAAGAACAAACGCAGCGCCGTCGCCCGCCTGTTCATCACGCAGCGCCCGGCCGAGGCGGCTGACATTCCAAGACCCGACACCATCAAACTGGGAGGAAAAAACCAGATGTATCTCAAGACAACCCGACGCCTCATGGCGGCTGCCCTGGCCGGTGCCATGGCACTACAATCCGGCGCAGCGTTTGCGCAGGAAAAGACCCTCAAGGTTCTGCTTTTCGGCATGCCATCCACGATCGGCCTGCAGGCGCTCGCTGGCGATTTCGAGAAGGAAACCGGCATCAAGGCCGATAT
Organism: Tianweitania aestuarii; assembly: GCF_018457165.1. Lineage (GTDB taxonomy): Bacteria > Pseudomonadota > Alphaproteobacteria > Rhizobiales > Rhizobiaceae > Tianweitania > Tianweitania aestuarii. The sequence goes on along the minus strand of NZ_JAFMNX010000001.1, from coordinate 411,595 downwards.
CGAAATCATCGGCCAGGATGTGTTCGAAAACCGCATCACCCTGTCCTTCGCAGGCCGTACCGGCGATATCGACGTGGTGCATACGCCGGCAATCCAGGTGCAGCGCTGGGTGGAAGCAGGCTGGATCAACCCGATCACCGATCAGGTCGACGCCCTTGAAGACAAGGATGACTTCCTGAAGGGGCCGCTTGAAGCCTATGCGGTCGAAGGCGACACCTACGCGCTGCCCTTCTTTGCCGAGGTCGGCCTCCTGGCCTATCGCAAGGACATTCTCGAAGCCAAGGGACAGCAGCCTCCCAAGACCTGGGACGAGATGCTGAGCGTCGCGGCCGCAATCAACACGCCCGAAACCGCAGCCATTGCCTTGCGTGCGGCTCCCGGCCAGGGCTTCAACATGTTCGTCTTTCCCGCGCTGATGTGGGCCTATGGCGGCAAGTTCTTTGCCGATTATCCGAGCGATCTCACGCCGGCCATCAACTCGCCCGAGAACCTGAAGGCGCTTCAGGTCTATATCGAACTGCTCACCAAATACGGACCGCAGGGCGTTGGCCGCTTCAACTTCCCCGAAATCGTGGCCGCCGTTCAGGGTGGTCAGGTTGCCATGACGGTTGACGGCACCTCCATCACCAGCCAGCTGGTTGACAAGGAAAAGAGCCCGGTCGCGGATAATATCGAACTGGCACTGCCGCCATCGGGCCCGGCCGGCCGTTTCCCGCCGATCGCCGTGCACGGTCTCGCTGTTCCGTCCGATGCCAAAGATCCGGAAGCCTCGTTCAAGTTCATCCAGTGGGCGACGAGCAAGGAAACCATGGCCAAGATCGCCCTCAATCAGGCCTATCCGGATTTCACCCGCGCTTCCGTCGCCAGCATTCCTGAAGTTGTGGAAAAATATTCCGGCATCCAGCCCAACTTCCTTGATCTGCGCGTCGAAGCTCTCAACGAGGCACGCGGCGATTATCGTCCGCTGATCTCGACCTGGCCCGAGATCGGTGCCGCACTTGGTGAAAACATCAATGGCGCGTTGAACGGCCTGGTGACGCCTGAAGCCGCGCTTGAGAAAGCCGATCAGGAAGTCTCGGACATCATCGACAGCCAGTAACCGTACGATCGGCCGGCCTTTCCGCTCAAGGGTAAGGCCGGCCTCTTCCTTTTCGGAGTACCCCATGGCCTCTGCGAGCGCTTCTGCTCAGTTGGAGCGCGCTTACAAGCGCATGCTCATCCCCACCTTTCTGGCGGTCGGCATCTTTGCCATTGTTCCGCTCGTCGGAATGATCGGGCTGTCGTTCACCGACTACCACCTCATTCGCGGCTTCCGCGGCGAGGTCGGATTCCAGAACTTCGTAAGGCTTTGGACCGACGGCCGGTTCATGGAGTCCATCTACGTGATGTGCGCGCTCTCCTTTATCGGCGTCGCGGTTCAGATCGTCATGGGAACGCTGGTTGCCGTCGGTCTGGAAAAGATCGTGCCGCGCTGGCGCCTGGCGCGCGGCTTCTTCGTCATTCCCTTTGCCGTGCCGGCAATCGTCACCGCGCTCGTCTGGCTGTCCCTGTTCACGCCGACGCTGTCGCCGATCAACGCCTTTTTCGCGATCTTCGGCATCCAAATTCCGGCGATCCTGACGACGCAGACAGGCGCCATCGCCGCGATCGTGATCGCCGATACCTGGACGACCTATCCCTTCGTGATGCTTTTGATCCTGGCGGCGCTGCAGGGCATTTCCACCGATCTCGATGAAGCCGCCGCAATGGATGGCGCGACCCGGATCCGGGCATTCTTCTACATCACGCTGCCGCTGCTGGTGCCTGCCTTGACCATGGTGGCGCTGTTTCGCTTCATTGAAACGCTGAAGCACTTCCCGCTGATCTTCGTTCTGACCAATGGCGGACCGGGGCGTTCGACGCAGGCGACCAATTACTACGCCTATGTGCAAACCTTCCAGAGCTCCAATGTCGGCTATGGCTCGGCCATTGCCATGTTCCTGTTCTTTTTCGCTGGCGTGATCAGTCTGTATATCGCCAAGCGCAATGCGAGACTGGCCGATGCGTGACGACTCCTTCTCCTTCAAGTTGAAGCGCGGCTTCGGCATCCTGATGATGCTGGCTTTCGCCGTGTTCGCCGTTTTCCCTATCCTGTGGGTTCTGATCCTGTCGTTCCGGCCGGCGACCCAGCTTTTCGTGCCTATCTGGGAAACCCCGTTCGAGCTGACGCTTGAGAATTACAGCGCCATCATCGGCACGAACTTTCCATTCGCCTTGTTGAACAGCGCGATCACCGCTGGCGCTTCCACGCTGCTTGCCCTGTTGCTGGGCATTCCCGCGGCCTTCGCGCTGTCGAAGAGCCGCTTGTCCGGCAAGTTCCTGGCCTCCTGGCTGCTGCTTCTCCTGCGCATGGCGCCGCCGGTCGGCTTCGTGATCCCGTTGTTCTTGATCTACATCAACAGCGGTTTGATCGACACCTATGCAGGCCTGATCTTCGCCTACATGTCGCTGACGCTGCCGCTCGTCGTGTGGTCGATGTGGACGACCTTCAACCAGATCCCCAACGAGGTCATCGAAGCGGCCCTGATGGACGGCGCGTCGATCTGGAAGACGCTGGTCAAGGTGATGATCCCGATCGCGCGTCCCGGCATCGTGGCGGCCGCGATCCTGTCCTTCCTGCTTGCCTGGAACGACTTCTTCTTCGCGCTGATCATCACCCGTTCCGAAACGGTGACGGCGCCTGTCGCGGTGATGAACTTCGTATCCTACGCCAGCGTCGACTGGGGTGCGATCGCGGTTGCCAGCATCGTGCTGACGCTTCCCGTCGTTCCCGTCATCATTCTTGCCAACAAGTACATCGTGCAGTCGCTCGGCGGCGCGGTGAAGGGATAAGCAAACATGGACACCAAGTCCCGTCCGAACATCGTTTTCATCATCACCGACCAGCAGCGCATCGATACGATCAACGCGCTGGGCTACGACTATATGGAAACACCCAACCTCGATCGTCTCGTCAAGAACGGTACGACCTTCACCAATATGTATGTGACGTCGCCGTCCTGCGCGCCGTCGCGTGCCTCGCTTTTCTCGGGTACGTATCCGCACACCAACGGCGTTTTCCGCAACGACGAGCCGTGGGTGTGGTCCTGGGTGAGCCTGCTGAACAAGGCCGGCTATCGCTGCGTGAACACGGGCAAGATGCACACGATGCCGATCGAAGGCGCCTTCGGCTTCCACGAGCGTCATGTGGTGGAAAACAAGGACCGGGCGCATCCGAACCTGCCCTTCTACCTCGATCAATGGGACAAGGCGCTGTGGACCCGCGGCGAGGAAAAGCCCTCGCGCGTCACTTATCGCCGGCGCGAGGATTATCGCGAGCGGCTCGGCGCTTTTACCTGGGAACTGCCGGAAGAGCTGCATCCCGACGTGTTCGTCACCGACCTCGCCTGCATGTGGCTCGAGCGCTATCCCGACAAGAAGGAAGAGCCATTCTTCCTGCAGGTCGGCATGCCCGGACCGCATCCACCCTATGACCCCACGGCACCTTATCTCGAGCGCTACATCGACAAGGATCTGCCGAAGGCGATCCGCGATTACGATCTCGACACCCAGGTCCAGCCGATGCGCGAACTTCGCGCCCATCATCAGGCCAACGACCATGACGCCGTCGTGCAACTCGCAGATCCGACCGACGAGCAGCTGCATGCCCAGCGCGCGCATTACTATGCCAATGTCTCGATGATCGACACGCAGGTCGGCAAGATCCTCGACAGCCTGGAAAAACGCGGCGTGCTCGACAACACGCTGATCATCTTCACCTCCGATCACGGTGATTGCCTCAACGATCACGGGCATTCGCAGAAATGGACGATGTATGAGCAAAGCGTGCGGGTGCCGGCCCTGGTGTTCGGCGCAGGCGTGAAGGCGGGCGTAAAGGTGGATGACCTCGTTTCCCTGTTCGACTTCGGTCCGACCATCCTGGAAGCCGCCGGTGTGACACCGCCGGAATGGATGGAAGCGCGTTCGCTGCAGCCTTATCTGCGCGGCGAACAGGAAGAACAGCGCGACTGCGTCTTCGCCGAGCATTCCGACGACAAGATCCTCGAACAAACCGAATATATGACGATGATCCGGCGCGACCGCTGGAAGCTCGTGCATTATGTCGATTTCGAAGAAGGGCAGTTGTACGATCTGGAAGAAGATCCCGGCGAACGCCGCAATCTGTGGTCGGACCCGGCCTGCGCGCAGATCAAGATGAGCTTGTTGAGCGACATCCTGGCCTGGCGCATCCGAAGCGACAAGATCACCCAAGGCTTCCGACGCGAAATCGCCGGGCTCGAAGCCTAAGGAGCGGTCGAGCCGGTCCAAGACAAGACCGGCGCACGGCAACGAAGCCGGATGTCGGCACGTCGATCGCCCGCCGATAAACGAATGTTGACGGGGTGAACCTTCAGATTCGCCCCGTCGAACTTGCAGGATTGATCGGCCGGCCGAAGCAGCCGGCCAGTAGCGACGGCTTCAGAACAGCCAGAAGCTGCCTCCGATGATCACGCCGGAAACGAACAGGATGATCACGCAAAAACCCATGATGTCGCGGGCTTTCAGGCCGGCGATGGCGAGTGCCGGGAGAGCCCAGAATGGCTGGATCATGTTGGTCCAGGCGTCACCCCAGGCAACGGCCAGTGCGACGCGGCCAAGATCGGCCTGAAGGGTCTGTGCGGCTTCCATCATGACGGGGCCCTGAACCGCCCACTGCCCACCACCTGATGGAACAAACACGTTGACCAAACCTGCCGCCAGGAAGGCGAGCACCGGCAAGGTGTCGGCTGTCGCGATGCTGACGAAGAAGTTGGACATGCTGGCGGTGAGGCCCGATCCCGTCATCATCCCCATGATGCCCGCATAGAACGGAAACTGGATCAGAACGGCGGCCGCCCCCTTGGTACCTTCCGAAAAAGTCTCGAGGAAGCGCCGGAGCGTGCCGTGCAAGGCGATGCCGAGGAAGATGAGGATGAAGTTGACGAGGTCCAGGTTCAAGCCACCGGTGCCGCGCCACCAGTAGATGAAGATGGCGACGAAGCCCATCGCTGCGATCAGCCACGCCACCACAGGCGAGGATTCGAACCGTTCGGCCGGACGCGTGATCGTTTCGGCCGTTTTTGCCGGTGCTTCGTTGACCACAAGCGTTTGATCAACCGTGACGGGATCCTTGATGCCGCGCATCATGGCCCAGTTCACGAGCGGCACGACCAGAAGAAGAACCGCAACCATGCCGAGATTGAGCGGCGAAAAGATCGTGCGATCGGTCGAGATCAGACCGATCTGGCCTTCAAGAAAGTGCCCGGGATTGGCGACGAGCAAGGGGATGGAGCCTGAAAAGCCGCCGTGCCACAGAAGAAAACCCGAATAAGCGCTGGCAATCAGCAGGCGATAATCGACACCAGCCACGCGTCGGGCCAGCTCGCGTCCCAGGATCGCGCCCAGAACGAGCCCAACGCCCCAGTTCAACCAGCTCGCTCCAAGCGACACGAAGCTGACAACCAGAATGGCGCTTCCAGGCGTTGTCGCGACGCTGGCGATCTTGTTGACCAGCCGCGTGAACAAGGGCGCGGACGCCACGGTAAAGCCGAGTACCAGGATCAGGGCCATCTGCATGGCGAAGCTGAGAAGGCCCCAGAAGCCGTCCTGCCAGAAGGCCAGCATGTCGAGAGGAGATTGTCCCTCGCCTACAATACCCGCCCCAAAGACGAACAACGTGATGAACACGACAATGACCAGCGGGTCGGGCAAATAGCGGTCAAAGACGTGAACAAAGAAGTTCGTCGTATTGCGCAGCATGAAAAGACCTCTTCATTTTGATGAGCATGACCATGCCCGATGCGCTGCAATGAACCAATGCTGCGGCGCGAAAAGGCAATGCTGTCCCCAGGTTTGACCGCGACCCATCTATACAGCCGGTCAAGGACCCTCTGTTTGCGTGGACCGAAGAAAGGCTTCCACCGCCCTCAAGCATCAACAACGATATCGCTCGCGGGGATCATCTGGCATCCAAGGAAGAAGCCTTCCTCGGTCTCGGGCAATCCCTCCGGCTGCACCGCACTGCCTTCGATCAAGCGCACCAGACAGCTCTCGCATTGCCCGACGCGGCATCCGCTCGCCATGGCAACGCCGTTGCGCGCGGCCAGATCGAGGACCGAGCCGGCTGACGGTGTCCAATCCGCACGGACCCCGCTGCGCTTGAACTCGACCGAGTGGCACGCATCGGGATCCATCCGAGGCACTGTTGGCGAAGCGAAGGTCTCGGAATGGATCTCGAAAGGCAGAACCCCACGATCTTCAAGGGCTGACCGCATCTCCCGCATCATGGCAACGGGGCCGCACATATAGAAACGCGCGCCGCGTTCGATCCAGTCCGTCTCGATGGCGGCAGCGTTGATCCGACCGGCACGATCGTAATCCGCGCCCGCCTGATCCCCGGGCTCGGGCCGGCTGTAGAGATTGACGACGCGGAGCCGGGGAAGCTGCGCTTCCAGCTCATGGATGCGCTTGCGGAAGGCATGCCCCCGCTTGTTCCGGTTGCCGTATACGAGGATCACTTCCGGCATCGCACTGCCCTCGCCCGCGGCGAGCGTTTCGAGATAACCGATAAAGGGCGTGATCCCGATCCCGGCCGCAAAAAGCACGATCGGCCGCGTGTGTTGCGTCGGCAAGAGGAAGCGGCCGGCCGGTGCCTTCAGCCAAAGCGTGTCGCCCGGCTTGAGAATGCGATTGATGTGGTCGGACACCGCGCCAGTCCATTCGAAACCGGCATCATCCTTACCGGCCTGACGCTTCACCGTAATGCGATAGGAACGCTGCTCATCGGACAAGCTCGCTCCCGAAAGGGAATAAGCGCGTGCCACCTGATCATCCGTTGCATGCCGAACCATCAGATGTTGACCGGGCCTGAATGGAGGAAGCCCCTCACCATCCGCGGGCACCAGTTCGATCGAGCGGGCATCTTCCGCTTCAACCGTCGCAGCAGCCACTTCAAAACGGCGCCACCCGTGCCAAGGGGCCGTTTCGCTACCGATCACCGGACGAATGTCGCAAAGTGTCGTTCGCAAAGGCAGCGATCCGCTGATCGGATCAACCGCTCCATCGCCGATGATCGCGTTGATGTTGGCCGACCCCTCGCCCGTGATGGGGTAAGCGGGCAGACCAAGATCGGGCGCAGCCTGCCACCAGCCGTAATCGGCCGACACGACGGTTTCGTCGAGGCTGTTTGAAAGCCGCAGGCGCATCCGCACCTCGCCTTGATCGGTGCAGATCGCGCAAAGCGACCCCTCCGTCAGCCCCCGCCGCGCGGCCAGCGCCGGGTGAACCGTCACCGTTGGCTCGGGCGCCCGGCGCCGCAGGCTCGGGAGATTGCGGTGCTGGGAATGACAATAAACGCCGGTCTTGGCCGTCACCAGCCGGAGCGCATAGTCGCCGTTTGCAGGTCGCGCCGGCACATGAACCGGCAGCGGCGAATAGCCGTTGTCGAGCAGTCGCTCGCTGTAGAGTTCAACGAGACCGGTCGGCGTTGCAAAAGGCCGCTTACCGCTTGCCGCCTGCGCCTCATATTTGCGCGGCTCGGCGTTCAAGGGCAGCCGCACGCCGCCCGGTGCGCTGCGCAGCGCTTCCACATCGAGCCCGAGCGGTTCCAGCATGTGGTTCCAGCCAGCTTCGACGCTGCCGCCGAAAAAGGACTGCGACAGGCCCATCCGTGTCGCGAGTGCCGCCACGATCTCGTAGTCGGGGCGAGCTTCTCCGCGTCGCGCCACCATCTGCGGGCGCAATTGCACGTGGCCGGCTGCGTTTTCGTCGATCTCGAAGCCGAGCCGAAGCCCCTCATGCTCCCATGGGCTGCTGACAGGAAGCAGGATGTCCGCATAGGCGTTGGTGGGCGTGTGGAAGAGGTCGCAATGGACATGGAATTCAAGCGCCCGCAGAGCTTCAATGCCCGTGCGGCCGCCGGGATGAGAAACAAGCATGTTTCCACCAAAGCCGAACAAGGCCCGAACCGGATAGGGTTCCGCATGCAGGATCGCCTTGTAAACGTCCTTCGCCAGCACCCAGCCGGATGCCGGAGGGCCGACGGGACGCTCCCTAACGCCAAGCGCCTTCTTTTTCTGGCTGTCCGCCAGAAGATCAAAGGTGCTCAGCTTGTTTTGCGGCAGCGGACCGTAGATGCGGTTGCCGCCAACCTGATCGAAAGCACCGGTCAGGGCGTAAAGAACGGCAATGGCACGCTCGGTCTGCGTTGCATTGCCTTGCTGCCCCACACCCGTCCAGGAGTGGTAGGCCACCTTCGGCCCAGCATCGACTATCAAGCGTGCGGCGCGCTCGAGGTCTTCGGGTGCGATGCCCGTTTCATGCTCAACATGGTGCGGATCGTAAGGCTCACACGCTTCACGAAGCGCCGCGAAAGCCGGCTGTGCGACAAGGCTCCGGCCGTCGAGCGTGGTCAGGCTGAACGCGCCGTCCAGTGCGGCATCGCCGTTCGGATGAGATGGATCACATGCAACCGGTGCCCCTCGTCGCTGATCGAAGACGAGGTGCCCTACCGCCCCGGCTACCACCTCTGCAGCCTTGATGAAGTGGCCGGTCGAGCGATCGATCAACAGCGGTGCATTCGTCCATCGGGACACAAAGCCGGCATCAAAGGCGTCGTTGCGGATCATCCACCGGATCAAGCCAAGCGCGAGTGCAGCATCCGTTCCGGGGCGCACCCGCAGCCAAAGGTCCGCCTGACGGGCATGAGCCGTTTCGCGAGGGTCGATCACCAGCAGCTTGGCCGAGTGATCGCTCCCATCCGCAAGCCTGCCTGCCTGCGAAAGCCAGACATTGGAGGGATTGTGCCCCCACAGGATGTTGAGATCGGCGCGGGCATAGTCGGCCGTGGGCATTCCGCAGCCGAAGGTGAAGGCGTGCGCGACATCCTTGTGCCAGTTACAAATTTCGGTGCCGTAGATCGTGTTCGGGCTGCCGAAAAGCCGGATGAAACGTTCTATCCAGTCGATGCTGTCGGAGATCGGCGTTCCGCTGGGCGTCGTCACCTCGAAGGCCACGGCTTCCGGTCCGCTTTCGGCAGCGATGCGGCTGAGCCTGTCTGCGATCGTGTCCAGCGCCTCGTCCCAGGAAATCCGCTGCCAGCCCGGATCGGCCTCCCCCTTCGGCCGCGTGCGCTTCATCGGATAAAGCAGGCGGTCCGGAGCATGCACGATCTCCGGCGCGGCCCGCCCTTTCGGACAGGTCGCCTTGCCGGTGGGATGCTCCGGATCATTGGCAACCGCCACCAGCTTCCCGTCCACCACTCTGTTGATCGTGCCACAGCGCGACCGGCAGAGCGTGCAATATCCTCGAATGTCCTGATCAACCATCCAGCGCTTCCAGCATGCCGGATGCGTCTGTTCAACCCTTGACGCGCAACACGGATGAGTGAGGGAGGGAATGGCTAGGAGCTAATAAGCGCAGCCGCCAACAACGCAGACCTGCTGCTTGCAGTCGGATAGTCAAAATCATCTGGAAAATAGTGGTACGGTTGGGTGGGCTCGAACCACCGACCTCCGGATCCACAATCCGGCGCTCTAACCAACTGAGCTACAACCGCGTGCCGACGGCCTCGTTGCGCAAGGCCCGTTCAGTGCGACCGTCCCTACCGATTATCCCGGCCGTTTTCAAGAGCCTCGTTGGCAAAGGGATGGAGGAAATCCACCGAAAGAAAAAGCCGGCTTGCGAGCCGGCCTTTTGCGTTTCGTATCGAGGACGCGAGAGCCTCAGGCGACCTTGAGGTCGCTCCAGGCGCGTTCAACGATGTCCTTGACCGGCTTGGCGACATCTTCTGCGCCGCGCGAGGACACGGTCTGCACGTCCTCCACCTGGTTCACGGCCAACTCGACCTGTTTGCGCATGAAGCTGGTCTGCAGTTCGGCGAAGTCGGAGATCGACTTCACGCCAAGCAGCGCTTCCATGTGCGAGAAGGTAAGGTCCGTGCTGGCGCGCATGGCGGCAAGAGACTTCAAGGATAGTTCGTTCGACACAGCGCGGGCGCTCTCGAACGAGGCTTCGAATGCCTTCTGGGCGCCATCGGCACCATGCTTCATACGGGCAAAAGCTTCCTTCGACTGTTCAACGCCCTTTTCAGCAAAGACACGGAACTGGTCGGTGGCGCGATTGGCCTCGAAAGTTGCGAATTCTACGTTATCAGCGGTATTGCGGGCAGAATCGGACATGACGCTCTCCTTGGAACGGTTAGATCTTCATCGTGTTCACTGCATTCCGGTGCCACTTATTTGGGTGGCTTTATGCCTTTTCTTTTAGCACTTCTTATTGTGCGTTGCAACATGGATGCTGCGCCGCATAACTAAACGACATGTCGGCGCGTTAACCAACACGACAATTGCCTGGGGGCAGATGGCCTGACCTGTGGATTTCGTCCCGATCCGTCTTTATTAATAAAGCGTTAAAGGACTTTCGCGCAGAGCGCCTTATGGATCAGCTTTATTCTTTCATTGATGTGGTGGCTTTGGAGCCTGTGCGCGGCGGCTTTGCGGCCGGCGAAGCACTGGTGATCTTCAGCCGCTCGATGGAAGAGATCATCTGGACGAATGGTCCGGGCGCGGCAGCGCTTGGTTTTTCCGGCATAGAAGCCGCGATCGGCGCTGACAATCCCTTGCCGGCCTTGGCGCGCCGTCAGATCGCGGCCACGCCGGGTTATCCCCAGATCGGTCGCAACAAAGCGGTATCGATTCGCCTCGGCGGCCTTCTGACGACGCGGCTGACCCAGCTCATGATCAGCGAAGTGACCCTGCCGGATGGTGAGCAGGCGCTGCTGGTTGCGTTCCCCGAAGGGTTCGGCCGCTCGGGTGGCGGCGCGTCGTTGCAGCGCGCCGTGTCCGGTTTTGGCACACAGGGCCAGTTCGTCGCCATGCTGGATGCAGATGGCGCCGTTCTTGCCGCCACGCCCGGTTTCGAACGCGCGGGCATCGCTCAAGATGCGCTGGCGGAGCTTGCTGCGGCTGCGAACGGTTCGCCGCCCCATGTCGCCAAGAAGCGGCTGCGCGGCGGCTCGGATCTTTATCCGGCCGGGCTGGCACGGGTAGGCGACGAGCCCGCTTTGTATTTCCTGATCGTGATCGGCGAAGCGGATGCGGTTGCGTCCGAACCCGCGCATGAACAGGATCACGACGGGCCGTTACCCGCAGAGATCGTGCCCGAGGGGCAGCAAGCCGCGCCGGTTGCCCAGGCAACGCAAGTTGCGGCAGCGCCCGTTCGCTTCGTCTGGCGCACGGATGCCGAGGGGCGCTTCGCGGCATTATCCGAGCCCTTCCTGAAGGCGCTCGGCATCGATGCGGAGGCGGTGATGAACCGATCGTTCCGCGACGTGGCTACGGATCTTGGCTTCGATGCGGATGGCGAAATCACCGGTCTTCTGGAGCGGCGCGATACGTGGTCCGGGCGTTCCGTATTGTGGCCGCTGGCAGACCGTTCGTTGCGGGTGCCGGTCGATCTTGCCGCGCTGCCGATCTATGACCGTGAGCGCCGGTTCGACGGGTTCCGCGGCTTTGGCGTGGCGCGTCTTGCCGATGCGGTTGCCCCAGCCGAGCCGACAGGTGAAGCGATCTCGGCTTCCGAACCGGACATCGACCGACCCGCGACAAGCGAAGTGCCGGCTCCTGCGTCCGACCTCCCCTCGCCGCTTGCCGAAGATGATCGGCCGACAGCTATTACCGAAGCTCCGGTTTCCGACGAAAAGATCGTGCAGCTGTCGGCACATCGCCAGGCTTCGGCCGAGCGTACCGCGCTGAGCAACAGCGAACGCATCGCCTTTCGCGAAATTGGAACGCGCCTCAAGGCTGCGGAAGCGCCTGTCGAGGCAACACCGGACAAGCAGCCGGAGCAACCCGAAGCGCTGACCGATGCCAATAAGAGCGCTGCGAGCGCACCTGATGCAACACTGGAAACCGGCGATCAGCAATCGGCTGCCATCGTTGCCGAAGAGCCGGTCATGCCCGACGTCGCAGACGATGCCGCTGAGGCTCCGGATCAGGCGGAGCATGCCCAGCCCGACGAGCCGATTGTCAGTGCGCCCGAACTTGAGCCAGAGCCTGCCACGTCCACCTATGATCCCACCGATGACGAGGACCTGATTGCCCGCTCCGCCATCGAAGGCGGCAGCCGCCGTCGATCGACTTTGGTCGCACCGCTCGTGCCGTATCTGGAACACCTGACACCGTCCTCTTCAGAGGAAAGCGAGACGGTCGTGGCGGAAGATGCCGTTGCGTCCCGTCTCGAGCAGGCTCGCGAGGAAGCCGAGCAGGCGGTCAGCCCGGTTGAGGAAGCCGAGACGGCCGAGGCAGAGGATATCGCGCCTGTTGCGGATGCAGATGATTGGCCAGTCGTCGCCGAAGCCTCCGAAATCGTCGACGAGACCTTTGTCGGGATCGAGCCCCTGGCTGCCGATGCGCCGGTCGAGCTGGATGTCGAGGCGGAGCCGGCCCTTTCCGAGACGCCTGCGGCTGATGATGCCGCTGTCCACGAGGAGCCCGAGCCTTCAAACATCAGCCCCGTCAGCGTGGTCGAGGATGAGTCGCAGCCTTCGCCGGGTGCCGCCGAGATCGAGCTGGTGGAAGCGCTGCCGATCCCGTTGATCATCCATGCCGGTGACCGGCTGGATTTCGCCAACCGCGAATTCTTCGCGCTGACCGGCTACGCTAACCTGGACGCCATTGCGCAAGCCGGCGGCCTGGAAGCGCTGTTCGTGGATGCGGCCGATGGCGAGGATGGCTGTCGCTGCCAGGTTCTGCGCACGCAAGGTGGCGAAGAAATCCCCGTGCAGGCACATCTGCAATCCGTGCCCTGGGGCGGCGGCAAATCGTTGATGCTGACCTTGCGGCGCGTCGAGATCGTTGCGCAGCCAGCACCGCTTGAAGCCGAACAGCCGGCCGACGAACCGGAACGGCCGAGCAATGTCACGCATCTGCCTTTCGCCCATCCGGCGCGCGCCGTCGAGCCGGCGCCGGTGGCCGATCCCGGCGTTGTCGAGGAACTCGCCCGCACCCGCGCACTGCTCGAGGAAATGCGCGCCATCGTCGATACCGCGACCGATGGCGTTATCCTGATCGACCGGCAGGCACAGATCCGCAGCATCAGCCATCCGGCCGAAGCGCTGTTCGGCTTTGATTCCGCCAGCGTGGAAGGCACGCCCTTTACCTCGCTGTTTGCGATCGAAAGCCAGCGCGCGGTGAAGGATTATCTTACCGGCCTCACGGATAATGGCGTAGCCAGTGTGTTGAACGATGGCCGCGAGGTGATCGGGCGTGAAGCGCAGGGCCGCTTCATTCCGCTTTTCATCACCATCGGCCGCCTGCCCGGCGACAGCGGTTTTTGCGCCGTGGTGCGCGAAATAACGCAATGGAAGCGCGCGGAAGAAGAACTCACCCATGCCCGTGCCGAGGCTGAGCGGGTGTCGTCGCAAAAAAGCGACTTTCTCGCCCGCGTCAGTCACGAGATCCGTACGCCGCTCAACGCCATTATCGGCTTTTCCGAGCTGATGATGGAAGAGCGCTTCGGCGCCATCGGCAATGAGCGCTATCGCGATTATCTGCGCGACATCAACCGCTCCGGCAATCACGTGCTCGACCTCGTCAACGACCTGCTCGATATCTCCAAGATCGAGGCGGGCGAGCAGGAACTGTCTTATGTCGCCGTGTCGCTGAACGACGCTCTGTCGGAAGCCGTCGCGATCATGCAGCCGCAAGCCAATCGCGAGCGCGTCATCATCCGCTCTTCCTTCGCGTCGCGCCTGCCCGATGTCGTGGCCGATCTGCGCAGCGTGCGCCAGATCGCGCTCAACCTTCTGTCCAACGCGGTGCGCTACACGCAGGCCGGCGGACAGGTGATCGTCTCGACCGTGTATGAGACCTCCGGCGAGGTCATCCTGCGCATCCGCGATACAGGCGTCGGCATGTCGTCGGCCGAGATCGACCAGGCGCTCAAGCCCTTCAAGCAGCTGAACGCCCTCAAGCGGGCGCGCGGCGATGGCACCGGGCTCGGTTTGCCGCTCACCAAGGCGATGGTGGAAGCCAACCGCGCGAGTTTCGTGATCAATTCACGGCCGGGCGACGGCACCTTGGTGGAAGTCACCTTCCCGTCCACGCGCGTGCTGGCCGACTGACCCGCAAAGAAAAAGCGCCCGAAGGCGCTTGTAAGTTGGAATGAGGCTGTCACGACGAGAGGCTTGAAATGTCCGAAGCCGCTCATTTCCGAGCCGCCATGGGCAATGGATCGCTCCATCAAGTCACGCACACTATCCGCCCACAGGTCTTAACAAGACCTTACCGGTTTTCCATTCTGTTTACGGATCGGTACCACCTCTTGCGACGTGGTAAACAGCGGTGTCAGAGCGCGTTAACCCTCAGCTTGCCAGCTCTTCCCTATCCTTGAACAGCTCCAGCGCTTCCGGATTGGCGAGCGCTTCCTTGTTTCGGACCGCATCGCCATGCACGACCTGGCGCACCGCAAGCTCCACGATCTTGCCTGATTTGGTGCGCGGGATGTCGGTGACCGCCACTACCTTGGCCGGCACATGGCGCGGCGTGGCGCCTGTGCGGACCTTGGTCTTTATGCGCTGTTCGAGGTCGGCATCCAGCACGACGCCTTCGGCCAGTCGCACGAACAAAACGACGCGCACGTCATTGTCCCAGCTCTGCCCGATGCAAAGCGCTTCGATCACTTCCGGCATCTGCTCGACGACGTTGTAAATTTCAGCCGTGCCGATGCGTACACCGCCGGGGTTCAGCGTCGCATCCGAGCGCCCGTGGATGATCAGTCCGCCGTGATCGGTGATTTCGGCAAAGTCGCCATGACACCAGACATTGGGGAAGCGGTCGAAATAGGCCTCGTGATATTTGCGCCCACCCGCATCGCCCCAGAACATCACGGGCATGGACGGGAACGGTTTGGTGCAAACGAGCTCGCCCTTTTCAGAACGGATCGGCTTGCCGTCATCGTCCCAGACATCCACGGCCATGCCGAGCCCCGGCCCCTGGATTTCGCCCGACCAGACCGGCTTTGTCGGCACGCCCAGCACAAAGCAGGCGCAAAGATCGGTTCCGCCCGACACGGAGGCCAGATGAACGTCCTTCTTGATGCCGTCGTAAACGAAATCGAACCCTTCCGGCGAAAGGGGTGAGCCGGTGGAAGACAGGGTGCGCAGTGCCGAAAGATCATGCGTTTCGATCGGCCGCAGACCAGCCTTGCGCACGGCGTCGATGAACTTGGCGGAGGTGCCGAAATAAGTCGCCTTCTCGCTTTCCGCGAGGTCGAACATCGCCTTTTCGTCGGGATAAAAAGGCGAGCCGTCATACAGGATCAGCGTCGCGCCGGTGGCGAGGCCCGTCACCAGCCAGTTCCACATCATCCAGCCGCAGGTCGTGAACTGAAAGAAGCGATCGCCTTCGCGAATGCCGCCATGCAGCTGATGCTCCTTCAGATGCTGCAACAGAATGCCGCCGGCCCCATGCACGATGCATTTGGGAATGCCGGTCGTGCCGGATGAAAACAGGATGTAAAGCGGCTGCGCGAACGGCAGGCGCTCGAAGCGCACGGGCTTGGCCGCGTATTCGGCAAGTGCCGTGTCGAACGGCTCGGCCGTGGGAATCGTCTCGGCCAGATCGCTCGCGCCGCCGAGATAATCCACGATCAGGATCTTCCTGACGGTCGGCAGCTGCGCCGCGATCGCCGTGACCTTCTCGCCGAGATCATTCTTCTTGCCGTTGTACCAGTAGGCATCCGGCGCCACGAAGATCACCGGCTCGATCTGGCCGAAGCGGTCGAGCACGCCTTGAACGCCGAAATCGGGCGAACAGGACGAAAAGATCGCGCCGATCGAGCTTGCGGCCAGCATCACGGCAATGGTTTCGGGCATGTTCGGCATCATCGCCGCCACGCGGTCGCCGGTCTTCACGCCCTGCGCCTCGAACAACTGCTGCAGGCGCGATACCATCGCGTGCAGTTCGTCCCAGCTCATCCGGCGCTCGACCTTATTTTCGCCGCGAAAACAGATCGCCTCGCTGCTGCCTGTGTGGCGCAGCAGGTTTTCGGCATAGTTCAGCCGCGCATCGGGAAAAAAGCGCGCGCCCGGCATCTTGTCGCCATCCACCAGCACCCGTTCGCCGGGCTCGCCCACTACGCCGGTGAAATCCCAAAGCAGCTGCCAGAAGGCTTCCGGCTCCTCGATCGACCAGCGATGCAGGGCGTCGAAATCGGGAAGGTCACGCTTGGCGCGACCGGCAGCCTCGGCGGTGAAGCGCGTGACGGGATGATGCTCGACGCTCTCAGGCGATGGCTTCCACAGCGGCTGCGATCCTGCCATTTGCTTTGCTCCCGGATTTGATCGGCGCTGTTATGCCAAGCCTCTTCAATGGCGGCAAGAAGCGTGATGCGAGCGGTTCAGCGCCCTCGTAAACAACACTTTGCACAGCGCCTGCTTGAAAAGCCCGCAATCTCCTTTACACCCGCAACACGATCATAAGCATGCCTACCTTCTGGGCATATCCCGTTTCCCAAGAGGCATAATGCCCAGACCTACGCTCCGCAAAACGCTCTGGACGGTGCTCGTCATCGCCGTGATTGCGGGCGCAGTGGTGCTGGCTTTGCCTTTTGCCGCCTCCAACCATCTGGTGCGCGATCGCATCGCGCAGGAACTCGGCGCCTGGAGTGGCATGCGGGTGGAAGCGGGATCGCGGCCCGAGATCGAGGTTTGGCCCACATTGCGCGCGGTGCTGCACGATGTTCGCTTCACCGACTGGGATGCGGATGGCGCGCCCGTGCTGCAGGCCGAACGCATCGAAATGGAAATGTCGGCCTGGCATGTCCTGCGCGGCGATATCACCTTCGATCAGCTGCGCCTCGTGCGGCCTGTTCTGCGCGTCGCGCCGGTTGCGCCCGGCATCTATCTGCCGCCCACCCCGCGCGGCGGCCGCCTTGCCCGCGCGATCGAAGCTGCGCGCCAGACCCTCAACGCCAATCCCACCGCGCCCGATCTCAGCAAGCTGCCTGATAACGACCTCGGCACGATCGACTTCGTGGATGCAAGCGTGCTTACGCAGGAAGCCGGCGCCGAACGCGAGATCGCGTCGGGCCTCAACGGCTCGCTCAACTGGCCATCGCTCAATCGCGGCGGATCTTTGAGGGCGCAGGGACTGTGGCGCGGCGAAACCGTGTCGCTGGAACTCGCCTCCGGTCAGCCGCTGCTTCATCTGGCCGGCGGCACGACCGTTCTGCGCGCGTCACTCCGCTCGCCACCCTTGAACGCGTCCTTCGACGGTACGGCCGGCCTGTCCGCCGATGCGCTGATCACCGGCATCCTGCAGTTTTCCACCCCATCGGCCAGCGGTGCCGCGAACTGGCTCCAGGTCGAACTGGCATCCGGCATGGCGCCGGGCGCGGTGGAGTTTTCCGGCCAGCTGTCGGGTTCGGCCGAACGGCTGAAATTCTCGAGCGCGTCGGTTGTTCTGGAAGGCAATACGGGCATTGGCGGCTTCGATGTGTCCTTCGAAGACGAGGTCCCTGCCATCTCCGGCACGTTCGCCTTCGATGTGCTTGATCTGCCAACGATGCTCGGCGTGTTTTCGCCGCTCCTGCCGCAGATGGAAGCGGGCAGGACTGAGCCTTCCGCGGCCATCAACCGGATGAAGCTTGATCTGCGCCTGTCGGCCTCCACCGCGCGCGCCGGACCTGTTTCACTGAGCGAGATCGCCGCCACCGCGCAGGTGCGTCCTGGCTTGGCCGTGCTCGACATTTCCGATTCCACGGCCTTTGGCGGCACCCTGCAAGCCGGCATCCGCGCGTCGCGTGAGCCGGGCAAGGAAGTGGTTGATCTCAGCCTTCTGGCGTCCGGCTTCGACGGCACGGCGGCCGGTGATGCGCTGGGTCTGCAGGCTCTGCTGCCCGCTTCGCTCGGAACGCTGTCCTTGACGCTCAAGGGCACAGGCGAAACCTGGGAGCGCGTTCTTCAAACAGCCGACGGCACCTTTTCGGCCGGCTTTGCGCGCGGCACGCTGCGTCGCTTCAACCTCGACCAGTTTCTCCAGCGCCTGAACAATAGCGGCTTCTTTGCCCTGCAGGATGTGTCGAGCGGCACGCTTGCCATCGAAGGCGCTCAGCTCAAGGCCACGATGGATGATGGCATGGCACAAATCACCCAGGCCACCGTCGACACAACCAACCGCCGCATCCTGATCGAAGGCTTCGTGCCCTATGTCGGCGGCCTCGCCTTGAGCGGCGACGTGCGGCCCTCTCCGCCCTTGTCTTCAACGACGTCGGAGCCGCCGCCGCAGGACGAGCCGCAGCAGATGCCGCTTGCGAGCTTCTTTGTCGGCGGATCCTGGAACGCGCCCTTCATTTCTTCGATGACGATGCGCGCGCCGCTGCAATAAAACCGGCGCGTTCCTGTCAGCCGCGCTGTGCCGTTTGTTCGTCGCGCCGGCGCTGAACCTCGCGGCGCTTGTTCACCACGGAAGCGATCAACACGCCTGTTGCCACGATGGCGATCAGGATGGTGCAGATCGCGTTGATCTCCGGCGTCACGCCAAGCCGCACCTGGCTGTAGATCTTCATCGGCAGCGTCGTGGCGCCTGGGCCGGAGGTGAAGCTTGCAATCACCAGATCATCCAGCGACAGCGTAAAAGCCAGCATCCAGCCCGAAACGATGGCCGGCGCGATCACCGGCAGAGTGATCGCAAAGAAGGTCTTCACCGGCGTCGCACCCAGATCCATCGCCGCTTCTTCCAGGGAGCGGTCGAAGGTCAGCAAACGCGATTGCACGACCACCGCCACGAAGCACATGGAAAAGGTGATGTGGGCCAGCGTCACCGTCATAATGCCGCGATCGATGCCGATCGCCACGAACAGGAGCAGCAGGGACAGGCCGGTAATCACTTCCGGCATCACCAGCGGCGCAAACACCATGCCCGAAAACAGCAGCCTACCGCGAAAGCGGGTGTAGCGGGTGAGCGCCAAGGCTGCCATCGTGCCGAGCACAGTCGCCGCCGATGCCGAAACGAGGCCGACGCGCAGCGTAACCCAGGCCGCATCGAGCAGCGCCTGGTTGTGCCAAAGCTCGACATACCACTGCGTGGAAAACCCGGCCCACACCGTCACCAGCCGCGACGCGTTGAAGGAATAGATGATCAGCAACACGATCGGCAGATACAGGAAGGCGAAGCCTGCCGTGATCGAGGCGATGTTGAAACGGCTCCAGCCAGCCCCGTTCATCGACCCTCCTCCTGCGTTTTCGCCTGCGCCTGCTGGAACAACATGATCGGCACCACCAGCAAAAGAAGCAGGATCACCGCGACCGCCGAGGCAACCGGCCAATCGCGGTTGGCGAAGAACTCGTTCCAAAGCGTGCGGCCAATCATCAGCGTTTGCGAGCCGCCAAGCAGATCGGGGATCACGAACTCACCGACCGCGGGAATGAACACCAGCATGCAGCCGGCGATGATGCCCGGCCGCGACAGCGGGAACGTCACCTTCCAGAACGCGCCGGTCGGTGTGCAGCCCAAATCCTGCGCGGCTTCCACGAGGGAATGGTCCATCTTTTCCAGCGCCGCATAAAGCGGCAGCACCATGAAGGGCAGGTAGGAGTAAACGATGCCGATATAGATCGCCGTATGGGTGTTGAGAATCAGCAGCGGCGTGTCGATGACACCGGTCCAAAGCAGGAACTGGTTCAGGAGACCTTCGGGCTTGAGGATGCCGATCCAGGCGTAAACGCGGATCAGGAAGCTCGTCCAGAACGGCAGAATAACGAGCATCAGCAAGGTCGGCCGGATCGTGGCCGGTGCCCGTGCCATGCCATAGGCCATGGGATAGCCGACCAGCAGCGTCAGAACGGTGGAAACGCCGGCAATCACGAGGCTGGATATGTAGGCGTTGAAGTAAAGCGCGTCTTCCGTCAACCAGAGATAGTTGGCGACGGTGAAGCTGCTCAGCTTTGCCCACAAACCGTCGAGCCCGTCGAAAGCCGGCTGATACGGCGGCATCGCAGTGGCGATCTGCGACAGCGAGATCTTGGCGACGATCAGAAACGGAACAAGAAAAAGGATCAGCAGCCAGACATAAGGGATGATGATCACGAGCTTGGCCGTCAAACCACGCATGATCCCCCGCAAGCCCGCACCCTTTCTTGGAAGCGGCTGCATTGCGGGATCCGGTCCGGGCGGGAAGGTCTGGGTCATCGTGCCGGCCTCAGCGCGTCAGCACGATGCCGGCATCCGGCTTGAACGAGATCCAGGCCCGGTCACCCCAGGTCAGCGGATCGTCCGCCAAGCGCTGGCTGTTGATCACCGTCGCCTTTACCACCCGCCCATCGTCGAGCTTCACGTTATACATCGTCACGTCGCCGAGATAGGCGATGTCGAACACCTCTCCTTCAGCCGCGTTGACGCTCGTATCTTCAGGCGCGCGCGACGACACACGGATTTTCTCCGGCCTGACCGCATAGTTTACGGTCGCGCTGTGCTGCGCTTCACCCGGATTGGATGTTTGAATGCGCAGATCGGGACCCGCCTGCAGCTCCGCCATGCGCTCATCGCGCTGCGTCACGGTAGCCTCGAACAGGTTCACGCTGCCCACGAAATCCGCCACGAACCGCGAAGCCGGCGCTTCATAGATTTCGGGCGGCGTCGCCACCTGCATGACCTCGCCCTTGTCCAGAATGGCGATGCGGTCGGCCATGGTCATGGCTTCTTCCTGGTCGTGCGTCACCACGACAAAGGTCAAACCGAGATCCTGCTGCAGGTCCATCAGTTCGAACTGCGTTTCTTCGCGCAGCTTCTTGTCCAGCGCGCCAAGCGGCTCATCCAGAAGAAGAACCTTCGGTCGTTTGGCAACCGATCGCGCCAAAGCCACACGCTGGCGCTGACCACCGGACAGCTGATGCGGCTTGCGCTCGGCGAAAGGCTCGAGCTTCACCAGCTTCAGCATCTCCGCCACGCGCTTGGCGATATCGGCCGATGCCATGCCGTCCTGCTTCAAACCGAAGGCGATGTTCTTTTCCACACTCATATGCGGAAACAGCGCATAGGACTGGAACATCATGTTCACCGGCCGCTTGTGCGGCGGCACGCCGCGCAGATCCTGTCCATCCAGCAGGATGCGCCCGGACGTCGGCTCGTCGAAGCCAGCCAGCATCCGCAAAAGCGTGGACTTGCCGCAGCCCGAGGCACCCAGCAGCGCGTAGAATTCGCGCTCGTAGATCGTCAGCGACAGGTTGTTGACGGCCGTGAAGTCGCCGAACCGCTTGGTGACGTTTTCGAACTGGATGTAAGGCTTTGCAGCCGGATCGTTCCACGGCGAAAAGTTGCGGCGGATACTGTTCAGCGACTTCACGGCCATGCACGTCCTACCTTCCCGGCACGAGAGTGCCGGACAGCGAGGTTGAAGTCCGCGACCTCAACCAATTGCCCTTGTCACTGGGGCGGCAGCCAGAAAGGCGGCCGCGCCCGAAACGTGGTCTTATTGACCCGTAACGATCGCCGTCCAGGCGCGCGTTACGAGACGCTGCGCGCGCGGATCATAGGGCTGCACCGTGAACAGCTTCTCAAGCATGGCTTCATCCGGATAGATCGCGGGATCATCCAGGATTTCCTTGTCGAGCAGCGGCTGCGAAGCCTTGTTGCCATTGGCGTAGAACACGTAGTTCGACGCCTTTGCAGCCACTTCCGGCTTCATCATGTAGTTGATGAACTCATGCGCTTCGTCGACATGCCTGGCGTCGGCAGGGATCGCCATCTGGTCGAACCACATTTCCGCGCCTTCGTTGGGGATGACGTAGTTGATCTCGACGCCCTGCCCGGCCTCGGCCGCACGGTCGCGGGCCTGGAACAGATCGCCGGAAAAGCCCACGGCCAGGCAGATGTCGCCATTGGCCAGCGCGTTGATGTATTCCGAGGAATGGAACTTGCGGATCGACGGACGGATCGACAGCATCAGCTCCTGCGCCTTGGCGATGTCTCCGCTGTTGGTGCTGTCGGGCGCCAGACCGAGATAGTTCAGAACCGTCGGCAGAACGTCGGTCGGCGAATCCATGAAATACACGCCGCAGTCTGCCAGCTTGGCGATGGTTTCCGGCTTGAACACCACATCCCAGCTGTCGATCGTGTCCGTGCCGAGCGCTTCCTTGATCTTCTCGACATTGTAGCCGATGCCGGTCGTGCCCCACATATAGCTGACGGAATATTCGTTGCCGGGATCAAACGCGGCCACGCGCTGTTCCACCACGTCCCACATGTTCTTGAGGTTGGGCAGCTTCGACTTGTCGAGCTTCTGGTAAACGCCGGACTGGATCTGGCGCGCCAGGAACGGGCTGGCCGTCGGCACCACCACATCATAACCGCTGCCGCCCGCCAGCAGCTTGGTTTCCAGGATCTCGTTGGAGTCATAGACGTCGTAAACGACCTTGATGCCCGTTTCCTTGGTGAACTCATCGATGATCGAGGAATCGATATAGTCCGACCAGTTGTAAACGTTGACAACCCGCTCCTGGGCGCCGGCCGGCACAGTGAAAAGGACAGCGGCAGCCGCAAGCCAGAGGGTTTTATGCATCATGATTCTCCAATTCCTTCCGCGTAGAAGCGCTTCCATTCAAGGATCCGTTGACCCGAGCCTATTGGCGTTTGCCGGGTGCGGCAAGAACCAATCGCCGCATTTCCGCCCCTTTCACTAAACCTTCGCATAGGAGTTCGAGCGATCCGCCTGGAGACCAGGCGCGAGCGCGATGGTGTCGAGGTGCAAGACATTTCACTTGACCAGACCACATTCACCAAGAGTTGAGAACGTTCAGGGAAGTTGAACCACCGGTAAAACGAGCAGACATACAGCAGGCTGCCGTGTTTTAGAACTTCCTGAATAGCCTTATTCCTTTGTCGCACTTGACGATCAACTGTTGTTCAATAGAGTTCCGGCCTTCCATTCAGCGGATCTGCCAGCAACAGCCGGCACCGCATCCATTGCAAGGCTGATCCTGCTGTATGTCTGAAGACAAGTTGGTGGCACCCACCTTCCCGGTGACCGCCCGATTCCCCGATGATGCGAAAGCAGAGATTCAGCCTTCGGTGGTGGCCGTGGGCGATGTGCCAGTGAACCTGGTTGTCGTCACCCGCATCGCCCAGCGTGCCAGGCTGCACGCCGTCGCCTTGTCGCCGAACGACGCCATCCGCAGTTTGCCGGTTCTAAAGCCGATGATCGTGATCCTCGATGGCGGCGTCGACGATCGCCAATATGATGCTCTTCTGGATGTGATCCGCGACAACCGCCAGAAGAACGGCCAGGGTCATCCGCGCCTGCTTTACCTGTCCGCCGGTCAGGCAAAGGAAGCGCAGTCGCGCCGCCATCCCGTGTTCGACGCGGTGGTGAGCAAGCCAATCCTGCCGGAGCGGCTGGAAGCGGCTTTATCCCAGTTGGCCGGGCAAAGCCGGTAAGTCCGCGCGCGGCCCGAGCCGACACCATCCGCTCGCCTCGATAACGCGCCGTTTGCCTTGCGCGTCGCCACGCCTTCCATTCACCGACGCGCGTCCGCTATAGTGTCGCCAAGTCCAACTGATCGGTGATTGATGCCCGTTGCCAAGAAAGATGCCAGGTCCTCCAAAAAGGCCAGCCGCATCGAACCGCCTGCCTTCCTGAAGAACCTTCGTGGTGTGAAGACCTGGAAAGAAGCCACGGACTGGCTGGAATGGCGTGGAATCGAGGACATCGAGTGCATCACGCCCGATCAGGCCGGCGTGGCGCGCGGCAAGATGATGCCGTCGAAGAAGTTCACCTCCAACACGTCGCTGGCCCTGCCCTCGGCCGTGTTCATGGCGACGATCTCCGGTGGTTATCCCGAAGACGGCAATGGCTTCACCTATCCGGAAGATGATGGCGACCTGAAGCTGATGCCCGATCTCAGCACGCTTTCGGCCGTGCCCTGGGAAACCGACCAAACGGCGCAGGTGATCTGCGATCTCGTGCATCAGGACGGTCGTGCCGTGGAATTCACGCCGCGTAACGTGTTGAAGCGCGTGGTGGAAGCTTATGCCGAACTCGGCTGGAAACCGGTGGTGGCGCCCGAAATCGAGTTCTACCTCGTCCGCAAAAACCCCGATCCCGACTATCCGCTGACCCCGCCAGTTGGACGTTCGGGACGACCGATCGGCGGCGGTCAGGGCTATTCGATCGCGGGCGTCAACGAGTTCGACGAGCTGATCGACGACATCTACCACTTCTCCGAAGGCCAGGGCCTCGAAATCGATACGCTGATCCACGAAGAAGGCGCGGGCCAGCTGGAGATCAATCTGCGCCATGGCGATCCCGTGGAACTGGCGGATCAGGTCTTCCTGTTCAAGCGCACGATCCGCGAGGCAGCCCTTAAGCACGAGACCTATGCGACCTTCATGGCCAAGCCCATTCAGGGCCAGCCGGGTTCGGCCATGCATATCCATCAGTCGATCATCGACAGGAAAACCGGCAAGAACATCTTTGCCGCCGCCGACGGCGCGGAAACGGATGCCTTCCACCACTTCATCGGCGGCATGCAGCGGCATGTGCCGAACGCGCTGGTAATGTTTGCGCCTTATGTGAACTCGTATCGCCGTTTGACGCAGGCGGCGTCCGCCCCCGTCAACACCAAGTGGGGCTACGACAACCGCACCACGGCCTTCCGTGTGCCGCGCTCGGATCCCGGCGCGCGCCGCGTCGAAAACCGCATCCCGTCATCCGACGCAAACCCCTATCTCGCGCTGGCCGGTTCGCTCGCCTGCGGTTTGATCGGCCTGCGCAACCAGATCAAACCGGATGCACCGGTCGGCCGCACCGTCAACGACGACCGCATCGAACTGCCGCGCAGCCTCTTGGAATCCGTTCAGCTGTTCGAAGCCGACGAGGAACTGAAAGCCCTGCTCGGCGCCCAGTTCGTCACCACCTATGCCGCCATCAAGAAGGCCGAGTTCGAGACCTTCATGGAAGTGATCAGCCCCTGGGAGCGGGAATATCTGTTGTTGAATGTGTGAGGTGGGTGAGGCGAATAGGCGAATAGGCGAATAGGTGAGTAGGGCAGTAGGGCAGTAGGGCAGTAGGAACATGTCTGGAACGATACAGTCCTACAAGGATTTGCTTGTTTGGCAGCAGGCAATGGATCTTGTGGTCGCTGTTTATACGCTTACCAAGACATGGCCAAGGGACGAGACGTTCGGTCTAACCTCGCAAGCAAGACGAGCAGCGACTTCGGTTCCTGCAAACATCGCGGAGGGCTTCGGACGTGAGAATCGAGGTTCATACCAGCAGTTCCTACGGATCGCGCAAGGATCCTTGAAGGAGCTGGAAACCCACCTGCAGATTGCACAACGCGTCCAAATGTCACCTCGCATGCAAATTGAGCCGTTGCTCCAACAGGCCGAAAGTGTCGGCAAGCTAATTCGCCTTCTTATCCGTAAGCTCTCGGAGCCAAGGTCATGACGAACATACTGCCCTATTGCCTTACTGCCATATTGCCCGCGCAATGACCTCTTCCCCCATCTCCCCCGGCCTCTCCTGGTACGAAGCGAGCCTTCCTGACCGACCGAGCTATCCCCAGCTCGACGGCGACAAGACTGCCGATGTCGTCATCGTCGGCGGCGGCTTTACCGGTCTGTCGGCAGCCGCACATCTCGCTAAAGCCGGTGTCGATGTCGTGCTCATCGAAGCGCATCGCTTCGGTGATGGCGCTTCGGGGCGCAATGGCGGACAGCTTGGAACGGGTCAGCGATCCTGGCCGGAGGAGATGGAAGCAGAGCTCGGCTTTACCCGTGCCAAGGCGCTGTTTGATCTAGCTGAAGAAGCCAAGGCGCATCTGCTGGATTTTGCTTCCGCCAACGCGATCGACATCGATTATCGTCCGGGCCAGCTCTCGGTGGCGCACAAGCCGCGCTATGCCGACGTCTACAAGAAGCATGTCGATCTCATGGGCGAGCGCTTCGGTTATCCGCATCTCACTTTCATGGACGAAGCCGAGACGGCGCGCAGGCTTGGCAGCAAGGCCTATTTCGGCGGCGCGCGCGACACCGGCACGGGCCACATCAATCCCCTGAAACTGGTGGTCGGCACCGCGCGCGCGGCAGCGCAAGCCGGAGCGCAGTTGTTTGAGACTACGCGTGCAACCGGCGTTTCGAGCGAGAACGGCAAGGTCATCGTCAAAACAGCGCATGGCACGATCACAGCCGCCAAGGGCCTGCTCGGCGTCAACGCCTATGGCGGCGATCTCGAGGCGAAGAGTGCGGCGCATGTCATGCCGATCGGCTCGTTCATTGGCGCCACGCCGCCGCTCGGCGACGACAGCCCCGTTCTGCCCGGCGGCGAGTCCGTGGACGATTCCCGCTTCGTGGTGCGCTACTTCCGCCGCTCCGCGGATGGCCGGCTTTTGTTCGGCGGCCGCGAGGTCTACGGCAAGCAGGATCCGTCGGACCTGGGATCCGGCATCCGGCGCCAGATCGCCGAGCTTTATCCCGCCCTGCGCGATGTCGAGATCACCCATGCCTGGGGCGGCTATGTCGGCATCACCATGCCGCGCAAACCGTTTATCCGCGAAGTCATGCCGAACATCATCTATTCCGGCGGTTATTCCGGTCATGGCGTGATGCTGTCGAACTTCATGGGCAAGCTTTATGCCGAGGCGGTCGCCGGCAATCGCGATCGGCTGAAGATGATGGCCGATCTCAAGATCCCGGCCTTTCCCGGCGGACGACGCTTCCGCGCCCCGCTCCTGTTTCTCGCGCTCAACTGGTACGCGCTGCGCGACAGGATCTGATCGGGAACGTTTTGGCAGGTTTGAAGCTTATCCGAACGACCCAATTTTCGGAGTGCTTCCATGAAAAAACTGATCTTCGCCGCGCTCGGATATGCCGCCTATCGCTGGCTCTCCGCACCATCGAGCCAATCTTCTACCGGCCCTGTCGAGCGTGATCGCTCGCCCAACAGCGATTTCGACGCCAGCCTGTCGTCGCGCGAGCGCAGACGCGAGCGTCGCCAGCGCGAGCGAGACGAGCAAGATGCCCGCTCCAAGTCCGGCGGCTTCAACCCCCAGGGCACACCCGAACACCAGGGCAATACCGGTGACGTGACCTATCGCGTGGTCGAGCATGATGAAGGCTGGGCCTACAAGGTCGGCGACGTGTTCTCCGAAACCTTCCCGACCCATGACGCCGCCAAGCAAGCCGCCGAAGCGGCTGCGCGCGCGCAGGAACAGGCGGGCGAGCCCGAGCCGATCGAATATCAGGACGAAGCCGGCAAATGGCGCCAGGAAGAATCCGACGGTCGCGATCGCCCGCATACCGACGTCAAGGACACGCAGCCCCGCATGGGCTGAGCCCGTCCTGCTCGAAAGAAAAGGCTGAGGCTCCGCGCCTCAGCCTTTTTGTTTTCAACCGTGGTTGAACACGATCGTCTTGGTTGCGGACATGTCGTAGAGCGCTTCGAAGCCCTTTTCGCGGCCATGACCGGACTTCTTGAAGCCACCGAATGGCAGTTCGATGCCGCCGCCCGCGCCATATCCGTTGACGAAGACCTGTCCGGCGCGCACGCGTTTGGCCATGCGATGCTGGCGACCGCCATCGGCCGTCCAGATGCCGGCAACGAGACCGTAATCCGTGCCGTTGGCAAGCCGCACCGCTTCTTCCTCGCCTTCAAACGCAAACAAGGTCAGCACCGGGCCGAACACTTCCTGTTGTGCGATGTTGGCGGATGGATCCACCGATCCGAACAGAGCCGGCGCGACATAGAAGCCGTCTTCGGGCGCCGAAGCATCGACGCTGCCGCGTGCAAGCACCGACACACCCGCTTCTTCAGCCGCCGCAATGAAAGCCTTCACCTGCGTCTGCTGCTTCTTGTTGACCATCGGTCCAAGATCGCCATCCGCATCATGCGGACCGGCGACGAGCTTGCTGAAGCGTGCCGCGAGTTCGGTGGCAACGGCTTCATAGATCGGCTTTTCGATCAGAACCCGGCTGCCGGCCGAACAGGTCTGGCCACCGTTCTGGATGATGGCGTTGACGAGAACCGGCAGCGCCTTTTCCAGATCGGCATCGGCGAACACGATCTGGGGCGACTTGCCGCCGAGCTCCATCGTCACGCCGCGATTGTTGATCGCCGCCGCCTGCTGGATCGCCGTTCCGGTCAGGGTCGAGCCGGTAAAGGTCACGTAGTCGATGTCGGGATGGGCGGACAAGGCCGCGCCCGCATCGCGGCCATAGCCGGTCACGACGTTGAACACGCCTTCGGGAAAACCGGCTTCGAGTGCGAGTTCCGCAATGCGGATCGTGGTGAGCGATGCGTCTTCGGCCGGCTTCACCACCAGCGTGTTGCCCATGGCGAGTGCGGCACCCGCAACGCGCGCCAGGATCTGCATCGGGTAGTTCCAGGGAATGATGCCGGCCACCACGCCATGCGGTTCGCGAAGCGTCAGCGCCGTATAGCCATCGAGAAACGGGATCGTATCGCCATGGATCTTGTCGGCCGCGCCGCCATAGAATTCATAATAGCGCATGGTGGCGTTCACATCCGCCTTGCCCTGGCGGATCGGCTTGCCGGTGTCGCGCGATTCCAGCGCCGCAAGCTCGTCGCCATTCTTCTCGATCAACTGTCCGAGCTTGGTCAGCAAACGGCCACGTTCGAAGGCCGGCATGCGGCTCCACGGGCCGGTCTCAAAGGCTTGGCGCGAAGACTGGACGGCACGATCCACATCGGCGGCACCGGCGGCCGGGATCGATGCGAACACCTTGCCGTCGGATGGCGAAACGACGTCGATGCGCGCGCCGCTCATTGCGTCGGCCGGCTGGCCGTTGATCACTTGCATGAAGGCGCGGCCTTCCGCGACCGTGCGTGAGGGATGCTGACCCATGGGGCTCGTCTCCTGTGTTTGCTGGCTTCTGGTGCAACAAAACAAGCGGCCTGTCATCCGCAACTTCACCTTCGCCCTGGCCAGTCTCGCGGAAATGTGGGGCCAGACCGGTTGGCTATCAGGCATCTCGACCTTATGTCTCCTCCCAGGCGGCCTCTAGCAATTTTTAATCGATTAGATTAGACGTCAGACATTCTTGGAAAGCTTTGCCCATGACCAGCCAAACCATTCCGGTCGAACCATTCGACTTCATCATTTTCGGTGCAACAGGCGACCTCGCCGAGCGAAAACTCCTGCCCGCGCTGTTCCAGCGCCAGGTTGCCGGCCAGTTCCTTGATCCCAGCCGCATCATCGGGTCCTCGCGAACCAAGATGAGCGACGAGGAGTATCGCGACTACGCGAAAAAGGCGCTGCAGGAGCATGTGTCTGCCGAAGAACTCAGCGACGAAGCGCTCGATACCTTCCTCAAGCGCTTGAGCTATGTGGCGGCCGACGCAACCACCGGCGAAGGCTTCGACGCGCTCAAGACCTCGATCGGCGAAGACGATGTGATCCGCGTCTTCTACCTCGCGGTTGCCCCATCCCTGTTCGGCCTTCTCGCCAAGCAGATCGCCGAGCACGGCCTCGTCAACGACAAGGCGCGCATCGTGGTTGAAAAGCCGATCGGTCGCGATCTCGCTTCCGCCAAGCAGCTCAACGACACGATCGGCAGCGTGTTCAAGGAACGCCAGATCTTCCGCATCGACCATTACCTCGGCAAGGAAACGGTGCAGAACCTGATGGCGCTACGCTTCGCCAATGCCCTGTTCGAGCCGCTTTGGAACAACGCCCATATCGACCACGTCCAGATCACGGTGGCCGAACAGGTCGGTCTGGAAGGCCGCGCGGGCTATTATGACAAGGCCGGCGCGCTGCGCGACATGGTCCAGAACCACATGCTGCAGCTCCTTTGTCTCGTCGCGATGGAAGCGCCGCCGACGATGGACGCCGATGGCGTGCGCGATGAAAAGCTGAAGGTGCTGCGCTCGCTCCAGCGCATCAACGGCCAAACGGCCGGCAAGCTCACCGTGCGTGGCCAGTACCGTGCAGGCGCTTCCGCCGGCGGTCCGGTGAAGGGCTATCTGGAAGAGCTCGAAGGCGGCGAAAGCAACACCGAGACCTTTGTTGCTATTAAGGCCGAGATCGCCAACTGGCGCTGGGCCGGCGTGCCCTTCTATCTGCGCACCGGCAAGCGCCTGGCATCGCGCGTGTCCGAGCTCGTCATCGAGTTCAAGCCGATCCCTTATTCGATCTTCGGCGAGCATGCCGGGCAGGTCGTCGCCAACCAGCTGGTGATCCGCCTGCAGCCGGATGAAGGCGTCAAGCTCTGGCTGATGATCAAGGACCCGGGTCCCGGCGGCATGCGCCTGAAGCACGTCCCGCTCGACATGAGCTTTGCGGAAGCCTTCAACGTGCGGAACCCCGACGCCTATGAACGGCTGATCATGGATGTCGTGCGCGGCAACCAAACCCTGTTCATGCGCCGCGACGAGGTCGAGGCCGCATGGAACTGGATCGACCCAATCCTGGAATCCTGGGCCGACAACAATCAGGACGTCCAGGGCTACACCTCCGGCACCTGGGGCCCGTCCTCCGCGATCGCGCTGATCGAGCGCGATGGCCGCACCTGGCATGAGAGCACCTGAACCATGACAGTGGATCCACGCTGGCACGATTTCGCATCGCCCGAACAGCTCGCCGAGCAGTTCGCCGAGGACGTCGCGAATTTCCTGAAGGTCGCGATCAGCCAGCGCGGTCATGCGCTGCTTGCCCTGTCCGGCGGCACCACACCGGCACCCTTCTTCCGCCGCTTGGCGCAGCACGATCTCGATTGGTCGAAGGTCGTGGTGGTGCCGGTGGATGAGCGCTTCGTGCCGGTTTCCTCGGAGCGCTCCAACGAAAAGCTCATCCGCGACAATCTGTTGACGGGCAAGGCGGCGGATGCTCGCTTCACGCCGCTTTACCACGACACGGCCACCCCGAATGAAGCCGCCGATCAGGCAGACCGTGCGGTGGCCGACCTGTCGCTGCCCTTCGACGTGGTAGTGCTTGGAATGGGCGGCGATGGCCATACGGCCTCGTTTTTCCCGGACTCGCCCGAACTGGTTGATGTCACCGATCCCTCCGCAACGCGCCGCGTGGCGGCTGTTACGGCTCCCAGCGCGGATGAACCGCGTCTCACCCTTACCCTGCCGCTTCTGCTTTCAGCCGGTCTTCTCGCCCTGCACATCGAAGGCCAGGAAAAGCGCGGCGTTTTCGAAGCGGCCCTGGCGCAACCCAACCCGCAGGAGAAGCCCATCAGCGCCGTGCTTCTTCATGCGGCCACGCCGCTCCACATCTACTGGGCGCCAAAGAAAGGCGAAGTGTCATGACTGTCCGCAGCGACGTCGCAGCCATCACCGACCGCATCCGCGAACGCTCCAAGCCGAGCCGCGAACCCTATCTCGACCGCCTCGATGCAGCCGTCAGCAAGGGCGTGAACCGCTCCGTCCTGTCTTGCGGCAACCTCGCGCATGGCTTTGCCGCCTGCGCCCCCTCGCCCAAAAACGCCCTGAAGGGCGACACGGTCGCCAATCTCGGTATCATCACCGCCTATAACGACATGCTGTCGGCGCATGCGCCTTACGAGACCTATCCGCAGCTCATCCGCCAGGCCGCCACTGACGCCGGTGGCGTGGCGCAGGTCGCTGGTGGCGTTCCCGCCATGTGCGACGGCGTCACGCAAGGCCAGCCCGGCATGGAACTGTCCTTGTTTTCGCGCGACGTGATTGCGATGGCCGCCGGTATCGGCCTGTCGCACAACATGTTCGATGCGGCCGTTTACCTCGGCATCTGCGACAAGATCGTGCCCGGTCTGATGATTGCGGCCATGACCTTCGGCCATCTGCCGGCCGTGTTCATTCCCGCCGGCCCGATGCCTTCCGGTCTGCCCAACGACGAAAAGGCGAAGACGCGCCAGCTTTATGCCGAAGGCAAGGTCGGCCGCGCCGAGCTGCTCGAAGCGGAATCCAAGTCCTATCATAGCCCCGGCACCTGCACCTTCTACGGCACCGCCAACTCCAATCAGATGATGATGGAGATCATGGGCCTGCATATTCCAGGCTCGTCTTTCGTCAATCCCGGCACGCCGCTGCGTGACGCGATGACCCGCGAAGCCGCCCAGCGCGCTCTTGCGATCACGGCACTCGGCAACGACTTCACGCCGGCCGGCAAGATGATCGATGAACGCTCGATCGTGAACGCGATCGTCGGCCTCCATGCGACCGGCGGCTCCACCAACCACACGATCCACCTGATCGCGATGGCCGCGGCTGCCGGCATCAAGCTGACCTGGCAGGACATCTCGGACCTTTCGGACACGGTGCCGCTTTTGGCGCGCGTTTATCCGAACGGTCTGGCCGACATCAACCACTTCCACGCAGCCGGAGGCATGGGCTTCCTGATCCGCGAACTGCTCGATGCCGGCTATCTCCACGAGGATGTCCGCACCGTCTGGGGAGAAGGTCTGCGGTCCTACACGATCGATCCTAAGCTCAATGCCGATGGCACCGTGTCGCGCGAACCGGCGCCTGCCGTCAGCGGCAACGAAAAGGTGCTGACCACCGCTCCGAAGCCGTTCCAGGCAACCGGTGGCCTCAAAGTGCTCAAGGGCAATCTTGGCCACGCGATCATCAAGACTTCGGCCGTGAAGCCGGAAAAGCGCTTCGTTGAAGCGCCGGCCATCGTGTTCGACAGCCAGGAAGAGTTGAACCAGGCCTTCAAGACCGGCGAACTCGACCGCGACTTCATCGCGGTGGTGCGCTTCCAGGGCCCCAAGGCCAACGGCATGCCGGAACTGCACCGCCTCACCACCGTGCTCGGCGTTCTGCAGGATCGCGGTCGTCATGTCGCGCTCGTCACCGACGGCCGCATGTCGGGCGCCTCCGGCAAGGTGCCGGCGGCGATCCACGTCACGCCGGAAGCGCTCGATGGCGGTGTGATCGGCCGCATCCAGAACGGCGACATGATCCGGCTCGACGGCGAAGCCGGAACGCTGGAAGTGCTCGTTTCAGCCGAAGATCTGGCGGAACGCCCGGTCGAAGTGCCGGACCTCAGCGCCAACAGCTTCGGGATGGGCCGCGACCTGTTCGCCGGCTTCCGCCAGCTCGCTTTGCGCGCCGACGAAGGTGCCTCGAGCTTCGGCGTCGCCGCCTAGAACACGAGCCTAGTCGCGCAGCTCGATGCTGCGCTTCTTGGCGGCATCGACCGCTTCCACCAGAAGCGTCTTCAACCGGTCGCCTCCCATCAGCACGTCGAGTGCGGCGGCCGTCGTCCCATTCGGGCTGGTGACGTTTTCGCGCAGCTTGCCCGGTTCTTCCTCGCTGTCGGCTGCCAGTGCGCCCGCGCCATAAACCGTCTGCATGGCGAGAAGCTTGGCGACATCGGATGGAAGCCCGGCGGCTTCCCCGGCTGCCGTCAAAGCTTCGATGAAGTGGAAGATATAGGCCGGGCCGGACCCCGAAACGGCCGTAACCGCGTCCATCAAATCCTCATTTGGGATCGTTGCGACCGCGCCATTTGCCGAAATCAGGTCGCGCACGAAGGTGTCCTGGTCTTCCGTCACATGCGCGTTGGAGAACAGAACCAGCATGCCTTTGCCGATGGCAGCCGGCGTGTTGGGCATGCAGCGGATCACCGCAGCATCCGATCCGAGCAGGCTTTCGAACACGGCAACCGGCGTTCCGGCCGCAATGCTGAGGATCGCCGCGCCCATTTCCGCGAAGCGCTGATAGGCCGGCACAACAGCTTTCATGACCTGCGGCTTTACCGCGAAAATCACCAGCTTGGGCTGACAATCCGCAGGAATTTCAACGGCATCCGCGTAAACCGAGACGCCCAGCATCTGAGCCCGCGCCCGCAGGCTTTCATTGGGTTCGACCACCGCAACCCGCGCCGCCGGAATGCGGCCGGCCTTCACCCAACCCGCGAGCATCGCATAGCCCATATTGCCGCAACCGGCGAGGATGAGGTCGATCGCCATTCCAAGAACTCCCGTTTGTTTCAGCGGCAATAACCGCGAACAACCCTTCGTGTCACGCCTTTACGGGAAACCGCGCCGTCATCCGCAACCCAAGCACCCCGAACACGAACAACAGCCAGACCGGATCGGCACGGCGGAAAAAGAAGCTTTCAAGAAAGGCGTTGAGGCAGGTGAAAAGCACGATCATCATGAAGAAATCGGCGAGCAAGACGTTTTCGCGCTTCAAAGGCGTGCGGGCGAAATCACGCGCCGGCGCCAGAACGAAGGCGACGATTGCGATCAGAAGCCCGGGCACGCCGATCGACAGCGCCACATCGATGTAACCGTTATGGCCATGCACGATGGAGCCGAGATCCCAAGCGCGATCAAAGGGTTGGAACTGCTCGGACACGATGCGCGTCGTCCAGAAGCTTTCCAGCCCGTAGCCGCTCCAAGGCCGCTTGGCGATCATCTGGCCGGCGAACTCCCAGATCGTGGTGCGGCCGGTATAGGTCAGATCCGGAAAGAGCTGCTGCATCAGCGCCTTGACCGGTTCGATGAACACCATGCCGAGCGTCAGGAGAGCGGCACTTGCGACGGAGCCGACCAGTAGAAACGTCGTCAATCCGCGCAGTCCGAACAGAGTCGGACCGGCAACGAACAGGATGGCGATGGGTGCAAGGCCGGTGGTGGTCTTGGAGTCCGTCTTGAACAAAAAGAAGAAGGCCGTGACGAAGAGAACCGCACCCGCCGCCTGCCAGCCGCGCCGAAAGAGGTAGATGCCGGCAAAGCTCAAACAGGCCATCACCGGGCCGGCGATGTTCTTGTGCGCATACAAACCGCGCCATGAGCCCGCATTCTGCGGCTCGAAATTGTCCACCGGCGTGATCGCGATATCCGGATAGATCACAAGGCCGATGTAGCAATACGCGACAACGCCGAGGCTGACCCAGGCCAGAACATGGGAAAAGGCATCGGCACCACGCGGCAAGGTCAGCACCGCCGCCATGCCGAGAATGCCCACGATCGTGAACAACACGGCGCGCAGGGCCTGTCCTGGATCGAGCGCGTTGGACACGGAAACGAACAACAACGCGAGAAGGATCAACCACCAGGGACTGAGCAGCGCGGATGCGACACGTCGATCCACATAACAGAACAAGCCGAAGATCGCGCCAAGCGCCACGCAGCCGTAACCCGCCTGATTGACGAAATCGCCACCCGCATCCGCCTGGCCGGCCGGCGTGAACGGCCTGAACGAAATGAGAAGCGCGGCAAAGATCGCCATCGCCAGCAGCATTGCGATGCGATGAGCCGGAAAGGCGTGGACGATCTCTTCGCGAATGGTCGCGAAAGAAGGATCAGTTCTTTTCAGGCTGCCGATATTGCTCATTCTGATAGCCAAAATGAGCCAGCACGCGGCCAAGTGCAATGTAAAGCCGGTATTGTCCCGTCACCACCGAGCCTTTCGCGACATCGCGTGCGGCCCGAAACGGAGCGGCAGCAAGCAGCGCCGTGCTCTTGGCAAAGGTCCTTGCCTCGCCGAACGGCTCTTCGGCGCGCTTGCGCTTTTCCACCAAGGTGGAGATCACGCCGTTACGCAAGGAGCGCGCTCGGATCCAGTCAGCCTGAAGGCGGCGTTCGGGAACCGTTTCATACACGCAGGCTTCCTCGCACCAGGCGAGCTTGAAGCCCTTGGCGGCGCAGCGGCTGAGCAGATCGGAGTCGCCACCGCCCAGGAAGTTGAAGCGCGGATCGAAGAAGGGCTGGTCGAGCGCCTGCAGCACATGCTTGCCGATCAGCAGGTTGCCGGAGGAATACAGCACCGGAACGAGCCCGCTTTTTTGATGCGTCGGCTTGAACACCGGGTGCTTTTCGAAGCGGCTCTTGCCGGGATTGACGAAAACCGGATGCTGCGGACCGCCCACGAGATCTGCACCGAAGCGATCGGCCGCAGCAATCATGCGTTCGACCCAATGAATATCGGCGACTTCATCATCGTCGATTATCAGGACATGACGGAAGTCGGGATAATGCTGGAGCGCGGTTTGAAGACCGGCATTGTAGGCGCAGCAATTGCCGCGATCATGCGCGATCACCACCATGCCCTGCATGTCGCCGGCTTCAAACAAGGGCGCGGCCACGGCAGCGCCTTCGCGGCCTTCCGCCTCGTTTTCCATGATGATCACGGCGAAGCGGCGTACGGTTTCCTGCGCCTTGAGGGATTGCAGTGTCTTCAGAACATGGTCGGGACGGCGAAAGGTCGGGCAGATCACGACCGCCTCGATGCCTTCAACGGGGTGAGGCGAGCGCGCGACGAGCGAAATGCCAGGCAGGATTCCGGACGCGTTCATACCCCAACTCCTCTTTGCCTCTGGCTCGGGCATATCTCCGCCGTCCGGCACAATGGCAAACCCTTGCTCAAGGTGCATGCACCCGCTTCCCTTGAGGAAGGGTTAAACAACAAACGACAGAAGCCCTGCCAACAGGTAAGTTCTGCGATTGGCAGTCTTTTTGCAGCTATGGTTTAAACAAGCGTTCATTGCGCCAAAATAGGACGGTGGAAACAGGACGAGTGGAATGCATCTGGTCTTCGTGACGTCGCTCGTTCCCGATGGAACACTCACAACCGGCTATGAGATCGCGAATGCCGCGATCATCGATGGTCTGCGTCGCGCGGGCGTCAAGGTCAGTGTCGTGGGCTTCACCTGGCCGGGCAAGCAACCGATCGATCCGGACAACACCGTGCTTCTCGGCTCCGTGGATGTGCAGACCCATACAGCCTCCGCCAAACAGCGCCTTTTATGGCTGGGGCGCGCCATCGTTGAAGGCCACACCTTCTCTTCGGTGAAACTGCGCAAGGCCGGTGAAGCGCGTGTGCGCCAGGCCTTGCAGAAGCTGGAGCCTTTCGACGGCTATGTGCTGAACGGCGTGACGCTTGCCGGCGCTTATCCGGAGCTGTTTCGAAACAAGCCATCGATCTTCGTGGCGCATAATGTCGAGCATCAATCCGCGACGGAAAACGCGGCGGCGGCCCGCTCCCTTGTGGAACGGCTGCTTTACACGCGCGAGGCCCGGCTCCTGAAGCAGCTTGAAGCAAAGCTGTGCGGCCAGGCCGATTTCGTGTTCACGCTCGCCGAAGACGATCGTGCGCCGCTCGGGATAGCGGATGATCGTCTATCCGCCACCCTGCCGCTGACCACACGCAAAACGGCGCCCGCCCCGCTCCCCTCACGCCAGCCCACCTATGATCTGGCGCTGATCGGCACCTGGACATGGCAGCCGAACCGGATCGGCCTCGACTGGTTCCTCCAGCGCGTCGTGCCTCATCTGCCCGACGATATGACGGTGAAGATCGCCGGCCATGCACCGCCAGGCTTGCGCTCCGATCATCCCGGTGTGCAATTCGTCGGGCGGGTTAAGGACGCGACCGACTTCGTGCGCGGCGCCAAGGTCATTCCGCTGATCAGCCAGGCAGGAAGCGGAGTGCAGTTG
This sequence comes from Tianweitania aestuarii, assembly GCF_018457165.1. Lineage (GTDB taxonomy): Bacteria > Pseudomonadota > Alphaproteobacteria > Rhizobiales > Rhizobiaceae > Tianweitania > Tianweitania aestuarii. The sequence goes on along the minus strand of NZ_JAFMNX010000001.1, from coordinate 374,147 downwards.
AAGACGATCGAGACCTTCGAACTCGGAATGCCGGCGGTAGCCACGCGCTCTTCCCTGCGCGGCATTGCCGATGTGCCGGAAAACTGCACCGTGGCTGATGATCCAGCAGCCTTTGCGCTTGCCCTCACCCATGCCACGCGTCTGCGCCTGCCAGAGGGTGACGGGCGCGGCTTCCATGCAGCGCAGATGACAGCGATGGACCGGCAGATCCTACGAGGATTGGCCGCCTTGTCGTTCGCCCTCCGGAGACAGGCAGCGTGACAATCCTACCTTCCTCGCCTGCTTTCCTTGCCACCCTGCCGACCCGCGACATCCTGGGCACGCCCGTTGCGGCACTCGGCTGGCAGGAAGCGATCGACCTGCTCGATCGGGCCGTCAGCGAGAAACGCTTCACCCGCGTCGGCTTCATGAACGCGCATAACGCGAACCTGACTGCTGGCAACACCCGCTATGCCGCCATCCTCAGGGACTTCGTGGTTTTGCCGGATGGCATCGGTGTCGACATCGCCTCATCCGTTCTGCACGGCTCGGCGTTTCCGGCCAATCTCAATGGCACCGACTTCGTGCCGGACTGGCTGGTGAAAGCAAAGACGCCAATGACGGTGGCGCTGCTCGGGGCCAGCCGCAAGAGTGCCGAAAGCGCGGTGGTTTACTTCACCAAGCTGGCGCCGCAGCACCGCTATGTGTTCATCCATGATGGCTTCTTTGACAAGAAGCAGGAACAAACCATCCTCGCCGATCTCGCCGCGCTGAAGCCGGACGTGCTGTTCGTCGCTATGGGCGTGCCCCGTCAGGAGCTGTGGATCGCCGATCATCTCACGGCGGATCATTGCACCCTGCCGATCGCGGTGGGTGCACTGTTTGATCTCGTCAGCGGTGCGGTGCCGCGCGCACCGGTGATGGTGCGCAACATGCGGATGGAATGGGTTTATCGCCTCGCCGTGGAGCCGCGCCGCCTGTTCCGGCGCTATGTTCTGGGCGTGCCGGCCTTTCTTTGGCGCGTGATGCGGCAGCGTCTGCCGCTTGGTGGGCGCTCGTGACCAACAGCCAGCCTGGCATCGTGAACACGACAGCACCGGGTCAAAGCGCTGCCATCGTAACGGCGAGCTACGGGCCGGACTTCGAACGCTGTCGTCTGCTTTGCGAAACGATCGACGCGCATGTCACCAACATGGCGCATCACTACATTCTGGTAGCGCATAACGACGTTCAGCTATTCCGGCAGCTGCAGGGACCGAAGCGCACGATTGTCGATGAACGCGATCTGCTGCCATCCTGGCTGCATGCGCTGCCCGATCCCACCAGCCTTTTCACCAAGCGCATCTGGCTGAGCACCCGCACCATGCCGCTTCGCGGCTGGCATGTGCAGCAGCTTCGCCGCATCGCTTTGCACGCGGCGATCGAAGAAGATGCGCTGATCTATGTCGATTCCGATGTCGCCTTCATCAGGGACTTCGATTGCCGGAGCATGTGGCGCGGAAGCAAGCTCCAGTTGTTCCGCCGCGATGACGGTCTTGCCAAGAGCAAGCGGCGCGAGCATTTCCGCTGGTCGCCCAACGCAGCCCTTGCGCTCGGCATCGAGCCGCCGACCCTGTCACCACATGACTACATCGTCACGCTGATTTCATGGCGCCGGCAAAGCATCCGCGCGATGTGCGAGCGGATCGAAGCCGTTCATGGCCGCCATTGGGTGGAGGTGCTGGGCTCGCAGCGCCAGTTTTCCGAATGCACGATCTATGGCCGCTATGTCGACGAGATTGAGGGCCTGGAGCACCACTACCACAGCGACCGCGAGCTTTGCCGTGTATACTGGTTCGGGCCGGAACTCTCGGCCGGCGGTCTGCGGGATTTCGTGCGGGGCATGGCCGCACATCAGGTGGCGATCGGCATCCAGTCCTTTACCGGCACGGACATCAACCAGATCCGCGCAACGCTCGACCTCGCCTAGATCAGCTTGGCGGGTTTGCGCAGTGCCGTGTAGGTCAGCACGGCCGAGATCCCGTAAAGCAGCGCAAACCCGCCGTTCAACCACAGCGTGAGGATAGCGGGGTCAGCGGCTTCGGCAATCAGCACGGTCAGGATTGCGAGCTTTGCTCCGGTCAGGATCAGGAGGTTGATCGCGCGGCGCAGCGTTTGCCCGCGGGCAAACAGCAGTTCGGAATGATATTCGGTGAGATTGCGGAAGCCGGGTATTGCGAGCGCCAGCATCACGAGACCCGCCGCCGCCGCGACATTGCTGCCAAGCGCGTTGGGGGCGACAGCAAGGATCAAGGCCAGAACGAAAAGCGCTGCGGTGGATAACAGGAACACACCGGCCTCCAGACCGATCCTGACACGCCAACGCTTCATCATGTCCGGAAGCCGCATCAGGCGCTGCACCAGCATCATCGTGAAGGTGCGGATGGGAATGGCGGTCAGATCCACCAGCCGCATCAGGATCGCGTAGATGCCAGCGAGTTCCGCGCCGCCCAGCGAAAGAACGAGCAGCTTGTCGAACTCCATCTGCAGGTAAAACAGCAGCTCCGCGCCGGCGACGTAAAGCGCGTCCGGCAGGCGCTTCCAGTAATAGCGCGGACGGATCTGCAGCCGCATCGGTGGGGTGAAAACCAAGATGGCGATCAGCAGCGCAGCGGCATTGGCGGCAAGATAGAAGTGCACCCACTCCGCCAGAGCAAGTCCATGTCCGGCTGCCGTCAGTGCGAACATACCTGCCGCCGCGGCTCGCAGCACGGTTCCGAGGATCACCAGCAGCGAAGCGCGGCCGAACCGGTTCATGCCATTGTTGACGATCACGATCGTTTCCGCTGGCCGCCACAACAGCGCTTCGGCAATCACGATCTCGGCAAAGATGATCGGGTTGAGATCACCGCCGAAGAACAGTGCGAACACAAGAGCACTGCTCAGCGCCAGGACCGGCAGGGATAGCGCGCCCATCATGAGGAAACCACCGGCAAAGATGCCGATCAAACGGGGCCGCACTGTCGCCACGCGGTATAAGGGCGCTGTGAAGCCGAAGCCGAGAATACGCGACAACATCACGCCGGCCGCCGACGCCGTGGCGAACAGGCCGAATTCCGCGATGGTCAGGGTGTTGGCCAGCGCCACGAAGTAGATCAGCGAAAACACCAGACGCCCGGCCGAACCGCTGATGGCGGTGAGATAATCGCGCGCAACGGCACGCTGCGCCCAAAGCCGTGACACGGCGCCGGCGACCCGTTGTTGTCCGCGTGGGGAAAGGCGTTGAACCATCGGCCGTCTTTAGCAGGCGGTGCTTAACGCGCGGTTTGGCAGCTAAGCCTCTGTTCCACTAGGCGCTCGCGTTGACAAACAGGATCGGGCGCTCTCTATCAACGGCATCTTGAAGCCCGCCCAAGGATGCCCCCCATGCTCAATGTCGCGCCAACCGGCCTTGCCCGCGATCTCGCAAAACGCGCCGAAGAAGGCCGACCCGTTCGCATCGGGCTGATCGGCTGCGGCGAAATGGGCACCGACATCATCACGCAGGTCGCGCTGATGAAGGGGATCGAGGTGGCGGTCGTCGTGGACCGCAGCGGCACGCGCGCCTGGGATGCGGTGCGGATCGCCGAACTCGACCGGACCAGCGCCGAAGAAGCCGGTGATGCGGCAAGCGTGACGCGTGTGGTGGAAGCCGGCAAGATGGCAATCGTGCGGGATGCCGAACTGGCTTTGTCCTGTGCGCTCGTCGATGTCGTGGTGGATGCTACCGGCAAACCCACTGCGGGGGCCGACCTAGGCATGCGCGCGATGGAACATGGCAAGCATCTCGTTATGATGAATGTGGAAGCCGATGTCACGATCGGCGCTTATCTGCGCCAGACCGCCGACCGGCTCGGCGTGATCTATTCCGTGGGCGCCGGCGACGAGCCCTCTTCCTGCATGGAGCTGATCGAGCTGGTTTCCGCTCTTGGCTACACGGTGGTCGCCGCCGGCAAGGGCAAGAACAATCCGCTCAACCACGACGCCGTGCCGGACGATTATCGCGCCGAAGCCGAGCGCCGCAACATGAACCCGCGCATGCTGGTGGAGTTCGTCGACGGCTCCAAGACCATGGTCGAGATGTGCGCCATCGCCAACGCCACGGGCCTCGTTCCAGATAAGGCCGGCATGCACGGCCCAGCCGCTACGCTCGAAGACCTGCCGAAGGTGCTGTGTCCGGTCGAAGACGGCGGCGTTCTGTCGAAGAAGGGCGTCGTCGATTTCTCCATCGGCAAGGGCGTCGCGCCCGGCGTGTTCGTGATCGCCGAAATGGCGCATCCGCGCCTCAGCGAGCGCATGGAAGACCTCAAGCTCGGTGAAGGTCCCTACTTCACCTTCTACCGCCCGTTCCACCTCACCAGCCTCGAAGTGCCGCTGACCTGCGCCCGCGTCGTGCTCTACGGCAAGGCCGACATGGTGCCGCTCGACCGCCCGGTGGCTGAAGTCTGCGCCGTCGCCAAGCGCGACTTGGCAGCAGGCGAACACTTCGACGCCATCGGCGAATACACCTACCGCTCCTGGATCATGACGGCCGAAGATGCGCGCGACGCCCGCGCCGTTCCTTGCGGATTGCTAGAAGGCGGCACGGTGCTCACGCCGATCAAGAAAGGCGAGCTGATCACCTACGCCAACGCCAATCCCGACCGCACGACGCGCCTGTTCGAGCTCAGGCAAAAACAGGACGAGATGGTGTTCGGGAGCTCTGTTGCGGGTTAGTCGATTTTCGCCAGGCTGGATCTGCAATCGCGCTTCCCGCCCTCGCAAATTCCGACCAGGCGAAAACAAGGAAGCAGATCTGGTACACGAATTCCTGCATCTCACCGTAGTTGATCGGGACGCCTTGGGAGTTGTGGTAGTTCACGGAAAACAGGATTTGGAAGAAAACGAAACAGGCGGCGAACAGCATCGACACCGCTAGCGGCGGCACCGGCAGTTCAATGCGGTCGATCGTCGTCTGAACGGCCTTAACACCCGCATAGGCCGTCGGCAGTACGACAAAGTAAAGCGCGAGCAGCGTGATGCCGATGTCATGTGCCCGCAAATGGATGAAGCCCATGTTGTGCAGGTTGGTTTCCGACTGCTGATTGGCCGAAAAGACTTCCGGGGTCGTCCAGGCGAAGAAGCTCTGCCCCCAGCTGATCTCTTCCATTCCGATCATGAAGAAGCCGAGCGCCAGAAGGCCGCACCAGAAAGCCAGAGCCTTTGCCTGGCGCTTGAAGTATCTGGCACAAGCAAGAGCAAGCATAATTGTCGCTCCGATGCAGGACGCAAATCCAATCAGTTCAAATGGACCATTCTCTTTCATGAGATAGGCCGCAAGCTCCCTGTCGCGATGCAAAGCAAAGCTCACAGCGATCATCGTCACCACCAAGCCGAGAAGCAATGCGAGGCAAGTACCTTGCAAAAATCGGCCTGGACGTCCCATCTGCAACACGTCGTATTTCCTTCATGTAACTGTCATGAAGGGCCCTAGGGTATATTAGTTACTCAACACAAGGCGCGCAGGTCGCTCGCCCACATGAATCCACAAGGCTCCCTTACGCGAACAGCATGGTCGAAGCAGGTGAGCCCGGGGACCAGCTTGTTCAATAAGTCGTGCGTCGCTCCTCGCTCGGCGGTCGCCCGAATTGCAGGCGGTAGCTCTGGGCGAAGTAGGAGTGGGAGGTAAAGCCGGTCGCGATGGCCACGTCGAGGATCGGCATGTTGGTTTGGCGCAGCAGTTCGCGGGCGCGTTCCAGACGTAGGCGCATGTAGTAGCGGCCGGGCGTCATGTTGAGGTGACGTAAGAACAGCCGTTCCACCTGGCGCACGGACAGGCCTGCCGCCTTTGCGAGCTGAACGGCCGAAAGCGGCTCGTCCAGCTTGTCGGCCATGAGTTCGACGATCTTGCGCAGCTTTTCGGATTTGCCTGTCAGATCGCGTTCGGGGCCGATGCGCTGGCGGTCGCCGGCAGAACGAATGCGCTCGTGCTGGAACTGGTTGGCCACTTCATTGGCCAAGCCCTGCCCGAAGTCGCTACGCAGGATCTCCAGCATCAGGTCGATCGAGGTCGTCCCGCCGGCACAGCTGTAGCGCTTACGGTCGATCTCATAAACATTGCCGGTACATTCGATGTCGGGAAAGCGCTCGCGAAAGCCGGCGCGGTTTTCCCAATGAATGGTGCAGCGATGCCCCTCGAGCTGCCCGGCTTCCGCGAGAAGAAACGAGCCGGCCGACAGTGCGCCCATGGCGCCGCCTCGACGTCCCCAGCTGCGCAGCGCCGCAAGAATTTTGCTCTTGCCGGGAAAATCGGTGCTGAGACCAAGGCAGACGAACAGGATGTCGGCCGGCGGAATGTCGGCGACGCTGTAATCCACCTTCAACGGCAAACCGTTGGAAGCGATTACGCCTTCGCCATCGGCGGAAATGGTGGTCCAGCGATAGAAGTCATGGCCCAGCATCCGGTTGGCCGAACGCACGGTGTCGATGGCTGCCGCCAACGAAAACATCGCGAACTTGTCGACCAGCAGAAAAGCGAAGTGCCGGCCACCGCCAGCGGGATCAGACATTCCAGTGCATCCTAAGCCGCTCTTGGTGCGGCGACATGATTGGAGGTGAGGCGCTCAGAACTGCGGTGCTGGCTTGCCGCAAGACCGGTAAGCGGAGGCCAGTGTGTTCGCCATCAGCATAGCGATCGTCATCGGACCGACGCCACCGGGAACCGGCGTGATCGCACCCGCATGCTCGGAAGCCTCGGCAAAGGCGACGTCGCCTACCAGGCGCGCTTTCTCGCCTTCAGCCGCAACCACGCGGTTGATGCCGACATCCACCACGGTCGCACCCGGCTTGACCCAGTCGCCCTTGACGATCTCCGGCCGACCAACGGCGGCCACCAAAATATCGGCGGTGCGGGCGAGTGCTGCGAGATCTTTGGTGCGGCTGTGGGCGATCGTGACCGTGCAATTAGCGGCGAGCAGCAGATTGGCCATCGGCTTGCCGACGATGTTGGAGCGCCCGATCACCACGGCGTTCAGACCGGACAGGTCCTTGCCATGAACGCGTTCGATCAGGATCATGCAGCCGGCCGGCGTGCAGGGCACGAAGGCGGTGTCCAACTCGCCGACGCCGATCTTGCCGACATTGGTGAAGTTGAACCCGTCGACATCCTTCTCGGCGTCGATCGTCTGGATCACCTTCGCTGCGTCGATATGGGCGGGAAGCGGAAGCTGAACGAGGATGCCGTGGATTGCCGGATCGGCGTTGAGCTTTTCCACCAGTTGGAGAAGATCGGCTTCGGACGTTTCAGCCGGCAGCGTGTGCTGCTCGGAATGGAAGCCGCATTCCTTGGCCTTGCGGGATTTGGAATTCACGTAAACCTGGGAGGCGGGATCTTCGCCTACGATCACCACGGCCAGGCCCGGTTGCACGCCACCACCTTCAAGAAGGCTCGTTGTTGCGTCCTTCACCTTGGCGACGACCTCTTCGCCAACCAGCTTGCCGTTTATGACTTCAGCCATAACCTTCTCCACCTGCAGACCGCCTATTCGATTTAGCGTGTCATGGGCGATAGCACTTCCACGGCAACGGCGCGATATGCCGCTTCCGCAATGCTGAGCCCTTGCCTGCTTGTTTTTACGGCCGCTGACGGTTCTGCTTCAGCTCTTCTACCGCTTCCCGAAACTCGCGCAGGCTGGCGCGGATTTCTTCAACCGCCGAGCGCTCGAAGCTGTTGGCGGGTTGCGCGCGTTGCGGAGGATCAACCCGCTGCGCGGACTGCGCAGCATAGGCCGAAAGAGGTGGAACCGTTTCCGGACGACGCCATCCGGTTTGCGCCGATGCCGCCCCTTGTCCTCTCTGCCCCTGCCTTTGCGCTCCCTGCCACGGAAACTGCGGCGCTTCGGCTCGTTGAGTGGGCGTGGATGCGGGAGCGGGCCGTGCTTCTTCAACCGGGCGCGCCGATGAACGCGTCACCGGCAACGCGGAAACAACCGCCGGCCTGACACCGCGACGTTGGCGCGAGCGGACAACCGTGTTCTGGCGCAAACTGTCCCACACGCCGCGCAGCAGCGCCAAGCCGATACCGGCGGCCAGTCCCATGATCAGCCCGATGATCACGATCTTGGAACGCGACAGGCCGCTTGATTGCAGCGGCGCGGTGGCCGGCGAGATGATGTTGATGTTGGCGGTGTTGATGTTTTCCTGTTCGCCCGTTTCGCGGCTGCGCAGCAGGTAGGCTTCATACACGGCCCGCTTCGATGCCGCGTCGCGCTCGAGTTCGCGCAAGGTCACGCGCTCGCTGCTGAGATCGCCTTGGCGGGTTTTCAGCGTTTCGAGCCGCTCGGCAAGATCGCTTTCGAGCCGCTCGGCGCGGCTGAGTTCGACCTGAACGGAGCTGTTGATGCGCCGCAGCTCCTGCGCGATCTGGTCGCGCGCGCTTCGCAGCTGAACATCCGCCGCCAGGCGCTGGGGATGGCGCGGCCCGAGCCGTACGGCGAGACGGTCCGCTTCCTGGCTCAAGGCCGCATATTGGCCGCGCAGCTGGCCCAGCACCGGCGAGTTGACCTGCTCCGGCAGGATACCGCCAACAACGGCATCGACATTCAGCGTGCCGACGGTTGCCGCACGGGCTCGCAGTTCCGATGTCCGGGCGCGCGCGACCGAAAGCTGGTCGTTCAGCTTGAGGATCTCGTCGTCGGTGATCAAACGGCCTTGCGCGTCGACAATGCCGTTTTCGGCCTTGAACGCTTCGACCTTGCGTTCCGCATCTTCAACCGAACCGCGTAACTCATCCAGCCGACCGGTCAGCTCGCTGGTTGCACGGCCAGCCGTTTCAGCCTGGAACTGCGCGCTGGTTTCGAGAAACGCCGCCGACATCGCATTGGCAATGTCCGCCGCCTTCTCGGGATCGCGCGCCCGCGCCCAGATCGTCACCACGAAGGTGCTGCTGTCGCGCGTAACCGACACATGGCGCGACAGGTTTTCGACCGTAATGGTTCGCTGAATGCGCGGGTTCGGCGCGCCATCGCTTGGCGGCGCCAGAAGAGCACGCAGCTGGTTCAACGGGTTAAGATCGATGCCGCCGTCTTGTCCGTTGAACTCGGGATCGTTTTGAAGGCCGAGCTCGTCCACGACCTTGTTCAGGACATTGCCCGAGGTCATGATCCGCATCTGGTTCTGGATCAGCGCCAAGGCGGCATCGGACGACAATCCGGACTGGCTGATTTCACGATCCACGATCTGGAGATCGCGCGGATCGATCAGCAGGTCGGTTGCGGCTTCATAAATTTTCGGCGTGTTCAGCGCGATCAGAACACCGAGCGCGGTTCCCGCGACCGTGCATAGGAGAATGGTCCAAGGCGAGCGGACCACCCGCATCAGAACGGTGCCCGGATCGATCAGCGGACGCCATGCGTCGTCGTCAGCCGGGGCGGCAACGGGCGTAGCAAGGGACGAGCGCGGCAGCAGGGCTCCTGGTGCAGCCGAAGGGGCTCGGAAAGCAGGTTTGCTCTCCGCGCGCTCTTTCTTCCGCGAGAACCGCTCACGCAAACGCCCGAGCGGCCCCTTTCGCCTCGACGCATCGTCGCGCGGGACGGCAGACGGTTCACCGGCGTCCGAAGTCGCGGCATGCGCGTCTGCAGCGTTCGCGGCCGCATGGTCGCTGGTTCGTGACGTCGAAGGATGGGAAGCGGATGAGCCACGGATGCTCAGAAGCGATGACGCTGTGCGCGTCCGGGAACTGGCGTTCCCGCGATGATCGTCATCGGCATCAAACATCGCGCGCGCAGTTCCGGCCTCGGGCTCGTGAAGTTAAAGCACCTTGAACAAGCTTGGAAAAGAAAAGGTTAAGCCAGATAACGCGAATGTCACCATCTTGATGGATGTGGCTCGCACGTGCCCCCAACACCCATTATAGAGGTCACCACAAGCTGCAAGGACAGGCTCAGATGGCGGTACTGGTTACGGGCGGAGCGGGTTACATCGGCAGTCACATGGTCTGGGAGTTGCTTGACGACGGAGAGGATGTCGTCGTTCTGGACCACCTGTCCACCGGCTACGAATGGGCCGTCGCGCCCGAAGCCGTTCTCGTGGAAGGTGACGTTGCCGACAAGGACCTGCTGGCAAGACTGATCGGCGAACACGACATCGACGCCATCATCCACTTTGCCGGCTCCGTTGTGGTGCCGGAATCGGTCGCAGATCCGCTCGGCTACTACGAAAACAACACCTCCAAATCCCGTACACTCATCGAAAGTGCCGTTCGCGGCAACGTTCCGCACTTCATCTTTTCCTCCACGGCTGCCGTTTATGGCGGCACCGGCAAGGAACCGGTCAGCGAGGACATGGCGAAGGATCCGGAATCGCCCTACGGCCGTTCCAAGCTGATGACCGAATGGATGCTGCGCGACACCGCTGCCGCTCATCCCCTCACCTTCACAGCCCTGCGCTACTTCAACGTGGCGGGCGCTGATCCGAAAGCGCGGACCGGGCAATCAACGCCCGGCGCAACGCACCTGATCAAGGTCGCCTGCGAAACGGCGCTCGGCAAGCGCGAAAAGATGAGCGTGTTCGGCACCGACTACGACACGGCGGACGGCACCTGCGTGCGTGATTTCATCCATGTCTCGGATCTTGTGGCGGCGCATCGCCTCGCCCTGAAGCGGCTTCGATCCGGCGCCGACAGCATCATCGCCAATTGCGGTTACGGCCATGGCTATTCCGTGCTCGACGTGATCGACAGCGTGAAGCGTTTGAGCGGGGTCGACTTCAAGGTTGAACTAGCGGGTCGGCGTCCAGGCGACACGGCCGCGATCGTCGCCAATGCGTCCTTGGCGCGCGCGGAGCTCGGCTGGCAGCCGAACTACGACGATCTCGATACGATCGTTGGACACGCACTGGCCTGGGAAACCACGCTCGGGCGGCGCAATGCCTTTACCCCTGCCCCGACCGCCGCAATGACCGTCTGATCATCCACTCGGATCGCAAACGAAAAACGCCTGCCGCGGGAGGAGGTGCGGCAGGCGCTTGTTCGATGCGATCACTCAGGGAGGAGGTTGAGCGACCGTGACGTCTGTATAGACGATGCCCGATTATTGCGCAACTGGAAAGTTGCTTAATTCCTAAGCGCCCCTGGAAGTTGCCTGGCGCTTAGTTCAAACCCGGCGCGCGGCGGAGCGTCGCCTGCGTTGCGGCCGGCAGCATCGCTGCTGTGTCATCCATCAAAATTCCGGTGTGCTCGGCGAAGCGCAGAAACGCGGCATGGGCGTCTTCCGGCTTACCTTCACCGTTCAGTGCAGCACGGCAGGCATCCAGCGCCGCTGCATGCGGCAGGCTACGCGGAGAAGCCGGCCACTCCGCGACCATCTCATAGGCGGCCATAACCGTTGGCACGACGCGAACGAATCCGAGACCAACAAGCACCGCAACAGGTTTATCGAATGACTGGGCGTTCATGGGTCTTCCTTACACGCGTTCAGAAACTTTCCTTAGAAGTCCACAATGAAGAGAATGTTCCACCACCGACGCAAATCTTAACGTCCCAACCGAAATCGCATGCAACCACGCTGAATGCCGCGCCCGCAGTTTGTTTGGGGATCACCATTGCCGTGACCGTTCCTTGACTTAAGTCGTTCTTGTACCAAGGCTAGGGGCGAGCCTGGCAGCGGCTGGGCAACAGGCTCTTCAAGTAAACGGGAAATGGAGGAAGCGGTGAGTTCTCTTCAATCGAGATCCGTCACGCGCCAGCGCGGCGCAGGCTACTGGGCGGTTGTAGCGCTCGGCATCGTTCTCATTCTCTTCGGCCTGCCGATCTTCGGCGGCGGCGCCTATCTGATGGCGCTTGGCGGCTCCTGGTACTACGTTTTCGCAGGCTTCGGGTTGCTCATGACGGCCCTTTACCTGTTCCGCGGCTCGCTTGCCGCCGTGTCGATCTACCTCCTCACCTATATCGGAACGGTGATCTGGGCCTTCTGGGAAGCCGGGTTCGACTGGTGGGCCCAGGTGCCGCGCCTCGTGGCGCCGACCGTGATCCTGATCCTGGTGCTTGCAACGATGCCGGTTCTGTCCCGGTTGTCGCGCCCGCGCCGTCGGCGTTGATCGTCGCCCTTTCGCTCATTCGAGGATATCGCTCATGCCTATGAAACGCTTGACGCGCTCCGCAGCAGCGGGACTGTTCGGTCTTTCCACTGCCCTGTCCGTGCTGCCCGCTTTCGCGCAGGACACGACGCCGCCACAAACCGGGACCGATCAAAACGAGCCGGCACCTGCTTTTCCCGCAACGCCGGCACCAGAAGCACCTGCTGCACCGACCGCACCCGAAACGACGCCTGCAACACCCGCAGAGCCGGCTGCGCCCCAAACAGCGCCTAGGTCAGCCGAGCCCAGCACGCCGGCAGAACCCGCTGCGCCTGCAGGCGAAAGCGTCCAGCCAACGCCAACGCAGCCTGCCGAAGGTGGCGACGAGCAGCCGCAAGCGATGCCGGCGACCCCCTCCACCGAACCAGGAAGCGCGCCCGAGCAGCCCGGCGATGCGAGCGACGCGGGTCCAGGCAGCGCAACGGATGCAGGCAACGCCGCTCCCGTTCAGGCGGCGCGTCCGGTCACGCCGCAGCGCGAAGTCGGCGCCGATTGGCCTTTCTGGGGCGGCAGCGAACAGGCGACCCGCTATTCCCCGCTGAGCCAGATCACGCCCGAAAACGTATCCAACCTGGAGAAGGTCTGGACCTACCGCACCGGCGACATGCCGACAGGTGCGACAAAGGACAAGTATTCGCCTGAAGGCACGCCGCTCAAGATCGGCAACACGCTTTATATCTGCTCGGCCATGAACATCATGACCGCCGTGGATGCCGCAACGGGCGAAGAGCGCTGGCGCTATGATCCGAAGGTGCCCGCCGAGGCCATTCCCTATGGCGCATCCTGCCGCGGCGTCTCCTATTACGAAGTTCCCGACGCAGCACCCGAACAGGCCTGCGCTGCACGCGTGATCGAGGCCACCATCGATGCACGCTTGATCGCCGTGGATGCCAAGAACGGCCAGCCTTGCGAAGATTTTGGCGAGAACGGCACCGTTGATCTGTGGACCGGCATCGGCGAGAAAGTGCCGGGCTGGTATGCGGTCACCGCTCCTCCGGCTATTGTGCGCGGCATCGTTGTTACCGGCGCGCAGGTGAAGGACGGCCAGGCCGAAGATGCGCCCTCGGGCGTGATCCGCGGCTTCGATGCCGTGACCGGCGAACTCGCCTGGGCCTGGGATCTCGCCAACCCCGAACTCACCGGCCTTCCAGCAGACGGCGAGACCTATACGCGCGGCACGCCGAACATGTGGACCACCGCAACCGGTGACGAACAGTCCGGCCTCGTCTTCCTGCCGCTCGGCAATTCTTCCGTGGATTACTGGAGCGGCAACCGGTCCGAAGCCGAAAACGAGTGGTCAACCTCGCTCGTGGCACTTGATGTCACCACCGGCAAGCCGCGCTGGCGCTTCCAGACGGTGCGCCAGGATGTCTGGGATTATGATCTCGGCAGCCAGGTGACGCTGATCGACTTCCCCGCCGAGGGCGGAAACCGACCCGCCGTTGTGTTGCCGTCGAAGCAAGGCGACATCTACATTCTCGATCGCGAAACCGGTGAATCGCTGGTGCCGATGGAGGAAATCAAGACCCCATCCGGTGGCGTCGAGGACGGCAACTATGCGGCAACGCAGCCGGCTTCCGGCTATCATACGCTGCGCAAGGACGATCTGACCGAAGCCGATATGTGGGGCGTGACGCCGCTCGATCAGCTGTTCTGCCGCATCGCCTTCCGCAAGTCGACCTATAAGGGGATCTACACCCATCCGACCTCCGACACCTACTGGATCCAGTATCCCGGCTATAATGGCGGTTCGGACTGGGGCAGCGTGGCGATCGATCCCGAACGCGGCATCATCATCGCCAACTACAATGACGTGCCGAACCACAACCGCCTAATCCCCCGCGAAGAAGCCGACGAGCGCGGCTTGAAGCCGATCAACGAGACGCAGGGTGGATCGAAGTCCGGCTCGAACGCCGAAGGCTCGGGCGATCCGCAGGCCGGCGCGCCTTACGCGATCGACGTGAATGCCGGATGGCGCGCGCCGTTCACCGGCATTCCCTGCAAAAAGCCTCCGCTCGGCGGCATCCGCGCCATCGATCTCGCGACCGGTGAAACGCTGTGGGACAAGCCGATCGGCACTGCCCGTCGCAACGGCCCCTTCGGCATCCCGTCCTTCCTGCCTTTGACCATCGGCACGCCCAACAATGGCGGTTCCGTTGTCACCAAAGGTGGCCTGATCTTCATCGCCGCAGCCACGGATGACCTGATCCGCGCCATCGACGTGAAGACCGGCGAGGTTGTATGGTCGGACGTGTTGCCGGCCGGCGGCCAGGCAAACCCGATCGTTTACGAGCAGAACGGACGCGAATATCTCGTGATCCAGGCCGGCGGCCACCACTTCATGGAAACGCCGGTCGGCGACTACTACGTCGCTTATGCTCTGCCTCAGAACTGAGCCTGGGCACTTGGAACAACGATCACGGCGGACCTTCGGGTCCGCCGTTTTCGTGTGCTTGGCACATTGCGCCGTGGGGACCGACGGTGCTTCGAATAGCAACAACGAAACGTTTTTGATGTGCCCCGCTAGGCCCCGGTCGACAGGCATAGCGCATTCCCTTAATAGCTCGACCATCCATTCGCTCGTTCAGGCTGAGTTTTCATGTTGACCGTTACCCCGCTTTCGATTGCCGATGTTGTCGAGCTCACGCCGCGCAAGTTCGGTGACAATCGTGGGTTCTTCTCTGAAACCTTCAACCAGCAGCGACTGATCGATGCCGGTCTTCCCGGTCAGTGGATCCAGGATAATCAGTCGCTTTCGCGCGAAAAGTACACGCTGCGTGGGCTGCATTATCAGGAGCCGCCCTTTGCCCAGGCCAAGCTGGTTCGGGTATTGCGTGGCAGCATCTTCGACGTTGCGGTGGATATCCGCAAGGATTCGCCGACCTTCGGCAAATGGGCGAGCCTCGTTCTGTCGGCCGACAGCTTTAACCAGATCCTCGTGCCGGAAGGCTTCGCACACGGCTTCCTCACGCTCGAGGAAGACACCGAAGTCTTCTACAAGGTGACCGCCCCTTATTCCCCTCAGCATGACCGCAACATCCGCTGGGACGACCCCGAGATCGCCGTGGATTGGCCGATCGAGGGACAGGCCCCGCATCTGTCCGACAAGGACAAGGTTGCGCCGTTGCTGCGCGACGTTTCTCTCGTTTTCTAAGGATCGCTTGCGATGAACATCCTCGTAACAGGTGGAGCCGGCTTTATCGGTTCAGCCGTTTGCCGCTACCTCATCAACGAAACCGAACACACCGTCGTCAACCTCGACAAGCTGACCTATGCAGCAAACCTCGAGACGCTCGCCTCGATCGACGCCGACCCGCGCTACAGCTTCGTTCAGGCCGATATCGCAGACAGCGCCAAGGTCGGTGAGATCCTGCGCAAGCACGACATCGACATCGTGATGCATCTGGCTGCCGAAAGCCATGTCGACCGCTCGATCGACGGTCCGGCCGAGTTCATCCAGACCAATATCGTCGGCACCTACCGCCTGCTCGAAGCGGTGCGCGATTACTGGAACAGCCTGTCGGGCGCCAAGCGCGATGCCTTCCGCTTCCACCACATCTCCACCGACGAAGTGTTCGGAACGCTTGGTTTCGACGACCAGATGTTCACCGAGGACACGCCCTATGCGCCGTCCTCGCCCTATTCGGCATCCAAGGCTTCGTCCGATCATCTTGTGAATGCCTGGCATCATACGTTCGGGCTTCCGGTCGTTCTGTCCAATTGCTCGAACAATTACGGCCCCTACCATTTCCCCGAAAAGCTCATCCCACTGGTGATCCTGAACGCACTGGAAGGCCTGCCGCTGCCGGTTTACGGCAATGGCGAGAATGTGCGCGACTGGCTTTACGTCGACGATCATGCGCGCGCGCTGGTGCTCGTCGCCACGAAGGGTGAACTCGGCCGTTCCTATAATATCGGCGGCCGCAACGAGCGCTCCAACCTCACTGTCGTGCACACCATCTGCGACGTGCTGGATCGCCTGCAGCCCCTCCCCAACGCCTCTTCGCGCCGCGACCTCATCACCTTTGTGACGGACCGCCCGGGCCATGATCTGCGCTATGCGATCGACGCCAGCCGCATCGAAACGGAACTCGGCTGGCAGGCGCAGGAGACCTTTGAGACCGGTCTGGAAAAGACCGTGCAATGGTTCCTCGACAATCAGGCATGGTGGGGTCCGATCCGCGCCAAGAAGTATTCCGGCGAGCGCCTTGGACAGCGGAAAGCCTTGTGAAGATCCTCGTCGCAGGCCGCTCCGGCCAGGTCGCCCAATCGCTTGCCGCGATCTCCACACCTGATCGTCAGTTCGTGACGCTCGGGCGTCCCGAGCTCGACATCTGCGACCCCGCTTCCGTTGAAGCCGCTATCCGCGCGCACCAGCCCGCCGCACTCATCAACGCCGCAGCCTATACGGCTGTCGACAAGGCGGAGTCCGAACCGGAAGCGGCCTTTGCAGCCAACGAGACCGGCCCACGCGTTCTCGCGACAGCTGCGCACCAGGCCGGCTTCCCGATCCTGCACATCTCCACCGATTACGTTTTCGCAGGCGACAAGGACGGCTTCTACACCGAAGACGACCCCGTCGATCCCCAAAGCGTTTACGGCCGCTCCAAGCTCGCCGGCGAGCGCGCCGTGGCCGAAGCCAACCCCAACCACGTCATCCTGCGCACTGCCTGGGTCTTCAGCCCCTACGGCAACAACTTCGTAAAAACGATGCTGCGCCTCGCCGCCGACCGCGACACCGTGCGCGTCGTTTCCGACCAATGGGGCAGCCCCACCTATGCGCCCGACATCGCGGAAGGCCTGTCACGCGTCCTCGACAAAGCCCTCGCCTCCCCCACCAATCCAAGCTGGCGCGGCATCTTCCACATGACCTCCCAGGGCACCTGCACCTGGGCCGACTTCGCCGAAGAAATCTTCCGCCAATCGGCCGAACGCGGCGGACCGTCGGCCAAGGTCGAACGGATCACAACGGCGGGCTACCCGACCCCGGCAAAGCGGCCTGCCAATTCGCGGTTGGCGAATGGAAAGGTCGAGGCTGTGTTCGGCTTTGGTCTACCGGCGTGGCGGGATGCTGCAAGCGCCGGCATACAGGCGCTTGCATAATTGCCCTAACAAAGGAAGCGATACAAGATCCGCGATCTCTTGACCCCGCTTTTCAGTTCTTTGCGATATTAACATCAGGCAAAAACATGTCTTGATGCAAGGCCGAGCCTGACCTGATTATCGCCGTGCAAGCCGGAATTAACCCCTTGTGGCACCTCAAGGCTGTAGTACTCACTTAAAAAGTTACTATACGCAGCATCTTTAAATGTGTCGATTTCCCCGACCTCATCTTGAGCGATCGGCCGAACCAACTCATCAAGAAGACTGACCGGATCAAAAGCGTAGATCAGGGGAACAAGTCTGCCGACCCCGTACCGGCGCAAACGGTTGGCGACCGCGCCTATCTCGAAGGCAACAGGAAGACAGCCGGCCCGAAGTATTTCTGTAAGAGCATAACTATAAGTTTCCGGCCATACTGCAGGCAAGAGAATCCTGTCGATATTCGCTGCGTCTATCAATCTTGGAAGATCAGCCCGTTTATAAGGTCCTGATACGCTGAAGTTCTCGTAGGAGCAAAGCTCTTCGTCAATATCGCTATAACCGATAAGTGAAAATTCGATGCGAAGCTCACTCAACTGGCTGATTTGAGCAAGATCACGCAAGATACGCGATCCCTTGTGGGGTCCAATCGCCCCAATGATGCCAATTCTGACGATCCCCTCAGGATTATTGACCTTATTAGCTTTGATGGAAGACCGAAATGCAGCCTCAAAGTGGGGCCTGACACTCAATGATACTTGCGGCAGATTCCGCCTCAAACGTTCAGCCACATCCTCGTCCGGCACATAGGTTGATACAGCGCCTTGTATGAAAGCAGCCCACTCTTTTCGCCAAACAGGCACACTTTTCACGCTTACCGATGAGCCATTCATCGCCACACATTCTTCGCAGACAGATACCGCCGGTTCTCCGCAGAAAACTCCAGAACCATCAATCATGGTCACCCGAGGACATATCGCGAAATAGTCGTGAAGAGTTACATAGTATGGAACACCTGCTGCTTTGAAAGCTCCGCCGAACAGGCTCGGATGCGAGTTCCCAAAGCGAATCGTATGCTGAACATGACCAAAACCAGTTCTTTGCGCTGTTATTGCTTCGCGGAGGCCTTCGCGCGTGAGCGGAAAGGACGACGTCGCGGCGAGGTTTGGCGTTTCAATTACATCGCCATGCAGTGCAAAGGACGCTGAATCTCCCTCAACAGGCGCCGCTATTACAACCCGAAGCCCAGCTTCGATCAGGCGGTTATCCAACTCCTCAACATGCTTTTGGGTACCTCCACCAAGCGCGTGCGTAACAATGAAGACAGCAGGCTTTATATTCTCGTTCTGCAGCCTGCGCTCATCCAAGCGTATACGAGCAGGACGCAACGGGTCTTCACGTATGAAATCTCCCACTTCGGCTAAGTAGTTGGGGTGTCTCTCTGAGATCAAGCGGATCGCGTTATCGATCCGCTTAGCCTTACTCGCACCGAAAGAAACGCCGCCGTAGTGAGTAACAAAAGTATCAGCGGTAATCGTGCTACGGAAACCAGCCGCAAGGCCCCGCTGACAAAGGTCATTTTCTTCCCCGTAACCGGCGCCGAAAACGAGGTCGAACAATCCGACAGCGTCCAGGAGAGCATTCCGGATGTACATACAAAAGCCCACGCCTGTCGGGGCATCCACGATAAATCCAGGGTTTTCTTCTGATGCAAAACGATCGAGTTCCGCGTCGGAAATCTCCAGGGGCCGGAAATTGTCACGGATAAAGTGAGGATAACTGCAGATTTCGCCGTTGTTGGTCAGCGGCGTCACCGTTCCAATATCGTCATCTGAGTAACAGGCTGAACGTAGACGATCGAGCCAATTCCCATAAACTTCGGCATCGGAATTCAAGAGGACGACGTCCCGTCCGTTTCGCTGGGACATAGCGCGGTTACAGGAAGCAACGAAGCCGGAATTACGTTCCATGACCAAGATTGTGACCTGCGGGTGATCAGCCAGTTCACCAATACGCCGCCTTAGTTCCGCGTCAGGTCCACAGTCATCGACCAGAACAAGCCGATAGACAGTTGTATTGGTACTTGTCAGAACACTTGCAATACACCGTAGCGTTTCCTGATAGCCAGAATACACTGGTACGATGATATCAACTGAAGCCTTCTCTGCTGAGCTCGGTTGGATGCGGCCACCTTCAAGAATGCGGCTCCATTCTGCAGGCGTAACGTCCAATGGTTTTCGATTGCGGTTCAACATGATCGTCAGCCCCTCAGCTTCTCAAGGAGCTTCCTGGAGATGATAGCCACCCACCGCATAGGTGCGGTAACCAGCCAAGAGGTTGAATTTCGTAGTTCCACAACCTGCTTTTCAGCCTCGCTGGCCCGGCTCTCCTCACTTCGCAGCCGACCAGTGGATTGAACGCCCAAATATGCTCCGGCCTCTACTTTGGCTTTCAACGACGTGAGCTGATTATAGTACAGCGCTTCTCTGTAGCGTGCTCTCGTGAGTTCAGAATTCAGATGCTCGTTCTCGATCTTGGAGCTGTCGACCAAAGCTTGGTAATGCTGTCGGACAGCCTCTGCATTGCGAAAGAATTTGTCGGGATCCCCAAAGCGCGGCGCTTTCAGAACCGCATCGGCCAACTGGTCCAAGGTAGAGAAGGGCTGGATTTGGCACTCCGAGCCAGTATCGACCAACGTTTTTCTAAGTGCTTTCGGAAGCGCGAGGATCGAAGTCTCGGTTGCAAAGCCAAACACATCATCAGCACTGCCGACCTGTGCTGGACTGGTCACAACAAAGAACTCGTACACGTCACGATCCAGTTGCATGACAGCAGGTATCGCATGCTCCAGATTATTCGCTTCCAGATAGATTATCGGCTGGCAATGTCTCAGGGTGTCTATTGCCCCCTGCAGGACCTCAGCCCCCATACCCTCAGCGTCAATCTTAATGAGGTCGCATTGAGAGAGCGACAAAGCGTCGATCGTTTTTACCCGAGTCTCGCCGCCCTTACTGTACGTTTCCTTGCGCAGGGGCACGGCTGCAATATTTGCTTGTGAAAAAAAGCTCTGCTCCCCTATCCAAGCAACATCATCTTTGTTGCCCGCTGCCGATCGAACGACTTGGCAGTTGCTCAAATGGTTGGCAGAAATATTTCTCTCTAAAATTTCCGCTATAAAGCTCTGCGGCTCAAACGCGATCAGAGACCCCTTAGGCCCAATCCGGCCAGCTAAAGCGATAGCATGTGTCCCGATATTCGCCCCAACGTCTATGACAGTAGCCCCAGGACCTATTAGCGAGCGAAGAAAGCGGATCTCGCACGCGGCCCATGCCCCCAACCTGTCGAGCGATACTCCTATCGGGCCATCCTTGGGTAGGTAGGTTATAGAACCCCAAGGAGTTTGAGTAACAGGCAATTCTCGATGAACCATCTAAAGCACACACAAATTCGAAGGAACACTATTCAATTGACAGGCTATGCCTGCCAGCGCACACTTGGGTCCCGAAGCAAGCGTAAGAGTGAAGCTGGCGAAGAACCGAGCTAGCCCTCCCCTACGATCTATACGGTATCAGCAACGGCACTCGGCTCGAAACTGGCACCCCTTAAGACAAGTCATCTTCGATGGTGACATACTGAAACGTTTTTTGCTCGTCTGTCTCAAGACCAAGCCAGGATAAATGTCGCTAACATCGTTCAAATGCTGCCGAAAAACAAACTGCGGCCGCATGGGTCACATGTTTGAAGCTCCCAGAGTTTAGATCGCCCGTATGAAGCGCAGGCTCAATTCGGCACAACCTTGAGTATAATGAGCGACTTTCCTTCCACTCAGGATAATGGAAAGCCTGCTCGTTCTGACGTTTGCACCACATTTAAGTGCGGGCGCAATCGGACTATAGACCAACTTCAATACCCTATAGCCATTATACCGTCAGGCAAACACATATCTCTGAGCCTTTGTAATGACAGTTTGAGGCGCCACGGCCATGCACCTTTGCAGGTCGTCACATTGCATCCGCCAGACCGCAACCCGAAGCTGACTAGCTACCAAACAACAACTCTTAAGGGAATAAAAATGGTGCCCAAGGGCGGAATCGAACCACCGACACTACGATTTTCAGTCGCATGCTCTACCAACTGAGCTACTTGGGCATCCAGGTCCGAGGCAAAAGCCTTGGGTCGGCGGGGTTGGTGCTCCGCCGGAAGCAGCGGGGTTATAGCATGGGTTTCGGCCCTGTCCAGCACCCCAATGACATTTCCGAAAACATTCGTCAGCTTACCCACAGGCCACCGCGCAACAGCAGGCCCGAGCGGGATTGTCACGCCCAAAACCGCGGCAGAAAGGCTCTCAATGCCCCTTAGCTGCGCCCCTTTAGCTACGGTCGCCGGTCCCGGTTGTCGCTTCCTGCTCGTCTTCCTCGTCGTCGCGCACGGGGATCGCGTAGGCGCCGGATAGCCAGCGGTTGAGGTCGATGTCCTTGCAGCGTGGCGAGCAGAAGGGGAACGTGGCGCGCTGGGAGGGGCGGCCGCATTCCGGGCATGGGCGCTTGGGGCGCAAAGGGGTGACGATCGTCTCAGCCATGGCTGGCGGCTCCAATCAGGTCTGCAGGAAAATGGAAAGATAGGGGCACCAGCGCGTCGCGAAAAGATCGCCTGGCGCTGTCTGCCATCGTCGAAGAGCTAAGCCCTGCTTTTTAAGCGCCCGCGTTCCAGCCGGCATGCACGTCGAAGCCGTCGCCAGCCAGGAGCCCCGTGGTTTCGTAAAGCGGCAGGCCCACGACATTGGTGTAGGAACCGACCAGTTTCACCACCCAGCTGCCTGCAAGGCCCTGGATGGCGTAGCCACCGGCCTTGCCGCGCCATTCGCCGGATGCGACGTAGCGGTCGATCTCGCGCCGCGACAGGCGCTTGAAGCGCACGCGCGTTTCCACGAGCTTCTGGCGCATCTTGCCCGATGGCGTGATCACGCAAACGCCGGTGTAGACGCGGTGGGAACGGCCGGACAGAAGCTGCAGGCAGTCCACGGCTTCGTCGGAGATCGTTGCCTTGGGCAGAATGCGGCGACCAACGGCCACAGCGGTATCGGCGGCCAGAATAAAGGCGCCGGCTGCCGTTTTGTCTTCCGCCATGATTGCTGCGGCCCGCTCGGCCTTTTCGCGCGACAAACGCTTGGCGAGCGAACGCGGGATCTCGTTCTTGGCGGGCGTTTCATCCACATCCGCCGGCAAGATACGGCAGGGCTCGATGCCTGCCTGTTGCAGAAGTTCAATGCGCCGCGGCGAGCCGGACGCCAGAACAAGCTTTGCACCGTCGCTCATCGATCAAACCCGGCAATATCAGCGGAAAATGGCGGCTTCAAACAGCACCATGCCTGGCAGGTGCCGGAACGGCCGTTCTGTTCGAAACGGCCGCTTACTTGAAGCGGTAGGTAATGCGGCCCTTGCTCAGATCATAGGGCGTCATTTCCACCAGGATCTTGTCACCCGTCAGCACGCGGATGCGGTTCTTGCGCATGCGGCCAGCCGTGTGAGCAATGATCTCGTGCTCGTTTTCCAACTTCACCCGGAACATCGCATTCGGCAGCAGTTCGGTGACCGTGCCGGGAAATTCGAGGACTTCTTCCTTCGCCATACGTATCCTTTCTGCGGTCCTTCGAGAAAGGACCTGTAATCTGGGGCAACACCTATATGATGCTGCGCGTGTTGTGAACGTGTTATTTGGGGTGCAGGGGCGCGCTTTTCGAGCCGAAGCGGTTGATTATTCGCGCTTCCAGCCGATCACGCACATCACGATAGGCTGCAAGGATCTGGTCGCGCCGTCCGCCCACCGTGGTTGGATCGGCTGTCGGCCAATATTCCACGTCCACCGCAAGCGTGCGCGTCAGCTCCAAAGCGCGGTGATGCGCTTCGGGTGCCAGCGTGATGATGAGGTCGAAATAATCGTCTTCCAGCTGGTCGAGCGTCATCGGCTGGCGCTCGGCGAGCGTCAGGCCTTTTTCAGCCAGAATGGCATCCACGAAGGGATCCCGCTCCCCTGCCCGCACACCCGCGGACGCCACGAAGGTGGAAGCTGGCAGCAGCCTGCGCGCGATCTGTTCGGCCATGGGCGAGCGCACCGCGTTCATGCCGCACAGGAACAGCACCGAGCGTGGCGGCGTCTTGGCGGGCTCATCCGCTTCGCCAAGGCTTTCCGGCACGTGCTCCTGCGCGGTTTCCATGCGATCAGCCGCGCCAATGCAGAACGCAGATCAGCGTGAACAAGCGGCGCGCGGTGCCGAAATCCACTTCGATCTTGCCGTTCAGCCTGTCGAGCAGCGTTTGTGAGCCGTCGTTGTGCAGCCCGCGCCGACCCATGTCGATGGCCTCGATCTTGCTCGGCGTCGCCGATCGGATCGCCTCGTAATAGCTTTCGCAGATCATGTAGTAATCCTTCACGATCCGCCGCAACGGCGTCAGCGACAGGATATGAAGAACGACCTGCTCGCCATCTTCGCGGTTGATGGCGAAGAGGAGCTTGTTTTCCACGAGGGAAAGCTTCAGCCGATAAGGGCCGCCAGCGTCGTCGCCGAGCGGGCGAAAACTGTTTTCCTCCACCAGGTCGAAGATCGCCACCGCGCGCTCATGCTCGACATCAGGCGTCGAACGGCCGATCGATTCGTCGAGTTCGACTTCGATCAATCGGCAGTTCGGCGGCAACACCATGGTCAGCTATTCAAGCGGATCGAAACGGATCGGCCATGCGCGTCCAGCCCTTCGGCCGTCGCCAGCGCAATCGCGGCCGGTGCAAGGGCGCGCAGCTGGTCAGGCCCAAGCTTCAGGATGGAGGTCCGCTTCACGAAATCGAGCACCGACAGGCCCGACGAGAAACGCGCCGAGCGGGCGGTCGGCAGAACATGGTTCGACCCACCGACATAATCGCCGATCACTTCCGGCGTATATGCGCCGAGGAAGATCGCGCCGGCATTGCGGATCCGGGGCAGAAGCGCATCCGGATCGGCAACGGCGAGTTCGAGATGCTCGGCGGCAATGCGGTTGATCAGCGGGATCGCGGCGGCGATGCTGTCCACCAGGATCAGCGCGCCGAAATCCGCCCAGGACTTTGCAGCAATCTCGCCACGCGGCAGAAGCTTCAGCTGGCGATCAACGGCATCGGCAACGGCTTCGGCGAAAGGAGCATCGTCCGTGATCAGGATCGATTGCGCGGACGCATCGTGCTCGGCCTGCGCCAGAAGATCGGCGGCGATCCAATCGGGGTTGTTCTCCTTATCGGCCACCACGAGCACTTCGGAGGGGCCGGCGATCATGTCGATGCCGACCGTGCCGAAAACCTGGCGCTTGGCAGCCGCGACAAAGGCGTTGCCCGGTCCAACGATCTTGGCGACCGGGAGAATAGTTTCGGTGCCATAGGCGAGTGCCGCCACGGCCTGTGCGCCGCCGATGCGGTAGATCTCGCTGACACCGGCAATGTCGGCCGCAACCAGCACCAGCGGGTTCAACACGCCATCAGGCGCCGGCACCACCATGGCGATGCGCTCAACGCCAGCCACAACGGCCGGCACGGCGTTCATCAAAACGGAACTGGGATAACTGGCAGTGCCGCCCGGCACATAAAGGCCAACCGATTCCACCGCCGTCCAGCGCGAGCCGAGTTCAACACCCGCAGCATCGGTATAACGATCGTCCTGCGGCTTCTGGCGGGCATGGTGCGAGGCGATGCGGTCGCGCGCAAAGCGCAGCGCGTCGATCACCTGCGGGTCGGCGCTCTCATAGGCCTGCGCGATCTCTTCCCGCGTAACCCGCAGCCGTCCGGTAATATCCGCCCGGTCGAACCTCTGCGTATATTCGATCAGACCCGCATCGCCGCGTTCGCGAATATCCGCGATGATGGCGCGCACCGTGTGATCCACATCCTCGGACACTTCGCGCTTGGTGGACAAGAAGGCGGCGAAGCTTTCCTCGAAATCGGTCTGCTTCTGGTCAAGACGTTTTACCACGAGCACATCATCCGAAATGGGACGGCTTCGCGCCCGCTTCCCAGGCTGCGCCCAGGTCGGCCAGGCGGCTTTCGACGTATTCGACGTCGAGGCGCAAGGCGATGTCGCCGGCAAAGATCAGCTCGATCGTGCCCGCCGGCGCATCCTCGGGCGTGAAGCGGATCGAAAGAAGAACGAGCACCTCGTCGAGCTTGTCGCGCGAAATGCCGTTTGCCCGCACGGCCTGCACCCCGTCGAAGTGCAGAACGGCGCGGCGGCGCTCGTAGCGCTTGTTGAGAACGGACCCGGACGGGCTTTCCCAGGCAAAGCGGTTCATTTCCAGAAGGAAACGACGGGCCGCCTTGTCCCAATGCATGTCGCCGACGCGGATCACGGCATCCTGCACATGGACGGATACGATCTTCAGATCGTCTTCATCGAGCGCTGCAAGTTTGAGCATGGCGATCTCGTTCATCAAAGGACGGTTTCGTGTAGGCGTTCAAGCGCGGGAGAGCAATGCGTCCCGCGCTTGTGATCCCCTCAACGAGCCGCGTGGCGAGTGGTTTCAGCCCGATACGCGTTCGATGTCGGCGCCGCAGCGCGACAGCTTTTCTTCCAGCCGCTCGAAGCCGCGATCAAGGTGATACACGCGGTTCACCACCGTTTCGCCTTCGGCCGCGAGACCCGCGATCACCAAGGATACGGACGCGCGAAGATCGGTTGCCATCACCGGTGCGCCCTTCAGCTTGGACACGCCATCCACGATCGCGGTCTGTCCCGACAGGTGGATCTGCGCACCGAGGCGGGCGAGTTCCTGCACATGCATGAAGCGGTTTTCGAAGATCGTTTCGGTGATGCGCGATTGCCCGTTGGCCATCGTCATCAGACCCATGAACTGCGCCTGCAGATCGGTGGGAAAGCCGGGGAACGGCTCGGTGGTGACATCAACCGGTAGAATGCCGTTGCCGTTGCGGCGAATGCGGATGCCGCTTGCGCCCGGCGTCACCTCGACGCCCGCCTGCACCAGCGTGTCGAGCGCTGCCTGCAGGTAATCCGGCTTGGCGCCTTCCAGAAGCACATCACCGCCGGCCATCGCGACGGCCATCGCATAGGTGCCGGTTTCGATGCGATCGGGAATCACCGCATGACGCGCGCCATGCAGCGCTTCAACGCCTTCGATCGTGATCGTGGACGTGCCGGCACCCGTGATGCGCGCGCCCATGGCGTTCAGGCAATCGGCGAGGTTGACGATTTCCGGCTCGCGGGCAGCGTTTTCGAGAACGGTCTCGCCCTTGGCGAGCGAGGCCGCCATCATCAGCACATGGGTCGCACCAACGGAAACCTTGGGAAAGGCATAGCGTGTGCCGACGAGACCACCCGGCGCCTTGGCGTTGATGTAACCGGCGTCGACGTCGAGCGTCGCGCCCAGCGCTTCAAGGCCTTCGATAAAGAGATCCACCGGCCGCGTGCCGATGGCGCAGCCGCCCGGCAAGGACACGCGGGCTTCGTGGCAACGCGCCAGAAGCGGTCCGATCACCCAGAAGCTCGCGCGCATCTTGGACACGAGTTCATAGGGTGCCGTGGTGGACACCACGTTGCGCGCGGTGAAGCTGATCGTGCGCGAGTAACCTTCGGCCTGCTTTTCGCGGCGGCCGCTGACGGTGTAATCCACGCCATGATTGCCGAGAATGCGGATCAGCTGCTCGACATCGGCGAGATGCGGCACGTTTTCCAGCGTCAACGTATCATCGGTCAGAAGCGACGCGATCATCAGCGGCAAGGCAGCGTTCTTGGCGCCCGAAATGGGAATCGTGCCGTTGAGCGTGTTACCACCCACGAGTCTGATGCGGTCCATGCGAGCCCTGGCTTTCTCTAGATGACGCCGGACGCCCGCGGACGAACGCGGCTTCAAACGGCGAGGGGTTAAACCCGTTCCCTAGACGATCAAGGTGGCCACATCAAGGAACCCGCTGCGGTTCCTCGGATGAGGATCGGCCCTGCGCGCTTCTATTCGTTCTCGCCCGTCGCGTCGCCGTTTTCCACCGCCACGCCTTCGCGGCGCAGATCCGCTTCGCCCTGCCGACGCGAGCGCGTTTGCTCCTTGCGACGCGCCAGATTGGCCCGCAGCTGCTCCGCCAGCCGGTCTTCGCGCGTTTTCACCGCCTTTTTGTCATCCGCCATGACTTTACCCAGCCTGATTCCAGCGCCTATCGCCCGGTTTGCGCTGCATCTGTTAAAAACCTGTCCAAGGAAAGTGCAAGCCTCGCTTGCGCTTTGCAAAGACCTATGGCAGAAGCCAGCCGCATTCGTCGGCCAGCTGCGGTAGCTCAGTGGTAGAGCACTCCCTTGGTAAGGGAGAGGTCGAGAGTTCAATCCTCTCTCGCAGCACCATCTTATATCCGGCCGACCTGCCCCTCTTCCGGTTCTGTTGATCCAGCGCAATCCTGCCGTCGAAGACAGATCAAACCATTTGATCGAGATCAAAGGGCTTGCGAGTCACCCGGGCTAGAACACCCGCACTTGGTCGAGCAAAGCCGTGGGGCAAAATGACCAAGTCCTTGAAGTTTACGGGTTTGGCGCGCAGGCCTATACTCTTGCCACCAACCGAACAGGGCGGATGGAATGAACTACGAGCGGTTTTTCGAAGAAGCAGTCGACCAGGTCCATGCGGAAAAGCGCTATCGCGTTTTCGCCGATCTCGAGCGAATCGTGGGCGAATTTCCCCGCGCGATCTGGCGCTCGGAAGGTGAAGCACGCGAAATCACCGTCTGGTGCTCCAACGATTATCTCGGGATGGGCCAGCATCCCGATGTGATTTCCGCCATGCAGACCGCTGCGGGCCGCATGGGCTCGGGCGCCGGCGGCACCCGCAATATCTCCGGCACCAACCATCCGCTCGTCGAGCTTGAGCGCGAGCTCGCCGACCTGCATGGCAAGGAAGCCGCCCTCGTTTTCACTTCCGGTTTCGTGTCGAACGAGGCGGGTATCTCGACCATCGCGCGGCTTTTGCCCGATTGCCTGATCCTGTCGGACGAGTTGAACCACGCATCGATGATCGAAGGCGTGCGGCGTTCGGGCGCCGACAAAAAGGTGTTCCGTCACAACGATCTGGCGCATCTCGAGCAGCTTTTGGCCGTCGCGCCGCGTGAACGCGCCAAGCTGATCGTGTTCGAATCCGTATATTCCATGGATGGCGACATCGCGCCGATCGCCGAGATCACGGCACTCGCGCGCCGCTACAATGCGATGACCTATATCGACGAGGTCCACGCCGTCGGCATGTATGGCAATCGCGGCGGCGGTATTTCGGATCGCGACAATCTCGCAGGCGAGATCGACGTCATCGAGGGTACGCTGGCCAAGGCGTTCGGGACGCTTGGCGGTTATATCGCCGGTCCGCGTTCGGTGATCGATGCCGTGCGCTCCTATGCGCCGGGCTTCATCTTCACCACCGCTTTGCCGCCTGCGATCGCAGCCGCTGCCACCGCCTCGATCCGGCATCTGAAGGCGTCGACCATCGAGCGCGAAGAACATCAGCGCCAGGCGCAGCAGACCAAGGATCAGCTCGCCGCCGCCGGCCTTCCGGTGATGTCGTCGCAGACCCATATCGTGCCGGTGCTGGTTGGCGATCCCGAACTTTGCAAGATGGCAAGCGACCGTCTGCTCGAAGTGCACGGCCTTTACATCCAGCCGATCAACTATCCCACCGTACCGCGCGGCACCGAGCGCCTGCGCATCACGCCAACGCCGTTCCATTCGGATGCCCTGATCGGCGAACTGGCATCCGCTTTGCGCGAAACCTGGGAAGCCCTCGGCATCCCCTTCGCCAGCGACCAGCGCCCGGCCCAACAGCGCACCAACCGCATCATCCCGCTGGTAACATCGAGCGCGGGCGGCTAAGCCGGCGATCCCGGGCGTTCAAAGATCTAAGCGCCCAAGTTCCTGCTTCCAGGGCAGCAAACAGCCACCTGCTTGCTGCCAACGATCAGCGTCATCATAAACGCAGTCACCGCAAAGCCGTCGTCATCCTCGGACTTGATCCGAGGATCCATGCCTGAACGCTTCGGCACCGCCAACAAACGAATGGCCCGATGCATTCGGCCTGTTCTTGCGTGGCATGGATCGGGCTGTGGCTGAGCCAAAGGCGAAGTCGGATGAGGGGTGCTCCAGCTTGGCACTGTCGGCGCTCACCCCTCATCCGTCTCGTCGCCCACAAGGGACCCAAGCTACAACTGCATCAGCCTTGCACACTCTTCGTCATCCTTGGGCGAAGCCGCCGCGCAAGCGGAGGCGCAGACCCGAGGATCCAAGCCTGAACGGTTCCCACATGCCATTTGTTCAAATCAGCCAGCGGAGCCTCATTGGCTGTCACGGGCATGGATCCTCGGATCAAGTCCGAGGATGACGAAGCGGGACGGATGTCGCTAAGTCCCTGTTGTTGTTGCAACCCGCTGCAAACCTCAACCGAAATCTATCCACGTCCCCAACCTCTCCCCTATTCTCCCCTCATCGCCCTTGCCGGGAACTCTGGTGCGCACCGGGGATCGGAGGAGGGCGGCGGTGTCCGGGTTGGTTGAACTACGGTAGTTCGACTTGGAGGGTAATCAGTCCCTCCCCAAACCCGGGCCTCGGGTCGGTCAGTGCGGGAGCACTCGGTGAGGTGGCGACTAGTCTGCACCGAGCCCGCCCACCGGCAACGGGGCGAAAGCACCGACGGACGCGAGTTCGCCGCGCCGTATATATAATCAATCGAAGGCGCGGAAACTTGCGTCCGCTTCCCGAACCTTCACGGACGGGAAGGCGCGAAGCCGTGCCTGCAACTCAACCCATGATCAGGCGTGCTTCGGCGCGCCTGCGGTCTTTGACAGCAAAAGGAAGCCCTGCGGTCTTTGACCACATAAGGAAGCGTCGAGATGAGGTGCCCGCGCTTCACGCACATCTCAGCCCCCCTCACCCCGCAGGCAACGCCCGGAAATACTCCGCCAGCCGGTTCGCCGCATCTTCCAGCTGGTCCAGCCGGCGGTGGAAGCACAAGCGGAAGTGGCCGGCGCCGGCAGCACCGAAGGCGGTACCCGGTGCGAGGCCGACATTGGCCTTGTCGATGATGTCGAAGGTGGCGTTGCGCGAATCGCTGATGCCGTCCACCGCGAAGAAGGCGTAGAACGCACCCTGCGGCACGTTCATGCGCACCCGGCCGGTATCGAGCAGCGTGCTGCAAACCAGATCGCGGGCCTTGTGGGCGCGTTCCACCTGTTCGGCAACAAAGGCGTCGCCGTCATCGAGAGCCGCCACCGCGCCGCGCTGCATGAACTGCGCCACGCCGGAGGTCGAATACTGGATCAGGTTTTCGAACACCTGCTGCAGATGGGGATGAATGCGCAGCCATCCCATGCGCCAGCCGGTCATCGCCCAGTTCTTGGAAAAGCTGTTCACGAACAGGATGCGGTCTTCCGGCTCCATGACATCGAGAAAAGACGGCGCACGGCTGCCGGAATAATGGAACTGCGAATAAATCTCGTCGGCGATGATCCAGAGGTTCTTGCGCCGGGCGAGATCGAGCAATCCGCGCAGGGTCTCATGATCGGCGGTCCAGCCAGTGGGGTTGGACGGCGTGTTGATGAACAAAGCGCGCGTGCGCTCGGTCACCGCCGCTTCAACGCGTTCGAGATCGCAGACCCAGCCATTGCTGGTCTCGATCAGTGGCACCGGCACGGGCTTGGCACCGGACACGCCAACGGCGCCCGCGAAGTTCGGCCAGGCCGGTGAAAGAAAGATCGCTTCTTCGCCGGCACCCGTGGTCGCCTGCAGCGCCAGCTGGATCGCATGCATGCCGCTGGCGGTGACGATGAACTCTTCCGGCTGGAACGTGTGGTCGAAATGCCGCTCATACCAGCGGGCGAGCGCCTGGCGCAGTTCGGGAATGCCGCGCTGCCAGGTGTAGAAGGTCTCGCCACCGGCTAGACCGGCCTGTGCCGCCTGCGTAATGAAGCCGGGCGTCGGCAAATCGCCTTCGCCCGCCCAAAGCGGAATAATACCCTCGCGCATGCGGCCATAGTTGATCGCCGCGACAATATCGCTTTCAGGTACGTTGCGGGCATCGCCACGCAGATCATCAAACAGGCTCACAACCGCAATCTCCGGGGCGACTCACAAACGAAAGGCGAACAAAGCACGACTCAGCCGCCGTGCCCTGGTTGGATAATCGGTGTGTCGCCGCAGCGAAAGAGCCAGGATCAAACGCTACGGGTAGCCAGCAGATCGCGGATTTCGGTAAGGAGCTGAACATCGGCCGGTGGCGGAGCTGCAGGCGCTGCAACCTTTTCTTCACGCTCGATGCGGCGGCGCAGATTGTTCACGGCCTTGACCATCAGGAAGATGATGAAGGCCAGGATAAGGAAGTTGATCACGACCGTGATGAAGCTGCCATAAGCGAACACCGCGCCCTGCTCGCGGGCCTGCGCCAGCGTCGGTGCCGTCACGGCAGAAGAGAGAGGGAGGAAGTAGTTCGAAAAATCAAAGCCGCCAAAGATCGCGCCGATCACCGGCATGATGATGTCTTCGACTAGGGAGGTGACGATCTTGCCGAACGCGGCACCGATGATCACACCCACAGCCAAATCCATGACATTGCCGCGTGCAATGAACTCCTGGAATTCCTTCAAAATCATCGCTCTTGTCCCCTGACGAAAGTGCTAGCTTCCTATCATAATCGACGCTGCGTCATCAAAGCCAGACTGCTTTTTCTCCTGACTCCCGATTGGACAGCATCCCTGCCGCATGCTTTGGTTTCGGCTGAGGATGGGGAGAAAAAGACGTGCAGGGCTGGTCCGTTGTTGTTGCAGCACTGACCTATGTGACGCTGTTGTTCGGGGTGGCGAGCCTGGGCGACCGCCGGCGCGTGGCCGCTGCCAGCGCAGGCCAGCCGCTGACCTATGCGTTCAGCCTTGCGATCTACTGCACGTCCTGGACCTTCTTCGGCTCGGTCGGCCTTGCTTCCGAGCGAAACCTCGAATTTCTAGCGATCTATATCGGTCCGATCCTGGTCTTCGTGTTCGGCTATCCGCTGCTGCGACGCATCCTGCGGATTGCCAAATCCGAAAAGATCACCTCGATCGCCGACTTCCTGGCAGCCCGCTACGGCAAGAGCTTTGCGGTCGCCTCGCTTGCCACGCTGATCGCGACCTTGGGCACCATCCCCTATATCGCGCTGCAGCTGAAGGCGATTTCCGAAACGGTCGGCTTGCTGGTCGAGCACTACAATACGCGTCCGCCTGACGTGCAGTTTTTCGTCGGCGACATTTCGCTCACCATCGCCCTTCTGCTCGCCTTGTTCGCGGTGTTGTTCGGCACACGCCATGCCGATGCGACCGAGCATCAGAACGGGCTTATCCTGGCGGTCGCGGTGGAATCGATCGTCAAGCTCGCCTCCTTCCTCGCCGTCGGGATTGCCGTGACCTTCTTCTTATATGGCGGCATCGGGCCGATCGTCGAAGCCATCGGCAACAATCCAGCCGTTCAGGAAGCGGCGAGCTACAACACGTCCCTGCCGACCTGGATCGTCACCACGCTGCTTTCGGCTTTTGCCGTCGTGATGCTGCCGCGCCAGTTCCATGTCACGGTTGTCGAAAACCGCACCGAGGCCGAGTTGCGCACGGCAACGCGCGTGTTTCCGCTTTATCTGATCGCGATCAACATCTTCGTTCTGCCGATCGCCTTTGCGGGCCTGACCTTCGTTGGCAGCGCCACGAGCGCTGATCTCTACGTCGTGGCCCTGCCGCTCCTAGCCGGGCATGACGCTTTGGCCATGCTGGCCTTCATCGGCGGCCTGTCTGCGGCAACCGCCATGGTGATCGTGGCAAGCGTCGCTTTGTCGGTGATGATCTCGAACGATCTGGTCATCCCGCTTTTCGTTCGCCGCCTCGTGCAGCCCGACCGGCGTGGCGTGGAAGACTGGTCGCGCCTGATCCTCAATGTGCGCCGCGCATCCATCTTCATCGTGCTGCTCGCAGCCTTCTTTTATTATCGCGAAACCACCAACAACACGCGCCTGGCCTCGATCGGCCTGATCTCCTTTGCCGCCGTCGCGCAATTCGCGCCGTCTTTCCTGGGCGGCCTGATCTGGCGCCGTGCGAACGGTCGCGGCGCGGTTCTCGGCATGCTCACCGGCATCATCGTGTGGGCCTACACGCTTCTGCTCCCCTCGCTCGCTCCTCCGGATACTGCGATCCTGACGCATGGCCTGTTCGGCATGGAAGCGCTGCGGCCGCAAGCACTGTTCGGCACAGTGGGCGAACCGCTGAACCACGGCGTGTTGTGGAGCCTGGCGATCAATACGCTGTTCTTCGTGCTCGGCTCCTTGTCGCGCTCGGCCATGCCGCTCGAGCGCATCCAGGCGGCCATCTTCGTGCCGCGCGACATGAACCCCATGCCGAGCCTGCGCCGGTTTCGCACCACCGTCACCGTGGACGAACTCAAGGACACGATCGCGCGCTATCTCGGCGTCGAACGCACCGAACGCTCCTTCCAAAGCTTTGCGGCTGCCGGCAACGCGCCCATACCCGCTGGCAAGGAACCGGCCAGCATGACGGTCGTGCGCTTTTCCGAGCAGCTGCTTGCAAGTGCCGTCGGCTCCTCCTCGGCGCGCCTCATCCTGTCCCTTCTGTTCCAGCGCAACGACCGCAGCCAGAAAGACGCGCTACGACTTCTCGATGATGCATCCGAAGCGCTGCAGCACAATCGCGACCTTCTGCAAACGGCACTCGATCAGATGGATCAGGGCATCACCGTGTTCGACACGGATCTGCGGCTGACGAACTGGAACCGCCAATTCCGATCCTTGTTCGACCTGCCCGATTTCCTAGGTCAGGTCGGCGTGTCGCTGCATCATATCCTGCGCTATCTGGCCGACCGCGGCGATATTCCAGCCGATCTCGAACTCACCGCACTGAACCGGCTGAGCAGCTTCGGCACACCGTGGCGCATCGAACTCAAGACGTCCGGCCGCATCATCGAGCTTCGCTCCAACCCGATGCCGAATGGCGGAACCGTCGCGACCTATTCCGACGTGACGGCTGCGGTGGCCGCAGATCTCGCCCTCAAGCGGGTCAATGAAACGCTGGAACAGCGCGTCGCCAGCCGCACCGCCGAGCTGACGCGTGTGAACCAGGAGCTTGCGCTGGCACAGGAGGTGGCCGAGGAAGCCAACCTGTCCAAGACGCGCTTTCTGGCGGGTGCCGGCCACGACATCCTGCAGCCGCTCAATGCCGCACGGCTTTACTGCTCGTCGCTTATCGAGCGCGCGCAGGATAACGACCTGCGCCAATCCGCCAGCAACATCGAGTCCTCGCTAGAATCGGTGGAAACGATCCTTGGCGCGGTGCTCGACATCTCCCGCCTCGATGCGGGCGCGCAGAAGCCGAACGAAACCACGTTCCGGCTCGACGCCTTGTTGAAGCAGATTCAGACCGACTTCTCGCCCATGGCGAGCGAAAAGCAGCTGCAGCTGCGCGTCCTGCCCTCGACGCTCACCGTTCACACCGACCGCAACATGCTGCGCCGGGTCATCCAGAACCTCGTGTCCAACGCGATCAAATACACCCGCTCGGGCCGCATTCTGATCGGGGTGCGCCGGCGCGGCAAACTGCTCGAGATCCAGGTCCTCGATTCCGGTATCGGCATCGCCAGTACGGATCTCACCAGCGTTTTCCAGGAGTTTCTGCGCCTGGATGAAGGTGCACGCGAAGCGCAGGGGCTTGGGCTTGGCCTGTCGATCGTGGATCGTATCGCGCGCGTGCTGCGGCTCGAAATCCAGATCGAGTCGCACAAAGGGCGCGGCACTCGTTTCTCTGTGATCCTCCCGCAGGCAGAGCCATCGTTGCTTTCAGCCGATCAGGCCGCGATCGCTGCGCCCGTTTCGCATGCCGCGGATGTAGCCGGCCTGCAGATCCTGTGCATCGACAACGATCCGCATATCCTCGACGCCATGAAGCGGCTGCTCGAAGGCTGGAACTGCAGCGTGCGGATTGCCTCGACGTCACGGGATGCGCTGGACGCCGAAGAAGCGCCCGACATCATCCTGGTAGATTACCATCTCGACGGGGAAACCGGCCTGGATGCCGTTCAAGCCATGCGGGCCAAGCATAAGCTCTTTATTCCAGCCGTGCTGGTGACGGCCGACCGAGGCGCGGAAGCGCGAAGCGGCGCAACCGCGCTCGACATGGGAGTGATCCACAAGCCGGTAAAGCCTGCGGTTTTGCGCATGACGCTCGCGCGCCTTAAGCGGATGGAAGAAGCAGCCGAGTGATCAGCTGGCGGTTGGGTCGCTGCCCAGCTTCGAAAGAAGGATCACGGCCTGGGTGCGGCTGTCGACGCCGAGCTTCTGCAACACGGCGGAAACATGGGCCTTCACCGTTGCTTCCGAAACATCGAGCTCGAACGCGATCTGCTTGTTGAGGAGGCCGGATGACAGCATCGTCAGAACGCGTGTCTGCTGCGGCGTCAGGCTTTGCAGGCGGCGGATGAGCTGAGAGACTTCCGCATCGCCCTCCGTGCCGAGGTCGAGATGCGCAGGCGTGGCGACGTCGCCTTCCAGCACCTGACGAACCGCGCCGCGGATCTCCTCCATGCTGGCGGATTTCGAGATGAAGCCGGATGCGCCGAGCTCAAGCGCACGACGCACCGTTTGCGCGGCATCATGAGCGGATACGACAATCACCGGCGTTGCTGGAAAGGCAGCGCGCATGGCCACCAGTCCGGACAAACCGCTGGCACCAGGCATCGACAGGTCGAGCAGGAGGAGATCGATGTCGTCTTCGGCTGCAACGATTGCCTGAGCGGCCTCGAAGTCGCCAGCTTCCAGTATTCGGATGTCCTCTCCAAGTCCCACCAGCGCATGACGAAGCGCGCCGCGAAACAATGGATGATCGTCAGCAACGACAAATTTCAGGCTGGATTCCAAAAGCAGCCGGTCTCCCAAGTGAAGCGTGTTGATCTCCACCTATTATGCGGAGAAGTGCCCCCGAGGCAAAGACCTATTCGCGGGTAACCGATTGAAGCGCTTGATGCTAGTCTGTCAGACGCCCCGAAGTCGCGGGCTCACTGAGAACCGGCCATCGGCGCGATGACGTCATGACTGAGATCGTCCTTCGGGCGCTCGGCCGGAAGCTGGCGGCCGGTCGCCGTGTAATAAACCGTTTCCGCGATATTGGTGGCGTGATCGCCGATGCGCTCGATATTCTTGGCACAGAACAGAAGATGCGTGCAGGGCGCGATGTTGCGCGGATCTTCCATCATGTAGGTCAGAAGCTCGCGAAACAGCGAGGTATACATCTGATCGATCTGATCGTCGCGGTCGCGCAAGGAGGCGATGCGATCCACCGAACGGCTGGCAAAGATGTCCAGCACTTCCTTCAGCTGCGCCAAAGCCAGGCCGGATAGCGCTTCCATGCCGCGAAACACGCGCAAAGGCTGACGTGCCTCACTGACGGCAACCACACGCTTGGCGATGTTCTTGCCGAGATCGCCGATCCGTTCGAGATCGCTGGAGATACGGATCGAGCCGATGATTTCGCGCAGATCATGCGCCAGGGGCTGGCGTCGGGCGATGATGATGATCGCCTTTTCGTCGATCTCGCGCTGGGCGTCGTCCAGCATCTTGTCGTCAACGATGATGCGCTGTGCCAGCGCCGTGTCCGAGGTCACCAGCGCCTGAACCGCGCGCTCCACCATGCGCTCGGCATGGCCGCCCATCGCGCCAATGCGCGCCGAAAGGAACTTCAGTTCCTCGTCATAGGCGCGAACGATATGCTGCTGAGCGACCATTGCGGTTCTTGTCCGATGCAGAGGGAAGTCCGATGATTCCCTGTGAAATACCTGTTTTGCATGACAAAACGACGAATATCAGGACCGATCCGGCCCGTTCCTAGGACATAGCAGGCTGGTCGGGGAAGAAAACGGTGAATTCCGTGCCTTCGCCGATCTTTGATCGGATCAGCAGGCGCGCATTGTGACGGGTCACGATGTGCTTGACGATCGCTAAGCCCAATCCCGTTCCTTTCTGGTTGCGGCTGGCTTCGGCATCGATCCGATAGAAACGCTCCGTGATGCGCGGAATGTGTTCGGCGGGAATGCCCTGCCCGTGATCGCGGACCGATGCAGCAATGCCCGTCTGGCCGCCATCTGTGATCCGGTGCAGGCCGATATCCACCTGCTTACCGGAACGACCATATTTGCAGGCGTTCTCCAGCAGGTTCTCGAACACCTGGAAGAGCTCGTCGCGGTCGCCCAGAACCTTCGCCTCGCCTTCCTCCAAATCCGTTTCGATCGTCACACCGGCTTCCTTGGCGCGAGGGCCGATGGTGGCGATCACCGCTTCAAGGATCGGACGCAGGTCGGCCGTTTCACCGGGCTTCAACATCGGCTTCATTTCCACGCGCGACAAGGACAGAAGATCGTCGATCAGCCGCGCCATGCGCCCGGTCTGGTCCTGCATGATGCCGAGAAAGCGATCGCGCGCCGCGGCGTCGTTGCGAGCCGGACCGCGTAGCGTTTCGATGAAGCCCGAGATGGAAGCCAGGGGAGTTCGCAACTCGTGACTGGCATTGGCGATGAAGTCGGCCCGCATACGATCGATGCGGCGCGCTTCACTGTGATCGCGAAAGATCAGCGCAAACAGACCGCGTGTCGTGTCGAGCCGGGCGACGCTGACGCGGTACATTCGTTCCACCGGAAAGCGCTCGGCATAATCAACGGGCTCGCGATCATCGGTGCCGTTGAGCGCATGCTCAACAAGGCTTTGCAGTTCGGGTGCGCGAAAGCGCAGCTGAAGCATCGTCCCGGGGGTCACCGGATCAAAGGCCGACAAGGCCGCCGGGTTGGCATGAACCACGACGCCGTTGCGATCGAAGACGATCAGGGGATCAGCGACGGCGCGCGCAAGATCGAGCTGCGAAAAGCTCGGCGGCGTTTGAACATCCTGTCTCGACCAGGGGCCGCTATCGGGCAAGGCGATGCGCTCGGCAGCCCGGCCGGATGTCACCAGAGCTACCACGATCAGCGCCAATGCAAAGCCGAGCCCCGGCCACAACAGCACCGGCTGCAGCGCGCACAGGACTGCAATGGCCAGCAAGGCGACGATGAGGATGGCCAGCATCGACAGATGCGAAGGTCGGTCCTGCCGCCTTTCAAGCCCTTCGGCTGCCACGATGCACCCTCCTCTTTTTGCCGTTGCGCCAAGTCCTGTTTCCAAAACCGGCTCAGGAACTATCTCCATTGCATCAGATATCATGACAGGCTGATTGCAGGAGAACGGGATGAGCGAAAAAATAGCGCCGGCAAATTTTCCCGATACCGCGGCGGTGACGCTCGATATCGATGGCACGACCCGTTTGTTCGATATCGATGAGCCGGATCTGGCCGATTGGATCAAGGACAACGAACTCAGCGCAGGCGACTATCCGTACGACAAGGCCATGAAGAAGAAGGCCTTCAAGGAAGAGTTCGACAAGCTTCAGGTTGAATTGGTACGCTTGCAGGACTGGTTGGCGACAACCGGCAAGCGCGTGATGATCGTGTTTGAAGGGCGCGATGCGGCCGGCAAGGGCGGCACGATCCATGCCTTTCGCGAGAACCTCAATCCCCGCACGGCCCGCAACGTCGCGCTTCCCAAGCCGACAGAAACCGAACGCGGGCAATGGTATTTCCAGCGCTACATCCAGCAGTTTCCAAGCCACAGCGAATTCGTGACCTTTGACCGCTCCTGGTATAACCGGGCCGGCGTGGAGCGCGTGATGGGCTTTTGTACCGAAGAAGAGCACGAGCGCTTTCTTCACGAAGCGCCTTTGCTGGAGCAGATGATCGTCAATGACGGCATCCACTTCTTCAAGATCTGGCTCGATATCGGCCAGGAAACGCAGCTCAAGCGTTTTCACGACCGGCGTCACAGCATCCTGAAAAGCTGGAAGTTCTCACCGATCGACATTGCCGGCCTGAGCCGCTGGGATGCCTACACCCGCGCGCGCAACGAGATGTTCGAGGCCACGCATACCAAACACGCGCCCTGGGTCGTGGTGCGCTCCAACGACAAGCGCCGCGCCCGTATTGAAGCGATCCGCCATGTGCTCCTGGCGATCCCTTACACCGGCCGCGACCTCGATGCGATCGGCGAGCCGGACAAGAAGATCGTCGGCGAAGGGCCGAAGCTTCTGACGCCGTGAGGTCAGAACCGGGCGAACGGTCCTGACCTCGGCTTCAGCTTTCGCCAGCTAGTTCTGCTGCCCTGTCGCACCCGGCAGCACGGCCGGCGCAATCTGGGTCTGGGATGGTGACGCCGTTCCAGACTGTCCTTGCTGCGACGACGGGCTAGGCTCCTGCCCAGTCAGCTGTTCGTCGGTAGAGGGTGATGCGCCACCGTCTTGCGAAGGCGCATCGCCGCGTGTTCCGGCATTCGGCAGCGTTCTGTTATCGGCAGGCAATGCCGTACTGGCGGTCGCATTGCCGCCGGGCATCTGGTCGGTGCCGATCGGCTGGGGCGAGACCGATCCATCGGCGGCCGCAACGCGCCAGACTGTGTTGCCGGCATCATCGGCCACCAGAAGCGCTCCAGTCCCGTCGATGCCGACGCCAACCGGACGGCCATGCGCCTCATCGCCTTCAATGAAGCCTGTGACGAAGTCCTGCGCCTTGCCCACCGGAGCACCATCCACGAAGGGCACGTAAACCACCTTGTAGCCGTTGAAGGCGCTGCGGTTCCAGCTGCCATGTTCACCAATAAAGGCGCCACTGGCAAAGGCGGCCGGCATGGCCGAGTTCATGGAAAAGGTCAGGCCGAGTGCTGCCACGTGGCTCGACAGCGCATAATCCGGCGCAATGGCCTTTTCGATCATGTCGGGCCGCTGCGGATACACACGTTCATCGACATGGCCGCCATAATAGCTCCATGGCCAGCCATAAAATGCGCCGTCCTGCACCGACGTCATGTAATCCGGCACAAGGTTGGGTCCGAGCTCATCACGTTCGTTCACGACGGTCCACAAGGCGCCCGACTGCGGATTGAAGGCCAGGCCGTTGGGGTTGCGCAGGCCAGACGCGTAAACGCGTGCGGCGCCCGTCTGACGGTCGACCTGCCAGATCGCCGCGCGGCCTTTTTCGGCCTCGAGACCGTTTTCCACGATGTTGGAGTTCGAGCCAACAGAGGCATAAAGCATGCGGCCATCGGGGCTGAGCGCCAGATCCTTCGTCCAGTGATGGTCGATCGGGCCACCGGGCAGCGCCGTCAGCAGCTTGGGCTCAGCGGTGATCTCCGTTTGGCCAAGCTCATAGGGATAAGCCAGGATTGCATCCGTGGTGGCCACGTAAAGCGTGTTATCTGCAAAGGCCACGCCAAATGGTGAGTTGAGGCCTTTCAGGAGATCGCTGCGTTCGTCCACCTGCCCATCGCGATTGGTGTCGCGCAGCAGCGTGATGAGGTTGCTTTCCTTCTGCTCGCCACCGCCGCCGCCATGCGCGATCGACATGATCCAGCCGCGGATCATGTCCTTGGGCCGCGACAAGGGTTCCACCCCCGGCCCGCGCCCCTGAATAACCAGGACATCGCCGTTGGGCAGCGTGTGGACTGTGCGCGGATTGGCAAGGTCCTTGGCATAAGCGGTGATGGTGAGGCCGTTCGGCACCTTCGGCGTGGCACCCTCGTCCCAGCCAATCACGCTGGCTACCTTCAGGTCGGGCAGAAGCGAGGAGCTTGGCTCAGGCAGCATAGGATCGGGGCCGATCTGCTGCGTCGTATCGAAATCGCCGCCGTTGTCGCTGCAACCGGCAAGAAGGAGAAGACCCAAGGCGCTGCCCATGAGCGCGCTGCGGCGCCCGAATGCGGAACGATTATGCATGATGGTTCACTCCCACGAGGCGGCGGGTTTTCATCGACCGGTTCATGCCGGCCACGACCAGCATCACGACAAAGGTCACCGCGGATGTTGCGAGACCGTAGGGCACAACGGCGGTCCATCCGTCGCCCGCGTGGATGAAGCTGTTCAACAGGGCCAACAGCAGCACAACAAGATAACCGACGATCACCGGCCATGTGGGTCGAAGCAAAGCCAAGCCCGAACGTGCCAGGAATTCTATGATCGCCACGACCAATGCAAAGCCGCCGAACACAAGTCCGGCAAAGAGCAGCCATGAGGAAAAGTTCTGCCACAACAGATTGGCCGACAGGTAGTAAGCGATATCCGTCAGAAGCGTGAGCGTGAAGCAAACAGCGGGAAACTGCGAGAAGGCGGTGTAGAAAGGCCGCTCAACCGCCAACGCAACCGCTGTGGGATGGGTCGTATCCATTGGAGAACCTCAATCGGATGAAAGCGGAATGACGTAACGATACAAACGCCAGCTCGACTTGTTCCATCACATCGAGAATTAAGCTTCTACGGATCCCTGCTCGCGGAGCTGCCGCACGCGTTTCACCCAGCGGCTGCCACTTATGCGATGGGGTGTTTTCTCCCAATGAAATGGTTTGGAATAGAGATGCCAGGCCGCGCGCCAGGCGGCGTAGGAGATCATCATCCAGTACACCGGCGTAGCCAGCACCGTCTTCCACAAGCTCTTGCGTTCACGCTTCACCAGCGTGGCCGCGCCGAGAACGAGGAAAGCCGCGTAGCCACAGGCGATGTTCACCGCATCGATCGCAAACAAAGCCGAATGCGCCTGCGGCGTGGCTGGATCAAGCATCTCCAGGACGATGCCAACCAGCGTGACCAGCATCAGCGGATGCGCCAAGGCCGAAATCACCATGCCCGCGAAAAGAACCTGCACGATCAGAAAGGAAGCGGTGCCGATCTCACGGCGCAGCTGCAAGGGATTGCGCATATGAACGAGCCAGGTTTGCAGCCAGCCCTTGAACCAGCGGGTGCGCTGCGGCACCCAGTCACCCAGCCGATGCGGCGCTTCTTCGAAGGTTGGATAGGTGATGGTGCCGCAGCGATAGCCGAAGCGCGTCAGCCGCAAGCCGAGATCAGCATCTTCCGTGACGTTGAACGGATCCCAGGCACCCACCGCTTCCAGCGCATCGCGGCGGAAATGATTCGACGTGCCGCCAAGCGGCAGAACAAGCCCCTTGCTCGACAGCCAGGGCAGCAGCCCGCGAAACAAGGCAGCATATTCGAAAGCAAACAGCCGCTGGATCATGCCTTCGCCCGCATTGGTCATCACGAGCGGCGCTTGCAGGCAGGCAAGCTCCGGCGGAGCATCGCGGAAGGTCTGCCAGGCTTCGAGCAGCTGTAACGGATGCGGTTTGTCCTCGGCATCATAGATCGCCACCAACGCACCAGAGGTCAGCGGCAATGCATAGGTCAGCGCCTTCGGCTTGGTCCGCGGCCCTTGCGCGGGCACTTCGATGACCTCCACCCAGGGCCGTAAGGTATGCGCGCGAAGAGCTGCGAGCGTTTCCGCATCATCGGCTTCGCACACAAGCTTGATTTCGAGCTTTGCGCGCGGCCAGACGATCCGCCCGAGCGACGCCAGCAACTCAGGCACGACCACGGCCTCACGATAAAGCGCGATCATGATCGTATAGGTCGGCAGTTCGGCGGGTATGACGGGCGGCAGCTTGGCGAGGTAAGGCGGCTCGGCGTGACGCGCAGCCAGCATGCGCAAGGTCACGCAGCCGAGGAAGAAAAGCGAGAACACGAGATGCAGAGCGAGCATCGTTGCGCTTGGCCACAGCACAAATCCAAGCGGCAGAGACACAAGCACTGCGCCGATGGCAAAGCCCTGGCTCACGGTTGCGACGATGTTAGCGGAGCAATCGGGCACGTTGTTTGCAAGCGCATCGCAGGCGCGTGTGGTCAGGCGCGGTTCGTTGCGCGCAATCAGCGCCCGGCGCAACACGGAAGGTGCCGCCACGGCCATGCGGCCTGCGCGCTCGGGATGTTCCCGCAGCATCCGGCGCAACCCGCGAAGATCAAGCACGACTGCGCCAACAAGCTGCGTGGGCGCACGGTCCGGCTCGACATAAAGGATCGGCCGCGCCTGCCTGGTAGCGAAGGACGAGCCGAGAAG
Organism: Tianweitania aestuarii; assembly: GCF_018457165.1. Classification (GTDB taxonomy): domain Bacteria; phylum Pseudomonadota; class Alphaproteobacteria; order Rhizobiales; family Rhizobiaceae; genus Tianweitania; species Tianweitania aestuarii. Next base: position 330,940 of record NZ_JAFMNX010000001.1, on the reverse strand, counting down.
CCTGAAACTGTCGTTATCGCGAACAGCCAGCCGCGCGGGTTCGACGGCAGGCAAAAAGGTCAGCTGCAGATCATCGGCGATCGCGCGGTAAAGCTGGTCTTCAGAGCACAGATCGGCCGCAAGAAACTCGACGTGAAACGATGTCTTGTTGGCACGCGCCCGGGTGGCGATCGGCACGAGACGATCCACCTGGATGCCCAGGCGATGCAAGATCGGCAGCCACTCGCAGGCTTCCTCGAACGGATCGAGCCGTGAACCCCGATGCTCCAGCGCTTGCGGCTGCCGCTGCGGGCTATTGTCGTTCAGGTCCGGCTCTCGGATCTTCTCGACGGCGCTCATGAGAGCACGCTCAATCGGCAAAGACAACGCCGGCCCAAATCAGAGTAAGCCGAAAGACTATCCCTTGCCGTCAAAAGCATCCCGACAATGGTATGCTTTTTCGATCTCGACCGGATCGCACTCCCCGCTGCGTAATCCATGAACGCAACTTCCCCACAACGCCGCACAACTTACAATCCCCATCCCGATTGTAGTTGATCGCGACGAATGCGCAATCGTCCTGCGAAAAGAAGATGCGACTTGCCTTATGGCCTTTCGGCCTGGTGCCTGATCAGCTTGCTGACATCCACCGAGCACACGCACTGTCCACTTAAAAGGCGGCGCCGTTTCACCAAGATGCATCCAACCAGGCGCTTTGATCCCTCATGCCGCACGTTGATTGCAGCTGGTTGTGGATCATCGCTGCAGCATTGCAAATTCATGACAAAATCGTCGAGGAAGCGCTTGCCTTTCCTCCAGCAAGTGGCTAGTTAGCGCCCAACGACGACGGAGCGATCTCCTTCGTCGGCAGGCAGCTTTGCCTGATGCGCGCCCGTAGCTCAGCTGGATAGAGCACCAGACTACGAATCTGGGGGTCAGGAGTTCGAATCTCTTCGGGCGCGCCACTTTCTTCTCGTTCACATCGCTGACTTCAGGAATCATCTGACGCTTTGGTCTGATGCAGGATCCCTGCGTCGCTTGAACGGCGCTGCACACCGGGTATGCAGATCCTCCCGTCAACAGGTCAGCATCCCCCTGCGCCATCGTGCCTGTGGGAATCCCGCAGCGAGCTTTCGCCTTGTCGGCTCGCGGTGCTAAAAGACCGGTCTCGGAAAGGGCGCTGGATGAAGGTCAACATCGATTTGGGATCTGCGGTTCGCGGTTCTGCGGCTCGTGGGCCCGTTGCCGAACTGGATCTCGAAGAACTGCTGGCGACGCGCCTGCTGGTGCAGGGCAATTCCGGCTCCGGCAAGTCGCATCTTCTGCGCCGTTTGCTGGAACAAAGCGCGCCCTGGGTGCAGCAGTGCATCATCGATCCCGAAGGAGACTTCGTGACGCTGGCGGAGCGATTCGGCCATCAGGTCGTGGATGCCGCGCGCACCGAAGCCGAACTGACCCGCATTGCCGGCCGCGTGCGTGAACACCGCGTTTCCGTGGTGCTCAATCTGGAAGGCCTCGATGTCGACCAGCAGATGCGTGCCGCAGCTGCCTTTCTCGGCGGCATGTTCGATGCCGAGCGCGATCACTGGTATCCCGTACTTGTTGTGGTGGACGAAGCGCAGCTGTTCGCACCGGCCGTTGGCGGCGAGGTGTCCGACGAAGCGCGCAAGCTTTCACTCGGCGCCATGACCAACCTGATGTGCCGCGGCCGCAAGCGTGGTCTCGCCGGCGTTATTGCCACCCAGCGTCTGGCCAAGCTCGCCAAGAACGTTGCGGCGGAAGCCTCGAACTTCCTGATGGGCCGCACCTTTCTCGATATCGACATGGCGCGTGCCGCCGATCTTCTGGGCATGGATCGTCGTCAGGCCGAGCAGTTCCGCGATCTGGCGCGCGGCAATTTCATCGCGCTCGGACCGGCTTTGTCGCGCCGCCCGCTGCCGATCACCATCGGCGCCGTGGAAACCTCGGCACGCTCCTCCAGCCCGAAGCTGACGCCGCTGCCGGAAGCGCCGGAAGATGCGAGCGATCTGATCTTTACGCCCGGGCCAGATGAAGCCAGCCCGATCCTGCGCAAACAGCCCCCGAAGCCGATCCCCACCGCCGACCTTCTGGCGCAGCTGTCGCGGCCGAAGCCTGCGCCGGAACCGGTTGCCGAGCCGGTGTTCGCGATTATCGACGAGGCCGAACGCGAAGCAGGCCTCGAAACAGTGCTGCGCGAAATCATCGAAGACCCGGACGCCGCCTTCCGCTCCGATGCGGTTCTGTACCAGGATTTCCTTGTGCGCTGCCGCATCCGCCGCGTCCCCGGCGAACCCTTGCCGCTGTCGGGCTTCCGCCGGCGGCTTGCGGTGGCACGCGCTGGCGTCGATGAACGTTCGGGCGGTGAAGCCTGGGCAACGGCGCTGACCTTGTCGGAAGGACTGCCCGACGATCTGCAGGGCGTGTTCCTGATGATCGCGCGCGCAGCCGTCAACAAGGACCCCTCCCCGTCCGACGCCACCCTTGCCCGCGCCTATGGCACCCATTCGGCGCGACGGGCACGACGCTTGCTGAGCTATTTCGAGGAGCGCGGCTTGCTGGTGGTGCGCACCGATTTCCACAACCGCCGCGTGCTCGCTTTCCCCGATCTCGACTGCGAGACGGCACCGGGCCATCCCGACGCGCCGGACGACGTTCAGCGCGATGCGGCGGAGTAGGCTTCCCTAACCCCTCCAGCCGCAAATTTTACTCGGCGATGGCTGACGCGATCACTTTGCCAAGTTCGGCAATGGCTGCGTTGCGCTCGTCCATCGTGGCCTTCGTTTGCGTGATGTAGATAGCCGCCACGATCGGCTCATGCTTTGGCGGCCAGATCACCGCCACCACACCGCGCGTGCCATAACCGCCCGCTCCAGTGCGGTCACCGATGCGCCAGCTTTTCGGCAGGCCGGCGCGCAAGAGCGGTCCACCGACTTCGTTCTCGACCAGCCAGGTGGTCAGCTGCTTGCGCGACCCCGAAGACAGCGCGTCGCCCAGAACCAGCTTGCGCAAGGTGTCGGCCATGGCGGCCGGCGTGGTCGTATCCTTCTCGTCACCCGGTTTGCCCTCGTTCAGCTCCGGCTCATTGCGATCAAGCCGCGTAATTTGATCATTCGTGTCCCGCAGAAAGGCCGTAACGGCTTCAGGACCGCCGATAGCCTCCAGCACCTTGTTGGCCGCGACATTGTCGCTGGTGCGCATGGTCGCGGCACACAAATCGCCGAGGCTGATCTTTGCGCCGATCAGCTTTTCCGTCACCGGCGCATAAGGCACCATATCGGCCTTTTTGATAGTGACCGTATCACGCAGCTTCAGTTCGCCTTTGTCCGCCTTCTGCAGCAAAGCACCGCAAGCAAGCACCTTGAACGTGCTCGCCATCGGGAACCGCTCGTCAGCCTTGTAACTCCAGCTCTTTCCGCTTCCTGTGTCGACGATCGCCACACCGACCCGCGCCTGCAAGCGCCCCTCGATCTCACGCGCCTTGCTCACCACCGCATCGTCGGCAGCCTGCGCGGCGGTGTTGAACGACAGCGCCATCATGGCTGCGCAAACGAGTGAAGCTAAACGGTTCATGCACTCTCTCCATTCCAGCCGACGATCCCCACCGGCCCCGCCAACCGCCTTTCCCGTTCATTATGTCAGCAGCGGGGCCGCTCCTCCTCATCCCCGGAAGCGCATGTGATCCACCAGCGCGCGCAGTTTGGGTGCGAGATTGCGGCGTTGCGGAAAATACAGAAAGAAGCCCGGAAAGGGCGGGCAGAACTCTTCCATAATGGCGACGAGCTCGCCGCTCTGAAGATGAGGCCGGAAGGTTTCTTCGACGCCGAAGGTCAGGCCGCCACCGGCGCGGGCAGTGCGCAGCATCAGCCCCATGTCGTTGGTGGTGATCGTAGGCGCAACCGTAACATCGAAGTCGCGCCCATTTTCCGTGAACTCCCAGCGATAGGGTGCAATGTCCGGCTGCGGCCGCCACCCGATGCAACGATGATCCGCGAGATCACGCGGATGCACGGGGGTGCCATGGTGTTGAAGGTAAGACGGCGCGGCGACTACGACATGGCGCTGATCGGCTGAAACCGGAATGGCGATCATGTCCTGTTCAAGCACCTCGCCCAGCCGCACGCCGGCATCGAAGCCGCGCGCCACGATATCGAACTCCTCGTCCGTCACCGTTACGTCGACCTGAATGTCCGGATAAGCTTCTACGAAGTCAGCCAGCAGCGGACCTGAGAGGAAGCGCTCGGCGATCGACGACACGGCAAGGCGCAGAAGCCCGTTCGGCCGCTTCAGATTATCTCGGGCATCGTCCAGCGCCAGCGTGACATCGGCGATCGCCGGCGTCAGACGCTCGTAGAGTTCTGCGCCCGCTTCGGTCAGGCTGCCGCTTCGCGTGGTGCGCTGAACCAACGTTATGCCAAGCCGATCTTCAAGGCGACGCAGGGATTGACTGACGGCCGGGCGCGACACGCCAAGTCGTTTGGCGGCAGCGGTGAGGCTGCCAGCTTCAGCCACGGCAAGAAAGGTGGTTATGCCTGCAAGATCGATGTTCATTGGTAAGCACATGTTACCAGTGACGTCACGATCCGGCAAATAGTTGCACCACCCTGTTTGGTCTACCTCCTGTGCTCACCAACAGGAGATCATCATGACCAACTCGGTTCTTTCAAACAAAACAGTCCTCATCACAGGTGCTTCGAGCGGCATCGGCGCGGGCATCGCAAGGGAGTTGGCGGCTGCAGGCGCAACGCTCGTTCTCGGCGCACGCCGCACAGATCGGCTAGAAGCCTTGGCCGAAGAGTTGCGCGCCACCGGTGCAAAGGTTCTCACTCACCGGCTCGATGTCACCAGCCGCGCAGACGTTGAAGCCTTTGCCGCGGCGGCGCGGGATGCGTTCGGTCCAATCGACGCCATCATCAACAATGCGGGCATCATGCCGCTTTCCCTCATGGCTTCGCTCAAAGTGGAGGAATGGGACCGCATGGTTGATGTAAACATCAAGGGCGTCCTTTACGGCATTGCCGCCGTTTTGCCGGAGATGACCGCACGGCGCTCGGGCCACATCATCAATATCGCATCGGTCGGCGCGCTGACCGTGTCGCCGACTGCAGCGGTTTATTGCGCCACCAAATTTGCGGTGCGCGCCATTTCGGACGGGCTGCGACAGGAATCACCTGATCTTCGCGTCACCTGCATTCATCCGGGCGTGGTTGAAAGCGAATTGGCCGACACCATCACCGATCCCGTAGCCGCAGACGCCATGAAAACCTTTCGTTCCGTGGCGCTGACCCCCGACGCGATCGGCCGCACTGTTCGCTTTGTCCTGGAACAACCGGAAGATGTTGACGTCAGCGAGATCGTCGTACGCCCGACGCGCTCGCCGCATTGATGGAGGCGAGCAATGTCTCATCATCCTTATGTCGGCATGTGGGTCACGGCGGACGGTCATATTCGCCACGAACTCCTTGCAGACAATCGCTACGACGAAGCACGCGGCTCGCGCCATAGCGTATATCAGGGCCGTTACGAAGTTCGCGGCACGCATATCGACTATTGGGACGACACCGGCTTCACGGCCGATGGCGACTTCGTTGATATGAACACCCTCCACCACGCCGGCATGGTTCTGCGCCGACAGCGATAAGCAGCCTGGCTGGCATGAGCGCAGTGTGTCCAACGTCGACAACCGTCTCTGCCAAGATTAAGTGCAGGACGCGACCGATGCCGCCGCAACGCTGCGGCATCGCCTCCTGTCATGTGACCGTCAAACGCGGCGGTCATAGCTGCACCTTTCTTTCAGCCGGATGGATCCGTTTTGACGACACTTCGCCTCGATGGCCTGACGCGCATCTTTGGAACGACCCGGGCGGTTGATCATGTTTCGATGGCGCTGGCGCCCGGCTCGTTTACGGCCCTGCTCGGTCCGTCCGGTTGCGGCAAGACGACCTTGCTGCGGCTGATCGCCGGGTTCGAAGCACCGGATGAGGGCTCCATCTCCTTCGATGGGAAGGTGATCGCCGACGCCAAGACGATGGTGCCGCCGGAACAGCGCGGCATCGGCATCGTGTTTCAGTCCTATGCGCTGTGGCCGCATATGGATGTGGCAGGCAACGTCGCTTATCCCCTGCAAACCCAACGTGCGCCGCGCGACACGATCAAGACGCGGGTGGCCGAGGTGCTCGACATCGTCGGCCTCGGCGGGTTCCAAAGCCGGCGCATCGATGAGCTTTCGGGCGGTCAGCGACAGCGCGTGGCGCTGGCACGCTGCTTGATCGCCAATTCCGGCATCATCCTGTTCGACGAGCCGCTCGCCAATCTCGACATGCATCTGCGCGCAACGATGGTGGACGTGTTTCGCGACATTCATCAGCGCACCGGCGCAACCATTGTTTATGTCACGCATGATCAGGCGGAAGCGCTCGCCATGGCGGATCGCGTCGCGGTGCTGGACAAAGGCCGCGTGCTGCAGTTTGCGGCACCCACCGACGTCTACCACCAGCCTTCCGATGTCGCCGTGGCGCGCTTTGTCGGCCGTGGCGCGATCGTGCCGACCTTTGCCTGGGATAGCGACCAGACCCAAAGCCGTGTTCAAATCGGCGGGCACACGATCGTTGCCCGTTCGAGCGGCGTGCCGGAAGGGGCCGTGAATGTTCTGCTGCGGCCCGAAGGACTGGCGCTTGCCGATGATGGCGTGCCGGGCACCGTTCTCGCCTCGACCTATCGCGGCCCTGTTCATGAACTCAGGATCAAGCTTGCCAAGGATGGCGGCGAGGTCACGGTGGATCACCGCACGGCGATCGCACCGGGAACGGTCGTGAAGATCGCGGTTCAGGACGCCTGGATCATCCCGGCGGCACGCCTCTAGATCAGCGCCAGGGCAGAACGCCGGCCGGCAGACGCCTAGCGAACCGGTCCAGCGCAACGAGCATCGCCACCACCATCACGATGCTGGCGACCGCAACCGCCGCCGCATGCGTACCCAGACCCGCTTCTTCCAGGCTGAACAGCACCACACCCAGCGTTTCATTGCCGCTCGACCATAACAGGGCCGACACCGTCAGCTCGTTGAAGGCGCTCATGAACACGAGCAGCGCGCCGGCAACGGCCGCCGGTGCCACCAGCGGCACGACGATGGTGATCAGCCTTCGCAGCGATCCCGCACCCGCACTGGCTGCAGCTTCGGTGAGATCGGCGGGGATCTGGGCAACGGCGGTGGTGACGGGCTTTAGCGCCAAGGTGAAGAAGCGCATGAGATAGGCGATGAGGATGATGGCGGCCGTCGCATACAAGCTGCCGATCAAGGGCAGCGGGCGCAGGAAAAGCAGAATGCAGGCAATCGCCAGTACGATGCCAGGCACGGCATAAGGCAGGTCGATCGCGCCTTGCAGAACACGCTGTTTGCCGCGACTGAACCGCTCCATCACCAGCGCAACCGGGATGACGCCGAGCGCCAGCAAGAAAGCGGCAGCACCCGACAGGAGAACCGAATTGCGAAAAGCCCGCATGGTGGAAGCCTGCCGCGTCAGCACTTCCGCGAAATTGGCGAGCGTCGCAGTTTCCGCCGTCAGCGGCACGCCGAAAGCGGGAACGAGCGCGGTGGTGATCAGCGCCAGCATCGGCAAAACGAGAATGGCCGCGATCACCAGCCAGGCAAAGACTGCCGCGGCAACCCGCCATCGGCCGAGCGCGAACCGCGCTGGCTTGCCGCCGGCATAGCGAGCCGCGCGATGGCGCGAGGCCAGCGCCTGCAGGGCGACGCCAGCCAAGGCAAGTCCAGCGATCAGCACGGACAGGCTTGCCATCTGCGGCAGGACGCCGGGCCCGAAGCTCGCCATCTGTCGGTAGATCAAGGTGGGCAAGGTCAGGTAGTTCACGGGCATGCCAAGCAGCGCCGGAATGCCGAAATTTCCAACGCCCGACACAAAGGCGAGCGCTGCCGCCGCCAGCAGATAAGGCCGCATAAGGGGCAAGACGATCGTCATCAGCACGCGCCCTTGCGCCGCACCGGATGCCTGTCCCGCTTCAACCAGGTCGCCGGGAATGCGGGAGAGACCCGCGCGCAGCGTCACGAACACGATCGGTGCATGCTGCACGCCGTAAAGGAGAATGATGCCGTTGCGGCCCAAGATCGGATTCTGCGTGCCCGGTTCCGGCGCCAGACCCAACATGCCGAGCAGCGTCGAAGACGGGCCGAACAGATGCAGCCACGACAAAGCCGTCACCTGCGGCGCGATCATCAAGGGCAGGAGAAGCAGGAAGCCGAGGATCTTGCGCCCGGGAATGTCGGTCAGCGCAATGGCCACCGCAAACGGCGCGCCGATCACCATGGCGGCAACGGCACCGAAAAAGGCCGTGTCCAGCGTGCGCCACAAGGCGCGCTGCGTCGCCGTCTTGGTCAGGCGCTCCCAGAAGGCGGTAAGGTCGAGCTCACCACCGGGCGCGATGGCTGCCACAACAAGCCGCGCCATTGGCAGGATGCTGAGAACGCCGACAACAAGCAGCACGAGCACCACCGGCGCCCAGCCGCCCAGCCGCGACCATGCAGAAAAGCCGGAGGGGCGCTGCGATGAAACAGCGCCCGTTTCAACGGGGGAAGACGCCTGTGACAGAGCCGCGATTCCGCTTTACTGGCTCATCACGTCGCTGAACTTTTCCTTGTTCGCCATGTCGTCCTTGAGGGCGGCAGCGGCGTCGTAATTCAACACCTTGATGGAAGCGCGATCCGGATAACCATCCGGCAAACCGGCATCGGCACGCGCCGGGATATAGCCCTGGCTAACGGCAAGCTTCTGGCCGTCTTCCGACAGCATGAAATCAACAAAGGCCTTGGCGGCATCGGGGTTCTTGGCGGTGGACAGGATCGCAACCGGCTCGGTCACAGCCGACACGCCTTCGCTCGGGAACACGAACTCCACCGGTGCGCCCTTGGCCTTTTCGCGGATCGGCATGTAGTCGACGATCATGCCGTAGAGCTTGTCGCCGCCCGCAACCGACTTCAAGACGTCGCCATTGCCGCCGGCCGCCTGTGCGCCGTTTTCAGCCAGAGCGGAATAGAAGTCCCAGCCCTCGGCGAGATTGCCGGTGAGCGTGACGGTGTGGATCATGGCCGCACCCGAGGTCAGCGGGCTCGGCATCACGACCTGCCCCTTGGCTTCCGGCTTGGTCAGGTCTTCCCAACTGGTCGGCTTCATCGGCGCGTTGGTGTTGTAAACGATGCCGGTGGTGATCAGCTTGGTGGAAAAATAGGTTTTGTCCCCGTCGATCAGGGACGCATCGATACCGTCGGTCTTGGCTTGCGGATAGGCCATCAAGCGGCCCTCCTCTTTCAAGCCTTCCATCGTAACGACATCGGCGATCAAGAGCAGATCGGGCTGCGGCTGACCGGCTTCGATTTCGGCGCGCAGCTTGGCCATGATCTTCGGCGTGCCGTCGCGCACCCATTCAACCTCGACGCCGGGATTGGCGGCCTTGAAGGCATCAACCGTTTCCTGTGCATCCGTGTTCGGCTGGCTTGTATACAGCACGAGCTTGCCGTCTGCGGCAAAGGCGGGCAGCGCTGCGGCGGCGAGAAAGGCAGTGGCGAGAAGCAGACGCATCGGTAATATCCATGTCATCGGTGGCAATGGCGGCTTGACCATACAGAAGCCGGATAGGTTCTCCTACCGCCGCTTCAACACGATTTCATGACAGATGGGAACGATTAGTCTGTCGGCTAAAAGCCGATCTTGAGCGCACCACCGACCGTATGCAGCTGGTCATCGCCCGAAAAGCTGCCGCGATAAAACACGGCGGCATCGACCTGCTGGCGGAAGGCGAGATCGAGACGGGCTTCCACCGTTCCGGCATTTTCGTTGCTGTCGCTCCCGTAAACCGTGAACGGCATGCCGGCCGCATAGGCATGCGTGCTGAATGGCGCATCGCCGCTCAAGCGCCGGCTGTAGGCGGCATAAAGGCTGGGCTTGACCACCAGATCGCTGTTCATCTGCCAGGCGCGGCTGATGCGTAGGCCGATATCGGTATCGGTCCGATCGATATCCGAGCCACCGGAAACCAGGTTGGCGGCACCGGCGCCGGTTTCGGCAAAGCTGCCGCCCTGCGCCGTTGTCCAGGACACCCCGACAAAGGGCTCCACATCAACGCCGCCGAGCTCTGCCGTGTAAGCGAGCTCGCCAAAGGCGCCGCCCGTCCAGCTGGAAGTGTCGCTGCGAGCCGTGCCTGACAGGTCGCCAACCGCCGTGAAGCGTTTCAGGTCGATGTCGTGGTTGGTGTAATCGGCACCGCCCGACAAGCGCCAGGGGCCGTGCCGCCAGTCGCCATAAGCGGTGATGCCGATGCTGGTAATGTCAGCGGAACTGACGCGGGCGCGATTGTCGAAGTCGGTACTGTTGTAATGCCCGGCGACACCCAATCGGACATCTTCGACAGGTTGGAAATCCACGCCGGCCGTCAGCCAGGGACCGCGCGAGCGTGCGTCCGCAGCATTGCCATCGCCCGAAACCTCATCGCGGCTATACCCGCTTTCGCCCCATAGGCCCGGTCCGTCGGCCTGTGCCAGATGGCTGCGCACCGCCCAGCGGCTGTTGCGCTGAATGCCGGCAATTGTGTCCAGCACCTGCGCATGCGCTTCGCCCGACAGGAGATCAAACGCGGTGAGCGCCTCCGTTTCCGTCAACGCCACGGTGGCATCGTAGAGCCCATTGCCGACACCGCCGGCCTCAATCGCCCGGGCGGTCGCGCGCTGGTTGCGGGTTCGCGCCACATCGGGGAAGGCGATCGCATTGCGTTCGAGGCGCAAGGTGAGATCGGACGCGCCATACAGCACGCTTGGATCAAGAAAAGCGAAGCTGGCCGTGATCGTGTCGAAGCTGCCGCTGATCGTGCCGCCTGCTGCAAGAAAACGGTAATCCCCGGCGGCTGCGCGGTTCTCGTTGGTGAGCTGCAGCTCGCCATTGACGAAAACATCGCCGCCGACATTCACGAGGCCTGCGCGCGCGCCATCCAGTTCCACGGCAAAGATCGCGCCGGGATCGAGCGTCAAATCGCCGGCAACCGTGAACGGCCCGGCAGCCTGCGCCACCAGCGTACCGGCCACCTCGGCGGATCCAACCGTGCCAAGACCGGACAGGCTGGCACCGGCGTCCACGGTGACGTCGGACGCCGCGATGCTGCCATCAACGGTCAAGCGGCCGGCGCGCACCAGCGTTTCGCCGGAATAGGAGTTGATGCCGGACAGGGTGAAGATGCCCGTGCCATCCTTCACCACGCCACCAGTGCCGGACAGAACACCGGAGAAGGTGGTCGAGCCATCATTGCCGCCGGTGGTCAGAACGGCATTCACGAGATCAACCGTGCCGGCACCTGCCAGCGAGCCTATCGTCTGGTCGAAATCTGCCAAGGCCAGTGTTGCCGGTGCTTCGACCGTAAAGGCGGATTGCGCGGCAAAGGCGTTTTCGCGGCCGGCTTCAAGCGTGCCGTCCTGCACGAGGGTCGCACCGCGATAGGCACTGGTGACGGACAGGTTGAGCGTTCCGGTGCCGCGCTTGATCAATCCACCGCCGGCACCGTCATCGGTGATCGTACCGTCGAAATTGGTGAGCGGCGTGGCGTCGCCCAGCGCCAGCGTGTTGGCGCCGAGCCTTGCATCGCCCGCGCCCGTCAGCTGGTTGAGGCCGATCGTATTTTGCGCATTGCGGATGTCGAGCGTCGCGCCGTCGTCGAGCTGCACAATCGCCGTTCCGCCGGATGTCGCGTCCGAGAAAGCGACGGTTGCGCCATCGCCGATCGTGATCGACGCCGCCCCTGCCGTTGCTTGATCGGAAAAGCTGACATTACCTGCGCTGGCGATTACCGCCTGCGCGGCCGTGCTGTTGCCGGCAAAGCTGATCGCACCACTGGCATTGCCGACGATTTCCGACGTGCCTGCCGAACTCGCATCCGCGAAAGACAGCGCGCCGCTGTTGGAAATGAAGCCGTCCGCAGCCGTGGAGGTCCCGGTAAAGGCGATCGAACCGGCCGTGTTGTTGGTCAGCGAGCCCGTGCCGAGCGTGCTTGCGTCTTCAAAGCGCACCGAACCGGAGTTGCCGATAAAGGCTGTCGTGCCGGCGCTTGCCTGGTCGCGGAAGGTGACGCTGCCCGTCTCGTTGTTGGTGATCTGCCCGCCCGCCAGCGAGGCATTGCCTTCCAAAACGGTCGCGCCACTGTTGGCGATGCGCGCGATGCCACCGTCAGCCTGGTCTGCAAACGTCACGGTGCCGCTTTGATTAACGGTGATCTGCGCATTGCCGGCCGTGGACTGGTTATCGAAGCGCACGGCATCATTGGTGGTCACGAAAGCGTCGCCCGCGGTGGCCTGATCTGCGAAGCCGAGCGAACCGCCGCCATTCACGACGATCCGGCTGTCGGCCGCCGTGGCGGCGTCATTGAAGCGGATCGCGCCCGTATCGTTGGCTGTTAGCGCAGCCGATGCCGCGGTGCTGTTATCCTCGAAGCGGGTGGACCCGCCATTGTTGATGATTTCTGCGGAAGACGCGGTCGCCTGGTCGCGGAAGATCACGGCGTCGTCGCCGCTTGTCGCCAGCGACGCCGATCCGGCAGAGTCGGTGCCCTGATAGATCGTCTCGGTGCCCGCAGCCATCACCGATACATCGGAGGCCTGCATGGCAAAGGGCATCATCGCGGCTGGTGCGGCCGCAGTTGTCTGGCTGTCGGAAGGCAGCATCGTGAAAGGTTCGGCACGTGCTGCGCTGAAGCCGGAAACGTTCAGCGCGGCAAGGCTGGTGCAGGCAAGCAGAACGGCACGGAAAGGCACGCGGCGGTCGACAGGACCGGCAGGCTGAACCACCTTGTGCATCGCTTCGCCCAGAACAGAGTTCCACTCAATGTCGCACGACGCAGGTTCACCCCTGCAGCGCCATCCTCCTCAAATCAGGAAGTGATGAAAACTTTATCAAAGTTCGCGCCACCGCATGCCTGATCGAACGCGGTTGTACCTGCCAAAGCTTGCGCCAACACTTCCTTGCCGTGGTTTCACCATACGAAAAGCGGGCGCGACCTCGATGGCCACGCCCGCGTGTTCAACGCTTGGCTATGACGGGATCAGTCCGTCAGATCGGCCGGAACCTTGCCGCCATTGTCGGCGAGCTTCTTCATCAGCGCCTTGTGCAGCCAGATGTTCATCGTGGCGGAATCATTGGTGTCGCCGGTGTAGTTCAGCTCCTTGGCGAGTTCCTTGCGGTTCGCCAGGCTGCTGTCGAGATCGAGCGCCTTCATCATGTCGACGATCGAATGGCGCCAATCGAGCTTCTCGCCCTTGGCGGCAACGGCCGAGTCCAGGATCGCCGCGACATCGACCTGTTCATGCTGCGATGCGCCACCCGCCTGCGGTGCGGCAGACGGTGCTGCACTCGGAGCGGCGGCAGGCGTGGCTGCTGGAGCGGCGGGGGCAGCTGCCGGTGTAGCGGCGGCAGAACCAGCGCCTGCTGATGGTGCGGCGCTTGGCGTTGCCGGTGCGGCAGATGGTGTGGCGGGCGCCGGAGCAGCAGCGGGCTTCGGTGCGGGGGCTGCTTCAGCCTTTGATCCCCAGATTGCGTTCTTGATCTTGTCGAAAACACTCATGGCGTTTTTCCTCAACTTGCATTGTCCGATGCGGATCGGTCGGCAGAAGAACGCAACAAGACGGAAAGGGTTCGCTGCAAACAGCGCGAACCAAGGTCTTTGCCTGCAGAAAGCAAGAATTTAGCCGGAAAATGAGTTTGAGGTGTGTTCCGGCTTGACGCTATCCTCGCATTGCAGAACACGACAGCAAAAAACATGGGGCGGCCAAACCACAGGCCGACCACACAAGGACTGAATGCCGATGCTGAGCTGGTACAGACGCCTTCTTCCCCGGGAAGATCGCTTTTTCGATCTCTTTGCGGCGCATTCGCGAACCCTGATTGGCGGGGCCAAGTCGCTCGACGCGCTTTTGTCCGGCAACGATATCGACCATCACTGCGCGGAAATCATGCGGCTCGAAGAAGAAGCCGACGTCATCACCCATGACGTGCTGGAAGCCACCCGCAAGAGCTTCATCACACCGTTCGACCGCAACGACATCAAGGATCTCATCCAGGCCATGGATGACGCGATCGACACGATGCGCAAGACGGTGAAGACCGTCACGCTGTTCGAGCAGCGCTCGTTCGAGCCGCTGATGCAGGACATGGGCAAGACCATCGTTCGGGCCGCCGAACTCACCGCCGAAGCCATCCCGCTCCTCAACAATGTCAGCGCCAATGCGCAGCGGCTCAATGAACTGGCCGAACAGATCCTGGCGGCCGAGGGCGAGTCCGACGATCTGCAGGATCGTGGCCTCAAGCTCCTTTACCAGACCTATGGCCGCACCGAACCGATGCGCTTCTTTATCGGCAACGAGATTTACAGCCAGCTGGAAAAGGTGGCGGACCGGTTCGAGGATGTCGCCAACGAGATCAGCGGCATCGTCATCGAGAACGTCTAGATGGACGCCACACTCGCTTTCCCCTTGCTGGTCGGCCTGATCGGCGTCGCGCTTCTGTTCGACTTCCTGAACGGGTTGCATGACGCCGCCAACTCGATCGCAACGATCGTTTCGACCCGCGTGCTGCGGCCGCAATATGCAGTGTTCTGGGCCGCGACCTTCAACTTCATCGCTTTCCTGTTCTTTGGCCTGCATGTGGCCGAAACGCTCGGCACCGGCATCATCGATGCCGACACGATCGATGCGACCGTGGTGTTTGCAGCCCTTATGGGTGCGATCGTGTGGAACGTCTTGACCTGGCGGCTCGGCATTCCCTCGAGCAGTTCGCATGCGCTGATCGGTGGCCTGGTGGGTGCCGGCGTCGCCAAGTCCGGTGGTGGCGCGATCGTCTGGTCGGGCCTGTTGAAGACCTCGGCCGCCATCGTGCTTTCGCCCGCCACCGGCTTCGTTCTGGCGCTGGCGCTTGTTCTGATCGTCGCCTGGGTGTTCGTGCGCAGCACACCCTTTGCCGTGGACCGCACCTTCCGCATCCTTCAGTTCATTTCCGCCTCACTTTATTCGCTGGGCCATGGCGGCAATGATGCGCAAAAGACGATGGGGATCATCGCCGTGCTGCTTTATTCGCAAGGGCTGCTCGGCGACACTTTCTATGTGCCGCTCTGGGTCGTTCTGTCGTGCCAGAGCGTTCTGGCGCTGGGCACCCTGTTCGGCGGCTGGCGCATCGTGCACACGATGGGCTCGAAGATCACGCGGCTGAACCCCATGCAGGGCTTTTGCGCGGAAACCGGCGGTGCGATCACCATCTTCATGGCAACCTGGCTCGGCATTCCCGTTTCCACCACCCATACGATCACCGGCGCGATCGTCGGCGTCGGTGCCGCGCGACGCGTTTCGGCGGTGCGCTGGGGCATTGCAGGCAACATCGTGATCGCATGGGTGATCACCATTCCGGTTACCGCCCTGATTGCCGCAATTTTTTACGCGGTCACCGCATTCATCGTTTAACATGAACGCTTGCAAGACACACACAAGATCGCGAGAAGGAGTCCTTAGCCGGTTAAGATTCGATGGCGAGCATGAAAGAGAAACGGGCCAAGGCGCTCGTCAAGAAAGGCAAGACGATCCGGCAGGTGGCCGTGCTTCCATATCGGAAGCGCGACGGTGATCTGCAGGTGCTTCTGCTGACGTCGCGCCAAACGAAGCGCTTCGTAATTCCCAAGGGCTGGCCGATGAAAGGCCTGTCCGATTGGGAAGCGGCCGTTGTTGAAGCCAAGCAGGAAGCCGGCCTTGTCGGCAAGGTCGATGATAAGCCTTATGGCAGCTATTCCTACTGGAAACGCTTGAAGACCATCTTCATACCCGTGACCGTGACCGTTTATGGTTTGCGCGTCACGCAGGAACTGGCTGAGTTTCGCGAGAAAGACCAGCGCGAGCGCGCCTGGGTGACGCCGCAACAAGCGCGCATGCTGGTGGACGAGCCGCATCTGATCAGCTTGATCGCCTTGTTCGAAGAGCAGCTGGCCGGCCAAGCGGCCTGATCTCCCCTTATGAACCGTGGGCCTAGCCGCTGTTGCGCAGGGCCGCGCGCACATCGTGCAGCCGCACCGGCTGGTCGGGAATGCTGATGGCGAACACGGTGCGCCCGCTCAGGCTTTCCACCAGTTCGATCGCGCCGCCATGGGCGCGCGCCAGTTCCTGCGCAATGGCGAGGCCGAGGCCTGTGCCGCCACTGCGTGCAGACCCGCGGAAAGCGGCGAACAGGTTCTGCCGTGCTTTTTCCGGAAGGCCGGGTCCTGTGTCCGCAACGATGATGCGCGACACGGTCCCGATACGCTCGGCCGAAACCGTCAGCCGTGAAACAACCGCCGCCGACGCATCGGCCGCCATGGCCTGCACGGCATTGCGGCAAAGATTGTTGAGGATGCGAAACAGCTGATCGGCATCCGCATCGACTTCAAAGGCGGGGTCGACGGCATTGATGAAGTCGAGCTGACCATCCGGCTCGATGCCGAGCAATTCGCTGACATCTTCCACCAGCTGGTGCAGGCGAACGAGGCGACGGGTCGGCGCGGCTTCCTGGGCGCGGCCATAGGCCAGCACATCCTCGGAATAAGACACCGCGCGGTCCAGCGTGCGCACCAGCTTGGGCGCAAAGGCCTGCACGGCTGGATCATCCACGCCGCGAAGACGATCCGACATCAGCTGCGCGGATGCCAGGATGTTGCGCATGTCGTGATTGATCTTCGACACGGCGAGGCCAAGATCGGCCAGATGCTTTTGCTCGCCGAGCTGGCGCTGCAACTGGCTTTGCATGGCCGACAATCCGCGTTCGGCCGATCCCAGCTCGTCGTCGCGCTCACGTGGCTGGATGATGCGACCGGGATTGTCGGGCTGGTCGGCAAAGTCGCGCATCGAATTGCGCATGCGGCGAATGGGATGCACCATCATCTGCAGGATGGTGAAGAACACGAGACCGGCGGTGAACACCGAGATCAGCAAGGACAGGAGAACGATGTTGCGCGCGTAAACCAGCATCGCGCGCCGCAGATCCTTGTCGCGGATGATCAGCTCGAACTGCTTTTCGCTTTCACCGACATGGCCATAAACGCGCAAAACGCGGTTGCCGCCGAAGAGCAGCGTGTCGAAGGCCCGGCTGATCGCAGCCACGGGACCCAGCGTATCGAGGTCGACATGCTCATCCACCGTGGTCGGCATTTCGGAGGCCAGAAGAAGTTGCGACTCGCCTTCTTCGCGAACGGCAATGGCGATCGCGCCTACGGAGCGAAGCACGTCTTCCTGCGCAGCATCTTCCAGCGGGCCGGGATCGGCGCGCAGAAGAACCAGGCTGACGGCGGCGGCCGTGCTCAAGCGCTGCTCGAACCATTGCATGCGGAAACTGGCGATGGTGGGCGGGAAGATCAGCACTTCGGCCGTCATCACGAACAGGATCGTCAGAACGAGGAGCTTGGTCGACAAACGACGCAGAAAAGGAATGCGCTCGGCGGCAGCGGCGCCGGCGGCATCAACCATCCCGGTGTCGGCGGCGACATCCGCCATCAAGATCCCTTTCCCAGCGCGACGATTGGTGCCTGCGGCAGCGCTCCAGGCCGACAGGTCCGCTCCGCCAGGCGGATAGACACCAAGCAGGCTTGCGCGTTCAAGAAACAAAATAGGCGAGTGCCGCGCATTTGCCAATTTCGCATGCCACCGAAACTACCACAGAGCGCCTGCAAAACCGCTTGTGCAAATGCCCGCGAAGGCTGCGGGCGGATTGACTTAACGGGAGGCCTTCCCTAGAAGGCGCGCAACGCTCGGGCTTCGCTCCGACGCATTTTCGTGCGCCGGTGGCTTTGCCCTTTTTCATATGCGGTTCGCCGCAACAATGAGAATTGCGTGTTAAGCGGCGCCGGCAACGACCGGTGTTCGTATCCATGATGGACCATAAGAAGGGCCGCACACCGCGGTATTAAAAAAATGAAGCGTACCTATCAGCCGTCCAAGCTCGTTCGTAAGCGTCGTCACGGTTTCCGCGCGCGCATGGCCACCAAGGGTGGTCGCGCCGTTGTTGCTGCTCGCCGCAATCGCGGTCGCGCACGTCTCTCGGCTTAATCAGCTAAGAGCAGGCAAACCATGTCCGGCAAAGGTCGGGCCGGAGCTACGGCGCCGGTTCGGCTCAAGAAGCGCGCCGAATTCCTGGCCGTGCGCCAGGGAGAAAAGCGCCGCGGGCCTTTTTTCCTGCTCGAAGTGCTGACCCACAGGGGTGATCAACCACCCCGGGTCGGCTTCACGGTGACCAAGAAGGTCGGCAATGCCGTGGTGCGCAATCGGGTCAAGCGCCGGTTGCGCGAAGCGGTTCGGGTTCATGCCGCACAAGGCATGGCGCCCGGCACCGATTATGTGATCGTTGGACGGCAGGATTGTCTTGCCGCACCCTTTGAAGACCTCGCTGGCGAACTGTCGCGCCGTATCGCCAAGCCAGCCTCGCGTGCCACGCGCGATTATCCGCAATCCGGCACCCATCCGGGCGGAGCCAGGGTCAGGACCTCCCATGCAAACAAATCGTAATTTCTTCATCACGATCGCCCTTTCGGTGCTGATCCTGACGCTTTGGCAGGTGTTCTACATGAACCCGCGCATGGAAGCGCAGCGCGAGGCCGCCCAGATCGAGGCTGAACAGCAGGCCGTGCAGCAGGGTCAGCCGGCCTCCACGGTCGACAATGTTCCGCAATCGGGCACCGGCATCGGCGGCGCGGCCTTGGCGCCGACCACAGGCGGCAATCTGGCCGTTCCAGGCACCGATGGTGCAACGCCGCAGACGCGCGAACAGGCGCTCGCCGCCACCGCCCGCGTGCCCGTCGACACCCCACGCCTCAGCGGCTCGATCAATCTGCGCGGCGCGCGCATCGATGACGTCAAGCTCAAGGATTACCATCTTACGGTGGACGACAGCTCACCGCTGATCGAGCTGTTGAACCCCGCCGGTCTGCCCAACGGCTATTTCGTTGAACTCGGCTACAGCGCACCTTCAAACAGCAATGTCGGCCCGCTTCCGGGTGCCGACACGATCTGGCAGGTTGAAGGCGGAAACGCTTCGCTGACCCCGTCAACGCCCGTTACGCTCGTTTACGACAACGGCCAGGGTCTGGTTTTCCGCCGCACGATCTCGGTGGACCCGAACTACATGTTCACCGTCAGCGACATGGTCGCCAACAATGGCGGCGAGCCGGTGAGCCTGGCGTCCTATGGCCGCGTCACGCGCTTCGACAAGCCGCTGGTTGCCAGCACCTATGTTCTGCATGAAGGCCTGATCGGCGTGACCGGCGAAGAAGGCCTGCAGGAGCACAAATACGCCGCGCTCGAAGACGACAAGCAGTTCGTGCCCGGCAAGTCCACGGATGGCTGGCTCGGCATCACCGACAAATACTGGGCAACGGCCATGGTGCCGTCGAGCAAGCAGGCCTTCCAGCCGCGCTATGCCTATTTCGACAGCGGCCGTCCAAGCTACCAGTCGGACTTCCTGTCTGACGCCGTCACGATCGCGCCCGGCGCCACCGACACGCAGGAAACGCTCGTTTTCGCCGGCGCCAAGCAGGTCGAGACGATCAACGCCTATGAGGAAGATCGCCAGATTCGCCGTTTCGATCTTCTGATCGACTGGGGCTGGTTCCACTTCATCACCAAGCCGATGTTCTGGCTGATCGACCACCTGTTCAAGCTGCTCGGCAATTTCGGCCTCGCCATTCTGGCGACCACCGTGATCGTCAAGGCCATCTTCTTCCCGCTCGCCAACAAGAGCTACAAGTCGATGGCGAACATGAAGAAGGTGCAGCCGAAGCTGCTTGAGATCCGCGAGAAGTATGCGGACGACAAGATGAAGCAGCAGCAGGCGATGATGCAGCTCTACAAGACCGAAAAGATCAATCCGCTGGCGGGCTGCTGGCCGGTGCTGATCCAGATCCCGGTGTTCTTCGCGCTCTACAAGGTTCTGTATATCACCATCGAAATGCGCCATGCGCCGTTCTTTGGCTGGATCCAGGATCTGGCGGCACCCGATCCGACCTCGGTGTTCAACCTGTTCGGTTTGCTGCCCTACGCCGTGCCTGCCTTCCTGATGATCGGCGTCTGGCCGTTGATCATGGGCATCACGATGTTCCTGCAGATGCGCATGAACCCGACCCCGCCCGATCCAACCCAGGCGATGATCTTCAACTACATGCCGATCATCTTCACCTTCATGATGGCCGGCTTCCCCGCGGGTCTCGTGATCTACTGGGCCTGGAACAACACGCTGTCGGTGACCCAGCAGGCGATCATCATGAAGCGCCAGGGCGCCAAGATCGAGCTGTGGGACAATCTCACCGGCTTGTTCAAGCGAAAACCCAAAGCAGCGGAATAAGCATGCGAAAGGCCGGTTCCGACCGGCCTTTTCCTTTTTCAAGCCAGGGAGACACGTGCCGTGACGGGTCCCAATCCCAACATCAAGCATCCGATGGCGCCGGCGCATAAGCGCGTCGGTTTCCTCAAGCCGTTGCTGGAAGACGCCGAGAACATTGAGATCGGCGACTTCACCTATTACGACGATCCGCAAGGTCCCGAGCATTTCCGCGAGCGCTGCGTTCTTTACCACTACCCGTTTGTCGGCGACCGGCTGGTGATCGGCCGCTTCTGCGCGTTGGCCGAAGGCGTCAGCTTCATCATGAACGGCGCCAATCATGCAATGGCGGGCTTTTCGACCTTCCCGTTCAACATCTTCGGCCATGGCTGGGAAGACGGCTTCGATCCCGCGACGTGGACGGCCGAGAACCGCGGCGACACCACGATCGGCCACGATGTCTGGATCGGCACGCAGGCCATGATCATGCCGGGTGTTTCGATCGGCAGCGGGGCGATCATTGCTGCCCGCGCGGTTGTGGTTTCCGACGTTGCGCCCTACACGATCGTTGGCGGCAATCCGGCCCGGCCGATCCGGCAGCGTTTCGACGACACCGTGATCGAGCGGCTGCTGGCAATCGCCTGGTGGGACTGGCCGCTCGACAAGATCAGCCGAAACCTGGATGCAATCCGAGGCGCCGACCTCGACCGCCTGGAGGCCGCACAATGACCGAAACCGTCGCCACCCTCGAGCCCGGCCTGTTCAAGCGGCCCTGGGTGTTCATTCGCGGCGTGCCGGACATGAAGTTCCTGCCGCCGGAAGGTCCGCCGGAAGTGGCCTTTGCCGGCCGCTCCAATGTCGGCAAGTCCTCCCTGATCAATGCGCTTCTGGAACAGAAGGGCCTGGCGCGCACGTCCAACACGCCCGGCCGCACGCAGGAGCTCAACTACTTCGTGCCGGAAGGCTTTTCGGGCGAAAACGGCAACCTGCCCCCGATCGCGGTGGTGGATATGCCCGGCTATGGCTTTGCCCAGGCGCCGAAGGAGCAGGTCGATCGCTGGACCAAGCTCGTGTTCGATTATCTCAAGGGCCGCGTGACGCTGAAGCGCGTGTATCTTCTGATCGACGGCCGTCACGGCATCATGAAGCGCGACGAGGAAGTCATGGCGCTGCTCGACAAGGCCGCCGTGTCCTATCAGGTCGTGCTGACCAAGGCCGACAAGCTGAAGACGCCCGGCGTCGGGCGCCTGCTCGGCGAAACCACGGAAAAGGTCAAGAAGCATCCGGCCGCGTTTCCCGGCGTGCTCGCGACCTCTTCGGAAAAGGGCGAGGGTCTCGACGAGGTGCGCGACGCCATCCTGACCGCCGCGCGCAGCTAAGCCCGCGAGACCTTCAAGCCGCTGCCGGCTTGAAGCTCATGGCAACGCCGTTGATGCAATGGCGCTTGCCGGTGGGCTGCGGTCCATCGT
This sequence comes from Tianweitania aestuarii, assembly GCF_018457165.1. Classification (GTDB taxonomy): domain Bacteria; phylum Pseudomonadota; class Alphaproteobacteria; order Rhizobiales; family Rhizobiaceae; genus Tianweitania; species Tianweitania aestuarii. Next base: position 309,108 of record NZ_JAFMNX010000001.1, on the reverse strand, counting down.
CGAAGATATGGCCGAGATGCCCGCCGCAGCGGGAGCAATGACATTCGGTGCGCACCATCATGAAGGAGCGATCCACGCTCGTGCCCACCGCATTCGGCACCGCGTCCCAGAAGCTCGGCCAGCCCGTTCCGGAATCGAACTTTGTGTCCGAGGCATAAACCGCCTGACCGCAGCCGGCGCATGAAAACGTGCCACGGCGATGCTCATCGTTCAAAGGGCTCGTATAAGCACGCTCCGTGCCTTCCTTGCGCAAGACGGTGAACTGCTGCGGCGTCAGTTGCGACCGCCATTCAGCCTCGCTTTTCTGCACGGGAAAGCTTGAACGGGGCTCCGCTGCGCTGGCTGCACCGGTGAAGCGTGCGTAAAGCGACGATCCGGCAGCAGCCAGAAGAGCAAAGGCTGCGGTTCCTCTGAGAAAATCGCGTCGTGGCATGGGACACCTCGCTGAAGCATTGGGGACGGCACGTATGCGCGCAGCGTGTTCGCCGCTCCCCTCTCATGTGGTGAGGATAACGCGAAACACAAAAAACCCTGCAAGGCCATTGGCGGCCTGCAGGGCAAGGGGCGCGCGGCGAGCTTACAAAACAGCCGCGCGCATCAGGAAGCCTTACAAGCTTACATCTTTGGCAGAAGAACGTGGTCGATCACGTGGATCACACCGTTGGACTGCTTCACGTCGGCGATGGTCACGGTTGCGACACCACCGTTTTCGTCGGTCAGCGTCAGCTTGTCGCCGTCCATCTTGGCCTTCAACACGCAGCCGCCAACCGTCTTCACGTCGTGCTCGCCGCCATCGTCCTTGATCATCTTGCCGATGGCCGACGACATCGCGTCAGCGGCAACGACGTGGCAGGTCAGGACCTTGGTGAGCTTTTCCTTGTTTTCAGGCTTCAGCAGCGTGTCGACGGTGCCGGCCGGAAGCATTTCGAAAGCGGCATTGGTCGGAGCGAAAACGGTGAACGGCCCCTTGCCGGAAAGCGTGTCGACCAGACCGGCTGCCTTCACTGCGGCAACGAGCGTGGTGTGGTCCTTGGAATTAACGGCATTCTCGACGATGTTCTTTTCAGCATACATCGGAGCGCCGCCGACCATCGGATTGTCTTGCGCAAAGGCGGTGCCGGCAAATAGAACAGCAGCCGTCATGATAGAAGCGGTGATCTTACGCATCTTGTAGTCTCCTCTCACTTTCCCTTTATTGGGCAAGGTACAGGGAAATACGAGGATGTTTCGCTGTGAGTTTCACCCACGCAAATTTTTATTCTAGATTTCTGTCAAACCGCCAGCAGCAACAACCGGTCCGGTTGGCTGCCCGGTGGGCGAACCACCGGCTGGTTCAACACTGATCGCAAAAACGTCGCCGATTTCCATGGCCTTTGTCATGGCGTCGGGCAGAGCGATGCGCGCCGTCTGGCCGCCCGGCACGATGCCGACGGACTTGGGCGCGTTCGTTCCCTTGATGACCCAGAGCTGGAAATCGCGACCGGTCGCAGGCTCACCCGACAGGTGGGAAAGCCCGACCTCGCCGGTCTGGCTGTCATACATCACGATATACTGGACATTGCTGCCTTCTGCGGCGAGCGATGCCACCATCTGCTCGCGGCTTTGCGGAGCGGGCGGATCGATAAAGGGCAGTGCCACAAAGGCAACGAGCGCGGCCAACGAACCAAGCGCCAGCGTGCGCCACACGGCCAGGCTGCTCCAGAAGCCGGAGCCCTGCTTTACAGTGGCTGGCGCGCTCGACGAAAACAGCCGCCTGTCGATCTGCGCCTTGATGCCGGCCGGCGGCGTCACTTCAACAAATTCGGCGGCCAATGGCCAGAACCGCATCTCCCACCCGTCCACCAGACGGGCGAAGTCGCGGCTTTCCTCCACGCGACGCTGGGCAGCAGCGCGTTCTTCAGCCGTTTGGAGGCCGAGAACATATTCGGCGGCGAGCACGTCGTCGCCCTCCGGTTCCCGCTCCATCTCGCCTGCGCCGCTCATCGTTCCAGACACTCTCTCAACTTCATAAGGCTGCGCCGCAGCCAGGTCCGCATTGTGTTGAGCGGCACGTTATGGCGCGCCGCCAGATCGAGATAGCTGTCGCCATCGAGATAGGCCCCACGAACAGCCGCCGCACGATCCGCTTCCAGCTCATCGAGACAGACATACACCTGCTCGCGCTGTCCGCCGGCGACGACCATGGCTTCCGGCGTCGGGCTGGGATCAGCCACGTCGAGTGCCGCGTCGATGTCGGTCGTTTTGTGCTTGCGTCCCCTCACCCGGTCCACCGCATGATTGCGCGCAACCGCAACCAGCCATGAAATCGGGCTCAGGTCGGAAACCGCAAAACGATCCGCCTTGGTCCAGATCTTGACGAAAACTTCCTGAAGCGCCTCTTCGGCTTCCGCACGATCACCTAAGACACGCAGACAAACGCCGAAAAGTTTCGCGGACGTGTTGCGGTAAAGAAGATCAAACGCCTCCCGATCCCGCATCGAGGTCCGAACAATGAGCTTGGTGATGTCTTGTGGCGTCATCCGCCAAGGTCCTGAAGGCGCATGAGGTATTTATAGAGCCACTATGCTTTTTGGCAACGCCGCTCGGCATCCACCATGACAATTACAGAACGGTTTGATCGCCTGCGGTTTCAAGGCTAGAAGCCGCTCCCAACGGTCACGCGAAACAGAGCATCACGATGGATAACAATCCCGAAGAGCAGGCCCGTCTTCTTTCGGCAGCCCTGCCCTACATGCAGCGCTACGAAAACAAGACCGTTGTCGTGAAATATGGCGGCCATGCCATGGGCAACGCAGCGCTCGGCCAGGCCTTTGCGCGCGACATCGCCCTGCTCAAGCAATCGGGCGTCAACCCGATCGTGGTGCATGGCGGCGGTCCGCAGATCGGCTCCATGCTGACGCGGCTCGGCATCCAGTCGGAATTCCGCGGCGGCCTGCGCGTGACCGACAAGGAAACGGTTGAAGTCGTCGAGATGGTTCTGGCCGGTTCGATCAACAAGGAAATCGTCGCCCTCATCAACAAGGAAGGCGAGTGGGCGATCGGCCTGTCCGGCAAGGACGGCAACATGGTGTTCGCCGAACAGGCGGCCAAAACCCATCGCAACCCGGCAACGGGCGAAACCGAACTGCTCGATCTCGGCTTTGTCGGCGAACCGGTTGAAGTCGACCGCACGCTGCTCGACCTCCTCGCCCGTTCCGAAATGATCCCCGTGATTGCGCCGGTGGCGCCGGGACGCGACGGCAACACCTACAACATCAACGCCGACACTTTCGCGGGCGCCATCGCCGGCGCGCTGCAGGCAAAGCGCTTGTTGTTCCTGACCGACGTGCCAGGCGTTCTCGATGCCGACAAGAACCTGATCCCCGAACTGACGGTGGCGGAAGCGCTGCGGCTGATCGAAGACGGCACGATCTCGGGCGGCATGATCCCCAAGGTCGAAACCTGCATCGACGCCATCAAGCGCGGCGTTCAGGGCGTCGTCATCCTCAACGGCAAGACCGCCCATTCGGTGCTGCTGGAACTCTTCACCGAACACGGTGCCGGCACGCTGATCGTGCCGTGAGACCATGCCGGTCGTCTTCCGACACAAGGGATTTCGGTTCCTGTTCTATTCGAACGAAGGCGACCCTCGTGAGCCGATGCATGTTCACGCGCTCAAAGACGGACTTGATGCCAAATTCTGGCTTTGGCCTGAAGTCTCCGTCGCGTATAATGATGGCTACAGCGCGAGAACCTTGCGTGAGTTGATCGAATTGATCACCCATCGTCGGCAATTGATTGCGAGCGAGTGGAATGCGTTCTTTGGTGAAAGCAACTGAGGTCAGGTTTGATGAGGACAGCTTCTGGGTGTCCTTGTCGGATGGTCGCGTGATCGGCGTTCCGCTTGCCTGGTTCCCCCGTCTTCTCAAGGCGTCACAGTCGCAGCGCGAAGCTGTTACGCTCAGTACGCGCGGGCTGCATTGGGAAGATCTCGACGAAGACATCCTGGTTGAAGGGCTGTTGGAGGGGCGTGGCGATCGCACACGGCCTCGCAAAAGCGAGCACGCGGCCTGAGCTTCAGCCCAACAGCACCAGCACCACGATCCCCGCTACGATCAGGAAACAGCCGGCGACTTCCAGTCGGTTGATTTTCTCGCGGAAGAAGAACACGGCCGCCGCAAAGGCGAAGATCATTTCCACCTGCGCCAGCGCCTTCACCACGGCGGCCTGCTGCAGGGTCATGGCCGAAAACCAGCCGAAGGATGCGGTGGCGCCCGTTGCGCCCACGAATAGACCGGGCTTCCAGGCCCGGCGCATCCGCTCGAATTCGCCGCGATCAACGAAGATCATCCAGGCAAACATCACCAGCGTTTGCATGGTGAGCGTGAAAACGAGCGTCACCGCTGCCTGCATCATGAAATTCGGCCCGCCTAGTGACAAGGACGCGGCGCGGTAGCCAACGGCGGCAACGCCGAACCCCATGCCGGAAGCAAGGCCGATCAGCGAAGTCTTCTGGAACACGGAGGTGACGAGCGAGCGCGGGTTGACCGGCGTATGTGCAACCGAAATCAGCATCACACCGATGACGCAGATTGCGATCGCCACCAGCACGCCGAAGCTGATCGTTTCAGACAGAAACAGGAGGCCAAACAAGGCGGCCTGCGCCGGTTCGGTGCGCGAATAAGCGGTTCCCACCGCGAAGTTGCGGAAGGAAAACAGGTGGATCAGCAGGAACTGCGCCAGGATCTGGCTGCCCCCTGCCAGACTGGCCCACAAAACGAAGCTGCCGTTGAGAGCGGGCAGCCGCATATCCATGCCCCAGTGCAGAATGGCCACGAAGACGAGCGCGAAGGGCAAACCGAAGGCGAAGCGCACGAAGGTTGCGCCGAGCGTTCCCATCGACGCCTTGAGATGCTTCTGCCCGACCGAGCGCAGGTTCTGCAAAAAGGCCGCGACGAGCGTGATGGGGATCCAGAGTTCCATGAGCCACCCCTAGTCCCACGCCCGGCCGATCGGCAAGGCGTTTCGGCGGCAAGGTCTTGGGCCAGCGAAGATGCGGCTTTCAGGCGGCGGCTTGTTCGGCTAGACATCCCCCATGTCCACACAGCCCGATCCCGCCCGCTTCGCCCACATCCGTGACTGGGTGTTTGATCTCGACAACACGCTTTACCCGCATCACTCGAACCTGTTTGCGCAGGTCGACGTGAACATGACAGCTTATGTGCAGGCGCTCGTAAACCTGCCGCGTGACGAAGCGCGCAAGCTGCAGAAGGATCTGTATCGCGACTACGGCACGACGCTCGCCGGCTTGATGGCGCGCTATGACATCGATCCCGACGACTTCCTCGCCAAGGCGCACGACATCGATTATTCCGGGCTGAAGCCCGATCCCGATCTCGGCGAAGCCATCAAGGCGCTGCCGGGGCGCAAGTTCATCTTCACCAATGGCGATCGCCGCCATGCCGAACGCACCGCGACCCAGCTCGGCATTCTCGAGCATTTCGAGGATATCTTCGACATCGTGGCCGGCGGTTTGACACCCAAGCCCGATCGCAAGCCCTATGACGCCTTTGTCGGCCTGCACAAGATCGCAGGCAGCAATGCCGCGATGTTCGAGGACATCGCGCGCAACCTCCATGTTCCGAAGGCTATGGGCATGACCACGGTGCTGATCGTGCCCAACAATTTCGAGCCGACCTTTGCGGAAGTCTGGGAGCGCGATCCCGACCAAACGGATGACGTCGATTTCGTCACCGACGATCTCGGCAGCTTTCTGCGGGATCTGCTGCCTCAGCTCGACTGAACGGCGCTGATCAGCGCCGCTTGAACTGCGTGGCCGCGCGCTTTACGGCTTGCGCCAAAGCTTCGCGCGTTTGCGGATGCAGGCCGCGGCTGCGGCCATAAGACGGGGCTGGTTCGGCCTTGCGATCGGCCGAAGCGCTGTGTTCGCCATCCTGCCGGCCGGTTGACCCGCTATCCCGGTTCGTTCCTTCAGACATCGAAACCTTTCCTTCTACCAAAGGGCCAATGCCGGACACCAAGCCTGGTTCCGGTGAAGAAAGCCTTGCCGTTTGGCAAACAGGCCCACCAAGCGCGCGGGTTCTTATTCCGCGGCTCGTTCCTTGTCTTCATCTTTATAGAAATCGCTGATCACGGACCACGCTTCCTGTGCCGTATCCACAAAGGTCAGCAGATCGCCGTCATTGGGCGAGATCGTGCCTTGTTCGGCCAGATAGTCGATGTTGACGGCGTTCTTCCAGAACTCCTTGCCGAACAGGATAACCGGCACGCGCTCCATGCGGCCGGTCTGGATCAGCGTCAGCGTTTCGAACAGTTCGTCCATCGTGCCGAAACCGCCGGGGAACACGGCAACCGCCTTGGCGCGCATGATGAAATGCATCTTGCGAACAGCGAAATAATGGAAGTTGAAGCAAAGCTCCGGCGTCACATAAAGGTTGGGTGCTTGTTCATGCGGCAACACGATGTTGAGGCCGATCGAGGGCGCGCCGACATCCGCCGCACCACGGTTGCCCGCTTCCATCACGCCTGGGCCGCCACCTGTCACCACGACATATTCGGTATGATCGTAGCTCGCAGAATGCTGCGACACCAACCGCGCGAACTCACGCGCTTCCTCGTAGTATTTGGCGTTGGCGAGCAGGTTGGCTTTCTGCGTCTCGTTCTTGGCCGCCCAGGCGTCGCCACCCGGTTCGGGAATTCGCGCGCCGCCGAACAGGATCACGGTCGAGCAGATACCGGCTTCCGCCAGGATCATTTCCGGCTTGAGCAATTCCAGCTGCAGGCGAACGGAGCGCAGATCGCGCTTGGTGAGGAAGTCCTGATCGTTCCAGGCAAGGCGGAAGCTCGGCGCACGCGTTTGAGGCGTGTCCGGGGTGGACTTCATCCGCTGCAGATCTTCATCGGAATGGGCAAGCGCGGTCCAACCCGCATTTTCTTTGGGCGTCATCGTCTCGTTCTAGCCTTTGCTGCGGTTTCGCTGGTTGAACCGCTTGTTTTGGATAGCGCCACCCTGCGGGCATGCGCGTGATTGACCCTTGTTGTGCCTTGCCATAGGTTCCGCGCGCCTTCCTGCAGAACCAGTGCCAGCGTCTTTCATAGGGCTGGTGTAACGGAGTTGACGCCATGACGAAAGCCGACTTGTCGGGTCTTGAAACCACGATCGAACAGGCTTTCGAGGCCCGCGACACCGTTCATATAGAAACGCGCGGCCCCGTTCGCGAGGCCGTGAATGAAGCGCTCGATCTGCTTGATCGCGGCGAAGCCCGCGTCGCCGAGCGTCAGGCCGACGGCTCCTGGACCGTCAACCAGTGGCTGAAGAAGGCCGTGCTCCTGTCATTCCGCCTCAACCCGATGGAGATCATCCGGGGTGGTCCGGGCGAAGCCGTGTGGTGGGACAAGGTCGCATCCAAGTTCGACGGCTGGAGCGCCAACGAATTCGAGAAAGCCGGCTTCCGCTCCGTTCCCGGCGCCATCGTGCGCCGCTCCGCTTTCGTTGCACCGGGCGCGATCCTGATGCCGTCTTTTGTCAATCTCGGCGCGTATGTCGGTGAAGGCACGATGGTCGACACCTGGGCAACCGTCGGCTCCTGCGCCCAGATCGGCAAGAACGTCCATCTGTCGGGCGGCGTGGGCATCGGCGGCGTGCTGGAGCCGATGCAGGCTGGCCCCACCATCATCGAAGACAACTGCTTCATCGGCGCGCGCTCCGAAGTCGTGGAAGGCTGCATCATCCGCGAGGGATCCGTCCTTGGCATGGGCGTCTTCATCGGCAAGTCCACGAAGATCGTGGACCGCGAAACCGGTTCGATCACCTATGGCGAAGTGCCGCCTTATTCGGTGGTTGTCGCAGGCGCCCTGCCCGGCAAGGCGATGGGCAATGGCGAGCCCGGCCCGGCTCTTTACTGCGCCGTGATCGTCAAGCGCGTCGATGAAAAGACCCGCTCCAAGACATCCATCAACGAGTTGCTGCGCGCGTGATGGGCAGCGACGCCTCTATTCTCTGGCTGTTTTTCGGCTTTCGTGGCCGCATCAATCGCAAGGCCTTTCTTCTCGGCGGCCTTGCGATGGTGGTGGTCACGATGTTCGTGCTGTATCGCGTCAGCATCGCCCAGGAACTGGCGCGGGGTCTGGATTTCTGGAGCACGATCCTCGCTGTTGTCGTGTTCGTGTCGCTTTGGTGCCAGGCAGCGCTTGCCGCCAAGCGCCTTCATGACATGGATCAGCCCGGCTTTTGGGCCGTCAGCATGTTCGTGCCAATCCTGAACTTCTTTGCCTTCATCGCCTTGTGCATCCTGAAAGGCACGCCCGGTGAAAACCGGTTCGGCCCGACCACCAATCTGCCGAACTGACACGCCTGCATCTTTCAACCAGGCAGCCTCTTGCAGGCGGGCAGGCTCTTCCATATTCCATCGGTCTATGAGCCTGCCCACTGATCCCGTCGCCAATCTCGCAACCCTGATCCGCTGCCCGTCTGTCACGCCGGCAGAAGGCGGCGCGCTGAGCGCGCTTCAAGCCATGATCGCGCCGATGGGCTTCGGCGTGGAACGCCCGGTCTTTTCGGAAGCCGGCACGCCGGATGTCGAAAATCTCTATGCGCGCTTGTCCGGCAACGGACCGCATCTGATGTTTGCCGGGCATACCGACGTCGTGCCGGTGGGCGATGAAGCCGACTGGACGCATCCGCCCTTCGCGGCAGCCATTGCCGGTGGCGAGATGTATGGCCGCGGCGCCGTCGACATGAAGGGCGGCATCGCCTGTTTCGTGGCAGCCCTTGCCCGTCACATCGAGCGCCATGGCGCACCTAAGGGCTCGGTCTCGCTGTTGATCACCGGCGACGAGGAAGGCCCGTCCATCAACGGATCGGGCAAGCTGCTCGAATGGGCGGCCGCCAAGGGCGAGACCTGGGATGCCGCCATTGTTGGCGAGCCGACCAATCCCGACGCGCTCGGCGACATGATCAAGATCGGCCGGCGCGGCTCGATCTCGGGCACGATCACCGTTCATGGCCGCCAGGGCCACGCCGCTTATCCCCATCTCGCCGACAATCCGGTTCGCGGCCTCGTCACGCTGTGCGATGCCCTGCTCGATCCCGCCTTCGATGAAGGCACAACCGACTTCCAGGCAACCAATCTGGAAATCACCACGATCGATGTCGGCAACCGTGCCACCAACGTCATTCCGGCGCGCGCCATCGCATCCTTCAACATCCGCTTCAACGACACTTGGAGCGCCGAAAGCCTGCAGGCCGAAGTGCATAACCGGCTCGATCGTGCTGCCGAAGACCTGCGGCTGCGCCCCGGCAAGGAAGATCCCGTTTCCTTCGATCTCGCCTGGACCGACCGGCCAAGCCACGTCTTCCTTACCCGTGACGAGAAGCTGATTGCCGCCTTGTCCGGTTCGATCGAGGCCGTGACCGGTGCCAAGCCCGTTCTGTCCACGTCCGGTGGCACGTCGGATGCGCGCTTCATCAAGGATTATTGCCCGGTCGTGGAATTCGGCCTCGTCGGCAAGACCATGCATATGGTGGATGAGCGCGTCGCCTTGTCCGACCTTGAAGGTCTCACCAAGATCTACGAACGCTTCCTCCAGGACTGGTTTGCCTGATCATGCTGAGCGGCGAGGCAATCCAGAATTCGGTTGCCGGCGCCTGGTCCGTCATGCTCGGCCGCAAGGATGCGCTGAACCGTCTCGACGTATCGGCCGACGGCTTTTGGGATTCCTTCTGGGCGATCCCGCTGACCCTCCCACCTCTGCTTCTAGCCTGGGTCACGAGTGCCGCGATGTTGACCGAGGGCGGTATCGACCAGAGCAAGCTCTCGATCGTCCTGCGGCTCGCTTTTGTTGATTTCGCCAACTGGCTGGTGCCGCTGATCGCTTTGGCGCTGATTGCCCGCCCTATCGGCATCTCGAAGCGCTTTGCGCCTTATGTCGTGGTGTCGAACTGGGGCACGCTGATCATGATGTGGCTCGGTTTGCCGATCATGCTGATGTCGCTGTTTTCGCCGGATTCGAGGAGCTTCGCCGATGTGCTCGGCTTCATGCTGTTTCTCGCATCGCTTCTGTTTTCCTGGCGCATCACCCAGGCGTCGCTCAACACCGAAGTCGGCACCACGATCGCGGTTTTCGTGGGAATGACCTTCTTGTCGATCCTGCTCGTGATCCTGTTGCAGCCGATGCTCGGTCTTACGATCCCGGCGTGACCGCGTCGTAATCCACCCCGGTCAGAAACAACCCGTCTGCCGGCGCCATCGCCCCGCAGCGCTTGCGGTCGCACGCTTCCAGCGCATCCTGAACCATGTCGGCCGTCCAGGCACCCTCGCCCACGCGTTTCAGCGTGCCCACCATCGAGCGCACCTGATTATGAAGAAAGGCGCGCGCGGACACGATGAAGTCGATCGCCTCGCCGCTGCGCACCACATCCAGCCTGTCCAGCGTGCGTTCGGGGTTCTTGGCCTGGCAATGCACGGATCGGAAGGTCGTGAAATCGTGCCGGCCGACGAGCCGCTGCGCAGCCTGCGCCATTGCGTCCGCATCCAGCATGCGCGGCACGAGCCAGGCCTGACCGACATCGAGCGCCAGCGGCGCGCGACGGTTGATGATGCGATAGCGGTAATGCCGTCCGGTTGCGGAAAAGCGCGCGTTGAAGCTTTCATCCACCTCTGTTGCGCTGAGGATCGCGACCCGGTGGCCGGCCATGCGCAGATGCGCGTTGATCGCTCCCATCACGGTGCGCGCCGGCCACGGCTCGCTCAGATCGACATGCGCGACCTGTCCCGTTGCGTGCACGCCGGCATCGGTGCGCCCTGCACCCTGAATGCGCACCTCTTCGCCGGAATAAGCCTGGATCGCGTCCTGGATCGCGCCCTGAACGCTGGGCAGGCCCGTTTGCATCTGCCAGCCGGCAAAGGCGCTGCCGTCATATTCGATATCGAGGCGGTAGCGCGGCATCGCCGTCAAACGAGCCGGGTGCCGGCACCGAAACGATGACCGCTGAGGAAATCGCGCGCCGCCATCGGCTTGCCGCCCGCTTTCTGCACCTCGATCAAGCGCACCGCACCGTCACCGCAGGCAACGAGACCGTCGCCGTCGAAGATCGTGCCGGGCGCGCCCGACCCATCAGCCTTTACCGAGCGCAGCAGTTTCAGCCGCTCGACCTTGCCGCCGAGCTCCACCTCGCACCACGCGCCGGGGAAAGGCGCCAAACCACGGATCGTGGCGTCGATCTCGCTTGCCGCACGCGTCCAGTCTATACGCGTTTCGGTCTTCGAGATCTTGGCGGCATAGGTCGTGCCTTCGGCGGGCTGCGAGCGCATCGGCAGCGTGCCCGCTTCGAGCTGTTTCAGCGCGTCCACCATCAAGGGCGCGCCAACCTGCATCAAGCGGTCATGCAGATCGCCGGCCGTCATTTCGGGCGTGATCGGAACGCGCTGTTCCAGACAAATCGGGCCGGTATCCAGCCCTTCATCCATCTTCATGATCATCATGCCGGTTTGCGCATCGCCCGCCATGATCGCACGCTGGATCGGAGCCGCCCCGCGCCAACGCGGCAGAAGCGAGGCATGGCCGTTGAAGCAGCCGAGCCGCGTGCCGAGCAAGATCGGCATCGGCAAAAGAAGGCCATACGCCACCACCACGGCGACATCGGCCTTCAGTTCGGCAAAGGCCGCCTGTTCGCTCTCGCTTTTCAGGGATACGGGGCTGCGAACCTCGAACCCGAGGCGCTCGGCCACGGTCTGCACGGGGGAAGCAACCAGTTCCAGACCGCGACGACCGGCAGGCCGCGGCGGCTGGGTATAAACGGCTGATATCACGTGCCCGGCCTCGGCAATCGCCTCAAGCGTGGCCGCCGAAAAAACCGGCGTGCCCATGAAGATGAGGCGCAGCGCCATCAGCCAACCATGGGCGACGATGAGCGGGCCACCGGCGGGCGATCCTTGGCGAGCTTCTTGAACTTGCGCACCACCATGTCGCGCTTCAGGCGCGAGATATGGTCGATAAACAGAACGCCATCGAGATGGTCGATCTCATGCTGCAAACAGGTCGCGAGCAGGCCGTCCGCGTTGATCTCGTGCTTCTTGCCGTCGAGATCCTGATACGCGACGGTGATGGCGGCGGGGCGCTCCACGTCGGCATAGTAGTCGGGGATTGAAAGACAGCCTTCCTCATGCACGTTGATCTCGTTCGAACGCGTGAGGATCTGCGGGTTGATGAAGACCTGCGGCAGCTTCGGCTCGTCTTCCTTGGCAAGGTCGATCACCAGCATACGGATCGGTTCGGCAACCTGGATGGCGGCGAGCCCGATGCCCGGCGCGTCATACATGGTTTCGAACATATCGTCGGAAAAGCGTTTCAGGTCGGCGTCGAAACGCTCCACCGGCGTGGAAACCTGGCGCAGCAACGGGTCGGGAAGGATAACAAGAGGACGGAGAGACATGGGTGTTCACCTAAGTCTTCGCATCATCGCCGTCAACGATCCCAAACGCAATGTTCATGTTTTGATCTTATGCAGATCCTTCGAATCGCATAGGCTTCTCCGATGAACCGTGTTCCCGACCTGTCCACACCGCTGTTTCGCCTGGGCGCCAGCACCGTTTCATTGGGAATGGCGCTGGTTGTGGGTGCCATTCTGGTGGGCGTTCTGGTGTTCCTGTTCGTGCTCGCTCTGCGCCGCGCCACCGGCGGACAGGCCGCGCTGCAGGCCGAAGCGCTGGAGCGCGCGCGGCAGAACGAACAGCGCATGGCCGCCCTTCTTCAAGCACAATCCGAGATGCAGGGCCGCATGGGCGCGCTGGCGGAGGTGTTTTCTTCCCGTCAGGCCGAGCTCAACCGCTCGATCGGCGAGCGGCTCGACGGCATGACCAACCGGCTCGGCCATTCGCTCACCGAACAAACCCGCGCCACGCACGAAAACCTCGCCCGCCTGCAGGAGCGGCTGGTGGCGATCGACACAGCGCAAAACAACATCCAGTCGCTCGCCGGCCAGGTCGTGCAGCTGCAGGCGATCCTGTCCAACAAGCAGACGCGCGGCGCCTTTGGCCAAAGCCGCATGGAAGCGATCGTGGCCGATGGGCTGCCGCAAGGCGGCTACGAGTTTCAGGCGACGCTCTCCAACGGCAACCGCCCGGATTGCCTCATCCGCATGCCCAACAACACGCCGTCGCTCGTGATCGACGCCAAGTTTCCGCTGGAAGCCTGGAACGCGATCCGCGCGGCCGAAGACGACACGGCAAAGCGCATGGCCACACAGGCGTTCCGGCGCGACATCGAGATCCATGTGCGCGCGATCGCCGACAAGTACCTGATCCCGCAGGAAACGCAGGACACAGCCTTCATGTTCGTGCCTTCGGAATCGATCTTCGCAGAGATCCACGAGCACTTTGAGGCGATCGTGCAAAAGGCGCATCGTGCCCGCGTGGTGATCGTGTCGCCCTCGCTCCTGATGCTGTCGATCCAGGTCGTGCAGGCGATCCTGAAGGATGCCCGCATGCGCGAACAAGCCCACCTCATCCAGCGCGAGGTCGTGCGCTTGATGGAAGATGTGGGTCGCTTGGACGATCGCGTGCGCAAGCTGCAGGGCCATTTCGGCCAAACAACAAAGGACATTGACGACATCCTCGTATCCACCAAGAAGCTCACCAGCCGCGGCGCGAAGATCGAAGCGCTCGAGCTTGGCAGCGAGACCGTCGGCGAGGACGCGCCCGCGCCGCCGCGCCAGGGGCGCACCATTCACGAGCCGAAATCGGGCCCGGAGCCAAGAGCCGGCAGCGATGTGCGATCGGCGCAGCTGCATCTGCGCGTGGTGGATGAAGACTGAACAAAAAAAGGCGGCCCATCGGACCGCCTTTTTTCTTATCTTCTGAGAACCGTTTAGCGGTTCACGCGAGCCTTGCGGGCTGCGTATTTCGCATCGCGCTTGGCCTTGCGATCGGCTTCGTCGGCCAGAAGGCGTGCGATCTGGTCCTTCTCGGCTTCGGCCTTTGCGAGCGCTTCGCGCTGGGCTTCTTCCTCGGCCAGGCGCAGCGCTTCGGCTTCGGCTGCTTCGCGCGCGACGCGCTCGGCTGCTTCCTGCTCTTCACGCTCGCGCTTCATGCGCGCTTTTTCTTCCTCGCGCTTGGCGCGGGCTTCAACGATTGCCTGTCGTTCGGCCTTGCGAGCCTGTACTGCCGGATCGTCCTCAGCCGGCTTTGCCTTGAAGCGCGCAAGCATAGCCTGCTTTGCCTCGTTGGCTGCCTTTTGACGATCCGCGAAATCCTGTTCCTTAAAGCGAGCCAATGCCGCCGCCTCTCCATACAATCTATCTTGGGGATAGGTGTGTAATGAGGACTCGCGCCGTCAGTTTCAAGACCCTAGACGCGGCTTTTGGGTCACACTGCCGCTTTGTTGCGCTTTGAATCGCAAGAAAGACTGTTCACCAGCACCATCTGGCCTCTGCCAAGCCGGCATCATAGATCTGGCACGACAAGAAGGAGATGCGCCATGCAGCTTGGTCTCTACACATTCGCCGATGTCGATCCCGCCCGCGCCAACTCCGGCGAAGCACCGGCCGAGCGCTTGAAGAACCTGATGGAGGAGATCGAACTGGCCGATCAGGTCGGTCTCGACGTGTTCGGCCTGGGCGAACATCACCGGCCTGACTACGCGGCCTCCGCGCCCGCCGTGATCCTCGCCGCCGCAGCGCGCAGCACGAAGCAGATCCGCCTCTCGAGCGCGGTTACCGTTTTGTCCTCCGACGATCCGGTGCGGGTGTTCCAGCAATATGCCACGCTCGATCTTCTGTCGAACGGCCGCGCCGAGATCATGGCCGGACGCGGTTCCTTCATCGAGTCCTTTCCCTTGTTCGGTTATCAGCTGGAAGACTACGACGAGCTGTATTCCGAAAAGCTCGATCTCCTGATCAAGCTGCGCGACGAAGTCGAGATCACCTGGGAAGGCAAGATGCGGCCGTCGATCCATGGCCGCGCCGTTTATCCCCGCCCCTTGCAGGAAAAGCTGCCGATCTGGATTGCCGTTGGCGGCACGCCGCAGTCGGTGGCGCGCGCCGGTCATCTCGCTCTGCCGCTGGCGCTCGCCATCATCGGTGGGGAACCGCATCGCTTCGCGCCCTTGTTCAACCTCTACCGTCAGGCCGCCCAGCGCGCCGGCCACGACGCCGCGTCCTTGCCCACCAGCATCAACGTGCATGGCTATGTCGCCGAAACCAGTCAGGCGGCTGCCGATGAGTGGTATGGTCCGCAGGCCGAGGTGATGAACCGCATTGGTCGCGAACGCGGCTGGGGTCCGACAAACCGCGAGCATTTCGAAGCGGCCCGGTCACCACGCGGTGCGGCCTTCGTGGGCAGTCCAGCCGAGGTGGTCGACAAGATCCTCGCCAACCACGCGCTGTTCAAGTTCGATCGTTTCCTGATCCAGATGGCGATCGGCCTGATGCCGCATCACCAGATCATGAAGGCGATCGAGCTGTTTGGAACCAAGGTCGCACCGGAAGTGCGCAAGGCCGTTTCCGCAGGCTGAGGCGGCGCGGCACCGATTGGCAAGGCCATGCTCCCGTGGCCGGCAACAAAAAAGGGCTCCGCTTTGAGGCGAAGCCCTTTTCACTTTGTTTCAGCCGATCAGCAAGGTCCGCGATCGACGATGCGGAAGCCTGCATTGTCGGCTTCGCAAGCATTCGGGAAGGTCCGTTCGCGGCCACCGCGACGCGCACAAACAGGCTTGAACTCGCGCGTGCAGAAACGGTCGGACTGCGGCGGACGCGATGGTCCCGGTCCAAAGCCGGGGCGCGGTCCGCTTTGCGGTCCACGACGGCATTCGCCGCCGTAAGCGACGCGGAAGCCGGACGTATCGGCGACGCAGGCATTGGGGAAGGTCCGGCGATCGCCGCGGCGCTCGCCGCAGACCGGTGCGAATTCACGCGTGCAGACCTGATCCGGACGCGATGGAGGGCCGGGACGAACCGGCACAGTGTGAGCCTCGTAAACAACGCCGCCCGCCGTGCAGCTTGCTGCAAACGCAGCCAGTCCAAGCACAGCAATCCGCGCACAGCGTGCAACAGCTTTTCCGTTGAGCGACATCCCGTCTCCTTCAAAGAATCGGCTGCAAGACTGCGCAGCTTCGTTGCCACACTTTGCCGGATGACCATCAACAAGGCAATGCGGCGCGATTGCCTACCCATCTTGGACCTGAAATCCGGCATACCTATATCAGCAGCATGACCCTGCTCTCCGTTCTCGATCTTTCGCCCGTGCCGTCCGGCAGCACTGCCGCCCAGTCACTGAAAAACTCACTCGATCTCGCCCGTCATGCCGAGGCGCTTGGCTACAACCGCTATTGGCTGGCCGAGCATCACAACATGCCGGGCATCGCCAGCGCGGCGACGGCCGTGGTGATCGGCCACATCGCCAACGGCACGTCCACCATTCGCGTGGGCGCCGGCGGCATCATGCTACCGAACCATGCGCCATTGGTAATTGCCGAACAGTTCGGCACGCTGGCCGCGCTGTATGGCGAGCGCATCGATCTCGGTCTCGGCCGCGCGCCGGGAACGGACATGCTGACTGCCCGCGCTCTGCGCCGCAATCTCGAAAATGGCGTCGACAGCTTCCCGAACGACGTCGTGGAACTGATGAACTATTTCCAGCCCGTACAGGAAGGCCAGCGCGTTCAGGCCGTGCCCGGTGCCGGGCTCGATGTACCAGTGTGGATCCTCGGCTCCAGCCTTTACGGCGCGCAGCTCGCCGCCATGCTGGGTCGTCCCTATGCCTTCGCCTCGCATTTCGCGCCGGCCGAACTCGACAACGCGATCGCCATCTACCGCCAGCGCTTCGAGCCGTCCGAAACCCTGGCGAAGCCTTACCTGATGCTTGGCGTCAACGTCGTGGTGGCCGACACGGATGAGGAAGCGAAATACCTGTTCAGTTCGCAGCAACAGTCATTCGTCAATCTGCGCTCCGGTCGCCCCGGCCTTCTGCCGGCACCCGTGCGCGATTACGAAGACCAGCTCGACATGAACGGCCGCATGGTGCTCGATCATGCACTGGCAGCCGCCCTTGTGGGCTCGCCGGACACGGTGAAGCGCGGATTGGAAGCCTTTATCCAGCGCACCGGTGCCGATGAGCTGATGGTCACCGCGATGATCCACGATCACGAGGCGCGCAAGCGCTCGTTCGGCCTTATGTCGGACCTTTACCAAGCTCTGCCGGCCGCAGCCGCCTGATCATCGGTCCTTGCAGGCTCCTCCAGGGGAACCTGCAGGGACGCTTTGCGTTAGGTGCCAATCCCGGCGCTCGCATTTCGCGACAAGCGGGGGCCGGGATCTTTTATGAGCAATACGCCAGCCGCGGTTTCTACGGATGAAGCCTCGATCGCCGAAACTGCATCGAGTGACCTCGCCAAACTGCGCCGGCTCGTGTTGGGTCTGTTCCTCATATCCGCGTGCAGTGCCTTGTATTTCGCCCGCGACTTTTTCATGCCAGTGGTTCTGGCCTTTCTCGTTGCCATGACGCTCACGCCGATCGTGCGCTTCCTGCGCAAGCGTGGTGTGCCGTCGGCTCTTTCGGCAACCCTGCTCGTGGTGGCATTCGCCACCGTGTTCGGCTTGCTCGCCTATGTGGTCAGCGGTCCCGCCATTACGCTGGTGAACGATGCGCCGAGCATCGGCCGCACCCTGGCGGAACGTTTGCGTCAGCTTCAGCGGCCGATCGAGCGCATCAACGACATCATGCAGCAGTTCGACACGATGACCGGTCAGGTCACCGATCCGAACATCGAGCAGGTCGCCCTCGCCCAACCCGGCGTCGTCAGCCGTGCTGCCGGGTCGGTGCTGTCGATCGGAACCTCTATCGGTATCACGCTCGTTTTGGCGCTGTTTCTCCTGGCCTCGGGCCAGATGTTCTACGAAAAGATCGTCCAGTCCTTCGGCCGCATGTCCGACAAGAAGCGCGCCTTGCGCGTGGTCTATGACGTCGAGCGCGAGATTTCGCGCTACCTTCTGACCATCGCTCTGATCAACAGCGGCCTCGGCGTCGCCATCGGTACCGGCCTTTGGATCATCGGCGTGCCGAACGCCATCCTCTGGGGCGTCATGGCCGCCTTGTTCAACTTCCTGCCCTATATCGGCGCGCTGACCACCATGCTGGTTGTGGGCGTGATTTCGATCGTCAGCTTCGACTCGCTGTCTTACGCGCTGCTTGGTCCGGGCTTCGTTCTGTTCTGCAACCTCATGGAAGGTCAGCTGCTGACACCGCTGATCCTCGGACGCCGGCTGGAACTGAATGCCGTCGCCATCTTCATCGCCGTTGCCTTCTGGTCGTGGCTCTGGGGCCTCGTCGGCGCGCTGATCGCCGTGCCGCTGCTGGTGGTGATCAAGGTCTTCTGCGACAACTTCGAAAGCCTGCAGTCGATGGGCAATTTCCTTGCCGCGCAGCAGAGCATGGAGCCGGCGGAAACGGCACCGGATCCAGCGCTGCCCGAGGCGCCCAAATCCGGTCCTGCCGTTCTCGATGTGGTGACTAGTGCACAGCCTTGACGAGATCGGCGCTCGGGAAGCAGGTCGGCGTCATGCCGTTCTTGGCCTGCCACTCGCCGATCGAGCGCCGCGTCTTGTAGCCCGGTAAGCCATCCGCACCGCCGACATCGTAGCCCTGTTTTTCGAGCCCGCGCTGCATGGCGGCGACGTCGGAGCGATATAGTTTGTCCACGCTCCCCCATTTGCCTTTGAAGGCGCTGCCGCCTGCCGTGATTCGATCGGCAGCGTTGCCGACGAAGAGCGCATACAGGTCGCTCGTGTTGTAGTCCTTCAACACGTAGAAGTTCGGCGTGACGATGAAAGCTGGCCCGTTGGTGCCCGCTGGAAGCAGCAAAAAGCCCTCTTTGGACATTTCTTTTGCCGGAAATGCGCTGCCACTCACCCGTTTTGCGCCAAGTTTCGCCCAATCTGCGAAGCTTTTACCCCGGTCCGGCCCCTCCAAAGAGCACGCAATCGACCGCGGCAGCGTGACTTCGAAACCCCAGTCGCGCCCTGTCTGCCAGCCATGATGTGCCAAGTAATTGGCGATCGAACCCAGCGTATCCGGCACCGAAGTCCAGATATCGCGCCTACCGTCGCCATCCATATCCACCGCATGGTTGATCAGGGATGACGGCAGAAACTGCGGCTGCCCAAGTGCGCCGGCCCATGAGGATTTCATGTCGGACTTGGCCGCCCAACCCTTCTCCAGAACCTGGAGCGCCGCCAGAGTTTCCTTTCGAAACAAGTCCTTACGGGTCGACAAAAACGCCTTGGTGCTCAGAACCTCGATGGCGTCATAGGGGATCTTGGCGCGCCCGAAACCGGATTCACGCCCCCAGATCGCCAGCACGATACCAGACGGAACGCCGAAACGCTGTTCCACCGCACGCAGCGTCCGCGCATGTTCGCTTGCCCGCGCCCGCCCACCGGCCTGCACCGAACCAATTGTTTTCTCAGCGAAATATGCGCCGGGCGCACCGAACTCCGCTTGATGCTGGTTTTTCGGCGTTGCCGGTTTCTGCCCTGGCAAAACGAGGTCCGGCAGCTTCAGGTTCGGCGTGACACCCTTGAAGGCCGCATCGAAGGTCGCGCGCGACACACCCGCCGCCTTGGCATCCGGCCAAAGGCTCTGATCGAGCCAGGTGCGATACTGCGCATCAACGCTCTGCGCTTGCGCCGCACCCGAAAAGCTCAACAGGATCAATGCGATGACTATGGAAAGCCGTGTCTTCATCGATCTATCCTCCAAGCGTTCAGAATGCTGTTCGCGAGCGCAGCGCCGCCGTCAGCGTGCCTTCGTCGAGATAATCCAGCTCGCCCCCCACCGGTACGCCATGCGCGAGCCGCGTGATCTTCACGTTCATGTCAGCCAGCTGATCAGTCACGTAATGCGCCGTGGTCTGGCCTTCGACCGTGGCATTCACGGCGATGATGACCTCGCTCACCCCGCCTTCTGCCACACGCGAAACAAGGCCGCGGATGTTGAGATCGTCCGGTCCGACACCATCCAGCGGCGACAGCGTGCCGCCCAGAACATGAAACTGCGCGTTCATGGCCCCTGCCCGCTCCAGCGCCCAGAGATCCGACACGTCTTCAACCAGAATGATCGTGCCGGTATCGCGGCGCGGATCGGAGCAGATCATGCAGGGATCGACCGTATCGATATTGCCGCAACGCGAGCAGATCCGCACTCTCTCGAGTGCATCGCCCATCGCAACCGTCAGCGGTCCGAGCAGCTGCTCCTTCTTCTTGATCAGGTGCAGGGCCGCACGGCGGGCCGAGCGAGGCCCGAGCCCCGGCACTTTGGCCAGGAGCTGGATCAGCTTCTCGATCTCGGGTCCGACGATACGTTTCGACATGGTGCGTCACCAAAAGCCAAGGGGCCGGCAGATGCCAGCCCCGAAAAAAATCAAGCGTTTCAGCTTAGAAAGGCAGCTTCATGCCGGGCGGCAGCGGCAGGCCGGACGTCATCTCGCGGGTCTTTTCCTGCGTGATGGCCTCGACCTTGGCGCGCGCGTCGTTGTGCGCGGCAAGGATCAGGTCCTCGAGAATCTCGGCTTCCTCAGCCTTGATGAGCGACGGATCGATCTTGAGCGCCTTCATCTCGGACTTGCCCGACAGCGTGATCGAAACGAGGCCGCCACCGGACTGACCGGTCGCCTCGATCGTCGCCATCTCTTCCTGCATCGTCTGGAATTTGGCCTGCATTTCCTTGGCCTTGCTCATAAGGCCCATGAGATCCTTCATACGGACATCCTTGTTAGAGTTCGTGAGGCTTGTTTCTAGAGTTCGTCGGGATCGTCGAGGCCCGGATCAATCCCCGGATCGATCACGGGATTGTCCAGATCGAGCTCGACATCGTCTGCGGCTTCCGGAATGCGGATATCGATGATCTTGGAACGCGGGAACGCGGCGAGAATGGCGGCCACGGTCGGATCCGCCTCCGCTTCCATCCTTGCGCTTTCGCGCTTCTGCGTTTCGATCTCGGCCAGCGTCTGACCGCCTTCTTCGCGCGAAACCGTGACCAGCCAGCGCATACCCGTCCATTTCGACAGACGATTCTGGATGTCGGTCAGGAGCGTGCGCGGCGCATCTTCGGTGAGGTTGATCTCGAGTTTGCCCGGCTCGATGCGAACCAGCCGAACGCAACCCTTGACGCCGATCTTGAACGGCATGTCGCGCGCCGCTTCGGCCAGCGCAACGATATCGTTGAGCGAGGCAACCTTGACGGTCGGCTCAGGCGCAGGCTGAACAGCCGTCTGCATCGCCGGTGCTGGCGATGCCTCGGTCTGCACCAGCCGCATCGTTTGCGCGCCACCACCTGCCGGCATCATGCGCGCGGTCGATACAGCCGAAGCCGCTCCCCCACCGCCATTGCCGCCGGAAGGAAGCGACGGGCGTCCACCACCATTGCCGGACGGTCGCGTTTCAGACGGCGCAGCGCCATTGCCTTTGAGCACGTCATCCAGCGTCGGCAGTTCGGCGGCATGCGCCAAGCGGATCAACACCATTTCGGCCGCACTCACCGGGCGAGCGGCAGTCTGAACCTCCGTGATGCCCTTCAAGAGCATCTGCCAGGCGCGCGACAACACCCGCACCGACAGGGTCTGCGACAGCGCCGAACCGCGCATGCGCTCCGCTTCGGATAGCGAGGCATCTTCTGACGCTTCCGGCACATAGCGCAGGCGCGTCACAAGATGGGTGAACTCGGCGAGATCGGTGAGCACGGTCGCCGGATCAGCGCCGGTGTCATATTGCGCGCGCAGCTCGCCCAAAGCCGCCGCGACATCGCCTTGCATGATGTGCTCGAACAGGTCGATCACGCGCGTACGGTCGGCCAGACCGAGCATGGCGCGAACAGCCTCTGCCGTCACCGTGCCGGAGCCATGGGCGATCGCCTGATCGAAGATCGACAGCGAGTCACGCACCGAGCCTTCAGCCGCGCGTGCAATCATCGCCAGCGCTTCCGGCTCGACGGTGATCGTTTCTTTCTCAGCAATGGAGCCGAGGTGGCCCGTCAGCAATGCGGCATCGACGCGGCGCAGGTCGAAGCGCTGCGTGCGCGACAGCACCGTGATCGGCACCTTGCGGATTTCAGTTGTCGCGAAGATGAATTTCACATGCGGCGGCGGTTCTTCAAGCGTCTTCAACAGGCCGTTGAAGGCCTGCGTCGACAGCATGTGAACTTCGTCGATGATGTAGACTTTGTAGCGCGCGGAAACCGGCGCATAACGCACCTGCTCGATGATCTCGCGGATATCGTCGATGCCGGTATGAGACGCCGCATCCATCTCGATCACGTCGACATGGCGGCCTTCCATAATGGCCTGGCAATGCTCGCCCAGCGCTTCCAGTGCCACGGATGGCCGATCGATCTCAGCTGTCTTGTAGTTCAGCGCACGGGCGAGAATGCGGGCGGTGGTAGTTTTGCCGACACCACGCACACCTGTCAGCATCCAGGCCTGGGCGACGCGGCCAGTGTCGAAAGCGTTGGTGAGGGTGCGCACCATCGGCTCCTGGCCGATCAGCGTGGTGAAATCGGCCGGCCGGTACTTGCGGGCAAGAACGCGGTAGCCCGCGGCGCTCGACGACCCTTGTCCAGCTTCGCTCATGCGCTCGCGCTCTTCCTTTTGAAACGGGCTGTTCGACTCACGGCGCGCCGATTGTCCTGCGCCAGATACGCCGCGTCAACGCGGACATTCTTTGATACGCCGCGTCAATGCGGACGATGCTTGCCCGACCTTGAAGGGCAAGACGGTGGGAGGCTGACACGATGACCCGTTCCAGAATCGTTAGGGCTGCTTCCTTCCGGACCTGACCCGGTTGGCGAGTGGATCGTCCACCAGCCAACCTCCCGGGGCTCATATCGTCAATCAGAACGGGTTTTGCAAGCGGTGAGTGTCGATCGCGGCGTGGCAAATGTGTGATGCAGAAAATGAATCTTTACCCCATGCCGCGCCATGGCTTGCGAGCTTTCACGGGCGGGACTAGCCTCATTGTTTCAAGCTCTTTGCAGTTTACGGGGATTGTTTCATGGACACGCCGCACCGCACGGTCGGGTTTGCGCTCGACGCGCGTCTTGAAGGCGATAGCGAGCACGTGATGTGGCTGAGCCTGTGCGAGCTGCGGCTCATGAACGACAGTCGCTGGCCTTGGCTGATCCTCATTCCGCAGCGGCAAAGGATCGCCGAGGTGCACGAGCTCACCCCGCTCGACCAAACCATGCTCACCTTCGAAACCAACATGGTTGCGGAAGGGCTGAAGAAGCTTACCGGCTGCGAAAAGATCAATACGGGCGCGCTGGGCAACATCGTGCGCCAGCTGCATATCCATGTGATTGCACGCAACCCCGGCGATCCCGCCTGGCCCGGCCCCGTTTGGGGCCATGGTCTGCGCGAACCCTATCGTCGCGAAGCCATTCACGACCTGTCGGCTCGGGTGCAGGCCGCACTCTGAAATCTCGAGCCGGAGCACCTATGGCTTTCTTTCTGTTCGACCGCCCCGAGCGTGAGCCCAGCGCCTTTGTCGGCTTTGCCGGCAATGTGCTCGACCGGCAATCCGAAACACGCGACGATGATTGCGTTCCACGTGCCCTGCAGGACCCGCATACACGGCTGATGCTGCTTTCCGGCTCAAGGCTGGTGCTGCGCCTGGAAGGCGAGACGGTCGCACCCTTCTTCACACGTCAGGAAGTCGAGGCGCTTGAACAGAAGCCTGCCGACGCGATCCTGCTCGGGCATGACGATGGAGGTCCACTGCTTGCGCTGGACACCGAGCTTGATCCCGAGACTTTGCCGGCCAACCTCAAGGCGATCGATCATCGCTCGATCTATTCGCAAGGCCTGCTCGATTCAGCTACGCTCGGCGCTCTGGCACAGGCCGCTTCGCTGGCCATCTGGAACCGCACGCATCGCTTTTGTGGCCGTTGCGGCCATCAGACCGAAAGCCGCATCGGCGGCTACAAGCGTGTTTGTTCAAACTGCGCTGCCGAGCATTTCCCGCGCACCGATCCCGTGGCGATCATGCTGACCGTCAGGGATGATCGTTGTCTGTTAGGCCGCAGCCCACATTTCGCGCCCGGCATGTTTTCCACACTGGCGGGCTTCATCGAGCCGGGCGAAACGATCGAGAATGCCGTGCGGCGCGAAACGCTGGAGGAATCCGGTATCCGGATCGGGCGCGTCGCTTATCATGCAAGCCAGCCCTGGCCGTTTCCGCATTCGCTGATGATCGGCTGCTTCGGTGAAGCCTTGAACGACGACATTCAGCCCGATCTGACGGAACTGGAGGACTGCCGCTGGTTCAGCCGGACGGAGGTCCGCGCCATGATTGCCGGGGGCCACCCCGAGGGTCTGCTCGTGCCGCCGCAAGGTGCGATCGCCAGCCACCTGATCCGCTTCTGGGCGGATCAGGATTGAAGTCTTGCCCGGCGCTTAGTCGGCCAGCTTCCACTCGTCGCGGGACTGGCTGGCCGGATAAACACCGAGAATGCGCACTTCGCGCGAGAAGAACTGCAGCTCTTCCAGCGCGAGCGTCACGTTGTAATCGTCGGGATGCCCTTCAATATCGGCGTAAAACAGCGTCGCGGTGAATTCGCCGAGTTGGTAGCTTTCGAGCTTGGTCATGTTGACGCCGTTGGTCGCAAAGCCACCCATCGCCTTGTAAAGGGCGGCCGGCACGTTGCGGACGCGGAACATGAACGTCGTCATCATGCGCTCGTCGGCAGCAAGGCGCGGCGCGCGCTTGTCTTCCTTCGACAGCACCACGAAGCGGGTGACATTGGTGTCGGTGTCTTCGACATTCTCTTCAAGGATATCGAGACCATAAAGGCTTGCGGCAAGCCGAGGCGACAGGGCGGCCATCGTACGATCCGCCGTTTCAGCCACGAGCTTGGCCGCACCCGCCGTATCGCCGGCAATCACCGGCTTCCAGCTGTTGGAACGGATATATTTGCGGCATTGGCCCAGCGCATGAATATGGCTGTGGACCGATTTGATCTCCTCGCGCGCCACACCGGGCAGCACCATCAGCTGAAAATGGATCGGCAGGAAATATTCGCCGACGATATGCAGCCGCGATTCAGGCAGAAGATGGTGGATGTCGGCGACGCGGCCCGCGATCGTGTTTTCGATCGGGATCATCGCGAGATCGGCAGCGCCGGATTCAACGGCGTTGAACGCATCCTCGAAGGTCGGGCACGGCAGCGGCTCCATGTCCGGAAACATGTCACGGCAGGCAGTATCCGAATTGGCGCCGGGCTCGCCCTGAAACGAGATGCGGTTGGTTCGAGCAATCATATCAATCAGTTCCGGGACAGGAGTTCACGGGCGCGTTCGAGATCTTCGGCGGTGTCCACGCCAAGCGGTACGGCATCCACGAGCGCGACATCGATGCGCATGCCATCTTCCAGCGCACGCAGCTGCTCCAGGCTTTCGCGACGCTCAAGGGTAGAGGGTGGCAAGGACACGAAGCGCTCCAGAGCGCGGCGGCGGTAAGCGTAAAGGCCGACATGGTGGTAAAGCGGTCCCTGCCCCCAGGGCGCCGTCGCGCGGGTAAAATACAGCGCGCGCAATCCGCCCTGTGTGTTGGGCGAGCCGACGATCTTCACGACGTTCTTGTTGGTCTTTTCTTCTTCGCGGGTGATTTCCACGCCGAGCGTGCCGATGTCCACGGCCGCGTCCTGCAGAAGATCGACGGCGGCGCGGATGATCTCCGGTTCCACCGTCGGCAGATCGCCCTGAACATTGACGATCGTGTCGACGCTGCCGTCAGGATCGAGAAGGGTCTGCGCCTCGAAAATGCGGTCAGAACCGGATTCATGGTCGATCCGCGTCATCACGGCTTCGAAGCCATGCGCGGTCACAACATCGAAGGTTTCCTGCGCATCCACCGCCACAACCACACGGCCGAGATTGGCCGAAGTGGCCTGTTCGGCGACGCGCACGACCATCGGCTTTCCAGCTATGTCGGATAAAGGCTTGCCCGGCAGGCGGGTGGAAGCCAGTCGCGCGGGGATCAGAACAAGGATCGACATGGAAGCTGAACAGTCCGGTTCGAGGGCATGAAAGTGTCAAATCGCCACATGCGGCGGCGTTCTTATAGGTGTTGCAACCCTTCCGCAAAAGACCTAGTTTCCCGCCGATTTTACCGGCTTTGCTGCCGGTATGGGGATTCGGCGCGGGCAACAAAAATGCGCCGACCGGGAGATCGAGGCAGGGAGCGGTATCCGCATGGATTCTTTTGAAATGAACAAGATCATCGGCGCTCTGCTGGGGACCGTGTTCATCGTCTTCTCGATCAGCATCGTTTCCGAAGCTTTGTTCGCATCGCCGACGCCGGAAACGCCAGGCTTCGCCATTGCAGCCGCAGAGCCGGAAGCCGGTGCCAAGGGTGGCAGCGATGAGCCGACCGAGGAGCCGATCGCAGTGCGTATGCAGAGCGCGGACGCTGCTGCCGGCGAAACGCTGTTCAAGCGTTGCGCCACCTGCCACACGGACGATGCCGGCGGTGCCAACAAGATCGGCCCGAACCTCTGGAACATCGTGACGCGTCCGATCGCGTCCCATGAAGGTTTCAGCTATTCGGCCGGCATGAAGGACTATGCTGCGCAGGAACAGGCCTGGGATTACGAGCACCTCGACCACTTCATCGCAGCGCCCAAGGCTGTAGTGAAGGGCACGGCGATGAGCTTTGCGGGCCTCAAGAGCCCGACCGATCGCGCCAACCTGATCGCTTACCTGCGCACCACGGCCGACTCTGAAGTTCCGCTTCCGGAAGTGCCGGCCGAGGGTGCAGGCGCAACGCCGGAAGAATCGGGCGCCAATGCCGAAGGTTCGGCATCGGAAGCACCGGCTTCCGATGCCGGCCAGCCGGCAAATCCGGCAGCCGTGGAAGACAGCGGTTCGTCGGGCGTGACCGGCGCTCCACTGCCGCAGACACCTGCCGTGGAAGTTCCGGAAGGCGAAGCACCGACGGCCAGCCCGTCTTCGAGCGGCGAACCGCAGCCGAACCAGGGTTCCGCCCCGGCTGGCGCAGCCGCTCCGACCACCAACGAGCCGGCTCCGGCGGAAGGTGGCGCTGCTCCCGCTGCACCGGCCGCTCCCGCCGAGGGTGGTGCAACTGCACCGCAGGGCAACGCTGCTCCAACGGACGGTGCACCAGCGCCGGCTGAAGGCGGCGCGGCTCCGGCGGCTCCGGCAACGACCACACCCTGATCGCGCTCAAGGACGTCGGCCTCCTATGCGCCGCGTCACGCGATTGTCATGCACCATTCATGAAAAAGCCGGGTTCACCCCGGCTTTTTCTGTTTCGGCAAAGCCTCTTGCCATGCCACCTTGTTTTGCCAAACTGTCTTGCAAAGCTTCACCTGTTTCCTGACCTGAGGTGACGATGTCTTATCGCCTGCGCAACAGCCTTGTTCAAACCTTCGGAGCGGCGGCCATGATCTGGCTCACCGCAGCTCAACCGACGGCAGCGCAGGAATGGCGCACATCCTCGTCACTGATCGAGAGCGAGGAAGCCGACGCGCCGTTTGCACACTATTCCTATGTCAATCCGGATGCGCCCAAGGGTGGCACGCTCAATTCTGTGGCGTCCGGCACCTATGACAGCTTCAACCCCTTCATCGTCAGAGGAACGGCGGCTGCGGGTCTGTCGAACTTCGGCGGCCTTTTGTGGGAAACACTGTTCCAGCAGTCGCTGGAAGAGCCGGGCACCAGCCGCCCGCTTCTGGCCGATGCCATGAAGCATCCCGACGACTTTTCCTCTGCCACGTATCGGTTGAACCCGAACGCGCGCTGGCATGACGGCAAGCCGGTGACGGCCGAAGACGTCGTCTGGTCCTTCAACGTGCTGAAGACCAACAGCCCGCTCTACAATCGCTATTACGCCAACGTCACGGAAGCCGTGGCGCTGAACGATCGAGAGATCGAGTTCCGCTTCGACCAGAAGGGCAACCGCGAACTGCCGCATATCCTCGGCGATCTCACCGTTCTGCCCAAGCACTGGTGGGAAGGCACGGATGCGCAAGGCAAGAAGCGCGACATCACGCAGCCGACGCTGGAAGCACCGCTTGGTTCGGGCCCCTACAAGATCGGTCCATTCCGCCCCGGCGCTGAAATCAACTGGACCCGTGTTGAGGATTACTGGGGCGCGGACATCGCGGTGAATGTCGGCCGCAACAATTTCGACCGGCGCAAATATGTTTACATCCAGGATGACAATGCCGCCTGGCTGGCCTTCACCAAGGGCGGCCTGCAGGATGTGCGCATGGAAAACAGCTCGCGGCGCTGGTCGACCGAATATAATTTCCCGGCCGTTGAAGCCGGCGACGTGTTGAAGAACGAATATCCCGCATCAGCCTACATGCGCATGCAGGCCTTTGCCCTGAACCTTCGCCGCCCGCAGTTCCAGAACCGCGATGTCCGGCACGCTTTGACGCTGGCTTACGACTTCGAAACGCAGAACCGGCAGGCCTTTTTCGGGCTGAACACACGCATTTCGAGCTTCTATCCGGGTGGCGAGCTTGCTTCCAGCGGTGTGCCGGAAGCACGCGAACTCGAGATCCTCGAACCGTTCCGCGACCAGCTTCCGCCCGAGCTTTTCACCGAGCCTTTCAAGCTGCCGGTGTTCGACACGCCGCAATCCGAACGCGCGCATCTGCGCGAAGCGGTGCAGCTGTTCCGTAAGGCCGGATGGGAGATCAAGGGCGGCAAACTGGTGAACGCTCAAGGCGAGCAGATGAAGATCGAGTTTCTAGGCAGCGGCCCGACGGACGAGATCATCGCCGGCCCTTACCTCCAGAACCTTCGCAAGCTCGGCATCGATGCCACGCTTCGGATCGTGGATGCCAGCCAGTATGTAAACCGCACGCGGGCTTTCGAGTTCGACATGATCACCGAAAGTCTGCCGCAAACGGAATCGCCCGGAAACGAACAGCGCGATTATTGGAGCACACAGGCAGCCGATACGCCCGGATCGCGCAACACGATGGGCATCAAGGATCCCGTGGTGGATGCCCTCATCGACAAGGTGATCTTCGCCACCGACCGTAAAGACCTCATTGCGGCAACGCACGCGCTTGATCGCGTGCTTTTGTGGAACTACTTCGTGGTGCCGCAATATAGCCGACCAAACATCTGGGTCGCGTATTGGAACAAGTTCGGCATCCCGGAAAAGCAGCCGAGCTATCTAGGCGTCGATGTTGATTCCTGGTGGATCGATCCGGCCAAGGAACAGGCTCTGGCGGCCAAATACCGGAGCGTCAATTGAGGTTCGGTGCTTCGATCCCTCGGCGTTCTTTTCTGGCGCTGACCGGTGCCGCCGTTTTTGCACCGGCGTTCGGACGAACGGCTTTCGCTGCCGCCCCGACCGACACGCCGATGCACGGTCTGTCGGCTTTCGGCGCGCTGAAATATCCGCCCGAAGCCACCCAACTCGATTACGCGTCGCCGGACGCGCCCAGTGGTGGAACGTTCAACTTCACGCCGTCGTCGTGGTATTTCAACCAGAACACGCAGACCTTCAACACGCTGAACAGCTTCATTCTGCGTGGCGACGCACCGCCCCGCATGGAGCTTTGCTTCGACTCCCTCATGGGCTCGGCGCTCGATGAGCCGGATGCGCTGTATGGTCTGGTTGCAGAAACCGTTTCGATTGCCGCCGACCGCAACAGCTGGGTCTTCAAGCTGCGGCCGCAAGCGCGCTTCCATGACGGCACGCCGATCACACCTGAGGATGTTGCGGCAAGCTACATGCTCCTGAAGGATCAGGGGCATCCCGACCTCGCTCTGCCCCTGGTCGACCTACGTGCGGCCGAGGTCCTGTCTTCCGACACGGTGCGGCTGGTGTTTGATGGCAACCAGTCGCCGCGTGCGATCCTGGCGGTTGCGACCTATCCCATTCTGTCCCGCGCCAATATCGAGGAGCGCGGCGGCTTCGACAACGAACCGATGACACCTCTTCTGGGCTCCGGTCCCTACAAGGTGGGGCAGGTGCAGGCTGGTCAAACGATCGAATATGAGCGCCTGCCAGATTACTGGGGCCGCGATCTGCTTTTGAACAAAGGGCTGGATCACTTCGACCGTATCCGCATCGAATTCTATCGCGAACGGCAGGCCGCTTTCGAGGCCTTCAAGAAGGGCGAGATACTGTTTCGCCAGGAATATACGAGCCGTGTCTGGGCAACAGGCTACAACTTCCCGGCGATCAACGACGGACGCGTCGCCAAGCGGGAATTCCCGTCGGAAAAGCGCCCGACGATGCAGGCCTGGGCCGTGAACCAGCGCCGCAACCGCTTCAAGGACGCGCGGGTGCGCGAGGCGATCGGCCTGTGCTTCGATTTCGAATGGACCAACCGTAACCTGTTTTATGACGGCTATGTCCGGTCCAACTCCCTGTTCGAACTCTCCGACTTTCGCGCCGAAGGCACGCCGCAAGGCGAAGAGCTCGCGCTGCTCGAATTGCTGCGCAGCCAGCTTCCACCGTCCGTGTTCGGCGATCCAGTCATGCAGCCCCGCTCCAACGGCTCCGGCCGCGATCGCGCACTGTTATCGCGTGCGCAGAGCCTTTTGACCGATGCGGGGTTCGAACGGCGCGACGGCTTTCTGCAGAACCGCGACGGCGAGCGCCTGACGATCGAGCTTCTGGTCAATGATGATGGCCTCGCGCGCCGGGATGCGCCTTTGGTCGAGAACATGCGCGCGATCGGCATCGATGCCTCCGTGCGGCTTGTTGATCCGGCGCAATATCAGGCACGCCAGGCCAGCTTCGACTTCGACATGATCAGCGTTGCCGCCAGCTTCACCGCCACGCCCACCCGCGACGAGATGGAAACCTTCTTCCATTCGAAGACCGCCAATCGTGAGGGATCGCGCAATCTGCCTGGAACGGCCGATCCCGCCGTCGATGCCCTGATCGATGCCGTGGGCCGCGCGGAAACACGCGAGATGCTGGTGGTGGCAATGCGGGCGCTCGACAGGGTCTTGCGCGCGCGCCGCGATTGGATTCCACAGTACTACCTGGCGAATCATCGGGCGAGCTTCTGGGACATGTTCGGCTTCAAGGAGCCGAAGCCGGATTACGGCTTCCCCGTCGAGCGCTTGTGGTGGGTCGATCCGGCGAAAGCCAAGGCAATCGGCAAGGCGTGACGAGGCAAGGTTTGACGCATCAAGCGACTGAGCAGCATGGAATGGTGATCTAGTGGGCGCTTATATCCTGCGCCGATTGCTGCTGATGGTTCCGACCATTTTCGGCATCATGGCCGTGTCCTTCCTGGTGATCCAGTTCGCGCCCGGCGGTCCGGTCGAACAGGTGATCGCCAAACTCTCCGGTCAGGGCAGCGACATGCTGTCAGGTGGCGGCGGAGACAGCGGCCAGGCTGCCGGCAGCGGCGACAGTTCGCAATATCGCGGCGCGCAGGGCCTCGATCCCGCCTTCATCAAGCAGCTGGAAGCGCAGTTCGGTTTCGATCAGCCCTGGTACAGCCGCTTCTTCGGCATGCTCGGCAATTATCTGCGCTTTGACTTCGGCGAGAGCTTCTTTCGCGACATTTCGGTTCTCGACCTGATCATCGAGAAAATGCCGGTGTCAATTTCGCTCGGCCTTTGGATCACGCTGATCTCCTATCTGATCTCGATCCCGCTGGGCATCCGCAAGGCAGTCAAGGACGGCTCGAGCTTCGATGTATGGACGTCGGGTATCGTCATCATCGGCTATGCCATTCCAGGCTTTCTGTTTGCGATCCTCCTGATGGTGATGTTCGCCGGCGGATCGTTTTTCGACTGGTTCCCGCTCCGCGGCCTGACCTCCGAGAACTGGTCGGAACTGTCCTGGCCGATGAAGATCCTCGATTACTTCTGGCATCTGGCGCTACCGCTGACGGCCATGGTGCTGTCGGCCTTCGCCACCACGACGCTTCTGACCAAGAACTCGTTTCTGGAAGAAATCCGTAAGCAGTATGTCGTCACGGCCCGCGCCAAAGGCCTGTCCGAGCGGCAGGTGCTTTACGGCCACGTCTTCCGCAATGCGATGCTGATCGTGATCGCCGGCTTTCCGGGCGCTTTCATTTCGGCCTTTTTCACCGGCTCGCTTCTGATCGAAAACATCTTCTCGCTCGATGGCTTGGGACTGCTCGGCTATCGCTCCGTGATCGACCGCGATTATCCCGTGGTGTTTGCCACGCTTTATATCTTTTCGCTTGTGGGCCTGCTGGTCGGTCTTCTGTCGGATCTCCTCTACACCTGGATCGATCCGCGCATCGACTTCGAGAGCCGGGACGTCTGATGTCGGAAATCCAGCTCAAGGCCGAAGTGGAACAGGTGCGCGATCGCGCCGCGCGCCCATGGCTTTCGCCGCTGAACAAACGCCGCTGGGAAAGCTTCAAGGCGAACCGCCGCGGCTACTGGTCGCTTTGGATCTTCCTCGTCCTGTTCATCTTGTCGTTGGGCGCCGAACTCATCGCCAATGACCGCCCGATCCTCGCCTCCTACAAGGGCGAAATCCTCGTCCCGGTGCTTGTTGATTATCCGGAAGAAAAGTTCGGCGGCTTTTACGCTGTCACCGACTACCGCGATCCGGTGATCAGCGACGAGATCGAGGCCAATGGCTGGCTGATCTGGCCGCCGATCCGCTATTCCTACAGAACGGTCAACAACGACATCCCGGCCGCGGCACCCGCCAAGCCTTCCTGGATGTATTCGACGGAAGAGCGCTGTTCGCGCTATCCGCTCGGTGCCGAGGACCCGAACTGCACGCTGGGCAACTGGAACTGGCTCGGCACGGACGATTCGGCACGCGACGTGCTGGCGCGCGTAATCTACGGCTTCCGCATTTCGGTTCTGTTCGGCCTGGTTCTGACCTTCGCATCCGCCATTATCGGTGTGTCCGCTGGCGCCGTGCAGGGTTATTTCGGCGGCTGGACGGACCTGCTTCTGCAGCGCTTCATCGAGATCTGGTCGTCCATTCCCGTGCTCTACCTGATCCTGATCATCGCCGCCGTCCTGCCGCCGGGCTTCTTCATCCTGCTCGGCATCATGCTCCTGTTCTCATGGGTGGCCTTTGTCGGCGTGGTACGAGCGGAGTTCCTGCGGGCGCGCAACTTCGAATATGTGAACGCCGCACGCGCGTTGGGCGTCGGGAATCGCACGATCATGACGCGCCATCTCCTGCCCAATGCCATGGTCGCGACGCTGACCTTCCTGCCGTTCATCTTGAACAGTTCGATCACGACGCTCACCTCGCTCGACTTCCTCGGCCTCGGCCTGCCGCCCGGCTCGCCGTCGCTCGGCGAATTGCTGCGGCAGGGGCAGCGCAATCTCAACGCGCCATGGCTCGGCATTTCGGGCTTCCTGGTGTTGTCCATCATGCTGTCGCTGCTGATCTTCATCGGCGAGGCCACACGCGACGCCTTTGATCCGCGCAAGACCTTCCGGTGAGATCGTGACCCAGCCGCTTCTTTCCGTCCGCGATCTGTCGGTTGCCTTCACTCAAGGCGGGCGCGAAAGCCTGGCCGTTGATCATGTGTCCTTCGATATCGCCAAGGGCGAGACTGTAGCGCTGGTCGGCGAATCCGGTTCGGGCAAGTCGGTGTCGGCGCTGTCCGTGCTGAAGCTGCTGCCCTACCCGCCCGCCAGCCATCCGAGCGGTCAGATCCTGTTTGAGGGCACGGATCTGCTTGGGGCGAATGAGAACGCGTTGCGCAAAGTACGCGGCAACGACGTCACCATGATCTTCCAAGAGCCGATGACCTCGCTCAATCCGCTGCATACGATCGAGCAGCAGATCGGCGAGATCCTGAAGCTGCATCAGGGCATGCGCGACGCACAGGCCAAGGAGCGGACCCTGGAACTGCTGCGCGAAGTCGGCATTCGCGAGCCGGAAAAGCGGTTGTCGGCCTATCCGCATCAGCTTTCGGGCGGGCAACGGCAGCGCGTGATGATCGCCATGGCGCTGGCGAACCGACCCAAGCTCTTGATCGCCGACGAGCCGACCACCGCGCTCGATGTCACGGTTCAGGCGCAGATCCTGAAGCTGCTCGGCGAACTCAAGACCACGCATGGCATGTCGATGCTGTTCATCACCCATGATCTCGGCATCGTCCGGCGCATTGCCGATCGTGTTTGCGTGATGACCAAGGGCCGGATCGTGGAAGAAGGGCCGACGCAGGAAATCTTCGCCAATCCGCAGCACGAATACACCCGACATCTCCTGGCCGCCGAGCCGAAAGGCGCGCCGCCGCCGGCTGATCCCACGGCCAAAACGGTCATGTCGGGCAAGGACATCAAGGTTCACTTCCCGATCAAGCAGGGCTTCTTCCGCAAGACCGTTGATTATGTGCGGGCCGTCGACGGCATCGACGTGACGGTGAAGGCCGGGCAGACGCTGGGCGTTGTCGGCGAATCCGGTTCGGGCAAGACGACGCTAGGTCTCGCGCTGGCGCGCATGATCTCGTCCAAGGGCGAAATCCGCTTCGAGGATCAGGCGATCGACGGTCTTTCCTTCAAGGAGATGCGGCCGCATCGCCATGAATTGCAGATCGTGTTCCAGGATCCGTTCGGTTCGCTCAGCCCGCGCATGTCGGTCAGCGAAATCATCCAGGAAGGGCTGAAGATCCACGCACGCGACCTGTCGGCCGATGAGCGTGATCAACGCGTCGTGGACGTGCTGCGCGAAGTCGGTCTCGATCCGGCGACCCGCTTCCGTTACCCGCACGAGTTCTCCGGCGGCCAGCGCCAGCGCATTGCGATCGCCCGCGCCATGGTCTTGAAGCCGCGCTTCGTGATGCTGGACGAGCCGACCTCGGCGCTCGACATGAGCGTGCAGGCGCAAGTTGTGGATCTGCTGCGCGACCTCCAGAAGAAGCACGACCTCGCCTATCTCTTCATCAGCCATGACCTCAAGGTCGTGCGCGCGCTGGCCAACGAAGTGATCGTGATGCGCAATGGCCAGGTGGTTGAGCATGGTTCATCGGCGCAGATCTTCGACAATCCGCAGACGGATTACACAAAGGCGCTGATTGCTGCCGCCTTCAAGATCGAGACGTCAACCGACGACGCCGTCAGCCAGTAACGGAACGCTTCACATGACCGAAGGAACGCGCGGCAAGGTGCTGCTTGCCACCAACAAGACCGACAACGCGCTTTGGGTCGATCTGCTTGGCCGCACCGGACGCGAGGTGGTCACGGAGCCGAACGGCGCAGACGATCCGAGCATCCATTATGCCGTGGCCTGGCATCAGCCGCATGGCGTGCTGGGGCACCTGCCCAATTTGAAGGCGATCTTCTCGCTGGGTGCCGGCGTCGATCACGTCTTGCGCGATCCCACCCTACCCGACCTGCCGATCGTGCGGGTCGTGTCCGAAAACCTCGCGCAGCACATGGCGGAATATGTGACGTGGCGCGTGCTCGATCATCACCGGCGCGGTGCGCAATACAAGCGCCAGCAAGCCGCGCGCGAATGGAACGAGCTTTCGCAGGCGACCTCATCCGAAACCACCGTCGGCTTCATGGGCATCGGCGAACTCGGACGCACCGCCGCGCGTGCCGTTGGTTCGCTCGGTTTCAAGCTCAACGGCTGGAGCCGGCGTCCTGCCGAAGTCCCTGGTATGACGACCTATGCCGGTGCCGACGGTTTGCCGGACTTCCTGGCGGCGACGGACATTCTGGTCGTGCTGCTCCCGCTCACCGACGCCACACGCGGCATCATCGACTATGATCTCCTGCGCCAGATCAGGCGCGACAACGAAATCGGCGGATCGGTGCTCATCAATGCGGGCCGTGGCGGTCTGCAGCGCGAGGCCGATATTCTGCGCGCCCTGGACGATGGGTCGCTCGGCGAAGCGAGCCTCGACGTGTTTGAAACCGAACCGCTGCCGGAGGCATCCCCGCTGTGGCAGCATCCCAAGGTCTTCGTGACGCCCCATGCGGCAGCACCCTCCGATCCCCGCGCCATCACCATGCCGATGCTCGCGCAGATGGATGCCTGTGATCGCGGCGAGCCGCTGCAGAACCTGGTGGATCGCGCTGCGGGCTACTGATCCTCACCTTTACAAGACGACATGAAAAAAGCCCGGTCACTGACCGGGCTTTTTCTTTGGCTTGTAAGCCGTTCTTTACTGCGCGCTGGCGCTTGCCGGGGCGACAAGGGCCGTGATGCGGCGGATCGCAACGCGACGGTTTTCCTGTTCGGCACCGTCCGTCTTGATCTTCAGATAACGCTCGCCATAGCCCTGCGTGGTCAGGTTCTCCGGCGGAATGTCGAAGTAACGCGACAGCGCATCGGCAACCGCTTCGGCGCGGCGATCCGACAGAACCAGGTTGGACTGGTCGCTGCCGACCGCATCCGTGTGGCCTTCGATCAGGAAGGTCTCGGCCGGGTTGCGCTTGAGCAGCTTCTGCATGCCCTCGGCAACGCCTGCCAGACGATCGACCTGGCTTTCAGCCACGTCGGCCGAACCCGTTGCGAAGGTGATCGTGTCGAGATCGACGCGACGCACCGTGTCACGCACACGAGCCGAACGCTTCACTTCTTCAACCGAATACAAACGCTCGATATTCTCGACCGGAGGCTGGTCGAGGAAGTCGTAGTAGCGCTCCGGCTCATCTTCTACAGTGCCTGCGTCGAGAATGTAGTCCCGAGCAGGAATGGTGAGAACGAGCGGCGGCAGGTCCTCGCCCGGATCGCGCCATACGCCACCGCGATCGTAGTTGTCCTCGTCGACATAGGACAGAACGTATTCGCGGTTGTCCGGCGTGATGCGCGACCGACGGATCACGTCACCATACTGGTTGCGGATCGTGACGACCTGCGTGCCGTCACGGCGCACGATCGTTTCACGGGTCCGACCGCGCGGCAGTTCCTCGTAATAGGTTTCGCGCGAGTTACGTCCCAAACGGTCGCGATCCGAGCTTTCCACGAAGTCACGACCGCCGAAGTTCAGGATGATGCGGTTGTCGAATTCCTTTACGACATCGACGTTTTCGCGCTGTTCCCAACGACGCGGACGATCGCGATCGACGTCGATGCGACGGCCACGCTCTTCACGAACGGACTGGATATCGACCGGACGTGAGCGTTCGCTCTGGGCTGCCGCGTCGGAAGCCGGCGGCGGTGCAGCAGGCTGTGCGGGCTGAGCCTGACGCTGAGTCTGACCGTCCGTGCCTGGCTGAGCAGCGGCACCCGATTGACCTTCAGGCTGCTGTGGGGCTGCTTCCTTGGCGCTGTCGAGAACCGGTGCGGCATTCTCCGGCAGCGGCGATCCTTCGACCGGCTCGCGGGCAGCGGCAGGCGCGTCTGCAGCAGCAGGTTCGCGTGCTGGCGGCTGCTCCATCGTGGTTGGCTGGGACGCGTCGGGCACAGCGCCCTCGGGAGCTGCTTCGCCAGCCGGTGCTTCGCCAGCCGGTGCATCCGCAGGCGCTGCCTCACGAGCAGTCGGAGCGCCGTCAGCCGGTTGTTCGCCGGTGTTTTCGCGCTGGCCGTCACGCGGACGACGACGTTCGCCATCACCACCGCGGCGCATATCCTGGCGCATGCGCTCGGCACCCGACGTAGCATCGCCAGCCGGTTGTTCTGGCGCTGCTTCAGGTGCCGGCTGTGCTTCGCCTTCAGGTGCAGCAGCCGGAGCGTCCTGCGTTTCGGCAGGCGCAGCCTGTTCTGGCGCGGCTTCCTGCGCATCACTGGATTGCGGACGTGCTTCAGGCTGTTCCTCGGCCTGTGGCTCTGGCTGAGCTTGCGGCTCTGGCTGGGCTTCGGGCTGCGGCTCGGCCTGAGGTGCGGCTTCCGGTTCCGGCTGCGGCGCAGCTTCTGGCTCAGGAGCAGGCTCGGCGCTTGGTTCTTCCGCCTGGGGTTCAGCGGCCTGGGGTTCTTCAGCTTGAGGCTCGGCAGCCTGGGGCTCTTCTGCCTGTGGCTCCGCGGCCGGAGATTCCTCCGCCTGCGGCTCGGCAGCCGGTTCAGCCGGAGTATTCGCAGGCTCCTCCGCCGGATCAGGGCGTTCGGCCGGCGGCTGGTCCGTCTGCGGCAGAATTTCCTCGGCCGGCTGGCTGTCTGCCTGAGCCATCAGGATCGAGCGCTGTACCGTTGCTTCGCCTGTTGTGGGCGTCAGGCTGGTCGGCACCGATTCGGCGCGAACCGGTGCTGTGGCCATTAGCAGGCCCAGCGCTGTTCCCGCCAGGATCGTATTTCGACTTGTCATGATGTCTCCTTGTCCGTTCGTCCCGTTGCGCAGCCAAATGGTGCGCGGTCGCACAAGTTCCAGCCGATTTGAGCTGAATGAGATGTGAATGTTGCATTCACCTGAAGAAAGGGATGCCTTGATTTGGCCGTCGCAAGGAGTCACATGGCCCCCATGGATCAGCCTCCCTTCTGGAAACGCAAAAGCTTGGAAGCGATGACGCTCGCCGAGTGGGAGTCGCTTTGCGACGGCTGCGGCAAGTGCTGCCTGTCCAAGCTCGAAGACGAAGACTCCGGCGAAATCTACTGGACAAGCGTGGCCTGCCGCCTGTTTGACGCCGGCACATGCCAGTGCAGCGATTATCTTCAGCGCAAGCGCAAGGTGCCGGATTGCGTGAAGCTCACGCCGAAAAAGGTTCGCGAGATCGACTGGCTGCCGCGCACCTGCGCTTATCAGCTGGTGGCTGAAGGCAAGGATCTGTTCGACTGGCACCACTTGATTTCAGGAAGCCGGAACACCGTTCACAGTGCCGGCATCTCGATGCGCGGCCGCGTTACGGCGCTCGAAAGCGACATGCGTGACGACGAAGATTATTTCGATCACGTTCTGGACGAGCAGCCCTGAATCAGCTGCCTGCTCGCTCGCTCGCTCGCACGGGCTTCCTTTCGGCTGAACCCGATATGAACGACCGGTTCGCTTAGAGTTCAGGCCGCACCTGACAAAAGCATCCTCATCGCAACATCAGGCCTTGAGGACCCGTCGTCATGCTGAAGATCGTTCAAACTGCTGCTTTGTCCATGAGCGTTCTGCTTGGCAGCTTCGCCACCCTTCCTGCCGCGCAGGCTGCAAGCGTCAGCGTCACCGTGACGCCGCAAACGGTGCAGTATCGCCATGAGCGCCACCGCGACCGTCCAGGCCGTGCCTGCACGCCCGAAAGGGCACGGGAAAAGGCGTGGAAGATGGGCATCAACCGTCCTCGCGTCGCCAACGTCAACCGCAACACCATTGCCGTTCGCGGCTTCCAGCGCGGCCACAGCATCCGTGTTCTCTTCGCGCGGGCGCCGAACTGCCCCGTCATCCGCTAAAAGGGCAGTTCGGTTTCCAGCGAAGAAAGGCCGGTGGAGCGATCCACCGGCCTTTTTCCTGTCCGCTTTTTTCGTCGTTGCCACCGATCAGCGGTCGATCGCAAAGGTGACGGAGACTTCAACGCGATAAACGTTCTCGCCGGCTTCAACCGGTACGGCCTGCGGTGCCGGGCGCGCTTCCATGCTTTTGGCCATCATCATCGGCACGGGCGGCTGACGAAGATTGCTTTCCGAGATCTCCGTGACCTGACCGAGCTTGATGCCTGCCGCCTCAGCCAAGGTCTTTGCGCGCTCCATCGCATCCTGAACGGCGCGCTTGCGCGCTTCGGATACGACCTTGGTCGTGTCAGCGGAATCGAAGTTGATCTGACCGCCCTGGTTCACACCAAGCGACACGGCCTTGTCGAGCAAGGCGCCCACCTTGTCGATCTGGCGCACGCGCACGCCCAGCGAGTTCGTCACCTGATAGCCGACCAGCTTCGGTTCTTGCTGCTCGCCATCCTTGTTGGCCGGATACACATAGCGCGGCTCGATCGACAGGCTGCTGGTTTGCAGGTCGGCATCGGCAATGCCTTCCGCCTTCATCGCGCTGATCACGGCAGCCATCGCAGAACTGTTGGCGTCGAGCGCTTCACGCGCCGTCTTGGCTTCGCGCATCACGCTCAAGGACAGCATGGCCAGATCCGGCCGAGCCGTCGCTTCGCCCTCACCGGTCACCACGATCTGCGGCGTGGGCGCGGTTTGCACCGGCTGCGCATAGGCGGACACGGAACCGAGCATCAGGAAAGCAAGCGGAAGAGTGGCGCGCATGATTTTAAAGTCTCCATCGAACAAGGATCATCCCTCCTTCCACGCCTAGGCGGCGATTATGGAGCGAATGCGACGCGCGGCATCATCATGACTGATCATGCTTAACACCCGAAGGCGGAACTTGTGCTGTCGGCTCAAATTGCCTAGTGATCTCCCCGGGTGGGGCCTGTAGCTCAATGGTTAGAGCCGGCGGCTCATAACCGCTTGGTTGGGGGTTCGAGTCCCTCCGGGCCCACCAACCTCATCCATTTGCGTCATCGCTCTGCATGATGATCGTGCCACACGCCCCAACTGTCAGAGCCTCCCTCGGCCAGCGCTGGTCTTTCGTTCATCTCAGCAAGGCGAGAGCAGCAGAACGCCGGCGAAGGTGAAGGCTGTCGAGAACACGGCGGCGATGGCTGCGTAAAAGGCGATCGCGTGAAGGAAAGCGGCGATTTCCTTTTTTGCCGGTGTCATGCGCAGGGCGATCACGAGACCCAGACCGCAGGCCAGATGCAGGGCATAAAGGCCAACAAGTTGCACGCGCTGGAGCGACATGCCGGCAACGAGATGAACGTCGTTCCAGCCTTGGCGGCAGCCGATCGACAAAGCGCTGTAAAGCACCACAAAGGCGATCGACCAGATCACGAAGCCGGCCGCCAGCGCCAGAAGCCGTTTGTTGGATGCGCTTTGCTGCATCACGGCCTCCCGCCCGCCGACCAGCACAGGACGATCACGGCGACCAGCGCCACAAGGCCGGCCACGGCGGCATAATCATGCCACAGCTTGCCGATGCGAAGGTCGAGGTTGCGGATGGGGGACAGCTTGCCGCTTCGCTGCCGCTGCAACCCGTAAAGCGCCAGGATGCAGCCGACGCCGGCATGCAGAACAGCGTAACCCAGCAGGGCAAACAAGGTGGCTTGGTGGGCGTGCTGGGTGGGATCGACGACATCGACGGCGATGATCCAGACGAGCGCCGCGCAGGCACCGAGGTGAGCCAGGGCGGCGGAACCAAGCCAGGCCGTTGGTGCCCGGTTGCGGTTGAGATCGCGCAAGGCAAGCCGCCCGAAAAGTGCTGCGGCGATCATCAGGATCGCGGCCAGCGCCATGACACCATAGCTTGGAAGCACGATCACCGCTGGCGGCCATCCGGGCGCAATCATCGCCAGAAACACGCAGCCGAACAACAAGGAGCCGAACAAGGTGGCATCGGCTGCCAGAACAAACACCATCGCCCACCAGGAGGGCGGCTGGCCGGCCTCCCAATGCACCAGCGCCGTTTGTCCGCGCCCGATCGGCAAAGGCCCGAGATCGGACTGCGCACCGGTGGTACGGGTCCAGCACAACAGCAGGGTGATCGTGACGGCGAAGGGCAGCAAGGCCAGCCAATAGAGCTTGAACAACAAGCAAAGAACGATCGTGCCGGTTGCCAGACCCGTCCAGAACGGCAGCGTCGTGCTTCTTGGAAGCACCACGACTTGGTCCGGCGCACCATCGGTCATGCCGACGCCAAGCGTTTCCTGCCAGCCATTGCGGGTGAAGCCGAGATAACCGCGCCCGGCTGCCAGATCATTGCCAAGGCTGCCTGGTTCCAGCCAGTCGGCGGGGCTTTCAACATGCGGAAGCGAGGCGAAGGCATAGGATGGCGGCGGGGTGGGCGTGGCCCATTCCAGGCTGCGCGCCTGCCAGGGATTGCGCCGAAAGGCCTTGCCGAAGCGGACCTGAAGGATGATGTCCAGCACGAACAAGGCAAAGCCGATGGTCATCACGAAGCTGCCGACCGATGACAGAAGGTTCAGCCATTCCCACTTCGCTTCC
Source organism: Tianweitania aestuarii (assembly GCF_018457165.1). Classification (GTDB taxonomy): domain Bacteria; phylum Pseudomonadota; class Alphaproteobacteria; order Rhizobiales; family Rhizobiaceae; genus Tianweitania; species Tianweitania aestuarii. The sequence continues at coordinate 267,248 of NZ_JAFMNX010000001.1, read as the reverse complement.
GCCGGATAGGTGTCGATGCGCCGCGGCATGCCCAAAAGGCCCGTCAGATGCATCAGGAAGAAGGTCATGTTGAAGCCGATGAAGATCAGCCAGAAGGCCGGCACCGCAAGCTTGTGGTCGGACACTTTGCCCGTGATGTGCGGCAGCCAGTAATACGCGCCGGCGAGCATGGGGAAAACAAAGCCGCCAACGAGCACGTAATGCAGGTGCGCCACCACGAAATGCGTGTCATGCGCCTGCAGGTTGAACGGCACCATGGCCAGCATCACGCCTGTGAGGCCGCCGATCACGAAGATCACGAAGAAGCCGGCAAGATAGAGCATCGGCACGTCGAAGCGCGGTCGCCCCTTGGCGAGCGTCGCGATCCACGCAAAGATCTGGAGCCCGGTGGGGATCGCCACCAGACCGCTTGCTGCGGAAAAGAAGGCAAGCGCCAGATGGGGAATGCCCACGGCGAACATGTGGTGCACCCACAGACCGAACGACAGGAAGCCAACCGCAATGATCGCCGCGATGATCGCTCGATAGCCAACCAGCGGATGGCGCGCAAAGGTCGGGATCATCATCGAAATGGCACCCGCGGCCGGCAGAAAGATGATGTAGACTTCCGGATGGCCGAACAACCAGAACAGGTGCTGCCAAAGCAGGCTGTCGCCGCCTCTCGTTGGATCAAAGAACGGCAGGTCGAAGGCGCGTTCGAGTTCGAGCAGAATGGAGCCAAGGATCAGCGGCGGGAACCCGAACAGCATCATCAGCGCCGTGACCAGGAGATACCAGGCCATGATCGGCAGGCGGTCGATCGACATCCCGGGCGCGCGCAGCTTGAGGATCGAGACGGTGATCTCGACCGCCGCCGACAAAGCCGAAATTTCCACGAAGGTGATGCCGAGCAGCCAGATGTCGGCATTGATGCCCGGCGTATAGGTGGACGAGCTCAGCGGCGTATACATGAACCAGCCGCTATCAGGCGCAACGCCGAGCAGCATCGCGCCGATCAGGATCGACCCGCCGAAAATATAACACCAGAAGCCGTAGGCCGTCAGACGCGGGAACGCCAGATCGCGCGCGCCGAGCATCTTGGGCAGGAGATAGATCGCGAAGCCCTCGAACATGGGGATCGCGTAAAGAAACATCATCACCGAACCATGCATGGTGAAGATCTGATTATAGACGTCGGGGCCGACAAAAGCGCTGCGCGGCGTGGCGAGCTGAGCGCGGATCAGCATCGCCAGCACGCCGCCGATGGCGAAGAAGGTGAAGGCGGCAATGATGAAGCGGCGTCCGAGCACCGTGTGATTGACGGCCGACAGAAAGCCCCATCCGGGCGGCGTGTCCCAGATGGCTTTCAGATCATGATGCAGCTTGATCTGCGATACGGGGCTGGGCTGTTCCATTATTGCTGCCGTTCTGCCCTTGATGCGCTCAGTTGCTGCATCACGTCGTTGAACTCATTCGGCTCATGGGCTTGCACGCTGAAGCGCATGATCGCATGGCCTTCCCCGCAAAACTCCGCGCAAACGCCGCCATAGGTGCCGGGCTTGTCGGCCATCAGCCGGATCGTGTTGGTGTGTCCGGGTATCGCATCCATCTTGCCGCCGAGCCGCGGGATCCAGAAGCTGTGAATGACGTCATCGCTCGTGACGGCGAAATCCACGGGGCGGCCCGCCGGAATGTGAAGCTTATCGAGCGTGGCGATGTTCGTGTCGTCCCCATAGCGGAACTCCCATTGCCATTGCCGCGCAACCGCTTCGATGCGCAGCGGCGCTTCATTGGCATAAACGAGCAGCCTTTCGCCAAGCGCCAGCGAAACCGCAACAAGCGCCACCAGCACCACACTCGGAAAGGCCAGACCGCCGCCGATCAGGAGCCAGCGTGGTGAAAGCAGCCGTTGTCCGCGCTGTGTCAGCGCCAAACACAGGATCAGGCTGACGAAAAGGAAGATCGCCGTCGAACCCCAGAGCATGATCCACCAGAGCGTCGCGACATTGTGGGCGTTCGGCCCTGCGGGATCGAGCGCCGAAAGATCACCGCCGCAGCCCGCGAGTAACAAACTGGTGCCCAGGATCGGCACTGGACGAAGCAGCCGGCGTGCATATCTGGTGAGACACGGTAAACTGCGCGCACAGGCATCGACTGCCTTTTCGAACCAAGGGAACAGCCAATGTCCGAAGTCCAAGGCACAGGACCGATCATCGAGGAAGTTCTGGACGAGCCCGTGCAATCCACCGTCGCGGTGGCCGGGCATCCGCTGCACGCCATGGGCGTCCACTTCCCCATTGCGCTCGCCATCGCCACGTTGGGCGTCGACCTGTTCTACTGGTTCACCGGCGATCCGTTCTGGGTGCGGGTCAGCTTGTGGTCGTCCGGCTTTGCTTTCCTCACGGCTGCGGCTGCCGGTCTCGTTGGAACGGCGGAGCTTCTTCTGGTGAAAGGCATCCGCATCCGCGTTGCCAGCTGGACGCATGCTGTCGCCGCGATGACCCTGATCGCCATCCTGGGATTGAACTGGGGAATACGCATGGCCGATCAGGCGCAGGTCCTGCCGCATGGTCTGCTTCTGTCTTTCCTGGGCAGCATCTTCACGGGCCTGGCCGGTTGGCACGGTGGCAAACTGGTGTTTGATCACGGCATCGGCCTCATTGTTTCAGATAAAGAATGAGGTCGTTCATCAAGCGCGCCAGACCGCCGGGTTGATAAAAGACGTCCGGCAGAAGATCCGGCACATAAGGCTTTGCGAGAACAACGATCAGGATCATCACCACGACGAACACCGTTGTCGTTGTGGTCGCAACGAAGCGCCAGGGCGGATAAACATAGCCCTTCTCGAACAAGCGTACGATCACGATGCCGGTCAGCGCATGGATCAGCGCCATGGCGCCGACAAAGGCGAGCTTGACCGAAAACCAGGGTTCGAACGTCTGACGCACGAAGATCAGGATCGTGCCGCTGCCGATCGCAATGAAAGCGGCTGGCGACAGGATCACGGTATAAAGAAAGCGCACGAGCGCCTGCAGCTGATGCAGGGCGTTCTGATCGGGAACGAGCGCACGGCGCATGTAAAGGCCGGGCAAACAGATCAGCCCGGCACTCCAGATCGCGATGGCGGTGATATGGAGGAATTTCAGCCAGACCATGAAGCCTGGTTCTCTCCGGAGGGTTTCAACATCGCCAGCAACCGAATGAGCGCGACAACCAGATAAGGTGCGGCAGCCGGCACCCACATGATCAGCCCGGCAAGCTGTTGATCTTCAAGCGGCGACAAACCGAAAGGCTGCGTTGTCCACGCATGGGTCGCGTAGATCGCATCGCCCTGAAAGGTCAGGAGTGCACCGAGCATCCCCATCTGCACCACGGTTGCCAACAGTGCCAGGATCGCGGCGGCGGGCTGCGGACGGTGAAACACCTGCTGCCACATCCAGAAGGCCGAGCCAAAGATCGTCACCTGCATCAGCCAATAAAAGACGGCCGAAGCCACCGCCTCATCGTAAACGCTCGGCGCGTGCCAGAACCAGAAGATCGCGGCATGCAGAAGGACCACGAGGGACAGTGACTGCCCGGCGGATGCGAGTGCCCGCACAGGCATTGCCCAGGCAAACAGCGGCGCCAGAACGGCGGCCAGAATGACATGGTGAACGACACGAACCGAAAACAGCGCTGCCGTCAAACCACAAAGGGGCGATATGAAGAGGAGCGCGATGCCCAAAGTGCCGAGGAGATAGGCCGCGCGGCGACGAGGCTCGATCGCCGGCAGAGCCACGAGCAGCAATGCGCACAGGCCCAGCGCAACCGGATCGAAATTCCACTGCGTTGCCCAGGTTTCAGGAACGGGCGCCGGCCCGCAATAGGTCGTGTCCATGAGGATCAAAATGCCCGCCGCTTCGATAGAAAGACATAAGGGAATGCCCGCCTAGGGCAACCTTGATCAAAGGAGTTTGATCAAGAACCAGGCTGTTCGCTCCGCCACGGCCTGCATTAGCCACTTCTTTGAAAGGAATTGGAACAGGACGCTCTTTGGCGTGTTCCTTCGCCGAGGAGGCAGCCTGAATGGTTGCTAACCGAAGATCGAGAGGAAGACCATGGCCAACGACGAGACTCTATCCGGCAAAAAGCCGGATGTCCGCGCAGACCTTGCGCAAACGACCTCGCAAATGCGCGACAGCGTCAACAAGGAAGTCAACGAAGCGCGCTCCGGCTTGCACGATGCGCGCGACGCGGCTTACGACAAGGCGAGCAGCCTTGCCGACGAGGCGAAATCCATCGCAGCCGACAAGACGCAGGCCGCGCAAAAATCCATCGCTGGCAGCCTGCAGGGCTTCGGCGAAGCACTGCGCGCCGCTGGCGACCAGTTGCAGGACAGTGACCAGACGCCAGCTGCCAAGCTGGTCAACAGCGCGGCCGGCGGCATCGACAGCCTTGCCAGCTCGCTGAAAGACAAGCCGATCCAGGACGTGATCGGCGAAGTGCGCAAGTTCGGACAGGCGAACCCGACTGCCCTGATCGCAGGTTCGGTTCTGGCCGGTCTGGCGCTCGGACGTTTCTTGAAGAGCTCCGCTCCCCAGCCGTCCGGCAATCCAGGCGGCTCGAACTACCGCGGTCCGGATAGTCGCGGCGCAGGATATCGCGACGGCGATCCGCGCGATGCAGGCTTCTCCGGCCGCCCGTCCAGCCAGACGCGTTATGCGCCTCCAGCTTCCGGCGGCAGCGTTGCAGGTGACCAAACCTTCACCGGTTTTCCCGAAGGCGGACAGACCTCCCCGGCCGGCACCACCAGCGCCGGCTCCACGTCCACATCGGCCTTCGGATCGTCTGGTTCGGAATCGCCGTTTGAAGTCGACACCAAGGACACGACGTCCTCCACCTATTCCTCAACCTCCGGCACGGGAGATAACCGATGAGCGATCCGGCTGATCTTCGCGACAACCGTGGCGTCGGCACGCTGATCAGTGATCTGATCCAGCAGGTCAGTTCGCTGATGCAGACCGAAATTCGTCTTCTTCGCTCCGAGATGGGCGACAAGATGAAGATGATGCTCAGCGGCGCTGTTGAAGTGCTTGCTGGTGGCCTTCTTCTGATGGCCGCTCTTTTGATCCTGTTGCAGGCGCTCGTTGTTGCCCTTGCTCATCTGGTCGGCCCCGGCTGGGCTTCGCTGATCGTAGGCGTCGTGGTTGCGCTGATCGGCGTGCTCCTCGTCAAGCGCGGCACGTCCAACATGGAACCGAGCAATCTTACCCCTGATCACACGACCAATCAGCTGGCTCGCGATGCCGCTGTGGTGAAGGAGCAGTTCAAATGAGCGAATCCACAAGCAGCCTCGAACGCGAAGCCGAGGAAACCCGCGCACGCATCGCCGATACCGCAGAAACGCTGCGCTCCAAGATGACGCCGGGACAGATGGTCGATGAAGTCGCTTCGGTCTTCCGCGGCGGTGATGGCGAAACGGCGCTGGTGAACCTGAAGAACCAGGTGCGCGACAATCCCTTGCCGCTGGCACTCGTCGGTGCCGGTCTCGCATGGCTCGCGCTCGGCAAGGGAACGTCCGTTTCCACAGCCTCGTTGCGCGGCAACGAGCATGCCGACTACCGCGATTACCCGGCCCGCGGTTATCCCGCAGCCGGCTATGAAACGGATGAGCGCGATTATCTCGATGCAGATCTGCGTGACCGCGATCCGCTCGGTTCGACCGATTATCCGCGCTCCACCTATGGTGCTGCGGGTTCGGTCTATCGTGGCGGCTCTTCATCCGACTACGAGCCCAGAACATCTGCCAGCGACAATGGTCCCGGCATGATGGAACGCGCTACCGATGCAGCCTCAGACGCCTGGGACTCTGCAACGGGCGCCGTCAGCGATGCGGCCAGCTCGATCGGTGACAAGCTGTCGCGTGCCGGTTCGTCGACGGCGGATGCCGGATCGCGTGCCGCTCGTGGTGCTGCCGATTACGGCTCGCGTGCAGCACACGGCGCTGCCGACTATGGTTCGCGTGCAGCCCGGGGTGCGGCCGATTATGGCTCCCGCACCGCCCGCGGCACGGCCCGCGGTGCCAAGAACCTGGCGGACTCCGCGTCCGACCTGTTCAATCGTGAGCCTTTGGCCACGGCAGCAGTCGGTCTTGCCCTCGGCGCGCTGATCGGTGCTCTCCTGCCGCGTACGCGAACGGAAGACGAGCAACTCGGCAAGTATAGCGACGACCTTAAGGATCACGCGAAGAGCTTCGCCTCCGAAGGCTACGAGCAGGCCAAGGGCGTTGCCGCCGATGTTGCGACCGAGACTTATGCGGCCGCCAAGTCGGAAGCCGACAAGCAGGGCCTGAACCCGTCGCATGCCAATGTGGGCGACCTTCATCTGGCCGATCGCGTTGGCTCGGTGATCAAGTCGGCCGCCCGTGCCGGTGAAGAAGCCGCGCGCGACAAGCTGGGCTCGGACGAGGACACGGCGGCGAAGGACGATCAGGCATCGTCTGCTTCGGCCGGCGCTTCGTCGGGTACGCCGTCGCAGGCCACGCCGACTTCCGGCTCGCAGGGCGGTGCTGCCACCGGTGCGTCGACCAGCCCAACGGGTTCACAGCCCTGGAAGCCGTCGCAGAGCTGATCTGCCCCTATTCCACCAAAAAGGCCCGGCTATTCTGCAGCCGGGCCTTTTGTTTTGGGCTCAGCCCATGCGCTCCGAAGCGTAGCTGCCGGGGCTCGGCGGGAAAACGATCGTCTTGTTGCCGTTGAGGAAAACGCGGCGGTGAATATGCGCGTGGATGGCGCGGGCCAGCACCTGCGCTTCCACATCGCGGCCCATCGAAACATAATCTTCCGGGCTTTGCGCATGGGTTACACGCACCGTGTCCTGCTCGATGATCGGACCTTCGTCGAGATCGGCCGTCACGTAATGGCCCGTCGCGCCGATCAGCTTCACGCCGCGCTGGTAAGCCTGCTTATAGGGATTGGCGCCCTTGAAGGACGGCAGAAAGGAATGGTGGATGTTGATGATCTTGCCCGACATCTTCTGGCACATCGTGTCCGACAGAACCTGCATGTAGCGGGCAAGCACGATCAGGTCGGTGTTGGAGCTTTCCACCAGTTCCATGATGCGGCCTTCGGCCTGCTGCTTGTTTTCCTTCGTCACCGGGATGTGGTGGAAGGGAATGTCGTGGTTCACGACGACCTTCTGGTAATCGAGATGGTTCGACACCACGCCCACGATATCGATCGGCAGCGCGCCGATGCGCCAGCGATAAAGCAGATCGTTCAAGCAATGGCCGAAGCGCGACACCATCAGCATGACCTTCATGCGTGCGTCGGCGTCGTGCAGTTCGGCCTGCATACCAAAGCGGTCGATGATCGGCTGAAGCCCCTCGTTCAGCTCATCGATCCCCACGCCTTCTTCCGAAACGACGCTGATGCGCACGAAGAAGCGGCCTGTGTCGAGATCGTCGAATTGCGTGGCGTCGATGATGTTGCAGCCTTTTTCGGCGAGAAAGCCGGACAGCGCCGCAACGATCCCGCGCGTGGATTTGCACGTAACCGTCAGGATGAACTTCGTTGCAGGCATGGACGCAGCTTTCGACATTGGAACCCTCCCCTTGGCGGCGTTCTAGGATGTCGCCCAGTTTTGCCGCAACGGCGCGTCAGAAATCGACGTCCCCTGATAATCCAGCGTCTTTACGGCGCAAAGGCTTTCTCCAATGCAAACACGTTCCGACCTGCGCAGGCCCATCGTTGGCGTTGGCGTGTCGGGCCTGAAAACTTGGATTCTGGTGACTTGGGCGTGGAGCCGCCTTGCCCTATAAAGCGGCCATGCAGACGATAACCCCACGTCCATCTCCCACCCACTTCGTCATCATGGGCGTGGCAGGATCGGGCAAGACCTCCATTGGCCAGGGACTTGCCGCGGCCCTCGGCGCCGATTTCATCGATGGCGACGACCTGCATCCGCAGGTCAATATCGACAAGATGGCGCAGGGCATTCCGCTGACGGATGGTGATCGCGCACCCTGGCTCGTTGCCGTCGGTCAAACGCTTCACGCCCATGAAGGAAGCCTGATCGTCGGCTGTTCGGCCTTGAAGCGCCTTTACCGTGACCAGATCCGGCAAGCGGCGGGCAAACCCGTGACCTTTCTTTATCTCGATGGATCACGCGCGCTGATCGCCGATCGCATGGCGCGCCGCCAAAGGCATTTCATGCCTCTGTCCCTGCTCGACAGCCAGTTTGCCGCTCTCGAGGTGCCGCAGCCAGACGAGGATGCGATCATCGTGTCGATCGACGCCACGCCTGACACGGTCGTTTCAGACCTGGTTCGGGCGATTCGCAGCCGACAGCAACAGCCTTAGCGGCAAGCTCACGCGGCGCTGGCGGATACCGGCTGAGCCATCGGCGCCTGGGCTTCGATCGCGCTTTGCGGCGAAGTTTCACCGAGCAGGTCCAGCAATGTCGCTCGTGCGCGATTGAGCCTGCTCTTGATCGTGCCGATGGCGCAATCGCAGATGCGCGCGGATTCCTCATAGGAAACGCCGAGCACGCCGATCAGGATCAGCACCTCGCGCTGTTGCTCCGGCAAACGATTGATCGCGACCTCGATCTCCGTGCCGCGGATCGTCCATTCCTGCGTTGCTTCGGCCGTCGGCAGCAGGGACACACAATCCGCGCCGCCCGGCGCTTCGCGCTTGCGCAACTTGGCGCGGGTGTAGAAGGTGTTGCGCATGATGGTGAAAAGCCATGATTTTAGCCGAGTGCCCGGCTGATATTGCCGGATGTTGGCAATGCCCTTCATGAGCGTTTCCTGCACGAGATCATCGGCATCAAAGGGATCAGCACAAAAGGTGCGCGCAAATGCCCGCAATGCCGGGATCAGCGCCACCATTTCCTTTGATACCTGCGGCGAGGCGGATCCCGCCTGCGGCGCGTAAATAGGCAAAGTTTCAGGCTCGTGATCTGCAAACCTGTCGGCGGGATCGAATTCCAACGCTCACTCCCTCCTGTCTTTGCCAGGCAGAATTCCACAGGTGAGCAGCACGCGGCGCTTACATAAGTTAAACGCAGCTAAAATAGTCGAAGCGGAAGTTGAATAATCCCGTTCGACATGCGTCCAGATCGGCGATTGCCCAAACTCCACATCAGACCGGTGATTTCATGTCTGGAACTGGCAGCAGTCACAGTGCGAGGCTGTCTGTTAAGGCCGGCTTTGATGGAACACTGCTCCTTCGTGCCAGTTCGTTACCTGTGTCCAATGGATGAGCGCCTATTGCGAAGACGGTCTCATCCCCAAAAAGGAAACGAGACCATGAAGACCATCATCAGTGCCGTTGCCGCCAGCCTTCTTCTGTCCGGTGCCGCTTATGCGCAGACCAAGCCCGCAACCGAAACAACGCAAGTCAGCCCGTCCATGAAGGTGGATACAGCCGAGTTCGTCGCGATGGCGTCCAGCTCGAACATGTTCGAGATCGAGTCGAGCAAGCTTGCGGAAGACAAGTCCAAGTCCGACGATGTGAAGGCGTTTGCCGAGCAGATGATCAAGGATCATATCAAGGCCGGCGAAGAGATGAAGGCTGCAGCGGGCGACATGCCTGCGGCGAAGCTCGACCCGAAGCACCAGGACCTGCTGGACAAGCTCAAGGCTGCCGAAGGCGACGACTTCGACAAGCAGTATGTGGACATGCAGAAAAAGGCTCATACCGAGGCCATCACGCTGTTCACGAACTATTCGCAATCCGGAGACGACGAGAAGCTCGTTGCCTTTGCTAAGAAGACCTTGCCGACCCTCGAAATGCATAAGGAGCATGTCGAGAAGCTCATGGCCGACATGTAATTCGGCGATTGTATCAGAAAATGGCCCACGCCCTGTGCGTGGGCCATTTTCGTTTCATGAGGTGTTGAAGCTCAACCTTATGCCTTTTTCGGCAACGACTTCCTGATTGCCAGCGTTGACACCTGTCCAAGTTGATGTGCGAGAACCGTTGATGTCGCCTTCTTCTTCCCAGTTGCGTATGCCGCGCCTTGATGGTGCTGGCGTGGACGAGCACCTCCGGCTGGCTGCGCTTCAAAGCTACGATATCCTCGATACGCCCCGCGAAGAGGCTTTCGACCGGATCGTCCGCTTGATCCGCAACGTCTTCGATGTCCCGATCGCCTTTATCTCGATGATCGCCGCCGATCGGCAATGGGCCAAGGCTTGCATCGGCCTGCCCGATCCCAACCTTGATCGCAAGGTGACCTTCTGCCGGATGGTGCTGGCCAGCGGACAGCCGGTCGTCATCGAGGATCTCAGCCAGGCGGAAGACTGGAAGAACAGCCCGTTTGTGACCGGTCCTGCCCATATGCGCTTCTATGCCGGCGTTCCCCTTCGCACGATGGACGGCTTTGTTCTCGGCACCTTATGCGCGATCGACAAGAAGCCGCGCTCGTTCACCGAAGCCAACCTCGATGTTCTGACGGATCTCGCCGCCATCGTCATGCACGAGCTCGAATTGCGCCGTACGGCGGAAGTCGACGTCCTGACCAAGGTGCTGACGCGTCGCGCCTTCACCGTGCAGGCCAGACAGGTTCTGGCTCTGATGGATCGGCAGGATCGGTTCTCATCGGTGATCATGCTCGACATCGACCGCTTCAAGGCCGTCAACGATACGCATGGCCATGCGACAGGCGACCTCGTTTTGAGCGAAGTCGCGCGCATCTGCCAGACACAGCTGCGCTCGACCGATCTTGTCGGCCGTCTCGGCGGAGAAGAATTCGTGGTTCTCTTGCCCGGGACCGGCGCGAAAGATGCCGTTCGTATCGCCGAAAAGATCCGCAAAGCCATCGCAGCAGCAGCGATCGATGTCGGCTCAACCAGCCTGGCCGTCACGTCCAGTTTCGGCATTGCCACCGTCGATGCAAAAACGAGCGAGCTCAACGCCCTTCTCGGCCTGGCCGATGCCGGGCTCTACATGGCCAAGTCGCGCGGGCGGGATCGCGTGGTCGCGCTGCAGGCCGAGATGCAGGCGGAGCGGCAGACCGAAGGTTGATCGTTCCTCTTTATCGAACGAACAATCGCCGGAATGCAGCCTAGCGTGAACGAACAGGCATAGGCATCTTCTGGATCGTGCAGCGGTGCAAAAACCGCGCCCTTGCAAAGGGAGCAAGATCCTCGATGTCCACGTTCATCACCTCATCCTCCGCCCCCCTGCGGATCGGCACCGTTTCGCTGCGGGTCAATGATCTCGCCGGTATCAGCCACTTCTACCAGACGGTTCTCGGCCTCCAGTTGATCGACCAGTCGGATGGGATTGTGCAGCTTGGCGCAGGAAACCGCGCCTTTCTGGAACTGGTGGGCGATACCGCCGCGCCGCGTTCGGCACCGACCGAAGCCGGGTTGTTCCACACCGCCTTCCTGCTCCCCGAACGCGCCGATCTCGGCAGCTGGGTTTACCATCTCGCCCGCAACCGCTTTTCCTTTCAGGGCGCGTCGGACCATGCTGTCAGCGAAGCGCTCTATCTCACCGATCCCGAAGGCAACGGCATCGAAGTCTATGTCGACCGCCCGTCATCGCAATGGCCCTACCATGACGGCAAGCTCGGCATGGTCACGGAGCGGCTCGATCTCAACAATCTGATGGCTGCGGCGCAAGGCAGGGAATGGCAGGGCGCGCCAGCCGGTTCGATCATCGGGCACGTGCATCTGCAGGTCGGTGCAACGGCGCAAGCTGACGCCTTTTATGCCGACGCGCTCGGCCTCGACATTACCGCGCGTTATCCCGGCGCGAGCTTCTTCGGTTCGGGCGGCTATCACCACCACCTTGCCGGCAACATCTGGAACAGCCGCAACGCCACCCGCCACACCTCAGGCGCAACCGGGCTGCGCCAAGTCGAGCTGCTCGCAGCAGATCCCGCCACCTATGACAAAACCGTTGCCGGCCTCGAAGCGGCAGGCGTTGCGCTTCATCCGCAAACGAGCGGCATCCGGATCGAAGACCCATGGGGCACATCGCTCAGCCTGCGACAGAAGCCGATCTGACTATCCTGTTCAACATCGTTCGCAACCATAAAAAAGGCCCGCACCGTTTCCGACGCGGGCCTTTTCTTTCGTTCCTTGATCCGATCAGAAGTTCAGGCTGAACTTCGCCTTCACCGCGTTCTGGGTGAAGTCGGAGCCGAACTGGCCGCCATACTGCACGCCGAGCGTTGCACGTTCGCTCAAGGTGAAGTCGATGCCGGCTTCGATCACGGCCGTATCGTCCGCAACCGCGGCCCCCGTGACGTCGAACGCGCCGCCGCCGGCAAAGGCGACATTGGTGTTCGGCGAAGTGTCGCCATAAGCATGCTGCCAGCCGATCAGACCGCGTGCCTGTGCCGTCACGCTGCCAAGGTTGAACGGAGCCGATGCACGAACGCCGAGCGTCGTGAAGGTCGTGTCCATCGAGCCGCCGTCGACCGAAAGGGCAGCTGCCCCGCCGCGTTCGGTGAAGCCGTCGGTGTCAAGGCTGACATAGGCGAGGTTGGCGAAGGGCTCGATCGCGGCCTGCCCCACATCGAAGCGATGCGCCAGTTCACCAAAGGCCTGGAACGTGCCGGCATCATAGTCACCCGACAAGCCGTCGCTGAAGCCGGTGAAGGCAACGGAGCGGCTGGTTTCGATCGAATGCCAGCTATAACCGACGCCGGCGCGCAACGATGTTCTGTCCCACTGACCGCCACCATAAAGGCCGAGATGGTAGTTGTCGCTGCTGGCCGATGACGAGCGGCCGTCCACATCAAAGGACGAGTGGCTGTAGCCGGCCATCAAACCGAGGCGCCAGGTTTCCGAAAGCGCACCGTCGAAGCCCGTGAAGAAGCCGCCGGTGGACTGTTCGAGTTCCGCCGTTTCGCTCGTGCCCTTAGTCGTGCTCCACACGCCAAAGCCCTGCGTCCACAGCGTCGGACCGGCAGGACCGGTCGACTGGATGGCTTTTGCGCCGTCGGCATAAGACATCACCGGCAGATCGGTTGCTCCTACAGAAGCAAAGGCCGTACGGATGCGCTCGTTGGCCGCGTTGCGCAACATGGCGCTGTCGTTGATCAGCGCCGTCCTGGTGGACGCATGCACTTCGCCCGAAAGCGCATCGAAAGCGGTCCGCGCAGCCTCTTCGTCGGCCTGCCACACCACGGCATCATAAACGGCATTGCCGCCGCCCAGCGCTTCAACCGCACCGGCCGTTGCCCGCTGATTGGCTGTTTCACCCACCGTTGCGAAGTCGACCGCGTTGCGCGCCACATCGAGCGTCACGCGCGTCGGATCATAGGTGAAGCCGAGATCGATGAACGGCAGATTCTGGTTCAATGCCGCAAAGCGACCATCGATCCCACCCAGAGCCGTCAGGATTTCGTAGCGACGGCCTGGTGTATAGGTGCCTTGTGCCTTTTGAACGAAGACGTTGGCGCCTTCGATCTGCGCCGAACCCGTTGCCGCGATCCGGTCACCGGCGCCCGACGGGTCGATCTCGACCTGATAAGTCGAGCCGGCCGCAAGCGTCACATCGCCGGCCACGCGCAGCGTTCCGATCGAGTTGCCCGGTGCAACGGTTGCGCCCGACGCCACGGTCAAACCGCCCATCGTGCCGGAGCCGGCCAGGATCGCGCCGTCGGCCAGAGCGACGTTGCCCACGATAGACGCACCGGCATGATCGGCGTCGCCGATGATCAAACCGCCGTTCAGCACCTGCGTGCCGCCCGTATAGCCGTTCACGCCGTTCAACACGAGCCAGCCATCGCCTGATTTGGTGAGGCTGCCTGCACCATCGATCGTGCCGTCGAAGCGCGTGTTGATGGACTGATCCACCAGCAACGAAGCGCTGCCCAGCCCGACGCTGCCGCCGAGACCCGACAGAGAGGCGGCAACAAGATCGTGGTTGTTGAGGTCGAGACGACCGCCATTCACGGTGTAATCGGTGTTGTCCACCAGACCGCCTGCAACACCGGCGCGCAGCGTACCGGCTTCCACCAGCGTGCCGCCGGTATAGCTGTTGGCCGCATCGAGCGTCAGCATGCCTGCGCCGCGCTTGGCGAGACCGCCCTGCCCGCTGATGGCCTGGCGCACCGACACATCGGCACCCGCATCCACCACGTCGATCGCACCCGATGCGTCGAGCTTCACTTCGCGATCAAGGCTGGACATTGCCGTGCCGTTGATACGCAGCGTGCCATTTGCCAGACGCAGATCAGCATCGACGCCGCCAAGTGCCGCGTCTTCGTCCACGATCAGCGTGCCGCCATCCGTCACCAGCGTTTCGCCGATAAAGGAATGATCGTCGATGCAATACTCCTGGATCGCCTTGGCAAAGCGGGCATCCGTGCTGGCGCAATCGAGCAGCATCTTCTTTTCGTCAACGGTCAAACCGGCGAGAATCGGATTGCCGTTCTCATCCGCGATCTGACCGAGATGCACGTCGGTGCGCATATTGTTGCGCGTCAGGAAGAACTCCTTGTTGCGCCCGTCAAAGTCATAAGCGCCTTTGCCCCAGACCAGCCGCGTCTTGGCAGCCGCACCATCCGCATAGGTCTCCAGCTTCGGCCCGATCCAACGCAGTTCCTGAGCCACGGCTTCATGGTCGGACAAAGAACCGCCGCCGGGTAGCGTCGCTTCCTGGGCCAAGGTCCCGGTGTACGGACCGGTGTCACTGATTTCAGCCCACTTCGCGAAGGGTCGCGACATCATGATGTGGTCGATGTTGACGCGATCCCAGCTAGGCCAGGTGTTGGTGGCATCTTCGCCATCACTGGTCCAGGTCGCCCGACCATCCCCAACTTCGCTTGGCGTGTAGAGCTCGCGGTTTCGTTCCTGCTGGAACAGCTGATACTGCTTTTTCAGGACGTTCATCGTCACCGGCGTGTTGCTGGCAACCGGATAGGTCTCGTCTTCGAAGGTCAGGCCTTTAGCGGCCATGTCCTTGGCGATGATGGTTTCCCATTCGCGCCAGCTCAGCTGACCTGATGAGGTCTTTCCAGGAAACTCTTCTCGGTTCGCAGCGAAATAGCTGTCGATGAATGTTCGATATTTGTACGTGCCGTTCACACTTGTACGCATATCATCAAGATAAGCGTTGAACTCTGCTTCCCTCCCCGCCGGAATATATTCTTGCGCGAGGTCCTTCCATAGCTGGCTCGCCCCATCATCGCTTACGACGCGACCGAAAAGGTAGGCCTGCTGATCTGCGCTGTGCAGACCGCGTTCCGAAACGTCGCCGGCATTGAAATCGCCCATGATGACGCTTGGCACGTTCACGGAAGCGGCAGCTTGGTTGAGCCGCTTGGCTTCAGGCAGACGGTATGTAGGTTCGTCATAGTAGTTGAGGTGGATGCCCGTCACCACCAAATCCGGGAAGCCGTTGCCGGGCCGCATGTGCACGGTGTCACCCGGCAGGTTCTCAAATGGCACGCTCGAGAACACCCGACCGCTCCCTTTGGAGCCTTCATCGAGATTTTTCTCGTAAGACGTGAAGCCTGGCTTGCGCGGCAGGCCATTCAACACATCCAGAGTATTGCGGGTAATGGCGTCGGAAACGTTCTCCGTGAAGCCATCTGGGGTCCGGTTGTTGTTGTTCAGCTCCGGCAGAACCAGGACATCCGGCGTTACGCCAGACAAGAGCGCCTTCATCGTTTCGTTGAAGACAAACTCGCCATTCGCCTTGGCAGTTGGATCCCACATTTTGGAATTCTGGTTCTGATTCCAGATGTTGAAGACCATGAACTTCAGCGAGTGAGAGTTCTCGGTCGCGTCCTGCGCCTGTGCCCCCGCACCGAACGCCAGCAACAGCATGCCTGCCGTTGTCGCCTTGAGCGCCGCATGCGTGCGGCCTCTCGCAGATGTGTTTGCCATAAGCTAAAAAACCCCCAAGATGATTGTTGGTGAACCTGCAGAAATGTTGTTTTGCGGACATTAATGGGGATGTATGTCAGTTACGCAACAGGAAATTGACCCTCGTAAAAATTCAACGATGAAGCTGTGCACATCTTGCCTTGGCCAACGGGAAGCCTTTCAGCGATGACATTCGACGATCAGAGCGCAGAAGCAGCCAACAAGAAAACGCGCCGCCAAGCGTCGTTGCTGCGCGAGATCGAAGAACGGAACTTTGTTTCCGTCGATGAAATTACGCGGCGTTATTCCGTCACGACGCAAACGGCGCGGCGCGACATTATGGCACTGGAAGAAGCCGGTCGGGTTCGTCGGCTGCATGGCGGCGCAGCCCTTGCCGTTCCGCTTGATCCCGGCACCTATCGCCAGCGCCGCACCGATCGGGCTGTGGAAAAAACGCGGATCGCAGCAACCGTTGCACGCCTCATCCCCGATGGGGCGACCGTGTTTCTCGATACCGGCACGACCTGCGAGGCGGTGGCGCGCGCCCTCCTTGCAAAACGGGGGCTGCGGATCGTCACCTATAGTTTGCGCGTCGCATCCCTGATCAGCGAACATTCCGAGTTCACCCTGGCCATTCCCGGCGGCTTCGTGCGGCCGATCGATGGCGGCGTGTCGGGCGAAGACACGACCGACTTCATCCGGCGCTTCAAGTTCGATTACGCCGTGGTGTCGGTCAGCGGCATCGACGACGAGGGCGATCTTTGCGATGACGACCACACGGAGGTCGCGATCGTTTCAACGGCGATGAAACAGGCAACGCAGGTCATCCTGGCGGTCGACAACAGCAAGTTCAACAAGACTGCTCTGGTGCGGCTCGGTTCGATGCGCGACGTTCATAGTCTCGTCACCGATCGTGCGCCGCCTGCATCGTTGAACGCGCGCCTGCTCGATTTCGGTGTCACCCTTCACCTGCCGCAGACAGCAAGGGCCTGACGGTCAGGTAATACGCCGCTTTTCGAGCTTCCGCGCCAGCGTGCGGCGATGCATGCCGAGCCGTCGCGCCGTTTCGGAAATGTTGAAACCGGTGTCCACCAGCGTTTCGTGGATGCGCTCCCATTCCAGGTTCTTCAGCGACGTCGGCCGCTCGGTCAGCGGCACGGCCGTGTCGCCATCGACGCGGCCAAAGGCTTCCTCGATATCGTCGGTGTTGGCAGGCTTGGCGAGATAATGCCGCGCGCCGAGCTTGATCGCTTCAACCGCCGTCGCGATGCTGGCAAAGCCGGTCAGAACCACGATGCGCGTGTCCGGATCATGCTCATGCAGCGCCTGAACGCATTCCAGCCCCGAGCCACCCACAAGCTTGAGATCGACAACGGCGAAGCCGGGATCATAACCGCTCAGGAGATCGCGTAGAGCCGGCACGGAATCGCACAAGCGCACGGTGTAACCGCGTCGCTCGAAGGAGCGCTTCAGGGCGCGCGCAAAACTGGCGTCGTCTTCCACGATCACAAGGGAGCGCTCAGTGGGCATGACCGACCCCTTCGACGGACAAGGAAGACAGTGGCAGGTCGAGGGTGACGCATGCGCCCCCTTCCGGCCGGTTGGTCGCCGACACCGTACCGCCAAGCTTGCGCACGACATTCACCACCAGAAACAGCCCCAGACCACCGCCCGGACGTCCCTTGCTCGAGCGATAAGGACGGCCGATTTCGGCCAGCATCTCCGGCGAAAACCCCTTGCCCACATCGGTTACGATCAAGCGCAGATTGTCGCCTTCACGAGAGGTCGCGACCTTCATCCAGCTGGGCGATTCCTCATGCGCATTGTCCAGCACGTTGAAGATGACCTGCTTCAGCGACAGATCGGACACGATCGCCGCATCGGGCGAAAAGCCGTTCTGGAACACCAGATGGCGCGGCGAGCGGCTGGCGCGCCATTCACCGACGAGGTCGTCGAAGAAGCCGGTGACGGTGGTGCGCACCACGCCCTCGCCGCGCGCTTCGCCCGACGACATCAGGATGCCCGACACGATCGACTTGCAGCGATCGAGCTGGCTTTGCATCTCCGTGATCTCTTCCGTCAGCTCCGGCTCTTGCCTGAACAAGGGCATATGCTTCCAGTCGTTCAGGATCACCGAAAGGGTGGCAAGCGGCGTGCCGAGTTCGTGGGCGGCACCGGAGGCCAGCAGGCCCATGCGCACGATGTGATGTTCCTCGGCCGATTGCTGGCGCAGATCCGCCAAACGGGCGTCGCGTGCCCGCAGATTGCTGCTGGCCCGGATCAGAAACAGCACAACCAGTCCGGCCGTCAGCACGAAGCAGAAGAACATGCCCTGGATATGCAGCTGCAGGAGGCCGGTTTCCTCCAGATGCGGCAGCTCCAGCGGTTGAAAGAACACCGACAGAAAGACGAAGCAAAGCGCCGTCAGCGCCACCAGTACCCAGCTCGACCAGGGCTGCAGCAAAACCGCGCCGAGCGTCACCTGAAGGAGGTAAAGCGAGATGAACGGGTTGGTGGCACCGCCACTGAGGTAGAGCTGCGCGGTCAGCGTCGCGACATCGAGCAGAAGCTGGATGAAGAGTTCGGTATTTGTCAGGGCCGACTGGCTGCGCGCGCGCATCAGGCTGAAGATGTTGAGCGCAACGAGGCCGAGCAGGATCAACCCCATCGGCAACAACGGCAGGTCGACCCCAAGACCGAAACCGACGAACAGGATGGTGATGATCTGGCCGCACACCGCCAGCCAGCGCAGTTGCACCAGCAAAAGAAGGTTGTTCTTGTTCGTGGCGTCGTGGTTCAGCGTCGGGCTCCATGCGAAGCGAAGCCGTTGATACCACAGTTTTTGCTGTCGATCCGTTACGGGCATCGAGCTCAAGGCCCGCGACGCGCGCGTCGGTCTTCCCGCACGAGATAATAAGCCGCCACCACCATCAGCAAGGCGAGGCCGAACCAGGTCAGCGCGTAGATCAGATGGGTGTTGTTGAAACGCAGAACGGTCAATCCGCCTACCGGCGCTTGCGGCAGTTGCACGGCTTGCGCATCCACGAAAAAGGGCGCGGCATTGTCGAGATCGCGCTTTTGCGCAATCGCCGCCACGTCGCGCGAAAACCAGCGATCGGCGGCGGGATCGTTCGTGCGCAAAAAGCCGCCTTTCGGCTCGCTGATGCGCAGAAGGCCTATAACGGTGGTTTCGCCTTCGATCTGGCCCCGGGCGCGGGACGAAGGATCGCGCTTGTCCGACTGCACGAAGCCGCGATTCACGAGCACGATGGGTCCATCGTTCGTTTGAAACGGCGTCAGCACCCAGAAGCCGCCGCCGCGTTCCGTCAGCGCCTGCACCAGCGTTTCGCGATCATTGAGGTAATGGCCGGTCAGAAACACGCGCCGATATTCGTCGCTGGCAGCGGTGATGCCCGACCACGCGGCCGGGCCGGGTGCCGGCACGGGATCGGCATGAACCCGTGCATCCACCCGCTCGATCAGGTCGAGCTTCCAGGCGCGGCGCTCGATCTGCCACACGCCGAGGGCGCAGAAGCCGGCAAACAGGAGGGCTGTCAGGCCAAGCAGCAGGCCGAGAACCCAGAACCGGCGTTCAGGCCGGCGCTCACTGGCTTTGCTGTTCAGCATCTCCACCCGGAACCGGGTTCGAGGTGACGGGCCCCTGCCCGTCCATCTCCATGCCCGGCATCATGTTGGCGTTGAGGTGGAACATGACCCAGAGCGAGCCGGCGAGCACGATCACCACGATGATGAGCGTGAAGAACAGCGCCATCAAACTCCAGCCTGCTTCCGACTTCGCGTTCATATGCAGGAAGAAGACCATGTGGACGACGATCTGCACCACGGCCGCCGCCATGACGATGAAGACGGTCCAGTTCTTGTCGAGCGTGCCGTGCATCACCAGCCAGAACGGAATGGCGGTCAGGATGACGGACAGCACGAAGCCGGTGATGTAGCTCGTGTAGCTGCCGTGGTTGTGACCTTCGTCGTGAAGATCCTCGGCATTGTCCCGCGCGTGCTTTTCGGCGGTTTTCGTCTGGTTGCCGGCATTTGCGGCAGCGGTGTGGGCGTGCTGGCTCAACGGAGCATCCCCATCAGGTAAACGAAGGTGAAGACGCCGATCCAGATGACGTCCAGGAAATGCCAGAACATCGACAGGCACATCAGCCGGCGGCGATTGGCGGGAATGAGGCCGTGCATGTTGACCTGCACCATCAGCGTCACGAGCCAGATGATGCCGAAGGTGACATGCAGGCCGTGGGTGCCGACCAGCGTAAAGAAGGCCGACAGGAAGGCGCTGCGCTGTGGGGTGGCGCCGATCTCGATCAGATGGTGGAACTCGTAAAGCTCGATGCCGAGGAAGGCGAGGCCGAACACGCCGGTGATCGCCAGCCAAAGCTGCGTCGTGCGCACATTGCCCTTGTCCATCTGCAGCATGGCGAAGCCATAGGTGATGGACGAGAACAGAAGCATCGCCGTGTTGATCGCGACGAGTTCGAGCTCGAACAGATCCTGCGGACCGGGGCCCGCCGCATAGCTCGAACCGAGCACGCCGTAGATGGCAAACAGGATCGCGAAGATGAGGCAATCGCTCATCAGGTAGACCCAGAAGCCGAGCGCCGTGCTCGAGCCTTCGGCGTGTTCGTGCTCGTCCTGCAGATAGAAGACGAGCTCGTCGGAGTTGGTGTCCGCCGGATTGGCGGTGTTGACTGCGCTTGCCATGATCAGTGTCCAGCCGTCAGGAGCTTGGTGCGCGTTGCTTCCGTCGCGGCCACCGTATCAGCGGGAATGTGGAAATCCCGATGGTAGTTGAAGGTATGCGCGATCGAAACCGCCAGGATGCCGACGAAAGACAGCGCAGCCAGCCACCACATGTACCAGATCAGACCGAAGGCGAGCGCGACGCTCAGGCCGGCGATATAGATGCCGGTGGCCGTGTTGCTCGGCATGTGGATGGCGCGGAAGCCTTCCAGCGGACGCTTGTGGCCACGCTTCTTCATGTCGGCGAAGGCGTCGTTGTCGTGGATCACCGGCGTGAAGGCGAAGTTGTAGTCCGGCGGCGGCGACGAGGTCGCCCATTCCAGCGTCCGACCGTTCCATGGATCGCCCGAAAGGTCGCGCAGGCTGTCACGACGCCAGATGCTGACGGCGATCTGGACGAGGAAGCAGGCGATGCCGCAGGCAACGAGGAAGGCGCCGAAGGCCGCGATCTGGAACCAGATCTGCAGGGACGGATCCTCGAACACCCGCAGGCGACGCGTCACACCCATGAAGCCCAACACATAAAGCGGCGCGAAGGCGACCCAAAAGCCGATTACCCAGAACCAGAAGGACAGCTTGCCCCAGAAGTCGTCGAGCTTGAAGCCGAACGCCTTCGGGAACCAGTAGTTGATGCCGGCAAACAAGCCGAACAGCACGCCGCCGATGATCACGTTATGGAAATGCGCCACCAGGAACAGCGAGTTGTGCAGCACGAAGTCGGCAGGCGGGATCGCGAGCATCACGCCCGTCATGCCGCCGATCACGAAGGTCAGCATGAAGGCGACTGTCCACATCATCGGCAGTTCGAACCGGATACGGCCGCGATACATCGTGAACAGCCAGTTGAAGATCTTCGCTCCCGTGGGGATCGAGATGATCATCGTGGTGATGCCGAAGAACGAGTTGACGCTGGCGCCCGAGCCCATCGTGAAGAAGTGGTGCAGCCATACGAGGTAGGACAGGATGGTAATGACCACCGTCGCGTAGACCATCGACGTGTAGCCGAACAGGCGCTTGCCCGAGAAGGTCGACACGACTTCGGAGAAGATACCGAAGGCCGGCAGGATCAGGATGTAGACTTCCGGGTGACCCCAGATCCAGATCAGGTTCACGTACATCATCGGATTGCCGCCGAAGTCGTTCGTGAAGAAGTTGGTGCCGACGTAACGGTCGAGGCTGAGCAGCACGAGCACGGCGGTCAGAACCGGGAAGGTCGCAACGATCAAGACGTTCGTGCACAGCGACGTCCAGGTGAAGACGGGCATCTTCATCATGGTCATGCCGGGCGCGCGCATCTTCACGATCGTGACGAGCAGGTTGATGCCCGACAACGTGGTGCCGACGCCCGCGACCTGCAGGCCCCAGATATAATAATCGACGCCGACGCCCGGGCTGTACTGGATGCCCGACAGCGGCGGATAGGCCAGCCAGCCGGTCTGCGCGAACTCACCGATAAACAGCGAGATCATGATGATCACGGCACCGGCCGCCGTCATCCAGAACGAGAAGTTGTTGAGGAACGGGAAGGACACGTCACGCGCGCCGATCTGCAGCGGGATGACGAAGTTCATCAAACCGGTCACCAGCGGCATGGCCACGAAGAAGATCATGATCACGCCGTGGGCGGTGAAGATCTGATCGTAGTGGTGCGCGTTGAGATAGCCTTCGGACCCGTTGAAGGCCATCGCCTGCTGCAGGCGCATCATGACGGCGTCGGCAAAGCCGCGCAAAAGCATGACGATGCCGAGCACCATATACATGATGCCGATCTTCTTGTGGTCGACGGTCGTGAACCATTCGCGCCACAGGAAGCCCCACAGCTTGTAGCGGTAGAGCGTGTAAACGAGGCCGAGACCGCCGAGCGCCACCACGATGAAGGTGACGATCAGGATCGGCTCATGGATCGGGATCGACTCGAGCGTGAGCCGGCCGAAGATCGCAGTCAGGAGGGGAGAAGTGTCAGGCATGATGGCTTCAGCTGTTCGACGGCCGCAAGGAGCCGAATGTCTGTGAAAGCGACGGGTTGACCGGGCGGGTACCCGGCCGCGGCAGGCTCATTCCGCGCACCGGCGTGCGATCCACGATCGAAACCGGCTTGGACGGATCGGCCTGGCCGGCAGCCAGCGCTTCCTCGATGGTGCAGATATTGGCGACGAAGGACGGTTCGGCACCGAAGATCGAACCGCGACGCGCCGTCTTGTCGTAGGTCAGCGGCAGCAAGTTGCTGAGACCCGCCAGACCGGCGCCGCCTTCGGCGTCGATCATGGCCATTTCGCTCATGCACATCTTGCCGGGCTCGACGCAGTAGTTGCGCACGGCATCGAACAGGAGCGGATCGACGTCGGCGAAATACTGCACCGGCACGTTCTCGCTCGGGCGTTCGAGCTCGAGGTAGTCCTGACGCTGCAGGTCGCCGCCATCCGCCTTGACCTTGGCGACCCACTCGTCGAAGCCGGCCTGCTCCAGACCATGGAAGCGGAAGCGCATGCCCGAGAAGCCGTGGCCGCTGTAGTTGGCCGAGAAGCCGTCATAATCGCCGGGGCTGTTGATCACTGCATGAAGTTTTGTTTCCATGCCGGGCATGGCGTAGATCATGCCGGCGAGCGCCGGGACATAGAAGGAGTTCATCACCGATGACGAGGTGATGCGGAATTGGATCGGGCGATCCACCGGTGCCGCCATCTCGTTGACCGATGCGACGCCATATTCCGGGTAGATGAACAGCCACTTCCAGTCGAGCGCGACGACCTGCACTTCGAGCGGCTGCATGTCGGCCGTCACGGGCCGGTTCGCATCGAGGCGGTCGAGCGGGCGATAGGGATCGAGAAGATGCGTGCCCATCCAGGTCACGGCACCCAGACAGATGATGATCAGGAGCGGAATGGCCCAGATCACCAGCTCCAGCTGCGTTGAGTGATCCCAGTCCGGATCATACGGCGCGTCCGTGTTGGATGCGCGGTAGCGCATGGCAAACACGACGGTCAGGATCATCACCGGAATGATGATGATGAGCATCAACACCACGGAAATGATGATGAGGTCGCGTTGCTGCGCAGCGATGTCACCCGATGGCGACATGACCACGAAGTTGCACCCGCCCAACAAAAGAAGGACGGGCAGGATGGCGAATGAGATCAACCGGCGGAATAATGGAGACATCAGCGGCACACTTGCTTTTCTGTCTGGTACCTATCTTTATCACGGATGCAGCCACATTGGACAATTTGCCCAATGCCTAAATGGCGCATTGAACGGCAAAACGGCACACTAGCGAAGCGGAGCCGTTCAATCGGCCCGAATCCGGCGTTCTCGAAGTCTTACGGTACGAAGACCATGGTTCAACCGACTGCCACTGCTGAGCGTGACGCGCGGCTCATCAACACCCGTCACGAAGATGTGAACCCGAACGACATCGCTGTCGGCGTCGTGATCGGCCGTACGTCGGAGTCGTTCGACTTCTTCGTTTATGCGATCGCGTCCGTGATCGTGTTCCCCAAGCTGTTCTTCCCGTTCGTGGATCCGCTGCTGGGCACGCTTTATTCCTTCGCGATCTTCGCGCTCGGCTTTATCGCCCGCCCCTTCGGCACCATGATCTTTACGGTGATCGACCGTATCTACGGCAAGGGCGTGAAGCTCACGATCGCCTTGTTCGGCCTGGGCTGTTCCACCGTGGCGGTGGCGTTTATCCCGAGCTATGAGACGATCGGCGTGGCGTCGATCTGGATCCTCACCCTGTTCCGCATCGGCCAGGGCCTGTCGCTGGCCGGCACGTGGGACGGCCTGGCCTCCCTGCTCGCCCTCAACGCGCCGGAAAAGCGCGGCGGCTGGTATGCGATGGTGCCGCAGCTCGGCGCGCCGATTGGCCTTCTCGTCGCCAGCGCCCTGTTCGCCTTCTTTGTCGGCAATCTCGGTGCGGAAGACTTCTATGACTGGGGCTGGCGCTATCCTTTCTATGTCGCCTTCGCCATCAACGTCGTGGCGCTGTTTGCCCGCCTTCGTATCGTGTCGACGCCCGAATACACACATCTGTTCGAAACCCGCGAATTGCAGCCGGCGCCCGTTCTCGGCACGCTGCGTACGCAGGGCGGCAACATTCTGCTCGGTGCCTTCGCGCCGCTGGCGAGCTTCGCTCTGTTCCACATGGTCACGGTGTTCCCGCTGTCTTATGTGTTTTTGTTCACCGACGAGGGTCCGGCCCGCTTTCTGATGATCGAAGGCGTCGGCGCGATGTTCGGCATCGTTTCCGTTGTTTTGTCCGGTTATCTCGCAGATCGGCTTGGCCGCCGCACCTTGCTGGCCGGTTCGGCCGTGGCGATTGCCGCCTTCAGCGGCTTTGCACCCCAGCTGCTGGATGCCGGTCCTGCCGGTGAAACCATCTTCATGATCACTGGCTTCATTTTGCTCGGTTTGTCGTTCGGCCAGTCGTCCGGTGCGCTCGCCGGCCATTTCCAGAAGGGCTACCGCTACACCGCCTCGGCGCTGACATCGGATCTCGCCTGGCTGTTCGGCGCAGGCTTCGCCCCCTTGGCCGGCCTGCTGCTTGCCGCCAATTTCGGGCTGATCGCAGCCGGCGGTTATCTTCTTTCGGGTGCGGTGGTGACCCTGCTCGCTTTGTATTTCAGCCGCTGGGAAAAGTAAGCGCGGTTTGCGCCTCTTCGGTTTGCAGGACGCATGCGCGCCCGCGCGCAAGTCGCGTCCTGCAAGCTTCTTTACAGCAGCCGGCGACGGCCCGGCGATTGCTGTAACGACAATTACGCCGCAACCCGGCGCCTGAACAATCCCGCCGCAAGGCACAAGCGCTTCTATGTTACGCAGGGTAAAACCGGCGGATGACGGCGCTCTACTGAAAAACTCTACTTGCCTATACCTTCGCGCACGCGTACTCCCTCCTTATTGCTATAAGGAGCTTGATTTGATGGCGAATGATGTAGAGGAACTCGATAATAGTAGTTTGGCCGAACTCACGGCCGACATCGTTTCAGCTTATGTTTCAAAGAATGCTGTGCGGTCCAACGATCTGCCGCTTTTGATCAGCGACGTTCATGCGGCTCTCGCCGGTTTGCGCACCGAAACCAAGGCGGCAGAGCCGGTGGAAGCGCCAAAGCCCGCCGTGCCGATCAAGAAGTCGATCACGCCCGACTATCTCATCAGCCTGGAAAACGGCCAGAAGTTCCGCTCGCTGAAGCGTCACCTGATGACCAGCTACGGCATGACCCCAGACGATTACCGCACCAAATGGGGCCTGCCCGCCGATTATCCGATGGTCGCGCCCAATTACGCCGCGCAGCGCTCGGAACTGGCGAAAAGCCTCGGTCTCGGCCGCAAGGCCAGTGAAGACGCTCCCGAAACGCGCGACGAGCCGGAACCCGCGCCTGCCCCGAAGAAGCGCGGCCGCAAGCCTAAGGCTGCAGCCACGGAGACCTCCGAGACGTAATCGGACGCGTTTCTTTCTTGAACGCAAAACAGCGGGCTCTCACCCGCTGTTTTTGTTTGCGCCTGTCGCTTGTTCAGCGATCAGTCGGCCTTGTTACTGCACCTTCTGCAGGTTCATCGTCGCGGGATCGCTGTTCGGCTCACCGGGCATCGGAATATCGGGCGTGTTCGGCTGGTCGATGATGCTTTCCGGCTGCGAAACGCCCGGCGCTGGCTGGATGCTTTCCGTGCCGGTTGTGGTCGAACGATTGGCCGTGCCGTTGGTATTCATATCGCGGGCCGCATCGTTCGAATTGGTAGCACCATAAGTGCGGTTGATCCCGCCGGAATTGTTGACGCCACTGTTGGGTGTCACCGGCGAACCGGGAGACGGCGTCGTGTTGCCAACGCCAACGCTCGAGCCGCTGCCGCCACCGATGGTTGCGCTGCCCACCGATCCGCCGCCGCCCACCGTGCCGCTGCCGCTGATCGAGCCGCCGCCCACCTGGGCGCTCGCGATCGCGGTGGAGAAAGCCAGCGCCGAGATGGCTGCAAATGTCATGCGTTTGAAAGAGGTGCGTTTGAAAGAAGTGCGTTTGAAAGAAGTGCGTTTGAAAGACATGGGTCTTCCTTTCCTTGGAAACATCTGCGGTCCAACGGTCAACCGCCGCACTTGTTTCCCACTCGCCGCAAAGTGATTGGCGAAGGCGCCTGCGGCAAGATAGCTGTGCGCAGAGTTCCAGCAGCCGTTTACCAAAGCCTGCAAAACGGGCAGCAGGGCTTTTCAAATCGATTTTTCCGTTATTTATATGCGGGTTCGAGAGCTGCACAGGGATGCAAGCTCCAACCACTTCAGGGGAGTGCGTAATGCTGAAAAAACTGACTTTTGCGGCCGCGCTGGCGACTGCAACGATCCTGAGCGGAGCCGCGAGCGCCAAGACGTTCGTTTTCTGCTCCGAAGGATCGCCGGAAGGCTTCGATCCGGGCCTTTACACCGCCGGCACGACTTTCGATGCGGCAGCGCACACGGTTTACAACC
This sequence comes from Tianweitania aestuarii, assembly GCF_018457165.1. Classification (GTDB taxonomy): domain Bacteria; phylum Pseudomonadota; class Alphaproteobacteria; order Rhizobiales; family Rhizobiaceae; genus Tianweitania; species Tianweitania aestuarii. Next base: position 240,243 of record NZ_JAFMNX010000001.1, on the reverse strand, counting down.
GCCTGCTCGAGTTCAAGAAGGGCACCACCCAGACTGAGCCGGGCCTGGCCGAGAGCTATGAAGTCTCCGACGACGGTCTTGAATACACGTTCAAGCTGCGTCCGGGCGTCAAGTTCCAGACCACCGACTATTTCACGCCGACCCGCGAGATGAACGCAGACGACGTGATCTTCTCGTTTGATCGTCAGATGAACAAGGACAATCCTTGGAACCAGTACATCGCTGGCGGTTCCTGGGAATACTTCGCTGGCATGGGCTTTCCGGAGCTGATCGACTCGATCGAAAAGGTCGACGACATGACGGTGAAGTTCAAGCTCAAGCGCAAGGAAGCACCGTTCCTGGCCAATGTCGCGATGCCGTTCGCATCGATCATGTCCAAGGAATATGCCGACAAGCTCGAAGCTGACGGCACCAAGGAGAAGCTGAACCAGCAACCGCTGGGCACCGGCCCGTTCCAGTTCGTGGCTTACCAGCAGGATGCCGCGATCCGCTATAAGGCCAATCCGGACTACTGGAATGGCACGCAGAAGATCGACGATCTCGTTTTCGCCATCACCACCGATGCCGCCGTTCGTTACCAGAAGCTGCAGGCCGGCGAATGCCACCTGATGCCTTATCCGAACGCTGCCGACGTCGAGGCCATGAAGGCCAATCCGGCGTTGAAGGTCGAGGAGCAGGAAGGCCTGAACATCGCTTATGTCGCGTTCAACACGACGCAGGCGCCGTTCGACAAGGTTGAAGTGCGCAAGGCGCTTTCGATGGCCGTGAACAAGCAGGCGATCGTTGACGCGGTGTTCCAGGGCGCAGCCACGCCGGCCAAGAACCCGATCCCGCCAACGATGTGGTCCTACAACGACTCCATCCAGGACGATCCGTACGATCCGGAAGCCGCCAAGAAGATGCTGGAAGATGCCGGCGTCACCGATCTTTCGATGAAGATCTGGGCTATGCCGGTTGCGCGTCCCTACATGCTCAACGCACGTCGTGCGGCCGAGCTGATGCAGTCGGACTTCGCCAAGGTCGGCGTCAATGTCGAGATCGTGTCCTATGAATGGGCCGAATACCTCGATCGCTCCAAGTCCAAGGACCGCGACGGCGCGGTGATCCTCGGCTGGACCGGCGATAATGGCGATCCGGACAACTTCCTCGACACCCTGCTCGGCTGCGATGCCGTGGGCGGCAACAACCGCGCACAGTGGTGCAACCAGGAGTTCGACGATCTGGTGACCAAGGCCAAGGAAAGCTCCGATCAGGCCGAGCGCGCCAAGCTTTATGAGCAGGCGCAGGTGATCTTCAAGAAGGAAGCTCCGTGGATCACGGTCGACCACTCCTTGTCCGTCGTTCCGATGCGCAAGGAAGTGACCGGCTTCGTGCAGAGCCCGCTCGGCGACTTCGCCTTTGACGGCGTCGATCTGGCGGAATAAGCGTTCCTGACTGAAAAAGCGGGGACGGCCGACATCCGGCCGTCCCCGCTTCGTTCGTTTTGCTACCGCCGGTTCATCCGGCTTCTCTTATATTTGGAGCCGACATGGTCCGCTTCCTGTTTGGGCGCCTCGCAGTGCTCATCCCTACATTCATTGGCGTGTCGATCATCGCCTTTTCGTTTATCCGGCTGTTGCCCGGCGATCCCGTTGCGCTGCTGTCCGGCGAACGCGTGATGTCGCCCGAGCGCCATGCCGCGATCTCCGCACAGCTCGGCTTCGACCGTCCGATCGTGGTGCAGTATCTGGATTATATCTGGGGCATCCTGCGCGGCGACTTCGGCACGTCGATCGTCACCAAGCAGCCGATCCTCGACCAGTTCTTCGCCCTGTTTCCGGCCACCCTCGAACTGTCGTTTTGCGCCATCATCTTCGCGATCGTTCTCGGCATTCCAGCCGGCATCTTCGCGGCCATCAAGCGCGGTTCCTTCTTCGACCAGACCATCATGGGCACGGCTCTCGTCGGCTATTCCATGCCGATCTTCTGGTGGGGCCTGCTGCTGATCATCTTCTTTTCCGGCATCCTGCAGTGGACGCCCGTGTCGGGCCGCATTTCGCTGCTTTATTTCTTCCCGCCCGTTACCGGCTTCATGCTGATCGACAGCCTGATCTCAGGTCAGGCCGGCGCGTTCAAATCCGCCGCGAGCCACCTGATCCTGCCGACCATCGTTCTCGGCACGATCCCGCTCGCCGTGATCGCACGCCAGACCCGTTCGGCGATGCTGGAAGTTCTGTCGGAAGATTATGTCCGCACCGCCCGCGCCAAGGGCCTGTCGCCCTTCCGCGTCATCGGCATCCATGCCCTGCGCAACGCGATGATCCCGGTGATCACCACGATCGGCCTTCAGGTCGGCGTGATGCTTGCCGGCGCCATTCTCACCGAAACGATCTTCTCCTGGCCGGGCATCGGCAAGTGGATGGTCGATTCCGTGTTCCGGCGCGATTATCCCGTTATCCAAGGCGGCCTGCTCATGATCGCCGCCATCATCATGTTCGTGAACCTGATCGTCGACCTGCTTTACGGTCTGATCAATCCGCGCATCCGGCACTGAGGAAAACACCATGTCCAATGATGCCGTAACAGCCATCGCCGAACCGCAGGTGACGCGCAATCGCCGCGCCGCCGAGTTCTGGTACTACTTCAGCGAAAACAAGGGCGCCGTGATCGGCCTCGTTGTTTTCGCGATCCTCCTCGTGGTCGCCCTGCTCGCTTCAGTGATCGCGCCGCACGCCCCGTCGGCCCAATATCGCGATGCCATCCTCGTGCCGCCGGTCTGGCTGGAAGGCGGACGGGCCGCCTATCCGCTCGGCACCGATGCGGTTGGCCGCGATATCCTGTCGCGCCTGATCTATGGCGCGCAGTATTCCTTGTTCATCGGCGTCGTGGTTACCACCATCGCGCTTGTTGGCGGCATCATCATCGGCGTCATTGCGGGTTATGCCCGCGGCTGGGTCGATACCGTGATCATGCGCGTGATGGACATCATCCTCGCTTTCCCGTCCCTGCTTCTGGCGCTCGTGCTGGTTGCGGTCCTCGGACCTGGCCTTTTGAACGCGATGATCGCGATCGCCCTTGTGCTGCAGCCGCATTTCGTGCGTTTGACGCGTGCGGCCGTGATGGCGGAAAAGAGCAAGGACTATGTGACGGCAGCGCGTGTCGCGGGCGCCGGCCATTTCCGGCTGATGTTCAAGACCATCCTGCCGAACTGCATGGCGCCGCTGATCGTTCAGGCGACCTTGTCCTTCTCCAACGCCATTCTCGATGCGGCAGCGCTCGGCTTCCTCGGCATGGGCGCACAGCCGCCGACTCCGGAATGGGGCACGATGCTTGCCGAAGCCCGCGAGTTCATCCTGCGCGCCTGGTGGGTCGTCACCTTCCCCGGCCTCGCAATCCTCGTCACCGTGCTTGCCATCAACCTCGTCGGCGACGGGTTGCGCGATGCGCTTGATCCCAAGCTGAAGCGGAGCTGATCCTCATGCCCCTTCTCGATATCAAGAACCTCACGGTCTCGTTCGACACCTCCACCGGTCCCTTCATGGCCGTGAACGGCATCGACATCACCGTCGAGCCGCGCGAAGTCCTGGCCGTTGTCGGCGAAAGCGGCTCGGGCAAGTCCGTGTCGATGCTCGCCGTCATGGGCCTCCTACCGGACTCGGCGACGGTCAAGGCCGACTCCATGATGTTCGATGGCCGCGACATGCTCGCCATGTCGCCCAACGAGCGTCGCAAGATCATCGGCCGCGAGGTCGCCATGATCTTTCAGGAGCCGATGGCCAGCCTCAATCCGTGCTTTACGGTCGGCTTCCAGATCGAGGAAGTGCTGCGCAAGCATCTCAACCTCGGCAAGTCCGAGCGGCGCAAGCGTGCCATCGAGCTGTTGACGCTGGTGGGCATTCCCGAACCCGCTGAGCGGCTGAAGTCCTATCCACACCAGATGTCGGGCGGACAATGCCAGCGCGTCATGATCGCCATCGCGATCGCCTGCAATCCCAAGCTCCTGATCGCCGACGAGCCGACAACCGCGCTTGACGTGACGATCCAGAAGCAGATCCTCGATCTCCTGATGACGCTGCAGGAAGAGCACGGCATGGGCTTGATCATGATCACCCACAATATGGGTGTCGTGGCCGAAACCGCCGATCGCGTCGTGGTGCAGTACAAGGGCCGCAAGATGGAGGAAGCCGACGTGCTCTCCCTCTTCGAGAACCCGCAGAGCAACTACACCAAGGCCCTGCTCGCGGCCCTGCCCGACAATGCAACCGGCGATCGTCTGCCGACCATCGGCGATTATCAGCATCAGTTCGAAGCGGCATCCGCCGTGAAGACGCCACCCTTGGAGGCCCCGCTATGAGCGAGATCGTTCTTCAGGCCAAGGACATCAAGCGCGATTACCACGTGCCAGGCGGCTTCTTGTCCAAGGCTCGCACCGTTCATGCGGTCAAGGGCGTGTCCTTCTCCGTCGAAAAGGGCAAGACGCTGGCAATCGTGGGCGAAAGCGGCTGCGGCAAGTCCACGCTCGCGCGCATCATCACGCTGATCGATCCGGCGACATCCGGCGAGTTGAAGATCGATAACGAGACCATCGACATCAACAAGGCGGCTTTGACCACCGACATGCGCCGCAAGGTGCAGATCGTGTTCCAGAACCCTTATGGCTCGCTCAACCCGCGCCAGAAGATCGGCGACGTTCTGGGCGAACCACTCAAGATCAACACCAATGTTAGCGCTTCCGAGCGGCGCGACCGCGCCATGGCGATGCTGAAGAAGGTCGGTCTGGCGGAAGAGCACTACAACCGCTACCCGCACATGTTCTCAGGCGGCCAGCGCCAGCGTATCGCAATCGCCCGCGCCCTCATGCTCAACCCGCGCCTGCTGGTGCTGGACGAGCCGGTATCCGCGCTCGATCTGTCGGTGCAGGCACAGGTGCTGAACCTTCTTGCCGATCTGCAGGACGAGTTCCAGCTGACCTATGTCTTCATCAGCCACGACCTGTCGGTGGTCCGCTATATCGCCGACGACGTGATGGTGATGTATTACGGCGAGGCAGTGGAATACGGCTCGCGCGACGCGGTCTTTTCCGATCCGCAGCACGAATACACAAAGACGCTGTTTGCGGCGACGCCGCGGGCGGATGTGGAAAGTATCCGCGCCCGTATCGCGAAAAAGCGGGCTGCCTGACAGCTTGAACACAACCACAAAGGGAGGCCGCAAGCCTCCCTTTTTCTTTGCGGCGCAAGGGCTTACCCGCTCCCGGCGCAAGCCTGTATTTGCCGGATGGACCGGACAGCCGCGGTTCATCAGCATCTGCGCGGGAACCAACCTTCGTGGGACCAGTTTCCGTCAGGACCCTGACAGCCCCATCAAAGGTTCCGCCTGATGTTTCAGACGTGCTCGTTTCCGCATTCTCCCGCAACGAAGCATTGCCGCTTTGCTCCCTCGTCCCATGTACTGAACCACAGCGACATGTGGGGGGATCATTCATGAGTGCAGCATCAAAGACTGCCGTGCGTTCGGTGCCGTCCATCGCGGAAACCGGAAACACTTCTTCGCGTGACCGCCTGGACTGGCTGGCTGAGCGCCGCATCGCCATCGAAGGCATCGATCCCGAAATTGACGGCGGCCGTTTTCCCGCCAAGACGGTCGTGGGTGAAACGCTTGTGGTGGAAGCCGACATCTTCGGTGACGGCCACGAGACCTTCGACGCGGCCCTGCTTTACCGCGAAGGCAAGGATGGTGCGTGGAAAGAAGCGCCGCTGACCTTCGTGATCAACGACCGCTGGCGCGGCGAACTGGTGTTCGAGCAAAACGGCCCGGCCGCTTTCACGGTCATTGCCTGGCGCGATCTTTACGCGCAGTGGGCCTATGAAATCCGCAAGAAGGTCGCAGCCGGCCAGAAGGTCACGCTCGAGCTGACCGAAGGCCGCCACCTCGTGGAAGCCGCGATGAAGACCCCGCGCGACGGTGCGCCTGCCCTGCCCGTTGCCGATCAGTTGGCCTCCACGACGGACGAGAGCGCGCTGCTCGACCTGCTTTTGTCCGACGAGGTCATGGGCTGGATGAAGCTGGCTGCCCCGCGCGCCAATCTCACCCGCTACGACAAGGATCTGCCGATCTGGGTCGATCGCAAGGCAGCAGCCTTCTCGGCCTGGTACGAGCTGATGCCGCGCTCGATGACCGATGACGAGACCCGTCACGGCACGTTCCGCGATGTCATCGACCGCCTGCCTTATGTGCAGGATCTCGGCTTCGACGTGCTTTACTTCACGCCGATCCACCCGATCGGCAAGACCAACCGCAAGGGTCGCAACAACACGCTGACGCCCGGTCCGGACGATGTCGGCAGTCCCTATGCGATCGGTTCGGTCGATGGCGGCCATGATGCCGTGCATCCCGAACTCGGCACGATCGAGGACTTCGACGCGCTCGTTGCCGCCGCCCACGAACACGGTCTCGAAATCGCGCTCGACTTCGCCATCCAGTGCTCGCCCGACCATCCCTGGATCAAGGAGCATCCGGAATGGTTCGACTGGCGGCCGGACGGCACGATCAAGTTCGCCGAAAATCCGCCCAAGAAGTACGAGGACATCGTCAACGTCCACTTCTACCGCGATGCCATTCCCGGCCTGTGGTATGCGCTGCGCGATGTCGTGCTGTACTGGGTCGAGCATGGCGTGAAGATCTTCCGCGTCGACAATCCGCATACCAAGCCGTTCCCGTTCTGGGAGTGGATGATCGCGGAAGTGCACGAACAGCATCCCGACGTGATCTTCCTCGCCGAAGCCTTTACGCGCCCCAAGGTGATGAAGCGGCTCGGCAAGGTCGGCTATTCGCAGTCTTATTCCTACTTCACCTGGCGCAACGAGAAGTGGGAGCTCGAGCAATATCTGACCGAGCTCACCACCGAAGACTGTCGCCATTTCATGCGGCCGAACTTCTTCGCCAATACGCCGGACATCAATCCGGTCTATCTCCAGACCTCCGGCCGCCCCGGCTTTCGCACGCGGCTGGTGCTGGCGGCGACGCTTGCCGGCAATTACGGCATCTATAACGGCTTCGAGATCTGCGATGCGGCACCCATGCCCGGCAAGGAAGAATATCTCGATTCCGAGAAGTACCAGATCCGCATCTGGGACATGGATCAGCCCGGCAACATTCAGGACGACATCCGTCTGGTGAATCGCCTGCGCCGCGAAAACCCGGCGCTGCAGCAGTTCACGTCCTTGAAGTTCTTCAAGGCCTACAACGACAACATCCTGTATTACGGCAAGTTCGATCCGGCGACGTCGAACTACCTTCTGTTCCACGTCAATCTCGACCCGCACAATGTGCAGTCCTGCCAGTTCGAAGTGCCGCTTTGGGAGTTCGATCTGCCGGATGATGCCTCGATCGAGGTCGAGGACATGCTGCACGGCAACCACTTCACGTGGCACGGCAAGTCGCATGCGATCGAACTCGATCCGCAAACGCGGCCCTATGCGATCTGGCGTCTTTATCCGCCGGGCGCGCCGCGTTCCTGACCCGACTATTGCGCACCGCGTCCACCAGCGACCGGATCCCGACGAAGCAAGAACATCATTGAGCAGAGCATGACCGAAGCGAGCACGACCGCACAGACCGCTGCCGATGACGGCATTATCGACCGTACCCAGACCGACTGGTACAAGGACGCCGTTATCTACCAGCTGCACGTCAAGGCGTTCCAGGATTCCAACGACGACGGCATGGGCGACTTCGCGGGCCTGATGCGCCGGCTCGACCATGTGCAGCAGCTTGGCGCCACCGCCATCTGGCTCCTGCCGTTCTACCCTTCGCCTCTGCGCGACGATGGCTATGACATCGCCGATTACACCTCGATCAACCCGTCATACGGCACGATGCCCGACTTCCGCGGCTTCATCGACGAAGCCCATCGCCGCGGTCTGCGCGTCATCACCGAGCTCGTCATCAACCACACCTCCGACCAGCATCCCTGGTTCCAGGAAGCGCGCAACTCGCCCGAAGGTTCGCCGGCGCGCGACATGTATGTGTGGTCGGACACCGACACCAAGTTCCCCGAAACCCGCATCATCTTCACCGATACGGAAAAGTCGAACTGGACGTGGGATCCGGTCGCCGGCGCTTATTTCTGGCACCGCTTTTATTCGCACCAGCCCGACCTCAACTTCGACAACCCGCGTGTGTTGAAGGAAGTCGTCGATGTCATGAACTACTGGCTCGACATGGGCGTCGACGGTCTGCGCCTCGATGCGATCCCGTATTTGATCGAGCGCGAAGGCACCAACAACGAGAACCTGCCCGAAACGCATGATGTCCTGAAGAAGATCAGGGCCGAGCTCGACAAGAACTATTCCGACCGCATGTTGCTCGCCGAAGCCAACCAGTGGCCGGAAGACACGCGGCCTTATTTCGGCGAGGGCGACGAATGCCATATGGGCTTCCACTTCCCGCTGATGCCGCGCATGTATATGGCGGTCGCCCAGGAAGACCGGCACCCGCTCACCGACATCATCCGCCAGACACCCGACATTCCCGAAGGCTGCCAATGGGGCATCTTCCTGCGCAACCATGACGAGCTGACGCTTGAAATGGTGACCGATCAGGAGCGCGATTATCTTTGGCGCACCTATGCCGAAGACAGCCGCGCACGCATCAATCTCGGCATCCGTCGCCGTCTCGCACCGCTGATGCAGAACGATCGCCGCAAGATCGAGCTGATGAACTCGCTGCTTTTGTCCATGCCCGGCACGCCGATCCTGTATTACGGCGACGAAATCGGCATGGGCGACAACTATTATCTCGGCGATCGCGATGGCGTTCGCACGCCGATGCAGTGGTCGCCGGATCGCAATGGCGGCTTCTCGCGCGCCAATCCGCAGGCGCTTTACCTGCCCGCGATCCTTGATCCCAACTACGGCTTCCAGACGATCAATGTGGAAGCGCAGGATCGCGACCCGTCCTCGCTTTTGAACTGGATGCGCCGCATCGTTGCCGTGCGCAAGGAGCATCCGGAATTCGGCCGGGGCGAGATGACCCTGCTTTATCCCGGCAACCGCAAGATCCTGGCCTATGTGCGCGAGCATGAAGGCAACTCGATCCTTTGCGTAGCCAACCTGTCGCGCGCAGCCCAGGCTGTCGAACTCGACCTGTCGCGCTGGAAGGGTGCCGTGCCGATCGAACTTCTCGGCCGTTCCGCCTTCCCGCCGGTCGGCGACCTGCCTTATCTCGTGACTTTGCCGGCTTACGGCTTCTACTGGTTCGTGCTGGCCGACGAGGCGCAGGCTCCGTCCTGGCACCAGGTCGCGCCGGAAATCCTGCCCGAATTCATCACGCTGACCACGCGCGACGGCCGTGTCGACACGGCTTTGAGCACACGCGACAAGCGCACCTTCGACGCCGACATGCTGCCGCAGTTCCTGCAGCTGCAGCGCTGGTTCGGCGCCAAGGACCGCCGCGTGCGCAATGCCGACGTCCATCTCATCGGTGAACTCGGCGATGGCCAGCATGTTCTGTCGATCGTGGATGCCGAGATCGATGGCGGACAGCAGCGTTACTTCCTGCCGATGTCGTCGCGCTGGGGTGAGGAAAACATCACCCATGGCGCACCGAAGCTCCCCTACACGATCGCCAAGCTGCGCCGCACCAACCGCGTCGGCGCGCTGATCGACGGCGCCGTGGACGAAGACTTGGCCGCCCGCCTTCTGCAAGGCATGCGCGACAATCAGGTTCTCGATGCCAATGGCGAAGGCCAGGTCGTGTTCACCGGCAGTGCCGGTCTGACCGAGATCGAGACAACCGCCGATGACGAGATCAAGCCGCTTGCCGTGGAACAAAGCAACCTGTCGATTGCGGTCGGCGACAAGCTGGTTCTCAAGATCTACCGCCGCCTGCGCGCCGGTGTTCAGCCGGATGTCGAAGTTGCGCGCTTCCTCACCGAGGTGGCGCATTTCGAAAACACGCCGGCCTATCTCGGCTCGATCGAGCATCGGCCTGCCGATGGTGAACCGACCATGCTGGCGTCCGCCTTCGCCTTTGTGCGCAATCAGGGCGATGCCTGGAAGGTTGTGACAGAGGCCTTGCAGCGCGGCATCGAAGACGAGCTTCGCGGAACCGAAACGGCATCCGCCGACGAGGAAAGCGACGCCACACTCGCCTACGCCTTCCCACTTGCGGTCGGCGAAGTGCTCGGCCAGCGCACGGCAGAACTGCATTGCGCCCTGGCGACGCAGACCGACGATCAGGCCTTTGCGGTCGAGCCGATCACCTCGGACGATCTGAAGGGCTGGATTCGCGAAGCCAGCGAGGAAGCCAACACCGTTCTCGATCGTCTGGCGGCATCTGCCGGCGGGTTGAACGACGAGACGGCGAGCGCTGCGCGCGATCTGCTTTCGAAGCGTGATGCGCTGTTGAAGCGCATCAACAAGGCGGCCGACATGAAGCCTTCGGGTGCGCGCTCGCGCATTCATGGCGATTACCATCTCGGCCAGCTGCTGGTGGCGCAAAACGACGTCATGATCATCGACTTCGAAGGCGAACCGCGCCGGTCGGTGGAAGAGCGCCGTGGCAAGTTCTCGCCGCTGCGCGATGTCGCCGGCATGCTGCGCTCGCTCGATTATGCCGCCTTCAGCGTGACGGAAGAGGGCTCGAGCGAAACGCAGGAAGCGGCGCTCGGCCATGCACGTCGCTGGCGTGATGCGGTCAGCGCGGAATTCCTCAGCGCCTATTTTGCCGGCGTCAAGGATTGTGCCACCGCGATCGAGGACGACGCGTTCGCGCAGGCCCTGCTCGACCTCTTCATCATCCAGAAGGCCGTTTACGAAGTCGGCTATGAGCTTGCCAATCGCCCGGCCTGGCTGGGCGTCCCGCTTCAGGGCCTGCTTGAACTGTTGAACCCGGAGGCCATCGCATGAGCGAAAAACAATCAGCCTATGCCTCGGATATCGAGGCGATCGTTCGCGGCCGTCATGGCAATGTCTTTGCCGTGCTGGGTCTTCAGACCGGCGACAACCAGCCTGTAGCGATCAACGTCTTTGCCCCCTATGCCGCTACCGTTTCGGTGATCGACGAGAACGACGCCGTTGTGGCTGAGCTCGAGAAGATCCATCGCGAAGGCTTCTTTTCGAGCTTCATCGAAGGCAAGACCGAGCGCTTTCCTTACCGGCTGAAGATGACGGCCGGCGAGCATGAATGGATCCAGGAAGACCCGTACCGCTTCCCTGCGGTACTGGGCGAGCTGGACGAATACCTGCTCGGCGAAGGCCGCCATCTTGAATTCTACAATCGCCTCGGCGCGCATCCCACCACAATCGACGGTGTCGAAGGCACGGTGTTTGCCGTGTGGGCGCCCAATGCCCGGCGCGTCAGCGTTGTCGGTGACTTCAACGCCTGGGACGGCCGTCGTTTGCCCATGCGCAAGCGTTGGGGTGTCGGCGTTTGGGAATTGTTCGTGCCGGGCGTCGGCAAGGGCTCGGTTTATAAATACGAGATCCTCGGCGTTCACGGCGAGCTTCTGCCCTTGAAGGCCGATCCGGTCGGCTTCTATGCCGAGCTGCCGCCGAAAACCGCATCCGTTGTGTCCGGCGCAATGGAGCATGACTGGCGCGATAACACCTGGATGCAGACCCGCGCCGAAGCGCAGGCCACGAACAAGCCGATCTCGGTTTACGAGCTGCATCTGGCGTCCTGGCGCAAGACCGGCGATGACGAAGTGCTCGATTACGACACGATCGCCGATCTGCTCGTGCCTTATGTCACCGATATGGGCTTCACCCATGTGGAGTTCATGCCGGTCACCGAGCATCCCTTCTCCGGGTCCTGGGGCTACCAGCCGGTCGGGCTGTTTGCGCCCACCAGCCGCTTCGGCTCGCCGGAAGGTTTCGCGCGCCTGGTTGATCGCCTGCATCAGGCCGAGATCGGTGTCATCACCGATTGGGTGCCGGCGCACTTTCCGTCCGATCAGCACGGGCTTGCGCGCTTCGATGGCACGGCGCTCTATGAACACGAAGATCCGCGTCTCGGCTTCCACAAGGATTGGAACACGCTGATCTACAATTTCGGCCGTTTGGAAGTGTCGAACTTCCTTCAGGCCAGCGCGCTCTACTGGATCGACCGCTTCCATGTCGACGCGCTACGCGTCGATGCCGTGGCCTCGATGCTTTACCTCGATTATTCGCGCAACGCCGATGAATGGATCCCGAACCGCTTCGGCGGCCGCGAGAACCTCGACGCGGTCGACTTCCTGAAGCAGACCAACCAGCGCATCGGCGAGCGCTTCCCCGGCGCCATCACCATCGCCGAGGAATCCACGGCCTGGCCGGATGTCAGCCGTCCCGTTGAAAGCGGCGGTCTGGGCTTTTCCTACAAGTGGAACATGGGGTGGATGAACGACACCCTGCGTTACATGGAAGAAGACCCGATCAACCGTAAGTATCATCACCACCTGATGACCTTCGGCATGGTCTATGCCTATTCCGAGAACTTCGTTCTGCCGCTCAGCCATGACGAGGTCGTTCACGGCAAGGGCTCGCTTCTGAACAAGATGCCGGGCGATCGCTGGCAGAAGTTCGCCAATCTGCGCGCTTATCTCACCTTCATGTGGGGACATCCCGGCAAGAAGCTCATCTTCATGGGCGGCGAGATCGCGCAGGAGCGGGAATGGAACCACGATCACTCGATCGACTGGCACCTGCTGGAAGATCCGATGCACCGCGGCGTGCAGGATCTCGTGCGCGAGCTGAACCGCGTTTATCGCGACACGCCCGCTTTGCACGAGCTAGATTGCGATCCGGCCGGCTTCGAGTGGATCGAAGGTGGCGACGCCGAGAACAGCGTGTTCTCCTTTATCCGCAAGGGCACGAACGACGCCAAGCCGGTGTTGGTCGTGTCCAACATGACGCCGGTCGTGCGCGAGAATTATCAGCTCGGCGTGCCGGTTGGCGGAAAATGGCGCGAGATCTTCAACTCTGATGCGGAACGCTTTGGCGGTTCGGACGTATTAAACGACTGGACCATCAATGCGGAAGAAGCAGGCCGTCACGGGCGGCCGGCTTCGCTCAGCCTGACGATCCCGCCACTCGCCACAATATTCCTAAGTCCCGAATAGTGAGCTTTCATGCCGCAGGCCAGCCGTCGCGTTCTTCCCGGTTCTCCCAATCATCTCGGTGCGCGATGGGATGGTCTGGGGACCAACTTCGCCCTGTTTTCCGCCAATGCGACGAAGGTCGAGCTGTGCCTGTTCGACAGCAACGGTCGGCGCGAGATCGAACGCATCGAGCTGCCCGAATACACGCATGAGGTTTATCACGGCTATCTGCCGGACGTGCGGCCGGGCCAGCTCTACGGCTACCGCGTCTATGGTCCGTATGCGCCGGAAGCCGGTCACCGGTTCAACCCAAACAAGCTTCTGATCGATCCTTACGCGCTCGAACTGCGCGGTGAAATGCGCTGGCACGACGCCGCGCATGGCTATCGTATCGGCAGCGCGCGCGCCGATCTGTCGTTCGACCGTCGCGATTCCGCGTCGATCATGCCGAAATGCGTCGTGGTCGATCCCGCCGTCACCTGGGGCAACGACTTCCACCCGAACGTGCCCTGGCAGGACACGGTGATCTACGAGGCCCATGTAAAGGGCATGACGGCGCTTCGCGAAGAACTGCCGCCGCATCTGCGTGGCACCTTTGCCGGTCTCGCCGATCCCGACGTCGTGGATCATCTCGTGAAGCTCGGCGTCACTGCCGTCGAACTGATGCCGACGCAGTCCTTCTTCAACGACCGCCACCTCGTGGAAAAGGGCCTCACCAATTATTGGGGCTACAACACGGTCGGCTTCTTTGCGCCCGCCACGCGCTACATCTCGCCGGGCGCCGGCATCCATGAATTCAAGGTCATGGTGCGCCGCCTTCATGAAGCGGGCATCGAGGTCATCCTCGACGTGGTCTACAACCACACCGCCGAAGGCAACCAGCTCGGACCGACGCTGTCGTTCCGCGGCATCGACAATGCGAGCTACTACGTGCTCGCCGACGATCCGCGCTATTATTACGACACCACCGGCTGCGGCAACAACGTCAACCTGCGCCATGAGCGCGTGCTGCAGATGGTGATGGATTCGCTGCGCTACTGGGTGCAGGAATGCCATGTCGACGGCTTCCGCTTCGATCTGGCTTCCACGCTCGGCCGCGACCGCGACCAGTTCGATCCCTCCGCCGTGTTCTTCGACGCGATCCGCCAGGATCCGGTTCTGTCGGGCGTGAAGATGATCGCCGAGCCGTGGGATACGGGTCCGGGCGGTTATCAGGTCGGCAACTATGCGCCGGGCTGGGCGGAATGGAACGACAAGTATCGCGACAATGTCCGTTCCTACTGGAAGGGCGACGACGGCATGGCGCCGGACCTCGCCAACAATCTTCTCGGCGCGTCGAACCTGTTCGAAAAGCGCGGCCGCAAGCCCTGGGCCTGCGTGTCCTTCGTCACCGCGCATGACGGCTTCACGCTGATGGACGTCGTGTCCTACAACGAGAAGCACAATGACGCGAATGGCGAAGACAACAATGACGGCCACTCGCACAATCTGAGCTGGAACTGCGGCGTCGAAGGCGAGACCGACGACGAAGAGATCCTGAACCTGCGCGATTGCATGCGCCGCAATCTCATGGCCACCACGCTTCTGTCGCAGGGCACGCCGATGCTCCTGATGGGCGACGAGATCGGCCGCACGCAAGGGGGTAACAACAACTCCTATTGCCAGGACAACGAGATGAACTGGCTGAAGTGGGACGGCATCAGCGAACGCGATGAAGCCTTCCGCACCTTCGTGTCCAACGTCATCCGTATCCGCCGCACCCGTTCGCTGCTCGGCCAGCGCAAGTTCCTGCATGCCGATACCGTGGACGATCAGGGCACCAAGGACGTTCAGTGGCTTCGCCCCAATGGCGAGGGCATGGAACAGGGCGATTGGGACAATGGCCTGACGCGTTCGATGGCCGTGCTTCTGGCCGGTGCCGAAGAGCGTCTCGCGATCCTCTTCAACGCCCATTACGAACCGATCGACTTCACCGTGCCAGCCGGCTTCGAAGAAGGCTGGACCCTGTTGATCGACACCGCAACCGGGGTCGCTTCACCCAAGCGTCCTGCAAAGATCGACGGCAACCACTACCGGGTGGAAGGCCGCGCACTTGTTCTTCTGGAGAGTACGCAATGACATCAAGCACCACCGAAACCCAATGGGGTCCGGTCTGGCTGGATGATGAAAAGGTTCGGTTCCGGGTGTGGGCACCCGGAACCGATCAACTATCCCTGCGCATCGACGGCTCGGACGTCGCGATGCAGCGGGACGCGCGCGGCTGGTTTGCCGTGGAGCAATCCGGCGTCGCGCCGGGCGCCGCCTATCAGTTCGTGTTTCCCGATGGCTTCACCGTGCCGGATCCCGCCTCGCGCGCCCAGCAGGGCGACGTGCATGGTCCTTCGCTCCTGACCGACCCCAAGTCCTACCAGTGGCAGAACGCCGACTGGAATGGCCGTCGGTGGGAAGAAGCCGTTTTCTACGAGCTGCATGTCGGCACCTTCACGCCTGAAGGCACGTTCCGCGCGGCGATCGAAAAGCTTCCTTATCTGGTTGAACTCGGCATCACTGCCGTGGAGCTTTTGCCGGTGGCCCAGTTCGGCGGCAACCGCGGCTGGGGCTATGATGGCGTGCTGCTTTATGCGCCCCACAATGCCTATGGCTCCCCGGAGGATCTCAAGGCGCTGGTGGATGCCGCGCATGGCCACGGCCTGATGATCTTTCTCGACGTGGTTTATAACCACTTCGGCCCGGACGGAAACTACCTGCCCAAGCTGGCACCGGAGTTCTTCCATCCCGAGCGCCACACGCCATGGGGCGGTGCGATCGCCTATGAAAAGCCTGATGTGCGTCCCTTCTTCATCGACAACGCGCTGTATTGGCTGGACGAATACCGCTTCGACGGCTTGCGTCTGGATGCCGTGGACCATGTTCACGATTCCGATTCCACCGTGGAGATCCTGGTCGAGATCGCGCAGCGCATCCGTGCCGCCTTCCCGGGCCGGCATGTCCACACCACCACCGAAGACAATCGCAACATCACCGCCCTGCATGAGCGCGGGCCGGATGGCGAGATCGTGCTGCATAGCGGCGAGTGGAACGACGACTTCCACAACGCCGCCCATGTGGTCGCTTCCGGCGAGGTCGAGAGCTACTACGAGGACTTCGCCGACCAGCCGCTGAAGCAGGTCGCGCGCATCCTGGCGGAAGGTTTCGCCTATCAGGGCGAACCGTCCAAGCATGCCGATGGTGAACCGCGCGGTGAATCGAGCGCGCATCTGCCGCCAACCGCCTTCGTGGACTTCCTGCAGAACCACGATCAGGTCGGCAACCGCGCCTATGGCGAACGGCTGGTCAGCCTTTCGGACCCGGGCGTGTTGCGCGTTCTGACGGCGGTTCTGCTGTTGTCGCCGCATATTCCTCTCCTGTTCATGGGTGAGGAATGGGGTGAAACCAACCCCTTCTTCTTTTTCACGGACTTCCATGGCGAACTGGCCGATGCCGTTCGCAAGGGTCGGCGTCAGGAATTCGCCAAGTTCCTGCATTTCCGCGACGAGGAGAATGTCATCCCCGATCCCAACGAGGAAGACACGTTTGCCCGGTCCAGGATCGACTGGAGCAAGGCGGAGAACAGCGACTGGCTGCCCTTCTACAAGGAGCTGCTGAAGCTGCGTCAGGAAAAGATCGTGCCGCTTCTGGCTGAAGCCGCCGGCAATTCGGGAACGGTTGTCGTCAGCGAAGACGATGTTCTTGCCGTTGACTGGGAGTTCGGCACCAAGCGGTTGTCGCTGCGCGCCAATCTGAGCGGCGAAACCGCGACCGTGCCGCCCGCTATCGGATCGATCCTGTTTTCCGAGCCGAAGACGATCGGCGAAGCGAATGCGGGAACACTGCCGCCGCATTCGATGTTCTACGCACTCGATGATCGGTAAAGTTCAGTTCACTTCATGAAAACCAACGCATTGGACGATCTGGCGCGGCACTACGGTGTCGGCCTGCAGCACACCGCGCGGGATGGCGAGGAACTCTTCATCGCCGATGACACCAAGCGCGCCATTCTGACCGCGCTCGGCATTCCTTGCGAGGACGCGCCGCAGGTGGAAGCAAGCCTTGCTGCCGCCGGATCGACCAATCCCCCGGTCATGCGCGCTGTTCCCGGCAGCGCCTGCGCGCTTCCGGCCTGGCTCACATCCAGCCCGGCATGGGGCGTGTCCCTGATGCTTTACGAACTGCGCTCGGCCCGCAACTGGGGCATCGGCGATTTCGCCGATCTCGCCGCCGTCAGCCGCACGGTGGCACAAGCGGGAGCGGAGTTCGTCGGCGTCAATCCGCTGCATGCCCCGTTCCTTGCCGATCCTGCACGCTGCAGCCCGTTTTCGCCCTCCAACCGGCTGTTCCTGAACCCGCTTTATATCGCCGTGGATGATGTGCCGGGCTTTGCGCCCGATGATGCCGATCCCGCCGATCTCGACGCCTTGAGAGCGCTCGACGCCGTGGATTATGTCGCCGTCGCCCGCATCAAGCTGGCGGCCCTGCACCGGATCTGGCAGCGCTGGCAGCAAGCCTGGCCCTCCGATGAAGGCTATGCGAGAACCAGCTTCGACGCCTTCTGCCATCAAGGCGGCGATCCCTTGCGCGGCCATGCCCTGTTCGAAGCGCTGTCAGCGTCCATGGTTGCCGGTGGCTATGGCGCGGGCTGGTTGAGCTGGCCGGGTTCTTTCCAGTACATCCGCTCGCAGGCCGTCGCCTCGTTCGAGCAGGAAGAGCACGACAGCGTGTCCTTCCACCTATGGCTGCAATGGCTGGCCGACACGCAGCTCGGCCATGCCGCGAAGGCTGCGCGCGACGCCGGCATGCGGATCGGTCTTTACCTTGATTTCGCCGTTGGCGAGTCCCCCGACGGCTCCGCGACATGGAGCACGCCGGATCTCGTTTTGCCGGATATGACGATCGGCGCGCCGCCGGACTTCTTCACGGCGGAAGGCCAGGAATGGGGTCTCGCCCCGCCCTCGCCCACCACAATGCGCCGCACCGACTTTGCGCAATATCGCCAGACCATGCAGGCGCTCACCCGCCATGCCGGCGCGCTTCGCATCGACCATGCGATGGCGCTGTGGCAGCTCTTTCTCGTGCCGAAAGGCGGCAAGCCCGCCAACGGCGCTTACCTGCATTATCCCATCGAGGACATGCTGCGGATCCTCACCGAAGTGTCGCAGGAAAACGGCACCGTCATCATCGGCGAAGATCTCGGCTATGTGCCGGACGGCTTTCAGGACGTCATGCGCGACAGCCGCATCTTGTCCTATCGCATCCTGTATTTCGAGAAGAACGAGACCGGCTTCTTCGCGCCCAAGGATTATCCGACGCTCGCCCTAGCCTGCCTGTCCACCCACGACCTTCCCACACTGCGCGGCTGGTGGCGCGGCGACGATGTCGATCTTCGTTTTGAACACGGCTTGATCGACGCCGCAGCGGCGCAGAAACAGCGCGAAATGCGTGCAGACGAACGCGCCAGACTGATCGACGGCATGGCCTGGTTTGGCGTGCTGGATCAAGCGAACCGCAAACAAGCCGACATGGCCGCCAAGGATCCCCATTCTGAACTGCCCGAGGCGATCATGGTCGCCACGCATGGCATGGTCGCCCGCACGCCATCGCTTCTGGCCGGCGTGCGTCTTGCCGATCTGACCGGCGAAGACAAGCCGACCAACCTGCCCGGCACGATCGACAGCTATCCCAACTGGCGGCTGAAAAACGCCGTGCCGATCGAAGACCTTGCCGACGCCCCCTTCTTCCAATCCATTTGCGCGGTGATGCGCGCGGAGCGCCCGAAATCCTGATGCTGCCCACCAGTACCTATCGCCTGCAGTTCCGCGAAGGCTTCACCTTCGACAAGGCCGTCGCCATCCTGCCTTATCTGAAGACGCTCGGCATCAGCCATGTCTATGCCTCGCCGATCTTCTCGGCAGCAACCGGTTCCACCCACGGCTATGACGTCACGGATCACAACGAGATCGATCCGGCGATCGGCGGTCGCGAAGGCTTCGATCGGTTGAGCGCTGCCCTCAAGCAGCATGGTCTCGGCCTCATCCTCGACATCGTGCCCAACCACATGGCCGCTTCGCTCGACAATCCGTGGTGGCGCAGCGTGATCGAGCTTGGCCCCGACAGCCCCTATGCCAGACACTTCGACATCGACTGGCGCGAGCGCCTCACCCTGCCCATCCTCGGCAAGCCCTATGACGAAGCCGTCGCCGATGGCGAGATCGCGCTCAAGTTCGAGAACGGCAAGCCGGTTCTCGCCTATTTCGACAACCATCTCCCGCTTCATCCCGATACGATCGAGGGCATCACGCCAGAGACGGTCGGCGACCTGTCCGGCGACCGTGCTTTCCTTGAAGCTCTGCATGCCCGCCAGCCTTATCAGCTCACCTTCTGGAAAACCGCGCGCAAGCATCTGAGCTATCGCCGCTTCTTTGAAGTCACCGGCCTCGTCGGCGTGCGCGTCGAAGACCCCGCCATCTTCGATGATGTTCACCGCCTGATCCTGGAACTCGTCCGGTCGGGCCAGGTCGATGGCCTGCGTGTCGATCATGTCGACGGTCTCGCCGATCCCAAAACCTATCTCGACCAGCTGCGCGCAGCGATCGGTCCCGACACTTATCTCGTGGTCGAAAAGATCCTCAACGGCGAGGAAGTCCTTCCTCAGGACTGGCCGATCGAAGGCACCACCGGCTATGAATTCACCGCAGCCATCGCCGACCTCCTCAGCGACGGTTCCAAGACCGCCGAACTCGATCAGGCCTATGCCGACCTCCTCGGTGCGCCGGTCGATCTTGAAGAAGAGCGTCGCCGTGCCAAGCAGGTGATGGTCAAGGAGAACTTCGAGACAGAGTTGAAGGGTCTTGTTGCGCTCGCAAAAAAATCGATCCACCCCCCGCTGGATGACGAGGCCATTCGCGATGCGATCGCCGCCATCGTCATCGCCTTCCCGGTGTATCGGACCTACATCAACAAGGAAGGTATTCGCGACGACGATCGTCGCCTGCTCGAACAGGTCGCGAACGACGCAAAAACCTCCAGCCAAATCGCTGAATCAGCCATTAATGCCGTTCTGGATTGCCTGTTTCGCGCTGCCACATCGTCGAATGGCGCTGCAGAATTTACGACTCGCTTCCAGCAATTGACCGGTCCGGTCACCGCGAAGTCTGTCGAAGACACCCTCTTCTACCGCTTCAACAAGCTCATCGCCCTCAACGAAGTCGGCTGCGATCCCGCCGAACCGGTCGGTTCCGTGGCGCGTTTCCACGACAAGATGAAGGCCCGCGTTTCCGAGCAACCCCATGGTTTGCTTGGCACTTCCACCCACGACACCAAGCGCGGCGAAGATGCCCGCGCCCGTCTCTACGCGATCTCCGAAGCACCCGATGTATGGGCAAAAGCCGTTGCCCGCTGGCGCTCCATGAATGCCGATGCCGTGCAGCAGCTGGACGACGGTCCTGCCCCCGAGACCGATACGGAATGGCTTTTATATCAAGCACTTGCCGGCATCTGGACGGGCGAAGCCGATCCCAAAACATTGGCTTCTCTGAAAGAACGCTTCCTTCCTTACGTCGAAAAAGCGCTCCGCGAAGCCAAGCGCCGCACCGACTGGTCGGATACCAACGAAGCCTATGAGAGCGCCGTTCTCGCCTATGCCGAGCGTCTATTTGCCGAGGAAAATCAAGCCTTTCACAGCGACTTCGACGCCACACTGAAGCCCATCATGGCGGCCGGCCGCATCAATGCTCTCAGCCAAACCCTGATCAAGCTGACCGCCCCCGGCATCCCCGACATCTATCAGGGTGCGGAAGGCGAAGATCTCAGCCTTGTCGACCCCGACAACCGCCGCGCCATCGATTTCACCAAGCTTTCTCAGGCACTTGCATCGAACGACCAGAGGCCATGGCCGAATGCTGTCGCCGACGGAACCGCCAAGCAGCGCCTGATCGCCGCCGGCCTTGCCTTGCGCAACGCCAGACCCGATCTCTTCGCGTCAGGCAACTATCAACCCCTTGAGATCACTGGCGAAAAACGCGATCACGCCGCCGCCTATCTGCGCAGCCAGGGCGATGACGTCGTGCTCGCCGTCGTTCCGCGCCTGCCGCTCGGGCTCTACAATCAGGATGGTTCGCAAACACCTGACTGGGGCGACACGGCGATCGTGATCCCAGCAGACCTCACTGATCGTCGCCTGATCAACCATCTGACATCAGCCGAAACGACAATCGGCGAGACAATGCGCCTCGCCGATCTCCTGAAAGACTGCCCCGTCGCGCTTCTGGCGACGGCTTAAGCGGTCTTGCCCTTCCGGGCTGCCGGCTTCTTGGCGGCAGCCGAACTGCGCGATTTCTTGGTGTTTACACCCGAAACCGCAGCACTGGCGGCAGCAGAACCGGCATCGCTCTTGATGTCTTCATCGCTCGGCATGCCGGCGTCGTCCATCATCGGCGTCGTGGAAGCGTCGGATGGCAGAGGCTGATCCTCGGCACTGACTTCCGCCTCGGCTTCGGCCCAGTGGCGGTCATGCCAGCCATGGGATTCACCTTCCTTCTGCCACTTCTCATACGCCCGCTGGCGAATACGGTCTTCCTTGTCGCTCATGGATTGTCCCTTCCCATTCTCAACAGTTGCTTCAACGAAATAATCACTCGGACCGGCTTGTACCGCAACCGAACGGCCGAAGACCACCGGCTGCATGCATGCCCTTGCCGAGGAAATAGAGCAGGATCCTCTGTTCGTCGCCGGGCGAACGCCGTCCCACCGTCCTGTTTTCTTCTATCACTTCAAATGTGATCGCTCCGCGTCACTCCATCCGGTGCGTTGTCGGCCAGCGGACCGGCGGAACATCGCTGTCGGGCTGGCGTTTTATAGGGAACCAGGATGATGCCCGAGGAGGATGCCATGACTGCCATACCCCCACAGCCTTTTCCGGATCCGGCACCGGGTCCGCATCCCGGACCAAGTCCTGTACCCGATCCCGCACCAGACCCGTCTCCCGTGCCCGGCCCGGGCCCACGTCCCACACCGATCTGAGGCCGTTCTGATGAGTGATCCCAAACAGCCCACGCCCGAACCCGTGCCGAACCCGCTTCCGGCCGATCCAGAACCGATCCCTCAAAAGGATCCGCCTTCGCCCGACGTTGGACCGGAGCCGGCGCCCGGCCCGGATCAAGCGCCCGTCGAGTTCCCGGGACGCGAACCGGACGATAATCAGCCGATCGAGACGCTCTGACGATCAGGTTCGATCAGGTTCGACCTTGGAACCTGTGTCAAACTCACGAACGATCCCCATGAAGCCGCGAAAGAAGCGCTCCATGCGGTCCAGGCCTTTGTCGAACTCTTCGTCCGCCACGGCGTCCGTGCTCCTCTGCTCGCGCTCTAAAGTCGCCACCCGCGCTTCCAGACGATCGATGCGTGCCTGCAGACTAACGGCCGGTTCCGTCTTCACCGCCGTTTCATCCACGGCGGTGCGGCAGATCAACTGCGCGTCCCGTTCTTCGCAGATCGACATCGCGCCAGTCTGCGTGTTCATCCTGATATAACCGCCATCGGTCTTTTGCATCTGAAAGCGCTCGGTTTCCTGTGCATGTGCCGTGGCGCCTAGGCCAAGAAGAAGTGCTGCGCTCAAACAAGTCTTGTGCATGGAAATGTCTCCTGCTGAAGGGACTTTCTAACGGCTTTTTGCGCCGGAAATGCGTCACCCAACTTTCGCGACAAGCATGGCCAGCCTATAGCAAGCTCATGACCATCTATAAGATCACACCCCGAGCGCTTTGGCAGCAGGCCGAAGCCGCAGGCCAGTTCACGGGTGCGCCCGTCGACGAAGCAGACGGCTTCATCCATTTTTCCACCGCCGCCCAGGTCAAGGAAACGGCTGCCAAGCATTTTGCCGGGCAGACCGATCTGCTGCTCGTCGCCATCGACGAGGCGGCGCTCGGCGAGGGCTTGCGCTACGAGCCGTCGCGCGGCGGCGATCTCTTCCCGCATCTATATGCACCGCTGCCTTTGTCGGCCGTGATGTGGGTAAAGCTTCTGCCCATCAACGAAAACGGCACGCACGCTTTTCCGGATCTGGACGCCTGATGATCGACCTGTTCACGCTTGGCCGCAGTGCCGTGTTCCGCCTCGACCCGGAAACCGCGCATGGCATGTCCATCAACGCGCTTAAGACCGGCCTTGTGCCGGCCTGTACGGTTGATGACAGCCGCCTGAAGACCACGGTGGCCGGTTTGTCCTTTCCAAACCCGCTCGGCATGGCGGCCGGTTACGACAAGAATGCCGAAGTGCCGGACGCGCTTTTGAAGCTCGGCTA
Source organism: Tianweitania aestuarii (assembly GCF_018457165.1). Classification (GTDB taxonomy): domain Bacteria; phylum Pseudomonadota; class Alphaproteobacteria; order Rhizobiales; family Rhizobiaceae; genus Tianweitania; species Tianweitania aestuarii. The sequence continues at coordinate 216,850 of NZ_JAFMNX010000001.1, read as the reverse complement.
CGGCTTTGTCGAAGTCGGTACGGTCACGCCGAAGCCGCAAGGCGGCAATCCAAAACCGCGCATCTTCCGGCTGGTAAAGGACGAAGCGATCATCAACCGGCTCGGTTTCAACAACGAAGGTCATGACGCCGCTTATGCCCGCCTGAGCCGTCGCGCGCGGCGCGGCATCCTCGGCGTCAACATCGGTGCCAACAAGGATAGCGCCGACCGCATGGCGGATTACCGGCTGGGTGTCGCCCGTTTCGCCGATCTCGCCTCCTACATCACCGTCAACATTTCCTCGCCCAACACGCCGGGTTTGCGCGGTCTGCAGGACCCGGAAGCACTGGCGCAGCTGCTCGACGTGGTCTGCGAGGAGCGCGCCCGCCAGAGCGCCAAGCCGCCTATCTTCCTGAAGATCGCGCCGGATCTGGATGATCTCGCACTGGACGCCATCGCCGACGCAGTTCTGAAAAGCGGCATCGAAGGGCTGATCGTCTCCAACACCACGATAGCCCGCCCGCGTCTTTCGGATCATCAAAGCAAGGAAACAGGCGGCTTGTCCGGCCGGCCCTTGTTCGTGCCGTCCACCGTGATGCTTGCCAAGATGCGCAGCCGTGTCGGCCCGGCCCTGGCCTTGATCGGTGCCGGCGGTGTGGAAACAGCCGAGACTGCCCTGCAGAAAATCCGTGCCGGCGCCGATCTCGTGCAGATCTATACCGGCATGATCTATGGCGGACCGGGCCTGCCAAGCCGCATCCTGAGCGGTCTTTCGGATCATGCAACTAGGCTCGGCGTGACGCAGCTCAGCCAGTTGCGTGACAGCGGCACGGAAGAATGGGCCAAGCGCACGATCTGAACCTTGGGCCGTAGCCCGCGCGGCCCTATCTCATCGCCGATGCGCCTGCCGATTGTCCACCATCCCGATTACGACGCGAAGTTCGATCCTGCCCATCGCTTTCCGATGGGCAAGTACAGTGCCCTGATGCGAGTGCTGGAGGCGCGCGGCCTGGTGGGTGCGGACAATCTGCATCAGCCCGATCTTTTGCATCCCTCGCTGCTGAAGCTCGCGCATAGCCCGGCCTATATCGATCAGGTCGTTGCCTGCGCCGTGCCGCCGGCCATCGAGCGCGATATCGGCTTTCCTGTGAGCGAGCGCGTTTCGCGCCGCGCCCAGCTTGCAACCGCTGGCACGCTGATGGCGGCGCGGATTGCGCTGGAAAGCGGCATCGCCTGCAATGCCGCAGGCGGCAGCCATCACGCACGCCAGGCGCAGGGTGCTGGCTTCTGCACCCTTAACGATGTGGCGGTGGCCAGTCTTGCTCTTCTTTCCAGCCACGAAGTGCATCGCATCCTGATCGTCGACCTCGACGTTCATCAAGGTGACGGCACGGCGGACATCCTCGGCGGCGAGCGCCGCGCCTTCACCTTTTCCATGCATGGCGCGCGCAACTATCCGATGCAAAAGGCTGTGTCCGACCTGGATGTCCCGCTCGACGACGCCCTGGACGATGCGGCCTATCTGGAAACGCTTGGCCAATATTTGCCCGGCCTGCTCCACCAGCAGCCGGATCTCGTTTTCTATAATGCGGGCGTCGATCCCCATCGCGACGACCGGCTCGGTCGGCTTTGCCTGACGGATGATGGTCTGCGCGCCCGCGATCGCTTCGTGATCGAAACCGTCCGCGCGGCCGGCGTTCCGCTTTGCGGGGTGATCGGCGGCGGTTATTCGCGCGATGTGGACGCAGTCGCCGCCCGCCACGCTATCCTGTTCGAAACGGCAGCCGCCTTCGCCTAGCGCCGATAGCTCAGCAGGCGCAGCAAAAGGAACACCGGCACGACGATTGCGGCACCCAACAGAAGGTAGCTCGTGAACCGATCGAAGGTTGAAAAGGTGAAGTACCAGACCGCATTGAACAGATCGGCGAACCAGTAGAACACGTCCCACGGGCTCCAATCCAGGAACGCCAGGACCATGCCCACCAGGAGCGAAACTATGATCAGCTTGATCAGAACGCGCAGAGGGCTGTCACCTAGAAACCGCGTCACGCCACCTGACATTATCCGTTGCACTCCATGATCGTTGTTCCCGCCGCATACAAAGCCAGTCCGGCGGGATCAAGGCAGCGCGCGTCCGATTGCGGACCGCACGGCCTCATGCTACCGCTAGGATCGCGCGGGTATGATGTAATGGTAGCTTGTCAGCTTCCCAAGCTGAACGCGCGGGTTCGATTCCCGCTACCCGCTCCAGTTTCCCTGACATGCGCCGTAACGTGAAAAGCCCTGGCACGGGGGCCAAGGCTTTCCATCGAACCTAGATGTTGATCCAGACGCGCTCGCGCCAGCAGCGGCGTTCCCAGCGGCCGTGACGGCGAACGCGGCGGCAGACACGGCGGGTCACGCGCCGACGCCGATGGCGGCGATCGTGCAGATGACGGCCATGGCGGCGGCGGTCGCGGTGCCCGCGGCGATGATCGATCTCGGTGACTTCCGGCGTCGATGCATCAAGCTCGTCCAGAATGCCTTCCGGTTTCACAACAGCTGCATCGGCTTCGGTGGGGCCGACGACCTTGGCAACGGCAACGGCGCCGGCAAGTCCGAACAAGCCTGTGATGAAATGTCGTCTGTCCATGGAAACCTCCGTTTCTGCGTTCTTCGCGAACCCAGATCCTAGGAGGCGTCGATGACTGGTTCCTGAACGCCGCGTTAAGATAAGACCGGGCGAAGAGCGGGAAGCAGCGTTCCTGCTGCATTACCGCCGTTTTGGCTCCAGGTTGAGATAGGTCGGATCGAACTCTGCGATCTCGGTCAGCCTGTCCCAGTCGTGGATCACCACCCGTTGTCCTTCCCATGAGATCGCGCCGGTTGAGCGCAAGACCTGCATGCTGCGATTGAGGTGAACGGTGGACAGGCCGAACATGTCGGCCAAGTCGAGTTGTGTGACAGCGAGATCGAACGACAGGTTTCTGGCGAGCCCCACATCGGCCATTCGCAGGTAAAGTTCGCACGCCATATGCGCGAGCTTGGCGGGCGGGTTCAGGCGTCCAACGACGGAAACCGCTGCCCGTGTCAGGGACGCATCGGCCGCGATCGTCATCCACAGCAACCGTCCGAGATGCGGGTGCGTCTCGCTGATCTTCACGATCTCCTTATGCGCGATCCATGCAACCGTGCATTCGCCTGCAGAGCGCACATCATGATCCATCTTCGCCAGCAGCAAGCCGTGAAGATCGAGGAAGTCACCGGCGATATGAACCGCGCTGATCATCCTCTTGCCGCTGCGCAGCAGATGCTCGCGAAAGGCGATGCCTTGCAGCAGAACACAGCTGCGTGCTGGCTGACTGCCCTGCCGGATGATCAGCGTCCGCGCCGGAAAACTTTCTCGATTATGCGTGATCCGCTCAAGGATCGCTTTTTCTTCAGTCGAAAGGCTGTCGCGACGTTCGAAATAGGTGATGAGCGGATGTGGCACTCTGTTCCCCCGTTCAGAATGAGGGCCCACCTTAAGCCTGCACGAAAAAATGAAAAGCCATCCTTCCGACTGAGCCGTTTGCTGGCTTGTAGCCCATGCTGCAGGCTGCCTTGCGTTCGGGTGCTGGTGTGCCAGGAGCACCTGTTGCCTGCTTCAAGCACCGAAATGCCAGCGCAGATGCCGCACCGGGCACGCTCGCCATCAGATGAACAGAACCTGTCAAAGGCATTCAGCCCTGGCTTAGACGCCGTCGGCTAGAAGGAACCAAATCGCAGCCAGTTGGTTTGCGGCCAATACGAAAGAGGTACCTATGAATAAGAAGATCTTGGGTGTGGCTGCCTTGGTTGTAGCCGCTGGTCTCCCCGGCATCGCTTCGGCGGCCTCCACGGCCATCGCAACCACCAACGTCAACCTGCGGGCTGGCCCGTCGACGGAGTATCCAGCCGTCAACGTCGTGTCGTCCGGCAACAGCGTGCGCGTTTACGGCTGCCTCAGCAACCGCTCCTGGTGCGATGTGTCCTATGGCCCGCAGCGCGGCTGGATGTCGTCCAACTATCTCGCTTATGTCCAGAACGGACGCCGCTACACCGGTGAGCGCGTCATTTCCTATATCGGCGCGCCTGTGGTGAGCTTCTCGGTGGGCAACTACTGGGACAACCATTATCGCGGCCGCTCCTTCTATCGTGACCGTGCCCGCTGGGAGCGTCACGGTGGATGGGATCGCCACGACCGCCGTGATCGCCGTGAAGATCGGCGCGAGGACCGTCGTGAAGCGCGCCAGGATTGGCGCGAGGATCGTCGCGACGACCGCCGTGAAGAGCGTCGTGATCGACGCGAAGACCGTCGCGATCGGGCAGAGGATCGTGGTGATCGTGGCGGACCGCGCGGCGACAGCGGCGGCCGGATCATCCGGAACTTCCAGCAGGATCCTTACAAGCAGTAAGCAAAAAGGGCGGGACTTCGGTCCCGCCCTTTTTTGTTGTCCGCTTTGACCGTAAGCGCTCAGCCCTTGCGGCCTTCTTCGTCGAGCGCTGCAAATTCGCCATCGGTCAGCTGAATGGCGGCACCGGCGACATTCTCCTCGAGATGCTTCACCTTCGACGTGCCCGGAATGGGCAGCATCACCGGTGAACGCTTCAGGATCCAGGCAAGCGCGATCTGGCTCGGCGACGCGCCATGTTCACGCGCGATCGTGTCGAGAAGGCTGCCTTCCTTCGCGAGATCGCCCGATGCCAGCGGAGCCCAGGGGATGAAGCCGATCTTGTTGGCTTCGCAGTGTTCGAGAACATCCTCGCTGCCCCGGGCCACCAAGTTGTAGCGGTTCTGCACGGTGGCGACCGGGAAGACCTTCGACGCTGCCTCGATTTCCTCGACCGACACTTCGCTGAGACCCGCATGGCGGATGATACCCTGGTCAATCAGCGACTTGATGGCATCGAACTGCTCGCTGCGATCCACATTTGAATCGATACGATGCAGCTGCCAAAGGTCGATCTGCTCCACGCCGAGCTTCTTCAGGCTCTTCTTGGCTTCCTCGATCAGGTGATCGGGATCGCCTTTGGGGGTCCAGACATTTGGTCCTTCGCGCGTCAGACCGCCCTTGGTGGCGATCAGCATGTCGCTACCATAAGGGTGAAGCGCTTCGCGGATCAGCTCTTCCGACACATCTGGTCCATAGGAGTTGGCCGTGTCGATGAAGTTGATGCCGAGTTCAGGCACCCGCTTCAGCGCTCGGATGCTTTCATCATGATCTTCGGGCGGCCCCCAGATGCCGTGACCCGTGATCCGCATGGCGCCGAAGCCGAGGCGATTGACGGTAAGGGAGCCGCCGATGGAGAATTGGCCGGATTGAGCCGCGTCGAGTTCGGACATGGCATGCTTCCTTCTGCTTGGGATGATCCCGTTCAGATAGGATGCCTCGCCGCTCGTGTAAGGGACACAAGGTTGAAGCCGGCCGTTTCCCTCATTCCGGCGCTGCATCCGGGGCTGTGTAGCGCCGGCGCACCGCTTCGATGATGCCCTTGCGGGTGTCATCCGGCGACAGGCTCTCGTCCTGCTCGATCACCCGCGCTTCTTGTGCCATCTCGTCGTCGCGCAGCTGCTTCTTGAACCATTTCGAGAAGTCGCCGGCGCGCAGGTGATGCAGCCACGTGTCTTCGTCGATCCCTTCCGCGACCTGCACGAAGATCATCAGGTTCTGGATCCGCAGGTTCATCTTGTCGCCTGGACCGCGGAAATAGAAACTGCCCTGCTCGTTGAGCGACCCGACCGCATATTTGCGGGAATGGCGCTTGCGCGACTGCCGCGGCTTGATCGGCGTGATCGCGCGCGGTGCGTCCTCGTCGTCCGGTCGCCAGAACAGCACCTGCTCGTCCGATGCCGGCTTCACGCCTTTCGGCATTTCGCGGCCGGTCATGGCGCAGAACTTCTTGATTACCTTGTCGCCTTCCGGCCCCAGCGCAATCACCGCCGTGGCGAGCTTGAGCGCATCGGCCGACACGGAGTCCGGATGCACAGTGATCATGATCATGCCGGGAAAGCGCACCGACAAGACGAGCGGCGTGTCTTCCCGGCGCTTGGGCATCAGGTGATGTGTTTCATCCACGATCAGCCAATGCGGGCGGGCGCAGCGCGAGCGCAACTGTCCAAGTTCGGGCAAGAAGGCCGTAAAGAAGGGCGGCCGCTCGTCCAATTCCAGGGCGAGCGTGCTGACCACGACATTCGTGTCGCCTTGCTCGAGCAGCTGCAGCGCCTGTTCCTGTGTCGGAGCGGATTCGCCGTCGCCGACCACCACCGCATTCTCCAGCCCGTCATAATCGCCTTCGGGATCGAAAACGCAGAACTGGAAATCCTTTTCCACGAAGCGTTCGGTCAGAGCGGTTGCCAGCGTCGACTTGCCGATGCCGGACGTGCCGGCGATCAGAACGGTGTCGGTTGGCCAAAGCGAGACGGGCGTATCGTCGTCATTGCAGCCGATGGTCAGCACCTGCTTGCGGACGAGCGGTTCCTCGCCGCCCTTCTTCAGGATGCGATCGATCAGGTTTTCGACGCCCCGGCCGCGCTCCGAGCGCATCACCAGGTCGGCCGTTTCCTTCAGCGCCGGGATTGCATTGGCGACGGCAACACCCAGACCGCAGCGGCGAAGCAGCGCGTGATCGTTTTCCGCGTCACCGATCCCGATCACGTTGTGGGCGGAAAAGCCGAGATCACCGAGGGCGGCATCTAGCCCGGTCGCCTTGTTGACCCCGCTTTGCAGGATCATCACCGCGCTCTTGTTGAAGATGATTTCGAGCTCCAGCCCCTGTTCCCGGATCAGGTCGAGGGCGGTTGTCTGATGCGGCTCCCAAGTCGCAACGATCGCGCGGCCGACCGACATTCGATCAACGCCGCGCGTCTTCATCGCGTCAATGAAAGCCGGTGGCGGCGGCGTGGCGATGACGCGTTCTTCCTCGCTGGCCGGCGTGTAGATCAGCGCACCGTTTTCCGCGACGATCTTGTTGAACAGCTTGAACTCGGGAAAGGCTTTCTTGAGGTCGGGGAGTTCCCGTCCGGTGACGAGGATGAGCTTGCGTCCGCTATCCTTGAAGCGCTTTAGCGCCGCCAGAGTTTCGGGAGAAACCTTTCCATTCGTGGCAAGCGTTCCGTCATAGTCCGTCGCCAGCGCGATATAATACATGCGATTCCCAACCAGGCAGCCTTTGTTGATGCATCAACGCGTGGCATGCAGTTCGGTTACCGCTAATATAGCTGCGCGGCGATCACACTCTGTTCAGCACGCAACCCGCTTCAGCGGAAATGCTTGGACAGCTTCAGACCCTGTGCCTGGTAGTTCGACTGCAGGTCCGCGCCGTAAAGCGCGTCCGGCCGACCCTGCATGTGCTCGTAAACGAGACGGCCGACGATCTGGCCATGTTCGAGAATGAACGGCACTTCGTGGCTGCGCACTTCCAGCACCGCACGGCTGCCCGTGCCGCCGGCCTGCGAATGGCCGAAGCCGGGATCGAAGAAGCCGGCGTAATGAACGCGGAATTCGCCAACCAGCGGATCGAACGGCGTCATCTCTGCCGCATAATCCGGCGGCACATGCACGGCTTCGCGCGATACGAGAATATAGAATTCGTCTGGATCAAGGATCAGCTCGCCTTGGCCGCGATCCGTCAGCGGCTCCCAGAAGTCGGCGGCATCCTGCGCCCCGCGTTTGTCGACATCCACCACGCCGGTATGATGCTTGCCGCGATAGCCGATCACACCGCCGCCGGTCCCCTTCAGATCGATCGAAAGGGCAATGCCGCCGCCCGAAATATTCGGCTGCTCGGACGCCACCAACGTTTTGCGCTCGTGCAGATCGAGCAAGGCCGGTCCGTCGAGCAGGGAAGCTCCGGTCCGGAAGCGGATCTGCGACAAACGCGATCCGGTGCGCACGACGATCGGAAACGTGCGTGGCGAGACTTCGAGATAAAGCGGGCCGTTATAGCCTGCAGGGATCTTGTCGAACTCCTGGCCGTGATCGGTCATCACGCGGGTAAAGATATCGAGGCGGCCGGTGGAGCTTTTCGGATTGGCGGAAGCAGCGATTTCGCCGGGCAGCGCCAGCGCTTCCAGCAGCGGCACGATGTAAACGCAGCCGGTTTCCAGCACCGCACCGGCGCTGAGATCGATCTCGTGCAGCTTCAAACGCTCAAGCTTGGCTTCAACCGTGCTCGCCTGACCGGGCAGGAAGCTTGCGCGCACACGATAGGCCGTGGCACCTAGGCGCAGGTCGAGGCTCGCCGGCTGGATCTGGTCGGCGTCGAGCGCACGACCCGTCGTCAGCGCGCCGTTTTGAAACAGCGCTGCGATGTCTCGATCGGGAAGAATGCCTGTTCGCACCGTTTGCCTAACTCCTACGCGGGCGCGACGATGGCCAAAGCGCAAGGTTGACGCAAGGCTCAGTACGGGTTTAAAGGACCTTTATCCCGTGGTGATTTGCCGGTCGGCTTGCAGCCACGTTAAACAAGTCGCTAAAGGACCGTGGGCGTGAAGCCTTTTGGACCGGTTGCGACGTCGCGGCCGGTTTTTTTGTGCCCGGTGTCAAGAATGGGTAAGGACGATGAGCAACAACACGCACAACTGGAAACCCGCCACGACCCTCGTCCATGCGGGCGCTCTGCGATCTAACTTCGGTGAAGTTTCCGAAGCGATCCATCTGACCCAAGGCTTTGTTTACGACACGGCCGAACAGGCGGAAGCTCGCTTCAAGGGCGAAGAGCCGGGCTTCATCTATTCCCGCTATGCCAACCCTACCAACGACGTGTTCGAAAAGCGCATGTGCGCGCTGGAAGGTGCGGAAGACGCGCGCGCCACAGCATCCGGCATGGCCGCGATCGCCGCCGCCTTGTTGTGCGACGTTCGAGCCGGTGATCATGTGGTTGCGGCCCGCGCGCTGTTCGGCTCCTGCCGCTGGATCATCGAAACGCTGATGCCGCGCTACGGCATCGAGGCGACACTGGTTGATGGCCGCGATCTGCAGGCCTGGGAACAGGCCGTGCGCCCCAACACCAAGCTGTTCTTCCTCGAAAGCCCGACCAATCCGACACTGGAAGTGGTGGATATCGCAGCCGTCGCTAGAATCGCCAACGGGATCGGCGCGCGCCTCGTGGTCGACAACGTTTTCGCCACGCCCTTGCAGCAGAAGCCGCTCGAACTCGGCGCGCATGTCGTGGTTTATTCGGCCACCAAGCATATCGACGGCCAGGGCCGGTGCCTGGGCGGCGTGATCCTGTCGGACAAGACGTGGATCGAGGAAAAGCTGCAGGACTATTTCCGCCATACCGGCCCGAGCCTGTCGCCGTTCAATGCCTGGACCCTGTTGAAGGGACTGGAAACGCTGCCGCTGCGCGTCAAGCAGCAGACGGAAAGCGCGGGCAAGATCGCCGACTTCCTGGCCGATCATCCCAAAGTGTCGAAGGTCATCTATCCCGGTCGCAAGGATCACCCGCAGGCCGACATTATCGCGCGCCAGATGACCGGCGGCTCGACGCTGATCTGCTTCGAGCTGAAGGACAAGACGGCGGCCTTCGGCCTCGCCAACGCGCTGGATATCGTGCTGATTTCCAACAATCTCGGCGACGCCAAGAGCCTGATCACCCATCCGGCCACGACCACGCACAAGAACCTCAAGCCGGAAGCGCGTGCGGAACTTGGCATCGGCGAAGGCACGCTGCGCTTTTCCACCGGCCTGGAAGACAGCGACGATTTGATCGCCGACTTCGATCAGGCTTTGTCGCGGATCTAGGGTTCGTCTGAAAGCAGCGCCTGTGGGGCAAGCCTCCGCAGACGCGCTTGCAACCAAGGTGGTGGCGGAAGGATTAGGTGATCATGTATCGCGCCATCACCCATGACATCGAAGTCACCGCCGAGCCCTTCTATCTCGAAGATCGCTCCGATCCCGACGACAGCCATTATCTTTGGGCCTATCGCATCACGATCGCCAACAACTCGGACCAGACGGTGACGCTGATTGCCCGCCATTGGCAGATCACCGATGCCCGCGGCAAGGTCGAAACGGTCGATGGCGAAGGGGTGGTTGGCGAACAACCGGAGCTGGCTCCCAGCGACAGCTATCAATACACGTCAGGTTGTCCACTTACCACGCCGTCCGGCTTCATGGTCGGGCGCTATGACATGCGCGGCGAGGACGGCACCGTGTTCAGCGTGGACATTCCGGCCTTCTCGCTCGACGCACCGCAGGACACACCGCGCGTCGTGAACTAAGGACAGTATCCAGGCGCGAATTCAGACGCAAAACCGCCGCGCACCTTCGCTGACTTTGCTCTAGTGCTTCACCTTGAACTCGGCCGGATCGAAGCTGTAGCGGGTCGAGCAGAACTCGCAGCTGACATGGATCTGGCCATCGTCTTCGGTGGTCTCGGTGATCTCTTCAGCTGAAAACCCTTCGAGAATGCCCTGGATCTTTTCGCGCGAGCAGGAGCAGTCGTCCTTGACCTCGACGCTTTCGAACACGCGCACGCCATGCTCGTTGAACAGGCGATACAAAAGCCGCTCGGCGCCGACCGTCGGGTCGAACAGCTCGTCCGGTTCGATCGTGTCCATCAGCGCGACCAGTTCCAGCCAGGCATTGTCTTCCGGACCGTCGGCGATATCCTCGTTCGGATCATCACCACCCGGCAGATCGCGCACCTGCATGCGTTCCGGTGCGCGCGGCAGGAACTGCGAAAGCATGCCGCCTGCGCGCCAAAGCTCCTTGGCCGCGCCATCGCCCGGCACGATCTGCTTGGCGACCGCCAGACGCACTTCGGTCGGGATCTGCTCGGACTGGCGGAAATAGATGCGCGCCACATCCTCGAAGGACGTCGCTTCCAGCTGCACGATACCCTGATAGCGCTGGGTGTGCGGACCTTGATCGATGGTCAGCGCCAGAACGCCGTTGCCGAGCAGTTCGGCCGAGGTGATCGCCTGATCGTCGATCGCCGCCTGCACACGCTCCGCATCGAAACGCGCATAGCCGCGCACCGAAGACGGCGAGGAGAAGTCGGCAACCAGCAGATCGACCGGTCCATCCGTGCGCGTTTGCAGGATGAACTTGCCCTCGAATTTCAGGGACGTGCCGATCAGCACCGTGAGCACGATCGCTTCGGCCAGAAGGCGCGACACCGGCTCGGGATAATTATGTCGTTCAAGGATGCTGTTGATCATCGGCCCGAGCTGGACCGCACGACCGCGCACATCGAGCGGTGCGACCTCGAAGGGCACGACATGATCGTCGCCGGCGACGCCGAAGTCGCCCAAACGCAGATTGGTGTCAGGCAAGAGCAGTCGCCTCGTTTCTTAGAGCAGGCTTTTCAGCCGACAAACACCAGGCCAGCACGGCCTTTTGCGCATGCAGCCGGTTTTCAGCCTCGTCGAAAACAACGGAATGCGGCCCATCGATGACCTCGTCTGTCACTTCCTCACCGCGATGCGCGGGCAGGCAGTGCATGAACAGGGCCTCGGGCCGTGCGCGCGCCATCAGCTTCTCGTTGACCTGATAGGGCAGGAACACGTTGTGTCCGCGCGCCTTGTCCTCAAAGCCCATGGAAACCCACGTATCCGTTACCACGCAATCGGCGCCATCGACCGCCTCTTCGGCGGTCCGGGTGAAGGTGATGCGGCCGCCATTGTTGTTGGACCAGTCGGTGAAGCGCGCCACCGGCTCGCTGCCTTCCGGCACGGCGATGTTCAAGCGGAAGTCGAATTGCGCCGAGGCTTCCATCAGGGAATGCAGCACATTGTTGCCGTCGCCCATCCAGGCGAACAGCTTGTCCTTCACCGAACCGCGATGTTCCTCGAAGGTCATCAGATCCGCCATGATCTGACACGGGTGCGTTTCGTCGGTCAGGCCGTTGATCACCGGCACGGATGCGTTTTCCGTCAGCTCGATCAGCCGTGCATGATCGGTGGTGCGGATCATGATCGCATCGACATAGCGCGACAGGACCTTGGCCGTATCGGCAATCGTTTCGGAGCGGCCGAGCTGCATTTCCGTGCCCGTCAGCATGATGGTCTCACCGCCAAGCTGGCGCATGCCGACATCGAACGACACGCGCGTGCGGGTCGACGGCTTGTCGAAGATCATCGCCAGCGCCTTGCCTTCCAGCGGCTTCGAGCGCTCGCCGGCCTTCAATCGGGTCTTGCGGGCATGGGCGTCATCCATGATGGCGCGCAGCTGCTGCGACGTCATGGAGGACAGGTCAGTGAAATGGCGAACTGTCATGCTCATGCTGCCGATCCATTCGCCTGGCTGAGACCCTGTGCGGCCTTGCGGATACGCTCCACGCCGTCGCGGATTTCCTCGTCGGTCAGCGTCAGGGGCGGCAGAAGGCGCACCACATTGTCACCGGCCGGCACTGCCAGCAGATGTTCGTCGCGCAGCTTGGCGTTCACCATCGTGTTGGGCATCTTGCATTTCAATCCGAGCATCAGCCCTTCGCCGCGAATATCTTCCACCACATCCGGATAGGTATCGGCGATCTCCGCCAGCCCCTGCTTCATCACATTGGCCTTGCGCACGATGTCTTCCAGGAAGCCCTCTTCCAGAACGACGTCGAGCACGGCATTGCCCACCGCCATCGCCAGCTGATTGCCGCCAAAGGTCGTGCCATGAACGCCCGGCACCATGCCCGCCGCGGCGTCTTCCGATGCCAGGCACGCGCCAACGGGAAAGCCGCCGCCGATGCCCTTGGCGATCGCCATGATGTCCGGGGTCACGCCCGTGCGCTCATAGGCGAAAAGCTTGCCGGTGCGGCCGATGCCGGTCTGGACCTCGTCGAAGATCAACAGCAGGTCCTGCTCGTCGCAGATCGCGCGCAGATCGGTGAGAAAGGCCGTCGGAGCAAGCCGAATGCCGCCCTCGCCCTGCAGCGGCTCGATCAGGATCGCCGCCGTTTCAGGCGTGATCGCGGCCTTGACCGCAGCGATGTCGTTGAACGGCACCTGATCGAAGCCATCGACCTTGGGACCGAAGCCTTCGATATATTTCGCCTGTCCGCCGGCAGCGATGGTGGCCAGCGTGCGGCCATGAAACGCGCCTTCGAAGGTCAGGATGCGGAACTTGTCCCCGTTCCCTTTGGCGTAATGATAGCGCCGCGCCGTCTTGATCGCGCATTCCAGCGCTTCCGCACCCGAATTGGTGAAGAAGACGCGGTCCGCAAAGGTCGCGGCGGCAAGACGCTCGGCGAGCTTTTCCTGTTGCGGCACTTCATAAAGGTTCGACGTGTGCCACAGCTTGCCAGCCTGGTCCGTCAGCGCCTGCACGAGATGCGGATGCGAGTGGCCGAGCGAGTTGACCGCGATGCCGCCGGCGAAATCGAGATATCGCTCGCCATCCACCGTGATCAGCCACGTGCCCTCGCCTCGCTCGAAAGCAAGGGGTGCCCGTGCAAAGGTGTTAAAAAGCGCCGATCCTGTGGCCGATCCAGTCATTGTCTCAACTCCGCGCGATGCGGGCCAGGCGAACCTGGCTTCCTTGGTGCTGCAGAAAGTAAAAAGCCGCCCTCGGGGCGGCCTCACGCTGGCAATATTGGTGTTTTCCCCTTTGAAGTCAACGCAGCCAGACCGGGGAAACCAATGGCTCGACCCGATCATCTGGGTGGCGACTCATCGGCTTTGGCGCCCTGTCCTTCTACCCTTGCGTGAAGCTTGCGGCGGTCACGTTCAAGCTGGGGAAAACCGAAGAAACTGATTCGCGGGCCCGGTCAGACTCTTGTCAGGGAGTCACGCGACCACTAGTTTGACCTCACGAGATAACAAGATTTCGTACGGCGAACCTTATCACCGAATAGATGTAGCACATCCATCCAGTTTCAGCGACTGGAGGGATGACGGATTCGGCTTGCCGTGCCGTCAACGGAGCGTGGAAACATGAACTGGACAGACGAGCGGGTTGAGCTCCTCAAGAAACTGTGGGCCGAAGGTCTGAGCGCAAGCCAGATCGCCGCACAGCTCGGCAATGTCAGCCGCAATGCCGTGATCGGCAAGGTGCACCGGCTGAAGCTTTCCAGCCGCGGCCGCGCCACGGCTGCTCCCGCCGCAAAGAAGAAGATTGCTGCCACGGCGGCGCCTGCCCAGCGCACGGTTACCGCCGCGCCGCGTCCGGCGACCACTTCGCAGCCGCCACGCATCGTCAGCTCCACGGCTGGCGCGAACGCGCTGCAGATGCAGTTCGACGCTGAACCCGCCGCCAATCAGCAAACGCGTTCGGCGAGCGATGTGGTTGTGCCGATTTCGCGACGCCTGCATCTCGTTGAACTCAGCGAGCGCACCTGCAAGTGGCCCAACGGCGATCCCCTGTCGGAAGATTTCAGCTTCTGCGGCCACGAAGCCACGGATGCGAGCCCTTATTGCAGCTACCATGCAAAGGTCGCGTTCCAGCCGGTTGGCGAGCGCCGCCGCGCCCGGTAAGCGGGCAAGCGCGATCCCGCGATAACGTTTGAAGCCGGTGCGCCCTCAGGCGCGCCGGCTTTTGCTTGTGGCGATTGCGCAACACATCTCCGCTGCTGCGATTGGCGTTAACTAACAGCAATTCCCAATCCAGCCAGCAGGCGTAAATTCGCCTCGAATCACTGGCGGCTGGGGACGTCGATCATGAATAAAGCATTGTTGGCGCTTGGGGCTGTTCTGGCGCTGGGCGTGACGCCTGCCGTGTCACAGGAAGCCGGCTTCCTTGGCGGCATCCAGTTCGACAAGAATGCCGACAAATACGAAGTCCGCCTTGGCGGCGGTGCTTATGATGCCGGACCGTTCACGCCGGAGTCCTTCGATGGCGGTGTCGTGAATGGCGAGTTCCTGTTCCCGAGCTTCGACGTCCTCAAGCCCATTGGTTCGCCGCGTCCCTATATCGGCACGGATATCGCGATCTCCGATGATCCGATCCACGTTCTTTATGCCGGCCTGAACTGGCAGGCCTATCTGACGCAGCGCTTCTATCTCGGCTTCAGCCTCGGCGGCTCGGTCAACACCGACTCCAAGCGCACCAATGACGAAGGCAGTGAGCGCGATCTCGGCTCGAACATCCTGTTCCACCTTCAGGCCACGGCCGGCGTGGACATCACCGAAAAGCTCGGCGCCGAAGTCTTCCTCAACCACATCTCGAACGCCAATCTCGGCCCTTCGAATGATGGTCTGGAGTCAACCGGCGTGCGCCTGACCTGGAAGTTCTAGGAGCAAGGCTTCCGACGCAAAAGAAGCGCCTCAGGGGCGCTTCCGGTAGACAGAGGAGCAAGGCGCGGAAGGATCTCAGTTGGTTCTTCGCGCCTTGTCTTCCTTCTCGAGATCGTTCCAGGCGTTCTGCTGCGCCAGCATGCCTCGGAGATAGGCGACATTGGCCTTGGCCTGATCGGGCGAAAGTTCTTGGCTGGCAATCGCTTCGGCTTCCGCGAACCGCCCCTGCAATCCCACCACCAGCGCCAGGTTCTGACGCACGCGGCTGTCGGCGCCCGGTGCGGAAACGGCCTTGCGCATCGTGGCTTCGGCGATCTTGAGGTCGCCTGTCAGAACATAGGACATTCCAAGGTTCGACAGAACGGAAGGCTCGCCCGGCTTCAGCTCCAGCGCGCGGGTATAAAGATTGCGCGCTTCGGCATTCTGGCCGAGCTGATCGAGGATGGCCGCTTCCGCCGATACGAGCCGCCAGTCCGGATATTCCGGCGTCTGCGCGCGGCGCACGGCCTGCAAGGCCGGCTCGAACTGACCGTCGGCCGCAAGCGCCTTGCCATAGGCGGCAAGCACGTCCCGATCCTTGGGATGATCGATCGCAGACTTGCGCATCACGGCCAGCGCCTGGTCGGTGCTGCCGCTCATCTGCAAAACGGCGGCGTAGCGCAGCGCGGTCGCCTTGTCGTTGGGCTGCTTGGCGTAGGATTGGCCAAGCCGCTGCGCCACACCCTGCAACTCGCGGGTCGACATCTGCTCGATCGCGCGCCCGGAAGCCGCCGGTGCGATGGAGCCCGTGGTTTCACGGCTGGTGTTGGAACAAGCGGCAACGCCGGCTGCGAGCATGAGAGCCAGACCGGCCTTGAGCAAAGGCTTGGCTTTCGAAACGATCTGAACTCTCGTGGACATCCGCGGCGCCCCTGCCCTCAACCCTGCTGCCTCAAGCAATATTCCGTTAACCCTAACGGAGCGTTAAACCGTCCACCTTGCTCCCCGGCTGCGGTCGACAGGCGCTCCGCCCCGCCGTAGAACAGTGTTCAGCCGATTGCAGATCAGGATGAACTGACGCCATGCCCGTTGAACTTCTTTCCAAGCAACCAAGCGGCGCATTGCCGATCTATCTTGCATCAAAGAACGGGTCCGACGCCGCATGGCCTGCTGCCGCGCGTGAATGGGCGAAGCTGCAGGACTTTTCGGGCGAAGCCGGCCGCGTTCTGTGCTTTCCCACCGACAATGGCCAGCTCGGCGGCGCCTTGTGCGGCATGGGCGCTTCCGATGACGGCGGACTGACGGCGCTGTCGAGCGGCGCACTCGCCCGCGCACTGCCTGCCGGCGACTGGTATTTCGCCGATGTGCCCGGCGACGCGACGCTTGCCGCTCTCGGCACGATGCTCGGCGCTTATTCCTTTCAGCGCTACGGCAAGAAGCCGACGCGAGCCCTGCGCGTAGCGGTCGACGATGATGTCGATGCCGCCCATGTCGGCCGCATCGCCGATGGCGTGTTTCTCACCCGCGATCTCATCAACACACCCACCAACGACATGGGCCCGGCACAGCTGGAAGAAGCCGTGCGCACGCTTGGGACCCGCTTCAAGGCCAAAGTCGAGGTCACCACGGGCGACGCTCTGCTCAAGGCCAGTTTTCCGATGATCCATGCGGTCGGCCGCGCATCCGACCAGGCGCCGCGGTTGATCGACCTGACATGGGGCAAGAGCGGATCGCCGAAGGTGACGCTGGTTGGCAAGGGCGTGTGTTTCGACACCGGCGGCCTTGATATCAAGCCTGCCAGCAACATGCTCCTCATGAAAAAGGACATGGGCGGCGCTGCCAACGTGCTCGGCCTCGCTTCCATGCTGATGGCCGCCAAGCTCGACATCCGCCTGCGCGTTCTCATCCCCGCCGTTGAAAACGCCATCGCCGGCAATGCCTTTCGTCCAAGCGATGTCCTGCAAAGCCGCAAGGGCATCACCGTCGAGATCGGCAACACGGATGCGGAAGGCCGCCTCGTTCTGGCCGATGCGCTGGCGCTCGCCGACGAGGAAAGCCCCGATCTTCTGATCGACATGGCGACGCTGACCGGTGCCGCCCGCGTGGCGCTCGGACCGGAAGTGCCGCCCTTCTTCACCGACGACACCGCGCTTGCCTTCGACATCGCGACCGCTGCCGAAGCCACTGCGGATCCCTTGTGGCGTTTGCCGCTCTACAAGCCTTATGCAGCCCGCCTGTCGTCCAAGATCGCCGACACCAACAACGTCAATGCCGACGGCATGGCAGGCGCGGTTACCGCGGCCCTCTTTCTGAGCAAGTTCGTTGAAAAGGCTCGTAGCTGGGCGCATTTCGACATCTATGGCTGGAGTACCGCAGACCGCCCGCATTGTCCGGTTGGGGGCGAGGCGCAAGGCATTCGCGCGCTTGAACGCCTTTTGACACGGCGCTTCGGCGCGTAAGCGGAACGCTTGCGAACGCTTCGTTTAGGGTCTAGCTTGATACGGACCCGAAACGAATACGAGCCTGCACCCCATGCCGGTCACCTTACGTCCCGGCCAGGCACTTGGACTGTGGCGCTCCGTTCTGCTTGCCCAGGTGCTCGATGACGCGCCGGATCTGACCACCCGGCAGATGGCGATCTTGCTCACCATCTACCTCGATCCGCCACCGCATACGATCCGCGGGCTCGCGGCCAAGCTCAGCGTCACCAAACCGGTGATCACGCGCGCGCTCGACACGATGGGCGCGATGAAGCTCGTGTCGCGCCATCGCGACGAAGCGGACCGGCGCAACGTTCTCGTGCGCCGGACCGTAGAAGGGTCATTGTTCGTCGAAACAATCGGCGACACCATCATTGCCAAAGCACGGGACTTACCGACATGACCGTTCTCGATCGCCGCCTTCACGCCTTTCGCGACGACCTCGCCGACATCCGCCTCAGCGGACAGGTGGAAGCGCGCGATTTCGTTGAAGGCCAGCCGGCCCGCATCGTCGCGCCCGTCGTCGATCTCCTGCGCAAACCGACGTTTGAAGCCGGCATGGACACCCAGATCCTGCATGGCGAAGACGTGCGCGTGTTCGATCAGGCCGACGGCTTTGCCTGGATCCAGGCTGCGGATGGTTATGTCGGCTATGTCCAGGCCGACGCGCTCGCACCGGCGCTGAACCAGCCCACCCACATCGTCACCGCACCGCGCACCTTCGTTTATCCAGGCCCCGACCTGCGGTTTCCCCGCCGCCGCAGCCTGTCGATCGGCAGCCTCGTTCATATCACCGGTGAAGCGGAAGCGCGCGGCACCGGCTATTCCCTGCTGGAAAACGGCGAAGCGCTGATCACCAAGCATCTGCAGCCACTCCCACACGCCGCGCTCGATTATGTCGACGTCGCCGAAAGCCTGATCAACACACCCTATCTCTGGGGCGGCGCATCGGGCTTCGGCATCGATTGTTCCGGCATCGTGCAACTAGCCATGCGCATGGCCGGTCATTACGCCCTGCGCGACACCGACATGCAGGCAAGCACGATCGGCGAAGCGGTTCAGCCCGGCCCCGACATGGCACTTCTGAAGCGCGGCGACCTCGTTTTCTGGAACGGCCACGTCGCCATCGTCACCGGTCCCGACGAAATCATCCACGCCAGCGGCCACACGATGTGTGTCACCCGTGAATCCCTGACCGCCGCCGTGGAGCGGATCGGTTATCTCTATGGCGGCCCAACAGGATTTCGCCGCCCAATGAGCGACTAGGCAGAAGTCAGAGAAAGCGCGACAGCCGTTCAGGCCGTCGCGCTGTTTCATCCGGTCGCTCAAACGAACCTAAGCACCAAAGGCGCCATCGATCGTGTGCATCGCACCGGTTACGAAGCCAGCCTCAGGCCCCGCGAGCCAAGCCACCATGCCTGCGACCTCTTCCGGCTTGCCGTGGCGCTTGATCGCCATGAAGCTGTGCATCAGGTCGCGCATGGGTCCTTCCGCCGGATTGGCGTCGGTATCGATCGGTCCGGGCTGGACGATGTTGATCGTGATGCCGCGCGGTCCGAAGTCTCGTGCCAAGCCCCGTGCCAGCCCCTGCAAGGCCGATTTGCTCAGCGCATAGGATGCCATGCCGGGAACGGGCATGCGGTCGCCGTTTACCGAGCCGATCACGATGATCCGTCCGCCCTCCGGCATCTGCCGTGCAGCCTCGACCGACGCGTGGTAGGGCGCGTGAACGTTGACCTGGAACAGGCGGTCGATTTCATCCGGATCCTGATCGAGTGGGTCGCCGAAGATCGCGAAGCCGGAATTGACCACCAGAACATCGAGCGGTCCGCTCTCACGCACGGTTGCGATCACCGCGTCCCGATCGGCGCTGTCGGTGCGTACGGCTTTGCTCCCGGTCTGAGCAGCCAGGCTTTCGGCCGCATCCTTCGAGCCTGCATAGGTGAAGGTTACATTTGCACCATCATCCGCGAAGCGCCGAACGATCGCAGCGCCAATCCCGCGGCTTCCACCCAGAACGAGAACCGTCTTATCCTTGAACATTGCCATACCGCATCCTTGAGGAATAATTTAGGAGGCGCTATGTAAATCGCGACAATCAAGCGGTCAACGGAATTTGTAGTGGAAGATACAAAAACATCGCGCGGACGTGGCCGCCCTCGTCGCTTCGATCCCGAACATGCCGTTGCAGTCGCCAAGGACCTGTTCCACGCCCGTGGCTATGATGCGGTCAGCGTTGCGGAGGTGACGGACGCGCTCGGCATCAATCCACCAAGCTTCTATTCCGCCTTCGGCAGCAAGCAGGGTCTTTATGCCCGCGTTCTCGAGCGGTATGCCGATGTCGGCGCCATCCCGCTTGCGGAGATATTGAGGCCTGATCGATCCGTCGGCGAATGCCTGGCGACGCTGTTGGAGGAGGCTGCACGCCACTACTCCGACAATCCGAAAGCCGCTGGTTGTCTCGTCGTCGAAGGAACGCGATGCAACGATGCCGATGCCCGGGAAGCGGCTCTTGCCTACAACATCGCAGTGGAAGCCGATATCCATGACTATGTCGCGGCGCGCCATCCTGACAAGGCAGACGCGGTGACGGACTTCGTGGCAACGACCATGTTCGGTTTGTCCGCAAAAGCCCGCAGCGGGCATGGTCTCGACCAGCTTTTGTCGACGGCACGGCTGGCCGGATCAGCGATCCGGGCGGCTCTGCCGAACGAGACGTGATCGCCGCCCGTTTCCCGTCATTCTATTCGCTCGGCCGCGCGGCTTCCCCGGATCCGAACCGCTCCGAGACCTGAATGCCCGCTGGTCCCAGGATCACGGCAAACAGCACCGGGAGAAAGAACAGGATCATCGGCACGGTCAACTTCGGCGGCAGGGCTGCGGCCTTCTTTTCGGCTGCGTTCATGCGCAGTTCGCGGCTTTCCTGCGCCAACACGCGCAAAGCGGACGACACCGGCGTTCCGTAGCGCTCGGCCTGGATCAGTGCCTGCGTCACGCTTTTCACCGTGTCCAACCCGGTGCGCGCGCCGAGATTTTCATAGGCCTGCCGGCGCTCCTGCAGAAAGGAAAGCTCGGCATTTGTGAGAATGAACTCCTCCGCCAGCTCCACCGACTGCGCGCCGATCTCTTCTGCCACCTTGCGGAAAGCGGCCTCGATCGACATGCCGGATTCGACGCAAATCAGCATCAGGTCGAGCGCATCCGGCCAGGCGGCCTGGATCGATGCCTTGCGCTTGGATGCGCGGTTGGTGACGTAGAGCACCGGCATGTAGAACCCGGCATAAGCGCCGAGCACGCAAACGAAAGCCTTGATGAAGAACGGCTTCTCGGCCAGCCCGCCCATCACGAACAGATAAAACAGCACCAGCGCCAGGCCGACGAAAGGCAGAACGAGGCGGAAGAACAGAAAGCGCGTCAGCGGGTTCTGGCCGCGAAAGCCGGCCACACGCAGAGCCGTGATCGTGCTTTCATCCGCCAAAGCGCGGCGCAGATCGAGCCGGTCGACCACCGCACGCATGCTGACCGATTGTTCCTCACGCAGTCCCCCGCCCTTGCGGCGGCGATCGGCTTCGGCGGCCAGCCGCGCGCGCTGCTTGGCACGCAACTCGTCGCGTTCCAGCGCAACGGTCTTCATCCGCGTCTTCAGCGAAGACCCGCCGCTCAGTGCCGGCAGCACGGTGTAGATCGTGGCGAAAACCGCGAGCGAGACCAGCACGGCCATGGCGATCGCCGGGTCTTCGATAACGGAATAGATCGCATCCATCATCGCCGGATCAGACCTCGAAATTGATCATGCTGCGCATCACGAACAGGCCGATCGACATCCAGATGCCGGAAGCAACAAGGATCAGATTGCCCGTGCTCGTGGTGAAAAGCGGCATGATGTAGGCCGGGCTCGACAGGTACACGAGGATCGCCACGATGAAGGGCAGCGCTCCGATGATGGCGGCCGAGGCCTTTGCTTCCATCGACAGCGCATTGACCTTGTCCTTCATTCGCTTGCGGTCGCGCAAAACGCGCGACAGGTTGCCGAGCGCTTCCGACAGATTGCCGCCCGCCTGGCTCTGGATCTGAATCACGATGCCGAAGAAGTTGGCTTCCGGGCACGGCATCGTTTCGCCCATGCGCAAGGCGGCCTCGGGCACCGAGAGTCCCAGCTGCTGCGCTTCCACGATGCGGCGGAATTCCGTTTTCACCGGCTCGCGGCTTTCATTGGCGATCAGCCGGATGCCATCGTTCAGCGGCAAACCGGATTTCACCGCACGAACGATTACGTCAAGCGCGTTGGGAAACTCGGTCAGGAAGGCTTTCACGCGCCGCTTGCGCTTGAACGAAACGAACCAGCGCGGCAATCCGACGGCCCCGGCCAAAAGCACGCCCGGCAGAAGATAAAGCGGCATCCCCAGGATGAAGCCGACAAGGGTCAGCGCCAGTCCGGACAAGGCGGAATAAAGGTAGAAGCGCTCCATCGTCACGGCCATGCCGGCCTGCCGGATCTGGATCTTCAGCGGCGGCTTGGTGGTGCTGGCGTCGCGGATCTTCTGCTTTTCCTCGAGATCCTTCAGCGAATCCTGCACCGACTTGCGGCGCTTGGCGATTTCGGCGGCGCGGTCGCGCGTTGCCTTGAGCTTGGCGCGCGACGTTTCGGCAGACTTCACCGTCTGCAACCGGCGCCCGGCCTTCTTTTCCGCGGCAATCCGGTCGAACAGGAAGACATAGGCGACAAGGCCGGCGCTGACGCCAGCCAGAAGAACGAGAAGCAGAACCGAACTGTTCATCGGGTTGCTCCGCGCGCCGTCATACGGCGCGCTTCTCCATGGCTTCAAGGGCGGTCGCCAGCCGTGCTTCCTCGCCATAATAGCGGGCGCGATCCCAGAAGGCGGGACGGCCGATGCCGGTCGACACATGCTCGCCGATCAGGCGGCCGTTCTGATCCTCGCCCTTGATGTTGTAGAGTACGAGATCCTGCGTGATCACGACATCGCCTTCCATGCCCACCACTTCCGTGATGTGGGTGATGCGACGCGACCCGTCGCGCAAACGCGCGGCCTGGATGATGATGTCGACGGAGCCCACCACGATCTCGCGCACCGTCTTTTGCGGCAGGGAGAACCCGCCCATGGCGATCATGGATTCCACGCGATTCAGGCATTCGCGCGGGCTGTTGGAGTGGATCGTGCCCATCGAGCCGTCATGGCCGGTGTTCATCGCCTGCAGCAGATCGAACACTTCGGGCCCACGCACTTCGCCGACGATGATGCGCTCGGGCCGCATACGCAGGCAGTTCTTCACGAGATCGCGCATCGTGACCTCGCCCTCGCCTTCGAGATTGGGCGGACGCGTTTCGAGGCGCACCACATGTGGCTGCTGCAGCTGCAGTTCGGCGGAATCTTCGCAGGTGATGACGCGCTCGTCGCGGTCGATATAGTTGGTGAGGCAGTTCAGAAGCGTGGTTTTACCCGAGCCCGTACCGCCTGAAATGACGACATTGCAGCGCACTCTGCCGATAATCTTGAGCACTTCCGCCCCTTCCGGCGAAATGGCTCCGAACTTGACCAGCTGATCGAGCGTCAGCTTGTCCTTCTTGAACTTGCGGATGGTGAGCGCCGCGCCATCGATCGCCAACGGCGGTGCGATGACATTGACGCGCGAACCGTCGGGCAAGCGCGCATCGCAGATCGGCGAGCTTTCATCGACGCGGCGTCCGACCTGCGACACGATGCGCTGGCAGATGTTGAGAAGCTGCTGGTTGTCGCGAAAGCGAATGCCGGTCTGTTCGACCTTGCCGTTCACCTCGATATAGACCTGCCGCGAGCCGTTGACCATGATGTCGGCGATATCGTCGCGCGCAAGCAGCGGCTCGAGCGGGCCATAGCCCAGAACGTCGTTGCAGATATCTTCGAGCAGTTCTTCCTGCTCGGCGATCGACATCGCGAAATTCTTGATGCCGATAATGTCGTTGACGATGTCGCGAATTTCCTCGCGCGCCGTTTCCGGATCGAGCTTGGCGAGCTGCGACAGGTCGATCGTGTCGATCAGGGCCGAAAACACCTGGCTCTTGGTGTCGTAATAGCTTTCGCTACGCGCGCGGTCCGGCCGCCGCGGTGCTTCGGGCGTGGATGGGGGCACATTGGCGGCACGCTTGGGCGGTGCCGAGATCGCCGGTGCAGGCGCTTGATTGCTGGGCTTGGCTTCGCGCGACGGTATAGGGGCGCGCGACGGCACGGGGGCGCGCGACGGCTGCTGCGCCGTTGCGGGCGGGCGGAACTCCGGGAGCTCCCGCACACCAGCATCATTGCCTCGTTTACCGAACATCGGTTCTTACTCCACGCCCTTCAAACGCTCGGCGCTACTTCTTTGCGCTCTTCAGTTTTCCCAGAAGATCAGCCAGGCCCGAACGCTTGCGCGGCCTGATCTCGCTGCGGCCCGTCAGAATGTGGGCAATATCGTTAAGGATCTGCACGGTGGCGTGCTTGGCATCCATTTCTCCCAGCATCCGGCCATTGTTCGACGCCGTTCCGAAGAACTGCGGATCAAACGGGATCACGGCCAAAGGCGTGAGATCGAGCGGTTCGGCAAAATCGCTTGCCGAGATTTCCGGCCGCTTCGGCATGCCCGCTTGGTTGAGGATCAGCTTGGGCGCCGCATCGTTGGGCCGAAGCGTGCGCAACGTATCGACGAGGTTCTTGGTGTTTCTGAGATTGGCGAGTTCCGGCGCTGCCGTAATCACCACCTCGTCGGCCTGCATCAGCGTGGTCTTGGTCCAGCCGTTCCAGGTATGGGGCAGATCGAGCACCAGCATCGGCGCGCTGCGCTGGGCAGTGTCGATGATCTGCTGAAAGGCATCCGGCTCGAAATCATAGGTGCGCTCGAGCGTCGAGGGTGCCGCAAGCAGCGACAGCTTGTCGGCACATTGCGCGAGCAGGCGATCGAGATAGACTTCATCGATCCTTTCCGGCGCAAACACCGCCTCGGCGATGCCTTGCGCAGGATCCTGGTCGAAGTCGATATTGGCCGTGCCGAAGGGAAGATCCATGTCGGCGACAACGGTTTCGGACGCAAACAGCGTCGAGATCGCCCAGCCGAGATTATGCGCCATCGTGGACGAACCCACCCCGCCCTTGGCGCCGATAAAGGCGATCGAGCGGCCAAGCGGTGCGGCTTCCGGGTCAACGAAGATGCCGGAGATCACCGTCAGCATGTCGGCCATCGAGATCGGCGCGACGACATATTCGGAAATGCCGGAGCGGATCAGTTCGCGATAAAGCCATACGTCGTTGTAGTGGCCGACAACCACGACCTTCGTGCTGGGGTCGCAGACATCCGCGAGTTGCCGCAAGGCAGCCACCAGTTCACGCGGTTCCTGACGCGATTCCAGGATGATCAGATTGGGCGTCGGCGCCGTATGATAAAGGTCGAGCGCGGTGGCGATCCCGCCCATGTGAACCTTGAGATGCGCCTTCGCCATGCGCCGGTCTTCGGCCACCCGCGTGATCGGACCCGCAACGCCTTCGGTTTCGCAGAAGGCTTGAATGGAAATGCGCGGGATCGGCCGCAGCGCGCGCAGGGCGGCTGTGTCCTGTTCGCTTTCGGCAAAATCCGTTTCAAAGGCGAGATTGCTCATCGATACCGGTTCCGCCCGTCAGTTCTGGTCGTAGTCGATGGTCGGGGTGAAGGTGGTTTCCTTCCGCTTGTAGTTGCCGATCGCAACGCCGCGATTTTCCGCATCGATCTCGCTTTGGCGGCGCGGCCCGAGAAGGTCGGCTGGATTGGCGATCTGTGCGGCCAGGTTGTTTTGATAGGAACAACCGAAATTGGCGTAGTGCTTGTTGTCCGTGGTGTCGCCAATATCCTTAGGCCAGCGCCCGCAAGGCTGCGTATAGGCTTGCATCGCATTGAAGGTGACGCGGATCGGCGCGTTGGTTTCCGTGGCTTCGGCCCGATAGGCGGCAGTCGCGATCCGGTGTGCCGGCACACCGTTGCGGCGCAGCACCGCCATCATGTCATGCGATACATTCGATGCCGCGATCTCGTTGGCCGAGCCACTCGGCACGATGATCGTCACGGTCGGCTGCGCATCCGCATCATACTGCGCCAGGAAGCCTTCGAGCGCGGTACGCTGCATCGCGGTCATCCGGCGATCCGCCATGCCGACTGGCAAATCGATCTTGCGCTCTTTTTCGCCCACGATGATCGGGTGGTTGGTGCGATAATCGTCGGGAATGGCGCCAACGGTGACCGAGTCCCGATGGCCCGTCGAGCAGCCCGCAAGGAGCGCCACCGCAAGACATGCCGACGCCGCAGCCAGCCGGCCCGGCACCTTGAACGCAACGCTGTTTGCCTGGGATGCCATGGCCGCGCGACCCTTGCTCACTTGTAGATGTAGCCGACGACGCCGTGATAACGGCCGTTCGGAAGGTTGGTCTTCATCGTTCCGTAAACGCGATTGACCTTGCCCAGAAAGAAGCCGGCGCCATCGCTTGCAGGAGTGAAATTGTCGTCCGGCCTCGCCAGCTCGTTGCGTGCCACGGGGCGCGCGAGATAGGGCGTGACGATGATCACGAGCTCGGTCTCGTTGCGCGTGAACTGGCGGCTGCGAAACAGCGTGCCGAGTACAGGGATCTTGGACAGGCCGGGTGTTGCGTTCACGGATTGGCGCAGATCATCCTGCACAAGGCCGGCAATCATCATGGATCCGCCGGACGGCAGTTCAACTGTCGTATCCGCAAGTCGCTTGCGCAGCGACAGGATGCTGACGCCATTCGACTGTGCGGTGGCTTCGCTCGTGGGTTCCGACACCGATGTTCTGACCTTCAGGCTGATCCGCCCCGGCGAAAGAACCGTCGGCAGGAACTCGAGCCCGATGCCGTATTCGATCTTCGACAATGTGATTTCACGGTTGCCGTCATCGTCCGTATCGACCGCCGATGGCACGTTGAATTCACCGCCGACCCGGAAGGTAGCCTGCTCTCCCGAAATTGCGGTCAGGGTCGGCTCGGCCAGCGTACGCAGCACACCGGACTGTTCCATGGCCGTGATCGATCCCTGCAGGAGCGAAGCACCGCCCAGACCGCTACCGGCCTGGAGCATGGAACGCCCATCCCCCAGGACCGAGCCGAACTGAATGCCTTCGGCCTGACCGATGATGCTGACGCCGAGCTGCTTCATGACGTTGCGGTTCACTTCCGCCACCGTCACTTTGAGCGTGACCTGATCTTCGCCGACGATCTGGATCAGATTGACGATCTTGCTGCCGCGGCGCGTGTTGTCGGGATTGTTGATCGACACGCCGGCAGAAGCATCACCGCCTGACGCGGTCTGCGAAAACTGGCCGGTCGTCGCTTCACCGCCGCTCACGAAAATCGTGGCCAGCTGCGCTGCGCGCGATGCGTCGAGCGGCGTGTTCACCGTGCCGGTCAGGACAACATTGTCGTTCAGCAGCTCCACGCTGATGTCGGAACCCGGAATGAAGCGCTCGAGATAGCCTTCCAGCCCCGCCACATCGCGTTCCACCGTGATTTCATAATTGGCGATCTGCTCGCCATTGGAGCCGAACACGATGATGTTGGTCTGGCCAATGCTCTTGCCGAACAGATAGATGCGCCGTGCCGTGCGCGTGACTGCATCGGCAACTGCGGGGTTCGCCACCAGAATGTCATAGGCGTCCGAGCCGAGCTCCAGGACGAAGGACTTGTTCAGGCCAAGCTTGATCGCCTGACCGCTTCTGTAGCTGCCGACCATCTCACCGCCGGCCTGCGCCGTGGTGATCGCCGGGCTGCCCGGCATGAGCATCAGCGCAGCCAGAACAAGGGCCGTCTTGCGACCGATGGTCTTGCCCCAGGCTTGTTTCCGAACAGCAGTCATCAGCGGGCATCCTGTTCTGAAATCTCGCCCGACTTGATCAAGCGGACCGTTCCCCGCTTGTCGGCGCGGTTCACGAGGTGATCGGCTTCAGCCAGGTTCTTTTCCTGCGATTCCGTGATCGGGCGCAAAGCCAGCGTCAAACGATCGGCCATCTGCTGCGCAACCGTAATGATCTCGGCCTGCTGCGGCGTGAGCTCCAGCGTGGCGGTCTGGCCAACCCTGACGCGCTTGCCTTCTTCGTCTTCCTGAATGGCCTGATCGATGGCCAGCACGCGGATGTTCTGCAGGATGGTTTCGGTCGTGAACCCCTCGCCGGCCGCACCTTCACCGGTTGCACGGCGGGTCATGATGACATCAACGGTGTCGTTGGGAAGAATGAAACCGCCGGCCGACGTGTCGGCTGCGATCTGCGTGGCCACCGCGCGCTTGCCGGTCGGCAAAATCGAAGACATGAAGCTTTGCCCCTGCCCGATCAGCTTGGAGCGCCGCAGCGGCTCGCCGGCATAGATCTCGACCTTGGCAACCGAGCCGTTCAGCGTTTCCAAGGCTTCGGGTTCGGCAGTGCGTGTGATGAAGCCTTCGGACACCGCATCCTTCGGCCAGGGCTGCCAGCGCAGCTGACCTTCGATGGTCGACCCCATCGCCACGGTTTCGCCGAGAACGAGCACGTCTTCGAGCGCAAGCGCCGGGGCCTGCTCGGGCTGCTGAACAGCCACCAGTTCCGGCGGTGCGGAGGCCATGTTCTTGGCAAGCCAGCCGGCAGCAACAGCTGCCACAACTGCAACGCCAAGAATTATGACACGTGAAGCGTTCATCCGCCTGATCCCAGATTCAACGCACAGCTTGCGTTGATAGGGACCCTGCCCAGCAAAGGTCAAATTACGGTTAACAAGCCGCTTAGAAAGGTGATGAATGCAATCTTAATGAAGATCTTTACGATTGGGAGATTACATGTTGGCCAGCGCCCATTCACCCAGCGGGCTGGACGGAAAGGCGAGAAGCCCCGCAGCACCCAGCGCAATTCCATAGGGAATGCCGGCCTTGCGATCCGCGAGATGGCGGAAGAGACGGGTAGCGCTGGCAGGTGCCGCAAGCGGTGAATAGCGCAGAGCGAGAAGAACGAGCGTCAGAACGCCGCCGAGCACCGCGCTCCAGACAAGATACTGCGCGAGCGGCAGACCGGGTCCCATCCAGAGCGCCGTTGCAGCAATCAGCTTGGCATCACCGCCGCCCATGGCTCTGAAAAAGAACAAGGCAAAGGTGACTGCAAGCGTGCCCACACCGGCTGCGACGTGCCAACCATAGATCGGCCAGCTCAAGTCAGAAGCAAACGCAGCACCCAAAAAGACAACGATCAGGATGACCGGAATGCGGTTCGATATGGTCATCGACATCATGTCAGATGCCATTGCCATCATCATGCAGCAGGAGAATAACAAGACAATGGAGGCTTGTAGCAAGCTATAAGCCTCCATCTTCCATCAGTGGAAATCTACAGAACTAAGTTCTGCCAGACATTCTTACCGTGCAGTCTGCGAGTTCGACAGCTTCGTGCCCAAGAAGGTGAACTGGTTGTTCAGGCTGTTGCCCAGCGTGGTCGCGCCAGCGATGATCGCGAGGGCGATCAGGGCAGCGATCAGGCCGTATTCGATAGCGGTTGCGCCGGATTCATCCTTGGCGAAACGGGCGAAGATCTTCGACATTATCTGAGTTCCTACTCAACGTGGTTACAGCATCTCGTCGACGTTCTGCCGTGTCGATCGATTGACCTCAACCTAGCGAACACCTGTTGCGAACGGCTTAAGCGACGCGCTTAACAAACACTTGCCAAAGTGGATCAAAGTATCCACGCCCGCTCCTGCCGATCTATGCTGATGATCTGCGGTTTACCGCGTGTTCACCCTTCTCCTTCATGCTTCCTGCACTTTCGCGCGGAAGACACCCATGTCCTTGTTGCAAGTCACTCGTTCTCTGACGCCCCTCCTTCTCGGCGGGCTGCTCGGTTTTGCCCTGATGGGCCCGGCATCGGCGGAAACGGGCGTTCAGGTGATGATGAACGAGGCAAAGATCATCAAGGTCGCGCGGCCGATCGATACGGTCGTCATCGGCAACTCAGCCATCGTGGATGCAGCCGTTCAGAACAACACGACCATCGTTCTGACCGGCAAGGGCTTCGGCTCCACCAATGTCGTTCTGCTCGACAAGGACGGCCAGGCGATCGTGGATCAGCAGGTAACTGTTTCTCGCCAGGACAGCGGATCGGTGCGGGTTTATCGCCGCGCGCAGATGCAGACGCTTTCCTGCACGCCCTATTGCGAAGGCGCTTATCGCAACGAGGCCGAGCAGAAGTCGGAAGAAGCCTTGAACGGTGGCCGGTAAGCACGCGATCCGCAGCTCCGCCTGCAGCAAATCTTGCTCGAATGCAGAAGATTGTCTGCGTTTTCAAAACGCGACGGCAATCTGCTTCGGCTAGGCTCGCATCCGTGACGAACAGGTAGGACTGGATGCAAGACGGAAAGCGGAACGGTCGCGCGGCGATAAGCGTCCGAGCGCTGATGCATCCTGAAGCCATGAAAGGCCTCCTTGCTCGGTTCTGGCGCGACCGCCGGGGCAGCACGGCCATCGAGTTCGTGGCTCTCGCCATCCCCTTCTGTCTTCTTGTGTTCGCGATCCTCGAAAGCTGCCTGTCTTTTGCCGGCCAGCAGATCCTGACCAATGCGACTGACGATATCGCCCGCAAGCTGCGCACCGGTCAGATCCGGAGCCTGACGGAAACCGAACTCAAGAACGACATCTGCAATCGCATCAACATCCTTGTTCCCGGTAATTGCAGCGCAAACCTGTCGGTGGACCTGCGGGAGTTCACGAGCTTCGCGGAGGCCGCGAAGCTTCGGGTCAAGATCGGAAACGATGGCGACATCGATACGAGCGGCTTCAAGGTGGAGGTCGGCCGGTCCGGCACGAAGAACATGCTGAGGACATTCTACCGCTGGCCGGTGATCACGGATCTCCTGCGCCAATCCATGTCGAACCTGAAGGGCAACAAGACCCTGCATTTTGCGACGGCGACCTGGCAGAACGAGCCGTTCGATGACTGATGCAAGAACAATCGGCCGCGTTCTTGCGCGTGCACGGTCGACGATGGGCGCCTTTGCTCGGGATCGACGTGGGGTCGCGGCGCTCGAATTCGCCTTTGTCGTTCCGATCCTCCTTTGCATCTACTTCATGACGATGGAGCTTTCGCAGGGCATCGAAACCAACAAGAAGCTCGGACGCGCCGGCAATCTCGTTGGCGATCTGGTCACCCAGCAGGCCGAACTCACGAGCAGCGAGATCGACGGCATCCTGATGATCGGGGAAGCGCTTCTGCAGCCCTATAATCGCAGCAGTCCCGAGATCACCGTTACTGCGATCAACATTCAAAGAAGCACCACGACGAACCAGCTGACGGGCAAGGTCGCGTGGCAACGCAGGATGGCTGACGGCGCGTTCAACTCTTCCTCGGAAACCGAGGTCGACGTGCCGGACTTTCTGCGCACCGAAGGCGCCTTCATCATCCGGGTGGATGCGGCTCTCGATTACAAACCGGTTCTGCTCAACGCGGCAGAAGGAAGGGCGCTCGGCGTCGGCGCCGCCTTCGACGGAATTGCCATGGATGAGACCTATTTCATGCGCCCGCGCCGCAGCACGACGATCACCTGCAGCGGCTGCTGAAGCGCATTCAGCACAAGCATTTGTGAGCACGCGCGAACTGACCTATCTGTGTTGCCAATCAAGGTCGGCTTCATGGCGCGCGCATTTCTCTTTGTTCTGGATTCCTTTGGTATCGGCTGCGCGCCGGATGCCGCGCGCTACCATGACGAAGGCGCCGATACCTACGGCCATATTCGCGCGGCCTGTGCGGCCGGCCGTGGCGATCAGCCCGGCCTGCGAAAAGGTCCGCTGCTTCTGCCCCACATGGATGCGCTCGGCCTCGCACATGCCTCCGCACTGTCTCACGGCGAACCACTCCCGCCTGGCGGCACGCTCGGCTTCTTCGGTGCCGCGACCGAAACCTCCTTCGGCAAGGACACGCCGTCCGGCCATTGGGAAATCGCGTCTTTGCCCGTTCAGTTCGACTGGGGCTATTTCCCCGACACCGTGCCGAGCTTCCCGCCCGAACTGACGCAAGCCATCATTGCGCAAGCGGATCTGCCCGGCATTCTCGGCAATTGCCATGCGTCCGGCACCGGCGTCATCGACGATTTCGGCGAAGAGCATGTGCGCACCGGCAAGCCCATCCTTTATACCTCCGTGGATTCCGTTCTGCAGATTGCCGCGCATGAAGAGCATTTCGGCCTCGAACGGCTCTACGACCTATGCGCCATCGTGCGTCGCCTGGTGGATCCGCTCAAGATCGGCCGCGTGATCGCGCGCCCCTTCCTCGGCGAAACGGTGGAGACCTTTGCACGCACGCCCCACCGCCGCGATTTCGCAACGCCGCCGCCGCAGCCCACGCTGCTGGACCGCGTGACGCAACGCGGCAGCCGCGTCATCGGCATCGGCAAGATCGGCGACATCTTTGCGCATCGCGGCGTGTCGGAAACCCGCAAGGGCGCTGGCAATATGGGGATGTTCGACAAGGCCCTCCAGGCGATGGATGATGCCGGCGACGGCGATCTGGTTTTCGCAAATTTCGTGGATTTCGACACCGAGTTCGGTCATCGCCGCGATGTCGCCGGCTATGCCGCCGCACTGGAAGCCTTCGATGCCCGCCTGCCGGAAGCCTTGGACAGGTTGCGGCCGGGCGACATGCTGATCCTAACCGCCGATCACGGCTGCGACCCCACCTATCGCGGCACGGATCATACGCGCGAGCGCGTGCCGATCCTGGGCATCGGTCCCCAGTTCAAGCCGGGTTCGATCGGCGTTCGGGCCACCTACGCCGATATCGGCGAAACGGTTGCCGAGCATCTCGGCCTCAATCCCGTTCCGGCCGGCACATCCTTTCTCCAGCAGATGACCGCCCATGCCTGAACTGCCCGAAGTTGAAACCGTCCGGCGCGGGTTGCAGCCTGTGATGGAAGGTGCGCGGATCGAACGGGTGGAACTGCGCCGCCCCGACCTGCGCTTCCCGCTGCCGCTCGATTTCGCCGCCCGTCTTCAAGGCCGCACGATCGAGGCTCTGGCGCGACGGGCGAAGTATCTGCTTGTTCATCTCGACGACGGCGCAGTGGTGATCGCTCATCTCGGCATGTCCGGTTCGTTCCGCATCGAAGAAGAAAGCGATGCAGAAGCGGAGCCCGAGACGCCCGGCACCTTCCATCATCCCCGCTCCAAGGACGAGAAGCACGATCATGTCGTGTTCCACCTCGAGCGGCCGGAAGGCCGTGCGCGCGTGATCTATAACGATCCGCGTCGCTTCGGCTTCATGCTGCTGGCCGAGGCCGACGCCTTGCATGATCATCCGCTGCTCAACGGTCTCGGCGTCGAGCCCACCGGCAATGCGTTGGATGGCGTGCTTCTGTCCGACATGCTCCGGGCTAAGAAGACCCCGCTGAAGTCCGCTCTGCTCGATCAGCACCTGATCGCCGGCCTCGGCAATATCTATGTCTGCGAGGCGCTGTGGCGTGCCGCCATTTCACCCAAGCGTCTGGCCGGCACGATCGCGGGAAAGCCGGGTAAGGACACGTTGCGCACGCGCCGGCTGGCTGAAGCGATCCGCACCGTGATCGCCGATGCGGTGGCGGCCGGCGGCTCCACCTTGCGCGATCATCGCCAGGCCGACGGCTCGCTCGGCTATTTCCAGCACACCTTCTCCGTTTACGATCGCGAGGGCTCGCCCTGCCCGCGCATCGCCTGCACAGGCGCTGTGCAGCGCATCACTCAAGCTGGCCGCTCCACTTTCTATTGCCCGCGCTGCCAGCGCTGATAAGGGTGAGCCTATCAAGGGCAGACCATACAGGAGGAACGCATGGCCTATGAAACGATCCTGGCGGAAACGCGCGGCAAGGTCGGGCTCATTACGCTGAACCGTCCGCAGGCGCTGAACGCCATCAATTCGGGTTTGACGCGCGACGTGCTGGAAGCGCTCAAGATCTATGATGCCGATCCCGCCATCGGCTGCATCGTCATCACCGGGTCGGACAAGGCCTTTGCGGCCGGCGCCGACATCAAGGAGATGCAAAGCCGCTCCTATGTCGACAACTATCTCGACGACTTCTTTGCCGAATGGGATGCGATGGGGCGCGTGCGCAAGCCGATCATCGCGGCCGTTGGCGGTTATGCGCTGGGCGGGGGCTGCGAGCTCGCAATGGCCTGCGATTTCATTATCGCTGCCGACACCGCAAAGTTCGGCCAGCCGGAGATTACGCTGGGCGTCATGCCGGGCATGGGCGGTTCGCAGCGCCTCACACGGTTCGTTGGCAAGTCGAAAGCCATGGACATGTGTTTGACAGGTCGCATGATGGATGCCGCCGAAGCCGAGCGCAGCGGTCTCGTGTCGCGTGTGGTGCCCGCGAGCGAGCTGATCGAGGAAGCCCTGAAGGCCGCCACCAAGATCGCCGACTTCTCGTTGCCGGCCGTGATGATGAACAAGGAAGCGGTCAACCGCTCCTATGAAATGACGCTTGCCGAAGGCCTGCGCTTCGAGCGGCGCGTGTTTCATTCCATGTTTGCGCTGGAAGACCAGAAGGAAGGCATGTCGGCCTTTGCCGAGAAGCGCAAGCCGACCTTCAAGAACCGCTGAGCGCGCGGCGTGAAGCGCAGCGCCTTGCCGGAAGAGCCCGGAAAAGAATTGACGTTGCGCTCCACCTTGCTTATAAGCCGCCCAACTTGTGGTGGCTATCGGCTGCCGCATTGCTATTTTGTACGGCCTGCCGGCCGGCAGGACCCGTTGAAACAATAGAGAGGCGACATGGCCAATAC
This sequence comes from Tianweitania aestuarii, assembly GCF_018457165.1. GTDB lineage: Bacteria > Pseudomonadota > Alphaproteobacteria > Rhizobiales > Rhizobiaceae > Tianweitania > Tianweitania aestuarii. The sequence continues at coordinate 182,473 of NZ_JAFMNX010000001.1, read as the reverse complement.
AGCTTCGGCCAAGAAGGCGGCGCGCAAGATCGCCCGCCGTACTGCAACCAACAAGAACCGCCGTTCGCGCGTGCGCACTTTCGTCCGCAAGGTCGAAGAAGCGCTGCTGGCCGGCGACAAGGACGCGGCCGCAGTTGCATTCAAGGCCGCCGAGCCGGAACTGATGCGCGCTGCCTCGAAGGGCGTCGTTCATCGCAACACCGCTGCCCGCAAGGTATCGCGTCTGGCTTCCCGCCTGAAGACGCTGTCGGCTTCGGCTCCAGCCTGATCCGATCTTAACACTTGTGTTCAAAAGCCCGGCCTTGTGCCGGGCTTTTTTTGTGCCCTGCGTCAAGCTGGACACTCGACTCTTCAGGCCGTTTCCTCGTTGCGCGGAGGCCTCCTCGGCTAAGCTCTTGAGATTCAAGATCTCCGCATCTGGGGACCAACAAGGCCGTTCCATTTTCCTTTGCTTAATCAGTGGGTTGTAGAAGTTTATCCACAGACGATCCACATCGTCGCCCGACCCTCCTACACCTCTCAGAGTCAAGCAGATTCTTTGAAAAAATTTGTTTCAGAAGCACCGAAAATCGGTCCGCAGGAAAAGAGATTGAATCCAAAGAACTTAGAGGATTAACGCGCCACAAAGCGGGCCCAAAACGGCCTTGAGCATTAAGATTAGTTTAAATTTGTCCCTGTCTACCGCTTGTATCGGCGGCTCCGGACTCGGTAATGTCCAGTCAGCGAGAGGGACGGGCGGGGGCCTTAAACCCGAGCCATGAGGATGACACTGCCGCACCATTGGTGAACGGGTGTCTGAGACCTTTCGCTGTGTAGCGATCGAAGCAATGTCCAGCAACTTTTGTTGCGGTGCGCAGGCCAATGGGAATCCGTTGGCCGGCCGGAGGTTTGCCGAAAATCGAGGGCGTACAAACTCTGGGTGAGAACCCGGACGGAGCGCCTTATTGTCTTGGCGCTTCGCAACGGAAGCGATCGGGACCACTAACAGCGTCTTCCGCAACGGGAGGCGCGAGCATGACGGATAAGGAACGGCGACACATGCATAGCGGCTTTGCAGCGAAGAGCGAGTTCGGCCTTCCAATCCAGACCAATTCCAACGAGGACCAGATGACAGCAGGCGACGCAGCCGGTGAACGAGTTTTCGAACGCGTAAAGGTACAGCTGCGGGCCCGTCTCGGGAACGACGTTTATTCAAGCTGGTTTGGCCGCATGAAGCTTGCGGAAGCATCGAAGGGCATCGTGCGCCTGTCCGTGCCGACCGCCTTCCTGCGCTCCTGGATCAACAACCACTATATCCGCCAGATCGAAGAACTGTGGCAGGCCGAAGAGCCCTCCACGCTCAAGGTCGAGGTGATCGTTCGCTCCGCTACCCGCAACACCGCCCCGGTGCAAAGCGAAGCCGCCGTTCAGCGCAACCGCGCTGCCAAGCCGACCGCAGGCGTTGCCGCCGCACCGTCGATCAAGCCGATGCTGTCGGTTGTGGGTGCGCCCGCGCCGCGTCCGGCTTCCGGTGAAACGGAAGCACGCGGATCGAGCATCGGCTCGCCGCTCGACCAGCGCTACACCTTCGAGTCCTTCGTTGAAGGCCCGTCGAACCGCGTTGCCTTCGCCGCCGCCAAGGCCGTTGCCGAGACCGCGCCGAACGCCGTGCGCTTCAACCCGCTTTACATCCATTCCTCGGTTGGCCTCGGCAAGACCCACCTGCTTCAGGCGATCGCCGACGAGGCCATTCGCAATCGTCCGGGTTCGCGCGTCGTTTATCTGACCGCCGAATATTTCATGTGGCGCTTTGCATCCGCCATTCGCGATAACAGCGCGCTCGCTCTCAAGGAGCACCTGCGCGACATCGACCTCCTGATCATCGACGACATGCAGTTCCTGCAGGGCAAGTCGATCCAGAACGAGTTCTGCCACCTCCTCAACATGCTGCTCGACAGCGCCAAGCAGGTCGTGGTGGCCGCCGACCGTCCGGCAACGGAACTGGAATCGCTCGAGCCGCGCGTGCGCTCGCGTTTGTCCGGCGGCGTGTCGCTCGAAATGGCCGCTCCCGACTTCTCCATGCGCCTGTCGATGCTGCGCCACCGTCTGGCGCTGGCACAGGCCGAAGATGCCACCATCACGATCTCCGAAGAGATCCTGAACCACATCGCCCACGCCATTCCCGGCAGCGGCCGCGAAATCGAAGGCGCGTTCAACCAGGTTCTGTTCCGCCGCTCCTTCGAGCCGCAGCTCGATGTTGACCGGATCGACGAGATGCTGGCCCACATTTTCCGCTCGGGCGAGCCCAAGCGCGTGCGCATCGAAGACATTCAGCGCGTGGTTGCCCGCCACTACAACGTGTCGAAGACGGAACTCCTGTCGAACCGCCGCACCCGCACGATTGTGAAGCCGCGCCAGGTGGCGATGTATCTGTCCAAGGTGCTGACGCCGCGCTCGCTTCCCGAGATCGGCCGACGCTTCGGCGGCCGCGATCACACCACGGTTCTGCATGCCGTGCGCAAGATCGAGGATCTCACGGGCTCGGATGCCAAGCTCGCACAGGAAATCGAGTTCCTGCGCCGCCTCATCAACGAGGCACAGTAAGGCTCACCTCGAAGCGCTTGTTGATCGGCCGGTCCAAACCGGCCGAAGACCTTGCTTTCGCGGCGGATTTGTTGTCAGTCTGCCGCGACTTCGGCGGGGGATCCCCCGCCTGCCAACGGGACACAGGCAGCCCTTTCGCGACTGCCCGTCCCGCTGATCCAATCCGGGACTGGTTGCCATGCGTGTAGTTCTTGAACGCTCGAACCTTCTGAAGTCGCTCAACCATGTTCATCGCGTCGTTGAGCGCCGCAACACGATACCGATTCTGTCGAACGTGCTGCTGAGTGCCGAGGGCGCCAATCTGTCGCTGAAGGCGACCGATCTCGACCTCGAAGTCACCGAAACGATCCCCGCGATGGTCGAGCGCGCCGGCTCCACCACCGTGCCAGCGCATCTGCTGTACGACATCGTGCGCAAGCTGCCTGACGGGTCGGAAGTGATGCTGAAGCTCGATGAAGACGGCAATGCCATGACCGTCATGGCCGGCCGCTCCTCGTTCCGCCTTCAGTGCCTGCCGCAGTCGGATTTCCCCCAGCTTTCGGCCGGCACCTTCACGCATATCTTCCGCATCGAAGCGCCCGCCATCAAGGGCCTGATCGACAAGACGCAGTTCGCGATCTCGACGGAAGAAACGCGCTATTACCTCAACGGCATTTTCCTTCACACGCATGGCGACGAGGACCTGAAGCTGCGCGCGGTGGCAACCGACGGTCACCGTCTGGCGCGTTCGGAAACCGCCGCTCCATCCGGTTCGGAAGGGATGCCCGGCATCATCGTGCCGCGCAAGACGGTCAGCGAGTTGCAGAAGCTGCTCGATGATCCCGAAACCACCGTCACGGTTGAACTGTCCGACACCAAGATCCGCTTTACGATCGGCCCTGTCGTTCTGACCTCCAAGCTGATCGACGGCACTTTCCCCGATTACCAGCGCGTGATCCCGACCGGTAACGACCGCCGGCTTCTGATCGACCGGCAGAGCTTTGCATCGGCCGTCGATCGCGTCTCCACCATTTCGTCGGAGCGCGGCCGCGCCGTGAAACTGTCGATCACCTCCGGCCAGGTGACGCTTGCCGTCAACAATCCGGATTCCGGCTCCGCGACGGAAGAACTGGCCGCAGACTACGATTCCGATCCGATCGAGATCGGCTTCAATGCGCGCTATCTCCTCGATGTCGCAGCGCAGCTGTCGGGTGGCGATGCCCGCTTCATGCTGGCCGATGCCGGTTCCCCGACGCTGATCCATGATGCTTCGGACGAAGACACGCTGTATGTCCTGATGCCGATGCGCGTGTAGCGCATCGGGTATCGATGGCCGAACCCAGCTCGATCGGTAAGTTCCAGCTCACGCAGTTCCGGAACTACGCGCAGCTCGTGACCCGGTTCGAGCCCGGCGCCGTCGTGCTGTTCGGCGCCAATGGCGCCGGCAAAACCAATCTGCTCGAAGCCATTTCTTTCCTGTCGCCCGGCCGTGGTCTGCGGCGCGCCAGCTATGCCGATGTGCCCCGCGCAGGCGCCACGGACGGCTTCTCCATTTTTGCCGAAATCAGCGGCCCGGAAGGCGATGTCAGCATCGGCACCGGCACGGCATCAGCCGAAGGCGAGACCGATGCCGGCCGTCGGGTGCGCATCAACGGCGCACCGGCCCGCAGCGCCGACGATCTCCTGGAATGGCTGCGCGTGATCTGGCTGACGCCGTCGATGGACACGCTTTTTACCGGCCCCGCCGCCGAGCGCCGCCGGTTCATCGACCGTCTGGTGCTGGCCATCGACCCGCAGCATGGCCGCCGCACGCTCGATTATGAAAAAGCCATGCGCGGCCGCAACCGGCTGCTTGCCGAAGACAGCCGCGACACTGCCTGGCTGGACGCGATCGAAACCCAGATGGCCGAAACCGGAACGGCGATCGCTGTTGCCCGCGTCGAGCTGGTGCGCCTCCTTACCGGACTGATCGAAACCATGCCGGATGGTGCCCCCTTCCCCCGCGCGGGCGTTTCGCTCACCGGCTTCGTGGAAGACCAGGTTGCGGGACGCGCTGCCGTTGATATCGAGGAAAGCTTCCGCCGCGCCCTGCGCGACAACCGGTTTCGCGACCGCGCCTCCGCGCGCACGCTCGATGGGCCGCATCGCGCCGACTTTCTCGTGGATTATCGCGAAAAGGCGATGCCCGCAGCCCTTTGCTCCACCGGCGAACAAAAAGCGCTGCTGATCGGCCTGATCCTGTCGCATGCCCGGCTCACCGGCGCGATCACCGGGCTCGTGCCGATCCTGCTTCTGGACGAGATCGCCGCCCATCTCGACGAGAACCGCCGCGCTGCCTTGTTTTCCATCCTGGAAGAAATCGGCTGCCAGACCTTCATGACGGGTACGGAGCGCGCGCTGTTTGCGAGCCTCGAAAGCCGCGCGCAGTTCCTGCTTGTTCAGGACGGCACGGTTACCCCCAATCCCGGCTGACAGCCTTCGCGACGAAGCCTATGATGCCGTCATGCACACCACCCAGCCGCTTTCTCCTCTCGAAGTCGAACGCTATGCCCGCCACCTCGTGCTGCCGGAAGTCGGCGGCGCCGGGCAGCAGAAGCTCAAGCGCGCCCGCGTGCTGATGATTGGCGCCGGCGGTCTCGGCGCGCCGGTCCTGCAATATCTCGCCGCAGCCGGCGTCGGTACGCTTGGCATCGTTGATGACGACACCGTGTCCTTGTCCAACCTCCAGCGCCAGGTGATCCACGCCACGGGTGCTGTCGGCAAACCGAAGGTCGACAGCGCGCAGCATGCGATCACGGCAATCAACAGCCATGTCGTGGTGGAAAAACACGCCCTGCGCCTGGATGAGGAAAGCGCGTCCGACCTCATCCCGCGTTATGACGTGGTGGTGGACGGCTCCGACAACTTCGAAACCCGCTATCTCCTCGCCGATGCCTGTGCGGCAGCTGAGCGTCCGCTGGTGAGCGCAGCACTCGGGCGCTTCGATGGTTCGCTGACGGTGCTGACGCCCTACGCCACAGCGGCAGACGGCGCGCTTTGCCCATCTTACCGCGACCTCTTTCCCGAACCGCCGCCAGCCGGTCTCGTGCCTTCCTGCGCCCAGGCCGGTGTGCTGGGTGCCCTGCCCGGCGTGATCGGCAGTCTGCAGGCGATGGAAGTCATTAAGCTGATTACCGGCATCGGCACGCCGCTGATCGGCCGCCTGCTGCTCTACGATGCGCTGTCCGCCCGTTTCGATGAAGTCCGCTACCGCACGAAGAAAACCGCATGACGATCGCAGTTCTTGCCCTGCCTGCCGATTTCGGGGATTGGGAGGCCCTGCGCCGTCTGATCCGCCGCGCTTTCGGCCCCATGGACGGGGTCATCGATCCGCCGTCGTCCACCCACGATCTCACAGGGCAGGCGCTTGCCGAAAAAGCCGCGCGCGAGCAGGTCTTCATCGCGCGAAAGGATGGCGAGCTCGTCGGCTGCTTCTTTCTCGATCATCGCGGCGATTACCTTTACGGCGGCCGTTTCGCCGTGGATCCCGCTTGTCACGGCCAGGGTATCGGCCGCGCCTTGATGGAAAAAGCCTTTGCCCATGCAACTGCGCTCAACATCCCCGAGATCGAGCTGCAAGCCCGTATCGAACTGACGGACAATCACGCCATTTTCCGGCGCTTCGGCTTTGTGGAAATCAAGCGCACGAGCCATCCCGGCTTTACCAGGCCGACCTCCATCACCTTTCGCAGACGCTGCAACGCCTAGTGGTGTCGCCGGTGGATAAGGGGAAACACTGAAAAGCGTGAAAGCAGCCCCTTCCCCTTGCTGCGCCTCCATCGAGCGAGAGCCGCAGCAAGTTTTTTAACCCAATCTATCCACGTCCCTTCCCCGCCCTTCTATCCTCCCCCCATCGCCCTCACGGGAACTCTGGTGCGCACCGGGGATCAGGGGAGGGCGGCGGTGTCCGGGTTGGTTGAACTACGGTAGTTCGGCTTGGAGGGTAATCAGTCCCTCCCCAAACCCGGACCCTGTGCTGGTCAGTGCGGGAGCACTTGGTGAGGTGGCGACTAGTCTGCACCGAGCCCGCCCACCGGCATTGGGGTGAAAGCACCGACGGACGCGAAACACCCGCGCCGTATCTAAAATCATCAAGGCGCGGGGTTTCGCGTCCGCTTCCCAAGCTACCAGCGCGGGAAGTCGGAGTTGCATGCGCGGCAGAAAGCGATCGAGCGGACCACGCTTTCCTGCGCTTGTTCTTTGAAACCGGCTGGATCGAACGAAGTGTCCCTGCCCTTCAGCCAGGCACGGGACCAATCCGTTCCCAAAGGCCGCTTTTTCAAACGCGGTTCGGCAACACCCGGTCCGGTGGCCTGTGTCCATCCAGAAAGGCGCGAATGTTGATGATGACCTTTTCGCCCATGTCGATGCGGCTTTCGATCGTGGCCGATGCCATATGCGGCAAAAGCACGACCTTACCCTTGTTGGCGAGCTTCACGAGCTTGGGATTGACCACCGGCTCCTGCTCGAACACATCGAGCCCGGCGCCTGCCAGCTTTCCGTCCTGGATCATCCCGATCAAGGCGGTCTCGTCGACGATGTCGCCGCGCGCGGTGTTCACGAGATAGGCGGTCGGCTGCATCAGCGCCAAACGGCGCGCCGACAGGAGATGAAAGGTCGCCGGCGTCGAAGGACAGTTCACCGAAATGATGTCCATGCGCGCCAGCATCTGGTCGAGGCTTTCCCAATAGGTCGCCTCGAGCTCGTCTTCCACCGCCGCCGAAACATGCTTGCGGTTGTGGTAGTGGATCGAAAGGCCGAACGCCTTGGCGCGGCGCGCCACCGCCGTACCGATGCGGCCCATGCCGACGATGCCGAGCCGCTTTCCGCCCAGGCGTCGCCCGAGCATCCAGGTCGGCGACCAGCCCGCCCATTTGCCTTGCGTATGAAGAATGTTGGCGCCCTCGGCCAAACGACGCGGCACGGCCATGATCAGCGCCATGGTCATGTCGGCCGTATCTTCGGTCAGGACATTCGGCGTGTTGGTGACGGTGATGCCTCTTGCTGCCGCAGCCGCGACATCGACATTGTCGACGCCATTGCCGTAATTGGCGATCAGCTTCAGGTTTGGCCCGGCCTGCGCAATCACGGCTGCGTCGATGCGATCACGCACGGTTGGCACCAGAACCTGCGCTTCGCCGACGGCTGCCACCAGCTCCGGCTGCGACAGAATGCGGTCGTCTTCGTTGAGCCGCGCGTCGAACAGCTCGCGCATGCGCGTTTCCACGGGATCCGGCAGCTTGCGCGTCAGCACGACCAGCGGTCGCTTGCGGCTCGACATGAATGACGCCCCTCCCAAAGCGGGTCCCGTTGAGACCTCTTTAACCAAGACTTGGCACACTCGAACCATGTCTTGCGGTGGCCGGTCCTACCAAGCCGATTGCAGGAAGACAAAGGGAAAAACGCGGCCAGGTGCTGCGCGAAACTACATCGGGAAATACCACCATGAAAGGCCTTCATCTTCGTTCAGCGCTTTTGGCCGCAGGTATGGCCTCGATCCTGCCAGGCGCTGCGATACCGAGCTTTGCACAGGAAGAACCAGCCAAAGCTCAGGAAGAAGCAGCTCCGAAAGAAGGTGAGGTTGCCGTTGTTCCGGATGCGTTTCGCCGCGGAAGCGGCCTGCCCTTGCCACGCTTCGTCAGCCTGAAGTCGGGCCGCGTGAATTCGCGTGTCGGCCCCGGCGTCAACTATGCCGTGGACTGGATGTATCTGAAGTCCGGCATGCCGATGGAGATCATCCAGGAATACGACAACTGGCGCCGCGTGCGCGATCCCGATGGCTCCGAAGGCTGGGTCAACCAGTCGCTCCTGTCCGGCCGTCGCACCGCCATCGTCGCACCGTGGCAGCGCGGCAAGCCGGATGCCGCCATCACCGTCATGTCCGAGCCGAACAAGGACGCCAGCGTCGTGGTCCGCGTCGAGCCCGGCGTGATCGGCACGATCAAGACCTGCAACGGATCCTGGTGCGAAATGACGTTCGATGGGCGTGAAGGCTGGATCAGCCAGGCGCTTCTATGGGGCGCTTACCCCGGCGAGACCGTCAAAGACTAGGGACAAGAAGGCGCCGCTTCAAACCGGCGCCGCCGCCCGTCAGCAAAGCGCGTCCGTTAGCTGCGCTTTGGACGCAGCCGGATCACCACATCCACATTGGCGATTTCCATGCCTTCCGGCGGCTGCGGCAGCCGCATGAACTGCACGGGACCATCCATGATGTCGACGACGCGATTTTCGCCTTCGACATAGAAGTGGTGATGGTCGGACGTGTTGGTGTCGAAATAGGTCTTCGCACCTTCCACGGCCAGAATGCGCAGCATGCCCGCGTCGGTGAACTGGTGCAGCGCGTTGTAGACGGTCGCAAGCGAAACCGGCACGCCCGCAATGCAGGCTTCCTCGTGCAGTTCCTCTGCCGAAAGATGCCGATCACCCTGTGCGAAGATCAGGCTGGCGAGTGCGACGCGCTGACGCGTCGGGCGCAGACCCGCTTCGCGTACCCGCTTCTCAACCGTCTGCCAGTCCATGACTGCTTCGCTCATAATGCTCCAAGCATTGTTGATCAGGCACGTCTGAGAGCACATCGATGCCCTATAATCGCCCCGTAGCTTTGAAAAACATATATTCTGTCGCAGCACATGGATCAATAGCGGCACGTTGACCCGCCTTGCCAAGCGGGCTAATCGCGGACAGATGCAATCGCTGTATTCAGCGCAGCAGAACAGAAACAAGACCGGCATACCAGATCACTTGCCGGAGGGAGACACGAACAGCATGGCCGACCGCAAGACGAGCTTCGACTACGAGGATCTGCTGGCCTGCGCACGCGGCGACCTCTTCGGGCCCGGCAATGCGCAGTTGCCCGCCCCGCCGATGCTGATGTTCGATCGCATCACCGATATCAGCGAAACCGGCGGCGAGTTCGACAAGGGCTATATCCGCGCCGAGTTCGACATCCACCCGGACCTCTGGTTCTTTCCCTGCCACTTCCCCGGCAACCCGATCATGCCTGGCTGCCTCGGCCTCGATGCCATGTGGCAGCTGACCGGCTTTTACCTCGGCTGGCTCGGCGAGCCCGGCAAGGGCATGGCCCTGTCCACCGGCGAGGTGAAGTTCAAGGGCATGGTCACGCCTTCGGTGAAGAAGGTGGAATACGGCGTCGACTTCAAGCGCGTGATGCGCGGACGCCTCGTGCTCGGCATCGCCGATGGCTGGCTGAAGGCGGATGGAGAGCCTATCTACAAGGCAACCGATCTCAAGGTCGGCCTGTCCAAGCAAGAAGCCGGCGGCACAGCCGTTTGAATCCAAACAGAACGATCACGCTAAAAGCGGAGTTGAAGCCATGAGACGCGTCGTCGTAAGCGGCCTGGGCATCGTATCGTCCATCGGAAACAACGCCGACGAGGTTACCGCCTCGCTGCGGAATGCGAAATCCGGCATCAGCTTTTCGCAAAGCTTTGCCGATCACGGCTTCAAGTGCCAGGTCTGGGGCTCGCCCGAGATCGACGCGGCAGCCGAAGTTGATCGCCGCGCTGCCCGCTTCCTGTCGCAGGGCGGCATGTGGAACCACATCGCCATGAAACAGGCGATCGCCGATGCCGGCTTGGCTGAAGGCGAGTTCACCAACGAGCGCACCGGCATCATCATGGGCTCGGGTGGTCCATCCACACGCACCATCGTGGAAGCTGCCGAAATCACCGAAAAGAACAACAGCCCGAAGCGCATCGGACCGTTCGCCGTGCCGAAAGCCATGTCCTCTACGGCATCGGCTACGCTTGCGACCTGGTTCAAGATCCACGGCGTGAACTATTCGATCTCGTCTGCCTGCTCGACCTCGGCGCATTGCATCGGCAACGCGGCCGAGATGATCCAGTGGGGCAAGCAGGACATGATGTTTGCCGGCGGCCATGAAGACCTCGACTGGTCGATGTCGAACCTGTTCGACGCAATGGGCGCGATGTCCTCGAAATACAATGACCGCGCATCCGTCGCCTCACGCGCCTATGACGTCGACCGCGACGGTTTCGTGATCGCAGGCGGCGCCGGCGTGCTGGTTCTGGAAGAACTGGAACACGCCAAGGCGCGCGGTGCCAAGATCTACTGCGAGCTCGTCGGCTACGGCGCGACTTCGGACGGCTACGACATGGTCGCGCCATCCGGCGAAGGCGCCATTCGCTGCATGCGTCAGGCGCTGTCGACGGTGAACGGCAAGGTCGACTACGTCAACACGCATGGCACGTCGACACCAGTGGGTGACTCGAAGGAAATGGGCGCGATCCGCGAAGTGTTCGGATCGGAGATGCCAAACATCTCGTCGACCAAGTCGCTGACCGGCCATTCGCTGGGTGCGGCCGGCGTACAGGAATCGATCTATTCGATCCTGATGATGCAAAACAAGTTCATCGGCAAGAGCGCCCATATCGAGACGCTGGATCCGGAGTTCGAGGGCATGCCGATCGTGCGCGAGCGCATCGACGACGCTGAAATCAACACCGTTCTGTCGAACTCCTTCGGCTTCGGCGGCACCAATGCAACGCTGGTGTTCCAGCGTTTAGCCGATTAAGCGGCGGACACGAGGGACATCATGGACGGTTTGATGAAGGGCAAGCGCGGCCTCGTTATGGGCGTCGCCAACGATCATTCGATTGCCTGGGGCATTGCCCAGAAACTGCATGAGCACGGCGCCGAACTGGCCTTCACCTATCAGGGCGAAGCCTTCGGTCGTCGCGTCAAGCCGTTGGCCGAAAAGGTCGGTGCCGGTGACCTCATTTTGCCTTGCGACGTCGAAGACAGCGCCTCGATCGACGCCGCGATCGCAGCGCTTGAAAAGGCCTGGGGCAAGCTCGACTTCATCGTTCACGCGATCGGCTTTTCCGACAAGAACGAGCTGAAGGGCCTCTACGCCGACACCACCAAGGAGAACTTCATCCGTACGATGGTGATCTCCTGTTATTCGTTCACGGAAGTGGCCCGCAAGGCGGCTGCGATCATGAACGATGGCGGATCGATGATCACGCTGACCTATGCTGGCTCCGTGCGCGTCATGCCGAACTACAATGTCATGGGCGTCGCCAAGGCCGGACTGGAAGCGTCCGTGCGCTACCTGGCCAATGATTACGGTCCGCGCGGCATTCGTGTGAACGGCCTGTCGGCCGGTCCCGTCCGCACGCTGGCTGGCGCCGGCATTTCGGATGCTCGCCACATGTTCTCGTTCCAGCAGCGCAATTCGCCGCTCCGCCGTCCGGTCACGCTGGAAGAGATTGGCGGCTCGGCGTTGTATCTTCTGTCGGACCTGTCCGGCGGCGTAACAGGCGAAATCCATTATGTGGATTCCGGCTATCACATCGTGTCCATGCCAAGCCTCTCAGAGCTGAAGCGGACTGACGAGGGCTGAGGGAGACGCCGTCCTCAAGCGGCGCACTTTTCTTGCATCGAGCAGATATCAACAGGCCCTTTGGCCTGTTTTGCATTCAAGCCGTCACTTACGACGGCCTGCCCCGTTTCGCCTTGCTGGTGCACCCGGCCGTCCCCTGGCCTTCAACTGTGTTGCGGCCCGCGCCATGTTGCGCGTTTGCGGCTCGGAGGCCCACAGGATCTTGTAGTCGTCGTTACGAGCCAGCTCGCCCGTTTCCGCAAACACGGCGGTCAGCGCGCGTTCGTAGGGCAGACCGCGATTGGCAACGATAAACAGCCGGCCGTGGCCCTTCAAAGCACTTGCTGCCGCGCGGATCAGCTTGGCTCCGAGATCCGGCTCCGCTGCATGCCCACCAGCATGGAAGGGCGGGTTCATTACCACAGCGTCATAAACCCGCTCCACAGGCTCGCTGGTGAGATCGTGCCAGAAGAAGCCCATCGGCTTCTCAGCGGCACCCATCGCTGTTCTGGCCGCCTCCAGGGAGGCATGATCGGCCTCATAAAGGTCAACGCTGCGAATGCGCTCGCGACCGATCAGATCGGCCGCGAGATAGCCCCAGCCGGCACAGAAATCGGCAACGTCACCTTTCAGGTCTGCCGGCAAGCTTTCGAGCAGAAACATCGAGCCGGGATCAGCATGGCCATGCGAGAACATGCCGGGGCGGGTCTGGAACGAGCCGACCGTTTCAGCCGCAGCTTCCTTAAGCTGAGTTCCGCCGTTGCGCAGCCAGAACACGACGCCATGATGCTTGGCGGCGTGGTCTTCAACCTCCGTCAGCTCCGCAATGCGCTTGCGCAAACTGTCGCCGCCGTCCTTCTTGGACGCCGCCACGACAATCAACCCGCCTGGCTTCACACGACGCTGCGCTTCAGCAATCCAGCCTTCGTTCTGGCCGCGATGCTTCGAGCCCAGCACAAGCGCGAGGTCATACCCCTCCCCCTCACCTTGGGGCACGGTGGAGATACCCTGTCGCTTTAGCCCTAGAAAATCCGGGCGAAAGCCCTGCACGGCGGTGATCGTCGCCTCGAAGCCCTCCGGTTTGCGCCAGCCTGGGCGCGCGCCCGGAAAGAGAGCGCGTGTGCCGGGTTCGGGCAAGTCGACCAGGCCCGCTTCGAAAGGATGAAACAAGGTTCTGAGAGCGTCGTCGGTCATCGGTGATCCACGGGTAAAAAGAAGGGGCGCGCTCCTCGCGAAGCGCGCCCCTTGATCATTCAGTCAGCAGAAGCTCAGCCGGCGTCTTCTTCGCCGTCCTGCTTCTTTTCCTTGGCCAGTTCCTTACCGGTTTCCTGGTCAACGACCTTCATCGACAGGCGAACCTTGCCGCGCTCGTCGAAGCCCATGAGCTTGACGAAAACCTTCTGGCCTTCCTTGACGACGTCGGTGGTCTTGGCAACGCGCTCGCTCGAAAGCTGCGAGATGTGGACCAGACCGTCCTTCGGGCCGAAGAAGTTCACGAAAGCGCCGAAGTCGGCGGTCTTCACGACCGTGCCTTCGTAGATCTCGCCGACTTCCGGCTCAGCCACGATCGTGTGGATCCACTTGCGAGCTGCCTCGATCTCCTTGGCGGAAGACGAAGCGATCTTCACCGTGCCGTCGTCCTCGATGTTGATCTTGGCGCCGGTCTTTTCCACGATCTCACGGATCACCTTGCCGCCCGAGCCGATCACGTCACGGATCTTGTCAGTCGGGATCTGCATGACCTCGATGCGCGGTGCGAACTCGCCGAGTTCCGAACGGCTTTCGGTCAGGGCGTTGGCCATCTCGTTGAGGATGTGCAAACGGCCATCTTTAGCCTGGCCGAGTGCGACCTGCATGATCTCCTCGGTGATGCCATCGATCTTGATGTCCATCTGGAGCGAGGTGATGCCGTTCTCAGTGCCTGCGACCTTGAAGTCCATATCGCCAAGGTGATCTTCGTCACCCAGAATATCGGACAGAACCGCGAAGCGATCGCCTTCCTTGATCAGGCCCATCGCGATGCCGGCAACCGGACGCTGTAGCGGAACGCCTGCATCCATCAGAGCCAGCGACGTGCCGCAAACGGTTGCCATCGAGGACGAGCCGTTGGACTCGGTGATCTCGGAGACAGCACGCAGCGTGTAAGGGAACTGCTCAGGGGTTGGCAGCATCGGACGGATTGCGCGCCAGGCGAGCTTGCCGTGACCGATTTCGCGGCGACCGGGCGAACCCATGCGACCGGTTTCACCCACCGAATAGGGCGGGAAGTTGTAGTGAAGGAGGAAGCGCTCCTTGTACATGCCAGTCAGCGAGTCGACATACTGCTCGTCTTCGCCGGTGCCGAGCGTAGCAACAACCAGCGCCTGGGTTTCACCCCTGGTGAACAGGGCCGAACCGTGGGTGCGCGGCAGAACGCCGACTTCCGACACGATCTGACGAACGGTCTTGAGATCACGACCATCGATGCGCGAACCGGTATCGAGGATGTTGCCGCGAACGACCTTGGCCTGAACATCCTTGAACACGGCGCCGACTTCTTCGGCCGTGTATTCGGCTTCGCCACCTTCAGGGAACATCGCTGCCTTCACCTTCGCCTTGGCGGCGTCGATGGCGACATAGCGATCCTGCTTCTGCGTGATCTTGTAGGCTTCGCGCAGATCGTTCTCGACGATGCCGAGGATCTTGCTTTCCAGCGCCGAATGATCGGCTGGCGTGTAGTCGCGCGGCTCGTTGGCGGCGACTTCAGCCAGCTTGATGATGGCGTCCAGAACCGGCTTGAAGCCCTTCTGGCCGAACACCACGGCGCCGAGCATGACGTCTTCCGGCAGTTCCTGGGCTTCGGATTCGACCATCAGAACGGCGTCGGCGGTGCCGGCGACCACGAGGTCGAGCTTGGATTCCGGCATCTCGTCGAGATGCGGGTTCAGGATGTATTCGCCGTTGACGTAGCCAACGCGGGCGCCGCCGATCGGACCCATGAAAGGCACGCCCGAAATCGTCAGCGCAGCCGAAGCGGCGACCATCGACAGGATGTCGGGGTTGTTCTCGAGGTCATGCTGGAGAACGGTGATCACGACCTGGGTGTCGTTCTTGTAACCATCCGCGAAGAGCGGACGGATCGGACGATCGATCAGGCGCGAAACCAGGGTCTCGTTCTCGGACGGACGACCTTCGCGCTTGAAATAGCCACCCGGGATCTTGCCGGCGGCATAAGTCTTTTCCTGGTAGTTGACGGTCAGCGGGAAGAAGTCCTGACCGGGCTTCGGCGACTTGGCCGAAACAACCGTGGCGAGCACGACGCTTTCGCCATAGGTCGCCAGCACGGCGCCGTCAGCCTGACGGGCGATCTTGCCGGTTTCCAAAATGAGCGGACGACCGCCCCACTCGATTTCCACTTTGTGATGCTTGAACATATCTCGTCCTCTTTGTGCCGGCCGCTCGGCGCTTCCTAGCGCGAAAACCAAATCCGGCTCCTACGGGCAAACCCGCCACGGGCAAGACAACGGGAAGCTCCAAAACGAGCCGCCTGCAATCCTGCCCCATGACCGGTTCAGGAGGGTTCCTTGAGGCAACAGCCCTGGGGAACCTCAGGATCGACCATCGATCCCTGTGCGATCAGCCGACGACCCTCAGGGGCGCCGGCCAATCCAGATCAGTTCGTCAACGTAGCAAAAGCCACGTGATCCTAGCGACGCAGACCAAGCTTTTCGATCAACGTCTTGTAGCGCGCGGAGTCCTTGTCATTGAGATAGTCAAGGAGACGACGGCGCTGCGACACGAGCTTCAGGAGGCCACGACGGGAGTGGTTATCCTTCTTGTGATCCTTGAAGTGCTCGGTCAGGTTACGAATGCGTTCGGAAAGGATCGCAACCTGGACTTCCGGAGAACCGGTGTCGCCCTTAACGGTAGCGTATTCCTGCAGCAATTCCTGTTTGCGCTCAGCAGTAATCGACATCGGATGTTCCTTTCAAAAAGGGAGGAAGGGGACGCCTGCGGCCGGGATGTCGTCCAGCGGAGGCCTTGGAAGGCGATAAGCGCAAAACGCCTAAAGCTGCCGCGCATATAGGCGAAGGCGTGCCGATTTACCAGAGAATTGTTTCTAATCGTCCTTCAAAGCCGCCTTCGTCAGAGCCAGCGACGCCAGCGGAAGTAAAGGAAAAGCAGGACGCCGATCACCGCCATGGTCGCGAGCGCAGCCGGGTAGCCGTAATACCAATGCAGTTCCGGCATGTTCCACGGCGACGCTTCATGGTCGAAATTCATGCCCCATACGCCGGCCAGAAAGGTCAACGGGATGAAGATCGTGGACACGATGGTCAGGAGGTTGATGACTTCATTGGTCTTCGCCTGTGCCATCGACATATGCATCTCGATCAGGCTGGTGACCGTCTCGCGATAGGTCTCGGTGATTTCTATCTGGCTGGAAACATGATCAAGCGTGTCGCGCAGATAGAGCTTGGTTTCAGCCGTGAGGTAGGTCGCATCCGCACGGATCAGGCCGGAGATCGCGTCTCGCAACGGCCACAGCCACCGTTTCAGGACAATGAGATCGTGTCGGGCGTGGTGTAATGCCCCCATCTGAGCATGCTCCCAGCATTCCATAATTTCATCTTCGACCTGATCGATCTCTGCGCCGATCGCCTCGATACGGGGAAAGTAGCTGTCGATGACAGCGTCGATCAGAGCGTAAGCGAGATAATCCGCCTTGCGGGCTCGCAGGCGATTGCCACCATTCACCTCGATGCGCTTGCGCACAGGATCAAATGGATCGCCGGGACGCTCGCCGAAGGTGAGGACGAACCCATCACCGAAGAAG
This sequence comes from Tianweitania aestuarii, assembly GCF_018457165.1. Taxonomy (GTDB): domain Bacteria; phylum Pseudomonadota; class Alphaproteobacteria; order Rhizobiales; family Rhizobiaceae; genus Tianweitania; species Tianweitania aestuarii. The sequence continues at coordinate 165,692 of NZ_JAFMNX010000001.1, read as the reverse complement.
ACAGCGATTTGTTCGAAGCGATGGTTTTCGTCGTCGTCGATCGCATAGAGCACAACAAAACCATGCTCGTCATAAAAGTCGGACTTTGGCCGCTGCCCCGTGTTGACGGTGTCTTCAAGCGCAAGGGCGTGGAGATCGAAGATCTTGCCGAGGTCAGCGATCAGGCCGACATCGCCCAGCCCCACGCAATCAACCCAGATCGTCGGCCATTCGGATTTCAGGCGGCGGATGTCGTCGGGGCTGACATCCTGGAAGGTCTTGAACCCAGAGGCAGACATCACCGTCACGGAGAGAGCCGGCTTGCTGGCGCTTGGATCGGCGATCAGGGTTCCGGGCGATGAGCCGACCGGCGAACGCTTGACGCGGCGTCGGCCATGGCGCCGGGCGCTGGACTTCTCGGTCATTCCTCTTCTCCGCTGACTGCGATCTATCTAGATCGCAGTCGTGCAGGCGGAAAGAGCATCAGGCGGTGAAGACACGCTTGGGCTTGAACTGACCGCCTTCAACAGCACCGATCGCCACCAGCTTGCCACGGACGGTGGCGCAGGCTTCTTCGGCTTCGATCGGCGCATCGCGGCCGCGCACGATCACGGGATTGCCGAGGCGCACGCGGTGGGCGGCGTCCTCGCTCAATGCTACCTGCGGCAGGCAATCGAGAGCTGCAGCCGTTTCAACGAGAAAGTCGTCGACTGCCGAAAAATCCGGGCGCACCACATCGTCTTCGCTGATCTTCGGCCGGACGGCCTCGAGTTCTTCGACCGTGACGAAATCCGCATCCGTAAAGGGATCGACGGCCAGCCGGCGCAGCATGGAGATATGTCCATAGCAACCGAGCTGGCGGCCCATGTCGCGGGCCAGCGAGCGGACATAGGTACCCTTGCCGCATTCGACCTCGAACTCGGTGGATTGATCGTCGTGATTGATGATGTCGAGACGATCAATCTCGACTTCGCGGGCGGGAATCTCGATCACCTCGCCCTCACGCGCGAGATCATAAGCCCGTTCGCCTGCGATCTTGATCGCAGAAAAGGATGGCGGGATCTGTGAGATTACGCCGATATAACCGGGCAAAACGGCAGAAACTTCGTCCCTAGACGGCCTTTTGGTCGAATGGTGCGTGCCTACGCCCTCAAGATCGTCGGTGTTTCGCTCTTCACCCCAGGTCACGGTAAAGCGGTAGACTTTCGTGCCGTCCATCACATAAGGCACAGTCTTCGTCGCTTCGCCAAGTGCGATCGGCAGCATGCCCGAGGCCAGCGGATCGAGCGTACCGGCATGGCCAGCCTTGTCGGCGTTGAACAGCCACTTGACCTTGGACACGGCTTCAGTGGAGCCCATGCCAACAGGCTTATCGAGCACAACCCAGCCGGAAACCGGCCGGCCTTTTTTCTTGCCGCGACGGCCCATCAGTTCTGCTCCTCGCCATCTTCATCATCAAGGTCGCGCGCGACTTCGGGCGAGCGCAAAAGCGCATCGATCTTGGCGTAGTTGTCAAAGCTCGTGTCGATCCGGAATCGGACTTCCGGCATGTATTTCATCTGCCGCAAGGCGTTGCTCATCCGGCCACGAATAAACTTCGCATGATGGTTCAGCGCCTTGATGACGGCGTCGTCATCCTTGGCACCGAGCGGCGACACGAAAGCGGTTGCGATCTTGAGGTCGGGCGACATGCGCACTTCCGAGATCGAGATCACCGTCGCCTCGACAACGTCATCGCGGACGTCGCCGCGCTGAAGCACTTCGGCAATGGCATGGCGCACCTGTTCGCCAACGCGCAGCTGGCGTTGGGATGGACCGCTATTTTGATTTTTGGACATCACTAAAAATCCAGCAAGCGGCGGAGCGGGTTCGAACCGCTTCGCCGCAGTTGGCTAAAACAAAGAAGGAAGCTGCCGGTTGATGCCGGCAGCCGCTCTTCAGCTTACAGAGTGCGCGTGATCATCTCGACGCGGAAGCACTCGATGACATCGCCCTGGCGAATGTCTTCGTAGTTCTGGAACGCCATACCGCATTCCTGACCGACCGGCACTTCGCCGACTTCGTCCTTGAAGCGCTTCAGGGTCTTCAGCGTGCCTTCGTGGATCACGACGTTGTCGCGGATCAGGCGCACGCCTGCACCACGCTCGACCTTGCCTTCGGTAACGCGGCAGCCCGCGACCTTGCCGGTCTTGGTGATGTTGAACACTTCCAGGATCTCGGCATTGCCGAGGAAGGTTTCGCGGCGTTCCGGCGACAGAAGGCCCGACATCGCCTGCTTCACGTCATCCACGAGGTTGTAGATGATGTTGTAGTAGCGAACCTCGATGCCAGCCTGATCGGCTGCAGTCCGTGCCTGCTTGTTGGCACGCACGTTGAAGCCGATGATGACGGCGTTCGACGTTTCAGCCAACGACACGTCGCTTTCTGTGATTGCACCAGCGCCGACATGAACGATGCGCGCACGCACCTCATCCGTGCCAAGCTTGTCCAGTGCGGCCACGATCGCTTCGGCCGAACCCTGCACGTCCGCCTTGATGACCAGCGGGAACTCCTTGAGACCGGAGTTCTGGAGCTGCGACATCATCTGCTCGAGCGAACCGCGCTGACCCGATTGACGGGCAACCGCCTTGTCACGGGCAACGCGCTGACGGTACTCGGAGATCTCGCGAGCGCGGGCTTCCGTTTCCACAACAGCGAAGCGATCGCCAGCCGATGGGGTTCCCGAGAGACCGAGGACCTCAACCGGCATGGACGGCGCGGCTTCAGGAACCATCTTGCCCTGGTCGTTCACCAGCGCGCGGACCTTACCATAGACGTTGCCGGCGACGATGATGTCGCCCGTCTTCAGCGTACCGGTCTGCACCAGGATGGTCGCTACAGGACCGCGGCCCTTGTCGAGCTGGGCCTCGATCACGACGCCTTCGGCGGTGCGGTCCGGATTGGCCTTGAGATCAAGGATTTCAGACTGCAGCAGGATGGCTTCGAGCAGCTTGTCGAGGCCTGCACCCGTCTTGGCGGAAACTTCCACGTCCAGCACTTCACCGCCCATGGATTCCACGAACACTTCGTGCTGCAGAAGCTGGGTGCGAACCTTCTGGGCGTCGGCAGCCGGCTTGTCGACCTTGTTGATCGCCACGATGATCGGAACGCCGGCAGCCTTTGCATGGCTGATCGACTCAATCGTCTGCGGCATCACGCTGTCGTCGGCCGCCACAACCAGAATGGCGATGTCGGTTGCCTGAGCACCGCGGGCACGCATGGCCGTAAAGGCTTCATGGCCCGGCGTGTCGAGGAAGGTGATCTTCTGACCGTTCTTCTCGACCTGATAAGCGCCGATATGCTGGGTGATGCCACCGGCTTCGCCGGACACCACACTGGCTTCGCGGATCGCATCGAGCAGCGAGGTCTTGCCGTGATCGACGTGACCCATGATCGTGACAACGGGCGAACGCGACTGCAGCGTATCGTCCTGATCGCGGATGTTGAACAGACCTTCTTCGATGTCCGAATCCGAAACGCGGCGAACCGTGTGACCGAATTCGTTGGCGATCAGCTCAGCCGTATCCGCATCAAGCACGCTGCCAGGCGTCATCATCTGACCCTGTTTCATGAAATACTTGATGAGATCAACAGCGCGCTCCGCCATGCGGCTCGCCAGTTCCTGCACCGTAATGGTTTCCGGCAACACGACTTCACGCGCGATCTTCTCGCGTTCGCCCTGCTGCATGGAGCGCTTGAACTTCTCCTGACGACGACGCATCGACGACAGCGAGCGCGAACGCCCATCGCCATCCGAGGTCGCAGCGGTCAAGGTCAGCTTGCCACGGCGACGATCGTCTTCGCCCTTGGTCTTGGTCGGCTTGGCAGGCGCCACTTCCGGCTTCAAAGGCGTGCGACGGATCGAGGCACCAGCGCCGCCACCAGGCGCAGCAGCAGACGGGCTCGCTGCAGCAACGCTGCGCGGCTTCGTGATCGGCTTTTCGTCCTCGTCGGCAGTATCCGCTTCCGGGGCACGGCGGCGTGCTTCTTCTTCGGCACGACGGCTGGCTTCGGCTTCGGCCTGGATACGGGCTTCTTCTTCCGCCTGACGGCGCGCGGATTCCAGACGCTCGCGCTGACGGCGCTCGTCTTCTTCTGCGCGACGTTTGGCGTCTTCAACCGCGCGGGCGCGCTCCTCGACTTCGCGAACCTTCGCTTCTTCCAGCGCGCGTCGACGGGCATCCATTTCGCCGCGCGACAGCGAGTTCAGCACGACGCCGCCACGATCGCCGCCGGCTGGACGCACGGTCGGGCTCGGACGCGGTGTGCGCTCGACATTCGGTGGCGGAGCCACGGTCACGGCAGGCTTGGGCGCAGCCGGCGTGATCACGGGCGAGGCTTCACGCTGCTCGCCCGGCGCAGAGAACTTGCGCTTCTTTGTTTCGACGACCACCGACTTGGTGCGCCCGTGGCTGAAGTTCTGCCGCACGGTGCCCTGCTCGATACCTGGGCGCTTCAGCGTCAGCGTCTTCTTCGGGGCTACCGTCAGTGTCTTGTCGTCTTTCGTATCGGTCATTCCGTATCCTCAGCGGGGCCGCCCTCGGCATCCGCACCTGTTAGCGGGCTATCGGGGAAACCGCCCCGAAATCGTTCGAGCGCCACCATGCGCTTCGCTGCCGCCTGCCCCGCGTCTCCCGCGAGGACGGCAGCATGTATCACATTTGTGCCCCCCAATGCCAAACCCATTTCGGCTTCCGAAAAGAGTTTGTGCGCGTCGATCCGGGGGCCACCTAAGTGGACCGTTGCGCGCCGCGCTTGCGCGATCTTCCTGACCCCGTCATCCGAGGCCTCAAAGGCATGCAGAACCAGAAGCGCCTCGCCGGAGCGGACAGCGCTATCAACCTTCGCGGCGCCCAGCGCCAGCCGCCCTGCCTTTCGAGCAAGACCAAGCGAACCAAGAGCCGACTTGGCCATCAATCCATCAACGAGAGCACCAAGATCCGGTGCAACCGTCACATCAGCCTTGAAAGCACGACGGAACAGATTTTTCTTCGCAGCCTGATCGACATGAACCCGATCAGCGGTGACCCAGCACCCGCGGCCAGGCAGCTTACGCTTGAGATCGGGAACAACGGACATGTCCGGACCGGCGACGAAGCGAAGCAAAGTCTCCGCATCGCCTGCTTGCCGCGTCACTATACATGTGCGTTCGTTCATATCTTTCAAGCGCAGCCGCTCCTGATCCGCCGGTTCTCATGGCCTCAAGCGGACGCTGTCTCGGCTTCTTCTTCGTCGGAAGAAGCCTCAACCTCGTCTTCGCTGATCCAGCCAGCCTTGCGGCGAGCATCCACGATCATCGCTTCCGCGTCGCCGCGCGTGATGTTGAACGACGCCAGAACGCCTGGGAAGAACTTGGTTTCCCCATCCTTACGCTCCTTCCAGCCGGTCAGATCATCCACGGCATAACCCGCGAAATCCTCGATCGTCTTCACGCCGTCTTCGCCGAGCGTCACCATCATTGCGGTGGTGATACCTGGAATGTCGCGCAGCTCGTCGGTCACGCCGAGTGCCGAACGCTTCTCGTCCTGTTCGGTTTCGATGCGGTCGAGATATTCCTTGGCGCGTTCCTGGATCTCGCCTGCGGTGTCTTCATCGAAACCATCGATCGAAGCGATCTCGTCTGGCTCGACATAGGCCACTTCCTCAACGGTCGTGAAGCCTTCGGACGCCAGCACCTGGCCAACCATTTCGTCGACGTTGAGCGCATCCATGAACAGGTTGGAACGCTCCACGAATTCCTTCTGGCGGCGCTCGCTTTCTTCCTGCTCGGTCATGATGTCGATATCCCAGCCGGTTAGCTGGGAAGCCAGACGCACGTTCTGGCCGCGACGGCCGATGGCCAGCGACAGCTGATCGTTCGGCACGACGACTTCGATGCGCTCGGCATCTTCATCGAGCACGACCTTGGCGACTTCTGCCGGCTGCAATGCGTTGACGATGAAGGACGCGGCTTCACCCGACCACGGGATGATGTCGATCTTCTCGCCCTGCAGCTCGCCAACAACAGCCTGCACACGCGATCCGCGCATACCGACGCAAGCGCCAACCGGATCAATCGAGCTGTCGCGCGAGATCACGGCGATCTTGGCGCGCGAACCCGGATCGCGGGCCACCGACTTGATTTCGATAATGCCTTCGTAGATTTCCGGCACTTCCATGGTGAAGAGCTTCGCCATGAACTGCGGATGGGTACGCGACATGAAAATCTGCGGGCCGCGCTGTTCGCGACGCACGTCATAAACGTAAGCGCGGATACGGTCGCCATACTTGTAGTTTTCGCGCGGGATCAGCTCGTCGCGGCGAATAATGGCTTCGCCGCGACCGAGATCCACGATGACGTTGCCATACTCAACACGCTTGACGGTGCCGTTGACGATCTCGCCGATGCGGTCCTTGTACTCGTCGAACTGGCGATCACGCTCGGCTTCGCGCACCTTCTGCACGATGACCTGCTTTGCGGACTGGGCGGCGATGCGGCCGAATTCCATCGGCGGCAGGATCTCCGCGAGGAAGTCGCCCACCTGGGCATCAGGGTTGCGCTCGCGCGCGGTGAGCAGCGCGACTTCCTTGTCGTAGTCCTCGACCTCGTCCACCACCTGCATCAGGCGCTGAAGCTTCATCTCGCCGGTCTGCGGGTTGATGTCGGCGCGAATATTGGTTTCCTGACCATAGCGTGCGCGCGCGGCTTTCTGGATCGCATCGGCCATGGCAGCGATGACGATCGATTTGTCGATCGACTTTTCGCGCGCGACCGCATCGGCGATCTGAAGCAGTTCAAGCCTGTTAGCACTTACAGCCATATCTTCGGTCTCCTGATCGCCCGGCGCTCACATGGCGCCATGGATGGCTTACTTACCGGTTTTCGTTCTGCCGCGGGTCACGGGCTTGTTCTCAGCCACGTTTTCCGTGTCCTGATCGCCTTCGTCGGCATCCGCTTCGTCGTCGAACGCCTCGTCATCGCCGCGACGCGCAGCCTTCTTCTCACGATTGTCCTTGGCCAAGGCATCACGGATCAGCGCATCGGTCAGGATCAGTCTTGCGTCTTCCAAGACGTCGAACGGGATCTGCACGCTTGGCTCGTCGCCATAGCTGGCAAGATCGCGTTCCAGCGTGAAGCTGTCGGCATCCACCGCCGTGATCTTGCCGCGGAAACGCTTCTTGTTGCCGACCATCACGGATGTTTCGATCTTGGCCGCGTGACCCACGGCTGCCTCGAAGTCTACCTTGCGCACCAACGGGCGATCGATGCCCGGCGAAGAGACTTCGAGATGGTACGCCTTTTCGATCGGATCTTCGACATCGAGCGTCGGCGAAATGGCGCGCGAAATCTCTTCGCAGCCTTCCACATCGATCGTGCCATCATCGCGCTCGGCCATGATCTGCAGCGTCAAACCGTTCTGACCCGACAGCCGTACGCGCACCAGACGGAAGCCCATCGGCCGCAGGATCGGAATAACGATCGCAGCAACGCGCGCATCCGTTCCGGTTTCGCGGATCAGGCGATCGTCTTCCACGGCGATGTCCGGGATTGCGCTCTCTGGGTTCGGCTCGTCGGCCATCCTGTCTCCAAGTAACAAAAAAGAGCGGGACCGGGTGGACCCACTCTTCGTCATATCGACCAAGAATTTGAACCTGATATAGCCCAAGACACAGTCGTCTTCAACCCCTCGGCTCCGGTCCTCGGCATAGGCAGGCCTAACAGACGTTAACCCTTGCATTAACCCGTCGTGCAAGGCGCGCATGGCTGGCTTGCGAACACGTCTCTCGCATCTGCGAGCGGTCGCACCTATTTATGTTGCACCGCACAAGTAACTGAACAACCGGAAACGAACCGAACCTCAGATGTCCAAGAACCAGCCCCGTTCAACCTTCGCCGATCTGCTTGGTATCCTCGGCAGCGCGATCTCGGCCGCGGCAGCTGAAGAAAATGGCCGCAGCGCTCGTCCGCAGGACCTGCGCCGCCTCGGGATCGACCCAACGGAATTCCGCAAGATCCGCCGTTTCTAAGCGCGATCTTCTTTTGAATGTAAAAGGCCGGCGCTGTTTGATCAGCGCCGGCCTTTTTGTTTGTCGTGTTGAGGAGGTTCAGTCCTCGTCGCCAGCCATGGCCGACAGCATCTGACCCTTGCCCCGAGCGCGCAGGATCATCGGCACGAACACGGCGGCGACCGCCAGCAGGATCAACACGATTGAAATCCAGGAGTGCACCAGCACGGTTGGATCGCCCTGGCTGATCTGAAGGGCTTGGCGCAAGCTGCGTTCGGCCATCGGCCCGAGTATCAAGCCGACCACAACCGGCGCGATCGGATAGCCGAAGCGGCGCAGAAGATAGCCGAGCAAACCGAACAGAAGCAGCAGCCCGAGTTCGAACGAAGTCGGCAGCGGTCCGATCATGAAGGTCGAGGCACTGGCACCGATAGTGCCGAGGGTCGCGAAGGTGAGAATGCCTGCGTACAGCCATGGACGCGGGATGGTGAGCAAACGCACCCACAGACCGATCAGCGGCAGGTTCAATACCAGCAGCATGAAGTTGGCGACGAGCAAGCTCGCGATCAGGCCCCAGACCAGCGTCGCATTGCTCACAAACAACAGCGGCCCCGGCTGCAAGCCAAACTGCTGGAAGCCGGCCAGCATGATCGCGGCGGTTGCCGTGGTCGGGAGGCCGAGTGTGAGCAGTGGTACCAGCGTGCCGGCTGCCGATGCGTTGTTGGCGGCTTCGGGACCGGCAACACCCTCGATCGCACCATGGCCGAACTCTTCCGGGTGCTTGGAGAACTGTCGTTCCGCGGAATAAGACAGGAAGCTCGCGACATCCGCGCCGCCGGCTGGCATGGCGCCGATCGGGAAGCCGATCGCCGTACCGCGCACCCACGATTTCCAGGAGCGCGCCCAGTCCTGCTTTGTCATCCAGACCGAGCCTTTCACGGCCTCGATCTTCTCATCCATTGCGGTTTTGCTCGCAACGACGGCGATCGTCTCGCCGATGGCAAACAGTGCTACGGCCAGCGTCGTCACGGAAATCCCGTCGAACAGGTTCGGCGTGCCCATCGCAAGACGTGTCTGTCCCGTCAGCTGATCGATGCCGATCAAGCCAAGCGCCAGGCCTATGAAGAGCGCCGTCAGACCACGCAACGTGGAGTCGCCAAAGGCGGCCGACACCGTCATGAAGGCCAGCAGCATAAGCGCAAAGTATTCGGATGGGCCGAAGGACAGCGCGAACTGCACCACCCAAGGCGCGATGAAGGCGAGGCCGAGCGTTGCAACCAGACCGGCGATAAAGGAGCCGATGGCGGAGGTTGCGAGTGCGGGACCGCCCCGCCCTTGCCGGGCCATCTTGTTGCCTTCCAGCGCGGTCACGATCGAGGCGCTCTCACCCGGGGTGTTGAGCAGGATCGAGGTTGTCGAACCGCCATACATGCCGCCGTAATAGATACCGGCGAACATGATGAGGGAGCCTGCGGGATCGAGCCGGTAGGTGACAGGCAGAAGCAGCGCCACGGTCAGCGCCGGCCCAATGCCAGGCAGAACGCCCACAGCTGTGCCCAGCGTGACGCCGATCAGGGCATAGAGCAGATTGCTCCATTGCAGCGCGGTGAGCAGGCCCTGTCCGAGAAGTTCGAACGTGTTCATGTCAGCCTCAGAACAATCGCTCGAGCGGACCAGCCGGCAGCGACAGTTGTAAACCGCGCGCAAAGGCAAGCCATACGAGGAAGCAGAAAACAAGACCGAAGGGCAGCGTCAGCCAAACGCGCCGTTCGTTGAAGGCGTAAGCGGTTGCAGTGAACATCAGCGCAGTGGCCAGGGAAAAGCCGATCGTCTTGATGGTCAGCATCTGCACGATGAGACCGCCGACAACCCAGATGATCGGTGCCGTCTGCTGCTCTTCACGCTCCGGAAAATCGCCGCGCAAGGCTTCCACGGCCGTCCAGATGGCAAGACCGAACAAACAGGCAGCTACGATGTAAGGCACCGTCTTCGGGCCCACCGGCTGCGTGGTCGCTATACCACCGGCATTATAGGTGCTCCAGGCGATAGCCGCCGAAGCAATACCCAGCACGATCGCAATGGCAAACGCCGCCCAATCAGGGCGGCGTTCACGAGTTGGATTATCGTCAAGGACGCTCATTTGACGAGACCGATGTCCTTCAGGATGGTCTCGGTCGATGCGGTATCTTCCTTCAGCTGCTCGGCGAACGCATCGCCAGCCAGATAGGTGTCAGCCCAGCCCTTGTCGGCAACGGCCTTCTTCCAGCTTTCCGACTTCACCATCTTCTCGATGTCTGCTGAAATGGCAGCCTTCTGCTCGTCGCTGATGCCGGGAGCGGCCGCAACCATGCGCCAGTTCTGGATGGCGACATCGACGCCACCTTCCTTGAAGGTCGGACCTTCGATGCCCTCAATCTTTTCGTCCGAAGAAATGCCGAGCAGGCGCAGCTGGCCAGCCGCGATCTGCGCGGAAAACTCGCTATAGCCGGAAATGCCGACGGTGACCTGGCCACCGAGAATAGCGGCAAGCGCTTCGCCACCACCGGAGAACGCGATATAGTTCACCTTGGTCGGATCAACGCCGACGGCCTTGGCAACGAGGCCAGCCGTGATGTGATCGGTACCACCGGCCGAACCGCCGCCCCAGGACACGCCGCCTGGATTTTCCTTCAGCTTGGCAACGAGGCCAGCCATGTCCTGGATATCCGAGCTCGCCGGCACGACGATCGCTTCGTATTCACCGGTCAAACGCGCAATCGGCGTGACCTGGTCGAGCGTGACAGGCGAGCCGTTGGTCAGGATTGCGCCGACCATGACGTAGCCACCGACGATCAGCGCGTCAGGATCGCCATTCGACTGGTTGACGAACTGAGCCAAACCGATCGTGCCGCCGGCACCCGGAACGTTGATGACCTGCACGCTCGGCGAGATTTCCTCGTCCTGCAGAGCGGCCTGCATCGTGCGGGCCGTTTGGTCCCAACCGCCGCCTGGAGCGGCGGGCGCCATGATCTTGTAATCGGCAGCAAGTGCCTGCGAGGCAACGAGCAGGCTGCCGGCAGCCAGAGCTGTGGCGATGAAGTGACGCATAGGATCCTCCCCAGATGTGCGAATTCTTCTGTCGCCGAAGCTTAAGCTGTGACCGCGACACATTGTCAACGGGTCACAGCTTTCGCAGCGGCAGCTAGAAGCGCCGGAAGGTCAGATAGGCTGGGGTGCGCCTCTCACGCAAAGCCTTGGCTTCATAGCGGGTCGATTGCCAACCGGGGTAAGGCTGACGCCAATCATCGGCCCGCTCGGCAATCCATTCGAAATCGGGATGCGCGCGAATGTGGAGCAGCGTCCAGTTCACGTAATGCTCGATGTCGGACGCGAAGCGGAAGGTCCCACCGCTTTGCAGAACACGCGCAAAGCGGTCGAGATTGACCGGACTAATGAAGCGCCGCTTCCAATGCTTCTTTTTCGGCCAGGGATCGGCATAAAGCAGGTCGATCTCAGCAATGCTCGATGCCGGAAGCCAGTCCAGCAGCTGCGTGGCATCGTCATCGTAGACGCGCAGATTGGGACGCGGCTCGGTTTCCAGCGTCTGCATGCAGCGCGACATGCCGTTGATGAAGGGCTCGACCCCGATAAAGCCATTTTGCGGCTCACGGCCGGCTTCGCTGATCACATGCTCGCCGCCGCCAAAGCCGATTTCAAGCCGCACGCGTTCAACGGGTACGGGGAAGAGCGTCGTGAGGTCGGACGGCGCAGGCTTCGTCAGATCGAGCTTGAGACGCGGCAGCAGATTTGCGACCGCCTCCGCCGCCTGCGTGCGTACAGGCCTTCCGTGCCGCCGACCGTAAAAGGCCTCGGTGGCACGGCTGCGGCGGACCTGCGTGTCGCCTTCGTTGTCTTCAGCAGTCATACCGAGGATCAAGCCGCCATGATCTGCTTGAGCGCTTTCACCAGATCGGTCTTCTCCCAGGAAAACGATCCGTCGCGCCCGGCCTTGCGACCGAAGTGGCCGTATGCGGCGGTCTTGGCATAGATCGGCTTGTTAAGATCGAGATGGCGGCGAATGCCCGATGGCGACAGATCCATGACCTCGCGCAACGCTTCTTCGAGCTTGGCTTCATCGACCTTGCCGGTGCCGTGAAGATCGACATAAACAGACAGCGGCTGGGCAACGCCAATGGCGTAGGACAGCTGAATGGTGCAACGCTCGGCGAGCTTTGCGGCCACCACATTCTTGGCGAGATAGCGCGCGGCATATGCTGCGGAGCGGTCGACCTTGGTGGTATCCTTGCCGGAAAACGCACCACCGCCATGGGGTGCCGCGCCGCCATAGGTGTCGACGATGATCTTGCGGCCGGTCAGGCCGGCATCGCCATCAGGGCCGCCGATCACGAACTTGCCGGTCGGGTTGATATACCAGCGGCAATCTTCCGCGATCTTCAGGTCGGACAGGGCTTCGCGGACAAAAGGCTCCACGACGCTGCGGACCTTCTTGGAGCCCCAGCTTTCATCCAGATGCTGAGTGGAAAGCACTATTGAAATGGCTTCGCTCGGCTTGCCATCCTGGTAACGCACGGTGACCTGGCTCTTGGCGTCGGGGCCGAGCTTGCCGACATCACCTTCACCCGCGTGGCGGGCGGCGGCCAGCAGTTCCAGGATCTTGTGGCTGTAATAAATCGGCGCCGGCATCAGATCCGGTGTTTCGGAGCAGGCGTAGCCGAACATGATGCCCTGGTCTCCCGCGCCCTCGGCGTTGGCATCAGAGGCCTTGTCGACACCCTGGGCGATATCCGCCGACTGCGCATGCAGCAGCACGTCGATCTTTGCGGTTTTCCAGTTGAAGCCGTCCTGCGTATAGCCGATCTCGCGGATCGCCTTGCGAGCGACGGACTTGAACTTGGAAGGATTGACCAGCGCCAAGCCCTTGGCGTCACGCAGAGGTTCGCCGTCCTTGTCCTTTTTCAACAGCGTTGGGGGCACGCGCACTTCACCGGCGATCACGACCCGATTGGTGGTGGCAAGCGTTTCGCAGGCGACCCGCACGTCCCACGGGTTCATGCCGGCCTTTTTGGCCTCGCGATAAACGAGATCGACAATCTCGTCAGAGATGCGGTCACAAACCTTGTCGGGATGACCTTCGGATACGGATTCGCTGGTGAAAAGGTAGTTCTGGCGTGCCACGGGTAGTCCCCTCTGGAAAGATCGCCCGGCCACGAGCCGGGTCGCGCGCGAGTGTTACCGAAGGGTCAGGTCTGGCGTCAAGACGTGCTCATTTGAAGAGGAAGAGCTGGCCTAACAGCTGTTCCAGCTTCACTCGCTGGTGTCGGCCAGGGTCTTGATGAGGTCGACGATCTTGCGGCGTACCTTGGGGTCCGAAATCTTCATGAAAGCGCGGGTGAGTTGCATGGTTTCGGTTGAACTCATGAAGTCGGGCACCAGCGGCTGAGCGGCGTCTTCACTGAACCCGGATGGCTGCTCACCGTCTTCGCGAGGGGCGTCCTGGAAAAAGAACTCGACCGGTACGTTCAGGATCGCGGAAATTGCCTGCAAACGGCTGGCACCGACACGGTTCGTGCCTTTTTCGTATTTCTGAATCTGCTGAAAGGTGATGCCAAGACGCTCCCCAAGCTTCTCCTGGCTCATGCCGATCATGTTGCGCCGCAGTCGCACGCGCGATCCGACATGCACGTCGATCGGATTCGGCCGCTTCTTGTTTTCCGTCATCGTCCCCTCACTGCCCCGCCGCAAGGATCATCCTGACATAGCCAGAACAATCTGTGGTCACCAAAATTCGGCGAAGCGGTTGCAATATCATTTGCTAATATAACCAAGTCAATGACGCGATCGCGCTCTGAAGTTCCCTGAGATGCCGCCGGCGGCGAGCATGGCAAGCACGATCCACCCCGCCCAAACAGGATCCCACAAGCGAAGGATCGTGCCTTTGCCTGTAGGCACCGCTACGTCAAGTGTGCCGACGCCATTTATGGCATAAGCATCAACAATACGGCCAAAACCGTCCACGACACCCGATATTCCGCTGTTTGCAGCACGAACGAGCGGCAAACCGGTTTCCACCGCCCGCAACTGCGCTTGACGGAAATGCTGGCGCGGTCCAGGGGTGTCGCCGAACCAGGCATCGTTGGTCAGGTTGATCAGGATATCCTTGCCGGCGGCATCCTTGCGCACGACCTCGTCGAAGATGATCTCATAGCAGATAAAGGCAACGGCGCTTAAGCCACCGGGCAGTTTGATGCCGGGACGACTTTGTGCGGACGAGAAATCCTCCGGTAAAACCACGATCTTGCTGATGCCGAAGCGATGCAGGAGGCCGGAAAACGGGAGGTACTCGCCAAACGGTACGAGATGCACCTTGTCGATCGCATCCACGATCTGCCCAGCATCATCAATCGACAGCATGGAATTGTAGTAGCGCGTGGCACCACCGGGCGAGGCTTCCGAACGCACCGCGCCGGCAAGCAGCGTCTGACCGTCGGCCAGAAGATCGCCGAGCGTCGACAAGGCGTCCGGGCGATCGTTCAAGATGAAGGGCACGGCGGTTTCCGGCCAGATGATGACCGATGGCGGCGCCTTGCCTTCGGCCGGCGCTGCAGCCGACATTTCCAGATAAGTGCCGAAGATGCGGTCGCGCGCTTCGCGATCCCATTTCTCGTTTTGCAGGATCGACGGCTGCACGAGGCGGACGGGAAGCGTGTTCGATCCGAGATCGGCCTGAGAAAGCCGGAACAAACCAAACCCGACATGGGCGGCGATCAGGATGGCGGCCAAAGCGAAACCGAGCCGGCGGCCGCGGCGCGAGAGAACAAGCGCCGGCATGGCGAAGACGAACACGGTAAGCGCGTTCATGCCCACAATCGACATCAACACGGACGACTGCATGAGGGTCGGCACGGGCATGGCCGCATAGCCGATCGCGTTCCAGGGAAAGCCGGTGAACAGATGACCGCGCAGCCATTCGGCCAAAGCGAAGGCAAAGGCCAGCATCGCGATGCGGCCGATGGATTCGCTCCAGAACAGCCGGGCCAGAACGGCGGCCAGACCGTAGTAGATCGCGAGCACCGCAGGCAACGCCACCACGGCCAGCGGCAGCGCCCAGGCGAAACTGTCGGCTTCCACCAGAAGCGCATTGCCGATCCACCAAAGACCGGCAACGAAATACCCAAAGCCGAACCACCAGCCGACGCCAAAAGACAGACGCAGTTGCGCCAAACGGCCGCTGCCGGCTTCGCTTGTCGCGCCATCGAGCAGCCAAATGAGGATCGGGAATGACACAAAGCCTACGGCGAAGAAGTCGTAGGGCGCTTGCGCCAGAACGAGCAGCGCTCCGGCCAAAAAAGCCAGCGCGGCGCGACGCCAGCCCCAGGCCAAGACGATCCGGCTCCCAAGGCGGTCCATAAGCGCGTCCGATGCTAGAGAATCATCGCACAAGCTGTATCAGGCGCTGCCCAACGCGCCAAACCGGTATACATTGCGCGCAATCCGATTATTGAAGCCCGCTTGGAAAACGAGGATCGGAGGCAAGCAATGACCGCGCCATCATCAAACGGCTGGGATCATTCGGCTAACGGATGGATCGCCGCACAAGGCAGCGAAGGCGATTTCGGTCGGCGCTATGTTCTGGATGCGCCGATGATCGAACGCGTACGAAGACAGCCATTCCGAACAGCCTTGGACGTGGGATGCGGTGAAGGCCGGTTCTGCCGGATCATGCGCGATCTGGGTTTGCAGACCATTGGCATCGACCCGACCGAAGCTCTAATCGATCGCGCACGCGAACTGGATCCCGATGGCGATTACAGGCTGGGTGCGGCCGAGACGCTGGACCTCGATCCTGAAAGCTTTGATCTCGTCGTGAGCTATCTTTCCCTGATCGACATAGACGATCTAGGTCTTGCCCTGCAGCGCATGACAGCATGCTTGAAGCCGGGCGGAACGCTTTTGATCGCCAACCTGAACAGCTTCGCCACCGCCGCCGGCGCGAAGGCCTGGATCCGGGACAGCGAAGGACAGGAACGTTTCGCGCTCGAGAACTATCTGGAAGAGCGGGCGGTGTGGCTTGAATGGCAGGATATCCGTATCCGCAACTGGCACCGGCCAATGATGACCTACATGCAGTGTTTGCTCGAAAACGGCCTGCAGCTTCGGCATTTCGACGAGCCGGCGCCGCATGGCGGCGGTGATCCGGCAAGGGTCAGCCGCCAAAGCCGCGTGCCATTTTTCCACATCATGGAATGGCAAAAGCCGGAGCAGTGAAGCCTGCTCCGGGAAGCGAGGTCAGGCAGAGCCCGACATCCCCTCATGGCTGGCGCCATCGACAGGCTTTTCGTCTCGCACCAGGCGAACCTTGCGGACGCGGCGCGGATCGGCTTCGAGAATATGCATTTCGAAGCCAGGCATGACGCGAATGACCTCGCCGCGTAGCGGAACTCGGCCGAGAGCGGAGAAGATCAAGCCGCTCAGCGTATCGACGTCTTCGCCGAACTCGCCGGCTTCGAAACCTGGGATGGCTTCCGCGACATCCTCGATGTCGGCGCGCGCATTGACGACGAAAATGCCCTCATCGGTTTGCGTGACGGTTTTTTCCTCGTCGTCATGCTCGTCCTCGATGTCGCCGACGATCATCTCGACGATGTCTTCGAGTGAGACGAGACCGTCCGTACCGCCATATTCGTCGATCACGAGCGCCATCTGCGTGTGAGACGCCTGCATGCGCGCCATCAATTCGGACGCCTGCATCGAAGGCGGGACGAACAGCACGGTGCGGATCAGTTCGAGATCACCGATCGTCCGGTTCAGATCGACATTGCCGAGGTGCGAGGCTTCCACCGTTTTGGACGGCGTTGGAGCGCCAGGCTCGACAGTCGTTGCCTGAGCGGAGCGCGTGATATGGTTGAGCACATCGCGGATGTGGACCATGCCGCGCGGGTCATCCAGAGACTCCGAATAAACCGGCATACGGGAATGGCCGCTTTCCTGGAAGGCGCGTAAGAGATCGCCGAGCGTGATCGAAATATCGACACCGTCGATATCGGCACGCGGGATCATCACATCCTCAACGCGGACTTCGCGCAAACCCAGCACGTTATTGAGCATCGCGCGCTCAACCGGCGTGAAGGCAGCCTCCGCTTCATCGGGACTTGCGTCCGCCAGCGCATCGGCGAGGTTTTCGCGCAGCGTAGCGCTGCCGTTCTTCGGTCTGAAGAAACCGACCATGCGGTCGAACAATGGTAGCCGGAGACTTTGCGTCTCGGTGTGACTACTCGGCCCGTCTTCCTTTTGATCGGGCAACTCGCTGGACGGCTCGTGGCCTGCAGCGACACTCTCTTTATCGTTCATCATCCTCCGGCTTCAGCCGGTCCGTGTTGATCGCGGGGTTATTTCCCTATCGGTAGGGATCGGGAATGGCAAGACTTCTCAGTATTTCTCGTTCCAAACCTTCCATTTCCTCCGCTTCTTCCTCGGTTTCATGGTCGAAGCCAAGAAGATGCAAAAGGCCATGAACGGTGAGATGCGTCAGATGGTGGTCGAACGGCTTGTTTTCCTCTTCCGCTTCACGAACCACCGTTTCCCGCGCGATCACGATATCGCCCAGCATGGGCGGCAGGGGATCACCAGGCTCCACCGGAAAAGCTGGGAAAGACAGGACGTTGGTCGGCTTATCCTTGGCCCGCCATTCCCGGTTCAGCTCCTGAATGGAAGCATCATCGGTCAACAGAATCGAAAGCTCGCTAGTCCCCTCCGTCACGTCCAACCGCTCGAAGGTGGCTGCGATGGCGCGATCCGTCAGCGCCTGGAGAGCGGTTTCGTCGCCCCAGTCGCCTGCCTCGATCTCAAGGCCGACCGCAATCTCAGGCTTGCTCAAACCGCAGGACCGCCGCTGCCGGCGCGGTCATAGGCGCGCACGATCTCGGCCACCAGCGGGTGACGCACGACGTCCTTGTCCTCGAAGCGGACCTTGACGATGTTGGGCACGTTGTCGAGAACACGCAGCGCTTCAACCAGGCCAGACTTGGTGTGCGGCGGAAGGTCGATCTGGCTGGGATCGCCGGTGACGATCATGCGGCTGTTTTCGCCCAAACGCGTCAGAAACATCTTCATCTGCATCTGCGTCGTGTTCTGGGCTTCATCCAGGATCACGGCGGAATGCGCCAGCGTGCGGCCGCGCATGAAGGCCAGAGGCGCGATCTCGATCACCTCCGCAGCAATCGCGCGCTCGACCTTGTCGGCCGGCATCATGTCGTAAAGCGCGTCGTAAAGCGGGCGCAAGTAAGGATCGACCTTTTCCTTCATGTCGCCGGGCAGGAAGCCGAGGCGCTCGCCCGCTTCAACGGCCGGACGCGACAGGATGATGCGCTCCACCAGCCCGCGCTCCAACAGCATCGCGGCATGGGCTACGGCAAGGTAGGTCTTGCCGGTACCGGCCGGGCCGATGCCGAAAACCAGCTCCGAGCGTTCCAGCGCGCGCATATAGGCGTCCTGGTTGGCGGAACGGGCATAGATCGTGCGCTTGCGGGTAGAAATCTGCGCGGCGGACATGCGGCCTTTCTTTTCAAGCGTCGGCAGGCTCAGCTGATCGTCGGCTGCAACCGCCATGCGGATCGCGCCATCGACATCGGACTGGCCGACATGTGCGCCCTTTTGCAGCATGTCATAAAGATGATCGAGCGTGCGGCGAGCTTGTTCGGCAGCCGTCGGTTCGCCCTGGATCGAAACCTGATTGCCCTTCGAGCGCAGATCCACGCCGAGCTTCTGCTCGATGCGCGCCAGGTTTTCGTCGAACTGACCGTAAAGCGCGCTCGCAAAACGGTTGTTGTCGAAAGTGAGTACGAGATGCGCCTTATCGGAAGCGCCAGCCGGGCTCGTCGTGACGTCTGCCTTTGCGGTCAACCGCGTCTCCTTGTTCAAGGCCGTGACTTCGATGCCAACGCGCCTGAAGCTTAGATAGGGTCGGCGAACAGGCTGTTGTAGCCCGTGCCCGTTACCCGAACATCGATAATGTCGCCGATTCGGCCCGCACTTTCATCAACAATTGTGGGCTGAAGCCATGGCGAGCGGCCGACGATCTGTCCGGCCTGGCGGCCCGGCTTCTCGATCAGCACGGAAATCGTCTTGCCAACAAGGCTGTTGACGAACTTCGCCTGCTCTTCGTTGAGTGCGGCCTGAAGGCGCGACAAGCGCTCAGTCTTGACCGCTTCATCCACATGATCCTTCATCGACGCGCCGGGTGTGCCTGGGCGCGGCGAGTATTTGAAGGAAAACGCCAGCGCATAACCAACTTCGCGCACCAGCTTGAGCGTATCGGCGAAGTCTTCTTCCGTTTCACCTGGGAAGCCGACGATGAAGTCTCCCGACAAGGCGATGTCAGGACGGGCCTGCTTGATGCGGTCCATCAGGCGGAGATAGTCGTCAGCCGTGTGGCGGCGGTTCATGGCCTTGAGGATCCGGTCGGAACCCGACTGCACCGGCAGATGCAGATAAGGCATGAGCTGCGGCAGATCGCGATGGGCGGCGATCAGTGCGTCATCCATGTCGCGCGGATGGCTGGTCGTGTAGCGCAAACGGGCAATGCCGGGAACTTCGGCCAAACGGAACAGCAGCTGGCCGAGCCCCCAGTCGCGTCCGTCCGGTCCTTCGCCGTGCCAGCCGTTCACGTTCTGGCCGAGCAAGGTCAGCTCGCGCACGCCGGCCTGCGCCAGCTGCTCGGCTTCCGCCACGATCTGAGCCACCGAGCGCGAGGTTTCGGAGCCGCGGGTGTATGGCACCACGCAGAAGGTGCAGAACTTGTCGCACCCCTCCTGAACGGTGAGAAAAGCAGCTACGCCACGCGCCTGCACAATCTTGCGCTCAGGTGCGGGCAGATGCTCGAACTTGTCTTCCACCGCATAGTCGGTTTCGACGACCTTTCCGCCGTTGCGCACGCGCTTCAGCGCTTCGGGCAGGCGGTGATAGGTTTGCGGGCCGATCACGAGATCGACGGCCGGTGCGCGGCGGATGATCTCCTGGCCTTCGGCCTGGGCGACACATCCGGCAACGCCGATCACCATGTCGCGGCCTTGTGCCCGACGCTCCGCCTTCAGGTCCCGGATACGGCCGAGCTCGGAATAAACCTTTTCGGCAGCGCGTTCGCGGATATGGCAAGTGTTGAGAAGCACCAGGTCGGCGTCTTCAACGACATCGGTGCCGACATAGCCGTCCGCCGCCAGCGCATCGCTCATGCGCTGGGAGTCATAGACGTTCATCTGGCAGCCATAGGTTTTCACAAACACCTTCTTCGGCGTCGTGAGCGGCTCTGCATCAAGGGCAGTGATCGGGGCGGTGGCGATCGGGGAGATCTGGTTCATGAGCGCGCTTTTAGAGGGTTTCAGCCGCCGTCTCAACCACGCGATGATGGCGCGGGCGCGGCAAGGGCAGCGGCAAACATGGCCCGCACCCGCGCTTCGACGTCACGGCTCGCCTGCTTGCGGTCGGTGGAGGCGGTAAAGACTACCGGCTCGCCCCAATGCACTTCAACGGTGACCGGCGGAAGGCTTAGGAGGCGCTTGAGGTGCGGCAGAAGATCTTCATCGCCGGTCCAGGCCACAAGCGCGCGTAAACGGCGCCCCATCGGCAAGCCGCCAAGGCGTGTGTAGGCGATCGCGACGGGCTGGATCAGGACTTCGGCGGCACCCGCTTCCGCGATCGCCGACCGCGCTGCGCCGAACAGGGTAGTCTTGAACGGGAGCAGGCTTGTGCCGTCCGACGTGGTGCCTTCGGCAAACAGCAGCGTGGCGCGGCCATTGGCGAGGCTGCTGGCCAATTCGCTAACCTGAGTGCCGGAAGAGCGCTTGTTCTGCCGGTCAACGAGGATCGTGCTCTGCAGCCTTGCCAGCGCACCCACCACCGGCCATCCACCGACCTCGCCCTTGGCGATGAAGGAGCCCTTGAACACGGAGCCCAGCACGATCACGTCGGTCCAAGAAATGTGGTTGGCGGCGATCAGCAGGGGACGACCGGTTTCCACTTTGCCGAAGCTGAGAATGCGCAAGCGCAGGATACGAGCGGCGATGCGATACCAGAGGCGGGGTGCAGCGGTTTGTTCGACCCAGCCGGTCCAGTGCGCGAAGGCCTGATAAGGCGCGAGAACGAGCGTCAGAAGGAACACAACTGTGATCGTCCAGATGAAACGGAGTTTGGCGCTCAAGCGGGTTTTGCTCGCCGAAGTTCGCGGCGCATCACGATGGCGTCGCTGCGATGACGCCCTTCATGCTCGTAGTAGCCGGGACGCCGCGCCACCTCGTTGAAGCCGAGGCGCTTGTAAAGGGCGATGGCGGCGGCGTTGGTTTCGTCGACTTCGAGGAAGAGCTCTTCCGCACGTTCGCCATGCAGCTTGCGAAGAACCGCATCCATGAGACCGCGTCCAAGCCCCTGCCCGCGATGCGAGCGTGCCACGGCTACCGTCAGGATTTCGCCTTCGTCTGCCGCGAGGCGAGCAAGAACGAAACCGAGGAGGCCGATGCGCGGGTTGCCGATCTCGCGAGCGGTGAAGCCGAAGACGGTGTCTTGCGTTAAAAGCGACTCGAATTCTTCCGTAGACCAAGGCCGCCCGAAGCCTTCGGCATGCAACTCAGCGATCGCGCCGCAATCCTGTTCTTCCAGTTCAAGGATCGCATGATCGCGGCGCATGAAGGGGAACCTCATGGCTCAATCGCGCGCGGGCAGAATGAAGCTCGCCTGCGGCTTGGCGTCCGCGCCGCGCAGATAAAGCGGCTTCGGCTTTTCCGAACCGTCCGGTTTGGCGGCAGCGAGGCGAGCATAGGTCTCGATGCTGGCCGTCGCCCTTTCGGCGACGATGCTGTGGCCGGGCATGCGCGCGGCGATGGTCGCAGCACCGGAGCCGGTCAGGAGGAAATCGCCTTCTCCTGTTCGAGCGAGCGTTGCACCCGCATCAAGAACAGCGGGTTCAGCCAGGGGTACCCCTGCCTGGTCATAAAGCGCGGAATAAAGCTGCTCACGCCGGGCATCGATGACCGCCAGGACGGAGCGGCCGGGATGGAGCGCCAGGGCTTCCGCCGCCAGCGCTTCCAGCGTCGTGACGCCAACGGCCGGGATGTTCAGCGCCAACGCCAGACCGCGTGCGGTGGAGACACCGACGCGGACACCGGTGAAGGAGCCCGGCCCGATCACGACACCGATGCGGCTCAAGTCCGAATAGGTCTTGCCGGCTTGGCGCAGCACGTCTTGGATCATGCTCATCAGCAGCTCGGCATGGCCGGTACCGATATCCTGCGTGACGCTTGCGAGCGCACCATCGCCCTCCCACACGCAGGCGGCGCAGAGGTTGGCTGAGGTGTCGATCGCAAGCAGTGTCATCAGGACGACCGTTAGCCCTTGTCGGCAGTAAGGCCGGCGGCTTCGATGCCCGCTGCGGCAGCGGTTTCGTCGTTGTCCGAGGTGTCGCCGGAAATGCCAACGGCACCCAGGATCGCGCCCGCCTCATTGCGGATCAGCACGCCACCCGGCACGGGCACGATTTTACCGCCAGACATGGCCGACAGCGCCTGGACGAAATGCGGACGCTCGCCAGCCGTGGTGTTCAGCCAGCGCGAGCCGGCGCCGACGGCCAGCGCGCCATAGGCTTTGCCGGATGCGATCTCGAAGCGCAGCATCGACGAACCGTCCTGCTTCTGAAACGCCTTGAGGTGGCCGCCTGCATCGAGCACGGCGACCGAAAGCGGCTTGAGCTTGAGCTCAGCGCCCTTGGTCAGGGCGGCCTCGATGATGGTGTTGGCCTGTGCCAGTGTCAGTTCAGTCATGGATCTTCCCGTTCTTTTCGTCACGCAGTCCGCTGCGCTTTCAGTTCAAGCCGACGGCGATGCAGAACCGGCTCGGTGTAGCCATTCGGCTGTTCAGTACCCTTGAACACGAGATCGCAGGCAGCCTGGAAGGCGATCGATGCGTCAAAATTCTTGGCCATCGGCTGGTAAAGCGGATCGCCGGCATTCTGGCGGTCGACCACTTCGGCCATGCGCTTCAGCGTTTCGGTGACCTGTTCCTCGCTCACCACCTTGTGACGCAGCCAGTTGGCCATGTGCTGTGAGGAAATACGGCAGGTCGCGCGGTCCTCCATCAGGCCGATATCGTTGATATCCGGCACCTTGGAACAGCCGACGCCCTGATCCACCCAGCGCACGACGTAGCCGAGAATGCCTTGAGCGTTGTTGTCGAGCTCCTTCTGGATGTCTTCCGGCGTCCAGTTCGGGCGCGTCGCGACAGGCACCGACAGGATGTCTTCCAGTTTGGCGCGCTCGCGCGTCTTCAGATCACGCTGTACCGAGCGTACATCGACCGTGTGGTAATGCGTAGCATGGAGCGTCGCGGCCGTGGGCGACGGTACCCAGGCGGTGTTGGCGCCGGATTTTGGATGACCGATCTTCTGTTCCAGCATGGCGGCCATCAGGTCGGGCATCGCCCACATGCCCTTGCCGATCTGGGCATGGCCGGCGAGGCCGCAAGACAGACCGACATCGACATTCCAGTTCTCATAGGCTTGGATCCAGGCGGACTGCTTCATGTCGCCCTTGCGGATCATCGGGCCGGCTTCCATCGAGGTGTGCATCTCGTCGCCGGTGCGATCGAGAAAACCAGTGTTGATGAAGACGACGCGATCCTTGGCCGCGCGAATGCATTCCTTGAGGTTGATCGTGGTGCGCCGCTCCTCGTCCATGATGCCCATCTTGATCGTGTTGGGCTCGAGGCCAAGCAGGTCCTCAACGCGGTCGAAGATCTCAACCGCAAAGGTCACTTCTTCGGGCCCGTGCATCTTCGGCTTCACGACATAGATCGAGCCTTCCGGCGAGTTCCAGCGCTTGCCGTCCGGACCGATGTCGTGCAGCGCGATCATTGCGGTCATGACCGCATCCATGATGCCTTCCGGCACTTCCGAGCCGTCCTCCAGGAGAATGGCCGGATTGGTCATGAGGTGCCCGACATTGCGCACAAGCATCAGCGAACGGCGGCGTACCGCTAGCGTGCCGCCATCCGGCGCGATGAAGTCTTCGTCAGGGTTGAGCTTGCGCGTAAAGGTCTTGCCACCCTTGGTGACCTCTTCGGCGAGATGACCGTTCATGAGGCCGAGCCAGTTGCGGTAAACCGTGATCTTGTCCTCGGCATCCACTGCCGCAACAGAATCCTCGCAGTCCATGATGGTGGTTAGCGCAGATTCCAGATGGACATCGGAAATGCCAGCCTTGTCGGAACCGCCGATCTCGGTCGTCGGGTCGACCAGGATCTCGATATGCAAACCGTTTCTCGCGAGCAGAATACGCTCGGGGTGATCGGACTTGCCGAGATAGCCGACGAATTGACCGGGATCTTCGAGGCCGGCAGGCTGCATGTCGGTGCCAACCGTCAGCACGCCATCGGCAATCGTCAACTTGGTCGCGTCATTCCAGGACACGGCTTCGAGCGGCGCAGCGCGATCCAGGAAATCGCGGACCCAGTTGATGACCTTTTCGCCGCGCTTGGGGTTGTAGCCCCGGCCCTTCTCGGCGCCGTCGTCTTCGGAAATCGCATCCGTGCCGTAGAGCGCGTCATAGAGCGAACCCCAACGCGCATTGGCGGCGTTCAGCGCATAACGCGCATTCATGACTGGCACGACAAGCTGCGGACCCGCGACGCTGGCGATCTCGGGATCGACGTTTTCGGTCGTAACCGTGAAGTCTTCACCTTCGGGCAGGAGATAGCCGATCTCGCGCAGAAAGGCCTGGTAGGCGTCCATGTCGGATGGCGCACCATTGTCGCGGTGCCACTGGTCGATCTTTGACTGCAGCTCATCGCGCTTGGCGAGTAGTGTGCGGTTTTTGGGCGCGAGATTCGCAACAATGCCGGCAAAGCCCGTCCAGAACGCGTCTTCGGCAACGCCGGTGCCTGGGAGCGCTTCATCACGGACGAAGGCGGCGAAAGCTGCATCCACTTGCAGTCCATGCAGGTCCACACGATCACCCATCAGCATCACTCCTTCTTCCGTTTCCGCGCTTTGACCATCTTCGCCGAAGCCGGTCAATTCATCCTAGCTTCAAACCGCAACCCGTGGACGGCCGGTTGCTGTGGCCGTGATGATTGCTTCGATAAACGTGCGCTGATCTTCAACCGTCGCAGCCGTAACGGCATGTTCTATCGTGATCTGCGGATCGTCAGCGCCGGCGTCCCGCGCCTTTTCGGCGGCAGCTGTTCGGGCATGGTCTTCCGCCGCCGCCATGGCCGGTGCTTCCGCATTATAGTCTGCCTGACGTTCGCCGAGGCTGGCGCGAAACAGGCCTTCCTTCGGCTGGCTGACACGAACCTCCACCGAGACCCGCACCTGCCCGACCACGGCACCAAGCGCATTGGCGACATCGGTATCTTCAGGCACGGCGCAGGTCTGGTTGAGCAGGTCTGGAAGGCTCGCATAATGCAGCGGAGCGGAGGCGCCGAGGCCGATCACAGGACGATCTACGGCAAGGCTCATGCCGGCAATGCCGCTGCGCTTGTTCAGGGCGTTCTGCACGAGCGGATGCGCGACGGTGGCAGGACCGTCCAGACCGTCTTCGGCGAAGGCTGTTTCAAGGATCACTTCGGCGGAGCGGCGCGTGAGTGCCGTCAGCACACGGCTTGAGATCGTTTCGGCATCCGGCGCGATCGGTTGACCGCGACCATCCTTGCGGCGGGCGAAGAGCCTCGCACCGAGATCAGCAGCGTCACGGTTCCAGTTGGATTGTCGTTTGAGCACATGGGCGGCATCGGAGGGGGTGAAGCCGGCTATGTGGATGAGTCCTCGCCCGACCAGGCGATTGAGTGTGGCGACCTGCGCGGTGGAGGTAAGCAGGCGATCAAGCGGCTGAGGGCTGGCGGTGATCGCGTCGTAGAGCTTGGCTTCGGGCGCGGTGAGACCGGCAGCGAGGTGTTCGGGGACGCCCGTGCGCAGTGCAAAGCGCCCATCGAGGCGGCCGGGGTTGGGTGTGCGGAGCTGACGTTCCAGCGCGTCATGAACCATCTTGCCATGGGCTTGGCCAAGGAGCGCGAGCGGAACGAGCCGGCGGGGGCCGAGGCGGATGGCGGGAAGAAGACCGCCGTCTTCCAGCGCCACTTCCGAGTCACCGCCGAGGCCGAAGGTGCGCATGGCCACCGCTTCAACCATGGTGCGGAAGCCGCCGACGGTGGCGCCCTCCGGGTCGAGGCGCGGACGTCCCTTGTCGAGCACGGCGACATCCGTGGTGGTGCCGCCAATGTCCGACACCAGCGCATTGTCGAGGCCGGTCATATGGCGGGCACCGACCAGGCTGGCAGCAGGGCCCGACAGGATGGTCTCGATCGGGCGCTGCCTGGCAAAGGAAGCGGACACCAGCGCGCCATCGCCGCGCACCACCATGAGCGGGGCTTGAATGCCCTGCCCATCCAGCCAGCTTTCCGTTGCCGCAACAAGGCGGTCGATCATGGCGATCAGGCGAGCATTGAGCAGCGTCGTGAGGGCGCGACGGGGACCGCCGAGTTTGGAGGTCAATTCATGGCTCGTCGTGACCGGAAGGCCGGTGCGTTCCCGGATGCGATCGCGCACAGCCAACTCGTGGGCGGGATTGCGGGTGGCGAAATAGGCGCAGACGGCCACGCCCGAAACGGTTTGGGCCAGATCCGGTAGTGCGTCTTCCAATGCGCTCGTGTCGAGCGGGGTGGGGTTGCCGTGGACATCGTGGCCGCCGGGGAGAAAGAGGACGGGATCGGAGCCGAGTGCGGTCTTCAGGCCGTCGCGCTCGAGATCTGCTTGTCCGAAGCCGACCATCACGAGCGCAACGCGGCCACCCTGGCCTTCAACGAGGGCGTTGGTGGCGAGTGTGGTGGACATCGACACGAGCTTGACGTCACCCGGTGCGACGCCTGCTTGCTGCAAGACCCGGCCTGCCGCGCCCGCTATGCCTTCGCTAAGATCATGGCGGGTGGTGAGCGACTTGGCCTTGGCGATCACCGTGCCCTTGTCGCTGCCCGATGGCGTCCAGAGCACGGCGTCGGTGTAGGTGCCGCCGGTGTCTATGCCCAGGAAAAGCGGCCCTTGGAAAAGCGATCCAGGCTGCGGGGCGGGAGCGGATGCGGGCATGGCGGGAACCGGATGAGGTGGGCTGGCCATCTCGTCTAGTCTATCGCCGCGCCGGCTCCAAGGGGTCAGCCTTGCGCTTGTTTTTCCTCGCGCAGCAGGCGCACCGGGCGCGGCGCATCTGCATCCTGCTTTTTCGGCCAGCCTTCGCGCTGTTTGCCGCGGATGCCGTCGTTCTCGTCGGTCTGGTCGTGCACGAGCATGACCTGCGTGTCGAAGGGCATGTCGATGCCGGCGGCGTCGAGGGCTTTCTTGATGGCTTCGAGAACCTGCGCCTTCACATGCACCACGTCGGTGCGCACGGAGTTGGTCCACCAGCGCACGCGCAGGTTCACCGTGGAGGCCGCAAGGTCCCATACGAGCGCTTCGGGCGCCGGATTGGCTTCCACGCCCTCGATGCCGTTGACCGCCTTCAGGATCGCGGCGCGGGCGTCGTCGATGCTGTCGCCGTAACCGATGCCGACATCGTAATCGGAGCGGCGGGTTTCATGGGCGGTGTTGACCACCACGGCGTTGGAATACACGTCGGCATTGGGGATGATCGCCGAGCGGCCGTCATAGGTCTTGATGATGGTGGCGCGGGTTTCGATGCGCTGCACGGTGCCTTCATAGTCCTTGACGACGATCTGGTCGCCGGGGCGGAAGGGCTGGCGGATGAGAAGCAGCAGGCCAGCCAGCCAGTTCTGCAGGATGTCCTTGAAGGCAAAGCCGATCGCCACCGAACCGATGCCGAGACCGGCCACGAGATCGCCCGGGCGCAGCGAGGGGATGACGATGGTGAGCGCGATCAGCGTGCCGGCGGCGATCACTATCCAGCGCAGGAACGAGCCGAGCACCTCGCCGAGATTGTCGCGATCATGGGTCTTGGCCCAGCCGCGAAAGGAGCGGCGCACCAGCCAGCCGGCCAGCACGAACACGACCAGCACGACAAGCGCCACCGCGATGTTGGGCAAAAGGCGCTGAAAGCCGATCACCCAGGTTTCCACCTTGCCGAGAATAAAGGCCGGATCGAGGTTCACCGCCTGTGACACGGTTTCGGGCGCATCCGGCGGCACGGTGGCGCCACCTTGGGGCGCGGCCTGCTGCATTGTTTGCACGGCAGCGGGGGCGGCTTGCTGCATCAGGGCGTAAACGGAAACCGGCATGAAACGCGCTTATCCTCCAGCGGAACCAGACACCCGTTCGTGCCGCGACCGGCCGTTTTCGGGGAATGAACTGAACGCGAGGATCAGCCGGCAAGTTCCTCCGCTCTGCTAGCAGGCCGGCGGCCCTTGGTGCTGGCGCCCTTCATGCGGCGAGCCGCGCTGAAGGCTCGCGCCGACCAGCCGCTTGCGCCTTGCTTGCGAACACGGGTTCTCGACTTCCCGCGCTGGTTTGCTTGGGAAGCGGACGCGAAACCCCGCGCCTTGATGATTTTAGATACGGCGCGGGTGTTTCGCGTCCGTCGGTGCTTTCACCCCGATGCCGGTGGGCGGGCTCGGTGCAGACTAGTCGCCACCTCACCGAGTGCTCCCGCACTGACCAGCACAG
Organism: Tianweitania aestuarii; assembly: GCF_018457165.1. Lineage (GTDB taxonomy): Bacteria > Pseudomonadota > Alphaproteobacteria > Rhizobiales > Rhizobiaceae > Tianweitania > Tianweitania aestuarii. The sequence goes on along the minus strand of NZ_JAFMNX010000001.1, from coordinate 137,044 downwards.
GGTCCGGGTTTGGGGCGGGACTGATTACCCTCCAAGCCAGGCTACCGTAGCCCAACCAACCCGGACACCGCCGCCCTCCCCTGATCCCCGGTGCGCACCAGAGTTCCCGTGAGGGCGATGGGTGGAGGATAGATGGGGTGGGTGGGGGCGTGGATAGATTTTTGTGTCCGCCCTTTGCTGTGGCAGCAACATCAGAGGTTTAGCGGCTCCCTCTCCGCTTCGTCATCCTCGGGCTTGACCCGAGGATCCATGCCAGACCAGCCACCACAGCGCGCCCCGCTCATTCGTCCCGCCGCGCGCCGGCCAGCGTTCAGGCATGGATCCTCGGGTCTACGCCTGCGCTTGCGCTCCGGCTTCGCCCAAGGATGACGAAAAACGGGGAAGGCTGCGGTTCAGGGATGACGCTGCACGCTTGCTCGCGCACTCGAACCGGTTAACGTTGCGGCATGACCGGCTATACCTACATGACCGCCAGCCAGAAGAACGGCACGATCTATATCGGCGTCACCGGCGACCTCGCGCGCCGCATTCCCGAACATAAGGCGCGGCAGGGCAAAGGCTTCACCGCTCGCTACGGCGTGGTGCGGATGGTCTGGTACGAGGAATTCTTCGACATCCACGACGCCATCCAGCGGGAGAAAACGCTCAAGCACTGGCCGCGCCAGTGGAAGATCGACCTGATCGAGAAGACCAATCCGGACTGGAACGAGTTGTTTGTTGGGACGGGGTGGTGGGGATATCGTGAACGAAGCCGACGCGGCTGTTGCCTTTGCCTCCAACCTTCCATGCACGATCACCATCGTGGCAGCCGCCGCCGCGATATAACTTCCGTTACAGCATCGCGCTGCAATGGGCATTGATGAAGGCGCTCGTTCCGTCTTGGCGCCCATGGGTGCCAAGGGCAAGCGCCTGACGTACCGCAGACCTGTTACGATCTAAGGAAGATCACTACCGCAGACCCGTCCAACTGAAATTGCCCTATGGCGATATGAAGAGGGGATTCACAAACGAAAGCGGCGGTGATACAAGATCACCGCCGCCGTCTTCCTGTGTGGCCCACGATTGAGGCTCTATAACCATGCCCGGTTATGGAGCCTTTTTCATTTATCCCGCGCCGTGTCCGTGAGCGTGACACAGGCTAGGGAGACTCTCCTGATCATCAGACTGTCCTTCTGTCGATTCGCTCGACTTGTAACAAATGGACCCGAATCGGGCAGAGGTCAACACCTGATCGCACGGTTATTCGCATCTTAGTTTCCTTGTAATCGCTTCCTTGTTGATCATCAGGGCGATTACCTTTATATCAGCGGCGATTAATGAGGATAATCGCCATGGCAGAAGCAAAAATGCGCAGCCCCCGCTACCCGACTATAGGGCTGCGCGAGGCTTTGGATAAAGTGCGCTTTGTCTATGACGCCGACCACCGAAACAAGATTCCTAAAGCGCTCGTGGCTCAACACATGGGTTATAATGGCCTGAACGGGAAGTCGTTAGGGGTTATTTCAGCCGTGTCCAAATACGGTTTACTGGACGGCGGACGCGACTCGATGTGGGTCACTGAACGGGCCCAGGATATTCTGGTCCGAGAACTTGGCGACCCCGAACGTGTTCGTGCCATTCGCGAAGCTGCCTCTGGTCCGGAAATCTATCAGGAGATTACAGACACTTTCCCCGGCGGGGCAAGCGACGCTGCTATTCGCGCTCATTTGGTAACTAAGCGCGACTTTTTGCGTGAAGCTGCGGAACGCCTAATCCAATCGTATCGGGAAACAATGGAGGTTGTAGCGCAGGAATCAACGGCCTATGACTCCCCTCCCGCACGAGAGGACCTTGTTACCATGGAGCCAGTTAGCCAAGGGAAGGCGTTACAACTTTCGCCACCAGCGCATGCTCATCATCAGGTCGACCGTTCCTACAACGTCCTGACTATCGATAATGGGGAACGTGAGTTGATTACAGGGCTGCTATCAAAAGGCTCTAGCTTCCGCTTGATCGTAAGCGGAAAAATTGGCGTTAAGGAAGTCGAACGCCTAATCAAAAAGCTGGAGTTGGATAAGGAGATTTTGGCCGATGCTGACGAAGATGACGAAGACGGGGCTTTCGGATGAGAGGCCCCAGATCGACAAATTTCGCGAGGCCGCCCTCGAGCTAGACGGACAACGGCGAAGAGACGTTTAACGCGAAGCTATGGAAGATCGCTAGCCCAAGGCCATCCAATCAAGTAGATGAGGATGACAGCCATAAGAAGTAATGTATGCCAAATACCCTCAACCTCTACTTGGACGACTCAGGCACGCGCCATCCGACTCAAGAAGTAGGCAAGAAAGCAGCCCACAACTACGATTGGTTTGCGCTTGGTGGAATTATCGTACGAGAATGCGACGAGGAAGCCGCTCGCGGCTTGCATAGCGATTTCTTGGGGCGGTGGCCTCAGATCACCAACCCATTGCATTCCTCTGAAATCCGTTCTCAGAATGAGGGATTTTTTTGGCTTCGTGATCTTGAGGCGGAGGAACGGAACCGCTTCTACGAAGAACCGTATCAATTAATGCGTGCCGCGCCCGTAACGGGTATAGCGTGTGTGATTGATCGCCCCGGGTACAATGCCCGGTATCTCGCTCTTTATGAGCAGCAACCCTGGCTTCTTTGCAAAACCGCTTTCAGCGTAGTGGTTGAAAGATCAGCAAAACGCGCTCGGGACTTGGGTGCTAAGCTGCGCGTCCGACCTGAACGATGCAATAAGCCCGAAGATGCAAATTTGAAGGCTTATTATGATGCCCTAAAAACCGAGGGAATGCCTTTCGGGAAGGATGCATCTGGGCCTTACGCGCCGCTATCCGGCGCCGATTTCCGAGATCTTCTTTACGAGTTCGATCTAAAGCGAAAAACTTCCCCTCTATCACAGCTGGCAGATTTGTTTTTGTGGCCAATCTGCATGGGTGGGTATCACAAAAGCAACCGCCCCTATCGCCGTCTAATGGAGGATGGGAAACTTATCGAGTGCCATCTTGGAAGCGCTGATTGGCCGACCTTAGCAACCAAATACAGCTGCTTCGAGGGCGTCGAAGTGAAGCCCTAAGACTCAAAAAGCCTCATGCGTTTCCACAAGAGGCTTTTTAGCGACCGCTCAGGCGATCTCGTGGGCCAGGCCCGCTTATACAACTATCGTGCTTTGCTTTTGTTCGCAAGATTTTTGTCTAAAAAACTTGACATCCTGACAAAATTGCAAGCCGGATGTAGTGCATCTGAGTCCTCCTGCTTCAATATATAGAGGTTCATCTTTCGCTGCCGCTGACTGCTTGCTCCGCAATAAAGAAGGGCGGCACTGCTGCCGCCCTCACACTTAACCGCGCTCGCGGTGGATGGTAATTAGGGACGCTATGATCCCTAGGACGCTGGCAGCGATGCTAAGCACCCCTGCAATCGTCACCATATCCATGGCAATCTCCACAGATACGGACCTGAGCAACCGTGCCGTTTACTCGGTTACTCGCTTGTTTGATTCGGTTCGTTTTAAAATCTTAATGGCTGCAGGTCCTCAAACCGGCAAGACTACACTACCTATACGTTTGGGTTTGTCAAATATACGATCGCCAAGCTATAGCTCAATGGGGCAACACTCAGGGCATGGAACCTCGGGTCGAGCCCGAGGATGACGAAGAAGAAGACTACGCGCTCCTTCTAACTATCGCCCATCTTAAGCGCCTGAATAAACGCTTCCTGCGGGATTTCGACCTTGCCGAACTGCCGCATGCGCTTCTTGCCTTCTTTCTGCTTCTCGAGCAGCTTGCGCTTCCGGGTGACGTCGCCGCCGTAGCATTTGGCGGTGACGTCCTTGCGCAGCGCCGAGATGGTTTCGCGCGCGATGATGCGGCCGCCGATGGCGGCCTGGATCGGGATCTTGAACATGTGCTGCGGGATCAGGTCCTTCAGCTTTTCGCACAGGACGCGGCCGCGCTTTTCGGCGGCTGTGCGGTGCACCAGCATCGACAGGGCGTCCACTGGCTCGTCGTTGACCAGGATCGACATCTTCACGAGGTCGCCTTCGCGGTAATCGGTCAGGTGGTAGTCGAAGGAGGCATAGCCCTTCGAGATCGACTTCAGCCGGTCATAGAAATCGAACACGACTTCATTGAGCGGCAGGTCGTAAACCAGCATGGCGCGCTTGCCGACATAAGACAGGTCGGCCTGGATGCCGCGGCGGTCCTGGCAAAGCTTCAGGATGCCGCCGAGATAATCGTCGGGCGTGAGGATCGTCGCGCGGATCCACGGCTCCTCGATCGCCGCGATCTTCATGACGTCGGGCATGTCGGCGGGGTTGTGCAGCTCCTGCACGCCGCCATCGGCCATCACCAGCCGGTACACCACGGACGGGGCGGTTGCGATGAGGTCGAGGTTGAACTCGCGCTCCAGCCGCTCCTGGATGATTTCCAGATGCAGAAGGCCGAGGAAGCCGCAGCGGAAGCCGAAGCCGAGGGCTGCCGAGGTTTCCATTTCGAACGAGAAGGACGCGTCGTTCAAGCGCAGCTTGCCCATGGCCGAGCGCAGATCCTCGAAGTCGGCGGCGTCCACGGGAAACAAGCCGCAGAACACGACCGGTTGGGCGGGCTTGAAGCCGGCAAGGGCGGCTTCGGTCGGGCGCTTGTCTTCGGTGATCGTATCGCCGACGCGGGTGTCGGCCACTTCCTTGATGGACGCCGTGATGAAGCCGAACTCGCCGGGACCGATCTGATCGGCCTGGATCATCTTGGGCGTAAAGAAGCCGGTGCGCTCCACGGGGTATTTCGCGCCAGTGCCCATCATGCGGATGGTCTGGCCCTTTTTCAGCACGCCGTCGATCACGCGCACGAGCACGATAACGCCGAGATAGGCGTCGTACCAGGAATCCACCAGCATGGCCTTGAGCGGCTTGGTGGCGTCGCCTTCGCGCGGCGGCGGAAGCTGTTGGACGATCGCTTCCAGCACATCGGGCACGCCGAGGCCGGTTTTTGCCGAGATCATCACGGCTTGGGAAGCGTCGATGCCGATGACTTCCTCGACCTGCTCCTTGATGCGCTCGGGCTCGGCTGCGGGCAGATCGACCTTGTTGAGCACAACCACGATCTCGTGATTGGCGTCGATCGCCTGATACACGTTGGCGAGCGTCTGGGCTTCCACGCCCTGGCTCGCATCCACCACGAGCAGCGAACCTTCGCAGGCGCGCAGCGAGCGCGAGACTTCATAGGCGAAATCGACGTGGCCGGGCGTGTCGATGAGGTTCAGCGTGTAGGTTTCACCGTTCTTGGCGGTATAGGCCAGGCGCACGGTCTGCGCCTTGATGGTGATGCCGCGCTCCTTCTCGATATCCATATTATCGAGAACCTGCTCCTTGCCCTCCATCTCGCGGGCGTCCAAACCGCCGCAAAGCTGAATGAGCCGGTCGGCCAGCGTCGACTTGCCGTGGTCGATATGGGCGACGATGGAGAAGTTGCGGATATGCGAAAGGGGCGTGTTCATGGTGCGCCGCGTATAAAGGCAAGTGCTGCTTTCGCAAAGCGATTTAGCGTGATTGACGCGCGCGTTTTACTGATCCTTTTCCTTTGATGGGCAAAGACTTCGCGCAGCCACCGCATTTCACCCCCAAGGACAGACCGCTGAGCGCGCATCCCCTGCCCCTTTCCGAACCCGCACAAGCCGCGTCCGCTGAGCCCGAGGCCTATCTCGCAGCCCTCGTGGAACTCGCCACGCCCGTGCTTCTGGCGGATGCGGGCGGGCGCGTCTCGTTTGTCAACCGGGCGGCAACGGCTTTGCTCGGCTGTACGGCGGCCCCCGCGATCGCGCTCGATGCGCTGTTTGCGTCCTGCGGGGTGGGCGGGCGCATCGCGCTGCCCGATGGATCGGCGCCGCAGCGCTTCGCGCAGCTGAAGCTGTCGGACGGGCGCGCGGTGAATGTGGAAGCGCGGCTTTTGCCCGATGGCGGCGCTGCCCTCACGTTGACCGATGTGAGCGCCTTCGTGCGCGAAGCCGAACGGGCGCGTCGCGATCCGCTGACGGGTTTGGTGAACCGCGTGACGCTGCATGCCACGCTCGGCCGTCTGCTGCAGGCCGGCAAGCCGCTGACCTTGATGGCGCTCGACCTCGACCGCTTCAAATCCGTCAACGACACGCTTGGCCACCCGATCGGCGATACGCTGTTGCGCAAGGTGGCGGAGCGGCTGGGAACGGTAGCGGAAGACGGCGATGTGGTGGCGCGGCTCGGCGGCGACGAATTCACTATCCTGAAGCCCGGTTCCTTTACCCGCGAGCAAATCGAGATCATCGCCAAGCGCATCGTCGATCTCGTCGGCCGGACCTATGCGCTGGAAGGGCACATGATCCATATCGGCGCCAGCGTCGGGATCACCCAGGCGCCCCATGACGGGTCGGACAACGATGTTCTGATGAAGAACGCGGATCTGGCGCTGTACCGCTCCAAGGCCGAAGGACGCGGCCGTTACCGCTTCTTCGAGCAGAAAATGGACGAGCAGATGCAGGCGCGGCGCGCCATCGAGCTCGATCTGCGCCAGGCCCTCGCCCTGCAGGAGTTCGAACTGGCTTATCAGCCGCAGGTCGATCTCGCCACGCAGGAAGTGGTGGGGTTCGAAGCGCTGCTTCGCTGGCGTCATGCGACGCGCGGGCTGGTGTCGCCACTCGAATTCATCCCGGTGGCGGAAGAAACCGGGCTGATCGGCGCGATCGGCGAATGGGTTCTGCGCACCGCCTGCCGCGATGCCGTGCAATGGCCCGAAGCGATCACGGTCGGCGTCAACCTGTCGCCGCTGCAGTTCCGCAACCCGTCGCTGGCGCAAACGGTGATGTCGGCGCTGGCGTCTTCGGGCCTTGCGGCAGAGCGGCTGGAACTGGAAATCACCGAAAACGCGCTGCTTGAAGACACCGATACGGTGCTTGTCCTGTTGAAGCAGCTGCGTGATCTCGGCGTGCGCGTCTCTATGGACGACTTCGGGACCGGCTATTCATCGCTGGCCTATCTCCAGAAATTCCCGTTCGACCGCTTGAAGATCGACCAGAGTTTCGTGCGTGGCATGGGGGCCAATCCGGAAGCGAGCGCGATCGTGCGCGCGGTGGCAGCGCTTGGCGCGAGCCTCGGCATCAAGACCACGGCGGAAGGCGTGGAAACCGAGGAACAGCTGGCTGCGATCCGCAACGAAGGCTGCACCCATGTGCAGGGTTATTTCACGGGCCGGCCGATGGCGCTGGCCGATGCCAGAGCTTTGCTTGTGCAACCAAGAAAGGTTGCCGCGATTGTCGAGGAACACGGTTTATGAGCGCAGCCGCCCCCTTTCAGCGTCTTGTTTATTACAGCCGCAACGAGGTTGATGGCGACGCGGATGCGCTTGACGCGGCGATCGACGAGATCCTGTCGCTCAGCCAGCGCAACAACGCGCAGGCCGACGTAACCGGTGCGCTCCTGTTCAACACCGGATGCTTCGGCCAGGTGCTGGAAGGACCGCGCCGCGCCGTGGAAGCCACGTTCGAGCGCATCCAGCGCGATCCCCGCCATTCCGACGTGACGCTGCTTGCATTCGAAACCACGGACGCCCGCGCCTTTCCCAACTGGTCGATGGCTTATGTCGGCGCCAAGCCGGCGCAGGCCGTGCGCTACAACGAGATCGCGGCAAGTAGTGGCTTCGATCCCTCGCGCATGACCGCCAATCGTCTTCTCGAAACGCTGCACGGTCTGGCGATGGAGAAGGAAGCCTAGGCGCTTTCTGTCAGCACCTGTCGCTTGCGAAGAGCGGCTGAAGCGGGCAGCTTCGGTTGATCCGACGGTTTGCTCGAAAGTTCTGTTCTATGACACGATCCGCCCTGTTTCTGGGTCTTGCCCTGCTTTTCCCCTTCAGCGCCGCCCAAGCCGGCGACCTCGTTGTCGAGGTCAGCGGGCTGCGCAACGCGAAGGGCAGCCTGGCGCTTTGCGTGACGGCCGACCCCAAGGGCTTTCCCGGCTGCAAAAAAGGCGACACGCAGCGCGTGGTGCCGGCCGCCAAGGCGCGCCAGCCGATCACCTTCAAGAACCTTCCCGCCGGCACCTATGCGCTGGCCGTGATCCACGACGAAAACAACAACGGCAAGCTTGACCAGAATTTAGTGGGAATCCCAAAGGAAGGCATTGCGGTTTCGAACAATGCCGTGCCGAAGTTTTCCGCGCCGAAGTTCAAGGCGGCGGGGTTTACCGTGGGCAAGCAGCGTGTGACGCAAACGGTGCGGATGGCTTATTGGTGAGTTAAACGAATGTTATACCTCAAAGTTTAAATTGGCTCGTTGCAGTAATGACCTAAGGCTCTGCCCTGTAAGCTTATATATCGATTGCTGAGGATGACCGTGCACAACGCCAAGATTACGCAGTTCGTTTAGGCCTATTGGAGGATCTATATAGGCGACTAAGAGGTAGTTGATTACCTTGACCGGACGGTTCAGACTTGCAGACCAATCAGTCAGTTGCTCCTCACTGTAGACAGAACGCCCGCCGGTTAGCTGCATAAGTTCACGAGTAGAGTGAGCCTCTGTAACGCTTTCGAGGATACCAAGCGCGGTCATCGATTGAGAGGGCTCTTCCTTTGACGCGCTTTTATAGAAGAAAAGGATCGATCCTGGTAGATCAAGGCGGGATTGAGCCCGACAAAGATACACCTTGCGAATGGTGTTGCCGGGTCGACTTGGTCTTCCTTCCGCCAACGTACCAACGAAGAGATCCGGTTGTTTTGGGCACCATAAGTCCGGATAAAGGATGTCGTGGTAACTTTCCATTATCGGTATACCGAAACCGCAAACGGCTTCATCGATCACAAACCGAGGATAATTACGCCGAGCCAGCTCGAACGCGGGAGCGCCTTCAGGTCTGATTAGCTTTTCCGACGAAAAACTCCTCTCGTATATAAGCTCTCCGTTCTTGTTTTTTCCAGAATTCGCGAATCCGTAGAACTCTAGCAGGCTTATTAGCGATACTTGGTCTTCGTAGGTCGTCAGATAAGTTAAGCCATAGTCGTTTGATTGAGCATACCACAATATCTGCTTCAGAAGCAGCTCGCCGAGCTTAACCCCGCGTTTCTCGGGAGAAACCTTAAAGGTACAAATCTTCAGTATCTTATCCGCTGGTGTGATGGCATCAGTCTCCGATCTACTCTCATCTTTTTTGACAATAAGACCGGCAAGAACATCACCATCGTAGACAACCCAGCAGGAGCGGTGCTGCTTAACGCATTTATCTCGCCACCACTCGTTGAATTCAGGATACCCATCTCGTAGGCTGTCGAAGAAGCTATCTTCGTGATCTATCTCGTGAGCTTCAACCTCCGCGACGTGGCGGATAGGAACCGCTTTGGGCTCATAGGTCTGAGAAAGTAGATCAACAGCATCGCCGACGAATAAAACCCGCCTTCCCAGCTCAGCGGAGTGGCGTTGTGCGCGGTCGTGCAAACCGCGATCTTGAGTGACTAAGAAATCTGCCGAACCGATCACCAACGCGTGCAAAAGTTTAGCGTCGACGACGTCATTTCGCTTTCGCAGAGGACCAAAGTCGGTCGCAAGAGATTGGACCGTTAGACCGCGTCGCTCCCGCAGCACACGATACTTGTCGATCTTACTTAGCGAGATTTCGCGACGCCTGGCGTCCCTATCGCACGCAATATCTTCCTTCGCCGCTTCATGCACAAAGATATCAACCTTGTGCGAGGATGCTAAGCTTAAAAACTTCGCATAAGCGGCTTCGACCTTATGGTAGTCCTCCAAGCCTATCAGAATATTCGTATCAATGAGATACGATTGCTGGCTCATCTCTCAGCGCCTTCCTCAAGTCGCGCTTAGCGTAGAGAAATGATTGCGGCGGCTCAAATCCAAATTTTTCACGCAATTCACTTAATGGCAATGGTCGCGAGAACGTTCTAACACCCTCGAAGACCAACGCATACCCCTCCCGCAAGCCTTCAAAGTATCTATCAAACTTATCACGACCTATGTAAGCCGAGGTTTGGAATTCATTCCAAATCTGCTCCACCGGGAGCTTAAACACATCTCGAATCTCAGCGATCCCCACCATCGCCTTTATAGGCGCTGAAGCGTAGATATACGCTATTGCCCCACTTGGAGCAGAGACGGGAAAGCGCCTTCTTAGCTCGACTGTTTTACGTCCATCGAGTATCTTCGTGGAGTATTCCGGCTTGATTGAAAGCACGACATCTCGCTGAGACTTGAAAAGATCATCACCAAGAATCGGCAATATAAGCTGATCGTCATCCCCGCATTCTACATCGAACGCTTCTGTGAATTTGAGTGCCAGCGGAGCATCTTGTGGAAAGCGAGCATCAACACGCAATGACGCGCCAAGCCCTTCGACATAACGCTGTACGGTCGAGAGAAAGACTTCGCCACCCTTTTCGATTTTCGATATGGCGGCTTGTTGAACGCTCATGCGTATAGCTAGTTGGTGCTGCGTTAAACCGGACATGAGACGCAGTCGACGCAACTCTCCTCCTAGCCGCTTTGCGTCACCTATCCCGGTCGCGGCAAAGGCCTCTATGACCTTCCCAGAAAACTTTCCCATGCTCACCCCAATAACAAGTTATGCCGTTAGTATAACGTAGATATATTCCATGCAAGGAATAGCTACTCATGACGATTGGTACATTCCCCCCGCTCGACGACCAGCAACTGATCCTTCTCTGCCTGCTTGTCGGCTTCGTTGTCTTCATCGGCCTTGAACTCTGGCTGAAGAAGCGGCGGCGGCGTGCGGGGGGCAAGCGGTGGTTCGAGCCACGCGCGAGCGATGCGGCGCGGGTGCCGGATGCGGCGGATCAGTTGCGGATCGTGATGGGGGCCGATTTCACCATTCAGCCGCTGCTCAACAAGGGCGAAACGCGGTTGTATCGGGAGCTGGACCGGCTCGTGTCGGAGCGCAACCCGGAATGGCGCGTAATGGCGCAGGTTTCCCTGGGCGAAATCCTGCGCAGCCGGGATGCCGAAGCCTATCGCTGCATCAACGCAAAGCGCGTCGATCTGCTTCTGGTGGATGCGGATTGCCGGCCGCGCCATGTCGTGGAGTATCAGGGCAGCGGGCATCATCAGGGAACGGCGGCGGCGCGCGACGCGATCAAGAAGGAAGCGCTGCGGCGCGCCGGCATCGGCTATCATGAAGTGCTGGCCGGCCACACCACGCCGAGCGATCTCAAGCGTCTGATCGAGCGGCTGATGGAGCGGGCCGCCGGGCCGTGGCACGCATCGGCGGGCGATGGGGAGCGGCCGGTGGAGGAGCGGCCGTTTTAGGGCCACTCTTTTCTACTCGATCGCCGCCGTTTCGGTCGTGCCTTGCTGCTTGTCGATCGTCACCACCACCGACATGCCGGGCGCGAGGTTTTCGGTCATGGGCTGGTCGGGATCGAGCGCGATGCGCACGGGCAGGCGTTGAGCGACCTTGGTGAAGTTGCCGGTGGCGTTGTCGGGTTTCAGGACGCTGAATTCCGAGCCCGTCGCCGGGGCAAAGCGCTCGATGCGGCCGGTGAAGTCGGTGCCGCGCAGGGCATCCACCGTCATGCGCACGGTATGGCCGAGTTTCATGCCGGCAAGCTGGGTTTCCTTGAAGTTGGCGACCACCCATCTGCGCGCGGGCACCACGGCAACGAGCTGCGTGCCGGCCGACACATATTGGCCGACCCGCGCGCCGACTTCGCCCAGACGACCGTCTTCGGGCGCGGTGATGCGTGTGTTCTGCAGGTCGATCTCGGCCAGTTCCACGGCCGCACGGGCGCCTTCAACTGCCGCTTCCAGTGAACCACGCGCGACCTTCGTGCTTTCGAGATCCTGACGCGACACATCAAGGCTGGCTTGCGCCTGGCCGTCGGCGGCGCGTGCTTGTTCCACCGCCGAGCGGCTTTGATCGGCTTCGCTGGCCGTCACCACACCATTCTTCAACAGCGGCTCGATGCGCGCCCAATTCTTTGTTGCGATGTCGAGCGACACGCGCGCGCCTTCCAGTGCCGCTTCGCTTGCGCGCACGCGGGCCTCGGCCGAACGGCGCTGTTGTTCGGAATTGGCCAAGGACGCTTCCTGTGCCGCGAGGTTGGCCTTCGCCTGTTCGAGCTTCTGTTTGAAGATGCGATCGTCGAGGCGAACAAGCAGCTCGCCCTTTTTCACCTGCTGATAATCCTGCACGGGCACTTCGCGGACATAGCCGGCAAGCTGGGGTGCCACGATCGTCACCTGGCCGCGCACATAGGCATTATCCGTGGTTTCCACCGACGAGGTAAAGGGCGGCAGGCGCCAGGCGTACAAAACAAGCGTGACGCCGAGAACACCGAGTGCAACGGCGATGATGGTCGCGGAATATCTGGAGAATTTGGACATGGCGGTTGTTCGGTTTCTTGGGTCTCAGGCGGCGGCAACGGCGGGCTCGGCGGCAACAGGCGGTGTCATCCGGGCACGCAGCGCGTCATAGGCGATGTGAAGAAGAAGGGCGGTAAGGGCGGCGGCGGCCAGGCAGGCGATCAGCATGAAGGCGTCGTTATAGGCGAGCACATTGGCTTCGCGGGTCGCTTGCCGTGACAGGAGCACGGCGCCTTCGGCATTCTGCAGCACCCGGTCGGTCAACGTGCGGGCATAAGCCCCGCCAAGCTGCGCAATACGCTGCGCAACGAGCGGGTCGGTCAAGGACAAATGCTCCACCAGAATGCTGGAATGGTACTTCTCGCGGATGGTGATGAAGGTGCCAAACAGCGCCGAGCCGAGCAGACCGCCCAGGCTCTGGGTGGTCAAAAACACCACGATGAAGCTCAGAATATATTGCGGGCCCTTCGCTATGGCCGCAACGAAGCCGCGCGCCATGGCCGGCGGCAGAAACAGCGCGCCGGCAAAGGCGATCATCCCCTGGCTGAGATACATCTGTTCGGGCCGCGTCAGGCTGGTGGACTGCGTGTCCATCAGACTGCCGATAATCACCACCGTCAGCGCAAACATGTGGATCGCGCGTTCGGTGCTGAAGCGCATGGCGAAGATGCAGGTGATGCCGCCAAGGATCGTGCCGCAGATGATCACCGTATAAAGGCCGGTCATCTGGTTGTTGGTGAGGCCGAGCACCTGAAACAGGCCGGGCGCGCCGCTGGTTTGTTCGGACAACACCATGCGAAACAACAGCAACACGGCTGCGAAATGCAGGACGGGCGGGCTGACGATCCAGCGGATGTCGATCAGGTGATTGGTGCGGTTCAGCTCGATCGCCACCATCACCGTAACGCAGGCGATGCCGAAAGCCAGCAGCGCACCGAGCCACGGCGCTTCGAACCACCAGTAGAAGCGGCCGAGCACCAGCACCACGGCCACCGAACCGAAGCCCATGGCGAGAAAGGCGTAGCTGATTAGGTCGGTCTTGCGGATCACCTTGGCGCGCGGCTGCGGCTGGCTGAGCGGCAGGAGGTAAACAAGGCAAAGCGCGACGAAGGCGAGCGCCACTTCAAGCGTGGTCAGGCTGTGAAAGCCCTGGATGTCGAGCAGGCCGGGCGAGATCACGCGCGCAAGCGGTGCGGCGAGCGAGATGTTGGTGAGCGCGATCGGCAATCCGATCTGCATCTTCTTGGCCGGCGGAAACGGCTCCAGCATGTAAAGGAAGCCGAGGCTGGAGATCGGCGAGGCCGCAATGCCGCTCATGAAGCGCACCACCATCGCCGATGACAGATCGCTGATGAACAGGTTGAGAAAGCAGGCGACAACGAAGCCGAGGATGCTGATTTCGGCGAAGTTGCGCAAACCATACTGGTTGCGGATCTTGATCAGCGCCACGGCGAGCGACACGTTGGGCGCCATATAGGCGGCCACCATCCAGGTCGCTTCATTGGTGGTCGCGCCGATCGCGCCCTGCAACTGGGGAATGTTGGCGTTGATCAGGTTCATGCCCAACCCTTGCGTCAAAGCAAGGATCAGCGAAGCCAGCATGTAGGAAGCCGCGCGCGCCGGGTGCATGGGAACAAAGGGTGGCGGCGTCGGGGCGGCGGCAGGCTGTGGTTCCACCTCCGCCGCTTCTTCCGCCGCCAACGGCACAGCGCCGGCTTCGGCTTGCACCGGCCGGTTCGTCTGGGAAACGCTGGACATGAAACGCTCCCGCTTAAACCAGCGCGCCGATCTTGCTCGAAACCTGCTGAAGCACGCGGGTCGCGGCGGCGAGATCCGACTTGCCGACGCCGCCCAGAACCTGCCGGCGTAATTCGGCGATGTAGCTCAGAAGGTTGTCTGCCTGTTCGCGGGCGAGATCCGTCAGATAAATCGCCTTGGCGCGACGATCGCCTTCCACAGCGCAACGCAGCACGAGGCCGGTCTTTTCCAAAGCGTCGATCAGGGACACGACGGATGGCTGCTCGACTTCCAGCGCTTCGGCAAGCTGCGACTGGGTCATGCCGTCAGTCTTCGCCAGAAGAAGGAGAATGCGCGCACGCGCCAGCGTCAGACCTTGTTCCTTGACGCGCGCGTCGAACAAGGTGCGCATCTTGCGGCTCACTTTCGTGAGTTCGTCCATAAAGGCGGTTTGTTCGACGATGGCGTCCATGATGCGTATTCCATAGAAATAATATGGTAAGGCATCTAATTATGTGTCAGGCGATGATTTAACAAGAGGGCGTCAACGGCTTTTTGCGTGAACGCATGCCCTTCAGTTCCGCATGCGCTTCCACAGCCTGAGCAAGCCGATCATGATGACGAGCAGGATGCCATTGACGGGAATGCCAATCAGCATGCGCGGCAGCATGTCCGGCGCGTCGCGGTGAAAGGCGATCCCGATCAGAACGGCGATGAAAAGCGCGCCCAGCACAAGGGGTGCCGACCGGCCGGCGCGGGTTGTCGTGGCATGCGCGGTGTTGGCGGAGGTGATCGCCAGAAACAGGATCATGCCGATGCGAAACGGGTCGGTGAACTGTTCCACCACGATCGCGCCGATTGAAGCCTGCATGTCCATGCCCGTTTCCCTCCCTTGTCTGCCAATGCGAGCACTATCCTGTCTCGCAGTCTTCTGTTTAGACCGGGCGAATGTGAACACTCCAATTCGACTAAAGTCATAAGCCGAAAGACTTGATGGCTGCTTCTGCAAAGCCGGTTCATAGTCGCTTCCTGCGGATCAGCTGGCGCAGGGGGAGAGCCGCGCCAGCCAGGCACATCCGCTACTGGGAGGTTTCAATGGCAATGGCACAGGCAGCCGGGGCGCCAAGCCGCGGCATGACAGGCGAAGAACGCAAGGTAATCTTCGCATCTTCGCTCGGCACGGTTTTCGAGTGGTACGACTTCTACCTATATGGTTCGCTTGCCGCGTTCATCGGCGCGACCTTCTTCAGCCAGTATCCGGAAGCCACGCGCAACATCTTCGCGCTGCTGGCTTTTGCCGCCGGCTTCATCGTGCGTCCGTTCGGCGCGCTCGTGTTCGGCCGCATCGGCGATCTCGTGGGTCGCAAATACACCTTCCTCGTGACCATCCTGATCATGGGCCTGTCGACCTTCATCGTCGGCCTTCTGCCGGGCTCGGCCACCATCGGCATCGCCGCACCGATCATCCTGATCATCCTGCGCATGCTGCAGGGTCTGGCGCTCGGCGGCGAATATGGCGGTGCGGCGACCTATGTGGCCGAACACGCGCCCGATGATCGTCGCGGCTTCTACACATCGTGGATCCAGACCACGGCCACGCTCGGCCTGTTCCTGTCCCTGATCATCATCCTGATCGTGCAGGGCTCGATGGCGAAGGAAGACTTCGCGGCCTGGGGCTGGCGCATTCCGTTCCTTCTTTCCGTCGTGCTGCTCGGTATTTCGGTGTGGATCCGCATGACCTTGTCGGAATCGCCGACGTTCAAGCGCATGAAGGAAGAGGGCAAGACGTCCAAGGCACCGCTGACGGAAGCCTTTGGCCAGTGGAAGAACGCCAAGATCGCGCTGATCGCCCTGTTCGGTCTCACCGCCGGCCAGGCCGTGGTGTGGTATTCCGGCCAATTCTATTCGCTGTTCTTCCTCACCAACGTGCTGAAGGTCGATGCGCAGTCGGTCAACATCATGATCGCCATCGCACTGGCTCTGGGCAGCCTGTTCTTCGTGGTGTTCGGCTGGCTGTCCGACAAGATCGGTCGCAAGCCGATCATCATGGTCGGTCTGGCGCTCGCGGTCGTGACCTACTTCCCGCTGTTCAAGGCGCTGACCTGGGCCGCCAATCCGGCGCTGGCACAGGCGCAGGCCGATGTGCGCGCAACGGTGACGGCTGCACCCGGCGATTGTACCTTCCAGTTCAATCCCGTGGGCACCGCCAAGTTCACCAAGTCCTGCGATATCGCGACCGGCTTCCTTGCCCGCAACTCGGTGCCTTACGACATCGTGACCACGGCACCGGCTGGAACGCCGGCAACGGTGGCGGTCGGCAGCGTGACCGTGCCTTCCTATGATGCAACGGCGGCAGGTGCCGACGCGGCAGCACAGGGCAAGGCCTTTAACAATGCCGTGCATGCCGCCCTGCACGATGCTGGCTATCCGCTGGTGCTCAACGAGACCACGGGCGCTTACGCCATGGTGGCGGATCCGAACGCGGTTAACTGGCCGATGACAATCGGCATCCTGTTCATCCTCGTTCTTTACGTCACGATGGTGTACGGCCCGATCGCCGCCATCTTGGTGGAAATGTTCCCGACCCGCATCCGCTATACCGGCATGTCCCTGCCCTATCACATCGGCAACGGCTGGTTCGGCGGGTTGTTGCCGGCAACCGTGTTCGCCATGAGCGCGGCCAAGGGCGACATCTATTTCGGCCTTTGGTATCCGATCGCCTTTGCCGCGATGTCGCTGGTGGTCGGCCTCCTGTTCGTGAAGGACACGCTCGGCACCAACCTGCACGCCAAGACCTGAGCGCGCATCGTCTCACTCGACAGCAAGCCCGGCGGGAGCGATCTCGCCGGGCTTTTTCTTATGCCCGGTTCACGGCTGCTTGACGGATCGCGACTTTGCCGGGCACAGCTGCCTTTTTCCGGGAGTTGACGATGAGCCTGTTCGGCGCGGTTCAGCTTGGTATTTCGACGCTGATCTTCATGCTGGCCGCCAGTGCCGCCAAGGCGTGGACCATGGCGCCCAGCGTGCCACGGCTTCTCCTGGTTCTGGCGCTCTATTCGGTGGGCAATCTGATCATGCTGAGGCTGATCCGTGAGTTCGGCCTCGGTGTCGCGATCAGCCTGTCGGCCGTTGTTCAGCTCGTGGCGGTGAATGTCGTGGCCTTCGCCTGGTTTGGCGAGCGGGTCGGCACGCTGCAAGGGGCCGGCATCGTGCTTGCGGTGGCGGCGGTGGCGCTGATCACGCTTGGGCCGAGCCTGCAGGGCCGCTGATCGAACAAAAGGCCCGCCGCGCGAGCGACGAGCCTTTTGACGTATAAACTGAACGCCGGAGACTTATTCGGCTGCAGCCATCGAGTTCACGCCACCGGCTTCCGCGATCTGCGTCAGCTTCTTGTCAGTGGCTTCTTCCTCGTCGAGGTTCTGCTGCAGGATGGCGGCGCAATCGGATCGGCCGAGCTGCTTGGCCCAGGCCACGAGCGTGCCGTAGCGCGTCATCTCGTAATGTTCCACGGCCTGTGCGGCAGCGACCAGCGCTGCATCCAGCACCTGCTTGTCATCGATCTCGCCGGTGATCTCGTTTGTTTCCTCAATGATGCCATCGATTGCCGGGCAGCGGACCTGCTTGGCCTGCACGCCATGCATCTCGAATACCTGCTCGAGACGGCTGATGTGGGTCTTGGTTTCGGCCAGATGCGTTTCGAAGCCCTGGCGCAGCGTCATGTCCGACGCCTTGTCGATCATCTTCGGCAGAGCCTTCACGATCTGATTTTCGGCATAATAGATGTCGCGCAGCGTGTGCACGAAGAGATCGTCCATCGTGCTGATGTCTTTGGAAAAGAAACCCATCGTTTTCACCTTCCTGATTTCGGCGGCGGGTTCTCCGCGAGGGCATGAACCTCGGCCGCTCAATCGATTCTGATCATGGGCCGAACGGGCTGGTTGCCGCGCTGGACCCTTCATCCGGCTTCATGCGTGCCGGCTGTTTCTTCCAACGTGCGGCACGACGGCCCGTTCCGTTTAATTTTGCTGAGATGCGTCAGGGAAAGGTCGCAATCGGAACAGGGCAAATCACGGTCGATCGCGATAGGCGTGGCATCGCTGCAACGCCCTCCCATCCACGCGTGAGACGCCACGAAAAGAGGGCCAAAATACCCCGATTTTGCCATGATCTAAGATGATTTAGCTTCTGCCTTGACGGCGCGTATACCGGGCCTTCACCGGTGGCTGTTAAGGCTTGATCATGTGTTGCGTAGCTTTGAGTTGAGTACTGGCGGAGCGACCGCCATTTCCCCGGAATCCGAACAATGAACATCCTGAGCCTGTTGACCCGCACCATCCGCAGCATGCGCGAATTCTTCGCCCCGACCTATCGGCCGGAGCGTCATTACATGCGCGGTCCAGGCCCTGCCTGCGCTCGCCGCTCGAGCTTCCAGTAAAAAGCCGATCGGCTTTATTCCAGCCCCTCGAAGAGCGCTGTCGACAGATAGCGCTCGGCGAATGAGGGGATGATGATCACGATCGTCTTGCCGGCATTTTCCGGCCGCTTGCCGACGATCGCCGCAGCCGAAAGCGCTGCACCCGACGAGATGCCCACCGGAATTCCTTCGAGCCGCGCGATCAGGCGTGCGGCCGTAAACGCATCCTCGTTCGAGACCTGCACGACCTCATCATAGATGTCGCGATCGAGATTGGTCGGTGCAAAGCCGGCGCCGATGCCCTGGATCTTGTGCGGACCGGGCGTGCCACCCGACAAAACCGGCGACGCAGCCGGTTCCACCGCCACCATCCGCAGATCGGGCTTGCGCGCCTTGAGCACCTGGCCGACGCCGGTGATCGTGCCGCCGGTGCCGATGCCTGCCACCACGAAATCCACATCGCCCTTCGTGTCGTTCCAGATTTCTTCGGCCGTGGTGCGACGGTGAATATCGGGATTGGCCGGGTTTTCGAATTGCTGCGGCATCACCGCATCCGGCATGGACGCAACCAGTTCCTCGGCCTTGGCGATCGCGCCCTTCATGCCTTGTGCGGCTTCGGTCAGAACGAGCTGCGCGCCGAGCAGAACCAGCATCTTGCGACGCTCCACCGACATGGATTCCGGCATTGTGAGGATCAGCCGGTAACCCTTGGCGGCGGCGGCAAAGGCGAGCGCGATGCCGGTATTGCCGGAGGTCGGCTCGATCAGCGTGGTGCGCGAGGGATGAATGCGGCCTTCGGCTTCGAGCGCTTCGAGCATGGCGACGCCGATGCGGTCCTTTACCGAAGCGAGCGGGTTGAAGAATTCGAGCTTGGCCAGAAGGTTGGCTTCCACACCGCGTTCGCGCGCAAACTTGTCGATGCGCACCAGCGGCGTGTCGCCGATCGTTTCGGTGATCGAGGTGTAGATACGACCGCGGCCGGGCTGTTTCTGCGCTGTCATGAGCCATCTCCTTGCAACCACCATGGATATAGGTGCGCCAAAAGCGCTCCGCATCATGCTGGCTTTCGAAAGCCGCTTCCGGCCGACAAGCCTTTTCGCGCGCGCCCTTTTCGGTTAGCTGCACACGAGAAGACTTCAGGAGAATGCAGCGTGATCATCGTCATCGGTTCCATCAATCTCGACCTGATCACAACGGTGGACCGCCTGCCGCAGCCCGGCGAAACGCTCGCCGGCAGCAGTTTTCGCACTGCCCCAGGTGGCAAGGGCGCGAACCAGGCGCTGGCTGCAAGCCGTGCGGGTGCCGATGTGCGCATGATCGGCGCAGTGGGCAGCGATGCCTTTGCGGGCGAAGCGCTGGCGCTGTTGAAGGCGTCTTCGACCGATCTTGGCGCTGTGCGCAGCGTCGATGAAGCGACGGGCACAGCGATGATCCTGGTGGATGCGAAGGGCGAAAACATCATCGCCGTGGCAGCTGGCGCCAATGGCGTCGTGTCTGGTGAAGATGTGGCCCAGGCGCAGTTCAGCGCCGACGACATCCTGTTGCTGCAACATGAGATCCCACTCGACACGGTGAATGCTGCCCTGAGAGCAGCGGCACAGGCGGGTGCTCGGGCCATTTTGAACACCGCGCCTTTCATGGCCGAAGCCGCCGACATGCTGGAACAAGCTGCCATCGTCGTCGCCAACGAAACCGAGTTCGACCTTTACGCCGAAACGCTCGGCCTCGAAGGCGGCGACCGCACGGCGCGGATGCGTGACTTCGTGGCGCGCACGGGTCGTACGCTGGTGGTGACGCTGGGTGGCGATGGCGCGCTGGCGGTGACACCGGATGGCGAAATCCGGGTTCCCGCGCTGTCGATCAAGCCGGTGGACACGGTGGGCGCGGGCGACACGTTCTGCGGCGCGCTGGCGGCCGGGCTGCATGCGGGCCTGTCCATGGAAGACGCCTTGAAGCGGGCTGCCGTGGCCGGTGCGCTGGCCTGCCTCAAACCCGGCGCGCAACCGTCTATTCCCACGCAGGCCGAGATCGACGCAGCGCTGTCCTAGGCACACGCAGCTCGGACGCTGCGGGGCGCTGGTGCCTTTTCCTACAGGGATTGACTGCCGGGAACGATCTCGATCGGCGTGCCGGTCGGCACCAGGGACCAGATTTCTTCCATCTCCGCATTCGTGACGGCGATGCAGCCGTCGGTCCAGTCGGCGAGATGGTGCAGCGGGCCAAGCAGGCCCCAGCCGTTGGGCAGGCCGTGGATCATGATGTTTCCGCCCGGGCTGACCTTGTTCCGATACGCAGCATCGCTGTCGGCGGCATTGGGATAGGAGATATGCAGGCTAAGATGGGCAAAGGATCGCGGATTGCGCCAGTCGATGCTGTAGCGCCCTTCCGGCGTGCGCTCATCGCCGTCCTGTCTTTTATGCCCGCCGTTCCAGTTGCTGCCCATGGAGATGCGGTAGGTGCGCAGAACCTTGTCGCCACGCAGCAGTTGCATCCGCTTGTGGGCTTTAAACACGACGATCCGATCAGCCTGTCGCGCAGCATCGGCGGCCGGCGGCGGTGTTCCCGATCCGACCCGCGCCATGACCTTGGTGTAGCCGAAGCCGCCAATGGCGAGCACGGCAACGAGGCCGAGAAGCAGTCCGATGCGCCGCATTGGCTTCATGGCCGGATATTATCCGTGTCGGCCAGGATAGATGCGCGGTCGCAGTAAAGCCTCGTCACCTCCGTGTCCTTTTCGGAACTGGTAAAGGCGTCGAGGCTGGAATAAACGCGCACTTCCCCGTCTCGGACCCGACCATCGATCTGCCGATCCTCGGTGATCGTGAAGGAATAGACATAGGCGCCGCGCTTGAAGCCGATCGCCATGGTCAGGTCGGTCGGGTGATCGACAAGCGTGTCCTTGGTCGAAAAGTAATAGCCGTCTGCCTCGAAATAGAGCTCGGCCGGCTTGGTGCCGACCACATAGGTGTAATAGCCCTGCTTCTTGCCGGGATGGGCATCCGTATCGGGGATCAGGCAGAATTCGGCGCGGGCATCCTGTCTGGGAATGTTGCAGGCAAACAGGGTCTGCCAGGGCGGGATGCAGTTGGCGGCAGCTTCAAGCGTCGACAGCGGCACCACCAAGGCGCTCGCCAGCAGCATCACTATCATCTTCCTCATCATCCCCTCCCCTTCCTTGGCGTCAGGTCTGGCGCGGTTTGGCATCGAAGGCGGTACGCGCGGCTTCGATCTGCGTTTTCGACTGCCGGCTCCATGCCACCAGGGCTGCGACCTGGGAAGCAAAGGACTGGCCGAGCGGCGAGAGTTCGTAGGTCACGCTTGGCGGGATCGTCGGCTCCACATGGCGCAGAACATGGCCATCGCGCTCGAGGCGGCGCAGCGTCAGCGTCATCATGCGCTGCGAAATACCTTGGAGGGCACGTTCCAGTTCGCGATAACGGCGCGGGCCGGTCGCCAGCTCAGCCAGCGTCATCACCGTCCATTGCTCCCCCAAACGATCGAGGATCATGCGCAAACCGCAGTCCTCGTGGTCAGGCGATCCACAAGGCGCAAGATCAGGGCTGCGAACATCGATGTGCGTGTCGAACAAAAGAGTGCCTTCTTATGCGCAGGTCCGGAGATCCTTAGTTTAGCTGCGAAGCAGATGAAAAAGGAAGTTCCATGATCTTGATTACCGGCGCATCCGGGCAGCTCGCCTCGATGCTGGCGACGCGGGCGCGCGAAAGCGGGCTTCATATTCTCACGGCCAGCCGGTCGCCCCGTGCCGATCGGCAGATGGATTTCGACCAGCCGGACACGCTCGATTTCAGCGGCGTGGACACGCTCCTGCTGACTTCCGCCGGCTATGCCGAAGACGATGTGGTGATCAGGCGGCACGACGCCGTACTGGCGACTGCGGCAAGACAGGGTGTGAAACACGTCGTTTATACCAGCCTGAGCAAGGCCAGCGATCATCTGGGCTTCGCCTTGGCGCATCGCTGGACCGAGCGGCGGATCATGGCAAGCGGCATGACCTGGACGATCCTGCGCAACGGGCTTTATGCCGAACTGATCGGCGCCCTGGCGGCACCGCATGCGGGCCGCATCACGGCGCCCTTCGGCCATGGCGCCATTTCGGCAGTGACACGCGCCGACCTTGCCGAAGCAGCCCTGACTGTTCTAAGCGATCCGGCGGCGCATGCCGGCCAGAGTTATGAACTGTCGGGTGTGGAGGCGTTTTCCGTGCCCGATCTTGCCGCCCGGCTCGGCTGTTCCTACGACCCGACCAGCCTGGAAGTGGAGCGGATGCGGCTGGCCGCCATGCCGCTCCTGCCTTTCCAGGCTCCGATGCTTCTGTCGATCTGCTCGGCGGCGGCTGCCGGCTTTCTTCAAACCGACAACAGCGATCTGCAGACCCTCGTTCCACAGCCGCAGGATGCCTTTGCCATAGCCTGCGCTGCGGCGGAGAATGCCAGCCTGACGGGGTGTCAGCGCTGATCGGTGCCTACAGGCTTCCCAGCCGCTCGACGAGCAGCTTGTAGAAACCGTCGGCATCGATCTCGCGCATGACGGTGGCGTTCTTCTTGCGCTCCGTCACGCCCCACCAGTCGACCACCGTCATGCCGTAGGTGAGTTCGGAGCCGGTTTCGATCGCCACATTGCAGTGGCGGCCGGAAAAGAGCTCGGGCTGGATGAGATAGGCGATCACGCAGGGATCGTGCAGCGGGCCGCCCCTGCTGCCATATTTGTCGACATCGAAGCGCTCGTAGAATTCGAGCATCGTGGCCGTGGCTTCGCCGACCTTGGTGCCCAAAGCGCGAATGGCGGCGATGCGCTCGGGCGAACTCAGCGCCTTGTGGGTGACGTCGAGCGGCATCATGGTGATGGGAACACCGGCGGCAAACACCATCTCAGCGGCATGGGCATCGATATAGATGTTGAACTCGGCGGTCGGCGTGATGTTGCCGCCTTCAAAGAAGCCGCCGCCCATCATCACGATCTCCTTGATGCGCGGTGCGATTTCCGGCTTGCGGGCAAGCGCCATCGCGACATCGGTCAGCGCGCCCAGCGTGCACAGCGTGACCGTGCCGGGCTCTTCGGTCATCAGCGTGTCGATGATGAAGTCGACGCCATGCTTGTCCTGCAGCGGCATCGTCGGCTCAGGCAGGTCTGGACCGTTCAAGCCGGTTTCGCCATGAACGTGCTCGGCGGTGACGAGCGTGCGCACGAGCGGACGCACGGCACCGGCGTAAACCGGCACATCCGGTCGGCCGGCCAGTTCGCAGATTTTGCGGGTGTTCTTTTCGGTCAGCGCCAGCGGCACGTTGCCGGCAACGGCCACCATGCCCAGAATTTCGAGCTCGGGGCTGCCCAGCGCAAGAAGGATCGCAACCGCATCGTCCTGGCCGGGATCGGTGTCGATGATGATTCTACGCCTGGCCATGGATGCCCCCGGTGCTTGTTCTTGAATCAGAATTCGCGGCAGACCATATCAGGGGCATCGGGAGAAATGCCATCCGGGTTTCTCCTTTAAACGTCGCTCTCCAGGAGGACAGTGCATGTCGCGCATGACGCCGTTTTCGAGCCCTTTGCTGCTCGGCTTCGACGCGATGGAAAAAACGCTGGAACGCATCGCCAAGAATGGCGACGGCTATCCGCCCTATAACATCGAACGTCTCGGCGGTTCGGACGGCTGTCTGGAACGCCTGCGGATCACACTGGCGGTGGCCGGTTTCGCCGAAAGCGACCTCGACATTTCGATCGAGGAAAACCAGCTGACTGTCAGGGGCAAGCAGGTCGACGAAGGTGACCGCGAATATCTGCATCGCGGCATCGCAGCCCGCCAGTTCCAGCGCATGTTCGTGCTGGCCGACGGGATGCGGGTCACGGGCGCGGCACTCAAGAACGGGTTGCTCGCCATCGACCTCGACCGCCCGGAGCCTGAACGACTGGTACGCAAGATTAACATCTCGGTGACAGAGTGAAGCGCCTACCCCGGCGTTCTGGAACCGATAGCTCTTTGACGGGTTGGTTCTGCAACAACGGCCCGCAAACAGGAGGCTGATTATGACTGAAGTTGATACCAAGATCGCCTTGACCGAAACGCAGTTCGCGCATCTCGGCGAAGGCGTCGTCGCTTATATGCGCGAGATCGACAGCGACGATCTGAAGACGAAATTTCCTGGTTTGCCGGAGATCGATTCCGGACTGCGTTTGTGGGCCCTGTTCGCCGCCAATGGTCAGCCGATCATGCTGACGGACGAGAAGTCGAGCGCCCTGGCCAGCGCCATGCAGCACGACCTTACCCCGGTGAGCATTCACTAAAGCGGGTTTCACGATCCTGATCCAAACAAAAAGGCGGCCGATGAGCCGCCTTTTTCGTGTTCGAATGGAACTTGGATCAGGCCGCGTTGGACGTGGGCGACTGCGCCAGGAAGGTGTGAATCGCAGCGGCGTCTTTCGTGCCCCGGATCTTGCGCACGGTTTCGCCTTCGCGCAACACACGGGCAATGCGCGACAAAGCCTTCAGATGGTCGGCGCCGGCGCCTTCGGGTGCCAGCAGCAGGAAAACGAGATCAACCGGCTGATCGTCCAGCGCTTCGAATTCCACGGGCTGTTCCAGCCGCGCGAAAACGCCGGTGATGCGCTCGACGCCTGCCAGCTTGCCGTGCGGGATCGCGATGCCGTTGCCGACACCGGTCGAGCCCAGACGCTCACGCTGCAGGATCGTTTCGAAGATCGCGCGCTCCGGCAATCCCGTCACCGATGCGGCCTTTTCGGCCAGAAGCTGTAGCAGCTGCTTCTTGGAATTGGCCTTCAAGGCCGGCATCACTGCCGAAACCTCGATCAGATCGCTCAAGTCCATTCAAACGCGGTCCTTCAATTGAACCGGCACGCGGAAGTTGCGCACGTGCCGGCCTCTGATTGTCCCAATCAGCGCTTGGCTGACGAGCCCGTGTCTACCCAGCCGATATTGCCGTCGGGACGGCGATACACGACATTTACCTGGCTGTTGCCGGCGTTGCGGAACACCACGACAGGGCTGTCGGTGAAGTCAAGCGCGACGGTGGCATCGGCAACAGACATGGTGCGCAGCGACACCGTGGATTCCGCCACGATCGCCGGCGCGTAGTCTTCCGCGATTTCCTCGTCGTGCTCGTCCGAGAAACCTTCCATCACCGTGTAGGAGATGGCCTCAGCCGGCAAGACATCATTGCCATTCTGCTGGCTGCGCGACTTCAGCTTGCGGTTATAACGGCGCAAACGCTTTTCGATGCGGTCGGCTGCGCCTTCGAAGGCGGGGACCGGATCCTGAGCCTGGCCGCTAGCCTGCAGGTCAGCACCGCTATCGAGATGGATCATGCAATCGGCGTTGAAACGCGATCCAGCCTTTTCCACCACGACGTGACCGGAAAAGCCGCCGCCGAAATATTTCTCGATCGCTTCGCCGATACGGGTTTCGATGCGGCCGCGCAGGGCGTCGCCGATGTCCATATTCTTGCCGGAAATGCGCAAACTCATGTGAAGCAGACCTTTCTTCCCGATATCAATCACGTGACCGAAACGCTTCGCCACCGTGTCCACAGGAGCCGCCGGCCGCTTCCTTGCCGGGCAGGCCTAGTTCACGCTCGGGACAAACGATCCCGAGGCATGAAACAGCCCAAAACACCCACCTCATGCGGGGCGGCTTCTAGTGACTCACCGTTTCATTGTCAATCAAGGCGCAGGGAATGCCAAGGTTCCATGTTGCAGTGCGGCACTCGCTCACAGTTGTTTAAGCGCCGGCTGATGGAACTATTCCGCGGCCGATCGGCTTTGGGCCCGCTTCTCGCGACGGCGCTGCACAGAGGATGGGATGTTCATGCCTTCACGGTATTTTGCGACCGTGCGCCGCGCGATCTCGACGCCTGTCTTGCGAAGAAGCTCGACGATCGAATCGTCCGACAAAACGTCCGACACCGCTTCTTCCTCGATCAGCTGGCGGATACGGTCGCGCACGGCTTCGGAAGAATGCGCATCACCGCCTTCGGCCGACTGGATCGCGGCGGTGAAGAAAAAGCGCAGTTCGAACACGCCGCGCGGCGTCAGCATGTATTTGTTGGCGGTGACGCGGCTGACCGTGGATTCATGCATGCCGATGGCATCGGCCACCGTTCGCAGGTTGAGCGGCTTGAGGTGACGGATGCCGTGAATCAAAAACGCGTCCTGCTGGCGCACGATCTCGGTGGATACCTTGATGATCGTTCGGGCGCGCTGATCGAGGCTGCGCGTGAGCCAGTTGGCGCTTTGCAGGCATTCGCCGAGAAAGCTGCGGTCTTCCGCCGAGCGGGCATGGCGCGAGACTTCGGCATAATAGGACTGGTCGACAAGCACGCGCGGCAAGACATCCGGATTGAGCTCGATCGCCCAGCTTCCGTCGCTGGCGGGCTTCACCAGCACATCCGGCACGACGATTTCGGACGCGCCGCCGGAGAAGGCGAGCCCGGGGCGCGGATCGAGCGCGCGGATCTCGGCCATCATGTCCAGGAGATCGGCATCATCCACGCCGCATAAACGGCGCAGCGTTTCGAAATCGCGGCGGGCCAGAAGCTCGAGATGGGCGATCAGCGCCTGCATGGCGGGATCGAAGCGGTTTTTCACGCGCAGCTGCAGCGCCAGGCATTCGCGCAGGTCGCGCGCAAAGATCCCGGCGGGCTCGAAAGTCTGGCAAACGCCAAGCACCGCCTCCAAACGGCGCGGCGTGACGCCGAGGCTGCCGGCGAGTTCATCCAGCGGCATGCCGAGATAGCCGTTCTCGTCCAGCGCGTCGGCAAGCTCGTGCGCAAGCTGGGTCTCGGCGGCGGACTTAAAGGCGAAGGCGATCTGGCCGGCGACATGATCGCGCAGCGTGGTGCCGGTTGCAGCCATCTCATCGAGACCGCCACCCTCGCCCGACCCGCCCCCTGTTGAAGACGATGCCGACTTCCACTGCGCCGACAAGGTCGGATCAACATGCTCGACGCGGCCGGGATCGTCGGGAAAGACGTTTTCAAGCGACGTATCGAGCTGATCGGCTATGGTTTCGGCCGACCAGCTAGCCGGATCGTCGCCTGACGCAGACGCAGGCACGTCAAGATCGACGCCACCATCGAAGGGCTCGGTTTTGCCGTCGCGCTCGTCGCCCCCTGCGCGTTCAAGCAGCGGATTGCGCTCGATTTCATCATCGATGAAGCGGTCGAGCTCGACATGGGTCAACTGCAGCAGCCGGATCGACTGCATCAGCTGCGGCGTCATTACCAGAGACTGGGACTGACGAAGCTGAAGTCTGGCAGCCAAACCCATCCGCGCGTTTCCCTCCGTTCAGCGCGTGCTCAAAGACACGCGCCGAACTGAACTGGCCCGGCTCTTGCTTGTCAAGCCAAACGGCTGAAATTGGTGGCGATGCGCTGGATATGTCCCGCGCCGCAACCATCCGGCGCGCTGGTTCAAGACGACGTGAGACGTCTAGAGCGTGAAGGTCTCGCCGAGATACAGGCGGCGCACGTCGGCGTTGGCGACGATGTCCTGCGGATGGCCGTGCGTCAGCACTTCGCCGGCATGGATGATATAAGCGCGGTCGATCAGGCCAAGCGTTTCACGCACATTGTGATCGGTGATCAACACGCCGATGCCGCGTGCGGTCAGATGGCGGACGAGCTGCTGAATGTCGGCTACTGCAATCGGATCGATGCCCGCGAACGGCTCGTCGAGCAGCATGAAATTCGGCCGCGTCGCCAGAGCGCGCGCGATTTCGAGGCGACGGCGCTCACCGCCCGACAGCGCGATCGACGGCGCCTTGCGCAGATGCGTGATGTGGAATTCTTCCAGCAGCGCATCGAGGTCGTATTCGCGCTGCTTGCGGCTCGGCTCGATCATTTCGAGCACGGCGCGGATGTTGCTCTCGACATTCAATCCACGGAAGATCGAGGCTTCCTGCGGCAGATAGCCGATCCCCAGCCGCGCGCGGCGATACATCGGCATGGCCGTGACATCGAAGCCGTCGATCTCGATCGTGCCGCGATCCACCGGAACGAGGCCGGTGACCATGTAGAAGCAGGTCGTCTTGCCGGCACCGTTCGGTCCGAGCAGGCCGACGGCCTCGCCGGCGCGCACGCCGATCGATACGCCGTTGACGACGGTGCGACCCTTGTAGCTCTTGGTCAGACCGCGTGCGATCAGCGTGCCCTTGAGGGCATCGCGGTCAAGTTGCGCGGTCTCGGAAGCGGGCCGGCCAGTGGAGGCCGCGCCTTGTGTGGAAGCCATCGACAATCAGAGCCTAGCGGTTTTGCGAGCCGGGCTGCAGCAGCATCTTCACCCGACCGCCGCTTTGCGTGCCACCGCAACCGTCGAGCTGCGCCTGGCCGGTTTTCATCTGCACATTGAGCCTGCAGCCGACGATGACGTTCTCGCCTTCGGTCAGAACGACTTCCTTGCCGGTCAGCGTCAGAACTTCCGACTTCATGTCGAAGGTCGCACGATCGCCCGTGGCGACCTGGCTTTCCGACTTCACGTAAACCTTGCCATCGACCTCGATGCGCTCGATGTCGGCGGAACCAGGCGTCGCGCCAGCGGCAGGCTGGGTTTCGGCGGGCTTCTGCTGCCCGTCGCGCGCCATGGCCTGGCCGACATAATAAACCGTCATCTTGCCGGCCTTCATCAGGGTCTCGCCCTGCACGACGCTGACATTGCCGGTGAAGATCGCCTGGCGATCATTGTCCCGGACTTCCAGCTTGTCGCTTTCGATCTGGATCGGCTGATCGTTGGACAGGTTGAGGCTGGTCATGCGGCTTTGCGATTGCTGCGCAAAACCGGTTCCGGCCGCCGCCACAAGGGCGAGCGCAGCAACGGAGAAACGAACAAGCAGGCTATTCATTGGATTGGCCCCCTGGGGATTGGCTTCCCGCATTTCCTGCTCTTCCCGCATTCAACTGCCCCGGGTCAAGATTCATCTGCACGCGATTGTCGAACACGATCACTTTCCCGTTCTCGGCAATCGACATTTTGCCTGCATCAATGGACGCGCCCTTGATGCGAAGCACGACCGGCTGCTCGGTGACGAGCGTGCCCTTGCCCATGTCGATATTGGCCGACTGGAAAGTAGCAGACTTGCCATCATCGGTCGACAGCGTCATCGGATCGTTCAGCATGATCGTGTTGCTCAAGCGATCATAGATCGCCTTGCGTGCGTCGATCTTGGCCACGGTGCCATCGGTCATCGGAACGGTGGCGTCGATGTCCTCGAGCTCGATCACATTGGTGTTGCTGGCATCCTGCACGGCGCGTGCGGCAGTCATAGCATAAGGCAGGTTGTCGGTGGTGTAACCTTCGAGCTTGGGCGCGGCCATCACCAGCTTGCCGTCGCGGATGGCCGTGCTCGACAGATCGAAACCGATCGCCACCGGCGAAGACAAGAAGGAATAGGCTGCAAACGCGCCGGCCATCGCAAGAGCTGCCAGCGGCAATGCGATCTTCAGGAGACGCACGCGGCCGGAATGGCGCGCAGCACTGGCGAACTGCGCATCGACGCGCTCCGTCGGCTGTGCGCCGGCACTCGAATGCAGGCCGGATGCCGCCCTGTTCTGGGGCGCCTGGGTCTGGTCAACCATGGCGGTATTGCTCATGCCCCACGGGTCCTTGCCTTGGCTGCGTTCCTGGTCTCCAAACGAGACAGGGACGCGGCTGAAAAAACTGAGATAGTGTCGCCGGTCCGAAATCGCCACACATCCATCAACAGGATGCCCGAAGCCGACCCGACAGTTCACTCAAGATCACGCAATATATCACGATGTATTACGTAGGAACTAAGGCATCTCCGTTGCAGAAGAAAGGCCTAGCAACTTTCTTACCGCCACGGCTTGCCAGCTGCAGCCGATCTGTTTGCCAAACGCGTTTCCATCATGTCGTTCTTGCTTTAGAGAACCGACAACAATCCGTATCCACGAGGGATCCATGGCCAGCCGAGCCGACGACCTGATCGACCGCCGCAGGCTTCGCCGCAAGCTGAGCTTCTGGCGCATAGCCACGATCGTGATCCTTGCCGCCGTTGTGTTTGCCGGCGTGCGCTTTCTTGCGGATGACAGCGGCTTCACGAGCGGGCCAATCGACCAGATCGCCAAGGTCAAGATCGAAGGCACCATCACCGAAGACGACGAGTTGCTCGAGCGTCTGGATGCCATCCGCACCACGGCTTCCGTGAAAGGCGTGATCGTCAACATCGATTCGCCCGGCGGCACCACCGCTGGCGGCGAAGCGATCTACGAGGAAATCCGCCGACTGGCCGCAGAAAAGCCTGTTGTCACGCAGGTCGGCACGCTGGCGGCATCCGCCGGCTACATGATCGCCAGCGCGTCCGATCACATCGTGGCGCGGCAATCGTCCATTGTTGGCTCGATCGGCGTGCTGGTGCAGTTTCCGGATGTCACCGGCCTAATGGACAAGCTCGGCATCAAGCTGGAGGAAGTGAAATCCTCGCCGCTCAAAGCCGAACCTAGCCCGTTCAACCCGACCACCGATGAGGAACGCGCGATGATCCGGCGCATGATCCTCGACAGCTACGACTGGTTCGTGGATCTCGTGACCGAGCGTCGCGGCATGCCGCGCAACGAAGTGCTGCGCCTGGCCGACGGCTCGATCTTTACCGGACGGCAGGCCCTTGCCAACAAGCTGATCGACGAGTTGGGCGGTGAGCGCGAAGCGATCGCCTGGCTCGGCACCAAGGGCGTCGATGCCGATCTGCGCGTCGTGGAATGGAAAAAGAAGGAGGAAAGCAGCTGGTTTTCGCTTCTCAGTTCCCGCGCGGGTTTGACCGGGCACGAAAGCTTGAGCGACACGGTGCGCGTGCTTCTTGGCGAGATCGGCGGCGAGCACCTCTTTCTTGACGGTATGGTTTCCCTCTGGCACCCTGCCCAGCCATCGCCTGACCGCTGAGCTCCTGGCTCAGCCAGCCTCTCATCCCCTTGTTCTTCCTTTATCTTTAGCCGCAGAGTTCCGTTTCGATGATTAAGTCCGAGCTCGTTCAGATCATTGCCAACAAGAACCCGCATCTCTTTCTGCGCGACGTGGAAAATATCGTCAGCGCGATCTTCGACGAGATCACCGATGCGCTGGCTTCCGGCAACCGCGTCGAGCTGCGCGGCTTCGGTGCTTTTTCGGTGAAGAACCGGCCGGCCCGCACCGGACGCAACCCGCGCACGGGCGAGTCCGTCGAGGTCGAGGAGAAGTGGATCCCCTTCTTCAAGACCGGCAAGGAATTGCGCGAACGCTTGAATGTTGACAAGTGACGGCTAGGTTTCTGAGCTAAGTCATCGCTTCTTTGAAACGACAGGGACCACACCGCATGCTGACGCGCTTCTTCATCGTCGTGATCGTGGTACCGATTGCGGTCGTTCTGATCGCGCTTGCGGTAGCCAATCGCGAGCTGGTGCCCTTCACCATGGATCCGTTCAACCCCGGCAATCCCGCGCTGACGATCCAGATGCCGTTCTTCATCTACCTGTTCCTGACGCTCTTCATCGGCGTAGTGATCGGCAGCTTTGCGACATGGGTTGCGCAGCACCGTTACCGCAAGATCGCCCGCGAGCGCACGCTCGAGGTGGAAAATCTGCGCGTTGTCGCCAACCGCGCCAACGAGGCACCGGCTGCTACGACGGTCCCGGCGCCGGCAACCGGCACGGCCCTCGCCCGCACTTAAACTTCTCTACCCAGGAATTCTGTCATGCTCATCATCGGACCCGAAGCGGTGGACCGCGCGCTGTCTTATGAGGGTCTGGTGGAGGTGCTGCGCACAGCCTTCCACGACGGTGCCGTTCAGCCCGTGCGCCATCATCATACCGTCGAGCGCCCGGATGGCGCCGATGCCACGCTGCTTCTGATGCCGGCCTGGAGCGACCTCAAGGCCGCAGGTACGTCTGAAGGCGGGTTCATCGGCATCAAGATCGTGACCGTTTCGCCCGACAACAACGCGATCAACAAGCCCGCCGTGATGGGCAACTATCTGCTGCTCGATGCGGTAACCGGCGAGCCCAAGGCGCTGATCGACGGGCAGAAGATCACGGTGTGGCGCACGGCCTGCGCGTCGGCTCTGGCGGCGAGCTATCTCGCACGCGAGGACGCCAAGACCCATCTGATCGTAGGTGCCGGTGCGCTTTCCGTGCATCTGGCCAAGGCGCATCGCGCGGTTCGCCCGCTCGAACGCGCGCTTGTCTGGAACCGCACCGCTGCCAATGCGGCAAAGGTCGTCGAGCAATTGAAGGCGGACGGAATCGAGGCCGAGGTCACCGAGGATCTCGATGCGGCGCAGGCGCAGGCCGACGTGATCTCCTGCGCAACCTTGTCCACCGTGCCGCTGGTAAAGGGCGCGCTTTTGAAGCCCGGCACGCATGTCGATCTCGTTGGCGCTTTTACGCCGACCATGCGCGAAAGCGATGACGAGGCGATCTCCCGGGCACGTGTTTTCGTCGACACCAAAGCCGGTGCGACAAAGGAAGCCGGCGACATCGTGCAGGCCCTGCAATCAGGGGCGCTCAGCGAAGATGCCATCGCGGGCGATCTGTTCGACCTCACACGCGGCCTTTCGAAAGGTCGCGATAGCGCGGACGAAATCACGCTGTTCAAGTCAGTGGGTGCGGCACTCGAAGATCTGGCGGCGGCGATCGCCGTTTACCGCTCGCAGGTTTGAGTTCGATGCTCCTGCCGCAACTGTGACGTTGGGGAGCGTTGCGGCCCTTCGTGCGCTATGTCACAAGCGGGCAACTGCTGGAGTTCGATTGACGTGAAGCCCCCGCGCGGCAAGAACCGCGATCCCAAGAAAGCGGCTCGGCCCGCAACCGGCGGCCCTGCCCGCGACACACACTCCAATCCGCGTGTGGCCGGCGTCAATCCGACGCGCGAGCCTCGGCTTTCGTCTGCTGATCCGCGCCCGGTTGCGACCGAGACATCCGCACCGCTGCCGAAGCCGACCGGCCCTTTGCCGGCCGAAACTCTGCCGCTGATCCTGGAAGTCGCGCCGAGCAAGGATTATGCGCTGATCGACAGCGGCGATGGTGAAAAGCTCGAGCGATACGGTCCCTACCGCATCGTGCGGCCGGAGAACCAGGCGATCTGGAGCCGCACGCGACCCGAACGGGACTGGACGGATGTGGACGCCATCTTTACCGGCGACACCGATGAGGAAGGCCTGGGTCGCTGGCGTTTCCCTGGAGATCCTCTGGGCGAAACCTGGCCGATGGCGCATGACGGCATTCCCTATCTCGGACGCTTCACCTCCTTCCGCCATGTCGGCGTTTTTCCCGAACAAGGTCCGCACTGGGCGCATATGGAAAAACTGATCCGCGAGGCCAAACGGCCGGTCAAGGTGCTGAACCTGTTCGGCTATACCGGCCTTGCCTCGCTGGTTGCCGCGCGGGCCGGAGCCGAAGTGACCCATGTGGACGCCTCCAAGAAGGCGATCGGCTGGGCGCGCGAGAACCAGGAAATGGCCGGTTTATCGGACAAGCCGATCCGCTGGATCTGCGAAGACGCGATGAAGTTTGCCGAACGCGAAGAGCGTCGCGGCAGCCGCTACGACATCGTGTTGTTCGATCCGCCTGCCTACGGGCGCGGGCCGAAGGGCGAAGTGTGGCAGTTGTTCGAGGATCTGCCGCGTTTAACCGCTTTGTGCCGCGCGATCCTGACGCCGCAGCCGCTGACGGTGGTGCTCACCGCTTATTCGATCCGCGCATCGTTCTTTGCGATCCACGCGCTGATGCGCGACGCCTTTGCCGGTATGGGCGGACGCGTCGAATCCGGCGAACTCATCATCCGCGAGGAATCGGCCGGCCGTGCGCTGTCGACCTCGCTGTTTTCACGCTGGGTGGCGCAATGAGCGGTTATGCGGGAACGCCACGCTCCGGTGCGCCGGGCCAGGTGAAGGAAGTCACCAGCCTCGCCAATCCGGTGATCAAGGACATCAAGTCGCTCGCGCTGAAGAAATTCCGCGACCAGCAGAACGCGTTTTTGGCCGAAGGTCTGAAGCTCGTGATCGACGCGCTGGAACTCGGCTGGACCATCAAGACGCTCGTCTTCGCCAAGACAGCGCGCGGCAATCCGCTGGTGGAAAAGGTTGCGGCGCGATCGGTGGCAGCCGGGGCGCTGGTTCTCGAAGTCAGCGAAAAGGTGCTGACATCGGTGACCCGCAAGGACAATCCGCAAACCGTGCTCGGCGTGTTCGAGCAGAAGCTTATGCCGCTGCGCGATGTCAGTCTGTCCGGGTCCGATGTCTGGGTGGCGCTCGACCGCATTCGCGATCCCGGCAATCTCGGCACGGTGATCCGCACCGCCGATGCCGTCGGCGCCAAGGGCGTGCTCCTGGTTGGCGACTGCGTCGATCCGTTCGCGCTGGAAACGGTGCGCGCGACGATGGGCTCGATCTTTGCCGTGCCACTGGTGAAAGCCTCGCCGGATGCGTTTCTTTCCTGGCGCAAGGCGTTCAAGGGGCTCGTTGCCGGCACGCATTTGAAGGGTGCTGTGGATTATCGCAGCGTCGATTTCGCCGACAAACCGGTGGTGCTCCTGATGGGCAATGAAAGCCAGGGTTTGCCCGAGCCGCTGGCTGAGCGCTGCGACGTGCTGTTGCGCATTCCCCAGGCCGGGCGCGCCGACTCGCTCAATCTCGCGGTCGCAACCGGCATCATGCTTTACGAAGTGCGCCGTTCTGCGCTCAGCCTCGACGGAGTGCCCGCCGCGTGAACCTGCGTTCTTTCCTCGTTTACGGCCTGATCGCCGCTTTTGCCGTTCTGCTCGACCAAGTGGTCAAGGAGTGGGTCGAGATCGATATGGCCATGTATCAGCAGGTCGACCTGCTGCCCTTCTTTTCGCTGTTTCGCACGAACAATACCGGCATCGCCTTTTCCATGTTCTCGACGCTGGGCGCCCCGGCGCTCGTTGCGCTGACCTTAGGCGTCGTGGCGCTGGTGCTTTATCTGAGCTGGCGCACCGCACCGCATCAGACCGCCGCCCGGCTCGGCTTTGCGCTGATCATCGGCGGCGCGATCGGCAATCTGATCGATCGCGTGACGCTCGGCCATGTGATCGACTACTTCCTGTTTCATACGCCCACCTGGTCGTTCGCGGTGTTCAACCTCGCCGATGCGTTCATCACAATCGGTGCCGGGCTGGTGGTTTTGCAGGAAGTGCTCGACTGGCGGCGTGACAAGGGGACGGTGAAGACCGCCTCCGATCAGGACAGCTGACGGGCGGCATGTGACCCAATTGCCGGTGTTTTCTTCTTTTAAAGTTTGACGAAAGCTTCCAAAGCTTCCTCAACAAGGCAGCTGCTAATCTTCGGGAATGGTGGCTGTGTTGAAGACCAGATGGACGCAGGATGCACAAACCCGTCGTCACATGCGTGACCGCGATCCAGACACCGTGCCCTTGAACAAGCCGACGTCCGGCCTGTATTGGTCGCTGCCGGTCTGGCTGCCATGGCTTTGGCTTGGCTTGATGCTGGCCACGCTGGTGCTCGGCGGGCTCGCTTACATCAGCGGCGCGCCGGTTTTCCTTCCCATCGCCTTGTGCATCCTGTTTGTCATCAAGCTGGCGGTTTTCGCTTACGTACTGATGGCCCATCGCCGTACCATGCAAAGCAGCACCGCGACGCTCAATCGTCGGCAATGGGAAATCGAGTCGCTGTCAGGCAAGATGTGGGCCTTGCAGGAAAGCGAGGAGCGCCTGCGCGGTCTCCTCGATGCACTGGGCGATCTTGTTGTTCAACGCGATGGCGACGGCCGCATCCTTTACGCCAATGACGGGCTCGGTGTTCTCTTGAACCGCGACCCGGACACGTTGGCCGGCGAACGGCTGGTCGATCTCGGTGTCGATATAAGTCTGGTTCCGGATGCCGCTTTCGTGGAAGGCGAGTGTCTGAGCTCCACCGATGTGGCGATACAGACGCCGAATGGCCTGCGCTGGTTTTCTTGGATCGAGCATTCCATGCGCGATCCCGCCAATGGCGTGGTGACCCATCGCGCGATCGCCCGCGACATCACCGCCAGAAAGCGGGCGGAAACGGAAGCCATCGCCGCACGCGAACGGGCGGAAGATGCCAACCAGGCGAAATCGCGCTTCCTTGCAACCGTCAGCCATGAAATCCGCACGCCGATGAACGGCATCATCGGCATGGCCAAGCTGCTTGCTGATACCAATCTTTCGCCGGAGCAACAGACCTATGTCGGCGCCGTATCGACATCCGGCGAGCATCTGCTGACCTTGATCGAAGACCTTCTCGATTATTCCAAGATCGAGGCGGGACGATTCGAAATCGAGTTTCAGAAGGTTTCGCCGCGCGAGTTGAGCGAGAATGTCGTGGAACTTCTCGCTGCGCGCGCTTACGCCAAGAATATCGGCCTTGGGGTCCGGGTTGCGCCGGAGGTTCCGACCTTGATATCGACCGATCCCGGTCGTTTGCGCCAGGTTCTGATCAACCTGATCGGCAATGCCGTGAAATTCACCGAAATGGGCGGCGTTCTGGTGGATGTATCGGTGACCGAAGATGGCGACCGACCGGTGATCGCCTTTGGCGTGCGCGATACGGGCCCAGGCCTCGCGCAAACCGACGCAGCCCGCATCTTCGGCGAATTCGAACAAGGCGACGGCACAACGACGCGTCGTTACGGGGGGGCCGGTCTTGGCCTGGCGATCTCCAAGCGCATCGTCGAGGCGATGCAGGGAACGATCGGCGTTGCCGCCGCTCCCGCCGAAGGGGCTGTGTTTCGCGTGACGCTGCCGCTCGATGCGCAAAGCGAGCCATCGGGCAGAACAACGGCGCTTGCCGGATGCCGCGCAATGATCCTGTCCGATCTCGGCATCGAGATGGAAGCGCTGGCAACCACGATCCGCGACCACGGCGGCCAGGCCATGATTGCCGACACCGTTGAAGACGCGGCTTTATGCCGGCACTGCAACGTGATCCTCGTTGATGCGCGCCTTGAAGATGGTGATGGCAGCTGCATCAAGGCCCTGCGCGCCGCCGGCATGACAAGCATCCCCGCCATAACCCTGATCGCGCCCGACAATCGCGGACGGCTGCCGCGCCTACATGAGCAGGGTTACGCGCATTTTCTGGCGCGCCCGGTACGCACGGAAACGGTTTTACGCGTGCTTCTTGCAGCGCTCGATGCGACCGCAGCACCCGACCAGCCGAAAGCCTCGGAGCGCCAGCCACAGCCGCCGGCCAACCGCAGCCGGTCGATTCTGGTGGCCGAAGACAACGAGATCAACGCACTGCTGGCGCGTTCGGCTTTGGCCAAGGCCGGACACAGGGTGACTGTCGTGGGCAATGGGCGCGCGGCGGTCGATGCCGTCACGCAGGCAAGCGCGGGTGAAGCGCCGGACATCGTTTTGATGGACCTGCATATGCCGGTCATGGACGGGCTCGATGCCATCGCCATGATCCGCAAGCATGAAGAAGAAAAGGGCGTGCAGCCCGTGCCGATCATCGTGCTTTCGGCCGATGGACAGGAAAAAACCCGCCACCATGTTCTGGCCCATGGCGCGACCGGCTTTGTGGCCAAGCCGCTCGATCCCGCCACTTTGCTGAACGCCGTGGAAGCCTAAAAACAGCCGGCTCACCTCAGCCGGACAAGCCGGCTTGAATCAGCGGGTCGCTTTCGTGTCACCATCATGTGATATTCACCGCGTATCCGATCGACAGGGTCCACGGAGAT
This sequence comes from Tianweitania aestuarii, assembly GCF_018457165.1. Lineage (GTDB taxonomy): Bacteria > Pseudomonadota > Alphaproteobacteria > Rhizobiales > Rhizobiaceae > Tianweitania > Tianweitania aestuarii. The sequence continues at coordinate 98,845 of NZ_JAFMNX010000001.1, read as the reverse complement.
TAGATGATGAATCACGTGACGTTCGCGTTCGACACAAACCGCTTCGAAACAGGCCATGCGGGCTTGGCGCCCATGACCGCGACCTTAATGCCCCTGGGCAAGATCGGTTCGCTGGAAGCGCGGCTGGCGACGAGCGAAGCGGAAATAGAGGCGGCGCAGAAGCTGCGTTTCAGCGTCTTCTACGAGGAACTCGGCGCCACGCGGCAGACGGCCCATCGCCTCGACCAGCGTGATGCAGACCGCTTCGACAGCATCTGCGATCATCTGCTTGTGTTCGACACGGCGCTGCCCGGACCAAGCGCGAACCAGATCGTGGGCTGTTATCGCCTGCTGCGCCAGGAAACCGCTGATGCGACCGGCGGCTTTTATTCGGCGGACGAATTCGAGTTCAACACACTCGTCGCCCGCCATCCCACGCTCAACTTTCTTGAACTCGGCCGCTCCTGCGTTTTGCCGGCTTATCGCTCCAAGCGCACGATCGAGCTTCTGTGGCAGGCGATCTGGGCTTACGTGAAGCATCACGGCATCGACGTGATGGCCGGTTGCGCATCATTCCACGGCACGATCCCTGCGGCCCATGCCGAAGCCCTGTCCTTCCTTGCGCATCACTGCACGGGTGAAGGTGATTGGGCGGTGCGGGCGGTGGCCGAGCGCTTTGCGCCGATGGACCTGATGCCGGCCGAGGCGATCAATGCCAAGGCGGCGCTCGCAGCCATGCCCCCGCTCGTGAAGGGCTATCTCAGGCTCGGCGCCAAGTTCGGCGAGGGATGCGTGATCGACCACGATTTCGGCACGACGGACGTGTTCGTGGTTCTGCCCGTGAGCGCGATCTCGGAACGCTACATCACCTATTACGGCGGCGGCGCGTAACGGATTCAATCACGACGCGGGAGTTACTTCTCCCAGTCGGTCCCGATCGGTTCATCGTCGCGCTCATCGGCTTCCTGAACCAGGGTGCGGGCGCGATCGATGTCGGAGTCGGCCGCTTCATCCGGACCGCTCGACGCTTCCGGATCATGGCAAAGAACGAGATCGAACTGCACCGGGAAGTGATCGGACCCGCCCGGTTCGAGACGCTGCATGTCGACCAGACGAAAATGCGCTGAATGGAACAGATGATCCAGCGGCCAGCGCATGAACCAGTAGCGGGCATCGAAGCTGTTGATCATGCGGCGGCCGATGCGCGGATCGAGCAGACGGCTGATGCGGCGGAAGCGGCGGGTCGTCTTTGACCAGGCGACATCGTTGAGGTCGCCCGTCACAATTACCGGCCCGCGCTCGTCGCGGATTTTCAAGGAGATCAGCGCCGTTTCGCCATCGCGCCCTTCCGTGCCGCGATGCGGCACCGGCGGCTCGGGATGGATGGAATACAGGCGAAAGCGCAGGGTCTTGTCCAGCACCACGGTGGCAAAGATCGACGGCACGCCTTCGGTGAGAAGATCCTGCACGGAGACGTCGTCCAGCCTGAACTTGGACATCATCGCCATGCCATAGGAATTCTCCTGTGCCCGGTCGACGCGGTGAGGAAAGCGGTCGAGCACCGAAGCCAGTCCGTCGAGCCAGTCGTCGTCGACCTCCATCAGGAGGAGAATGTCGGGATCGGCCTGTTCGATCATGCGGATATGCGCCGCGTAATCGCGGTTCGACATCTTCACATTGGATGCAACGAGGCGAAAACGCTGACCGTGATCGACGGCAGGATCGAAATGCTTGGATTCCTTGCGCCAAAGCCGCGTGAACTCGGCGATGAACCAGGCCTGGAACAGGGCGATCGCGCTGAACGTGACCACGAAGAACCAGCGATCGAACAACAAGCCGCCCGACGCAAGCGACAGAACCAGACAGGCGAGAGCCACGATGAGGATCTGTTGCCTGGGAAATTCGCCCATGCGCACGAAGCCATGCGCGATGGGCAAAAACGGTATGACGGTGATCGCCACGAGAAGAACGGCAAGCACCGTTTGCGCAATCAGCATTGACTGGCTTCATCCTTTTGCAGGGCAACACTCAGGCCCTTCGAGATGCCGATATAGGGCGGCACCTCTTATCGGCGATGGCAGATCTGTTGATGCTTGCGCGAACGCTCCGATCAGGAAATCGCGTTATAGGCCGCAATGGCCGCCATGTTGACGAGATCGGCGTCACGCGCGTTCAAGGGCACGATCTGCACCGGCTTGTTCAAACCGACCAGCAGCGGGCCGATCACCGTGGATCCGCCAAGCTCCTGCAACATCTTGGTCGCGATCGACGCCGAGTGGAACGCTGGCATCACCAACACATTGGCCGGACCCGACAAACGGCAGAACGGATATTGCGCCATCGCCTTGGGGTTGAGTGCGACATCGGCAGCCATCTCGCCATCATATTCGAAATCGACGCGACGCTTGTCGAGGATTTTCACGGCTTCCTGCACCCGCTCGGAGCGCTCGCCCTGCGGATGGCCGAAGGTGGAATAAGCGAGCAGCGCTACACGCGGCTCATAGCCCATGCGCCGCGCAAAGCCGGCGGCTTCTTCCGCAATATCGGCGATCTCGACGGCGTTCGGCATGTCATGCACCGCCGTATCCGCCACGATCACCGTGCGCCCGCGTGACAGAACGATGGAAGCGCCGATCACGCGGTGACCGGGACGCGCGTCGATGACGTTGCGCACATCTTCCAGCACGGTGGAATAGTTGCGCGTGACGCCCGTCACCATTGCATCGGCATCGCCCAGCGCCACCATGGTCGCGCCGAAGTAGTTGCGGTCGTTGTTGATGAGACGCTGGCAATCGCGCTGCAGGAAGCCGCGCCGCTGCAGGCGCTCATAGAGATAATCGGCGTAAAAGGCGTTGCGGCGCGACAGGCGGGCATTGATGATCTCGAGATCGGGCTTGTTGAGATCCACACCGGCATTAGCGGCATTTTCGCGGATCACGTCATCGCGGCCGATCAGGATCGCGGTGCCGAGCCCCTGGTTCACGTAAGACACGGCCGCACGCATGACCTGCTCTTCCTCGCCCTCGGCAAACACCACGCGTTTGGGCTTGCGCCGCACGCTGTCGGTGATGCGCTGCAGCGTGGACGCGATCGGATCGCGACGCGCCGACAATTGCTGGCGGTAGCGTTCGAGATCGGCGATCGGCTTGCCGGCAACGCCGCTGTCCATCGCAGCCTTCGCGACCGCCACCGGAATGGCGGAGATCAGGCGCGGATCGAACGGAACGGGGATGATGTAGTTCGGCCCAAAGCGCGGGCGCGATCCCTGATAGGCGGCGGCGACTTCGTCCGGCACGTCCTCGCGCGCCAGCTCGGCCAGCGCTTGGGCGGCCGCGACCTTCATGTCGTCGTTGATCGTGGTGGCCCGCACGTCCAGCGCGCCGCGGAAGATATAGGGGAAGCCGAGCACGTTGTTGACCTGGTTCGGATAATCCGAACGGCCCGTCGCCATGATCGCATCGGTGCGGATCTCGGCCACTTCTTCCGGCGTGATTTCCGGATCGGGATTGGCCATGGCGAAGATGATCGGGTTCTTGGCCATCGACTGCACCATGGCCGGCGTCAACGCGCCCTTGGCCGACAGGCCGAAGAAGATGTCGGCGCCATCCAGCGCTTCGGCGAGCGTGCGCTTGTCGGTGGGTGCCGCATGGGCCGATTTCCACTGGTTCATGCCTTCGGTGCGGCCCTGGTAGACCACCCCCTTGGTGTCGCACAGGATGACGTTTTCAGGCGTGAAGCCGAGCGATTTCACCAGTTCGATACAGGCGATGCCGGCGGCCCCCGCGCCGTTGCAAACAAGCTTGGCCGACTTCATGTCGCGGCCGGTGATATGAAGCGCGTTGATCAGACCCGCGGTGGCGATGATCGCCGTCCCGTGCTGGTCGTCATGAAAAACGGGAATGTCCATCAGCTCGCGCAGCTTCTGCTCGATGATGAAGCATTCCGGCGCCTTGATGTCTTCGAGGTTGATGCCGCCGAAGGAGGGGCCGAGATAGCGCACGGCGTTGATGAACTGGTCGGCGTCTTCCGTATCGACTTCGAGGTCGATCGAATCCACATCGGCAAAGCGCTTGAACAGCACCGACTTGCCTTCCATCACCGGCTTGGAGGCCAATGCGCCGAGATTGCCGAGGCCGAGGATCGCCGTGCCGTTGGAGATCACGGCCACCATGTTGCCCTTGGTGGTGTAGTCGAACGCCTTCGAGGGGTCTTCGGCGATCGCCTTTACCGGCACCGCGACGCCCGGCGAATAAGCGAGGCTCAGATCGCGCTGCGTCGCCATCGGCTTGGTTGGGCTGATTTCCAGCTTGCCGGGACGGCCGCGGGCGTGGAAATCCAGCGCTTCCTGCGGGCTGACGGAGGGGCCTGTCGGCTCGTTGCGATCCTTGGGTGCCATGCTTCGTTCCCCTTCGTCTTATGTCTTCTTGTGGAGCATTCGGGATTAAGACTCCCAATCCCCGGCGTAAAGGCCGAAAACTCGCCCCAGCTTTGCCGAGGCCCGCTTTGAACGCCCAGACACCGATCGACAAGACCAGCATCCAGCCGGCGGCGACGCCGATGATGGAGCAGTACCATGCCATCAAGGCCGCGAATCCGGATTCGCTGCTGTTTTACCGCATGGGCGATTTCTACGAGCTGTTCTTCGACGATGCGGTGATTGCAGCGGGCGTGCTCGGCATCGCGCTCACCAAGCGCGGCAAGCATCTGGGCGAAGACATCCCGATGTGCGGCGTGCCGATCCATGCGTCCGACGATTATCTGTCGAAGCTGATCGGGCGTGGTCATCGCGTGGCGGTGTGCGAGCAGATCGAGGATCCGGCGGAAGCCAAGAAGCGCGGCTCGAAATCGGTGGTGGCGCGTGACGTCGTGCGCCTGGTTACGCCCGGCACGATCACCGAAGAAAAGCTGCTTCCCCCCGGCGAAGCCAGCTACCTCATGGCGCTCGGCCGCGCCAAGGGAGCGGAAACACCCTATGCGCTAGCCTGGATCGACATTTCCACCGGCGCCTTCACCGTGATGGACACGACGGCCGATCGGCTTTTGGCCGACGTCCTGCGCATCGAGCCGCGCGAACTGATCATACCCGAGCCCGTGTTCCACGATCCCGAACTTCGCGCCACCTTCGACGTGCTTGGGCGCATCGCCAATCCGCAGCCGGCCAGCCAGTTCGACGGCGCGGCCGCCGAAGGACGCATCACGCGTTATTACGATGTCGCGACGCTGGACGGGTTCGGCTCGTTCTCGCGTCCTGCCCTGTCGGCCATCGCCGGCGCGATCGCTTATGTCGAAAAGACGCAAAAGGCCGAGCGTCCGCCGCTTGCGCGTCCCGTTCGCGAAGATGGCGGGGCGGCGGTGTTCATCGACCCGGCCACGCGCGGCAGTCTCGAACTCACGCGCACGCAGAACGGAGCTCGCGACGGCAGTCTGATCGCGGCGATCGACCGAACGGTGACGGGCGCCGGCGCGCGGTTGCTGGCAGAACGGCTGACGGCACCTCTAACGGATGCCGACGCGATCAATGCGCGGCTCGATTCCGTGTCCTTCTTCTGCGCCGAAGGGCGTTTGGCCGAGACGCTGCGGCTGGCGCTGCGCGACGTGCCGGATCTCATGCGCGCTCTGACGCGGCTGGCGCTGCATCGCGGCGGACCGCGCGATCTCGGCGCGATCGGCTCCGGCCTCAAGGCCGCGCAAGCCATCGCCGAACTGATGGGCCGGGCCACGCTGCCGGCTGAGCTGGGCGGCGCGGTGGTTGCGCTGCATGCCCTGCCCGCAACCGTTGCCGAAAGCCTTGCCGCAGCGCTCGACGACAGTTTGCCGCTTCTCAAGCGCGACGGCGGTTTTGTCGCCAAAGGCCACCATGTCGAGCTCGACGAGATGCGCGCGCTCGCCACCGAATCCCGCCAGGTGATCGCGGCCATGGAGCGCGACCTGTGCGAGGAAACCGGCATCCGCTCGCTGAAGATCCGGCACAACAATGTGCTCGGCTATTATATCGAGGTCTCGGCCGGCAATTCCGATGCGCTGACCAGTACGCCGGAAGCCAAGGCGCGCTTCATTCATCGCCAGACCATGGCGAACGCCATGCGTTTCACCACCACCGAACTCGCCGGTCTCGAAACAAAGATCGCCAACGCCGCCGACCGCGCGCTGACGATCGAGCTTGGCCTTTTCGACGCGCTCGTCGCGCTTGTGGTGGAGCACGCCGAAGCGATCCGGCAAGCGGCAGCTGCGCTGGCCGTGCTGGATGTTTCGGCAGCGCTCGCAGCTCTCGCGGCAGGGGAAAGCTACAACCGCCCGCATGTCGACGACAGCCTCGACTTCTGCATCGAAGGTGGCCGTCATCCCGTGGTGGAACAGGCGCTGAGGCGGCAGAATGCGCCGGCTTTCGTGATGAACGATTGCGATCTGTCTCCGGACAAGGCCGGCCAATCCGGCAAGATCTGGTTGCTCACCGGCCCCAACATGGGCGGTAAATCGACCTTCCTGCGCCAGAACGCGCTGATTGCCCTGATGGCGCAGATGGGCGCCTTTGTGCCGGCGCGCTCGGCACGGATCGGCGTTGTGGACCGCCTGTTTTCCCGCGTCGGCGCGTCCGACGATCTGGCGCGCGGCCGCTCGACCTTCATGGTGGAAATGGTGGAAACCGCCGCCATTCTCAACCAGGCCGGACAACACGCGCTGGTGATCCTGGACGAGATCGGACGCGGCACCGCGACCTTCGACGGTCTGTCGATCGCCTGGGCGGCGGTGGAATATCTGCACGAAAAGAACCGCTGCCGGGCGCTGTTTGCCACCCACTTCCATGAAATGACGGCGCTTTCCCAGAAACTCTCGCGCCTCGCAAACGTCACCATGCGCGTCAAGGAATGGGACGGCGAGGTCGTGTTTCTGCATGAAGTCGGCAAGGGTGCGGCCGACCGCTCCTATGGCGTGCAGGTCGCCCGTCTCGCCGGCCTGCCCTCTTCCGTCGTGGAACGCGCCCGCGCCGTTCTCGCCCAGCTCGAAGCCGGCGCAACATCGGGCAAGGCCACCAAGCTCGTCGACGACCTGCCCTTGTTCAGCGCCGCGATGCGCGAACCGCCGAAACCGGCTGCGGTGGACGCGCTGCGGGAAGGGTTGAGCACGATCAACCCGGATGATCTCAGCCCACGTGAAGCGCTGGAGGCGCTGTATCGGCTGAAGGGGCTGGCGGGGGAGAAGTAACCCTCGCCCGCTCAGCCGCCGCATCAGCTCGACTTGCTGTCCACCCGGCCAAGCTCGCCGGCCGGACCGGCAAGGGCTGCAACCGCGTTGGCCCAGGCCGGATCGTCCTTGTAGAGCGCGGACCGCAGATAGGCCCATGTCAGCCGCCGTGTGGCTTCGAGACGATCCGGATCCTCGTCGTCGGCTTCCTTGGCGTCATAGCCGGCAACCCCGCCCAGCCCGTGCTTGGCGCCGAACAGCGTCAGCAGACTGTCTGCGCCGGGAGCATGGTAAAAGGCGTCGGCATGCCAATCGGCACCACGCACGGTCAGATGCGGGCTGACATCCTCGTCGCCGTACACGACGAGCGTTTGCGTGGTCAGATGGGTATAGTCCGGATTGAGCGCGGTGTAGTTTTCGGCCGCGAAGTCGTTGAGATCCTTGCCGCCATTGCCCGGTGCCGCCAGAAGCACGCCCGCCTTGATGCGCGGCTCGATCACGTCGACATCGCGGTCAGCCTCTATCTTGCTGTCGGTCAGCCGCGCGCCCAGGAGCATGGCCGCGGTCTGGCCGCCCAGGGAATGCCCGGCAACAGCGATCCGGTCATGGTCGAGCCGACCTGCAAGAACGGGGATCATGTTCTCGAGCGTGTCGAGCTGATCGAGGATCAACTTCATTTCCTCGACACGCGTCCGCCAGAAGAGCGGCGCTCCGGGTGCGTCGGACGGCAGGCCTGCAACCTTGGAATTGGCATGGGTCGGCTGGATAACGGCGAAACCCCGCTCCGCCCAGAAGTTTGCGAGCGGACCATAACCGTCCTTCGACGGCAAATAGAGCGACGGACCGTGACCATGCGAAAGCAGGATGATCGGCAGCTTGTCGCCCGAAGCCGGAGCCGTGATCCGCAGTTCGAGCGGCATGCCACGCTTGGGCGCAGGTAAGGCAACGGGGCTGAAGGAGATTGTCATGGCAGGATCTGCGACAGGGATATGCCGCGCTTTGTCGATCAGGTTGTTCATGGATCTGGTCCGTCGATTGGAGGTGGCGTAACCGGCGCCATTCGCTTACATCGGATAAGCGGAACGCGCTTCCGGTTAAAGCGATATACGGAACCATGTTCCGCTTATCAAGAGCGTGCGGAAAAGTTTTGCCCTTCATCAGGCACGGCTTCACGGAACGATGGAGATGATCATGGAGCAGGACACGGAACCAAAGCGTCGCGTGCGGGCCGATGCGCTGCGCAACGAGGATGCCGTGCTGGAAGCTGCGAAAGCGGTTTTCGCCGAGATGGGCGTGGATGCACCGGCGCGAGAGATCGCGCTGAAAGCCGGCGTAGGCGTCGGCACGCTTTATCGGCGCTTTCCCAACCGGGCCGATCTGGTTGCGAGCGTGTTTCGGCGCGAGGTCGACGCTTGCGCTGCCGAGGCCGCAAAGCTGCTCGACGCCTACAAGCCCGCAGACGCGCTGGAGCGTTGGCTGCACCGCTACGCTGCCTTTCTGGCAACCAAGAAAGGCCTGGCCGCAGCGCTTCACTCCGGCGACTCGGCGTTCGAAACGCTGCCGGCTTATTTCAGGGCCAACTTCGAGCCGGCGCTTGCTTCATTGCTGGAAAGAGCAGCACAGGCCGGCGAGATCCGCGATGACCTGCAGGCCTATGACCTCTTGCGCGCGATCGGCAATCTGTCGACTGCCGGCGGCGATGATGGCGCAGCACATGCCAGACGCATGCTCGACCTTCTGATCGACGGCATGCGGCGCGGGGCAAAGGCTTCAGGCTCGCAAGACGCGGATTGATCTTGCCGGCTAGATAATCGCTTGGAAGTTCCGAGCCCTCAAGCGCTGAACTTCCGATCCGCATCCACTGCCAGGCCCATTCCCACGCTGCCGAATCGGTCGCCCTGCACCGCCCGCGCGTTCGGGAAGAGCTGCATCACGCTGTCGCGCAACAGCGGCACGGCCGTTGAGCCGCCGGTGAGGAACAGCGTGTCGATGCGCTCGGGCGTCAAACCGGCATCGGCGAGCGTCTTGGTGATTGTGTCGGTGATGCGCCCGATCGGCGGGGTGATGGCCGCGTCGAGGCCGGCGCGGGTGAAGGGAACGCGCAGCGTTTCATCCATCAGGCGCATTTCGAGCGCGGTGTCGTCGGTGTCGGTGAGGGCGATCTTGGCGCTTTCGACCCTGGCTGCGAGCGCATGGCCCTGACGGTTCTCCACGATGTCGATCAGGCGATCGACCTTGTGCTGCTCGGCTGCTTCATAGCGGATCTGGCGCAGTGTGTTCATGGCGCGTGCGGTGTAAAGCAGGTTGATGCGCTGCCAGGTCGCGAGATCGTAATAGGTGCCGACCGGCAGTTCGCGACGGCCATCTTTGGTGAGCGTCTTCATGCCAAGCTCGGGCATGACATGGGCAACCGAGGCCAGACGGTCGAGATCGGTGCCGCCGATATGCACGCCGGTGTTGGCGAGAATGTCTTCGCGCCGATCGGTGGCCTGCGCGCGCTCAGGTGACACGCGCACGATCGAAAAGTCGGATGTGCCGCCGCCGATATCGACGATCAGCGCCAGTTCCTCGCGATCAACGGTGCGCTCGTAGTCGAGTGCTGCCGCGATCGGCTCGTATTGGAATTCGATATGCTTGAAGCCGCGCTGTTCGGCGGCCTTTTGCAGCTCGTCCTGTGCGCGGCGGTCGGCGGCCTCATCCTCGTCCACGAAATGCACGGGGCGGCCGAGCACGACATGCTCCACGGCCGTGCCGCGCGCGGTGTCCAGCGCCTGCTTAAGGTGGTCGAGAAAGGCGCCGATGATGTCGGTGAAAGCAAGGTTCTGCGCTTTGACGCGCGTTTTTTCGTTGATCAGCGACGTGCCGAGCACGCTCTTCAAGGCGCGCAGCAAGCGGCCTTCGACATTCTCTGTGTAATCGGCGATGGCGCGGCGGCCGAAATAGGTCCCGTTGTCCTCGAAGTTGAAGAATACGGCCGAGGGAATGGTGAGGTGTTCGCCTTCCACCGGCACCAGACGCGGCGCGCCGCCTTCAACAAAGCCGACGGTCGAGTTGGACGTGCCGAAATCGATGCCACCGCTGATCGGTTTCATGTTTGTCTTCCTCGAACAGAAAAGGGGTTTTGAAAAACGGAAGGGCGCGCCTACACGAAGCGCACCCCTTTTGTCGAGGTCCAAAACCGTCGATCAGCCTTCCCTTGAAGCGCGCCAGGGTTTACAGCGCGCGTGCAATGTTCGAGGCCGCATGACCCGCATTCCCCTGAAGCTAGAAGAGATGGTGGACGGCACGACGCTGCGCGGCCAACTGGAAGCGCTGGCTCGCGAGCCGGGCGATGCCGCGCAAATCCGCGTCGCCGTTGTGGCCGCGCTGCGCGAAACCATCAAGACCGGCAAGGCTCATGCGGAGCGGCTGCTGACCGAAGACGGCGGCGGCACGGCCTGTGCCCAGCGCATCTCGCACCTCATGGATGAGGTGATCCGTGCGCTGTATGATTTCGCCGCGACCCACATCTATCCGCGCATCAATCCATCATCGGGCGAGCGCATGACGCTGGTGGCCGTCGGCGGCTACGGCCGCGGCACACTGGCGCCGGGCTCCGACATCGATCTCCTGTTTCTCCTGCCCTACAAGCAGACGCCCTGGGGCGAGCAGATCGCCGAGTATATTCTTTACGTGCTGTGGGATCTCGGCCTGAAGGTCGGCCACTCCACCCGCACGGTGGATGAATGCATCCGCCTGTCGCGCGCGGATATGACGATCCGCACCTCAATCCTGGAAGCGCGCTTCATCTGGGGCGAGGAGCCGCTTTACCTTGAACTGGTAGAGCGCTTCGACCGCGAGGTCGTGAAAGATACCGGACCGGAATTCATTGCCGCAAAGCTCGGCGAGCGCGACGAGCGCCACCGCAAATGGTTCGAAACGCGCTACCTCGTCGAGCCCAACGTCAAGGACGGCAAGGGGGGCCTGCGCGACCTTCATACGCTGTTTTGGATCGCCAAATATTTCTACCGCGTGCGGACCGGCGAGGAGCTGGTGCGCAAGGGCGTGTTCACGCGCCGCGAATATCGCGCCTTCATCAAGGCCGAAGACTTTCTTTGGGCGGTGCGCTGCCACCTGCACTTCCTGACGAAGAAGCCGGAGGAGCGCCTGTATTTCGATGTACAGCGCGATATCGCCGAACGTCTCGGCTATGTCGCCCATCCCGGCCTGTCGGCGGTGGAGCGCTTCATGAAGCACTACTTCCTGATGGCGAAAACGGTGGGCGATCTCACGCGCATCTTTTGTTCGGCCCTGGAAGAAGAACAGGACAAGCAGGTCGAAGGCTTCAACCGCCTGTTCCACAGCTTCTCGCGCCGCCGCCGCAAGCTGCCCGGCACGAGCGACTTCGTGATCGACAACAATCGCATCACCATTGCCCGCGACGACGTGTTCAAGGACGATCCGGTCAACCTGATCCGGCTGTTCTGGTTCGCCGACCGGCACGGGCTGGAATATCATCCGGACGCGCTGCGGCTCGTGACGCGCTCGCTGCGGCTGGTGGACCGCAATCTCAGGCGCGATCCCGAGGCGAACCGCCTGTTTCTCGATCTCCTGACCTCGCATCACAATCCCGAGCTCAACCTTCTGCGGATGAACGAGGCGGGGCTGCTCGGCAAGATCATCCCGGATTTTGGCAAGATCGTCGCGATGATGCAGTTCAACATGTATCATCGCTACACCGTCGACGAGCATCTGCTGCATTGCGTGGGCGTGCTGGCCAGCATCGAGCAGGGCCACGAAAACGAACTTCATCCGCTGGTCAGCAAGCTGATGCCGGGCATGAAAGGGCAGCGCGAACTGCTCTACGTGACCGTGCTGCTGCATGACATCGCCAAGGGACGGCCGGAAGATCATTCGGAAGCCGGCGCCAAGATCGCACGCAAGCTATGCCCGACGATGGGCTTTTCGCCCGGCGACACGGACACGATCGCCTGGCTGATCGAGCATCACCTTCTGATGTCGATGACGGCGCAGACCCGCGATCTCAACGACCGCAAGACGATCGAGGATTTCGCAGCCGTCGTGCAATCGGTGGAGCGGCTGAAGCTTCTGACCGTGCTCACCGTGTGCGACATCCGCGGCGTGGGACCGGGCGTTTGGAACGGCTGGAAAGGCCAGCTGATCCGCACGCTCTACTATGAAACGGAATTGCTTCTCACCGGCGGCTTCTCCGAAACCACGCGCAGCGAGCGCGGCGCGGCCGGCCGCATCGCGCTGACCCGTGCGCTCAGCGACTGGCCGGACGCCGAAAGCGAGCGGCTGGTCGCGCTACATTACGACAATTACCTGATGACGGTGGATCTGGTGGATCAGGTCCGCCATGCCGCCTTTATCCGCGACACCGACAAGGCCGGACGGCGCCTCGCCACGATGGTGAAGCCGCGTGCAATGGAAGGCATTACCGAGATCACGGTTCTTGCGCCCGATCATCCGCGCCTCCTATCGGTAATCGCGGGCGCCTGCGCGGGTGCCGGCTGCAACATCGTGGACGCCCAGATCTTCACCACGGTGGATGGCCGCGCGCTCGATACGATCCTGATTGCCCGGGAATTCGACCGCGACGAAGACGAGGAACGGCGCGGAAAACGCGTCGGCACGCTGATCGAGGACGTGCTGTCGGGCAAAAGCTGGCTGCCGGAAATGATCGAAAAGCGCACCAAGCCCAAGCGCGGCCAGAAGGTGTTTCGCATCACGCCGCATGCCAGCTTGCGCAACACGCTGTCCAACCGCTTTTCGGTGATCGAGGTCGAAGGTCTCGACCGGCCCGGCCTGCTGTCGGAAATCACCGGTGCCCTGTCGGATCTGTCGCTCGACATCGCATCGGCGCATATCACCACCTTCGGCGAAAAGGTGATCGACACCTTCTACGTCAACGACCTGACCGGCCAGAAGATCGACAACCCGACCCGCATGGACATGATCCTGACGCGGCTGCGCGAGGTTCTCGAGAATGGAACGCGGCCTGCCCCTTCGCGCAACACGGCGCCCGAGAAAGCCTGACATGATCGCATCTTTCATCGGAGCGGCGGCATGAGCCTTGCCAAGAAGTTCGCGACGGTTGCTTCCGGCACGCTGATGAGCCGCGTGCTCGGCTTTACCCGTGAAATGCTGATGGCCGCAGCGCTCGGCACCGGACCTGTGGCCGACGCCTTCTACGCCGCCTTCCAGTTTCCCAACACCTTCCGCCGCTTGTTTGCGGAAGGCGCGTTCAATGCCGCCTTCGTGCCCTTGTTCGCCAAGGAGATCGAGCAGAACGGTCTCGACGGCGCGCGACGCTTTTCGGAAGAAGTGTTCGGCGTTCTGTTCACCGTGCTTCTGGTGGTCACGATCGCGATGGAACTGGCGATGCCGGTGCTGATCGCCACGATCGTTGCACCGGGCTTTGCCGATGATCCCGCCAAGTTCGCGCTGACCAAGTCGCTCGCCATCATCATGTTCCCTTATCTCGCCTGCATGTCGCTGGCGGCGATGATGGCTGGCATGCTGAACTCGCTGCGCCGCTATTTCGCTGCGGCCGTCGCCCCCGTTTTCCTCAACATCATCCTGATCGTGGTGCTCGCTGCGGGCTGGCAGCAAGGCTGGGATGCCAGCGCGATCGGCTATGGCCTGTCCTGGGGCGTGCTCGCCGCCGGCGTGGTGCAGCTCGCCATCGTCTGGGTCGCCGCGCGCATGGCCGGCATTCGGCTCGGTTTCACGCGGCCGAAGATGACGCCCAACGTCAAGCGCCTGCTGGTGCTGGCCCTGCCCGCAGCCATCACCGGCGGCATCACGCAGATCAACCAGCTGATCGGCACGGCCATCGCCTCGACGCAAAACAGCGCCGTGTCGAGCCTCGCTCTGGCCGACCGCGTTTATCAGCTGCCGCTCGGCGTCGTCGGCATCGCGGTCGCCATCGTGCTTCTGCCCGAACTGGCGCGCGCGCTGAAATCCGGGAACGATGCGGAAGCCACCAGCCTGCAGAACCGCTCCGTGGAGTTCAGCCTGTTTCTGACCCTGCCGGCCGCAGCCGGCCTGTTCGTTCTGGCCGAGCCTGTTGTGCGGGTGCTTTACGAACGCGGCCAGTTCGCCGCCAATGGCTCGACGCCGCTGGTGGCTGCCGTTCTGGCGATCTTTGCGCTGGGCCTGCCCGCCTTCGTGCTCATCAAGGCCTTCACGCCCGGTTATTTCGCCAGGGAAGACACCCGCACGCCGATGATCTTTGCGGCCATTTCGGTTGCACTCAACATCACCATCGCGCTCATCCTGTTTCCCCGCATCGGCGCGCCCGGCATCGCCACCGCATCGGCTGCCGCTGGCTGGCTGAATGTCGTCATGCTGCTCACCGTTCTCGTCCGGCGCGGTCACTGGCACAGCGATCGCGGTCTGGTGAAGCGCCTGCCGCGTCTTCTGGTCGCCACGCTCTTGATGGGTGCGGGCCTTTGGTATGGCCTTGACTGGTTCGGCGCGCAGCTCGCGCCCGACAGCGCCTTTATCGATCAGGCCTGGGCGCTCGGACTGCTGGTGATCGGCGGCGGCGTGATCTACATCCTCGCCGCCTTTGGTCTCGGCGGGGCCGATCTTGGCATCATCCGCCGCAGCATACGCCGCAAGGCCTGAGCGGAGCGGCGTTCATTCCGTGCCGCTGACCTGCAGTAGAATGCCCGCCTAATCTTACCCGATCGGCGAGAACAGGATTGCTGTTCCCGCAGGGGTGGACACCCTACCTATAGGCGACCCCAACAAAACCGCGGAACGATCATGTCCTCCACCACCTATGTCGCGCCGGCGCCAGCCGCCCGCGCACCACTCGGCACGCCGGGGCTGGTTGCCCTGGCCGTGCTGGTTATCGGCACGCTCGTTCTCGGCTCGATCTACGGCGCGCGCCACGGCGCGCTGTTTCTCGTCGGCGGCGCGCTCGGCATCTCGCTTTATCATGCCGCTTTCGGCTTCACCTCCGCCTGGCGCGTGTTCATTCTTGAAGGACGCGGCCGCGGTTTGCGCGTGCAGATGCTGCTTCTGGCGCTCGGCGTTCTTCTGTTCTTTCCCGTGCTGGCCAGCGGCACTTTGTTCGGCGAGGTCGTGAGAGGATCGGCGGCACCCGTCGGCACTTCGGTGATCGTCGGCGCGTTCATGTTCGGCCTCGGCATGCAACTTGGCGGCGGCTGCGCCTCCGGCACGCTGTTTACGGCTGGCGGTGGCAATGCCCGCATGCTGGTGACGCTGTTGTTCTTCGTGATCGGCTCCGTGCTCGCCACGGTGCATTTCGACTGGTGGACCTCCCTGCCCGCGCTTCAGCCGATCTCGCTCGTGCAAAGCTTCGGCCCGTGGGGTGGCATCGCTTTGTCGCTGGCGATCTTCGCGGCCATCGCCGTCCTCACCGTGCTGGTGGAAAAGCGCCGCAACGGCGCGCTTGAACAGGCACCCGCATCGCCGCGTGAAGGTCTGTCGCGCTTTCTGCGCGGTCCGTGGCCGCTTGTTTGGGGTGCGGTTGCCCTCGTGATCTTCAACTTCGCCACGCTGGCGCTTGCCGGCCGGCCATGGGGCGTGACCTCGGCCTTCGCACTATGGGGTGCCAAGGGCGCGCAGGCCATCGGCATCGATCCGACCGCCTGGGCCTATTGGCAGACGCCGTCCAACGCCAAGGCGCTTGCCGAAAGCGTGTTTGCCGATGTCACCTCGATCATGGATTTCGGCATCATTGCCGGCGCGATGCTGGCCGCGGCCCTTGCCGGCAGCTTTGCGCCCAGCCTGAAGATCCCGCTGCGCTCCATCCTTGCAGCCGTGGTCGGCGGTTTGTTGCTGGGTTACGGCGCCCGCATCGCTTATGGCTGCAATATCGGGGCGTATTTCTCCGGCATCATTTCTGGCAGCGTGCATGGCTATCTGTGGGCCGTGGCAGCCTTTGCCGGCAATATCCTCGGCGCGCATATGCGGCCCTTCTTCTTTGCCGAGCGCCGGGTGCGCCATATCGACGGCTAGGCTTCAACTCGCCTGCGCGCGCCATCCCTTGCGCGGGCGGGTCCGCTCGTTCATAAGCCACGCGATTTCCTGAGGGCATCCGGTGTCACGCCGGATGCCGCTTTGTTTGTGGAACAGCGCTCATGTCTTCCTTCAAGCCGCTCGTTTTTTCCGGCGTTCAGCCCACCGGCAATCTGCATCTCGGCAATTATCTCGGCGCGATACGCAAGTTCGTCGCGCTGCAGAACGACCATGACTGCATCTATTGCGTGGTCGACATGCATTCGATCACAGCCCAGCTCGTGCATGAAGATCTGGCATCGCAGACGCGCTCCATCACCGCCGCCTACCTGGCCGCCGGCATCGATCCGGCCAAGCACATCGTTTTCAACCAGAGCCGGGTGATTCAGCATGCCGAACTCGCCTGGATCTTCAACTGCGTGGCGCGCATCGGCTGGATGAACCGCATGACGCAGTTCAAGGACAAGGCCGGCAAGGACCGCGAAAACGCATCGCTGGGCCTGCTCGCATATCCCAGCCTGATGGCCGCAGACATCCTGCTTTACCGGGCCACCCATGTGCCGGTCGGCGACGATCAGAAGCAGCATATCGAACTGACCCGCGACATCGCCACCAAGTTCAACAAGGACTTCTCCGACCGCATCCGTGATCTCGGCTTCGGCGTCGAACTGATGATGGGCGAGGAAAAGGTGAACGGCTTCTTCCCGCTCACCGAACCGATGATCGAAGGCCCGGCAACCCGCGTCATGAGCCTGCGCGACGGTTCGAAGAAGATGTCGAAATCCGATCCCTCGGATCTGTCGCGCATCAACCTGACGGACGACGCCGATACGATCTCCAAGAAGATCAAGAAGGCCAAGACCGATCCGGAAGCGCTGCCGAGCGAACTCGCAGGCCTCAAGGAGCGTCCGGAAGCGGACAATCTCATCGGCATCTATGCCGCTTTGTCCGACAAGAGCCGCGAAGCCGTGATCGCCGAATATGCCGGCCAGCAATTCTCGACCTTCAAGCCGGCTCTGGTTGATCTGGCTGTCGAGAAGCTCGCGCCGATCGCCTCCGAGATGCGCCGCATCCAGGCCGACACCACCTATGTCGACGCCGTTCTCAAGGATGGCGGCGAGCGCGCCCGCACGATCGCCGAAGGCACGATGAAACAGGTGCGCGAGATCGTCGGCTTCCTGCAGGACTGAACGAAGCGGCGGATTGCATGGTCTCGCGCTGGCTTCCCATGCCAGCGCTTACGGCCGTTCGCCCGCTTCAATGTCTACCAAATTTATAGGCTTGTTCCCCGTTGAAGCGGATGGCATTGTCCGCGCTCACTGATGTTCGGAGGAACGATCATGGTATCCAGACGATTGAGCCGCGAAACGGGTCATCGCCGCAAGTTTCTCGCGGTGATCGATGAGACCCCGGAATGCGAGCGCGCGGTCGCCTACGCGTCGCGCCGGGCAAAAACCACCGGCGGCGTGCTGGTCTTGTTGTTTGTGGTTGAAAATGCCGACTTCCAGCAGTTCCTGGGCGTTGAAGAAGTCATGCGTGCCGAGGCCACGGCCAGTGCCAAGCTCGCCCTCAACAATCACGCCGCCAAGATCCGCGAGAGCCTGGGCATCGAGCCCGAGCTGATCGTGCGCGAAGGCGCGGCGAAGGACGAGATCCTGGCGCAGGTGGAAGAAGATCAGGACATCGCGATCCTGGTTCTGGCCGCAAGCTCCGCCAAGGAAGGACCGGGACCACTGGTCACGGCAACCGTTGCCAAGGGCGGCGGCTTCCCCATCCCCGTCACCATCGTGCCGCAAACGCTGTCCGATGAAGATATGGAACATCTGGCCTGATCAACAGCCAGCCTTGCCCGGCTTGCTCACTTGTAAAGCTGAGTTCCAAGGTCTATTTAGAATTATTCCAAATAGGTTGAGAGCGGAGTTCCGCCATGTTCATTCAGACTGAATCCACGCCGAACCCCGCCACGCTGAAATTCCTTCCCGGCGTCGTCGTGATGGCCGACGGCACCGCCGATTTCCGCGATGCGCCGAGTGCCGCGCAAGCCTCGCCGCTGGCAGCGCGCTTGTTCGATGTGCCGGGCGTCACCGGCGTGTTCTTCGGCTATGATTTCGTGACGGTCACCAAGGACGGCCAGGATTGGCAGCACATGAAGCCGGCCATTCTCGGCGCGATCATGGAGCACTTCATGGCCGGTCTGCCGGTCATGACCAGCGCGGCCACCACGCAGGCCCGCGAAGATGCCGAAACCGAGGAAGAATTCTTCGATGTGGCCGATCAGGAGATCGTGGTCACGATCAAGGAACTGCTCGACACCCGCGTTCGTCCGGCCGTTGCGCAGGACGGCGGCGACATCACGTTCCGCGGTTATGAAAACGGCACCGTGTTCCTTCACATGAAGGGCGCTTGCGCCGGCTGCCCGTCTTCGACCGCCACGCTGAAGCACGGCATCCAGAACCTTCTGCGCCACTTCGTTCCTGAAGTGCAGCAGGTCGAGCAGGTCGTTTAAGGCTCAGCCACCTCCAATCAGACAAAGAAAAAGCCGGGCCCCTCGCCCGGCTTTTTCTTTGAACGAACCATGTCCATGTTGCCTGGACGGTTCGCGGCTTGCCCTTTCGGGCACTTAGGCCCCCGCCTAATTCCTAGAGAACGATGACCTTCGCACCGACTTCGGCACGGTTGTAGAGATCGATAATGTCCTGGTTGATCAACCGGATGCAGCCCGACGACATCGCCTTGCCGATCGACGCCCATTCCGGCGTTCCATGCAGGCGATAGCCCGTGTCGCCGTTCTTGTTGAAGAGATACAAAGCGCGCGCGCCGAGCGGATTGCGCAATCCGCCGGGCTGGCCGTTCTTCCACTTCACCAGTTCCGGCTGGCGCGCGATCATTTCGCGCGGCGGCGTCCAAGTCGGCCATTCGCGCTTCATGGCAATGCGCGCATCGCCCTTCCACTCGAAGCCTTCACGGCCCACGCCGATGCCGTAACGCACGGCCTTGCCCTGCGGCAGCACGAAATAAAGATGCTTGGAGCGGGTATCGACGATGATCGTGCCCGGCTTCTCGGCCGTCTTGTAGCTGACGGTCTGGCGCTGGAACTGACGCGGCACCTTGCTGATCGGCACGGCCGGGATCTGATAACCGGCGTCGACCTGCGTCGTGTAGTTGTTGGTGAAATTGTTCGCCAGGAACGTGTTCATCCGGCCGTCGGTGGAGCAGCCGGCAAGCGCGGTGGTCAGAGCAAGCCCGGCCGCCATGACAATCGTTTTGAACTTCATAGTGGTGATGCTGTCCGTCGCAGGATTGCCCGACTCGGGCCATTTGATTGCCGGCATTGTTCCCGCCAGCGATCGGCTTGCCAAGTCACGATGAGCGCTCGACGGGTTGGAATCGGCTTTCGAAAGCCCGATATTGTATTTCGGCAACAATGCTGCTGCCCCACCTGCCTGAAAGCCGAGCCATGAATGTCAGCCGTGCCGCCGAACGCACCAACCTTCCGCCGAAGACGCTTCGCTATTACGAAGAGATCGGACTGATCCATCCTGCCCGCAGCACCAACGGCTATCGCGATTATTCGGAAGAAGACGTGCATCGCCTCGCTTTCCTGCAACGCGCGCGCAGTCTCGGCTTTTCCATCGAAGACTGCCGTCAGCTGATGTCGCTTTACCGCGACCGTGATCGCGCCAGCCATGATGTTCGGGAAATTGCTGTCGCCCATGTCGCGGCGATCGAAGCCAAGATCGCTGAACTGCAATCCATGCGCACGACCCTGCAGCGCCTCGTTCATGCCTGCCATGGCGACGCGCGTCCCGATTGCCCGATCCTCGACGATATGGCGGGCGCGCAGCACTAGCCGCCCTATCTGGCAGCAGCGTCACCGGCTGCCAGAACAAAACGGGTTCAAATAGTCAGCGAACAATGGCATGGTCGTTTTCATGCCGATCATCTCTCCCCTCGCCAAGGATCCGCTCGTGGACGGTCGTCAGTCCGAGCGCGCCATGGTGATCCGCCGCGGCGTGCAGCGCCTGCTCGCCACGATGGGCGCCCATGTGCTTCCCGAGCTCTGCTTGTCCACGGGGCGGCGCGCCGACCTCGTGGCGCTGACGCGCAACGGCGACATCTGGATCATCGAGATCAAGTCTTCGATCGAGGATTTCCGGGTCGATCGCAAATGGCCGGAATACCGGCTGCATTCCGACCGCTTCTTCTTCGCCTCGCATCCCGACGTACCGCAATCCATCTTTCCGGACGAATGCGGCTTCATTCTTTCAGACGGCTACGGCGCGGAAATCATGCGCGATGCCCCCGAACACCGCCTCGCCGCCGCCACCCGCAAAGCCCTGATGCTCCGCATCGCCCGCGCAGGCGCCGCCCGCCTCACCGCCGCCGAACTGGCCGGCGTGCCGATCGCAGCGCTGCAGGGGGAGAGTGAGTGAAGCGAGAGCTTAATAGCCGGCTTCTTTCTGATGGCGAACCGCGAGGATTGTGACGGCCTCATCTGCGCTCAGATGATAAAGCGCCACATAGCCGCTGCTGCCGAACGGGATCAGCAGTTCGCGGAACGCCTCATCCATATGCTCGCTTGCACGGCCTGCCTGAGGCATGTCGCCAAGTTGGCCAACGGTCCTGCGGATCGTTGCAGCGGCGCGCCGTGCCGCATCGGGATTGTTGGGCAGAAGAAAACGATAAAGCCTTTGAACGTCACGAAGGGCGTTCGGTGTCCAGATCAGCTGTGCCAACGAGGAAGATCCGCGTCGTCTCCATCCTCAAGCCGCGCCAACCAGGCATCGGCTTGCGCCTGTGTCACGTGCTGGCCTGTCGCTTGGTAATCCCGCCACGCCTTGAGTGCATCCTTTTGGAAAGCGGCGCGGCTTTCCTCTCGGTCGACATATTGTCGAAGAGCCTGATCAAGGATCCAGCCGGTTGAACGCTGCTGGCGTCGCGCGAGATCTTCCACTCGGCTTTCAAGCTCATCGTCGATCTTGATCACAGTGGCCATGATATCCTCTGCACCTAGCTACCGTGACGTTACGGCTTGATCCCGGAAATGTCGATCACGACGTTCCCTCACCTCGGCGCGCGCTTGGCCAGGATCCGTTGCAGCGTTCTGCGGTGCATGTTGAGGCGGCGGGCGGTTTCGGAGACGTTGCGTTCGCACATCTCGTAAACGCGCTGGATGTGTTCCCAGCGCACGCGATCGGCCGACATCGGGTTTTCCGGCGGTGCAACGGGGGCGTCGGAGGTGCGGGTGAGCGCGGCGTAGATGTCGTCGGCATCGGCCGGCTTCGAGAGATAGTCGATCGCGCCGAGCTTCACGGCCGTCACGGCGGTGGCGATGTTGCCATAGCCTGTGAGGATTACCATGCGGGCTTCGGGGCGCTTGTCGCGCAGGGCGGACACGACATCGAGGCCGTTTCCGTCGCCCAGACGCATATCCACCACGGCATAGGCCGGCGCGCGCTGCTTGACCTTTGCGACGGCGTCCTCGACGCTTTCCGCCACGTCGACGGTAAAGCCGCGGCCTTCCATCGCTCGCGCCAAGCGTGTGACGAAAGCCTTGTCGTCATCAACCAGCAAGAGAGTTGCATCCGCACCCAAGGCTGGATCAGCGGCGGCTTCGGCGGTCATGGCAGCAGTCCTAGTCGTTTCCTGGCTGAACGTCTTTTATTTTGAGCCTGATATAAGCATTCCACAGCCGAATACCACGAAAAAGCCGGTCATCGGCCCAATTTGCAGGTGTTCGCCAGGGCTGTTCAGTGAACATCCCTTGCGAAAGCTGAACGCGGCCATTCGATCAACACGGACGCGCCTTTGTCGAGCTCATCGGAGTTGCGGAACGTAATTGTGGCGCCGGAGCGTTCCAGCAGCGTCTTGGCGATGAACAGGCCGAGGCCAAGCCCGCCGCCCTGGCTCGATCCGCCCGGCCGTGTAGTCATATAGGGTTCGCCGATGCGATGGATGATGTCGGGTGGAAAGCCGGTGCCGTCATCCACCACTTCGATCACGATCCTCTCGTCGGACCAGCTCCATCGCACCGTGACGGTTGCCTTGGCGAAATCAACGGCGTTCTCGATCAGATTGCCCAGGCCATAGATCACGCCGGGATTGCGCCGTGTGATCGGCTCCTTGCCGATGAGGTCGCCGGCTTCGAGCGCGATATCGATGCCGAATTCGCGATGCGGCGCGGTGACTTCCTCGATCAAGGAGGTGAAGGGCAGCCGTTTCAGATGCTCCTCGCCTTCGCTGGACAGGCTGGTCAGCCGCTTCATGATGCCCCGGCAGCGCTCGCTCTGGCTGCGCAGCAGGGTCACGTCCTCGCGAAAACGCTCATCGTCACCGAGCGCGCGTTCCATTTCCTTGGCAACCAGCGCGATCGTCGCGAGTGGTGTTCCGAGCTCGTGGGCTGCGGCTGCGGCGAGCCCGTCCAGCGCAGACAGATGCTGTTCGCGTTGAAGAACAAGCTCGGTTGCCGCCAGCGCATCGCCAAGCAGACGCGCTTCCTCGGCCACGCGCCAGGCATAGATCGCGGTAAAGGTGATGCTCGCCAGAACCGACAGCCACATGCCCGCGACATAAACCAGCGGCATCGAAAGCTCAGCGCCTTCATACCAGGGCAGCGGCAGGTGGTTGAAGGCGAGGAAGGTGGACGCGGCGCCAACCACGCCGCCAAGCAGAAGCGTGAAGCGCGGCGGCAGGGAGGTCGCGGAAATCACGACCGGCACGCTCATCAGCAACGAAAACGGGTTGGTCAGGCCGCCGGTGAGATACAACAATCCGCCCAGTTGCAGCGCATCGAACAGGAGGATCGCCAGCGCGGCATTGGGCGCCAGACGCTGGGTGGCGGGATAGCGAAGCGCCAGAAAGAGGTTCAGCCAGGCCGATGCCGCGATCAGCGCGAAGCAGGAGCTCACCGGCAAGGGGAAATCCAGCCAATAAGCGACCACGATCACCGCAATGCTCTGGCCGACGATCGCCAGCCAGCGCAAACGGATCAGCGTGGACAAGCGCAGGCGGTGAAACTGTTGCGGATCTTCGGGAGAAAGCAGAGCCATGATCTCGCTTATGCGCCGATCACCGCCGCCTCGCCACAAGATTTCCGTTTTTACGTCCCGCGCGGCTTTGCCCGGCTTGTGGCCTGTGCCGAGGCCGGATCTTCGGGCCAGACATGCTTGGGATAGCGCCCCCGCATCTCGGCGCGCACATCGCTCCAGGAGCCCCGCCAGAAACCCGGCAGATCGCGCGTGGTCTGGATCGGCCGATGCGCCGGCGACAGAAGTTCGAGCGTCAGCAGCACCGTGCCGGAGGCGATCGCCGGATGCTGCGTGAGCCCGAACAGCTCCTGCACCCGCACCGCCAGTACCGGCCATTCGCCGTCGTAACGGATCGGCAGATGGCTGCCGGATGGCGCGTCGAAATGGGTCGGTGCAAGCGTGTCGAGCTGGCGCTGAAGATCATAGGGCACAAGGCTGCGCAGGCCTTCGCTGACCGCCGACGCGGCTATGCGGGCAAAGGACGCTTCGCCGGTGAGAAACGGCAGGAGCCAGTCTTCGAGAGAGCCGAGCAGAACATCATCGGACACATCCGGCCAAGGCGCGCCGAGACCACGATGGAGCCAGGACAGCCGATGGCGCAGCATAACGGCATTGTCGCTCCAGAACAGGAGGTCGAGGCCGTGGGAGCGCAGTGCATCAAGGATTGCGGCATCGGCCTCCGCGCCCGAGGGCGCCGGAAGCAGGCGCTCGTTCAAAACGATCGCGCCGAGACGCTCCGTTTCGCGCACCCGCACCGCGCGGCGCTCGGGGTCGAACTGCGACTGGCGGTTTCGCGCGATCCTGTCGCTCAAGGCTGCGCGAATATCGGCTTCGCTGATTTCAACGGCGGCGGCGATGCGCGCATTTTGTGCCGCGCCCTGCAGATCGGCCACCACCAGAAAGGGCGCGCGCGCCAGCCGCTCCGTTGCTTCCAACGTTGCGCCGCGCCCATTGGCGAGCAGGAAGCGGCCCGTTTCCCCGCGCGCCTTGGCGACACGGTCCGGCCAGGCATGAAGAAGCAGCGCACCGCCTTCGCTAACTTGCGTGGTCAGTTTCCCGGAAGACCCGACGGCGGCAGCCAGCCGCTTGGCCAGCTGGCGTGCCGCAGTCGCACGCGGCAAACGCTCGCTGCGGAAGCGCTGCAGTCGCGCATCGAGGTCGATACCATTGCCGCCAAGCCCGCGCTCCGTCAGCAGAACGGCGAGTTCGGCAGCGGCTTGCGCCTGGCCATCCTGGGCGGCCTGCGCCACCATATGCGCGAGCCGCACCGGCAAAGCGAGCTTGCGCATGGCCGCGCCCGATGGCGTCAGCCGGCCATCACCATCCAGTG
This sequence comes from Tianweitania aestuarii, assembly GCF_018457165.1. Taxonomy (GTDB): domain Bacteria; phylum Pseudomonadota; class Alphaproteobacteria; order Rhizobiales; family Rhizobiaceae; genus Tianweitania; species Tianweitania aestuarii. Next base: position 74,329 of record NZ_JAFMNX010000001.1, on the reverse strand, counting down.
CGCCAAGACTGACCAGCAGCGCCCGCGCTTCGGCGAGCGCGGGTGCCGGCGGAGGGTCGAGGAACGCCAGCGCCATCGGATCAGCCACACCGAAAGCCGCGCAATCGAGCAGCAGGCCGGACAGATCGGCTTCCAGGATTTCAGGCGTCGTGAAGGGTTGAAGCGCCGCCGTCTGGCCCTGATGCCACAGCCGCACCGCCAGTCCCGGTTCGGTTCGCCCGGCACGGCCGGCACGCTGATCGGCGGATGCGCGCGACACGCGAACCGTTTCCAGCCGCGTCAGGCCGGACGCCGGCTCGAAGCGCGGCACACGCGCCAGACCGCTGTCGATTACCACCCGCACGCCGTCGATGGTGATCGATGTTTCGGCAATCGCGGTTGCCAGCACCACCTTGCGCCGGCCAGCTGTGGCAGGGCGAATGGCGAGGTCCTGCGCGCGCCCTTCCATGGCCCCGAACAACGGCATGACGTCGACGGTGTCGCCGAGATGATCGAGGCGCTCCGCCGTGCGCTCGATCTCGCGCTGTCCCGGCAGAAAAGCGAGGATGCTGCCGGTTTCCTCGGCCAGTGCCACGCGCACGGCCTTGGCCACCGCATCTTCGATGCGCTCGTTCGGATCGCGCGCGCGGTAGCTGACATCGACGGGAAAGGCCCGGCCTTCGCTTTGCAGAACCGGGGCTTCGCCCAGAAGGGCGGCGACCCGAGCGCCGTCGAGCGTGGCGGACATCACCAGCAAACGCAGGTCCGGCCGCAGGGCGCCCTGCACATCCAGCGCCAGTGCCAGACCGAAGTCGCCGTCGAGCGAGCGTTCGTGGAACTCGTCGAACAGGATGCAGGCGACGTCGCCGAGTTCGGGATCGTCGAGGATCATCCGCGACAGGATGCTTTCGGTGACCACCAGGATTTTCGTGGCCGCCGAGCGCCGCGTTTCCATGCGCATGGCATAGCCGACGGTCTCCCCCGGTTCTTCGCCGAGCAGCGAAGCCATGCGGCGCGCCGCCGCGCGGGCCGCCAGACGGCGCGGTTCGAGCAGGAGGATGACACCGGTCTTGCGCCAAGGGGCATCGAGCAGCGCCAAGGGCACCAGCGTCGTCTTGCCGGCACCCGGTGGTGCCACGAGCACGGCCGACTTGTGATGATCCAGCGTCGTCAGAAGGTCCGGCAGAACCGCGGTTACCGGGAGGGTGGGGAGATCGATCATATCTGCCGATATCAGCGGCAGGCGGGGCGTGGCAATGCGGGGCTGTTCCGTCGCTCAGATGCGCAGGATGTGATTGTCCCACACGAAATCCGGCAGATCGGCTTCGGGGCCTTTCGGCGCCAGCCATCGACCGGTGCCGGTACTGGACACGAAACCGCTGCGATCAGGTGCGATGCCGCAGACTTCCGTCAAACTGCGCATCTCGCGCACGGTGCGGCTGGCCGTATCGATCAGAACCAGACTGTTGCCCTGCGGCGAAGACACGGCGACGAGCCCCGCATCCGGATTGCTGGCGACCGAGCCGATATAATTGCGGAAGCCGCCGAGCACGTCATCCGCCATGTCGAGCAGAACAAGCCCGTCATCCCCCGTGGCGTAGCCCACAAGCTGCGGCCGGTCGCGTTCTGCGCCCTCATACTGGCAGCCGAACCACAACCGCCCTTTGTCATCCGCCGCCATGTGCCGGATCGACAGCTGGTGCAGGTCGGCCGGCAGTGTGTGGCGTGACAGAAGCGAGCCGCTCAAGCGGTCGATGAACACCAGCGACGGCTCCATCGTTGCGATGTTGAGCTTGGCGCGGCCGAAATCGGGATGTGTTTCGATGCCGCCATTGGCCACCGCAAAGGTGCGGCCATCACCCATCAGCAGCATTTCATGCGGGCCGACGCCGTGGGTCTTGAACTCGCCCACGCGGCGGAAATGATCGCGCGCATCATAGATACCGATCATGCCTTCGGCGGCGTCGAAATCGTTTTCCGTCGCATAAAGCAGCGCGCCATCGGGCGAGAAGCAGCCATGGCCGTAGAAATGACGGCCTTTCACGCTGGCGATTGTGATTGGCGGCTGCTTTCCGTCATGGTCAAAGACGGTCATGAACGTACCGGGCTGGCGGGCAAACACCACGGATCGGCGCGATACGGGATCGAAGGTCACGTCATGGCCGCGCTCGGGCAGATCGAGCGCATGAACGAGCTCGCCGGCTTCGGTCAGCACCGCCACCCCGAACTGGCCGGTTCTTCTCTGGAAGGCCGTCGCGAACACCGCATCGGCGCAGTCCAGCGCAAAGGCCTGCCGCGCGCCGAGCGAGGCAGCAAACAGCGAGCCGGCGGCAGCGAGAAAGGAGCGGCGGTCGATCAGCGGCGTCATCAACTAGTCTCCGTCCAGCGAGGAGAAGCCGACCGTCAAGCCGATGTCGCCGGTGAGACGCTGGCCAACAAGACCGGACAGGCTGCTGGTCGCGATGCGCAGAAATTCGAGGCTGCCGCGCTCGGCCGGGTCCTGGAGCAGACGGTCGATCGGCTCGTCGCGCAGCGGTCCGGTGATGGCTTGGGCATTGGCGAACTCGTAATCGACAGCGTCAGGGATCCATTCCCCCTCACTCGAGACGAGCCCATCGATCCCCGACACATCCATCAGCCTGCGCATGGCAGAAAGGTTGCCCGCCAGGGATGTCACGGTTTGACCGGAGCGCCAGTAGATCGCGGATTTCGGCTTGTCGGCTTCAGGCTTGGTGCCAAGGAAACCGTTCAAACGCACATCGCGCACCTGTTCCAGACCATGCACGACCACATCCACCAGTTCGCCCAGCGCTTCGGCTGAATTGCGATACCGGTCGTTGTCGGGACCGAAGCGCGACCACAGCCAGGAAATCCCGTCCGTGTCCTGCCAGGCCGTGCTGAGATCATCGGCAATACCGTCGAGATTGGCGGCAATTGCCGCGGCATAGCGGCAACGGAAGGTGCCGTCGGCACCCGTCAGCGTTTCGGCATCGGTGCCGAACAGCACGAATTCCAACGCGCCCAGACCCTGCGCCGCCACGCTCTTCGTTGCCAGACTGGCTCGGTCCGTTGCCGTTTCATCCTTGCTCGCCAGGATCGCCTGGACCTGCTTCAAGCCGATGCCGCGCCGATCCGGCCAGAACAGGATCCGCTCCTGCCGGTTTTCAGCGGTGATCGGCCCGAAGCGGATCACCTCCGCCTGCGACCACGCGCCAACCGCGTCGATGAAGCGTGCGCGCGCATCATCCAGTGAGGATTGCGAGGGCTGAGCGCACAGTGCCCCAACGCTTTCGCTCAGTTCCTGCGTGGAGCGGGCGAAATCGGCGTAGGCAGGCCGCACGAAGTCGCCGATTGCGGCCGTGATGATGCTGCGCGCCTTTGCGTCCTCGATGGCGGCATGCGCCGGCAAGGTGAAAGCCACCATCGACAGCAGCGCGACAACGGAGGTTCGCAACCCCTCAAAGCGATTCCAGGAAGCGCACCAGCGCATCGCGATCCTCCTTCGGCAGGTCGGCATAGTCATCCCGTGCTTTTTGCGCTTCCCCGCCATGCCACAAAATGGCTTCGGTCAGATTACGCGCGCGGCCATCGTGCAAAAAGAAGGTGTGGCCGACCACCGTCTTCGTCAGGCCGATACCCCACAGCGGCGCGGTGCGCCATTCCGTGCCGGTGGCGTCACCGACCTTCTGCCCATCGGCCAGGCCCTCGCCCATGTCGTGCAGCAGGAAGTCGGAATATGGCCAGATCAGCTGGAAGCGGTGCGCCTTGTTCGAGGCGTCGCGGCGCGTCACGAATTTCGGCATATGACAGGATGCGCAGCCGGTCTGGTAAAACACCTTCTTGCCGCGCAGAACCTGCGGGTCGCCCACATCGCGCCGCGCCGGCACGGCCAGGTTTTGCGAATAAAAGGTCACGAGATCCATCACCGGATCGGGCGCTTCGTCCTTGCCGAGCCGCTCCTGAACGCCGTTGGGCATGGCGCGGCACTTCACCTGCGCTTCCGTGCAATCGCCAAACGGGCGCGGCACATCCGGCGACGATATTCCGATATCGCCTGCAAAAGCGTCAGCCGACTGGCGGCGAATAAAGACTTCCTGTGCTTTCCAGCCGAAGCGGCCGACACGCGTCTCGCCCGACAGCGGATCGCGCAGGATCTGCGCCTTGCCGGAAATGCCGTCGCCATTCGTGTCGTCGGGATCGGCGTTGGCCAAAAGATCGGCGGGGTGGATGTCTTCCACGAGACCGAGCCCGATCATCGGCGGCGTTACGCGCGGCGACAGCGTCGTGTCGGGGTGCAGCGGGCCGTAAGCGAGGTTGTCGATGGCGTAGGTGGGCTTGCGCAGGGACACCGTTTCGCCGCCTCGAAGCGTCACCGGCCTTTCCTCGTAGGTGATCCGCATCTTGCCCTCGGCATCGAGGCCGGGCACGGCGAGATCCTGCAGCTGCGTGCCGTAAACCGGATCGGGAAGGTTGAGCAGCACGCCGTCGGTGATCGCCTTGCGCTCTTCTTGCGTTGAAGCCTCGCGCGCGAGCCGCAGGAACATGGAGGTGGCGTCCGCCGCGCCTTCCGGCGGATGACCGCGCCCATCCTTCAGGTGGCAACTCTGGCAGGCCCGCGCATTGAACAGGGGTCCCAGACCATCGGATGCCTGGGTGGACGACGGCGCGCTCACCCAAACCTTGCGAAACAGGCCGTTGCCGAGCTTGAAGGTTCCTTCTTCCTCGAAAGTGAGATTGGCGGCCGGTTGCGAAAACGCATCCTGGTTCGGCAGCTTCTTCGAAGTGCCGGCGCCGCCCTGCATTGTTTCAAAGTTCTCGGGCTTGGAAAAATCGGATGTCGGCCGGGTCACGACCTGGACGCGCTTCAGGTCCTTGGGCGTGAGATCATCCCGCTGTTGGGAGATCGTGTCGGCGGGAACGGGCTCGGTCGAGCCGGCAAAAGCCGCCGGTGCCGCCATCATCGCGGCAACAAGAACAAGAAGCGTGGGCCGGCGCATGATCGCGGTCAACCCACCCTTGCCGCAGAAGCCGCGAGGGCCGCGGCTTCGCTCGAGACGAAGCGACGCGTTGCGGCGCCGCTCCGGTCTTTATTCTTACTCGGACTCGTCGGCCGAAGCCGCGTTGAGCAGGCCGTAACGCTCTTCGCCGATCTTGTTGTAAAGCTCGAGCTGGGTTTCAAGGAAATCGATGTGACCTTCCTCATCCTGCAAAAGCTCTTCGAACAGCATCTTGGTGACGTAATCACCCAGTTCGTCGCAGATTTCGCGCGAGCGCTTGTAGGAGGTGCGGGCGTCGTATTCGCCGGCGAGATCGGCTTCCAGCACTTCCTTGACGGTCTGGCCGATGCGCAGCGGGCCGACCTTCTGGAGGTTGGGATGACCTTCCAGGAAGATGATGCGCTCGATGATCTTGTCGGCATGCTGCATCTCCTCGATGCTTTCCGCACGCTCCTTCTTGGCGAGCTTCTTGAAGCCCCAGTCATCGAGGAGGCGGTAATGCAACCAGTACTGGTTGACCGCTCCGAGCTCGAGGAACAGTGCCTCATTAAGCCGCTCGATGACCTGTGGTTCGCCCTTCATTCCGACTGCTCCCGAATTGGTCGCGCAGCTGACGCACGCGATCCAGATGTGAAACGACATCACCGGCCGCGTCCGCAGAGCGCGCGTGGTAATTTTCGGTGACTCTAATGATCGTTTCCACCACATTTGGGAAGCAGCCGCAACAGCGGCCACGCTTGTTGAGCGTGTGGTATACTTTCGCAGGGACGATGAGCTGCCAGCAGTCGCTCTCGAGAAGCTCGACGATCACCGCCTCGATCTCTTTTTCCGTTATGATGTTGCAATGGCAAACAAGCATGTCACGTCACCACTCACTTCCCTGGGCGTGGCACATCTGGGACCGTGCCACCCTTGGTACGCCGTTTCGCGGTTCGGAGCTTGAGCCGCCAACGGTCACTCACGCGCCACGCGGGCGCTTACGCAAACCGGGTTAACGCCCGGTCATTGAAACACCTGATCGGGGGCATCCAGACTGTCTGAGCCCTCGAAGGCAACGGCATCGAGCTTCAGCGCCGCAACGGCGCGTTCCAGCGACTTGGTCTGATCCACCAGCGCATCGATCGCGGCCTGCACGGCGGCATTGCCTTCCGTGTTGCCTTCGCCGATCTGCTGGTCATAGGCTTCGCCGGATTGGGCGCGCTTGACCACCGCCTGCATCTTGGCGTTGGTGGCATCGAGCTTGGCCTTGAGCTCGGCATCGACGGATGGATCGACCGCCGCCACCAGCGACGACAAGGAGGAGCCTTCCACGGTGGAGCCGTCAATGCGCGTATAGCGTCCCAGATAAACGTTCTGGATGCCGAGCGCGTCGTTCAGATGCGAGTTGTGGGTGTTGTCGGAAAAGCAGTCATGCTCTTCTTCCGGATCATGCAGCATGAGGCCGAGCTTCATGCGCTCGCCGGCCAGCTCACCGTAAGACAGGGAGCCGAGACCGGTTAGGATCACCGACAGGCCGGTTTGCGGTTCCGCATCGAGCACGGACTTGCGTGCTTCGCCGTTATCGCCCCAATTCGCAGCCATTTCCTCGAGGTCGCTCACGAGCAGGTCGGCTGCGGATGTCAGATATTCGGCGCGACGTTCGCAGTTGCCATTGGTGCAGTTGGCCTTGTCGTAGTCGGTATAAGAACGCTCGCCCGCACCCGCTTCCGTACCATGCAGGTCCTGCCCCCACAGAAGGAACTCGATCGCATGATAGCCGGTCGCGACATTGGCTTCGATGTCGCCGGCTTCCTGCAGCGTGCCGGAAAGAAACTCCGGCGTCAGCCTGGAGGCATCCACCGTTTCGCCGTTGATCTGAATCTTGGGGTTGGCGATGACATTGGCGGTGTAAAGCGCGTTTTCGTCCGACTCCGTGCCGTAATTGGCATCGACATAGTCGATCAGGCCTTCATCCAGCGGCCAGGCATTCACGCGGCCTTCCCAGGCATCCACGATCGGGTTGCCGAAGCGAAAGGCTTCCGACTGCTGGTATGGCACGCGCGCGGCAAGCCAGGCCTGCCTGGCCTCGTGCAGCGTTTCGGCGGACGGCTTGTCGACAAGAGCGTGGATCTTCTCGTCCAGCGTTTTAGACGTGGTGAGCGAGTCCTCGTAAACGGCCTGCGCGATATCTGCATAGGTGGAGAGAACCGCTTTTTCATCCGTTGCCGCGTTGGCCGGCAGAAGAAAAACCGCTGCGGTCAGCATGGTGGTCGCTGCGATGGCTGCGAGCCTGGCTGTTTTCGGCGTCATGATCCCCCCTTTAATGAACGGTCGCGGGCCGCGAGGACCGCGCAATGATGTCTTCGATCGCGCTGCGCGGGATCGGCAAAAGCGTATGATCAAGCCGCGTCAGCGTTTCGGCGAGCGGTTGTGCCGCCCGCGCCAGCTCGCCACAGCGCAGCGGACAGCTCATCGCGCCAGCGCAAAGCGATGCAGTGTCCTTGTCGTCGTGCTGCAGGCCGGCCACGAGACCCAGCGCCAGACATTCCTCGCGTGACACATGATGCGCCCCGAACGGAAAAGCACGCAGCGGACAGGACGCGCATTTGCGCAAAGCCCGCACGAAGCGCGTCATCTCGGTGATAGCCCGCGCGCCATCCACTTCGCCCAGAAGCGCTTCATACAAGGACCAGCTCAACTCCCACGGCGCGATCGAGCCGGTTTCGAAGCCGGCGATCATGTGGCGATAGCCTTCCAGCACCAGCTTTTCCGGTGCGCGGTCGAAATAAGGATCGTTGTGTCCGTTGAGGTCGGCAAGGCGTGACAACATCAGCGCACACCTTCATGGCTGCGCAATGCAGGACCTTCCGCACGCAGAAGCGCGGATATCAGAACCATCATTCCTCCAATCAACCGGGTTCAAGGCCCGGACATCAAAGGCGCGCCGGAATGGCGCGATCTGGTTCAATCTTTGCAGTGGGAGCCCTGCCTGTCAACGCCCAGCGACAAAAAGTCCAATTCGATCAATAGTTTAGAATTATTCTAAACTAGACCGGCAATGGCATGTTTGTTCTTCCCGCACCGGTCTGACGTGCTCACAACCTGCATCGGAAACACGCCGGCGCATTGTCGGCGCAAGCCTGACGTGGCACGAAGCGGATAATCGCCTGATGCCTTTCTGTTCAAGCCTGGCGCATCCGCGCCGGAGGATCCTCTTGCCGCACTCAACCACCCGCCGCGTTTTTCTGTCCGCCCTTGTTCTGCCGCTTGCCCTGGCGCTCGGCGCCTGCAGCACTACGAGCAGCACCACGGCCTCGCTGACCCCGATCGCGAATGCCGTTCCGCCGCTTCCATCCGAGCGCTATTCGGCCATCGTCGTGGACGCCACCAGCGGGCGCAAGCTTTACGGCTATGAAGATACGAGCCAGCGCTTTCCCGCATCCATGACCAAGATGATGACGCTCTATATGCTGTTCGAGCAGATGCAGAGCGGGCGCATAGACAAGAACACGATCATCCCCGTTTCCCCTTATGCCGCCTCCCGTCCGCCAACGAAGATCGGCTTCCGGCCCGGCGAAGGCATTGATGTGGAATCCGCCATCAAGGCGCTGATCACGCGCTCGGCCAACGATGTCGCCACCGCGGTCGGCGAGTTCATCGGCGGCGGCTCCGAACAGCAGTTCGCGCTGATGATGACGCAGAAGGCGCGTTCCATCGGCATGCGCGACACGCGCTTCGAAAACGCCTCCGGCCTGCCCGATGCGATGCAGGTGACGACGGCAAAGGACATGGCGACGCTTGCCATCATGCTGCGCCGCCAATTCCCGCAATATTATCCCTATTTCTCCGTCACGGAGTTTTCTTATCGCGGCAAGACGATCCGCGGCCACAACCGCCTCGTTGGCGGCGTGGAAGGCGTGGATGGCATCAAGACCGGCTATATCCGCGCATCCGGCTTCAATGTCGCGACGTCGGTGACGCGCAATGGCCGTCGTCTCGTTGTGGTGGTGATGGGTGGCGCCAGCGCCAAGCAGCGTGACGGGCAGGTCGCCCAGCTGATCGAAGCCTTCCTGCCCTCGCGCAATGGATCAGCCAGCCTGCCGGGCGCCCTTGCGGTGCTCGACCCCGGCGCTCTGCCCGGGGTCGATGCGGACTAAGATCCGCGACTAAGGGATCCGCTACTTGGCGTGGGTGCTGTGATCGCCCGCGCCTTTATCCATGGCGTCCTTATCCATGGTACCATGATCCATTGAACCATGGTCCATCGCGCCATGATCCATCGCGCCATGGTCCATTTTGCCACCCGGCTTTCCGCCGATGGCTTCCACGGCATACTTCACCTCGACCGAGCCGGCCTTTTCGAATGTGAGCGTGCCCTCGAAGCCCTCGCCCTTCTTGGCCGGCTGCTTCAGGCCCACAAACATCAGATGATAGCCACCCGGCTCCAGCGTCACCGTTTCGCCGGCCGGAATTTCGACACCACCATCGACCGGGCGCATCGTCATGACGCCGGTGTTCGAATCCACCGACATCTGGTGGATCTCGCCCTTGTCGGAAATGGCGGACGTCACGGACACGAGGCGGTCGGCCGTGTCACCGGTGTTCTTGATCGAAAGGTAACCGGCCGCAACCTTGGCGCCGGGCGGCGTGGCGCGCGACCAGGGATGGCCGATCTCGAGCGAACCGGCCTTGTATTCGTGGGCGGAAGCGAAGGGGCTGGCGGCAAGCAGAAGGGCCGCACCGAGGCCGGCTGCGCGCAGTGGCGACAATGAAAACAGGGTCATGATGGAAGATCCGATTGGAGCGCATGTGTGCGCCTTGTTGAAACTGAGAAGCGGTTGGTCTCAGGCCGAAATCGGAGGTCCACGCGGGCGATGGGCATAAAGATCGTTCGTCAGCCGGATGGGTGTTGCAGCAAAGCCCTGTTCGAGCCGGGCCGCAATCAAAACGGGACTTACCCAGCCATGCTGCGGCGGCGGCGCCGAGGCGATGGACGCGAACAAGCAACCTGCACTGCAACAAGCCGGCACGGCGCCATGATCGGCCGTGCGGTTGTGTTCACCGCCTTCGCTCAGGCAAAGCAGATTGCCGAAAATGTCGCGCTGCGGACCGGACGTCATCGCGCCGGCGGCAAAGGCGCCGAGCGTGAACTGCAGCAGCACCGCGCATGCCAGCAAGAGCGCCAGACAAAGCGCCCCGACCTTTTGCCGTTTGATGCTGCCGTCGATCATCGGCCTGGCTCTTAGCACAAGGGGTCGCCGGGCGACAGCATCACCCGGCCTTGCGGCATTATGCGCCAAGCGCTTATCCGAGATCGGGTGCCTGCGCGGAAAAGCGGTAGATCGATTGATGGCGATAGGTTTCGCCGGCCTCCAGCCGCGCGCTCGGGAAATCCGGCCGGTTGGGCGCATTCGGCCAGGACTGCGGTTCCAAACAAAGCGCATCGCCCTGCCGCGCGATCTGCCCGTATTTGCCGGCCACACCGGCGTTCAGCATGTTGCCGGAATAAAACTGCAGCCCGGGCTGGTCGGAATGCAGCTCCATCACGCGGCCGCTCGCCGGATGGTGAAGCCGGGCCGCCAGACGCGGGGCCTGGTGCGGCTTGTCGGCTAAACAAAAGCAGTGGTCATAGCCTTTCGTGGTGAGCAGCTGGTCATCCGCCGTGCGCAGATCGCGCATGATCGGCTTGGCCTCCCGGAAGTCGAACAGCGTATCCGCTACCGAACGGGGGCTTTCTTCGGGAATGAGGTCGCTCGCCACCGCCAGATAATGGTCGGCCGGCATCTGCAGACGGTGATCCAGCACACTTCGCAGATGCTCGACGCCGCCCAGATTGAAATAGCCGTGATGGGTCATGCCGATGACGGTGGTGCGATCGCTCGTTGCTTCGTAGCGCATCGACAGTTCACCTGGGTTCGTCAGCCGATAGGTGACAGTGGCCGTGACCTCGCCGGGAAAGCCCTGGTCGCCATCCGGGCTCACCAGACCCAAACGAACAAACGGCTCCGGCTCGGTGCCCAGATCCTCGATTGTCCAGAGCTTCTGGTCGAACCCTTCCGGTCCCCCATGCAGGACGTTCTTGCCTTCATTGGTGGCGATGTGGATCACCTTGCCGTCCAGCTCGAAGCGACCGCCCGCGATGCGGTTAGAAAAACGGCCGATCGTTGCACCGAAGAACTGCCGTTTGACCCGATAATCTTCCGGATCGTCATAGCCGAGCACGACGTCGGCCATCATGCCTCCCGCATCCGGCACGAACAGCGCCTGCACCGCCGCACCCAGCGTGATGATGCGCACATCAAGTCCGCCGTCCTGCGCAAGCCTGATGCAGTCCACGCTGCGGCCATCCTTCAAGACGCCGAACGTCGTGCGTTCGATTGTTCCAGCCATCCGATCCTCCCTTGCTCCTGGTCTTATGCCAGATCCGGCCATCGAGCAGCAGCCCCTCCCATACGATCCTTAAACCCGCGAGCCATCGGAAACGACATTCCAACGGAGCCACTCCTCGCAGATGGTTTCTTCCAGGCCAGCCGCCGGCGCGCAGAATTCTGCCTCGCCCTTTCAGCCAACCGCACTATGATCAGTTGCTAACCTGTCCGCCACGCCAATCGTCAAGGGAAGCCCGCATGAGCCTTCGTATCAACGACACCGCCCCGGATTTCACGGCCGAAACAACCAAGGGCACGATCCATTTCCATGACTGGATCGGCGACGGCTGGGCGATCCTGTTCTCGCATCCCAAGAACTTCACGCCGGTCTGCACCACCGAGCTCGGCACGATGGCCGGCCTTCAGGACGAGTTCGCCAAGCGCAACGTCAAGATCATCGGCATCTCGATCGATCCGGTGGAAAGCCACGCCCAGTGGAAGGAAGACATCACCACGGCCACCGGCTATTCCGTGGATTATCCGCTGATCGGCGACAAGGATCTCAACGTCGCCAAGCTCTACGACATGCTGCCGGCCGATAGCGGCGAAAGCTCGGAGGGCCGCACGCCGGCCGACAACGCCACCGTGCGTTCGGTTTACGTCATCGGCCCGGACAAGAAGGTCAAGCTGATCCTGACCTATCCGATGACCACCGGCCGCAACTTCGACGAGATCCTGCGCGCGCTGGATTCGATCCAGCTCACCGCCAAGCACAAGGTCGCGACACCCGCCAACTGGAAGAACGGCGACGATGTCATCATCACCGCCGCCGTGTCGGATGATGAAGCCAACGAAAAGTTCGGCTCCTTCGAGCGCGTGCTGCCCTATCTCCGCAAGACCAAGCAGCCTTCCGCTTAAACCCGAAAAGGCCTCCCAAGGCTAAAAAGCCGGATGCGCGAGCGTCCGGCTTTTTTCATGGGCGAAGGCCGCATCCCCTCAAACGGTGATCGAGTCCAGCCGGCGTGCAATGAGTTGGGCCAAGCGCTCGGCGACTTGGGCCTTGTCCATTTCCGGCCATTCCTCGATGCCGGAACGGCTGACGATCTTCACGCGGTTGCGTGTTCCGCCCATCACGCCGCCTTCATTGACGCCGCTTGTGACAGAGACATCGTTGGCGACGATGAAATCGGCGCCCTTGCGATCGAGCTTGGTTGTGGCGTTCTCGCTCACATCCTGCGTTTCGGCGGCAAAGCCGACCACAAGAAAGGGCCGGCGGGCATGTCTGCCGATGCCGGCCAGAATGTCTGGGTTCTCAACCATGGCAAGCGTCGGCGGACCGCCAGCGCCCTTCTTGATCTTCTGATCGGCCTGCGTATCCGTGCGCCAATCCGCAACAGCCGCCACCATCACCGCCGCATCCGCCGGCAACAGCGCTTCCACCGCGTCTTTCATCTCCCGCGCCGTTTCGACATGGGTGGTGTGAACGCCAGCCGGATCGGGAAGGGTGACTGGTCCAGACACGAGCTGCACATCGCCACCCAGCCGCGCCAGCGCTGCGGCGATTGCGTGCCCCTGCTTGCCGGACGAGCGGTTGGCGATATAGCGCACCGGGTCGATCGGCTCATGCGTCGGGCCGGAGGTCACGATGATGCGGCGTCCCGCCAGCGGCTTCGGCCCGCCATCCAGCAGGTTTTCGATTTCGGAAACGATCTCCAGCGGCTCGGCCATGCGCCCCTCGCCCGCTTCGTTCTTTTCCGCCATCTCGCCCTTGTTGGGGCCTATGAAATGGATGCCGTCCCCCGAAAGCGTGTCGCGGTTTCGCCGCGTCGCAGGGTGGCTCCACATCGCCGGGTTCATGGCCGGCGCCATCAGAACGGGCTTGGTTGTCGCCAGAAGCACGGCGGAAGCGAGATCGTTGGCATGGCCATGCGCAAGCTTCGCCATCAGATCGGCGGTTGCCGGCACCACCGCGATCAGATCGCAGTCGCGCGCCAGCCGGATATGCCCGACATCCTGCTCGTCCTGGCGGTCGAACAGATCGGTGAACACATGATCGGCCGTCAGCGCACCGACGGCCAGCGGCGTCACGAACTGCTGGGCAGCCGCTGTCATCACAGCCCGCACCGATGCGCCGCGTTCGCGCAGACGGCGAATGAGGTCGAGCGCCTTGTAGGCGGCAATCCCACCGCCGACGATCAAGAGGATGCGCTTGTTCTGGAGCCGCTGTTCAATCGCCATCCGTGTCACTCTCGAAGCCATCCGGTTCCCCGCAAAGACCCGCGGAACCGGGATTGATCATGCTTCGACTGGCTTAGCGTTCCTTGGCCCACGCTGGCAACTGCGCGCCTTCAAACCCGGCGCAGCGATCCGCGTGCGGGGAAAGCGGCGAACACGGCGATCGCGAAGAACATCGGAATACCCAGCTCCAGCACTTCCTCGGCCACAACCGAAAAATAGGTCGGCTGCACATCGATGCCGATCACCTGAAGATTGGAGGACGCGCCGTCCAGCACCTTCGACAGCACCGCGCAGATCGCGCCGGCCAGCACGGCCATGGCAACGGGCTGCATCTGGCGCAGGCCTGCTAGAAAAGCGCGCCAGTATTTGTTCACCAGCGCAACCGCAGTGATGCCAAGCAGGATGAACACCAGAGCACCGAACAGCTTTTCGACGATCGGCACATCCGGCGATACGTAGAGCGTCGTCTTGGTGATGCTGTAGGTGGTGAAATGGGCGTGGAAATCCATTTCGCGCAGGCACATGGCGAGCGGCACGATCACCAGCGGCCAGTTTTCGGACAGGTCGGCCCAGCTCATCTCGCGCATCAGAAGCACGATCACCACGACATAACCGGCCGCCGAGAAGATCTGAACCGGCCCGCCTTCGCTGATGTAGAAAATGCGCATTTCCTCCGAGTTGGTCAGGAACGGCATCACCAGAAGGACCACGATGGCGATGATCGCCATCAGAACATGGATGGTAAACGTCTTTGTGGACTGCATGGAACTTCTTTCAAGACGAACAAAGCCGTCCTCGCCTCAACGCGCCGGCGGGACTGGAATGATGTGAAGGAAAACGAAAAGAACTGCTTCAAAAAGGGCCATGCGTGCCAAATCGCACGAGGCAGAATTCTGGCGGAGAGAGGGGGATTCGAACCCCCGATACGGTTCCCCGTATACACACTTTCCAGGCGTGCGCCTTCAACCACTCGGCCACCTCTCCACGGCCCTCGACAACCGGCACCGTGATGCGCAACGCCGAGGACGCGCGCTTCCTAGTCGATTAACCGGCGAATGCCAAGGGTCTTCGATGCGTTCTGTTCAGCCTTCTTGATCCAGCGCCCATGACGGCCCGTCGCTTTGATGCCGACATTGCGCGAAGCCGCTGCCATGCTTATCTCTAGGCAACACCTGAAACGCACTGCCGGAGCCTCCGTTGCGCCCCATCCGCTTCGCATTCCGCCTGGCCTCGGCCCTTGCGCTCGCATTAGCCGTGATCCTGGCGGTTGGCGACGCGGCAAGAAGCATCGCGGCGTCGGCGCTTCAAGTCACGCCCTTGATCACGAGCTGGCTGCAAACGGCACCAGCCGGTGCAGAAGCGGCGCAGAACTGGGTGCAGACACAGATGGGCGCGGCCTGGTGGGACTGGATCCTTCTGCCGGTGCTCAACCTGCCCGGCTTTGTTGTGTTCGGCCTAATCGCGCTTTTGTTCTACGCGCTCGGCGCCAAACCAAAGCCGCCGCTTGGACGGATCGCAGGCACGGCCTGACGCGTTGTGCGTTCACGGCACGACCAACACAGATTGACCGATGATGCCGCGGTGGACCGCTGCATCCCGAAAGGAAAGGCATAACCTATGTTTTCCATTACCGATCTCCTGAACAAGAAGACCGCAATGCCAACGGCCGACAATGCGCTGCCCGGCCGCGAGCAACCGATCCCCACCGCGCACGAGCATTATGTCTCGCACATTCCGCTCAAGGGCGAATTGCCCGATGGGCTGGAAACGGTTTACTTCGGCATGGGCTGCTTCTGGGGCGCCGAGCGCCTGTTCTGGCAGACGCCCGGCGTTTATCTGACCTCGGTCGGTTATGCCGGCGGCATCACGCCTAACCCGACCTATCGCGAAACCTGCACCGGCCTCACCGGCCAGGCCGAGGTGGTGCGTGTGGTGTATGATCCGGCCAAGATCACCTTCCCCGAACTGCTGAAGATCTTCTGGGAAAACCATGATCCGACGCAAGGCATGCGCCAGGGCAACGATGTCGGCACGACCTATCGCTCCACGATCTATGCCACGACCGACGCGCAGCTGCAGGCGGCGATCGCGTCGCGCACGGCCTATCAGCAGGGCCTGTCGCAGTCGCGCCTGGGTGAGATCACCACCGAGATCGAGCCGGCTCCGGTGTTTTACTTCGCCGAAGAAGAGCACCAGCAATATCTCGCCAAGAACCCCGGCGGTTATTGCAACCTGCGCGGCACCGGCGTCGAATGCGTCGGCATGGAACAGGCGGCCGAGTAACCGCTCGTTGCGAGCAGAACCGGGAAGGTTCTGCTCACCATCCCCTCATCAGGCCAAAATTGCGCGTGAAATTCAGGTCTTCGCGTGCAACATTGGCGTTCAAGCGGGGCGTTGACCCTGTTACCGGTCGCGATCCGTCAGCCTGGCTGAAAAGAGTTCGTGGCTGTCAGTTAAACAAAACAAACAGGGGTGCCGACACGATGAAATCCTTCCTTCTAGGCCTGCTGACCGCAACGGCGCTGAGCGTACCCGCTTTGGCGCAGGAAGAGGTTGCGCCGGCGCTGTTGTTTGATCTCGGCGGCAAGTTCGATAAGTCCTTCAACGAATCGTCCTATCATGGCGCCGAGAAGTTCAAGGGCGAGACCGGCATCGATTACGTCGAGTTCGAGATTTCGAACGAAGCCCAGCGCGAACAGGCCGTGCGCCGCTTCGCCGAAGACGGCCGCAACCCGATCGTCGCAATCGGCTTCGCCTGGACCTCGACGCTCGAGACCATCGCCCCCGAATTCCCTGAAGTGAACTTCGCCATCATCGACGCGGTGGTGGATGCGCCGAACGTCCAGTCGGTCGTTTACAAGGAACAGGAAGGCTCCTACCTCGTCGGCATCATGGCCGCGCAGGCGTCCCAGTCCAAGAAGGTCGGCTTTGTCGGCGGCATGGACATTCCGCTGATCCGCAAGTTCGATTGCGGTTATGTCGGCGGCGCGAAGTCTGCGGGTGCCACGGACGTGATCCAGAACTACACCGGCGACACGCCGGCTGCCTGGAACGATCCAACGAAGGGCGGCGAGATCGCCAAGTCGCAGATAGGCCAGGGCGCGGACGTGATCTATCATGCTGCCGGCGGCACCGGCATCGGCGTGCTGCAGGCCGTTGCGGATGCCGGCAAGCTCGGCATCGGCGTCGATTCCAACCAGAACATGCTGCATCCCGGCCAGATGCTGACCTCCATGGTCAAGCGCGTGGACGTCGCCGTTTACAACGCCTTCAACGACGCCAAGAACGGCACCTTCAAGGCCGGCACCAACGTGCTCGGCATCAAGGAAGGCGGCGTCGATTACGCCATGGACGAGAACAACGAGAAGCTCGTCACGGAAGAAATGAAGGCTGCGGTCGAAAAGGCCAAGGCAGACATCGTTTCGGGCGCAATCGAAGTGCACGACTACATGTCGGACAACACCTGCCCGTATTGATCGGCCTTAACGGCCAACAAAAAAAGCCGCCGGATGCTCTCCGGCGGCTTTTTTGATTATGGATGATCGCTCTGCCTGATCGGCAGGTCCATTCCGTGATTACTGGAGCCAGCCTGCCAGCGCCGGCGCCAGTTCCGGATGGGTTACGAGGCTGCCGATGCCTGCCAGCACGAGACCTGCGCCAAAGGCTGCAACGGCGCCTGTCAGAATATGCAGGGGAATGGTGCTCTTTATCTCGGCGGTCGGTTTGCGCCCGCGATCATTGGCCGGCCACATCATGCGCAGGACGCGGGTCTTGCGCTGTCCGAGCTGCTTGAGGCCGTCGGTGCGTCGGCGCCATTCGCCATCGACGGTGGTGGGTGTCGAACAATCGGCGCCGCGAAGGCTGGCTGGATCGATCGGACCGCGGCTGCGGAAGGCCACCACTTCGCCGCGCGGCGCTGCTTCATTCCAGGCTGGACCACGCGTTGATCGCGGCGCGAGAACAGCCAACGACCGGTCGGTCGCGTCGATCTCTCTGCAGTCTTCGATCATCGGAGTGTCCGCCAACTTCATTTGTGACAGACAGATAACGGTAGGCTGGCGAACTGGTTCCTGAACAAATGTTCAGTTTCACCAGTGTGGCGGTCTGGTCACGGGGATCTCCGGTGCCGTTTGTTCTTCCAGCTCGAGAAAGCGGTCGGTCAGGGTGGAAAGCTTCTTGCGCAGGCCCTCGATCACCTTCCATTGCTCGGCGATCTCGCCCGACAATTCCTGGATGACGTGATCCTGCTCGGCCGCGATCCGTTCGAGATCGACGATGCGCTCCTGGTCACTCGCAGTCATGAGGCGATGGTCTCCAAAGTGGCGCGCAGGCGATCGTTCAGCGGCTTGGGCCGCCGTGTCTGGCGATCGACATAAACATGCACGAAAAAGCCTTCCGCCGCAGCGGTCGGCTCGTTGTTGCGAAACAGGCCGACTTCATAGCGCACGGAGGATGTCCCAAGCTTGGCAACGCGCAGTCCGGCATGCACCACGTCGGGAAAGGCGATCTCGCCGAAATAGCGGCACCCGGTTTCCACCACGAGGCCGATCTGGTCGCCCTCATGGATGTCGAGCACGCCCCCTTCGATCAGCCAGCCATTCACCGCCGTGTCGAACAAGGAATAATGCACGACATTGTTCATGTGGCCGTAGATGTCGTTGTCCATCCAGCGGGTGGGAATGGCGCGAAAGGTCTTGTAGGCCTCGCGCGAACCGCCCTGCGCCATCAAAACGCGGCCTTGTAGATCGCCAGGGCATCGCTTTCGCTGACCGGGCGCGGATTGTTGACGAGCAGGCGCTGTTGCTTCATCGCGTCGGCTGCAAGCTTCGGCAGATCGGCTTCGGTGATGCCGACATCGCGCAAACGCTGCGGCAATCCCAAACGCTTCGAAAGATCCGCCAGCGCCGCGATAAAGGCCGCCGTCTTGTTTTCCGTTTCGGTGATCTCGGCAAGCTCCGGAAAGGCGTCGGCAGCAATCCCGGCATAAGGTGCCGGTGCTTCCACGGCGTTGAAGCGCAGCACTTCGGGCAGAACCAGCGCGTTGGACAGGCCATGCGGCACATGAAACGTGCCGCCGATCGGATAGGCCAGCGCGTGAACGGCAGCCACCGGCGAATTGGCAAAGGCCTGACCGGCCAGCATGGAGCCCAGCAGCATCGCCGAACGCGCTTCCGCGTTCGATCCATTGCGCACCGCCCGCTCGATATTGGCGCCAAGCAAGCGCAGGGCTTCGCGCGCCAGCGTCTTCGAAACCGGATTGTTGTTGGCGTTGGTGGACGCAAAGGCCTCGATCGCATGCACCATGGCATCGATGCCCGTCGCCGCCGTGATCGCCGGCGGCAGGCCGAGCGTCAGATCGGGGTCGAGCAGCGCGATATCGGGCTGCAGAAGCGGCGAGGACACGCCGCGCTTTTCTTCCTCGCCCACCGTGATGATCGAAACCGGCGTCACCTCCGAGCCTGTTCCAGCCGTGGTCGGCACCAGGATCAGCGGCAAACGCGGGCCTTTTGCCTGTGCGACACCCCAGGCCTGGTCGAGGTCCTCGTTGGAGCCCAGCAGCAGGGCTGCGAGCTTGGCGACATCGAGCGACGATCCGCCGCCGAAGCCAATCACGCCGCTCACACGCGCATCGCGCCCGGCACTCACCGCCGCTTCCAGCGTTTTGCGCGACGGATCGGCCTCCACCTGATCGAAAACAATGACCGCCACGCCGCTGGCTTCCAGCGATTTCAGCGCGGGATCGCAAAGACCAAGCTTGCGCAAACCGGGATCGGTCACGAACAGGATCGTCTTGCCCAGGCGCGGCGCGGCGATGTCGCCCAAACGGGCGGCGCTGCCGGGTTCGAAGATGATGGAGGGAGCGGTGTGGAAGCGGAAGCTTTGAATTGTCATGGGATGGAAATTGACAATCCGCTCCGCATTTGTCGAGAGTGAACCGTCAAGCCCGTCCGGCGGGGCATGACGGAACAGTCGCCATCAGCGGCCATCCCTGATAACAAGAACCATCCGGAAACAGGAACCACGCATGGCGAACGCCGCGATCCAGCTCATCGGCATCAACAAGAGCTTTGGACCCGTCCACGCCAATCGCGACATTCATCTCGACGTTCCCCGCGGCACCATCCACGGCATTATCGGTGAGAACGGCGCAGGCAAGTCGACGCTGATGTCGATCCTCTACGGCTTCTATCAGGCCGACAAAGGCGACATCCTCGTCAACGGAACCAAGGCCGCCATCAAGACGCCCAACGATGCGATCGCGAGCGGCATCGGCATGGTGCACCAGCACTTCATGCTGGTCGACAACTTCACCGTTCTGGAAAACATCATCCTCGGCGCGGAAGGCAATGCTCTTCTCAAGACCAGCATCGCCAAGGCCCGTGCCGAGTTGCAGCGGCTGGAGCGCGAATATGGGCTCGAGGTCAATCCGGACGCCCTCGTCGAAGACTTGGCCGTCGGCCTGCAGCAGCGCGTGGAAATCCTGAAGGCGCTGTATCGCGGCGCCGACATTCTCATTCTGGACGAGCCCACCGGCGTTCTGACGCCAGCCGAAGCCGACCACCTTTTCCGCATCCTGGCTCGGCTGAAGGAAGAAGGCAAAACCGTCATCCTCATCACCCACAAGCTGCGCGAGATCATGGCGATCACCGACAATGTGTCGGTGATGCGCCAGGGCACGATCGTGGCGACGCGCAGAACCGCCGACACCACCGTCGAGGAACTGGCCGAACTCATGGTCGGCCGCCGCGTCCTCCTGCGCGTCGAAAAGGGTGCCGCCAATCCCGGCGCGGTGAAGCTGTCGGTCGACAACCTGACCGTGCGCGATGGACGCGGCGTCGAGATGGTAAAGAACGTGTCCTTCGATGTCCGCGCCGGCGAGATCGTCGGCATTGCGGGCGTCGCCGGCAACGGCCAGTCCGAGCTGATCGAAACCATTGCCGGTCTGCGCAAGGCCGTGTCCGGCAAAGTCCTCCTCGACAACCAGCCGATCGACGTCACCGGCACGGCCGATCCCGGCGAGCTTCGCGACCGCGGCCTCGCCCATGTGCCGGAAGACCGCCACCATGTCGGCCTCGTGCTTGCCTATGAGGAACAGGAAAACGCCATTCTCGGCTACCACGATCAGAAGAAGTATCTCTCCGGTCCCTTCCTGAACCGCGCCGCCATTCAGGCCGATGCGGAAGAAAAGATCCGCGACTACGACATTCGCCCGGCCAATCCGCATCTGAAAACGGCGAACTTTTCCGGCGGCAACCAGCAGAAGATCGTGCTGGCCCGCGAGATCGAGAAAGATCCCGGCGTCCTCATCGTCGGCCAGCCCACGCGCGGCGTCGATGTCGGCGCCATCGAATTCATCCACAAACGCCTCATCGCCATGCGCGACGCCGGCAAGGCCGTGCTGCTCGTTTCCGTCGAGCTCGACGAAATCCGCTCCCTGTCCGACCGCATCCTCGTGATGTTCGACGGCCGCATCGTCGGCGAGCGCGAAGGCGAAGCGGATGAAGGCGAGCTTGGCCTTCTGATGGCTGGCGTGGAAGGCCGAGAGGCTGCGGAATGATCCAGGGCCTGTCGCACATGACCTTTATCGTCAGCGATCTGGAGCGCATGACCACCATCCTGACCGAGGTGATGGATGCGCGCGAGATCTATAGCAGCGGCGACGACACGTTCTCGGTTTCACGCGAGAAATTCTTCCTGATCGGCGAGCTCTGGATCGCCATCATGGAAGGCGATCCGCTGCCGACCCGCACTTACAATCACGTCGCTTTCAAGATCGATGACGCTGACTTCGACCTCTACGTTCAGCGCGTGGAACGGCTCGGCCTCGACATCCGCCCGCCGCGCCCGCGCGTGGAAGGCGAAGGCCGTTCCCTTTATTTCTACGACCTGGACAACCACATGTTCGAACTGCACACGGGCACACTGTCCGAGCGGCTTGCGCGCTACAAGCACGCCCCGGAGGCCGCGGCATGAGCACGCCTGCTCTTCTCGTAATCGATATGCAGAACGCAATCGACGATCCCGTCTGGGGCCGGCGCGGCCAGCCCCATGTGGAAGACCGGATCGCGCTGCTTCTCGAAGCCTGGCGCGCCAGGCGGCTGCCGGTTGTTCATATTCGCCACGATTCCACGAGCGCGACCTCGCCCTACCGGCCGGGAACGCCGGGTAACGACTTCAAGGAGATCGTCGCCCCCATTCCCGGCGAAGCCGTGATCGACAAGCGCACCAACAGCGCCTTTATCGGAACGGATCTCGTGGATGTGCTCGACGAACTGCAGATCCGCCAGCTGATCGTCACGGGCGTGCTGCTGGAGAACTCGGTGGAAGCAACGGTCCGCATGGCCGGCAATCTTGGCTTCGAGGTCATCATTCCCGACGATGCGGTGGCAAGCGTCGACCGGACCGACCGCAACGGTCGCCACTGGACCGCCGAGGACGTTCATGCCCTGACCCTGGCGATCCTTGAGGGCGAATATGCGCAGATCTCGACGACGCAGACCGTGATCGAGGCCCTGCCATGAGCGTTCCCTACGCCAAGCTCCCGCGCTGGGTTGATTACGGCCTGATTCCGCTCATCAACCTCATCGTCGCCTTTGCGGTCGCCGGCCTCGTCGTGCTGCTCGTCGGCGAAAGCCCGTTGCGCGCGGCCGCGATCATGGTGGAAGGCGCGTTCGGGCGGGGACAGAACATCGCCTATACCTTGTTTTACGCCACGAGCTTCATCTTCACCGGCCTCGCCGTCGCGGTGGCCTTTCACGGCGGGCTGTTCAACATCGGCGGCGAAGGCCAGGCCTATGTCGGCGGCCTCGGCGTCGTGCTGGTGGCCCTCAACCTCGATGGCGTGTTTCCCTGGTGGGTGAACTTCCCGCTGGCCGTGATCGGCGCGGGACTGGCGGGCGCGCTCTGGGCGCTGATTCCGGCTTACCTCCAGGCCAAGCGCGGTTCGCACATCGTCATCACGACGATCATGTTCAACTTCATCGCCGCCAGTCTCATGGTCTATCTGCTGGTCGACGTGTTGAAGCCGCTCGGCCAGATGGCGCCGCAAACGCGTGCCTTTGCCGAGGGCGCCCAGCTGCCGAAGCTCAACTGGATCATCGAACTGTTCGGCGCGAAGATCCGCTCCGCTCCTTTCAACATTTCCTTCCTGCTGGCTCTGCTCGCCGCCTTCGGCGTCTGGGTGCTGATCTGGCGCACCAAGCTCGGCTATGAAATCCGCACCCAAGGCCATTCGCCCAAGGCCGCGCGCTATGCCGGTATCGGTGAAGCCCGCATCATCATCATCACCATGATGATCTCCGGCGCGCTTGCCGGCATGATGGCGCTCAACCCTGTGATGGGCGCGCAGAACCGGTTGCAGCTCGATTTCGTGACGGGCGCAGGCTTCGTCGGCATTGCGGTGGCGCTGATGGGGCGCTCGCATCCCGTCGGCATCGTGCCGGCCGCGATCCTGTTCGGCATGCTTTATCAGGGCGGCGCGGAAATCGCCTTCGAGATGCCCGCGATCAGCCGTGACATGATCGTGGTGATCCAGGGTCTGGTGATCCTGTTTGCGGGCGCGCTCGAACACATGTTCCGCCCGGCGATCCAGACCTTCTTTGCAAGTCTCGGCGCAGGCAGATCCTCTGTTTCGCCAAACGAGGGTCGTGCGTGATGGAGTTCTTCGCCACCCTCATCACCGTGCTCGATTCAACGGTGCGCCTGTCGATCCCGCTGCTTCTTGCAGCCCTGGCCGGCCTTTATTCCGAACGCGCCGGCATCTTCGACATCGGCCTGGAAGGCAAGATGCTGGCCGGCGCCTTTGCCGCCGGCGCTGCCGCCTATATCACCGGATCGGCCTGGGCGGGCTTCGGAATGGCGGTGCTCGTTGCCGTGGCACTGGCGCTCGTGCACGGCTTTGCCTCCATTACCCATCGCGGCAACCAGATCGTGTCGGGCGTCGCGATCAACTTCATCGCCGCCGGCTCCACCATCATTCTGGGCCAAGCCTGGTTCTCGCAAGGCGGCCGCACGCCGACTGTGGGCGGTGACGCGCGCTTCAACGAGATCACCCTGCCCGGCGCAGATGCCGTGCGCGATGTTCCAATCCTCGGGCCGATCTATTCCAACCTGATTTCCGGCCATTCCATCCTGGTTTATCTCGCCTTTCTGATGGTGCCCTTCACCTGGTGGGTGCTTTACCGCACGCGCTTCGGTTTGCGTCTGCGCGCGGTCGGCGAAAACCCGGCGGCGGTTGATACGGCCGGCATTTCCGTGCCATGGCTGCGGTATCGCGCCGTGATCTGCACCGGCGTCCTGTCGGGCGCGGCCGGTGCCTATCTCGCGCTCGCCATGAATGCCGGCTTCGTCAAGGACATGACGGCCGGCCGCGGTTATATCGCGCTGGCAGCCCTGATCTTCGCCAAGTGGAAGCCGGTGCCGGTGATGTTCGCCTGCCTTCTGTTCGGCTTCCTCGACGCTTTGTCGATCCGCCTTCAGGGCACGCCGCTGCCGCTCGTTGGCCGCGTGCCCGTGCAGTTCATGCAGGCGCTGCCTTACATCCTCACCGTTATTCTGCTTGCCGGCTTTATCGGCAAGGCCATCCCGCCGCGCGCTGGCGGCGTGCCTTATGTGAAGGAGCGCTGATCCCGTGTCTGCCACGAGTGAGCTGTTCGATGCCGCCCGCGCGGTGATGGAAAAGGCCTATGTGCCTTATTCCAAGTTTCCGGTGGGCGCGGCCCTGCGCACATCGGACGGCCAGATCTTTGCCGGCGCCAATATGGAAGTCGCCTCCTATCCCGAGGGCTGGTGCGCCGAAACCACCATGCTCGGCCATTGGCATATGGCCGGCGGCGGCCCGATCGACGAGATCGCGGTTGTTGCCGAGCGCATGGACGAGATCACGCCCTGCGGCGGCTGTCGTCAGCGCCTGGCCGAGTTTACCCGCCCCGACACCAGGCTGCATTTGTGCGACCAGAACGGGGTCACGAAGACCGTCACGATGGGTGAGATCCTGCCGCTCGGCTTCCGCGCCGATCTGCTGAAATGACCCATGCGGCCGAGCATCTGCGCCAACAACTGAACGGCCTTGCGCCGACCGTTGCCGTGGTGCTCGGCTCAGGCCTCGGCGGGCTGATCGACGAGGTGGAGAACGCCATCCGCATTCCGTATGCCGACCTCGACGGCTTTCCCCCAAGCGGCGTCAGCGGACATGCCGGCGCCGTTGTTGCCGGCACCTTTGCCGGTCAACCCGTGCTGTTTCTAGCCGGCCGCGCTCATTATTACGAACAGGGCGACGCCGCCGCGATGCGGCCCGCCCTCGAAACGCTGGCCGCGCTCGGCGTCACGCATCTGTTTCTCACCAATGCCGCCGGCTCGCTTCATCCCGACATGCCACCGGGATCGGTGATGATGATCAGCGACCATATCAACTTTTCCGGCCTCAACCCGCTGATCGGCGAGCCGACCGATCGCCGCTTCGTTGGCCTCACTGCCGCCTACAACCGGGAGATGTGCGATCGACTTCGATCGGCGGCTGACGCCGTTCAGGTCGAACTGCATCACGGCATCTATATGTGGTTTTCCGGCCCTTCCTTCGAAACGCCTGCCGAGATCCGCATGGCGCGCACTCTGGGTGCCGACGCCATCGGCATGTCGACCGTGCCCGAAGTCATTCTGGCCCGCTTTCTCGGCTTGGAAGTCGCGGCCTGTTCGGTGATCACCAATCTCGCCGCCGGGCTAAGCCAAGCCGAGCTGTCGCATGGCGAAACCAAGGATGTCGCGCCCCTGGGCGGCGCCAAGCTCGCGTCCATCCTGCGCCACCTGTTTGCCACCGGCGGCTTTTCCGCACCGGCGGCGTGACCGTGCTGGCGCAGGAGGTCATTGCCCGCAAGCGCGATGGTTTTCCGCTCGGGCCTGCCGATATCCGAGCCTTTGTGTCCGGTATAACCGACAATACCATCTCGGAAGGCCAGATTGCGGCGCTCGCCATGGCGATCCTCCTCAACGGCATGAACCGCGAGGAAGCGGTCGCGCTGACGCTCGCCATGCGCGATTCCGGCGATGTGCTGCATTGGTCCGACCTTCCCGGCCCCACCGTCGACAAGCATTCCACCGGCGGCGTGGGCGACACGGTTTCTTTGGTGCTGGCCCCGATCCTCGCAGCCTGCGGCGCTTATGTGCCGATGATTTCCGGCCGCGGCCTCGGCCATACCGGCGGCACGCTCGACAAGATGGACGCCATTCCCGGTTATGCGAGCGAGCCCGACACGAGCCTGTTTCGCTCCACCGTGCGCGACAGCGGCTGCGCCATCATCGGCCAGACCACCGCGCTGGCCCCTGCCGACAAGCGCTTCTATGCGGTGCGCGACGTGACGGCGACGATCGAGTCCGTGCCGCTGATCACCGCATCCATCCTGTCCAAGAAGCTCGCCGCCGGGCTGAACGGGCTCGTGCTCGACGTGAAGCTCGGCAACGGCGCCTTCATGGCGCGCGCACGTGATGCACGGGACCTCGCCCAAAGCCTGGTGGATGTTGCAACAACCGCCGGCCTGCCCGCTTCCGCCTTGATCACCGACATGGACCAGCCGCTGGCGGACGCCGCCGGCAACGCGGTGGAAGTCGCCGCCGCCGTCGATTGTCTTACCGGCCGCCGTCGCAACGTCCGCCTGATTGAGGTCACACTGGCGCTCGCCGCCGAAATGCTGGTGCTCGCCAGACTGGCCCCGACACAAAGCTCCGGTCTCGCCCAGGCTACCCAGGCGCTTCAAAGCGGTGCCGCCGCCGAGCGCTTCGGGCGGATGGTAGCGGCTCTCGGCGGTCCGCGGGATTTCCTCGATCGCACCGCCGATCATCTGCCAAAGGCACCGGTTATCCGTCCCGTGGAAGCGCAAGCCACCGGCTTCGTCACGGGCATCGCCACGCGCGACATCGGGCTTGCCGTGATCAATCTCGGCGGCGGCCGCACAATGCCGGACGATCCGGTCGACCCGTCCGTCGGCTTCACCGAACTTGCGCCCGTTGGCACGGAGATCAGACCAGGCGATCCGCTCGGTTTCGTGCATGCACGAACCGCCGATCAAGCAGAAGCCGGCGCTGCTGCCTTGCAGGCCGCTTATGCGATCGGACCGTCCAGACCAAAACCTGGAAAGGTCATTTTGCGGCGGATTGGGGTGTAGGAAACCGAGGGCTGGCGAAGGGCGAAACGCGATGTTATATTTCTGGAGTGGAGCCGGGAGCTGTAACTCCCGACCCCGTTGCCTAGAACGTTACGAATGAGACCCGGAAGCGAACAAGCCAGCCGCTCCGGGTCTTTCGTACTTCCAGGGTGATGATGGGAAGAACCATCGCTCACCTCCAGTTCAGGACAAAGCCGTTGCCTCGGCCGAAGGGGCTTATCCCCTCCGGTACGCCGCTGGCTGGCGCGTCTGCTTCTGCCCTGTTCCTGTTCTAGCTGAGGCCATGCACGCGCGAAAGCGAAATGTTCGCGCTCAGGTTGCATCGAATTGCTACTGTTCCAGCACCATGCCGTCGCCATCCACATGCCAGCGGGCGAGGCGTTGGAGAAAGCTGACGCCGATCAGGGTGGAAGACAGCGCCTTGTCGTTCAGCACAACCGCCGGCACGTCGCGGGCAATGATGCGGCCGATCTGAAGCTCGCGGATGGTTGCTGCAGCCGCTGCTGTCTGGCCGTTGGCGGTTTGCACCTGATGTCTGAAATCGGCTGGCTTCACGGAAACACCGATGCGGCGTGCGGTGGTTTCGTTGATCGCAACGAGGCTGGCGCCGGTGTCGATCACCGCCTCCACAGACCGGCCGTTCAGCTTGAAGCTGGCGACGTAATGGCCGGCACGATTGGCCGGGATCAGCACGCGGCGGTTCTGCGGCGCGCCGCTTGTGTTGCCGTCATCGGCCGCAGCACCCGTTACCTGCACGGCGTTTCGCCGGCCACCGAACAAGCGCAGAACAGCATCCGGATTGGACTCATAGACCATCGGCACCGCCACGGCGGCGGCGATCAACAAGCCAGCGGTAACGGCCAGGCGGATCATGACGCACCTCTCGGCGCCCGGTGTGGCACAACCGGGCAAAGAGGTGCGTTAAGGAATGCGGCCGACTTGGTTGAAGGGTTAAGCTTGGCTTACTTCGTGCCGTACAAACGATCGCCGGCGTCGCCCAGACCAGGCACGATATAGCCCAGCTCGTTGAGCTTTTCGTCGATTGCCGCCGTGAACACCGGCACATCCGGATGCGCCTTTGTGAAGCGCTCTATGCCTTCGGGCGCCGCCAGCAGGCAAACGAAGCGCAGATTGGTCGCGCCGCGCTCCTTCAGCTTGTCGATAGCCGCAACGGCGGAGTTGGCGGTCGCCAGCATCGGGTCGACCACGATCACCAGTCGGTTTTCGAGATCGCTCGGCGCCTTGAAGAAGTATTCCACCGCTTCGAGCGTCTCATGGTCGCGATACAGGCCGACATGCGCGACGCGGGCTGCCGGCACGAGGTCGAGCATGCCGTCGAGCAGACCATTGCCGGCGCGCAGGACCGAAGCGAAAACCAGCTTCTTGCCTTCCAGCGTCGGCGCTTCCATTTCCTGCATCGGCGTGTCGATGGTGCGGGTGGTGAGCTCCAGATCGCGCGTCACTTCATAGCAAAGCAGCAGCGAAATCTCGCGCAGGAGCCGCCGGAAGCTTGCGGTCGAGGTTTCCTTGGACCGCATGATGGTGAGCTTGTGCTGAACAAGCGGGTGATCGACGACTGTGACGCCCATAACAAAGAACTCCGACCGCAACGTGGGCGCGACCATAGCGAGCCCGCGCCTGCGGCGAAACCGAAAGCTTCCCCTCAGCCACATATTTCGCGTGGTCAGCGGCGCTTCGGCTCCAGCCTTGCCAGCAGCTCGGCCTTCGTCTTGCGGTCCACGAACGCCGCTTCGATCGCCGTGCGGGTGAGGCCGAGAAGCGCCTTGTCGTCCAGTTTGAACTCGCTGCGCGCGATCTCGTATTCGCGGGCCAGCGAAGTATGAAAATGCGGCGGATCGTCGGAATTGAGCGTCACCTTGACGCCCGCGCGGCGCAGAGCGGGGAGCGGATGGCTGGAGAAGCTGTCATACAGGCCAAGGGCGATGTTGGAGCCCGGGCAGCATTCCAGCACCACGCCTTCCGCTGCGATGCGCTTCATCAAGTCCATACGCTCAACGGCCCGAACGCCATGGCCGATACGCGACGGGCTGAGATGATCGAGTGCCGCTTCCACGCTTTCCGGCCCGCAGAACTCGCCGGCATGAACGGTGATGCCCAGTCCTGCTTCGCGCGCGAAATCGAAGGCGCGCACATAATCTTCGATGTCGCCGAAGCGCTCGTCGCCGGCCATGCCGAAGCCCGCCACCAGCGGATGCTTCGAGCGTGCCGCAAACCGCGCCGCCGCTTCCACGCTTTCCACACCGAAATGGCGCACGCCGGTCACGATCATGCGGCTTTCGATGCCGGTCTTGGCCTGCGCTCGTTTCATGCCCTCGCCTAAAGCATCCGTATAGGCTTCGGGCGAAAGTCCTGCGCGGCGGGCATGATCGGGCGAGGTGAAGAACTCAGCATAGATCGCCCCGTCGCGCGCAAGACTCGAGAGGTAGTGTTCGGCCAGCCTGGCATAATCGTCTTCGGTGCGGAAAAGCTCGGCGGCAGCGTCATAGGCTGCAAGAAAACCAGTGAAGTCCTCCCACACGAACGCGCCGTCCACCACAAAGGCGGACAGGTCCTTGCCATACTTCTGCGCCTGTTTGAGAACCAGATCAGGAGACGCGGCGCCCTCGATGTGGCAATGCAATTCTGCTTTGGGGACCATTCGCCTTTCCTGGCACCGGCCCCATCTCTGGTTGGCCGGCGCGTCTCTTCATCGCGCCACCAAACGTAGCGCTGCGATCATGGCTCGGCTATGGTCGGGTCGGTTCAAGGGATAAATTTGATGTCAGACCAACGTGCCACCGCCGCCGGCGAGATGAACCAGTCCTATGGCTTCCAGCCTGTTGGCGATGGTGAAAAGCAGGGCCGCGTCAACGAGGTCTTCCACAAGGTCGCGCAGCGCTATGATGTGATGAACGACCTGATGTCGGCCGGTCTGCACCGCATCTGGAAGAACGCGATGGTGGCCGCGCTCAACCCGCCGCGGTCGCGCGCCTTTGCGCATCTCGACGTTGCCGGCGGCACCGGCGACATCGCGTTTCGCGTGATCGACGCGTCGGACGGCATGGCGCAATCCACCGTGCTCGACATCAACGGCTCCATGCTGGAAGTCGGCCGCGACCGCGCCGCCAAGCGCAACCTCTTGAACAACTGCACCTTCGTGGAAGCCAACGCGGAAAGCCTGCCTTTCCCCGACCGCACGTTCGACGCCTATACGGTGGCGTTCGGCATCCGCAACGTGCCCCATATCGACGTCGCGCTGAAGGAAGCCTTTCGTGTGCTCAAGCCCGGCGGCCGCCTTCTTTGCCTGGAGTTTTCCGAGGTCGACCTGCCCTTCCTCGAACAGGCCTATGAAGCCTGGTCGTTCAAGGCCATTCCGCCGATCGGCAGACTCGTCACCGGCGATGGAGAGCCCTACCAGTATCTCGTGGAATCGATCCGCAAGTTCCCCAATCAGGAGAATTTCGCGACCATGATCGGCGATGCCGGCTTCGAGCGCGTGACGTACCGCAATTATTCCGGCGGCATTGCAGCCCTGCATTCGGGCTGGAAGCTTTGATCGCGAGCATCCGATGAGCACGCCCGCCGCTTATTTCCGCCTGGCTCGCGCCGGCTGGATCCTGTTGCGCGAAGGCGTTTTCGCAGCCCTTCCCGGTCAGGATCTCGAAGGCATGCCCGCGCGCGGGTTTCGCGTGGCGCAGGTTCTGGCACGCCGCCGCGCCCCCGATGAACGCGCCCAGCGCCTTATCCGCGCAACGCAACTTCTCGGGCCCTCCTACGTGAAGCTCGGCCAGTTCCTGGCGACGCGTCCCGATGTGGTGGGCAGCGATCTCGCGCTCGACCTGACGCAGTTGCAGGATCGGATGCCGACCTTCCCCCGCAAGGAAGCGGAGGCGATGATCGAAGGATCGCTCGGCCGATCCGTGTCGGACCTGTTTGCCCGCCTCGATCCTCCAGTGGCGGCAGCCTCGATCGCGCAGGTGCATCCAGCCGAAATTCTGGATCCACTCGGCGCCCGCAAAGTTGCGGTGAAGGTGATCAGGCCCGGCATCCGCCAGCGCTTTCACCAAGATCTCGACAGCTTCTTTCTGGCCGCCCGGCTGCAGGAGCGGTTCATCCGCGCCACGCGCCGTTTGAAGCCCGTTGAGGTCGCGCAGACCCTGGCGCAGACCACCAAGATCGAGATGGATCTGCGGCTGGAAGCAGCCGCCCTGTCCGAAATCGCCGAAAACACCCGCAATGACCCGGGCTTCCGCGTGCCCAACGTGGATTGGGAGCGCACCGGGCGCGATGTGCTGACGCTCGAATGGATCGATGGCGTCAAGCTCAACAATGTCGAGGCCGTGCGCGCTGCCGGCCACGATCTGCCCGCCCTCGCCACAACGCTGATCCAATCGTTTCTGCGCCACACGCTGCGCGACGGCTTCTTTCATGCCGACATGCATCCGGGCAACCTGTTCGTGGAAGCCGATGGCACGCTGGTGGCCGTCGACTTCGGCATCACCGGACGGCTCGGCAAGAAGGAACGCCGCTTCCTCGCCGAGATCCTGTACGGCTTCATCACCCGCGATTATCGCCGCGTGGCCGAGGTACATTTCGAAGCGGGCTATGTGCCCTATCACCACGACGTCGCCTCCTTCGCGCAAGCGATCCGCGCCATCGGCGAACCTATCCACGGCCAGCCCGCCGAAACCATTTCGATGGCCAAGCTCCTGACGCTTTTGTTCGAGATCACCGAGATCTTCGACATGCAGACGCGGCCCGAACTCGTTTTGCTGCAAAAGACCATGGTGGTGGTGGAAGGTGTCGCGCGCACGCTCGATCCCGCCTTCAACATGTGGCGCGCGGCCGAGCCGGTCGTAGGCGACTGGATCCGCGACAATCTCGGCCCGAAGGGCATGGCGGTCGATGTGCGCGACGGCTTGAAGGCGGCCGTGTCGCTCGCTCGCCAGGCGCCCGAGCTTGCCGCCCGCACCGAGCGTTTATCGATTGCGGTCGATCAGATGGCAGAAAACGGTTTGCGCTTCGATCCCGAAACCGCGCGCGCCATCGGCCGCGAGGAAGCGCGCCGCACCCGCTGGGGGCGCGTCGCCCTTTGGGTGATCGCGCTGTGCATGATCTGGATCGCCATCCAGGTCACCTGAGCCACCCCCATGCGCCCGAGCAAGATCGACATGCTCCTCGCCGGCACCGTGCTGGTGCTCTGCGCCTTCCTGCTGGCCTTCGCCTGGTAGACCAGCGCCTGCACCGCTATCCGCTTCGTCATCCTCGGGCTCGACCCGAGGATCCATGCCGTGACGATCAAAGCAGCGCCGAAGGTTACAAAGGAGGATGCGACGGCGGAGCGCCTTACCTTCGCCCCTTGTGGGAGAAGGTGGATCGGCGCGTCAGCGGCGAGACGGATGAGGGGTCTGCGCCGACAATGCCAAGCTGGAACACCCCTCATCCGACTTCGCTGCGCTCAGCCACCTTCTCCCACAAGGGGAGAAGGGAAGAGCTGCACCCATCCCGCTCCGGCATCCCCTCAACTGTCAGCACCCTCACACCCCCGCCCTCACACACCCGCTTGATCCCCCTCCTTCCGCCCTTATCTCTGAGAGCAGGGCCCCGTGCCTCCCCCGCCGGCGGCCATTTCAGCACGAAAGGAAAATCCATGGAAAAACGTGCGCTCGGAAAAACCGGGCTGGAGATCGCGCCGCTGGTATTTGGCGGCAATGTCTTCGGCTGGACGGCAGACGAACAAACCAGCTTCAAGGTGCTCGACGCCTTTGTGGATCACGGCTTCAACGCCATCGACACCGCCGATGTTTATTCGGCCTGGGTCGACGGCAACAAGGGCGGTGAGTCCGAAACGATCCTCGGCAAGTGGCTCAAGGCCAATCCCGCCAAGCGGGACAAGGTCGCGATCTTCACCAAGGTCGGCTCCGATATGGGTGAGCCCGGTCACAAGGGCCTGTCATCTAGCTGGATTTCCCAAGCCGCGGATGCCTCTCTGAAGCGGCTGCAGACCGACCATATCGACCTGTATTTCTCGCATTGGCCCGATGCCGACACGCCCTACGAGGAAACGCTCGGCGCTTATCAGCAGCTGCTCGATGCCGGCAAGATCAAGTCGGTCGGCGCGTCCAATCTTGATGCCGCTCAGTTGCAGGAAGCGCTGTCGGTGGCCAAAACCAAAAACCTGCCGCGCTACGACGTGCTCCAGCCGGAATACAATCTCTATGATCGCAGCGCCTTCGACGGTCCGCTGCGTGATCTTTGCATGCGCGAAGGGCTCGGCGTCGTCACCTATTTCAGCCTCGCTTCGGGCTTCCTGTCGGGCAAATACCGCTCGAAGGACGACCTGAAGAAGAGCAAGCGCGGCAATGCCGTCGAAAAATATCTCGACGATCGCGGACAGGCGATCCTCAGGGCGCTGGATCAGGTCAGTGAAACGCATGGCGCGCAGCCGGCGGAAGTGGCGCTCGCCTGGATCATCGCACGCCCCGGCGTCACAGCGCCGATCGCCAGCGCCACCAGCGTCGAGCAGGTGGAAAGCTTCGCCAAGGCGGCAAGCCTGAAGCTGAGCGAAGACGACCTTGCCGCGCTCGACAAGGCCAGCACCTAACGACAGCGCCTAACATCTTCGCCGGCGGCGCTCCCAGCGCCGCCGGCAACCGGCTCCTCTTCCAGCGCCGCCAACCGCACCGCTTCGTCATCCTCGGGCTCGACCCGAGGATCCATGCCTGAACAGCCAAAGCAATGCGCGGCATGCCAATTCCACTGCTGGCCCACCAACAGCCGGTCAGGCATGGATCCTCGGGTCTGCGCCTCCGCTTGCGCTCCGGCTTCGCCCAAGGATGACGAGCTTCATTCTGTTGATGCACCCAACCTGCTAGCTAAGCAGCAAACAGCCCACTGTCCCACCTCTCCCCCTTAGAGGGCAGGTCGCACCGAACGTTCCGGCGGAGACAACAGCGCAGCCAGCTTTGCCGACGCCTCACGCGCTGCCGATGCCTATTCCTCGTCCAGAACCTCGTCGGCATCGGCTTCCATCTCGCCCGCATCCTTGGCTTCGATACCGAAGCGCGCGGCGACATCGGGCGCATAGCGTAGAAGGTCGGGCCGCAGCCGCATCAAGGCCAGGTCCTTGGCCTTGGCTTCCAGCATGACATCGAAGTTCAGCCCTTCGGCGATGCGCATGAAGGTGATGAACTCGAAGGGATTGCAGAAGTCGGCATGACCGGTGTTCACCGGCGCCACATGCTTCACCGTCTTCTTCTTCGTTTTCTTGTCGATCTTGATCTGCTCGCGCAGTTCGGTGCGCGGCGATGAGAAATGCAGCTTGGGCTGCTGCCCCTCCGGCCAAGTCTTGAGGATCGCTTCCAGCGTTTGGCGCATATCGGCGCGTTCCGGGTTGAGGCACCAGAAATGCTGATGGTCGAAGATCAGCCGCACACCGGTATGTTCGTGGATCCACAACACGTCGGCTGCCGAAAAGCGGAGATCGTCATGCTCCAGCACAAGCCGGCGGCGCACCGGTTCCGGCAAGGTGGCCCAAGTGTCCACCCAGCGTTGGCGTGACGCCGGAATATCGCCATAGGTGCCGCCGACATGGATCACCATCACCGCTTCCGGTCCAAGCTCCATGCGGTCCAGCATCTCGGCCTGTGATGTCAGATCCCAGATGCTCTTCTTCACCAGCTCCGGATCAGGGCTGTTGAGCACCACGAATTGCGAGGGATGGAAGGAGAGCCGGATGTCAAGTTCCTTAGACTTCGCACCCAACGCCCGAAGCTCCGCATCGCTTTCGGCCACCATGCCGTGAAACTGCGGCATGTCGGGATGGGTCGCATAGGGCGCGATATCCGAGGACATGCGGTACATCTTGATGTCGTGCTTCACGAGATAATCGAGGATCGCGTCGATATATTCGAGCGACACTTTCAAATGCGGATTGTTGGTGGACCGGCGCGCGTCGCCACTCTTCAGATCGTCGCGGCCCATCACCTTGACGGGAAAGCCGAGGCGCGAAATTCGTTGTGTCATGTTATTTCCGAAGATGCAGGCTGCGGCGCGCCAAACGCGTCGAAGCCGAGTGTGTTGAGAAAAAAGGTCCAGTCGTCCCCGCGCAACGCACCGCCCGATGCCGCACGATGGCCATTGCCATATTGCTCGTCGGCGTTCGGCGGCCGGTGCTGGGCGAGAAACTGG
This sequence comes from Tianweitania aestuarii, assembly GCF_018457165.1. Lineage (GTDB taxonomy): Bacteria > Pseudomonadota > Alphaproteobacteria > Rhizobiales > Rhizobiaceae > Tianweitania > Tianweitania aestuarii. Next base: position 39,421 of record NZ_JAFMNX010000001.1, on the reverse strand, counting down.
AGAATGTCGGTGTCGTTTGAGGAGCGCACCGCAAAATGCACGAAGCCCTCGCGGTAGCCGGTATTGGCCGCAATGATGATCGCGTTCTTCAACCGCCCGCGCCATTGCTGCGCAATCAGCGGATGCACCTGACAGGGCGAGGAAAACTGCACCAGCGCGACATTGCCGGAAAATTTCGGCCCGACCTTGCGCGCATCATCCAGCGCCTGTTTGACCTCTGCCTTTGCCGCCAGCAGTGCTTCGGTTTCCTCAAACTCGCCCGACAAAACCTGCTTCGGTCCCTGCGCCATCATCAGAAGATCGAAAGCCGGCCGCGCATTGCCCGATCCCGTGCGGCGCGGCGCGTTGATGAGTGAAGCGGCCTTGCGCAGTGCCGTGACGCCGTAGGCCGACCGTGCCTCTGCCATTTCCGCAAAGCCATAATCTTCGGCCATGTCGCCGATGATGCCGAGAGCGGCCAGCCACAACAGCCCCTCCTCCGCACCCACCGCTTTCGCGCATCGATAAGCCAGCAGGCTGGTGGTCGGAACCGGATCATCGTTAATGCCGGAAATCACGGTGGCATTTTCCGGCACGCCGGTCGGGGCGTGATGGTCGATGATGATGGTGGGAATATTGGGCAGTGTCACCCGGTTCGACACGCCGAGATCGGCGATGATCAGCCCGGTCGGCTGAAGGGCTTCGAGTTCGCGCACAAAATCGCTGGAATAGGCATTTTCGCCCTTCCCAATGATGCGAATGGTGCAGCCAAATCGCTGTTTGAGCAGCACGTTTTGCAGGATAGCACCCGCCGAAAGCCCATCCGCATCGTTGTGAAACACGAGCAACGGTCGCTCGCCGAGCTGCGCCATGGCCTCGGGAAAGTCGTCAGGATCATGAAAGCTGTGATCGAACATGGGTCGAAAACGCAGCTTGCCGATGAACGATCCCAACCCTGCTGGCTTCCCCTGCCAATCCCGGGCAGGTTAGGTGTGGTCAATGAACAAGCCCTTGATTCGATGACCGAAACCACGCTCTACAAACCGGTAAAGCGCTTCCTGGAAGGCTTGGGCTACCTCGTCAAAGGCGAGATCGGCCATTGCGATGTCGTGGGCCTGCGCGAAGGCGAACCGCCGGTCGTGGTGGTGTGCGAGCTCAAGATGCAGTTCAACATGGACCTCGTTCTACAAGCCGTAGACCGCGCCTCGGCCTGCGACGAAGTCTGGCTCGCCGCAAGAATGTCCAAGCGCGGCAAAGGTCGGGAACACGACGCCCGCTTCCGCAATCTGTGCCGGCGTCTCGGCTTCGGCCTGCTGGGCGTTTCCAGTACCGGCACCGTCGAACTCCTGCTCAGCCCCGCCGCCTTGGCGCCGCGCCGCGATCCGCGCAAACGCTCGCGTTTGATCGACGAACACCGCCGTCGCCGCGGCGATCCGGTGGAAGGCGGCGGATCGCGCCAGCCGATCATGACCGCTTATCGCCAGGAAGCGCTGGCCTGTGCGGCCATGCTGATCGACGGTCCCAAACGCCCGCGCGACCTTCGCCCCGCCAATCCCAACGCGCAGAAAATCCTGCATCGCAACGTTTATGGCTGGTTCGTCAGCCACGAACGCGGCCTCTACGAGATCACCGATGCCGGCCGCGCCGCCCTTCAGCGCTGGCCGGTCGAAGCGCCGCCGCCAGCGGCGGATGAAGCGGATTAGGCCCGCGCGGCCTTCAGGATCGCTTCCGACGCCTTTTCCGCAATCATCATGGTCGGCGCATTGGTGTTGCCCGAAGTGATCGTCGGCATCACCGAAGCATCCACCACGCGCAAACCGCGCAATCCGTGCACCCGCAAATCCCCATCCACGACGGCCATCGTATCCGAACCCATGCGGGCCGTGCCGACCGGATGGAAGATCGTCGTGCCCAGCCGTTGCGCAGCCTTCAGGAGATCCTCGTCGCTGACGGCATCCGGCCCGGGCTTCAGCTCGCGCGGCGCATAAGGCGCCATCGCCTTCGTTTCGAACAAGCGACGCGCATAACGCAGCGATTCCACCGCCACCATCTCGTCTTCGGGCGTCGCCAGATAGTTCGGCGCGATCTTCGGCGTTTGCGTCGGATCCTTCGAGCGCAGCGTCACCGAACCCCGGCTGGTCGGTCGCAGATTGCAGACGGACGCGGTGACGCCCGGAAAATCATGCAGCCTTTCGCCGAGCTTTTCCGTCGACAGCGGCTGGACGTGGAACTCGATGTTCGGCGTTTCGAAGCGTCCGTTGCTTTTGGCGAAAATCCCGAGCTGGCTCGGCGCCATGGTGAGCGGACCGGTGCGGCGCAGCGCAAATTCGAGCCCCATCCGCATGCGGCCGATCATCGAATTGGCGTACTGGTTCAGCGTCGGAATGCCCGTCACACCGTAAACCGCGCGGATCTGCAGGTGATCCTGCAGGTTGCGACCGACGCCCGGCAGATGATGCACGCTCTCGATACCGTGCTCGGCCAGCGTTTCGCCATCGCCGATGCCCGACAGCTGCAGCAGATGCGGCGAGCCGATCGCACCCGCACTCAGGATCACCTCGCGCGCGGCCAGCGCCTGCATGGGCTTGTCCCCGATGCGGTAGGCGATGCCGGTCGCGCGACCATCCTCGATCGTCACCTTCTCGACGGTGGCCTTCGTGGCGATCTTCAGGTTCGGCCGTTTGCGCGCGGGGTTGAGAAAGGCGCGTACCGCGCTCCAGCGCAGGCCGTTCTTCTGCGTCACATGGAAGTAACCGACGCCCTCGTTGCTTCCCGTGTTGAAGTCATGCGTATGCGGCAGGCCGATCTCCTGCGCGGCATCGCGCACCGCGTCCAGCACCGCCCATTTCAGCCGCTGCTTGTCGACGCGCAGCTCGCCATCGCCGCCGTGAAATTCGCTTTCGCCCTCATAGAAGCGCTCGAACTTCTTGAACACCGGCAGCACGTCGGCCCAGGACCAGCCGGTGTTGCCGCTTTGCGCCCAGCCGTCATAGTCCTGCGCCTGGCCGCGCATATAGATCATGCCGTTGATGGATGACGATCCGCCCAGAACCTTGCCGCGCGCATAGCCGATCGCGCGGTTCCCGAGCCCCTTCTCGACCTCGGTCTGAAACATCCAGTCTGTGCGCGGATTGCCGATCGTGTAGAGATAGCCGACGGGAATGTGGATCCAGTGGTAGAGGTCGCGACCGCCGGCTTCTAGCAGAAGAACGCGTGTGTTGGGATCGGCCGACAGGCGGTTCGCCAGGACGCAGCCGGCCGAGCCTGCGCCCACGATGATGTAGTCGAAGCTCTCGGTTTCCCGTTCAGCCGTCATTCCAACCCTCCCGAAACGTCCTCCGGGAGGAATCATGAACCGGCTGGCGTCGAACCGCAACGGGTCAGCCGTCTGGTTCGGTGGTTTCCCAGGCGCTGTACCAGCCGGCATAGGGCGTCTTGGCCACCATCTTGCGGTTCCAATCGGGCGCGCCGTCCGCCCACCACACCGGTCCCCGCTCGCCGAGCGCGATCTTGGCCGCGTCGACGCGCTCGCGCGCTTCGCTTTCGGCGTTTCCATCATGCGAACGGCGCGCCGCGGCAATGTCGCGGCGCGCCGTCATCAGGTCTTTGACCAGCCCGGCCCGCTCGGTCTCACCGAGACCCGGATTGCTCATGCGCCACAGCCGTCCGCGCACAACGAAGTACCGGCCATCCGGCGTGACCGGATACTTCATCGGCTTGGCTGTCACTCGGCCGGTGCGGGATGCGCCGGCGGTGCCTGCGTGGTGTGCTTGGCTTCGCGTTCCGCAACCGTCTCCTTGTGGGCAAGGAACGAATAGAACATGGGCACCACGAACAGCGTGAACATCGTTCCGATGAGAACGCCGGTGAAGATCACCAGGCCCATCGAATAGCGCGCGGCAGCACCGGCGCCCGAGGCGATGATCAGCGGCACGACGCCCAAGGCCATCGCCGCCGTCGTCATCAGGATCGGGCGCAAACGCACCTTGGCCGACGCCACGATCGCTTCAACGCGGTTCATGCCGTGTTCTTCACGCTGCTGGTTGGCGAACTCCACCAGAAGAATGCCGTGCTTGGTGATCAGGCCGATCAGCGTGATGAGGCCGACCTGCGTGTAGATGTTCAGCGTTCCCAGACCGAGGTTGAGCGGCAGGATCGCGCCGAAGATCGACAAGGGCACCGACATCATGATGATCAGCGGATCGCGGAAGCTTTCGAACTGCGCCGCGAGCACGAGATAGATCACCACCACGGCGGCCGCGAAAGCGAGCAGGATCGTGTTGCCCTGTTCCACCTCAAGGCGCGACTGGCCGGAATAATCGATGAAATAGCCGTCCGGCAGCAGCGGCCGGGCGATCTGCTCGATCGCCGCCAAGCCGTCACCCGTGGTGACGCCGGGAACCGGAAGCGCGGAGATGGTGGCCGAGTTCAGCTGGTTGAACTGCTCGATCGCGGCAGCCGTCACGCTGGTGGAAATCGTGACCACGGCCGACAAGGGCACCATCGCGCCGGTTGCACTGCGCACAAAGAAGTCGCCGAGCTTTTCGGGATTGTTCCGATACTCGTCGGGAACCTGCATGATAATGTCGTAGCTGTTGGAATCACGATCGAACTGCGAGATCGAACCGCCGCCCACCATCAGGCTGAGCGTGGTGCCGATATCGCGGATCGGGATGTTCAAGGCCGCCGCACGATCGCGATCGATCGTGATCACCACCTGGTCGGCGTCGTATTTCAGCGAGTTCTGCACCACGATGAAGCGGCCGGATTCCTGTGCCTTCTGGCGTACCTGTTCGGCAACCTCATAAAGGCGGCTGGCTTCGCCGGTGGTCTGCAGCACCATGGAGATCGGCAAACCGCCGCCGGCACCCGGCAGGGAGGGCGGTGCGAACACGAGCGCTTCCACGCCGGCGACCTTTGCCAAACGGTTCTGGATGTCCGCCTTGATCTCGTCCTGCGACCGATCGCGATCGGCCCAGTCCTTGAACGCCCACAGCGCAATGGCGGAATTGGTCGCGCCGCCGAAGCCGACAATGGAGAAGTTCGCCCGCAATTCGGGAATGTCTTCCGTCAAAGCGCGCATCTGGTCGGTATAGGTCTTGGTGTAAGCCGCCGTCGCATAAGGCGGTGCATTCACGAGCGAAAACAGCGCGCCTTCGTCTTCTTCCGGCGCAAGCTCGCCGGAGGTCTTCAGGAACATGAAGCCGGTCAAACCAACCAGAACCACCACCATCAGCAGCGTCACGGGGCGGTATTTCAACGATCCCGATACGAGCTTCTCGTAGCCGTTTGCGAAGCGATCGAAGGAGCGGTCGACGATCTTCTGGAAGCGGCTGTGATTGCCGCGCTTCAAGAGGCGCGATGCCATCATCGGCGTAATCGTCAGGGCGATGATGCCCGACAAAACCACGGCGCCGGCCAGCGTCACCGCGAATTCGCGGAACAAGGAGCCGGTCAGACCGCCGGTAAAGGCGAGCGGCGCGAACACGGCAGCGAGCGTGATGGTCATCGCGATCACCGGCCCGGTGATTTCGCGCATGCCCTTGAAGGCCGCTTCGCGTGGTTCCAGCCCTTCCTCGATATGACGATGGACGTTTTCCACCACCACGATCGCATCATCCACCACGAGGCCGATCGCCAGCACCATGGCCAAGAGCGACAGAAGATTAATGGAATAGCCCATCGCAAACAGGATCGCGCAAACGCCGATCAAGGACAGCGGGATGGTGATGATCGGCATCAGAACCGAGCGGAACGAGCCCAGGAACAGAAGGATAACGACCACGACGATGGCAACCGCTTCCGCGATCGTATGGAACACTTCCTCGATCGAGGCGCTGATCGTCTCGGTCGAATTGTACATCATGGTCAGCTGCATGCCTTCCGGCAGGCTGGCCTGAATGTTCGGCAGTTCGTCGATCACCGCCGTTGCCGTCGTCAGCGGGTTGGCCGCCGGTGTCGGGAACACGCCGATAAACGTGCCGGGCTGACCGTTGAAGGTCACGATCGTATCCGTGTTTTCCGCCGCCAGTTCGACATTGGCCACGTCGCGCAGGCGCACGACCTCATCGCCATCGGCCTTCAGCGGCAGCGCGCCAAAGGCTTCCGGCGTTTGCAGGGTCGACTGCACGGTAATGGAATAAGCGACATATTCGTTCTTGGTCTTGCCGGGTGCCGCCAGGAAGTTGGACGCACTGATGGCGTTCAACACTTCGGATGCGGTCAGACCGCGCGCCGCAAGCTTGATCGGATCGACCCAAACGCGCATCGAATAATCGGCCGCACCGATGATCTGGATCTCGGCCACGCCCGGAATGGTGGACATGCGCGGACGAATGACGCGCTCGATATATTCGGTGACCTGTTCGTTGGTCATGTTGGGGTTTTGCAGCGCCAGATACATCATGGCGAACTGCTGGCCCGTGCCCTTCACGATGATCGGGTCTTCGGCTTCCGAGGGAAGCTCGCCGCGCACCTGGTTCACCTTGGCGATCACTTCGGTCAAGGCGGCATCCGGGTCAGAACCCAGCGTCATGTTGACGGTAACGACACTGGCGGAAGGCCGGCTTTGCGACGTCACGTAGTTGATGTTTTCGGTGGTCGCGACCGAACGGGCGATCTGCGAGGTGATGAAGCCCTGGATCAGGTCCGCGCTCGCACCCGGATAGGTCGTGGTCACGGTGATCACCGTTTCCTCGACTTCCGGATATTGCCGCACCGCCAGGTTGAACAGCCCCTGGAAGCCCAGAAGCAGGATCATCAGGCCGAGCACCGTTGAAAGAACGGGCCGGCGAATGAAGATATCGGAAATGCTCATTGCTGCGACACCTGCGTCGGCGCATTGGCCTTCGATGGATCGATCGTGTTGTCGATCGCCACCGGCGTGCCGTTGCTCAAGCGGTTCTGGCCGGCGGTGATGACCTGATCACCGACCTTCAGGCCGCTCTTGATTTCGACTTCGGTGCCGTTGCGGCGGCCGAGCTGAACGAAGACCTGGGACGCCTGCTGCGTTGCCGGCGGCGTCTGGGGTTGGCCGGCCTCGGCAACGGCGTCGCCCTGTTCTTCCTTCTGTTCCTTGTTTTCTTCCGCCTTCTTCGGCTCCATCGGACGCACGACATAGACGTAATCGCCGTAAAGCGAGGTCACGACCGCAGTCTGAGGCAGGATGATGATGCCGTCTTCGGATGGCAGCTGAACGCGGATGCGCGCGAACTGGCCGGGCGTCAGAACATTGTCGGGATTGTCGATATTGGCGCGGATCGAAACAAGACGACTTGCCGGGTCGATCTTGGGGTCGATGCCGGTGATCTCGCCCTTGAACGTGCCTTCCTGGCCATCGAGCGTCACCACCACCGGCTGGCCGATGCGCATCTGGTTCAAGCGCTGTTCCGGCACGGTGAAATCGGCGCGCATCGTCTTGATGTTCTGCAGCGTCACAACCGGATTGCCCGGCGAAAGATACTGGCCGACATCGACGCGCGGAATACCGACAACGCCGTCGAAGGGCGCACGCAGCTGCTTTTGCGCAAGAACGGCTTCCAGCTTCTGGACCTGTGCGGCGGACGACTGCGCAGCGGCCTGTGCGGATTCCAGCGTCACGTTGGAGCCGACACCGCGCTGCTGCAGTTCCTGGGCGCGTTGGCGGGTTTGCTGATCGAGATCCGCCTGCGTGCGGGCGGCTTCGAGATCGGCACGCTGCACCGCATCGTCCAGGCGCAGAAGAACGTCGCCTTCCTTGACCTCCTGGTTGGCCTTGAAGTTGACCTCGGTGATCACGCCTGCGGTTTCAACGGTGAGATCGACGCCCTGGATGGCGCTGACCGTACCGATCGCCTCGACATTGGGCGTCCAGCTGCTTTTCTCGGCCGCCACGGCGGACACGGTGGCCGTGGGCACGGGCATGTTGGCGAAGAAGTCCTGAATGGCCTTGTCGCGGAACATGTTGAAGCCCACTACGCCGCCTCCAACGAGTGCAAGCAGAACGATGGCGATCAGGAGGCGTTTAATCATGGACAAGGCTCGAAATGGGCGCGGGTTTCAACAGACAGCTACCGCAAGGTAGCAAGAAATAAGTTGTATTGCAGCGCAAGACAGCTGTACCGTCTGGACGGTATTGTCAAGAGGAGTAGGCGCCGCAATGGTGACAGGACGCCATGAAACACGCGAGCGCATCGTGCAGGCGGCATCGGAACTGGCCTGGGAATCGGGACCGGGCAAGCTGTCGCTCGATGCCGTGGCCGCAAAGGCCGGCGTGTCCAAGGGCGGGCTGCTTTACCATTTCCCCTCGAAGGCGAAGCTTCTGGAAGCCACGGTCGAGACCTTCGTGGAGGATTACGACCGTCTGCTGAAGGAGCGCGAAGCCGCGCATGCGCAGGCCACGACGCCCGTGGCGCAGGCCTTTCTCGACGTTTTTATCGACGATGTCCGCTGCAAAAGGCCGCCTTCATCCGGCATTCTGGCCGCTCTGGCAGAGGATCCATCCTTTCTCAACCCGATCAAGCGCTATGACCGCGCGCTTCTGGATCGCATCAAGGCCGATCTCGGCGATACCGGTCTGGCCATGATCCTTTACTTCGTGATTAGCGGCTTGAAGTGCAACGAGTTGCTCAGCCTGAACGTCGTGCGGCAGGACGAAATCGACAGCCTGACCGAACGCCTGCGCGCCCTGATCAGCGAATAACGGCCTCTGGCGTCGCCGCGCTCGTCCGCCGCTTTGTTGTCAGCAGGGTTGCGAGCGACACCGGGCGAAAGTTCTGCGCATCCACACCCACATCGAACTGCCGCGTCATCGGCTTCAACCGGCCATGCGAATGACCATGCAGGTTGATCGCCTTCTTGCCTATCCCGTTCCAGGTCCGGAAGGCGTAGTGGCAAAGCACCAGGCGGTGCCCGTCGAGCTCGAGTTCGGCATAGCTTTGCACGCTCGCCCAGCCGCGCGCTGTGGTGGTGGCTTCGGGATCGTTGTTGCCGACGATCAGATGCTTGCGACCGTTCAGCTGCGCAAGAAGCGCCTCGATCGCCGCCTGATCGCCGCGCGCGAAATCGCCGAGGTGCCAGATCTCGTCGTCTTGCCCCACCACTTCGTTCCAGTTGGCGATCAGCGCCGCGTCCTGTTCGGCGATCGAAGCGAAGGGCCGCCGGTCGATGCGAAGCCCGCGCGCTTCCCCCAAATGCGTATCACCTGTGAAGTAGATCATCCCGCCTCGCCGCTTTCGTTGTTTCCCCTATATGGGTGCTGACGGCGATCATCGCCGCGGAGAGGGAAAATCCATGTCAGTTCTGATCAGCATCCTGATCACCTTCCTTGTTGTCATTCTGGTTCTTTGGCTCGTGCAGCGTTTGCCGCTCGATGGCCGCATGCGCCAGATCGTGCAGCTGATCGTGATCGTCATCGGCATTATTTCGCTGCTGCGCTACCTCGCGGTCTTCTAGACCCGGGTTCATGAGCTCGGCCCGGGCTTCGGGGAAGCCTGGGTCCGGCAGCCGCCAGCATCGCAGCTTTGCGCGCGCACAAAAACAAAAGGCCGGCACAAGGCCGACCTTTTCTATGCGTCACCTCGATACCGGCGCCAGTTCATCCGTGGTCGCCGGCGAGGTGACTGACTGGCATCACACACCAGGATGGTTAACAAAGCGTTAACGAGGGATGCCCAGCGTCTACGCTTTCAGAATAAGCCGCCCACGAAACGCAGCGTGCTCAAGATCAACCCGTCATTGATCGCAAAAGTCACCGCCGCTTCCGCCGCAAGCCCCAGCGCCAACACGACAAACAGGGGTAACCGCAGGGCGGCAACGAAGCCAACGAGAACGAACACGCTGTCGCTCAGCGAATTGACGATCGTATCGCCCGAATAATTTGCGCCGATTTCCGACTGGCCGAAATGGCCGATGATCCAGGGCGTATTCTCGATCACCTCCCACCCCATGCTGAACGCGGCGGCGGCAACGATCATCCAGCCGAGCGGCCAGCGCCGCGATGTCCACCACATCACGGCGGCAAACAGCATGCCGGCAATCAGATGCGACAGCGAATACCAGTCGGCGATCTGCTTGGAGTTCTCCGGACCCGTCGCATCGTTCAGCCACAGCTTCACGCCGCAAGCGCAGGTCACGTCATTGCCCATCAGGTAGAGAATGAGGGCCTTGGCTGCGAGGATCGACAGAACAACGGCGACATAAACGGGAACGGGCGCCGGGCGCGGCACGAACTTGACCCTTCCGGTCAAAGCCGAGACGGACGCGAACTCATGGCTGGTCAAAAACGCCTCGCATGTGGATGACCGATACGAGCCATATAGAGCATCAAACGGTTCGGTCAGGGTTTTCTTGTTGTTGTCCCCGTGGCAGGAGACGCAATCACGGTGGGTTCATCGGCTTTCCGCACGGTATTGCGACCCTATTTCATGGGGATCAAGCAAACAGCGGCGTGAAGGCTGCGACAGAAGGGGATGACCGGGCTTGCGCATCGCGTTCTTTTCGCCTGGTTTGTCCAGCCACCTGCAGGCCATGGGGGCGCTTGGCGCCACCTTGGTTGAACGCGGCCACCAGTGCTTTTATGTCGGCCATCCCGATCTTGCTGCCGACCTGCCCCAAAGCCTCGAATTGATCGCGCTCGATCCGGCCCGCTGTTCCTGGTCGCCGGCCTCGGTGATCCGCAACACCCGCCGTCCATCCCTGCCGCTCGGCATCCGCCGCACGGTGGCCGACATGGCAGCCATCACCCGCTCTCTGTGCAGTCAGGCACCGGCCCTGCTGCGCCAGCACGGCATCGAGGCCGTGGTCTGCGACCAGATGGAAGCCGGCGGCGCGCTGGTTGCCGAACATCTCGGCCTGCCTTTCGTGTCGCTTGCCGTTGCCGCTCCCATCAATCGCGAACCGCTGGTGCCCCTGCCGGTTCTCGATTGGCCGTATGAAAACAGCGAGGCCGCCATCAAGCGCAATGCCGTTGGCGAACGCATCGCCGACTGGCTGACATTGCGGCATGATCACGCGATCGCCGATTGCGCCGCGCAGCTTGGTTGCAGCCCCAAACCCCGGCTTGTCGATTGCCTGTCGCCGCTGGCGCAAATCTCGCAGCTGGTTGAAGGCTTCGATTTTCCGCGCCTGCATCGCCCCGATACCTTTTCCTATATCGGCGCCTTGCGGCAGCAACAGCCCGTGCCGCTCACACAGGCCATGCCTCAAATCGCCAGGGATCGCCCCTTCGTGTTCGCGTCGCTCGGCACGCTGCAGGGCCACCGCTTCAACCTCTTCCAGCGCATCGCGCGCGCTTGCCGCACCCTTGATGTGCAACTGATGATCGCCCATTGCGGCGGCTTGTCGCCGGCCCAGGCGGGGCGTCTCGATGCCGATTGGGTGGTGAACCGTGTTGACCAGAAAACAGCGCTGGCCCGCGCCGATGTCGTGATCACCCATGCCGGCCTCAACACGGTGGTGGATGCGCTGACCGCAGGCGTGCCCATGCTCTGCATTCCCCTGGCGTTCGATCAGCCGGGAATGGCCGCGCGCGTGCGCCATGCCGGTGTCGGCGAGATCGTGTCGAAGCGCGCCTCGCCCAAGGTGATCGCAACGGCGCTCAACATTCTTCTGGCAGCAAGCAGCCAATACAAGGCTGCGGCTCAACCCTTGGCAAAAGACTTTGCGTCGGCCGGTGGCGCCAGGCGCGCGGCGGTTCTGATCGAACAGGCCTTTACACAAGATGCGCCCGTTCAAAGCCGGTCGCAGGCTGCCGCATGAAGGATGCCGACCTCATCATCGTCGGCGGTGGTCTGGCGGGCGGTCTGCTCGCTTTGCGCCTGCAACAAAGCCGGCCCGACCTGTCCGTTCTCGTGCTGGAAAGCGGCCCGACCCTTGGCGGCAATCACACATGGTCCTTCCACGACGATGATCTGACGGCCGAACAGCACGCGTTCCTGGCTCCGCTCGTTGTTCATCGCTGGCCGGCGCAAAGCGTGCGCTTCCCGGCCTTCGAGCGGCGTCTCGACGCCGGCTACAATTCCGTGGCGTCCGACCGCTTCCACCATGTGCTGAGCGAGCAACTCGGCAACAGCATCAGGCTGAACACTTCCGTCAGATCGATTGCGCCGACACAGGTCGTGCTGGCTGACGGAACAACGCTACAAGCGCCGGCGGTGATCGACGCAACCGGCTTTCGCTCCCATCCCGCCCTGCAGATCCGCTTCCAATCCTTTCTTGGCCTCGAACTGCGCTTTGCCGAGCCGCACGGCTTGAGCGCACCCGTGATCATGGACGCGACCACGCCGCAGGATGGCGGCTATCGCTTCACCTATCTGCTGCCCTTCACGGACACGACGATGCTGGTGGAAGATACCGGCTATGTGGACGACCGCGCGCTGGACCTTGCCGAGCTCGAAGCCCGCATCACCCGCTACTGCGCAACGCGCGGTTGGCAGATCGTGGAAGAGGTTCGCCGCGAACAAGGCGTTCTGCCGATCACGCTTGATGCCGACATCGATCTGCTTTGGACGGGCGTGACCCTGCCGCGCATTGGTCTGGCCGGCTCCTTCTTTCATCCGACCACCGGCTATTCCCTGCCCGATGCCGTGCGTGTGGCGGATTTGATCGCCGAGATGCCGCAGCTCACATCGCCAGCCATCCTCGACGCGCTCAAAATGCATGCGAAGGTGCTGTGGCGCGAGCAACGCTTTTTCCGCGCCTTGAACCGCATGCTGTTTCTTGCCGGCGAACAGGACCAGCGCTGGCGGGTGATGCAGCGCTTCTACAAGCTGTCCGAACCGCTGATCGAGCGCTTCTATGCCGGCCAAACCACAACGGCGGACAAGCTGCGCATTCTCGCCGGCAAACCGCCCGTACCCGTTGGCCAAGCCCTTTCCGCCCTTCTTCGCAAACCGAAATCCATGGAGCTGTCATGACCGGCACAACTCGCACTGCCGCCGTAATCGGCTCCGGCTTCGGCGGCTTGGCACTCGCCATCCGCCTTCAGGCCGCCGGCATCCAGACGACGATCTTTGAAAAGCGCGAAAAGCCGGGCGGCCGCGCTTATGTCTATGAGGATCAGGGCTTTACCTTCGATGCCGGTCCGACCGTCATCACCGATCCCGACTGCATCCGCGAACTGTTCACCGCAGCGAACAAGCGCATGGAAGATTACGTCGAGCTTCTGCCGGTCACTCCCTTCTATCGGCTTGCCTGGGAAGACGGCTCGACCTTCGATTACGCCAACGACCAGGAGGAGCTCGATCGGCAGATCCGCCTGCGCAATCCCGATGATGTCGAAGGCTATCGCCGCTTCCTCGATTATTCCCGCGCGGTCTACCAGGAAGGCTATGTGAAGCTCGGCGCCGTGCCGTTCCTCAACTTCCGCTCGATGATCTCGGTCGCACCACAGCTGACCAAGCTGCAGGCCTGGCGCAGCGTGTATTCGATGGTCTCGAGCTTCATCAAGGACGAGCATCTCCGCCAGGTCTTTTCGTTTCATTCCCTTCTGGTGGGCGGCAACCCGTTCTCGACCTCATCCATCTACGCGCTGATTCATGCGCTGGAGCGCGAAGGCGGCGTGTGGTTCGCCAAGGGCGGCACCGGCGCGCTGGTGCAGGGCATGGTGCGCCTGTTCGAGGATCTGGGCGGCACCATCCGCCTGTCGTCGCCGGTGGAGCGCATCGAAACGCAAGGCGACAAGGCAAAGGCGATCGTCAGCCAGGGTGAAACGCTGCCCTTCGACGTGGTCGCCTCCAACGGCGACGTCGTGCACACCTACAGCAAGCTTTTGTCCAACCATCCGCGCGGCCAGAGCCAGGGCAAGAAACTGGCCGCCAAGCGCCATTCCATGTCCTTGTTCGTGATCTATTTCGGCTTGAACAAGCTTCACGACCAGCTCGCGCATCACACGGTCTGCTTCGGGCCGCGCTATCGGCCGCTGATCAACGAGATCTTCAAGGGTCCGAAGCTCGCGACCGACTTCTCGCTCTACCTTCATTCGCCCTCGATCACCGACCCGTCGCTCGCACCCGAGGGCAGCGGAAGCTATTACGTGCTGGCACCCGTTCCCCATCTCGGCAGTGCCGATATCGATTGGACCGTGGAAGGACCGCGCTACCGTGATGCGATCCTCGATTATCTCGAAAAGCACTACATGCCGGGCCTTCGCTCGCAGCTGGTGACCGTCCGCCACTTCACGCCGTTCGACTTCCGCGACGAGCTCAACGCCCATCTCGGCTCCGCCTTTTCGCTGGAGCCGATCCTGACCCAAAGCGCCTGGTTCCGGCCGCACAATCGTGACGATCAGATCGACAACCTGTATTTCGTGGGTGCCGGCACCCATCCCGGCGCCGGTGTTCCCGGCGTGATCGGGTCGGCCAAGGCCACGGCGCAGCTGATGATCGACGCCCGGCCATGACCACGGCGTCGACGCAAGATTATGCCGATCAGTCGATCGAGCAGGGTTCGCAGAGCTTTGCGGCTGCAGCCAGGCTGTTCGACAAGGAAACGCGTCAAGACGTCACCAAGCTCTATGCCTGGTGCCGCTACTGCGACGATGTCGTGGATGGTCAGGTGCTCGGTCATGGCACGGTCGTCTCACCCCATTCTCAACAACAGCGGCTCGCCGAACTGACCGAGAAAACTCTAGCCGCGCTGGAAGGCGGTCCGGTGAAGCATCCGGCCTTTGCCGGTTTGCGCGACATCGCCCAGCATCACGAGCTGCCGCGTGCGCTGCCGCTTGCCCATCTCGAAGGCTTCCGCGCCGATGTTGAGCATCGCCGCTACCAAACGCTGCCGGATCTGATGGTGTACTGCTACGGCGTGGCCGGTGTCGTCGGCATTATGATGGCTGACATCATGGGCGTACGCGATCCCGCCGTACTCGATCGCGCCTGCGATCTCGGCCTCGCCTTCCAACTCACCAACATTTCCCGCGACATCGTCGAAGACGCCGAAAATGGCAGGATCTACGTGCCGCTGGATTGGCTGGATGAAGCCAGCATCCCCGTGGATGAGGTCGCCGCCTCACAACATCGTGATGCACTCGCCTCCGTCGCCAGGCGTCTCGTTCAAGCTGCCGAACCTTATTACGCTTCCGCCCAGGTCGGCATCGGCGCCCTGCCCTTCCGCTCCCGTCTTGCCATCGCCACGGCGCTTTATGTGTATCGCGCGATCGGTCAGGAAGTGGTGAAGCGCGGCGCGCGTGCCTGGGACGAAAGAGTGAGCACAAGCACGCTGCAAAAGAGCGGTTTTGCGCTCAAAGGGCTCGTTAAAACGCTGAAACCGCGCAGCCAAATCGCCAAAAGGCGCGATGAAACGCTCTGGAAAAGGCCCAAAATCTAGGCCAACAGGCTGGTCAGAACCGACCCGTTCTTGCCTCCGCCATGAGGCTGCATTCCAGCCGCCGGCTTGCCGAACAGCTTGTCCGTAAAGGCTCTGAGATTGGGCGCGCCGTCCGGCAAATGATCGAGTGCGTGCAAGGCCGTATCAAGATGCGCCTGAATGCGCTCGGCCATCGCTTTCGAGCCAAGTCCTTGAGCCAGAACGGCTTTTCCCGCGTCCTTGTTGTTGCTCTTGCCCATCCGCGCGGCATCGCCCGCGACATCCAGGAGATCGTCGAACAACTGAAAGGCGCGTCCCAGTTCAAGGCCGTAGATGCGCAGCTGTTCGCGCTGCATCGCCGACGCATCCGCCAGGATCCCCGCCATCTCCACGGCCGACACGAACAAGGATCCCGTTTTCTGGTCGTTCAGCTCTACGACATTGTTTTCGCTGACATTCCCGACATTGCGCAGATCGGAATACTGCCCGGCAACCAGCCCCCGCATCCCCACCGATTGCGACAAGGATAACGTCAACGCACTGCGCTGCTCGCCGCTCAACCCCGGCACGGAAGCCGCCAAACCAAAGGCGTCGCCCAGCATCGCAATCGCCGCCAGAACCGCCACATCCTCGCCGAACCGGATATGCACCGTCGGCTTGCCGCGCCGCGTCAGCGCATCGTCCATGCAAGGCAGATCGTCGAGCAAAAGCGACGCCGTATGCACCAGCTCGATCGCACAGCCCGCCTGTAAAGCAGCTGGCTGGTCGTAACCAAGGTCGCGCGCTGCAAGATCCACCAGGATCGGCCGAACGCGCTTGCCCGCTCCCATCACGCTCTCGCGCACGGCAGTCCGCACCAGCGGCTCGTCCGGCTCCGGCGCGCCCGTGATTGCGCGAAGCTGCACATCAACACGCGCCTTAAGGGCGTCCCAGTCTTGGTTTGCCGGAGCTGTGAGATCAGTCATGGCTCTTGGTGTCAGGGAACATCAACCTTTGCGTGAGGCGGGCTGGCAGGGGGCACGCTTTGCAGTATCTACCTGTTCTAGCGAAATTAGGAGCCCTTGTATGGATGCCAAGCCGGAAATGTCAGCAGCTTTGCAGATCAGAAAGGAGAGTCATCTCGATCTGGTCCTTGCTGGCGCTGGCATTGTGCCTGCGACGCGCAATGGTTTCGACGCGCTGCGCTTCGAGCACTGCGCTTTGCCGGAGCTCGATCTTGCTGACATCGACCTTTCCACACAATGGCTAGGCAAGCGGCTTGCAGCACCTTTGTTGATCAGCTCGATGACCGGTGGCGCGTTGCGCGCCGAGCGGATCAACCATCATCTGGCCGAAGCCGCCGAAGTCCTGCGCATCCCTTTCGGCGTCGGCTCGCAGCGCGTTTCGCTTGAAGGCGAAAGCGACAGCGGCCTGACACAGAGGCTACGCGACCTGACGCCGTCCGTTCCGCTGTTGTCGAATATCGGTGCGGCGCAACTCATCGATCGCAAAGGCATCGACATTGCCCGACGCGCCCTCGACACGATCCGAGCGGATGCGTTGATCGTTCACTTCAACCCTCTTCAGGAAGCTCTGCAACCAGAAGGCGACACGAACTGGCGCGGTATCTTGCGGGCGCTCGAACAACTCGTGCAGCGCCTTGGCGCGCCGGTGATCGTCAAGGAAGTGGGCGCTGGCCTGTCGGCAGCGACGGCACGGCGCCTGGCGGATGCGGGCGTTGCGGCTGTGGATGTGGCGGGAAGCGGTGGCACCAGCTGGGCGGCCATCGAAGCCGCACGGGGCGCGAGCGACCGTCAGCGCGCCATTGCCGAACCCTTCGCCGACTGGGGCCTTCCAACACCGCGGGCCATCGCATCCGTGCGGGCTTCGCTGCCTGACATGTTCGTGATCGGCTCCGGTGGAATTCGAAACGGCGTCGATGCCGCCAAGGCCATCCGGCTGGGCGCCGACCTTGTCGGACAGGCAGCAGGCATCCTCGGACCAGCACTGGATTCGACCGAAGCGGTGATCGAGGCTTACAAAATCACGATCGAGCAGCTGCGCATCAGCTGCTTCTGCACAGGTGCGGCCGATCTCCAAGCCTTGCGGCAGGTTTCGCTTCTGAGCTCGGACGGAATTTTTCCGTCATAAACATCATCTTCGGGTTTTAGATTTCGCTTGTCGTGGTCATCCTGATGGACTTCGACGCTTATGCGCTGCATCTCTAAGTCATGCGTGGCTGAGGATGGGGCTGGCACAAGTTGCACCCTCACGATGGCCTGGTGCATCAGCGCTGGTTGTTCAAGAAGCCGCCGCGCTACGGCTATCTCAAGCGCTTGTACCAGGCCCATCGCCTGCATCACGCCGTAGACGAGAAAGAAGGCGCCGTGTCGTTCGACTTTCTCTACGCCCCGCCTGTTGCCGAACTGTCGAAGCAGCTGGGCCAAAGGCGCAAAGCTGAAAAGCATGCCGACCGGACGCCGCTGTAAGTCAGGTGTCATAACAGTCAAAGGTAGGCGTATCTGATCGTTATCTTGGCTCAAGGCATGTTAGGTGAAGCTTGCAACTGCACCTCACACGCCAAGAGCGCTGATATGGATGATCTGAAACCCCGTGCCGAGAAGGCGAGCTTCGTGATTGTGATCGTTCTGGTCACGATCGCGTTTGTTTGGCTGCTTATTCCATTCTACGGCGCGCTTTTATGGGCCGTGATCCTCGCTCTCCTGTTTAACCCGCTGGAACGCTGGCTGACCTGGAAGCTGAGCGGACGACGCGGTTTTGCCGCCGCGCTCAGCGTGCTTGCCTGTATCTGCATCGTGCTCATCCCAGGCGTGATCGTTCTGTCTTCCCTTACAAGCCAGGCAACCGGCCTTTATGAGCGGATCCGCTCAAGCCAGACCGATCCTGCGCTGATCATTCAAACAATGCGCGATTCACTTCCCGCTTTCGTCACCGATCTTCTCGAACGCTTTAATCTCGGCACGCTGGATGAAATTCAGCAGCAGCTGGCGAGCTTTATTGGCCAGACATCCCAGTTCATCGCCAGCCGCCTCGTTACGATCGGGCAAGGAACGGCGCAGCTCGTCGTCAGCCTCGGCGTCATGCTCTACGTGCTGTTCTTTCTGTTCCGCGACGGACGCTCGCTGGCGCTGAAGATCGGTAGAGCAAGCCCGCTCAGTCCGCATCACACGGCGCATATCCTGAACAAGTTCAGCTCGGTGGTGAAGGCGACCGTCAAGGGCAACGTCATCATCGCCGGTATTCAGGGCACGATCGGCGGCATCGCCTTTTACTTCCTCGGCCTGCCCGCAGCCTTGTTGTGGGGCGTGTCCATGGCGATCCTGTCGCTGTTGCCGGCTGTCGGCGCCGCGATTGTGTGGGGACCGGTTGCCGTCTACCTGATCCTTTCCGGCGCTTACCTGAAGGGCGCGATCCTGATTGCCATCGGCGTTCTGGTGATCGGCCTCGTTGACAATCTCCTGCGACCGCCTCTGGTGGGTGCGGGAACACGGATGCCCGATTACGTGGTTCTGGTTTCCACGCTCGGCGGCATTGCGCTGTTCGGGATCAACGGTTTCGTTGTGGGGCCACTGATTGCGGCGTTGTTTATCGCCGTCTGGTCGCTCTTCACCGAAGACCGCGGCACCACGCGTGTCGCGAGCACCGTTGCCATCAAGGAAGAGACAACCGAACCGCCTCAGACGCTTTGAAGCATTCAGGGGCGGAGAGATGTTTCCGCCCTCGGCAACCGACCAACGCCGAAGCGCGCCGTAACATTATCGTTCAATGTGAGAATGTTCGAAGATTTGGTGGAGCCAAGCGGGATCGAACCGCTGACCTCCTGCATGCCATGCAGGCGCTCTCCCAGCTGAGCTATGGCCCCATCTAAAAACCGGCAGGTGCTGCCGGTGGGTGCTGGCCGTGATGGCTTGCGCTGTCACGGTGGGCGGCTTCTAACCGCGCTTTCCGAAGAGATCAAGCCCTTCTGACACGCTTCGAGCGCCTTTCTTTGTCGGCGCTCGAAAAGGGCGTGCTATTGCAAGCACGCCAGGCTGAAAAGATCAGCTTTCGTCGTCTTCGTCGCCACCACGAACAATGTCTTCGAGGTCGTCGTCTTCGTCTTCCTCGTCTTCAAGGAAGGTGTTTTCGTCGTCATCGCCGAGATCCACGTCGTCATCTTCGTCGATGTCCGGCAGGTTCTCGTCTTCCTTGTTATCCTCGTCGGCTTCTTCGAGCGAGATGGTTTCAGCCTCATCATCGACCTCCTCCACTTCGTTCGTTTCCTTCTCGTCCGCATCCTCGTTGCGCGTGGATGCGCGCACCGGCGAAGCCGTCGTTTCGAAGAAGCTCAGCGGATATGTCTTGCCCGTATAGGGCGAGACAATCGGATCCTTGTTCAGGTCGTAGAATTTTCGCCCGGTTTCGGGGCAGACACGCTTGGTGCCAAGCTCGGGATTTGCCACGGTTGCCTCGTGTCTCATGGGGAGCCGTGCCACACTCGCCTCAAGCGGGCGACAAGCTCCGTCGGTCTGTTTAGAAGTGCGGACCCCATACAAACAGTTCCCAATCCTGTCAAAGCCTTTGGCAGCGTCGCGAGCCTGGTCCGTCCCGCAGACGATCAACGGGGCGCGAACAAGTCGCAGCGCCAGGGATGACCGGGTGGAGAAAGGGTGGTACGGAAGCGACCACCGGCGGCACCCGCTTTCCGGCCCAATGCCCTCATATTTCTTGTGCTTATGTCTCATTCAGCTCTGCCCCAGCCCGCCACTGCCCATCGCTCCGAAGCGTTGACCGGCCGCGTCCGCGTTCCCGGCGACAAGTCGATCTCCCATCGCTCCTTTATGTTCGGCGGTCTGGCTTCGGGCGAAACGCGCATCACCGGCCTGCTTGAAGGCGAAGACGTGATGCGCACCGGCGAAGCCATGAAGGCAATGGGCGCGCGGATCGAGCGCAACGGTGCAGAATGGGTGATCCAGGGTACCGGCAATGGTTGCCTGCTCCAGCCGGAAGCACCGCTCGATTTCGGCAATGCCGGCACGGGCTCACGGCTCACGATGGGGCTCGTGGGCACGTATGACATGGAAACGACTTTCATCGGCGACGCGTCCTTGTCGAAGCGACCGATGGCGCGCGTGCTCGATCCCTTGCGCGAAATGGGCGTGCAGGTCGTGAGTGCGGCACCCGGCGACCGTATGCCGCTGACCCTGCGCGGGCCGAAACATGCCGCTCCCATCACCTATCGCGTGCCGATGCCTTCGGCGCAGGTGAAATCGGCCGTGCTGCTAGCTGGCCTCAATACCGCGGGCATCACCACCGTGCTTGAGCCGGTGATGACGCGTGATCATACCGAAAAGATGCTGCGCGGCTTCGGCGCTGCAATCGAGGTCGAGACGGACGCGGCCGGTTTGCGCACCATCCGCATCGAGGGCGAAGGGAAGCTGACCGGCCAGGTCATCGCAGTTCCCGGTGATCCGTCCTCGGCCGCCTTCCCGCTCGTTGCAGCGCTGCTCGTGCCGGGCTCGGACATCACGATCGACAACGTACTGATGAACCCGACCCGCACCGGCCTCATCCTGACGCTGCAGGAGATGGGCGCCGACATCACGCTTTTGAACCCGCGCAATGCAGGCGGCGAGGACGTCGTGGATCTGCGCGTGCGCGCATCCGACCTGCGCGGCGTGACCGTTCCGCCCGAACGCGCTCCGTCGATGATCGACGAATATCCCGTGCTGGCCGTTGCCGCTTCTTTCGCCGAAGGCATTACGGTGATGGAAGGGCTGGACGAACTACGCGTGAAGGAATCCGACCGGCTTGCCGCCGTTGCGGCCGGTTTGAAAGCCAACAATGTCGACTGCACGGAAGGCGAGGCTTCCCTGTCGGTGACCGGATGCCCCGGCGGTATGGGTCTCGGCGGCGGCACGGTGGAAACGCATCTCGACCACCGCATCGCCATGGCTTTCCTCGTCATGGGCTTGGCGGCAAGCAAGCCCGTCACGGTTGATGACCGCGCCATGATTGCGACCAGCTTTCCGGAGTTCATGGATCTGATGACCGGCTTGGGCGCCGTTATCGAGTAAGAACCGGCATGGATCGGCTTGCATCCCTCTCGTTTCTCGTCGAGCCTCTTCTGGGCTACGCGTTTTACGCCGTGGCCTGCGTGCCTTTCGTGGTGTGGGCCGGCGTCGCGACACGGAACAGCACCGCGGCACGATCAGGCAGCTACCCAGGTCATGCCGTGACCTTCTGGTTCTTGTTTCTGCCGCTCACCTTGTTTGCAACAGGCCTGATCCGAGGCTTCGACCTCAGCGATCCGGCAACGCCTTATATCGACGACGAATGGGGACAGGTGCTGACCCTGCTCACGGTTCCCGCAACCGGCTGGCTTCTTGGCTACGTCGTCGGGGTCATCATGGGCAGCAATGAGCGCTGACGGGTTTGATGATGCCGGCTTGCGCCGCTTCGCCGCTTTGACCTATCGGTCGCGACGAGAACACTTCACTGGAAGTGACAGGCCATGTCGGGCGAGTTTTCAGGCTACGCCGGCACGAGCCAAATTGGGTTTGACGTGATGACAAAACCTCTCATCATCGCCATCGACGGCCCGGCCGCATCGGGCAAGGGGACGCTGGCCCGGCGGTTGGCTGCGCAATACGGCTTGCCGCATCTCGATACCGGCCTCACCTACCGTGCTGTGGCGCATCGTCTGCTCCAATTCGGATTGCCGCTCGAAAATGTGTCGGCGGCGGAAACGGCGGCCAGGCAGCTCGATCTCGGGGACATGAACCGCGAAGTCCTATCACAGCATGCGGTTGGTGAAGCGGCGTCGAAGGTCGCCGTGATGCCAAGCGTGAGGCGCATCCTCGTCGACAAGCAGCGGGAGTTTGCGGCCAAAGGCGCCGTTTTAGACGGACGCGACATCGGCACGGTTGTTTGTCCGGATGCGAGCGTAAAGCTTTATGTGACCGCCTCGCCGCAGGTACGCGCCAGGCGTCGCCATGACGAAATGGTGGCTGGCGGGAAGGATGTTTCCTACGAGACGATCCTTGCAGATATCGAGCGCCGCGATGCGCGCGACATGGGCCGCGCGGACTCGCCCTTGAAGCCTGCGGAGAGCGCCTACTTGCTCGATACCTCGCAAATGGATATAGAAGCCGCGTTTTCTGCGGCGAAGACGATCATCGATGTTCGCTTATCCGCTGAGAACACGATCTAGATCCAAAAAGGATTTGGCGACGGTTTTGATCGTCACCATATCTGAGTGGACACGATCGTTAACCTGCCTGCCTGCATTCCATGCGCCGGACCAGCCGCTCACAAGCGGTACAGGGCATTGATTTTGCCCGGATTGTTCGGCAGGCGACCGCAACACGAACCCACGGCGCTGCCGCTCCCGGGATACGGGATCAAGCGGCTCTCCAGGAGATTATATGTCGAAAGCCAATCCATCCCGCGACGATTTCGCGAGCCTGCTCGAAGAGTCGTTCTCTGAAAACGCATCTTCCGAAGGTTCCGTCGTACGGGGAACCGTGACCGCCATCGAAAAAGACATGGCGATCATCGACGTCGGCCTGAAGGTCGAAGGTCGCGTGCCGCTGAAGGAATTCGGCGCCAAGGCCAAGGACGGCCAGCTTGCCGTCGGCGACACCGTCGAAGTCTATGTCGAGCGCATCGAGAACGCGCTGGGCGAAGCCATGCTGTCGCGCGACAAGGCTCGCCGCGAAGAAAGCTGGGTTCGCCTCGAAGAGAAGTTCAACGCCAACGAGCGCGTCGAAGGCGTCATCTTCAACCAGGTCAAGGGCGGCTTCACGGTCGATCTCGACGGCGCAGTGGCGTTCCTGCCGCGCTCCCAGGTTGATATCCGCCCGATCCGCGACGTTACCCCGCTGATGCACAACCCGCAGCCGTTCGAGATCCTGAAGATGGATCGTCGTCGCGGCAACATCGTGGTTTCGCGCCGCACCGTTCTCGAAGAGAGCCGTGCAGAGCAGCGTTCCGAGATCGTCCAGAACCTCGAAGAGGGTCAGGTGGTTGAGGGTGTGGTCAAGAACATCACCGATTACGGTGCATTCGTTGATCTCGGCGGAATCGACGGCCTGCTGCACGTTACCGACATGGCCTGGCGCCGCGTCAACCATCCGACCGAAATCCTCAACATCGGTCAGACGGTCAAGGTGCAGATCATCCGCATCAACCAGGAAACCCATCGTATCTCGCTCGGTATGAAGCAGCTCGAGAGCGATCCGTGGTCCGACATCGGCACCAAGTTCCCGATCGGCAAGAAGATCGCCGGTACGGTTACGAACATCACCGACTACGGTGCGTTCGTTGAACTGGAGCCAGGCATCGAAGGCCTGATCCACGTGTCGGAAATGTCCTGGACGAAGAAGAACGTCCATCCGGGCAAGATCCTGTCGACGACCCAGGCTGTCGACGTTGTCGTGCTTGAAGTCGATCCGTCCAAGCGTCGTATCTCGCTCGGTCTCAAGCAGACCCTCGAGAACCCATGGGAAGCCTTCGCACGCAACCATCCGGTTGGCAGCCAGGTCGAGGGCGAGGTCAAGAACAAGACCGAGTTCGGCCTGTTCATCGGTCTCGATGGCGATGTCGACGGCATGGTTCACCTGTCGGATCTCGACTGGAACCGTCCGGGCGAGCAGGTCATCGAGGAATACAACCGCGGTGAAATGGTGCAGGCTCAGGTTCTCGACGTTGATGTCGACAAGGAGCGCATCTCGCTCGGCATCAAGCAGCTCGGCAAGGACGCTATCGGCGAAGCCGCTACGTCGGGCGAACTGCGCAAGAACGCCGTTGTGACCTGTGAAGTGACCGCGATCACCGACGGTGGCATCGAGGTTCGCCTTGTCGATCACGACATGGAAAGCTTCGTTCGTCGCTCCGACCTGTCGCGTGACCGTGACGAGCAGCGCCCTGAGCGTTTCTCGGTTGGCCAGAAGGTCGATGCGCGCGTCATCGCCTTCGACAAGAAGACCCGTCGTCTGCAGGTTTCCATCAAGGCGCTGGAAATCGCCGAAGAGAAGGAAGCCGTTGCACAGTACGGTTCGACCGACTCGGGTGCTTCGCTCGGCGACATCCTGGGCGCAGCCCTCAAGAACCGCGGCAACTAAGCCTCAGGTTCTCAAGCAAACATGAAAAACCCCGCCGGAGCGATCCGGCGGGGTTTTTATTTGTTTGGTTCAACGGGCGCTTAGAACTCGCGGCCGATCTTGGCA
Organism: Tianweitania aestuarii; assembly: GCF_018457165.1. Taxonomy (GTDB): domain Bacteria; phylum Pseudomonadota; class Alphaproteobacteria; order Rhizobiales; family Rhizobiaceae; genus Tianweitania; species Tianweitania aestuarii. Next base: position 14,951 of record NZ_JAFMNX010000001.1, on the reverse strand, counting down.
TCCACCGAATGGCGGTTGCCGCCGCGGATCGCGAAGAAGAGCATGATCGATGCCCAGATGATCGACAGCTCGGAGCCGCCATAGCCTTCAGCCTTGACGATCCAGTGGAAATACACGGTGACCATCAGGACGAAGAACGCAGCAAAGGCGGACGGACGGGTCAGAAAGCCTATGGCGATAAACAAGCCACCAACGAATTCCGTCAGCGCAAGAAGCAACGACCAGAACGAGCCTGGATAGAAGCCGAGGCTTTCCACCATGCCGGCCGCACCGAATGGATTCATGATCTTGCCATAGCCATGCGTGACGAGAGCCAAGCCGGCCACGACGCGCATGAGGGTTTCCACGCCGTCATGTGCAGCGGCATAAAGGCCGCCTAGCGCTGGAACAAACAGCCGGCGACGGCCGGGTAGGTTTGGATTGTGGGTCAAACGAAAGAAGCTCCGATCAGGTGATGAAATAACCGGCGCCTTTGAGGCGATGCTCCGTCGCCGGTCAATTCACTATGCCTTGATGAGCCTCCGATCGCGCGCGGCGCCTGTTAAGCACGCATGAGTGGCTTGTTTAACCGAGCTTTCGAGGCAAATTGCAGTGGCACCGAAGCAAAGCGCATCTTTGCCTTGCTCGCTAAAGCGCATATATCGCTTCCAACCCATAGGCATCCACGCCGGAGACCCGATCATGACGACCATCAAGGCAAGCCCGAAACTCGTAACCGTGTTCGGAGGCTCGGGCTTTGTGGGACGCCACATCGTGCGAGCGCTGGCGCGGCGCGGCTATCAGGTGCGCGTTGCGTGCCGCAATCCGAATATTGCAAACTTCGTACAGCCTCTCGGCAATGTCGGGCAGGTTCAGCCGATCCAGGCCAATCTGCGGTATCGCTGGTCGGTGGACCGTGCTGTGGAAGGCGCCGATTTCGTCGTCAACGCCGTTGGCATCTTGTTTGAAAGCGGACGTCAAAGCTTCAACACCGTTCAGGATTTCGGTGCGCGTTCGGTTGCAGAAGCGGCGCGCGCTGCCGGTGCACCGCTGACCCACATCTCCGCCATCGGCGCGAATGTGGATTCCGAGTCTGTTTATGCGCGCAGCAAGGCCAAGGGCGAGGCCGGTGTTCTGGAAAGCATGCCTGATGCCGTGATCCTGCGGCCTTCGATCGTGTTCGGTCCGGAAGATAGCTTCTTCAACCGCTTCGCCGATATGGCGCGCTATTCCCCCATGCTTCCGCTGCTTGGCGGCGGCAAGACACGGCTGCAGCCGGTTTATGTCGGCGATATCGCCGAAGCGGCTGCCATGTCGGTCGACGGACAGGTTGCGGGCGGCCGCGTATACGAACTCGGCGGACCTGAGGTGATGACCTTCCGCGAGTGCATGGAGCATATGCTGGAAGTGGTGGACCGCCGCCGTCCGCTCGTTTCCGTGCCATGGTCGATCGCAAAGTTGCAGGGCGCCATCCTTGGCAATCTGCCTGGTCATCTTCTGACCAGCGATCAGGTCACGCTGTTGCAGTCCGACAATGTCGTATCAGAAGAAGCAGAAAAGGATGGCCGGACGCTGAGCGGTCTTGGCATCAAGGCTGAGACGGTGGACGCAATCCTGCCGAGCTACCTGTGGCGCTACCGCGTTGCCGGCCAATATACGCGGGTCGGCCGCCACGCCTGATCCTTGATGGCAGGCCTCGCCTTCTCACCCCACGGTGAGAAGGGCGATCAGGCCGACCGTGCCGACCACGATGCGCCACCAGCCGAACATAGAATAACCGCGCTTCGAGACGAAATCGAGCAGCGACCGCACCACCAGAACGCCGACGATGAAGGCCATGATGAAGCCGGCGCCAATGATCGGCAGGTCGGCTGCTGTCAGAACGTCCCAGTTCTTGATCAGGTCGAAGGTAAACGCGCCGGCCATTGTCGGCATGGCGAGGAAAAACGAGAACTCGGCGGCCGAACGCTTGCTGGCGCCCATCAAAAGCGCGCCAACGATCGTGGAGCCGGAGCGCGACGTGCCGGGGATCATCGCCAGGCACTGAAAGAAGCCGATCTTCAGGCACAGCGAGAGCGGATAATCGATCAGGTCGTTATAGATCGGCTGTTCGGCCCGGCGATCCACCCACAACAGCACGATGCCGCCCAGGATAAGGGCGATGCAGATCGTCATCGGTGATTCGAACAGCACGGCCTTGATGAAGCCATGCGCGAACACGCCAATTACGGCTGCAGGCAAAAACGCCACCAGAACGCCAAGAACAAAGCGTTGCGCCGCCCTGCTTCGCGGAAGATGTACGAACAGGTCCCAAAGGCGGCCGAAATAAACGGTCAGGATCGCCAATATGGCGCCGACCTGGATCAAAACTTCGAAAGCCTTGCCGGTTGATTGAAAGCCCAGGAAGTGCCCCGCCAGCAGGAGGTGGCCTGTGGAGGATACCGGCAGAAACTCGGTCAGACCTTCCAATGCGCCAAGAAGAAGCGCTTCAACGATTGTCTGGTCTGCCATGTGTTTACCTTCGAGGCCGGTCGGATTGCGGCGGCCGCACCATTGCGCATGAACCTTGTCCGAGTCATGACCACTCAGCGCTTGCTTGTCAGCGCCGCGATCTGCTCCTATAGGACCAGCCTTGATCGCATCCTCGGACACAGGCGCGGCCTGTAGCGGCACAGCCGGCCAAATGCCAGCCTCTCATTTCAGAAGCGGATATGCTGACCCTTTTTCATCACCCAATGTCCGCAGCCAGCCGGTTCATTCGCCTCATCTTCGGGGAATACGGCGAAGAGATCGCCCTGATCGAGGAGCGACCCTGGGCCCGGCGCAAAGAGTTCCTGACGCTCAACCCCGCAGGCTCGATTCCCGTTTTGCTGGCGGAAGGCGATGTCCCGATCGTCGGCGGCACCGTGATTTCCGAATATATCGATGAAACGCGCGGCGTGTTGAAGCGCGAACGGCGCTTGTTTGCCGACACATCCGTGGAGCGTGCCGAAATCCGCCGCTTGGTGGACTGGTATCTCGGCAAGACCGAAAACGAAGTGACGCGCCACCTCGTGCGCGAACGCGTTTACAAGCCGCTAATGCCGGCTGGCGAAGGCGGCGGTTCACCCGATTCGGCGGTGATCCGCACAGCTCGCTCCAACCTCAAGCAGCATATGAAATATACGAACTGGCTGGCCGGTACGCGTAACTGGTTGGCCGGCGATCGCATCACCTATGCCGACATGGCAGGTGCAGCCACGCTGGCGACGCTCGATTACCTCGGCGAGATCAACTGGAGCGAATATCCGGCGGCCAAGGACTGGTACACGCGCATGAAATCACGCCCGGCCTTCCGTTCGATCCTGGCCGACCGGGTACGCGGCGTTTCGCCGTCGTCGCATTACGCGGATCTGGACTTTTGACATGATAACCGCCGCTTCCGGGAGGGCAGCGCGGTTGCGGGCTTTCCTCGAAGTCGAGGCGAAAGCGGTGGGGTTCGATGCGATCGGCATCACCCGGCCGAATTCCATTCCACGCGCCCCCGAACGGCTGCAGGTCTTCTTAAGCGATGGCCATCATGGCTCAATGGACTGGATGGAAACTCGCAGGAACGAGCGGGCCGATCCTCAGGCGCTATGGGGTGACGTTCGCTCCGTGATCATGCTTGGCATGAATTATGGTCCCGACAGCGATCCGCGCGCCGTGCATGCGCAAAAGGATCGCGCGGCCATCTCCGTTTACGCGCAGAACCGCGATTATCATGATGTGGTCAAGGGCAAGCTGAAGACGCTTGCCGGCAAGTTCGCGTCGCGTGCGGGCGCCGACGTCAAGGTCTTCGTGGATACCGCCCCGGTGATGGAAAAGCCGCTTGCAGAACAGGCCGGGCTTGGCTGGCAGGGCAAGCACACCAATCTGGTCAGCCGTCAGTTCGGCTCATGGCTGTTTCTCGGCTCCATCTTCACCACGGTTGAACTTCCAGCCGATGACGCGGTTGCCGATCATTGCGGCCGCTGCAACGCCTGTCAGACTGCCTGCCCGACAAACGCCTTTCCGGCTCCTTACCGGCTCGATGCACGGCGCTGCATTTCCTATCTCACCATCGAGAACAAGGGCCCGATCCCGCCCGAATTCAGGCCAGCGATCGGCAACCGCATCTATGGCTGCGACGATTGCCTCGCCGCCTGCCCCTGGAACAAGTTCGCGCAGGTTGCGGCCGAAGCGAAGTTTGCCGCGCGTGACGATCTGCGGGCACCGCGAATGGCTGAACTGCTGGCGCTGGATGATGCGGCGTTTCGCACGCTGTTCAGCGGTTCGCCGGTGAAACGCATCGGGCGCGATCGATTTTTGCGCAATGTCCTGATTGCTGCGGGCAATTCCGGAGATGCAACGCTGATCCCGGCTTGCGAAGCGCTGCTGGCCGATCCGAACCCGCTGGTGCGCGGTGCCGCCGTGTGGGCGCTGTCGCAATTGATGGCGGGCGCGGCCTTTGCGGGTCTCGCGCAGCGCCATGAGAATGAGGCCGACGCGGACGTGCGCGCAGAATGGCGCGCGGTATTGCCGGTGTTTGAGGACGCATGACCATGCGCGTTTTGATCTTCGGGGCAGGCTATTCCGGCCGCGCCATCGGGCAGTGCTTCGCCCAAGCCGGCGTTCCCGTCAGCGGCACAACCCGCTCGACCGCGAATTTCGCAGCCTTGAAGCAGCTCGGCATCGAACCATTCCAGTTCGACGGAAGTGTAACCGAGGCGCTGGCTGCCGAGATCAGGCAGACCACGCATCTGATCCTGTCCGCCGCGCCGGATGCGACCGGCGATCCCGTTCTGAACGCCGCTGGCGATCTGCTGCGGGACCAGACACCGGCGCTGCAATGGGTCGGTTATCTTTCGACCATCGGCGTTTATGGCGATCGCGCTGGCGGCTGGGTGGCGGAAGACGATCTGCGAGATCCAACCTCGACACGGGGGCAGCAACGTGTTGTCGCCGAACAAGCCTGGAACGCCTTTGGCAGCGCCAAGGGAATCCCGGTTGCCCAGCTTCGCTTAGGCGGCATCTACGGGCCGGGGCGCAACACCTTCCTGAACCTCGAAGACGGCAAGGCCAGACGCATCATAAAGCCGGGTCAGGTCTTCAACCGCATCCATGTCGAAGACATCGCGGGAGCAACGGAACTGTTGGCTCGGGGAAAAATCGGAGGCGCCTTCAACATCGTCGACGACGAGCCCGCGCCGCCTCAGGATGTCATTACCTTCGCGGCAGATCTCATGGGCGTGGAGCCACCGCCTGCGATCCCGTTCGATGAAGCCGACATGTCGCCGATGGCACGCAGCTTCTATGGCGACAACAAGCGCATCTCCAACGCCAAGCTGCGGCAAGCCGGATACGCGTTTCGTTATCCGAACTACCGGGTTGCGCTCCAGGCAATGATGCAAGCCGGCAACTGGCGCGACGCTGGGTAAGCCTCCTCACGCACCATCAGCGAGCTGGAACGTGTGACGTTAAGCTTCCGTTAACCTTGGCGGCGGAAGGATCATCTCCAAAGGCGGCCCATGCGCCGTTGGAGATCACCCGATGCGCACACCTTCTCGATGGCTCCGCGCGGTTTTTGCCTGCGCCACCCTGCTCGCTCTTGTTCCTGCCGTTCCGCAGGCCAACGCCGCAGAGCCGCTTGCCAAGGACCTGTTCGGGTCCAAATCCCTGCCCGCCGCCATTCCTGCCAAGTCCTATGGCTTTTATTCCAAAGGCTGCTTCGGTGGTGGCATCGCCATGGCGGTGGATGGTCCGCATTGGCAGGCCATGCGCTTGTCGCGCAACCGTCGCTGGGGACACCCACAGCTCATCCAGGTTCTGGAACGCTTGTCGGATGATGGGGCCGCCAAGGACGGCTGGAACGGCCTGATGCTGGGCGATATTTCGCAGCCGCGCGGAGGCCCGATGTTGTCCGGCCATGCCTCGCACCAAGTCGGGCTCGATGCCGACATCTGGTTCACGCCGATGCCGAAGCGGCGTTTGTCCGGACCGGAGCGGGAAAGCTTCGAACCCAAGTCCATGATCAAGGGCGGTGGTTTGACCGTCGATGACCGGCTTTGGACGCCGGCGCATGCCGCGATCCTGAAGCGCGCTGCCGGTTATCCGGAAGTCGAGCGCATTTTCGTTCATCCAGGCATCAAGAAGAAGCTTTGCGACACGGTGAAGGGCGATCGTGCCTGGCTCAACAAGGTGCGGCCTTTCTGGGGCCACGACTACCATTTCCACGTTCGCATCGGCTGCCCACCCGGTTCGGTCGACTGCAAGGCCCAGGAATCCACGGGCACCGGCGACGGTTGCGACAAGTCGCTTGCCTGGTGGTTCACCGAAGAGCCCTGGCGCAAGTCTACCGGCCCACAGGCGCCACGGGCCCGTGATGTGATGACGATGAAAGCGTTGCCCAAGGAGTGCCGCATGGTGCTGGAAGCACCCGCGCCGCAGTCCGAAGCGTCGGTGACGGTAGGCGGCGGCAGCAACCGCGTGGCGAATGTCATCCCGACCGTGTCCGCCGTCGAACCGGAACTGCCGAACGCGATTCCGGTGCCCACTCCGCGCCCATTGGCGCAATAAAGCGCCCGGAAAGCCTTGGCGGCAGCGTCGAACCGGACTAGGTCTCAATCGATTTAGTTTGGTCTGCCCATGTCCCGCCGCATCGCCCTCATTGCGCATGATTTGAAGAAGGACGACCTCGTCGCCTTCGTGTCCGTGCATGCTGCCTTTTTCGAGACCTGCAGCCTCGTTGCGACGGGTACGACCGGCAGCCTGGTCAAAGCAGCCTGCCCCCAACTCGATGTAACGCTTCTGAAGAGCGGACCGCTTGGCGGCGACCAGCAGATCGGCGCTCTGATTGCGGAAGGCGCCATCGATATTCTTATCTTCTTTGTCGATCCCCTGACGCCGATGCCGCATGATGTCGACGTCAAGGCACTTATGCGGCTCGGCATCGTTTACGACATTGCAATGGCGCTCAACCGGGCTTCTGCGGAGATGATCCTTCGTAGCGAGGAAGCCGGTTGGAACGGCGCATGACCAGGCGGAACAGGCGGAAACGAAATGGCTCAGCTTTTTGAAGACACGGTGTTGAAGTTCCCGGTTCTGATCGGCGACATCGGCGGCACCAATGCCCGCTTCGCGATCCTGACCGGTCCGCATGCCGATCCCAAGGAATTTCCCATCGTGCAAACGGCGGATTTCGCCACGATCGATGATGCGATCCAGACCTCCATTCTGGACCGCACCTCGTTGCGTCCGCTTTCGGCGGTGCTGGCCGTTGCAGGTCCGGTGGAAGGCGACGAAATCCGCCTGACCAACTGCCCGTGGGTTGTTCGGCCGAAGACATTCTTCGGCGAACTCGGCTTTTCCGAACTGATCGTGCTCAATGATTTCGAGGCGCAGGCACTTGCCGTCGTGGCCTTGGGTGAGCAGCACATGGAACAGATCGGCGGCGGCCCGGCCGAGCCGCTTGCCAGCCGTGTCGTGCTTGGTCCGGGCACCGGGCTTGGTGTCGCCGGTCTCGTTCATGCCGTTCACACCTGGGTGCCCGTTCCCGGCGAAGGCGGCCATATGGATATCGGGCCACGAACCGAGCGCGATTACGCGGTATGGCCGCACATCGAAAAGATCGAGGGCCGTGTTTCCGGCGAGCAGCTGCTGAGCGGCCGTGGTCTGGTGAACCTTTATCGTGCCATTGCGAAGACCGACGGCAAGGAGGCTACCTTGACCACGCCGGCCGAGGTGACGGCGCGTGCGCTCGACACATCCGATGCCATGGCCGTCGAAGCCGTCGAGATGTTCGTGACGGCGCTAGGTCGCACGGCCGGCGATCTGGCGCTCGTGTTCATGAGCAAGGGCGGCGTGTTCCTGACCGGTGGCATTGCACAAAAGATCATTCCGGCGCTGAAAACCGGTGCGTTCCGCAGCGCTTTCGAAGACAAGGCGCCGCATAGCCACCTTCTCAGCACGATGCCGGTCTACGTCATCACCCACCCACTGGCCGCGCTGGCTGGCCTGGCGGCTTTTGCCCGCACACCCGCTTTGTTTGGGGTCGAAACACACGGCCGCCGCTGGAGCGCTTGAGACCGCGCTTCAGCTCGACGGGAATGTTCCGCGATTTCGCCGATAGAAATGTGGCCGCGATGCCTTTATGAAGGCGCCAACAGCCGGGTGCATGCTGCGCCGGTTGTTCAACAAACTGGACGAGCGGTTGACGGCCATCAAGCAGAACGAGGCAGGTAAAACCAGGCAGGGCATTTTCAGGGGCGAAACCTACGCCATCCTGAAGCGCATGCTGGCGGAAAACAGCCGGGATTATGCCGGCTCCTACACGATCGCCATTCTTTGCCTGCTGGCGATCGCCGGCACCACCGCATTCAGCGCCTGGATCATGCGCGACGTCATCGACGAGATCTTCGTCAATGCGCGGGCCGACCTGATTGCTGTCATCTCATTCTCGATCTTCGCGGCCTTTCTTATTCGCGGCATCGCCGGATATGCGCAATCCGTGATCCTGGCGCGCGTCGGCAACAATCTCGTTGCGCGCTACCAGAAGCGCATCTTCGACCATCTGATGAAGCTCGGCATCGGCTTTTTTAGTGACCAGCGCTCCGGCCAGCTGGCCGCGCGGATCACCGAAAACGTCAACGGCGTGCGTGATCTTCTTTCGATGACGCTGACTTCGATTGCGCGCGATCTGGTGTCACTGCTCGCGCTGGTGGGTGTGATGATCTACCAGGATCCGTTTCTGGCCATGATCGCGCTTCTGATCGGTCCGCCGCTGATCTTTGCGGTCAACACGCTGATGCGGCGCCTGCGCAAGGCTGCGCGCAAAGCCGTCGTAATCAATTCCCGTCTCGTCGGGGCTATCCAGGAAGCGACCCAGGGCGTGGCCATCGTCAAGGCCTTCACGATGGAAGACCAGCTGTCGCGGCGTATCGGCACGCTGATTGATGATGCCGAACAGCGCGCCAACAAGATCGCGCAGGTTTCCGAGCGCACCACGCCCATCGCCGAAATTCTGGCCGGTGTGGCGGTGGCCGGGGTGATCGCCTATTCCGGTTATCGCGCGGCCTATGAACAGCTGCCGCCCGGCGCGGTGTTTGCCTTTATCACCGCCTTGATGCTGGCCTACGACCCCGCCCGCCGTTTGGCGCGCGTCCAGGTCAACCTGGAAAAGTCGCTCGTCAACGCGCGCATGATCTACGAGATTCTCGATATCGAGCCCCATCAGCGCGACGCCATTGGTGCGACGGAGCTGAAGGTTCAGGCTGGCGCGATCCGCTTCGAGACTGCCAGCTTTGCGTATGACGAAACGCTGCCCGTACTGCGCGCCGTTTCCTTCGTGGCCGGAGCCAACCAGACGACAGCAATCGTGGGCTCCTCAGGCGCGGGCAAATCGACGCTGATCTCGCTTCTGCTGCGGTTCTACGATCTCCAGTCCGGCCGCATTACCGTGGATGATCAGGATATTGCCGGCGTCACCAAGCAGTCGCTGCGCAGCCAGATCGCCTATGTTTCGCAGCAGCCTTATTTGTTCGAAGGCACGATCCGCGACAACATCCGCTATGGCCGCCCCGATGCGACCGATGCCGAGGTCGAGGAAGCCGCTCGCATCGCCTATGCCGACACCTTCATTCGCGCTCAAACCGAAGGTTATGACACCTTGGTCGGCGAAAGCGGTGCCACACTGTCAGGCGGGCAGCGACAGCGCGTATCGATCGCCCGCGCCATCCTGCGCAATGCGCCGATCCTCGTGCTCGATGAAGCCACTTCGGCGCTCGACAATGAATCGGAAGCGCAGGTGCAGGCCGCACTCGAGCGTGTGATGCAGGGTCGAACCACGATCGTGATTGCCCACCGAATGTCGACGGTGGTGAATGCCGACAAGATCGTGGTGATGGACTCCGGCGAGGTCGTCGAGCAAGGCACACATGACGCGCTTCTCGCGGATAAGAACGGCATCTATGCACGCTTCTATCGTCTTCAAACACAAAAGGGACTGGAGCTCGTGGAAGACCGCGCCGCATCCGAACTGCCGCCCCTCCAGCGAAAGACACTTCCATGACGAGCGAGAACGCCTTGAGCCCGATGCGACTGGTCGTGGTGGGTGCCGGCGGCCGCATGGGTCAGGCGCTGATCCGCGCTATCGGCGAATCGGCAGAGGCCGTTTTGTCGGGTGCTGTGGAGCGTCAGGGGTCCGCAGCGATTGGACGTGATGCGGGCGAGCTTGCCGGCGTCGGCTCGCTCGGCGTCATCGTCAGTGATGACCCGCTGCTGGTCTTTGCCCAGGCAGATGGTGTGCTTGATTTCACCTCGCCTGCCGCGACCGTTGAGTTTGCCGGCTATGCCGCACAAGCGCATATCGCGCATGTGATCGGCACCACCGGCTGTTCGGCAGACGACGATGCCAAGATCCTCGCCGCCGCGCGCCACACGGCGATCGTGAAATCCGGCAATATGAGCCTCGGCGTCAATCTCCTCGCCGCGTTGGTGGAACAGGCGGCCCGCGCTTTGCCCGCAGCTGACTTCGACATCGAGGTTCTGGAAATGCACCATCGCCACAAGGTGGATGCCCCGTCCGGCACCGCCCTGCTGCTGGGTGACGCCGCAGCAAAGGGCCGCGCTGTGGATCTGAACGAAAACAGCGTACGCAGCCGTGACGGCCATACCGGCGCACGCGAAGCGGGCACGATCGGCTTTGCCACCTTGCGCGGCGGCTCCGTTGTGGGCGAGCATTCCGTGATCCTCGCTGGCGCGGGCGAGCGCATCGCGCTTGGCCACATGGCCGAAGACCGCTCGATTTTCGCCCGCGGCGCCGTACGGGCAGCCTTGTGGGCGCGCGGACGCAAATCCGGCCTGTATTCCATGCGAGACGTTCTTGGCCTGGCATGACCGCCAGTCCTGCCTTCTGATCATCGAACGAACTGGGAGAGAATTATGTCCGGTACCCTCGTGCTCGTGCGCCATGGCCAGAGCGATTGGAACCTCAAGAACCTGTTCACCGGCTGGCGTGATCCCGAGTTGACCGACCAGGGCGTCACCGAAGCCAAGGCCGCCGGCACAAAGCTTGCCGCGCGCGGGCTCAAGTTCGATCTCGCTTATACATCCGACCTGAAGCGGGCGCAGAACACTTGCTCGCTGATCCTCGGTGAACTTGCGCAAGACAATCTCAAGACGATCCGTCATCAGGCGCTGAACGAGCGCGATTACGGCGACCTGTCAGGCCTCAACAAGGACGATGCGCGCGCCAAATGGGGCGAAGACCAGGTTCACATCTGGCGCCGCTCCTATGACGTCCCACCGCCCGGTGGCGAAAGCCTGCGCGATACGGGTGCTCGCGTGTGGCCCTACTACATGCACGAGATCCAGCCGCACGTGCTGCGCGGCGAAACCGTGCTCGTCGCAGCCCACGGCAATTCCCTGCGCGCCCTTATCATGGCGCTCGATGGTCTGACGGGTGAGGAAGTCGTCTCGATGGAGCTCGGAACAGGCGTCCCGATCGTCTACAAGCTCAATGCAGATTCGACGGTCGCATCCAAGGAAACGCTGTAATTTTCAGTCCGGCCGGCAACTAGGGCCGGCTCACAATCTTCGCAGAATGACGCATCTGCGAAGATTGCTGAAAACAGCGAAGATTGTACGTTGACAGACCGAAGCGCCGCACGTACATCGGCGGCGCACACCTGCCCAGGTGGCGGAATTGGTAGACGCGCACGGTTCAGGTCCGTGTGCCGCGAGGCGTGGAGGTTCGAGTCCTCTCCTGGGCACCAACTCCCCTGATTGTTCAGGGAAGCCCGAGACTTAAGCGATTACAAGGGATTGCATGGGGCGGCCTGTACAACAGGACTGCACAACATGCCCCTTGCAATAGCCCGTCCGATGAAACGACCCGGCACCCAAAATAAGCAGTTCGTCCAACGCATCCCGGCCGATGTGAAGACGAAGACCCGAGGTCTCAAGCTGGCTATTCCGCTTGGAGATAAGGTCATCCCTGTGACCATCTCTCCGACGACACCAGACATTCGTCTTTCTCTCCGCACCAGCGACCCCGCCGAGGCTAAGCTTCGGACTGCGACCATCACGGCATACCTCGCAAGGATGTGGCAGTCCGTGCGCGATGGAACCCGAAGGTTGACCCATAAGGAAGCTTTGGCGCTCGCTGGCGAAATTTACCGTGAGTTCGTGGAAGCAATCGAAGACGATCCGGGCAAGCCTGAGATGTGGGCAGGGGTGGAGGTGGCGAACATCGCGGCGACCGAGGGAAGGTTCGGCCGGGCCGCCCTCATGATCAGTGATGACGCTACGATCCGCCAGAAGAGCATGGAGGAGCGGTTCGGCTTCTGGGCGGACAGCAAGCTCGCGACCCTCGGCTTCCTTGTGGATGACGATAGCCGCAGGCGTTTGATCGAAGAGACTGGCAAGGCCCTGCAGGACGCCGCTATGGACCTGATGCGGAACGCTGACGGAGACTACGGACCAGACACCCGCACCCAGCGGTTTCCCACATGGACGCCTCCAAAGCCTCAGCAGAGCACCGCCGCATCAACAGCGCAGTCTAAGACGGCGGATGGGGACAAGCTCATCACCCTCTTCGGCAAGTTGGCGAAGGAACGCGGATATGCGCCGAAGACAGTTTCCGAGTGGACCCGTAGTGTCCAGAGCCTGACGGACCACGCCAAGACGGAAGACGCGTCAGCGATCACAGCGGAAGCCATTATCGCGTGGATGGCCATGCTGGTGGAGAAGGGCCGCAGCGCAAAAACGATCAACGAGACCTACTTCGCTGCAATCAAGACCATATACCGGTGGGCGCGTGGGAAACGATACGTCCCGAGCGCCCCTACTGCAGACGTGCCGAAGATACACCGCAGGGAGGAAGGAGATGGCAAGCGTGGCTTCACTAAAGCGGAGGCCGAGACGATCCTTGGCGCGTCGCTGAAGGAGACGAACCCGATCCGGCGTTGGGTTCCGTGGCTTCTAGCCTACAGCGGAGCCCGAGCTGGTGAAGTGGTCCAACTCCGAAAAGAGGACGTGAAGCAGGAGCCCGAGACGGGACTATGGATGATGGACTTCGCTCCTGGCGCTGGCCGGGTGAAGAACAAGGCGTCCCGTCGCGTAGTCCCGCTTCATGACCATCTAATAGAGCTTGGCTTCGTTGAGTGGGTGAAAGCGCAAGCTGCTGGAAGGCTCTTCTACGAGGACCGAGAAGGCGGCGATGAGGATGGTAAGCGGCCTCGGAAGTCGGTCGCCGTGAACCGCTTGGGGGACTGGATACGAGGCCTCAACCTCGAAGCGGTGCTGTCAGGAGAGGTCAGCCCGAACCATGGGTGGCGTCATCGCTTTTCGACAGAGCTTGTGAACCTTGATGTCTCCGACACTCGGCGGAAGCGCATCACGGGCCACAGGCTAGATGGACAGGATAACCGTTACGTTGGTGCGTTGGAGATGCAGCGGCTATCGGAGGCGGTGAACCGTCTCCCTCGCTATCTCTCCAACGTGGGGAACTACGCTCAATCTGAGACGACACGCGATGCCTAAGGGACACATCACCTTCTGCGGCTTGCAACCTTGGTTTCTGGGAACTCCTTGATCCCCAGGACCATCGCCTTGTTCGCAGACAGTTCGCTCACCGCCTTTTCACCGAACGCTTTAACGAAGAGGGCACGCGTGCTCTCACGGGCCTCGTTGTTAAGCACCTTGATGAGCTGGCTGACGTTCGACGCGGCAGTGTACGCTGCGCGGTAGCCTGCGATCCTGTTCGTCGCCCCTTGCACGGCAGCGGCAAGGGTGACGCGATCCCGAGCCAAACGATCGAAATCCCGGAAGTACCCCAACTCGTCCCGAATGTGGGCGAGCTGCTTCGGCGTGATGCAAAGGGCGTAGTCGCCAAGAGCGTCAGATGCTTTCGCTATCTCCAACCCCAGGAACTCAATTGCCTCCTCCGGCTCTGCAATCTGCGTCTTGCTCCCTGGCTCCAGAGCGGGAAGGGTAAAGCTCTGCTCATTCAGTAAGCTGCGGGCCAGGTTGTCCACGCGAAGGCACTCATCACGGCTCTCGCAGAAGACGATGAAGTCATCCGCGTATCGGACTGCATGGAATCCGTTAGCCGCCATGCCGCTGTCGAAGCGCTGTAGGATAACGTTCGAGAGGAAGGGTGAGATGGGCATACCCTGCCGCACCCCTATCCCAGGTCGGAGCCCAGCTTGATCGACCCTCCGGTTCGTACCGGGGTCAACGCGAGCGACTTCGCAGGCGACTGTCTTCTGCAACAGTCCCCGAAAGCTCGGCTGACGAAACATCTGCATAGTCCGATCAACCACCTGCTTCCTCGGAATGTTGTCGAAGAAGGACGTAATGTCGGACTTGTGGGCCCAAGGAAACTTGCGGCGCAGCTCTAAGGCTTTGTTTTGCGCAGGGTGAATGCCCTTCTTGTCGTCGTCTACGGAGGACATGAAGGCGTAGCTCACGCTGTTGCGTATCAGCGCAGCGCCAGGGCGCGTCATAAGGTGCTGAACGAGCATCCGCTGCACGATCCTATCGCGGATCGTAGGAACGCAGATCACTCGCATCCCTTTGCCATTCGGCTTCGGTATAGGAATAGGACGAAGCGGACTTAAGTTGTAGTCAAGCTTCAGGTCCCTATGCAGCCTACTCACGAAGAGAGAAGTGTTAGACTTCACGTCCCCCCAAGTGACGTGATCGACCCCGCTTGATGTCGTCGCGCTCGCCCTCTTCAAGTACGCTTTCGTGGCCTCATCAACATTCTTCAATGTGAAGAGAGCAGCGTAGGCAGATGTGCTCACCTATCCGTCTCCGCAGTCCGCCGCCCTTACCCAAGGTGTCCCAATAAGGCGGCCAGTTGCGGAACGAATGTGGGCTTCCCCACCACGGCCACCATGAACAGTCGGCTTGACCTAAGTCATGGAAGTCGCTGTCGCATCTCCGTTTACGGCGCTCTCGCATGAGATTGC